>NZ_JBIWKR010000001.1:0-1097699 GCF_044765765.1 Streptomyces sp. NPDC102402
AGCCCTCCTGGCAAGTCCCATCGCCGCAGCTCAGCGGTACTCTCCGCCTATCTGATCAAGGTCCGCGCCGGCCCGCCCGTGAAAGCCCGAGGCTAATGAGGTCGGCACCGATGCCTCGAACCTGTGGATCATCGACGAGCGGCTCGCGTTCCACGACTACCTCGCCTCGGACAAAACCCTCAAAAGCATGCCGATAACGGGTTCCGATTCGACGAGGGAGCCCGACCTGCTCGCGACCCGGCTCGTCGGCTCGCCGGTCCTGGCCTCGGAGGGGCAATCGCTGCCGCTGCCGTCCATCGTCGTGGTCGAAGTCAAGCGGCCGATGCGCAATGACGCCTCGGAGGACAAGGACCCCATCCAGCAGTGCCTGGACTACGTCAAGCGTGTGCGCGCCGGCGGAGTGAAGACCGCGCTCGGGCGGCCGATTCCCCCTACACGTGAAGCACCTGCCTTCTGCTACGTCCTCGCCGATCTGACGAAGACGATGGTGGACAGATGCGAGTACGCGACTCTGCGGCCCACGCACGACGGCATGGGCTACTTCGGCTTCAACGAACCGCTCAAGGCATACATCGAAGTGGTGAGCTTCGACCGCCTCGTCAACGCCGCTACCGAACGCAACCGGGCGTTTTTCGACAAACTCGGGCTCCCCTCCAGTTGATCAGCCAATGGGGCCCTCCCCTTGGGTGTCGGTTTCAGCCGGTGTTGTTGCCATGGGCAGCGAAGGCAGCCTCCGCGGCCAGCTCATGCAGGACGCTCCCTCGTCGGAGGAGACCAGATGTCTTCCTCGTCCCAGTAGCAGCGCATCCATCTGGTCACCAGGCCATGGTGCCGGGCCAGATGCGCCGCCCTACTCCGCTCTGTCTCATGACTGGGCGATGAATCCTGCCGATCGGTCGAGCTGGAAAGGAGAACCGACCCGGGTTGGATCCCAGCCTTGATCCCGTGCCTCTCGCATGCTGGCAGCAACGTGAGCCGGACGAATGGGCTCCGTCTCGACGCCCACCCAGTTGCTGGGATGGGCCTGACCGCTGTTGACGATCAAGGTCGTGCCCGGCTGGTTGCCGCTGGCCGCTTCAACCGCATAGGTCAGCGGTGTCCAGCAGAGGCCCTGCATGTAGGAGGGCTTCCTGCGGATCCGCCAGCGGTACTCGATCCCGTCAACGGTTACGCGCCGGGAACCCTTCCTGTTCAGCGCCATCCTCGCCTCCTCCGCTGTGGGACTCTGCTCTATCGCCGCGGTCGCGAAAAGCAGGTTACGCGCGAACGTACCGAACGTTGTCGCTGACAAGCGCCTCCGGGACTACGGATCGGTTGATCAGCCCATAATCGGAGTCAGTGCCGAGCGACCCGGCACATCGCACCCGCCCCGGGTGCGCTCACCGCGATCGGAGAGCATCTTGAAGAACAGCCCGTTGTGGCGAGTGGTTGACAACGAGAGTGGTAGCCAGTCCCTCGTCAGCACGCCCTCCGAGGCAGTCGCGTTCGTCAACAGCCGGTTCGACACCGATGACGACGACGAGCCGTTCAGCATCACCGAGGTCGGTCCTCTCCTTCCGAAGCCGCTCGGGGTCATCACCGCATGGGCCGCCGAGAAGGACGGCGAGCGAACCGACGGGCGTACTGCCCCGATCACCATCAGGCCGGTTGTGACGGACAACGCCGGCGAGTGCGATGCCGTAGTGCTCTGGCGCGACGTGTACGTCTCCTGGGACCACGACATGTACACCGTCGAGGAGCCGGACAGCTCCGAGTACAGCGAGGCTTACAGCGCTGCCGAGTTGAGCGCGATCCTCGACGAGTACGCCGACGACTACGAGCACGCGCCTGAAGGGCCCGAGAGCCACAGGTGGCCGAAACCGGAAGAGTTGATTCCCTACGGCGCCCAGGAGTGCGCCAAGCGGTTCGGGCATCTCGACGACGACGCGCTGCTGTGGCTCGCTGCCACCCGCATCACGCTCGCGGTGTGGCGCAACACACCCATCGAGAACTGGCATGCCGGGAAGAGTCCGCTACACGACGGCACAATGATGCGGATCAACACGGCAACCACCCGACTCGTGCGCTCGCTGCTGTCGTTCGACCATGTCGACTGGATCGGTCTCGGTCTCACGATCATCAACCCGTCCCGGGTTCTACCGACCGGGCAGTCTGTTCTCGAGCTCGGGCTGGCCTGCCACAATCCTGACGATCCGGCGCACGAGGCTGATCCGCGCGAAGAACTCGCGGAGATGGCACAGGACGCGATCGCTTGGGGGCGGGCGTACTGCCTTCGCGAGAAGACGTTCGGCCTGCGAACCCTGATCGAATTCTTCTGCGCGTCCGACAACGGCTGGTTTGGAACACCGAGTTGGGGGCGCGTCGTCGATCGGTTCACTACGGCTGTCGACGACCGGGAGAATGCGCGCTGGAACGTGCACCGAGACAAGCCTTGGTTCGACGAGTGGTTCACCAACCGCCCAGCCGACATCGCGGACACCACGGAGCTCCGTCGGCTGCTCCATGCCGGGCCCGACCTGCTGTCCGAGGAGGCCGCCGAATGGTGCGTGGATGGTGGCATCGGCTACGTCTGCGGGGACGACCACGCGAACGGCTGCTGGCGGTGCGGCATCCCGCTGGCAACGGAGTCCCCCGACGAGTGAACGTGGGCACTGGCACGCTTTCTTGAAGTGGTAGCCGTAGGTGGACGCGGTGGGCGTCGTGCTCTTGCCGTGGGAACGCGGGGAGAAGAAGGCTTCAAGCCTGCGCTGCTTGCCCCTCTGCCCGATGAAGATCACGGGCACCGGCTTTCATGTCGACAGATGAGCCTCCATCTCCTGATCAACAAAGAGGGCAGTCGGGACGTCGCGATATTCACCCTCCGTCCGATTCTTAAGCGGCACGAAGACCGTGCGGCAGTCCGCACGGTGGGCCATGGCGCTGACCTGCCAACGGATCCTGACGAATCCGGACCGTCGACATTCGGTGGAGAAGGCGAGGGCCTCGCTTGGACGCTGGCCAGTACCTGCCTGCAGATAGACCGCGAGCCGGTAATGCGGCGATATATGCGCGCAATGACGCCCTGACTACCAGGGCCTGCGCGTCGGTGTCTTCGCGGTGGGTCGACGGCCAAGATCAACGGCCGGGAGGCGGGCAGCAGCGGGGTCGTCCGCCGCCTCGAGCGTCTCGGGGCCCGCCCGTTGCGCCCAGGGGAGGAACCGGCTCGCTGGCTGGCCGAGATCCTGCCGGCATCGGCGTGCCCGCGCAGCTCGTCACCCCGGAATCCTGCGGTTCTGCAGACAGTTCCGACGTGTTGCCACTCCCTGACGCCGCTACCAGGATGCCCACGCCGCAACGCCCCTGCCCGGTACACATCCAGGGAGGGTGGTGAGACGGTGCCCGGCCATCTGTGGCACGGGCCCGTGTATCTCGGTGTCGTCATTCGAAAGGGCCGAAGTCCGGCGAGGAGGCAACACGACTGGCCCTGAGCACCTGGGCAAGGGTCGAGAGCGCTTCGAAGACACCAAGGACCTCGCCGAGGAACTCGAGATACGTCATCCCGGAGGGGCTCTCATCGCTGACGACGCGGCCTGTCTGAAGGTCGTGATGTGCTGTCGCGTGCCCGATCGTGTTCCGGCGACGGTTGTTGAGCAAGCTCTCGAATGGCTCCCAACCCGGCACCTGTGCCACATATGCGATCTTGAAGGCATTCGGCAACTTGTCGAACTTGTCGAGGTTCCTGGGGCGCTTGTTCTCGGGTACGCGGTCGGGGTGGGCGGCTCCGAAGTCGTCCGGGCTTCCGCGCTTCACCGTGTTCTGTGCTGCAACAAGCGGCCACAGGCACTTGCAGGCGAGCTCGAATCCGTGCTGGTAAAGGTCCCTCACCATCGAGAACTCGTCGCGGTAGAGGACAAGGTCGTCGAAGGCATTATTGCCGCCCGGGCCGAAGAACCTCCCCAGGAGCCCCATCTCCCAGGACTCGTGATGTTCTACGAAACGGTTGAGCTCGGTGAAGACATCTCGTTCCAGAGCCGCCGAGGACTGTCCTCGACGCCGGAAGGTCGCGAGGTGATCCTTGTGTCGTTTCATCGCTGCGAAGTGCTTGCGCGAGAAACGGCCGATCACGTTGGCGCTGGTGGTCCCCGTGGTCCCTGTGATGACCGTCGTCACTGCGCCCATAGCCTGGTAAGCGACGGTCGTCCGCTCATGGCTCGTGCTCGGTTCCCATGCGAGTCCGAGCTGCTGCTGCGCGATGCGAACGAACATCGCAGTGTTGCCCTGGAGGTAGTACTGGAACAACATGCGGACCGTGGGCCATTGATCGCGGCCTGCTTCGAGCGCCGAATGCCGTTCGGACTGGAACTCCGCGAAGGCGTGGTCGCCGAGGGCCTGGAGGAGCGTCATCGTCGGGAAAGACCCCATCGGCGTGAACGTGTCGGCGTCGTAGCGCGACGGCACGAACGGATTGATGGTCACGACGCGTCCGTCAGGCGACTCTGGCGCGGAGTCGCTCAGCACCTCGCACTCGATGGCGATACGGTGGTCTTCGAGCTCAGTGCCCGACATCGAGCCCCGGATCGGCAGTCCGCAGTGCGGGCACGGCAGGTAGAAGCGCGTTCCGCGGGTCGGCTCCACACCGAGTCGGGCGTCGAACGCCTCTGCACATCCCGGGCACTTGAGGTAATAGCGGGAGATCATGGTGCCAAGCTAGACGCCCCGAACCAGGGCGGCCAAGCTCTTTCGATGAAGGCCGCTGCCAACGAGGGTGATGACCACAGCGAGCACCGCCTCATCCTTGATGTGCGTGACCGTGCCGTACTACGGACGGACTTGCCCCGACGGCGGCAACGGCCCAACCATCTGCTGGCAACTGTTGACCACGTGACTCCGCCAGTCGCGCGAGCCGAAGGGCGCCGGGCCATCGTCCAATCTCCTTCCAGCCGAGACGGCCGTAGAAGTCTTCGAGCCCGACCCCGCCCCGGGCAGCGAGGTGCAGCTGCTCGAGGTTCATCCCGTCGGGGGCGATCTCACGGGCCCTGTTCAGGGCGTATCACCGGTGTGGTGGAAGCAGCACGTCACGCCGGGGGCCGGTGCTCGTGGTCCCTCGGGGTGGGGGGCATACAGTGTGCGGCCGCCGGGGAATCGCCCGCGTTCGGCAACCAGGGCCGCGCCATTGTCGATCTCGTCCTTCGTCCAGTCCGTGATGTCCAGAAGCAGCCCGTCCAACGGCCCGCCGGTGAGCGCGGCATAGGTCCGCCACGGCGCTGGGACCGTGCCGGGGAGGCCGCGGCCGTCTCCGTAGACCCGGCGTCGCAGCAACTCCCAGCGCATGTTCATGCGGCCCAGCGCCTCCGGCGCCGACGGCATCGAGGGCTCACCGGTCGAGGTGGTGAACTTGTCCGCACGTGGTGTGGGCGGCTGTGTGATGTTCTGAAGCTGGCCGAACGAGATGCGCCAGGCGTAGGTCAGGGATGTCAGGCCGAGGGCGAAAAGGACCGGCCACAGGAACCAGCCCGGGGGCCAGCTTTGGCTGAGCATGAGGCCGGAGAGGGTCGTCGACGCGATCGTGAACAGCGGTGCGGTCCAGGAGATCGCAGAGGTTCCAGGTCGGCGGCCGCCGAAGACGCTCGCGATGGTCAGGTGCATCCCCACGTTAAAGGGAACCAGGAGCCACATCACCCAACCGTCGTCTTCGGTGCTGGTGGTGAGAGCGACGGCGGAGGGGACGGCCGCGACAAGTACCAGGTGGCAGAGGCCCAGGAAAGTGATGACGATCCGGGTGAGCCGGCCGACCTGTGGTTTGACGAGGACAGGGTGGGCGTCGCTGGCGGGCGCGTCCGGGGTCGGCTGTTGTGGAGTGTCGTCCTCCGGGGGGAGAGGGGCGCCGATCAGTTCCTGCAGGTCCCTGTCGTCGGCGGTACAGGCTTGGGCCTCGCTGATAAGGCTGGTGGCCCACTGGTTGATGTCGGGGTCGCAATCCGGATCGGCAGCCCGGTCGGCGACGGCGTGTTCGAGGTCGCTGAGCCACTGGCGGGCGTGGTCGGTGCTGAGTTCAGTGGTGGCGGTCTGGACAGCGAGCGGCAGGAGACGTTCGGGGTCGGCGGCGACGGCCCGGTGGGCACCGGCAGAGAGTCCGGGCTGGTCCTTGGCGGTGCGGGCGACGGTGCTGAGTGTCTGGTGACGTTGGCCGGTCGCCAGGGCGTCGTGCTGGAGGAAGGCTTCGATGAACTCCTCGCCGCTGTCGGCCTCGACTTCGGCGAGCCAGGCGGCGGCGAGCGGTTCACCGACGGATCCCCAGTGGGCTCCGTCGGTGGCCGGGTAGGCGGCGGTCAGGACGTCGTCGAGTGCGGCCAGCTGGCGGGCATCGGGAGGGGCGGTGGCCCCGTAGCCGCGGTGGTGGGTGTCGAAGCCGGCCCGGATGGCGGCGCGGCCCTCTTGCGCGGTTCGTGCTCCGGCGAGGAACTGGGCGGTGATCAGGGAGCGAAGCAGTTTGTCGTCAGCGGTGCCTGCAGGGAGGCGGGCTTCGGCGACGCGCCGAACGTACTCCACCTCGTTGGCGAGCAGGACCTCCATGGGGTGATCGTTAAGGGCGAACTCGGGGTTGGCGTGGGCCAGCACGTCGGCGAGTGCGGCGATGTAGAGGTAGATGACCGGTTGCCGGGTGCTGTGCTCGACGTCGGCTCCGTAGTAGCGCGGTGCATCGGCGACGACACGGTCCGGCCAAGTGCCGTCGCCGTGTCCGGCCTTCCGGAGCAGACGGATCCGGCGAGCGAAGGCCGCCTTCGCCTCTACATAGATGTCCTCCGCCGTGTGGCCGTCCAGCGCATTGTCGGGTGTAAGGGTGAAGGCATGTCCGATGGGGCCGACGCTCCGGGTGCGCAGGTGCCGACGCAGCGCCGGCCACCAGGTGTCGTGTGCACGGGCCAGGAGCAAAACCCTGACTGCGGCACCGTCGTGGGAGGCAGCCAAGGCCGCCATGAGATCGCGGATCTGAGGCAGGCGGGCCTCTGCAAGGTCGACGGCCAGGAGCAGCGGGTAGTTGGCCGCGGCAAGAACCTGGTAGTCGGTGTGGCTGGGGTGATCGGCGAGGAACCCTCCACTCCACGGCCGCTGATCGCCTGCACCTGTGGTGAGCCGGTGCAGGACCTCGATAAGAAGCCGGGATTTTCCCGTGCCACCCAACCCGGTCACGGCGGCGACGTCAAGGCGGTCCGGGCCTTTGCACCACTGCTCGATCTGCCGGACAAGTCCATTGACGCCGGTGAGTTCGGTGACCTTGGAGCGTGGATCGAGCAGGTAGGTGGAGGACAGCTGAGGATCGGGGGCGTTGTCCATCAGGGGCCGGAGGTCGGCGGGCTGGAGGCTCGGGGTCATGCCGGTGTGGGCAGCGACTGCGAGGATGAAGCCGTCGGCGGCCAGCAGATGCGAGAGGGGCACCACCATGAGGGTCCGGTCCCACTGGCGGTCGACGAGGCGGACGAGGCCGATCAGCACGCTGTTACAGAAGACCCCGGCGCCGGACAGTCCCTGCCAGTTTTTCACCTCGGTCGGCAGAGTGCCGTCGACTTCGAGACCGTACAGCCTTGAGCGGGATCCGGTGTGGGGAGCGATGATGCCCTCCACCGTCTTCAGGTCGTCGATGTACTGCTTGGAGCCAGAGGAGGCCCGACGGCGCATCGCTTTGGGGAACCCCGACGTCGAGCACACGGGGCGACGCTCCGGGTAGTCACAGACCAGCTCGCCCCAGCGCACGATACCCAGGTTCGCTCCGACCAGTGCACTGTCGGCCTTCAGCAGCACCGCGTCCAACTCGGTGTCCTCCCACACCACCACCGCCTCGGTGAAGTCAGAACTCGCGGTGTCCCGAACGGCGACAGCGCCCTCCCCGGGCCAGGCTACGTGGTAGGCGGTGAGCACCAGGCCCGGCGCGATCAGGCAGCCGGTCCCATAGGAGTCCTTGTCATAGTTGGTGACTTCAACGGTCCGCCGAGCCGCTGCCCCCGCCCTCACGCCGCCCCCTACCGCAGACCGTCCACCGGTCCGCCGCGGCCTCCACCCAGGTCACCGATCAGCAGATCGCTGCCATCGCCATCAGGAGTCACCGCCAAAGTGACCGTCATGCGGTGCGTGGCTGTCTTCGCCCGCTCTCCCTTGGCGTCTGCGGAGACCACGAACGCCTTTACTCCGCCGCTGGCCGACGCGGTGTGCCGCAGCTCGATTCCCAGGTCCAGCACGATCTCCTTGACCGTGAACCGGACCGGTGACCCGTCCCCATCCTGTTGCGCGGCGGCCAAGCCCCCACGCACCGCCTTGATCGCATCGGACAGTTCGGTGGGCTCCAACTCCATGATTCCCCCTAGGTTCTCCGTTACGGAGAGCTAGTTTGCCGGGCAGTGTCCGGGAGCGGAAGTACAGGGTCAGCCTGTTGAAAGCACCTGGTTTCTCACCTAGGCCGGTGTCAGGTCGTTCAGTGCACCTTGAAGGGCCGCACCGGTCACGGGTGCCGCCTGAGCGACCCTCCGGAGGTCTTCACCGGTCAAGTACCGGTAGCTCTGCGGTGGATGGAACGATCCCGAGGCACGCAGAGCGGCCAGCGGTACCGGGGCCTCGAAGGTGATCGGTTCTTCGAGTGACAGACCGCTGGCCTGGGTCGCTCCACTCATGTACTCGTCGTACTCACGCCGACTGATCCCAGCGCTCGTGCGGTTGGCCGACCAGACTTCCCGCGGCGAGGCTACTTGTACGGAAGAGATCCGCGCCATGCCCACAATGGCCATCGTGGGCGCGGTCGCGTACAGGAGCACAGGAGTTCCCGGTGAGGCGGCGACGCGCTGCCGGCGAACCTCGACCGTCTTGGTCCCAGCCAGGATCGCTGTGGCAAACCGAGGGTGGACGGACAGCAGCATCGCGCGTTCCGGATCACTCACGTCTTTCGGTGCCCCTCTTCGTACATGGCCTGGAACAGCGTGTTGCTGATCTTCGACAGCTGCATCGGCGGTACCCACCGTAGTCCCAGCCCCTTGGCCAACGCGGTCATTCGCGCATGCGTCACCTGGACGGGAAAGATCTCCGTGTCCGAAAACCTCAACGCCATGGCCTTCCCCGACCCGTCGGCTGCATCACGCACTTCGACATGACCATATACGCCCAGGTGTTCGAATCGCGAGAAGAGGGTGTCGGGGTCGTCGAGGACCACCTCGTCGAGGCGCGAGCAACCGATGACCATCTTGCCCTGCTGCCCGGAAGCCCCCTCACTGACGTACCACAGGATCCTGGCGGGAACGCTCTCTCCCCGGCGACCAGACGAACGGTAGTAGACGTGCTCGCGACTGATGCCCAGGACGTCGTCCCGGGGAACGAGCATGGCCGGAACGTCGAAGAGCTCCGTAGACCATCGCGGCTTGATGGGCGCGATGAAGGAGGGCAGGGCTGTGTCGATCAATTTGGCCGGCCACCACACCCGCTCGGCCATGCTCGCGACCTCCGGCGACACGCGCTCATCCAGCCGAGGAGCCGACCGTCTCATGCGTCCTGCGATCTCCGCCGCCTTCCGCGACACGGCCTCGGCAGGTCCGCAGACGTCGACCAGCAGGACGGTGTAGCCGCTCTCGTCCTCGGTGAAGCCGTCGGCACCGGCCGCCGACATCGCGGCCGGCGACAGAAACGGATCGGTCATGCGGATTGCCTGCGCCCCTCGCTCTCGGCCGAGCCGCTTGAGCATGAACAGCAGTTGCCGTGCAAGGGTCTCCTCCAGCCGGTGCGATGCCGTGCGGAGGAACGCGACGTTTAGCGTGCGGCCGTCCATGGCCCAGACGTAGAGGGCTACCGGATGTCCCTCACCGTCCCGGAGCAGCTCCCTGCGCCACACCACCCTGTCATTGGCGAGACTCCTCAGCCGTTCCGCGAAGGCCGTCCCACGGTCGCCTTCGGCCTGCTCGAAGAAGCCGACCAACTCTCTTTCACCGCCCGGCGCAATCTCCTCGGCGGAGAAGGTAGTGCCCATGAGATCGGCTGGACGGTACACCTGGGCCTGGCGCAGTTCGTCCACATGCAGCGTGACCACCGCCGGGGAGACGACCTTGACCCCTGCGATGTCCAAGGCGATATCTGCCAGAGCCGCCAGTGCAGGATCGCGCGTCACCAGTACCTGGAGCCCGGCACACGACGTCTCGGCCACGTAGCGCAAGCGGGCACGCTGCCGACCATCGAGAGGAACACCAGGCACCTCCTTCCCCGTTGTCGCGACCAGCTCCTCCAAGCGGACGGCAACGGCAGCACTGTCGGGAGACAGGGACCGCAGCTCGGCAAGGCCCGCCCGCTGATGGGTGCGCGCCTCACGTTCCTCGACATCACGCACGTCATGCAGAAGCTGCGGAGTGAAGGCAAGCTCGATCAGGTCGGCGAGCCATCCCGCTTCGAGAGCACGCGACTCCTCAACAGCGCGTTCCGTCCCCGTACCGCGCAGCCCGGCGAACACACCGTGGTCCACGGTCACCACCAGCAGCGCATCGCTCTGGGCCTCGGTGAACAGGTCCTCGTGCCCCAGATCGAGCCACCAGGTGTCCAGCGTTTCCTTGTCTTTGCCCCGCCCCAGGCTCTCTCCCCTGGGGACAAAGCCCAGCGCCGTCCACATGCTGCTGAGCCCGTAGTCGCGCCGGCACTTCGCACGGATACCGAGCCTATGGGCGTGCCGCGCACGGATCGCCTCGATCAGCTCACGAGCGACACCCTGGCCTCGGCGCTCCTCTGCAACGCATAAGTGAGCCAGCCTCACATGCAGACTCCGCTTGGGAAGCCCGAAGAGCGCGTAACCGACCACCTCCTCGCCATCCAGGGCCACCAGCAGGCCGTCGTCCTCGGCGTGCTTACGGTAGGCAGGCGGCGTCAGCAGCCCCAGGTACTTCGTGTACCGGTCGCCCAAAGCGATGATCGCGTCTAGCAGCTCCGACTGCTCCGCAGACACCGGCAACACTCTGATCGCCATGTTCCCCCTCCGGTCCTTCAACCGACAATGCCCCAGGACGGCATACTGCCCAACAGCGTTGGTAGCGAGCCACCGATTGATCAAAACCGGCTGACTGGCGGGAAACTGTCTGCTCTTGTTTCGTTCGAGTGGATGGGCGGCGGTGTTGGGGGGTGTGCCTGGCGGCGGCTTGACCAGGACCGTCGGTTGCTCGTCGGTGGTATCCCATGGCTTGCCTCAGAGCGGCCATCGCCGCCGCACCACGCGAGCCCACGCGGCTGGCCTCGGAGCGTACGCGACACGCACCCCGTCGGTCTCTCATGGGCAGAATCCGCAAGCTGGTTGACCAAGACCGTTCTTCCCCACGGCCGCGTAGGCGCTGCTTCTACGCTGACCGTCATGTGCGAAGTCGAATACCGGAGCAGTGGGGTTCCGTTGGAGGTGTACGAACTCACCCGTAGGGACCACCGTCGTCAGAAGCAGAGCGAGGAGAGAAGCGTATCGATTCGACGACAGGTCGAAGAGGACAATGCCAGATGCCGGGCAGACCCGGCGATGGCAGAGGCCCGCTTCACCCAGTCCCGCACCGCGGTCTCGGTCAGCTCGACGTCCTTGGCGACCTGTCCGACCGAGCGGTCACCGCGTCGGCACAGCCCGACGATCTCGGCCTTGAACTCCGGCGTGAACGAACGGCGAGGGCGGCGAGGCTTCTCTTTCCCCATGCTCTCCATGATGGACATCCTCCCGGGGATGAACCCCTGATCTCGAATGTCCGTCAAAGCGGATCAGGCTCAGGGTGAAGTCGCCGGCAACACAGATCAGGCGGGGGGCGCTCCACAGGACCTGCGCTGCGGTCGGCACTCCGAGCCTGTCGCGGACCAGGCTGTCGAAGGCGCTCCGGTACCGGGTGAGCCACGACAGGTAGTAAAGGCCCTGGTTGATCACGCGTTCTCTCAACCACGAACCTCGTCAGTGCCGGACGACCCGGGCCCGGGCAGGGAGCCGTCCGCAACCTCAGGTTCCTAGAGGGTGGTACTCCGTACGCTCGGGGTCGGGCCGGACGATCGTTCCCTCTTCGGTGAGTTCGCGCAGGATCCGGCGCGCTTCCTTCTCGCCGGCCTGCGAGGTAGCTGGCTCGTAGCCGGCGAGACGCAGTGCCAGAGCGGCGCGCGGTGGGTCCCACGTTCCGCCGAGAGCTTGTATGACTGCTGCCAGGGCTTGCTTGTGCGTTAGGGGCTTGGTCACCGTGAGTTCCTTCTCGAGGCTGGTATCGGCAGCGGTGCTGCTGGACCGGGGCGGTGGTCGGCCGCCGGCAGCGTACCGCCAGGCATTCATTGAGCTAACGCGCGTCCGTGGGTGCCGTCTCCTGTATCTGGCTCCTGCACTACCATCCAGAGCGATCATCGGCAGACTCGCCGGAGGGGGAGCCATGAGGAAGCGCATCGCGATGCTGGTGCTTGCTGGCGTCGTTGCCCTGACGGGGTGCGACGGGCAAGGCGGCACGGGAAGCCCGCAGAGCGACAAGGCACCTCCGTTGGCAAGTCAGGAGGGGAGGTCGTTCAATGATGCGGCGCTGACCGCCAAGGCGGCGGGTTACGCGACACGCTTGGACACGGGGGCTGGAGGGCGTGATTACAGCTCCCTGGACGACCCTGGGGGCGAGTGGACCGTCTGCTGGCATGAGACGGAGCGGGTCAAGGGCGATGAGACGACGGACGGGGATTTTTGGTCTGTCCTCTTCTACATGGTCGAGGACCCCGCTGACTGCGAAAGCGGCAAGCTCACGCCCGACGCCGAGCGACGGTACCGCGACATCGCGCGGGATGGTGTCTCGGCGTCGGAGGGGGCCGACGACGGTAGTGACTTCGCTCGCGACACCGGCCTGCCTGATCCTCAAGAGCGCAACCCCGATGGCTCCTACAAGTACAGCCTCTGTGAAGGCAGCGACCTTGCCACTGCCGACGACTGCTATCCATACATGGACGAGTACGAGAAGTACCTCGAAGATCACGAGTAAGGGCTGGCCCATTCTGGCCCGGTGAACCTGCGCTCCTGGTCGATCTCTGTCCTTCAGGGTGTTCTGCGTTCTGATGCCAGACAACGTGTCTGTCAGTGGTGGGTGAAACACTGCGGCGCATGACGACACGCGATGCCCGTCATACAGCAGCACCCCGGGCCCTGTTGCGGGACGGGCGGGTCAGCGAGGGCGAGCGCGCTTCCGCAGCCTGCTGCACTCCGATGCGCGGGCCACGCAACACGTCTCATCCGAACGAACGTCCTCTCATAACGCTCGGAATTACCGCGGAAGTTACGGGCATCATCTCCGGGGCAACACACCCGGGAGCCGCGAGAGGTCCACATGCACCAGACCCTCAACGAGCGGCAGCAGACCGTGCTCGATTGGGTGGGCCAGGGATGTCCCGACGGAGTCTGGCCGGACAGCACTTTCAAGGTCAGCGCTCAGGCACTGCAGAGTCGCGGACTCATCAGAATCACCAAACGCCGAGGGCACTGGAGCGCCAACCTCACCGCCAAAGGGCGGCAGCATCTCACCGACCGCGGCATCTGCCCCGTCGAGCAGAACGCCGCGCCACCCGCACAGCCCAGCCGCAAGCCGGCACCGCCACGCGCCAAGAGCGCACTCAGCGCCCGTACTAACTACACCGACCAACTCCTCGAAGAACTGGCCGCGAACGACGGCTGCCTCATCAAGCCCATCGAAACCGGACCGCACGCAGTGAATTGGACATCACGGGTGAACACCGCCCGCAAGTCCGGCAAGATCCCGCGCACACAAGAGCTCTACGCATACCGCACCCACCGCGGCTACGAAATCAAACTCGCCGACATCCCCGCCTGGCGCCTCGCCGAACTCAACCCGCTCCCCGTTCCGGCCAGACTCACCAAACCCCACCCCCTCGTGGCCGCCCTCCAACAACAGCCACAGCCCATGGGGCTCACCAAATCCATCCAAGGCCGAGCCCTGCGCATCATCCAGGCCCTCATCACCGCCACCGAATCACAAGGCCATAAGGCAGCACTCGGAACCACGCAAGGCGCTCCCCCACCCCACCGTCGCCGCAGCGCACCACCGCACTTCACCATCACCGCCCAAGGCGAAAGCGTCGGATTCCTCGTCCTTCAAGAACAGGACCGCAGCGAACACATCCCCACCGACAAGGAACTCGCCGACGCCAAGAAGCACTCATGGATGCGCATCGCCCGCTTCGACTACACCCCCTCAAACCGCCTGCGCTTCATCCTCCGCGGCGGCAGCCCGCACCGTGCGAGCGAATGGGCCGATGTCCCCGACCGGCCACTAGAAGACCAACTCGCCGAAATCGCACAAGAAGTCGACCTCCGCGGCAAAGCCGCAGAACACAAACGCCTTGCAGACCAGCAGGCCAGGGAAGCCCAGCAGAGACGCTGGGAAACCGCCATGGAGGAAGCGCGCACCGCATACGCCTACGCCTATCGCGTCAAGCACCTCGAAGAACAAGCAGACACCTGGCACCAGACCAAGCGCCTGACCGAATACGTCACAGCAGTACGCGACCACGCCACATCGCTGCCACCCGGACAGGAAAGAACAGAGATCGGCGCGTGGCTCGCCTTCACGGACGCCCGGCTCCAGCACCTCACCGAGTCCGCCGCAGCGCCGAAGCTGCCCAACCCACCCAAGCCCAGTGCCGACGACCTCAAGCCTTTCCTCGGCCACTGGAGCCCTTACGGACCCCGTTCCTACTGAGCCTTAAAACAGGCGATATCGAACACGGATTCACCAAGAGGCGATAAAGAGGCCCCCCCTCAAGCCGTACTCGACACACCGTCACCTGCAGTAATTATTACCTGACGCCTCATCAGAACGTGCGTCAAACGTGCGTCAGGCGTGCGTCACGTGCGTCGCTCATGCGTCAAGATATCGCCCGTAACGCCCACAGCGCACATAACGCACACTCAGCGAAACCGCAGGTCAGACGCCCTTTGCGGCAGGCTCAAGGATCGCGACGCACTCGACATGGTGGGTCATCGAAAAGATGTCGGTTCCAGCAGGCCCGGAAAAGCGCAGTTCAGAGCCTACTCAGCGGCCCGCTCTACCGTCTGCGGGCGTCAAACGAGCGTCATGGCCAGCAGCCACCCCCCTCTTCGGGAGGGGAGATTCGACATGAGTCACCGGCTCGAGCCGTGCGGTGCGGGCCCCTCCGCAGGCGTGGGTGTACCCCGGACCCGGCGGCGGGGCGGTGCGTGCCGGATCCGGGGTGGCTTTGGGGTGTTGCGGATGGGCTACTTGACGGCTCCGGCGGTCATACCGCGGGTGAGGGAGCGCTGGAATATGAGGAAGAAGACGACCATGGGGACGATGCCGAGGAGGGCTGCGGCGCTCATGGAGGTGGGGTCGCTGGTGTATTGGCCTTGCATGACGGACAGGCCGAGAGGGACGGTCTGGTTGTCGTTGGAGATGAGGAGGACGAGTGGGTAGAGGAACTCGTTCCAGCTCCAGACGAAGAAGAAGACGCACATCACCGAGAGGGTGGGCCAGCTCATGGGCAGGACGATGCGCCACAGGATGGTCCATCGGCCGGCTCCGTCCATGGAGGCGGCTTCGATGAGTTCGCGGGGGAAGCTGGCAAAGACGGAGGAGAGGAGGTAGGTGCCGAAGGCGCTGTAGGTGATGCCGACGAGGATGGTGTAGCCGAGTTTCCCGTCGTAGAGGCCCATCTCCTTGAAGAGGTAGTAGATGGGGTATACGAGGCCCTCTTGCGGCAGGACGTTGACGCCGAGGAAGAAGATGAGGAAGGGGGTGCGCCAGCGGATGCGGCCGATGCCTATGGCGTAGGCGTTGAAGAGGGCGAGCAGGACGGCGATGAGAACGACGCCGAGGCTGATCTGGATGCTGTTGAAGAGTTTCTGGGTGAAGCCGACGCGGTCCCAGACTTCGGCGATGATGCTCCAGTTCCACTGGGCGGGCAGGGACAGCGACCCGTTGGTGCGGAAGTCCGCGCTGGTTTTGAACGAGTTGAGCAGGATGACGATGAAGGGCGCCAGGAACGCGAGGACGAATACGGCGACGGCTGCCAGGACGGCGTAGGAGCCGGGGCTGCGGCGGTTGCCCGTCGCTTTGGCTTTACCCGCTTCAGCCTTGACCGCTTTGCGCCGGTGGCCGGGGGGTGCCGTGGAAGTGGTGTGCGTGGTCATGGTCATCCGTCCTCGCGCGCCTGGCGGGTGAGCATCGTTCCGGCGATGATCAGCACGAGCAGGGTGATCGTGCTGGAGATCGCGGAGCCGTATCCGACGTCGGCGCGCTCGAAGAAGTTCTGGTAGGCGAAGTACGCGGGGACGAGGGTCGAGTTGCCGGGGCCGCCGCCGGTGAGGACGAAGATCTGGGCGAAGACCTTCAGGCCGGCGATGGTGGTGGTGACAAGGACGACGTAGACCTCGGGCCGCAGGATGGGCACGGTGATGCGGGTGAAGCGCTGCCACCAGGTGGCGCCGTCGAGGGAAGCGGCTTCATACAGTTCGGGGTCGATGCGCTGGAGCCCGGAGAGGAACAGCACCAGGGGGTAGCCGAGCTGCATCCAGACGAGGACGGCGAGGACCATCCACAGGGCGAGGTCGGGGTCTCCGAGCCAGTTCTGGGCGAGGGAGTTCAGGCCGATCTTTTCGAGGACGCTGTTGACGGCGCCTTCGGGGGCGAGGATCCAGCCCCACATCAGCCCGGTGACGGCGACGGGGATGACCTGGGGGAGGTAGAGGCCGGAGCGGAAGAGGCTGACGAAGCCGTCTCCGTGCTTCTTGCCGATGTAGTCGAACAGGAGGGCGGCGAGGAAGAGCCCGAGCAGGGTGGGGACGACGGCGATGCCGACGATGACGAAGGCGATGTTGCGGAACGAGGCCCAGAAGTCGGCGTCGCTGAAGAGTCGGGTGTAGTTGTCGAAGCCGATCCAGGTGGGCTCTCCGACGCCCTGCCATTGGGTGAGGCTGTAGTAGAAGGTCATCACCAGCGGGACGACGAGGAAGAGCAGGCTCAGTAGCAGGCCGGGGGCGAGGAAGACGGCGTATCCCGTGGGCCGCGGGTGACGTGTGGTTTTCACTGTTGCTCCAAGAGGGGCGGGACGGCGGCCCGGTGCGGGCGGGCCGCCGTCCCCGGGAAGAAGGGACTGACGCGCGGGTTCGGGCGGGTCAGTCTCAGCGCCGGGTGGCGGTGTACTTCTCGTAGGGGGCCTTGAGCTCGTCGAGGACGGCGTGGGGCTTGCCGCCGTTCATGAGGTTCTGGGTGGCGCCCATCCAGGTGTCGTAGTAGCCGGGTGCCGGCCAGTCCGGGTAGAAGGCGAGCCCCTTGCCGTCCTGGTAGGTGTTGAACGCGGTGATGAGCTCGCGGGACTTGGGGTTTTCGATGGAGTCCGGCTTCACAGCGAGCGGGACGTTGCCCTCTTCCCCGAGGATTTTCTGGATCTTGTCCGACATGGTGATGTCGATGAAGTCCTCGGCGAGCTTCTTGTTCTTCGCCTTGGTGGGCACGACCCAGTGGTTGCCGCCGGAGCCGAGGGTCTTCTTGCTGCCGGGGTAGGGGGCGGTGGACCAGGTGAAGTCGGTGATGTCGGTGGTCAGGCCGCCGAACCACCAGTTACCGCCGACCATGATCGGGCGCTTCTGCGAGACGAACTGCTCGGTCATGTCGCTGCCCTTGAGGCCGACGTCCTTCTTCTCGAAGTAGCCCTTGTCGAGCCAGTCCTTGTACGTTTCGACCGCGTAGGTCCACTCCGGGCCGTGGAAGTCGACCTTGCCCTTGTAGAGCTGGTAGTCGTCGACCCAGGCGTCATTCGCCTTGGCCAGGGCCAGGAGGTAGAGCCAGTGGCCGGCGGGGTGGTCGTTGCCGGCGTTGGCGAGCGGGGTGATCCCGGCGGCCTTGAAGTCGGCCAGGGCGGCCTCGAAGCTCTGGAGGTCGGTGGGCTTGGTGATGTTGTGCTTCTTGAATAGGTCGTCGTTGTAGTACGCGAGGACGAACTCGCCGTAGTTAGGGACGCCGTACCACTTGTCGCCGCCCATTTCACCGTTGGCGTCGTAGCGGGCGGTGACGGACGCGCTCTCGCTGATCTTCTTGTCCCAGCCGCGTTCCTTCGCGACGGAGGTCAGGTCGGTGAGCAGGCCCTGCTTGGCGAGCAGGCCGGTGGTGGCATTGCCCTTGTTGTACTCCATGACGTCGGGCGCCTTGTCGGAGTTCAGGATCATGCCGGCGTTCTGCTGTATCTGCTCGAACGTCTTGCGTTCGAAGACGACCTTCACGTCGGGGTGGGTCTTCTTGAACTCCGCGATGGCCGAGTCCCAGGCGTTGCTCAGGGCGCCGTCCTCCTGCTCGTAGTGCCACAGGCGCAGAGTCTTGCCGTCTCCCTCGGCGGTGTCCGATCCGCCGCCGCAGGCGGTCAGCGGCGCCACGAGTGCCAGAGCGGACATGGCGAGCAGGGCTCGTCGGGTGGTGCGGCGCGGAGCACGGAAGCGCATGTTCGTCATGAGGATTCCTTGGGTGTGCAGGGTCAGGGCGGTGCGGGGGGAGGCGGTACGGGTGTTCAGGTGGGGCTGGTCAGGTATTGCGGCGGTGGACACGGGCTTCCCAGGGCTGCAGGGTGTGCGGGGCCGTGAGAGGTGTGGAGGCCGGGACGTTGGCGATGAGGGTCTCGCTGTGTTCCCAGCCGTCGGGCAGGTCGACGGTGAGGTCGGCTCCGCTGAAGTTGGCGAGGACCAGCAGTTCGGTGCCGGATGCCGCGTCGTGGCGGGTGAAGGCGTAGAGCTGCTCGTGGTCGGGCTGCAGCATGTGGAAGTCACCGTGGGTGAGGGCGGGCTCGGTGTGCCGCAGGGCGATCAGGCGGCGGTAGTAGTGGAAGACGGAGTCGGGGTCGGCGAGCTGGGCCTTGGCGTTGACGCTGGTGTGGTCGGGGTTCACCTGGATCCAGGGGGTGCCGGTGGTGAAGCCGGCGTGCTGGGTGGTGTCCCACTGCATTGGGGTGCGGGCGTTGTCCCGGCTGCGGTGGCGCAGTCCTGCCAGGGTCTGTTCCTCGTCGGCTCCGAGAGCGGTCTGCTCGCGGTGGTGATTGAGGGACTCGATGTCCCTGAAGTCGTCGATCGAGGCGAAGGGGGCGTTGGCCATGGCGAGCTCTTCGCCCTGGTAGACGTACGGGGTGCCGCGGTGCAGGTGGAGCACGGTGGCGAGGAGCTTGGCGGAGCGGTCGCGGTGGGCCGGGGTGTCGTCGCCGAAGCGGGAGACGATGCGGGGCTGGTCGTGGTTGTTCCAGTAGAGGCTGTTCCAGCCGGTCTCGCCCAGGCCGGTCTGCCAGCGGCCGAGGCTGGCCTTGAGGTCGGTCAGCTTCAGCGGGCGGACGTCGAACTTGCCGCCGGGGCCCTGGTCGAGGCCCACGTGCTCGAACTGGAACACCATGTCGACCTCGCGGCGGGCGGGATCGGTGAAGAGTGTGGCCTCCTCCACGGTGACACCGGGCATCTCCCCGACCGTCATCAGCTGGCGCGGGTGGTCTTCGAAGACCTCGCGGTGCATCTCGGCGAGGAATTCATGGATGCGGGGGCCGCAGATGTAGTGGGGGCTGCCGTCACCGTGCCGGCTGCCTTCGTGCACGGCTCCGTCGGGCAGGCCGGGTGTCTTGGAGATGAGGTTGATGACGTCCATGCGGAAGCCGTCGACCCCACGGTCGAGCCACCAGCGCATCATGGCGTGAACCGCCTGGCGGACGGCGGGGTTCTCCCAGTTGAGGTCGGGCTGTTTGCGGGAGAACAGGTGCAGGTAGTACTCGCCGCTCGCCTCGTCGTAGGTCCAGGCGGGGCCGGAGAAGAAGGATCCCCAGTTGTTGGGCTCGGCGCCCGGGGTGCCGGGTTCCATGCCGTCACGGGCGGGGCGCCAGATGTACCAGTCCCGATTGCTTCCCTGCAGGCCGCCGTCGCGGGACGCGGTGAACCAGGGATGTTCGTCGGAGGTGTGGTTGACCACCAGATCCATCACGAGCTTCATGCCGCGCTCGTGGACCGCGGCCAAGAGCCGGTCGAACTCGTCGAGCGTGCCGAAGAGCGGATCAATGTCCTGGTAGTCACTGATGTCGTAACCGTTGTCATCGTGCGGGGACGGGTAGACCGGGGAGAGCCACAGAACGTCGACACCGAGCTGGGACAGATGGTCGAGACGCTCGATGATGCCTTGGAGGTCGCCGATTCCGTCCGCGTTGGAGTCGGCAAAACTGCGCGGGTAGATCTGGTAGACCACCGCCTCGCTCCACCAGGAGTCGGCAGGATTGGCTTCATTCACGGGCACGTCAAACCTCATCGCGTTCGCATGATTACTTTAAGTGACATCGCTGGGGTGTTCGAGACCGCGGGTGCGCCCTGTGCGGCCTGGCGGGGTCAGGAGATTGCGGCGCCCACCGCGTCACGGATGACCAGGCAGGCAGCGCCTCGGGCCCAGAGATCGTGCCGGACGGGGTCGACATGGATGTCGCAGTCCGAAGCAGCCGTGGAGAATGCCTGCGCTTCCAGTGCCGCGGTCATGGCCGGGCCGAAGAGGTCGTAGGCGACCGCTCCCTCCCCGGCGATGATGATTTTCTGCAGGTTGAGCAGGTTGCACATGCCGGCCATGCCCCGTCCGAGGGCGGTGCCGGCTTCGGCGAACGCGGAGCGGGCGACGGTGTTCGCCGCTCCGCTTGCGCCACGTGCGAGGTCGATGGCTTCGGCGATCGTGTCGCAGGCGATGCCGGCGTCCCGGAGGTGGCGCAGGACGGCTCGGTCGCCGGCCAGGGCCTCCAGGCAGCCGCGGCGGCCGCAGCTGCACATGGGACCTGCGGGGTCGAGGGGAAGGTGGCCGAGCTCTCCGGCAAGTCCGGTGGCGCCGGAGAAGAGGGAGCCGTCCAAGAGCAGGCCGCAGCCGATGCCCGGGCCGACGGTGACCACGGCGAAGGAGTCGGTGTCCCGGCCCTCGCCGAACCAGCGTTCCGCGACGACCAGGGTGTTGACGTCGTTGTTGACGACCACCGGCAGCCCGGTCGCCTCCATCAAGGGGCCGGCCACGTCGACCTTGTTCCAGTCGAGCAGGGATGAGTAGCGGCAGATTCCGGCCGCCGAATCGACGTGGCCGCTCACTCCTACTCCGAGGCCGAGCACCCTGTCCGTCGCATCGGGCGCCTCTGCGAGGAGCCTGCCGGTCAGGGAGGCAGCGGCGGACAGGGCGGTCTGAGGGGTGCAGTCGTCCAGTGGCTGCTCGGCGCGGGCCAGGACGTTGGCCGCCATGTCGGTGACGACTCCCGACACCTGCGCGGGGCCGATCTTCAGACCGACGACCAGGTGCTTGTCGGGGTTAACGTGCAGCATCTTCTGCGGCCGGCCGCGGCCGTTCGGTGCGGTGTCGCTCTCACGCAGATAGTCGTGCTCGAGAAGCGGCGGCAGCATGCGGGTCACCGAGGAGGGCACGAGGCCGAGTCGCTGGGCGAGCTGGGTGCGCGAGATGGGCCCAGCGGTGAGGACGGTCGCGAAGATCTCCGCGCGCGTCTGCTCACTGACAAGCTCCGAAAACCGGATCTTGGACGGGCTCATCACTCGGTACCTCCAGGTGGTGGTCGGTCAGGGCGGTCGGGGGCGGTTCAGCGCCATCGATCCCGGTGCGGGCGCCGCGATGTGCCAGCAGCGGGAGCTCCGTTGTCGCCAGGCATTGCGGAGATCGTCATCGTGCCTCCTGCGGCTGCGACGCCTTCGGCCGGGATGGCCCCTGTCGACTGCGTATGACGGGAGTGTGTCCCCCACCCTTTTAGTGCGTCAAGAAAGAAAACACTGCGTTACTCAACCGTGACGAGCCGCCGCCGGTCACCCCGAGTGGCCTTATTGCACGCCTTTGTCGCGTTGGCCGCTTCGCTGCGCAACCCAGCAGTCGGTAATTCTCGCTCATTTCATTGACACGGCGAAGAAATGACGGGACGTTATCCGGCAGCCGGGACCGTGGACCACAGGGCCCGCCACACCTGCAGCCCGTCACCCTCGGGTCGACAGAACCGGTCAGCCCACTCGCAGGACCGGTGTCCTGTGCTCCCGGCCCTGCGAGTGACCCGCGCGTGGACTCCGCTCTTCAACTCCCCCCGAGAGGAGAGAAATCGCCGGCTCCCACCGGCTGGACCGGACGGATGCCGCGCACGGCCGAACCTCCCGCCAAGCACGGCACGCGGACGGCCGCACACCGATGACGCCGCCAGGCTGCGGTCAGCTGCCGGCCCGGAGTCTGCGCCCGCCAAGAGCGTGCGCCTTGGGGCCATGCCCCGATTCATCAAGGAGAGGACATCAACATGCCCGCAGGAAGACTGCGACGGCTCAACCCGCTGGCGGCCATCGCCGCCGGCCTGGCCTTGGCGCTCGCCGGCGCCGTCACGCCGGCCAGCGCTCTGGCTTCGGCCACCCCCTTGCCCTCGGGCCGGCTTGTCCCCGCGGCAGCCCTTGCCGCCGCGGCCTCGGCACCCGCGCCGGGAGCGGCGGGAGAGACCGCGAACAGCGAGCAGCTGCAGACCTGGTGGCACGACAACCACGAGTTCAACACGAGCAGCCCGGTGGGCGGTGACAAGGTGCGGCGGTCCTCCTTCTACGACGTGAAGGTCGCCACGGCCGCGGCGCCGACCACGAAGTACGACTCGTTCGCGTACATGAGCATCCCCCGCAGCGGCAAGGGAAAGATCGGCTACACCAAGGAGGACGGCGCGGAGTTCTCCGCCTCGGCGAACCTCACCATGAGCTGGTCGTCGTTCCAGTACACGGCCGACGTGTGGGTCGACGTCTCACTGCGCACCGACCAGAGCATCTCCTCGGCCGACCAGGTCAAGATCAAGCCGAGCAGCTTGAACTTCGACATGGAGCTGGTCAACAGCAAGACCGTCCGGGTCAAGGTGCCCTACAGCTCGAAGGGCTACCGGTTCTCGGTCGAGTTCGACCCGCAGCTGTACACGGCCTACAACGACATGTCCGGCCCGGCCAACGACGCCGGCAAGCTGACCACCACCGGCGGCGGCAACAACCGGGCCATCCACACCGAGCCGCGCAACTCGATGATGATCTTCGCCGAGCCGACGCCGACCGGCGCGGAGAAGGAGCGGCTGATCCCCACCGCCGCGTCGGGAAGCATCCACTACCCCGAGCCCGGCCAGGTCACGAACCTGAACAACATCAGCCAGGACATCATCTACTTCCGCCCGGGCACCTACACCATGGGCTCGAAGTACCACGCGGTGCTCCCGGCCAACGTCAAGTGGGTCTACCTGGCACCCGGCGCGTACGTGAAGGGCGCCTTCCGCTTCTTCCACGACACCCAGGGCCTGTACAAGGTGACCGGGTACGGAGTCCTCTCCGGTGAGCAGTACGTCTACGAGGCGGACACCAACAACAACTACGACCACCTCAGCGGGGCGTCGAACTGTCACGCCTCCTGCGTGAAGATGCTCCAGTTCCAGTCCGCCGACGCCCAGCAGTACCTCGATCTGCAGGGCGTGACGATCAACGAACCGCCCTACCACTCGTTCGTCGTCTACGGCAACGAGCAAACCTTCCAGATGCGCGTCGACAACTACAAGCAGGTCGGCTCCTGGTACTGGCAGACCGACGGCATCGAGCTCTACCGCGGCAGCACCATGAAGAACACATTCTTCAACGCCAACGACGACGTCCTGAAGATGTACCACAGCGACGTCAACATCGATAACACCGTCATCTGGAAGAACGAGAACGGCCCCGTCATCCAGTGGGGCTGGACCCCCCGCAACATCGACAACGTCCGGGTGACCAACACCCACGTCATCCACAACCGGATGTACTGGAAGGACGTCAAGTACAACACCTGCATCCTCAACTCCTCCTCCCACTGGGAGGACATGGGGTCCACCACCAAGGGCGACCCCAACACGAAGGTCCAGAACATGACCTTCGAGAACATCACCGTCGAAGGCCAGACCAACTGCGCGATCCGCGTCTTCGCCCTCTCCAGCACCGAGAACATCCACGTCAAGAACCTGAAGATTGACAGCTGGAACGGCCTCGACCCGGGCAGCCAGGTCAGCCTCCTCAAGCGCTACACCAACACCGCCGGCCAAAAAGTCACCCTGGGCAACGAAACGACCCAGAGCAAGGGCCTCAAGCTCGAGAACTACACCGTCGGCGGCACCGTCATCAACAAGGCCGGCACCAACTGGGGAGCGGACCAGCCCGGCCGCCTCGGCTTCGACGCGGAGACCTGGGACAACTGGAACGCCTGGGGCGCCGGCGGCAATCCCGATCCTGGCTCCGAACCGACCACGGGCTCCGGCCGGATCGTCAACGGCGGCAACACCAAGTGCATCGACCGCGCCGCAGCCGGTACGGCCAACGGCACCGCGATCCAGCAGTGGACCTGCGCCAACACAGCCTCGATGACGTGGACGCTGGACGGCCAGCAGCTCAAGTCCGGCGGCAAGTGCCTGGACGTCGAGGGCGGCGCCACCGCCAACGGCACCAAGGCGCACCTGTGGGACTGCGGCGGCTGGGACAGCCAGAAGTGGGCCTTCCAGGCCAACGGCACCCTGAAGAACCTCAAGTCCGGCCGCTGCCTCGATGTCGAAGGCCAGAGCACTGCCAACGGTGCCCGCCTCCACCTGTGGGACTGCAGCACCTGGGCCAGCCAGAAGTTCAGCCTCACCGCCTAGCCACCTGATCGCGGGTGGCCACCACCGCAGCGGGCCACCCGCGACCGGGCCCAGCAGTACCCCTATTCCTCCTCCCCCGCAGAAAGGCATGCGGCACATGCCAGCAGCCAGGTTCGAACAGCCCATCCTGAGCCTCTTCCGCATCGTGACCGGCCTGCTCTTCGCCTGCCACGGAGCCGCCACCCTCTTCAACGTCCTGGGCGGCCCGCACGGCGCGATGCCCAGCACCGGGGAGTGGCCCAGCTGGTGGGCCGCGGTGATCCAGCTGATCGGTGGAGTACTCGTGCTGATCGGACTGAGCACGCGCACGGCAGCACTTCTGTGCTCCGGGTCCATGGCCTACGCCTACTTCGTCAACCACCAGGGCGACGGGCTGCTCCCCATCGAGAACGGTGGCGAGAGCGCCGTGCTGTTCTGCTGGGCCTTCCTGCTCATCGCCGCCCTCGGCCCCGGCCAGTGGTCCCTGGCCGCCCTACTGAACCGGCTCGCGCGCCGGCGAGAGGAGGTGAGCACCCACCTGAGCAACGCCTGACCGCACCACAAGCTGTCATGTACACCTAAATCACTGGTCGGGGATCGGCCTGTGATCTCCACACACACAGAGGAAGAGCACCATGAACCGCATACCCGCAACGCTCTCCCGCGTCGTCGCGCTGAGCTCGGCCTTACTGGCCACCGCACTCCTGGGCGTCATCCAGGCACCGACGGCCTCCGCACACGGCACCGTCATCACCCCCGAGACCCGCAACTACGGCTGCCTGCAGCGCTGGGGATACACCGAGCCCAACGAGTCCCAGGACCCCATGTGCTACCGGACCTACCACGAGAACGCGAACGCCATCGGCGCGTGGAAGGCCGTCTACGCCAACAACACCGGCGACAACTACAAGCAGGTCGTCCCCAACGGCCAGATCTGCAGCGCCGGCGGCCAGGGCGAGACGAACTACCGTCCCCTCGACCGCCCCGGACCGTGGAAGATGACCAACATCGGCTCCGACTTCACCATCGACCTCTACGACGAGGCACGACACGGTGCGGACTGGCTCGAGGTCTACGTCACCAAGCAGGGCTTCAACCCGGAGTACCAGCTGATCGGGTGGGACGACCTCGAGCTGGTGAAGAAGACCGGCAGGTACCCCTACCAGCCGCACTACGTCACGGACGTCAGTACCTCCGGCTACAGCGGACGCCACGTCGTGGTGACGGTCTGGAAGGCATCGCACATGGACCAGAAGTACTTCCTGTGCAGCGACGTCAACTTCAGCTGACCGGGACCGGCTGACCCGGGACCCCGCGGGAAGCAGTGCCTCCCGCGGGGCTCGTCCCCTCTCGACTCCGTAGGACCCTGGGCCGGCCAACAGCCACCGCCGGACGCCCAGCGCCCCGGCTGTCCGAGGCCTTCTCCAGCGGAGGATCAATGATGACCAATACCTCCCACCACCACCCCAGCGAGAAGCCCGCCCGCGCCAACCGCTCACTCACCTCGACGTTGGGGACACAGCAGCCCCTGCGGAACCGCCTCGCAGCCCACGCGTACCGCTACACGCGGATCAGCACCCTCGTCCTGCGCGTCTGCATCGGCCTGATCTTCTGCTGGTTCGGCGCCCTGAAGTTCTTCCCCGGCGCGAGCGCGGCCGAGAACTTCGCCATCAGCGCCATGACCGAATTAACCATCGGACTCATCCCCGACCCGGTCTGCCTGCTCCTGCTCGCGGTCCTGGAGACGGGCATCGGGCTCGCGCTCCTGACCGGCTTCCTGCTCCGCTGGGCCCTGGCAGCCTTCTTCCTCCACATGACCGGAGTCTTCCTCTCGCTGCTCCTACTGCCCGACGCCGCCTGGCACACCGCGGCTGTTCCCACCCTCGAAGGCCAGTACGTCATCAAGAACATCGTCCTGGTCGCCGCCGGCCTCCACGTCGCCGCCGCCGAACTCACCCCCTGACCGGCCCCTCTCTTCTCCCGCCAAGCGCGACACGTACCAGGAGCACCCGTGGGCAGCACCATCACCCTTCACGACCTCACCAAGACCTACCCCAACCGGCAAAGGGCCGTGCGCCAGCTCTCCCTGACCGTCGAGGACGGCGAGTTCCTCGTCCTGCTCGGCCCCTCCGGATGCGGCAAGTCCACCCTGCTGCGCATGATCGCCGGCCTGGAAACCATCAGCGGGGGCGAGTTGCATCTCGACGGAAAGATCGCCAACGATCTCCAGCCAAGCGAACGCGATATCGCGATGATCTTTCAAAGCTTCGCGCTCTACCCCAACATGACCACAGCGCAGAACATCGGCTTTCCCCTCGCGGTTCAGAAACAGGACCCCGGCCAGGTGACGGCCCACGTGCAGTCCGTCGCCCAGACCCTGGGCATCGACCACCTCCTGAACCAGATCCCCGGCCGGCTCTCCGGTGGGGAGCGCCAGCGCGTCGCCATGGGCCGCGCAGTAGTCCGGCGCCCCTCGGTCTTCCTGATGGACGAGCCGCTCTCCAGCCTCGACGCCCGGCTACGTGCCCGCCTGCGCACCGAAATGCTCGCGGTCACCCGCAGCACCGGTGCGACGACCATTTACGTCACCCACGACCAGGCCGAAGCCATGGCGCTCGGCGACCGGGTGGCAGTCATGCGCGACGGAGTCCTTCAGCAGGTCGACACCCCCCGCACCCTCTACGCACTGCCCGCCAACGCCTTCGTCGCCTCGTTCGTCGGCACACCGAGGATCAACCTGCTGCACGGCACGGTGTACGCCCCCGTCGACGGCGTCATGGCGCTCAACTTGGGGGCCCAAAAAATCACCCTCTCCTACCCGCTCACGCATGACCACCAGATGCTCCGCGTCGTCCAGGGACAGCCGCTCCTCATCGGACTGCGTCCCGAAGCCATCCGCATAGCCGACAAGACACACGCCACCGCCTCCGAACGAGCCATGACCGGGGTCGTCGAGCACACCGAGTTCCAGGGCCACGAAGCGCTGCTCCACCTCTCACTGGGCGGACAGCAGGCCGACGTACCGGCCCAGCTCTCCGACCACATACCCCACCACCAGGCCCGCACAAGCGCCGCCGACGTCCTGCGGCAACTCCGCCGCCGCATCAGCCTCTTCGGCCGCCACCCCGCGCTCCCCGGCGCCACAGAGCCTCCGGCGCAGTCCCCTACCCGCAAGGGCATCGGAGAACTCGTCATCCGCGATGAACCGGGCGCCCGTCATCGAAGAGGCCAGCACATCCCCCTCCTCATCGACGTACGCAACCTGCTCGTCTTCAATGCACGCGGCGAACGCATCAGCCCCGACCCCACCCAAGTGCCGCAACTCTGACTACAGCTAAAACACCCCACTCCAGCCCTGACCAGCCAGCCTTCCCCCGCCGAGGACAGAAACCGGCGACCGTCCAGAAGCACCACAAGGGGCACGTGGCGGTCGAGCACATCCGGACTTCCGAGTAGCCCATCGGCGGTCCGCTCGACAGGGCAAGACCGGGGTCCCGGCCGGACCGGGAGCAGGAACTCCTCCAAGCCGAGCGGCGGCGCCGGTGGCACGCGGCTATCGCAAGGGCATGTGAGCAACAGATTGGAACCTGCGCGCCTTCGGATGTGAGACGGCGAAGTTGAACCGACGCGCCCAGGTAGGCCAGCAGACGTGCTTCTCCGCGCTAGCGGAGGTGAGCTGCCCATCGCGGCGGGGGAACAAAGGCCGACCTCCGCCCACAGCCCCGGCCCCGGCCCCGGCCCCGGCCCGCCACGCTGCCCCACGTCGAGTGAAGCCGAAAGAGCCTCCGTCAGCCGTGGGAGCGCTCTGGGACTTTTCTGGGACTTTCGGCTCCATCAACTGGCACGAGCATGAAACAACTGAAAGACCATTCTCCCAGGTCAGCGACCGAATCCCTCTCATCGTCGCAGGCCACCTCGCTGGCTGGTTTCTTCCGGGACATCTGAGAGCTCTGAGGAAAGGTAGCGTGGATCCCCTCCTGACCTGCACGTATGCGAGCCAGGAGGGATTCGGGGCCAGCCGGGTACTCGACTCACTACCTCACTATCACGCCCAGACACCCTCCACGAGCCCGTCCCGCTCACTGCAGAGGCAAGCTCGCGCATCCTGCCCCTTATCGCTCCCCTGCGGTCATGATCGACGTGGTCGCGGCCAACTCCCAGGCCGCGCAGGCACCGTCGGGCTGTCAGCAAGGTACGGGAACAGCTCAAGAACGAGCGCTCCGGCAGCGGTCCCCGGGATCTGGAGAGCACAGTGACACTGCTGGAGGAGCCAGGCGCAGCGGAGAGGCGATCGCCCTGCCGGACATCTACCGGCTGGACGACTGGTCGGCAGCCGAGCTGCGGTACCCGGTAGCGAGGCGGAACATCGGGCCCCGCCCGGCGACCGCGGTCCGGTGTCAGCCGAGGGGCATGCGGCACACAGGGCCGCTGTTCATCGAGCTGCTCTGCGCTGCGCGTTCCGTGCCGCCTGCGGCGCCTCCTCCCCGCTCAGCGTGGCGAGCACGAGGTTGCGCTGTCCTCGGAAGCTGCGGATGACCTGCTGGCGGACGAGGTCGGTACTCGTGCCGGTGGTGCCGATCTGGCCCGTCTCCACCAGGCGGGTGAACAACGTGTTGTCCAGGTAGGCCGGAACGTTCTTGTAGCCGAACCGGACGGCGCCACCCCGCCCGTCCTTCAAGCGGGCGTCGTCGCGCAGCGATTCGAACTGCCGGCGGGAAAAATACATGCCGTGGATCATCTCCGTCGTGTGCGGCAGCACGGAACGCGGATGGCAGAGCTTGATCCAGCTCGGGCTGGGGTCCAGCCGCTGCTCGTCGGACAGACCGGCGTGCCTCTCCGCGTACCGGTCCAGGCTCTTCATCCGCCTGAGCTCCTTGGCGAGGCTCCTGTCACTTGTCGGGTAGTAGAAGCCGCCTCTTTCGGCGTCGAGCTTCTTGTACTGCACGAGGACAAGGCTGTGGCGTGTGACGTTGTAGAAGATGATGTCGCAGCCGAGGGCCTGTTCCGCCTGGGTGCGGTTGGCGTTCGCGACCAGCAGCGTGCGGCCGTGCTCACGGAACCTGCGCCAGGCCACATGGTTGGTTTCCTCGCTGAGCCACCCGTGCATCGCGCGAGTGTCCTGCAGGATGAGATGGTCCTCAAGAGCCCGCTGATTACTGAGCCTGTCGGAACGGGCCGGAGGGTCCTGCGGACGCTGCTCCGGCAGGTCGAACAGTTCGTCAGGATGGCGGGCTGCTCCCACCATGTCGAGGAAGAGCGGGGGCACCGTGTCGTCGTACAGCTCCTCAGCGGGCGGGTCCCACTCCGCCAGCTGTGGGTCCTGCATCCCTGCCATGCGTGTGACGGCCAGTGTCGCGTCGCGCTGCAGTGCCACTTCCTGTGCGGCACGCGAGTCGCCGAAGTCCCAGGAGTCGATGGCTCCCTCGATCAGCTGGACCGCTTCCGTCAGCTCTGGCCGCAGGCGCAGGAGCCGGGCGCGTATCGCCTCGCCCGTCCCCTTGCTCTGGTGGCCCTCCTCGACCAGACGGCGCCGCTGGGCCGCGGTCAGTCCGTCGAGCAGTTCGGCGAGCAGAAGAGGCCTACGTAGTCGGCGCACATGAGTGACGCGCAGTTGCTGGTCCTGGTCCTTGGCCCCACGTCGGCGGACGGACTTCCCCACACGGGTGACATAGAAGCGCCCGTCAGCGTCCATGGACGCGATCAGGAGCAGATGACGGCCCTTGGACCACAGATCACGCCCGCGCGTGAACGACCACTCCCACTCGTGTCGACGGGATTGGTGCAGCTTTTCGAGGAAATCCAGATACTCGTCTTCATTTGCACGGCACTTGATGATCGCCACCATGGCCGTATTCTTGCCGGTCTTTCTGACAGGCCGGTCCCTTCCGGCCAATTGCGCGGGCTGTTTGAAGCCCCCCGCCTGCCGCCCAGGTAGGCCAGTTCCCCGTCGTTGCGCTGCGCCTCGACCGGCCGACCGTCCAGGTGCGGGTCCTGGGTGCGGGACTCCAGGCCGCCTGGAGAGTGACCAGGAACGTACAGCCACCCTCGTCCCAGTACTGAGCGATCAGACCCGCGTCGTGGAGGAAGAGCACCGTGCGCGGTCGGCGGAGCGGGCGGCGATCCTCTCGGCTGTGCCCTGCAGACGGTGATCCACCGATCCGGTCGCACGGCGGCGGCCCGGACGACCGCCGGTGACCGGGCCCGTACGCGCTCACGGCTGTCGTCCTGCTCGCGCCGGGCAGGGCCCGCAACTCCTGCGCGGCCTGCGCGGCGGTCCTCCGTCAGTGCGAGCCGGAGGGTCGTTCCTTTCCCAGGGGCGAGCACTGGTAGCGAACTCCCCGGCTCACCATCCTGAAGCGGTCGCGTCCCTGGGCCGAGAAAGGGTTCGGCAGGTCGAAGACGCGGCGTTCCTCCGGGACGAGGGCGCAGGTGATCAGCAGGATGCGGTAGCGGTTGCTCCGGGCGTGACGGCGGGCCGCGTCCACCTCGGACGGTCCGAGCTCGAACTCCACCCGTTCGGCCCCCGGGTCGCTCAGCGCCTTCACCTCGTACAGCCGAGTGGTGTCACGCCAGGCGACCTCGAAGTCGTAGCCGAGGGAGTCGGAAGCCTCGTCGTCGCCGTTGATCACGGCGGCATAGCCCGACACCCACTGAACGTCGGGGTAGTGGCGCTGGAGCCAGGCGCGCGCCGCCACCTCCCCGACAAGGCCGATGGCAGACCGCTGGTCCTCACTGGCCCGCTTCGTCTTCGCGACGACGATGCGCGGCTTGGCGGTGGAACCGCTTCCGCTTCGCGGTCTGGGCACACCGGCCACGGTGTCCAGGCGTACCCTGCCCGACTGGGCGAGGAATGCCTCGTCCACGGTCCTCGATGCGATGTCCGCGATGGTGGAGAACTGATCGCTTCCGACCCTGATCTCGGCGTCACCGATGGTGATCGTACGCGGAGCCACGATGGTGGAACTGCCGGAGCCCTGGGACAGTGCGGCCGTCTGCGCGAAGTCCTTGTCGGTGAGGCCCAGTGACACGGGGTCCGTGGCGTGCGGCATTCCGTCGGGCCATCCCACGGCAAGCTCCACCGCGTCGAGCAGGTGCTTCTCACCCAGTGGCAACAGGTCGCCCAGCCCGGTCCCGTCGATGTGACTCCTGCATTCCATCAGCACCGCTCCATGCCATCCCGCAGGCACCTGAACGCCGTGGCGGCGGCACCAGGCGGTCACCAAGGGGATCAACGTCGGTACGAGCGCGTCGACTGCGGCCGTGTTGCGCGCGCGTAGTCGGTCGGCGGGCTCGAGTTCTGTGGGCCGCTCGAGGTCGTCGTCGGCTTCGTGTGCCCGGAGCCACTCCCTCAACCTGGCGCACATCGCCTCTTCGGGCGGGGTGATGAAGCAGGAAAGCCACTCCGGGGCCGGCTGGAGGTCGTGCAGACCGCGGGCCGCGGCGTAACCGGAGATGTCCTCTCCCTGCCGAGCGGCAGCGGCGTACCGCTCGCGGAGCCGGTCGAGGAGAATTCCGAAGCGGGCACGCACGAATTCACCGAAGACCTGTTCATGGCGGTCGGGATAGTAGTCCGGGGAGTATCCGGGACCGAGGGCGGCCATCGCGGCATTGAACTGCTGGAAGTCGATACGCAGTTCGTCCCTGAGCTCGGCCGGTTTCGTGCAGGAGCGGGCCAGGGCGACCAGCTCCGCCGACGGCAGCGGCAGATCGGGCGCCAGCCTGTCGATGATCCCGGCGAGTTCACGCTCACCGGCCGCACGGTCAAGGAGATGCGCGACCTCCTCATCCCAGGCATCGGCGGCCAGACACGCCAGTACCGGGCGGAGCAGTCTCACCGTGTCCTGCACGTCACCAGTGAGGTTGCGCCGGATCTCCACGACCTTGGCCTCGGTCGTGTCCAGCGCTGCGGCGAGGACACTGTCGTCGACGAGTGTCGGACTGACGCCGCCGAAGCTCCGCTCCAGTTTGACAAGAACCAGTTCCAGCGCGTCCTGCAGCCACGGCCTGCCCAGCAGCTGTGCGATGGCGGGCGTCCCCGCCTGCAGTTCGTCCCAGCCTTCCTCGCTCCTCCAGACGACCACCGTGGGGTGCTCGTCGTCCGGCAGCGGCAGGGCGCGCGTCGACGACGGCGGTTCGGCCGGTTTCCCGGAAACGGTGATCTCCACGTCGTCGGCGTGTACTACGCGGAGGGCGCGGAGTCGTTCGAGCGCAGCACGAACGCCTCGCTCGCTGCGGCGCACGAACGCCCCGGACTTGAGCTCCATGGCGAGTGCTACCACGACGACCAGCCACTCCCTCCCTCTGATGAACACCGCCGCCTGCCCCGACGGCATGATGGGGGCGCCGTCACGATGACGGACCTGCACGTGGGTGGCCGACGTACGTTGTGCCCTCAGTCCATTCGCCTCGGCCAGGCGGACGACGGCGTCACCGGACTCCGCCGGGGCTACGAGGACGGAATGCCCCGCCGGCTCGATAAGCGCTTCCTTCAGAGGGTCCGTCTCGTCACAGACGATGACCGGTACTTCGTCGGACGACGGGGCGAAGGTGCCGAGCACGTGAGCGCGACCGACCACGAGACGGGCTTCCTCACCCTCTGTCCAGGGCCACTGGCCCGTCCGCGCGATGTCCGACCACGCCCGCTCGTAGTGACGTTTGAAGGAGACACTGAGGCACTCGGGCACGTCACCCTTGTCGAGCACATCCGCCAACTGTTTCACCACCGCCCCGGCGTGGTGCGGATCGTCCCACCTGCGGAGTCCCAGCCGGACCATCCGCTCGACGACACTCTTGTCACTGAGAAGGCGCCTCGTCGACAGGGGCAGCGCGGGCACGAAGGCCGGCAGTTCGCCGTCGGCGCTGAACCAGGCCCGGCGGGGCTCGACGAAGGACGGGCCCCCCGGGTCCTCCACGGGGAGCCAGTCCATGCTTCGGAGGTACGAGGCCAGAGGAGTGGGCCAAACGTGCGCGTCCTTGAAAGGGTATGTGGGCCTGTGGACCGTGACTGTGAGCACCTCCTCGTCCCAGGTGCGGAGCCCGTGCATCAGCAGTTCGGCGAACTCGCGCCTGGCGGCGGAGCCGAGTCCCGCGACCTCGGTCGCGCCCGCCAGGTGGGCCGGCGCCTTCGCGAACTCGTACGGCGTGTACGGGTGTGCGAACTTGGTCCACCCACTCCTGACATCGGCCGGCCAGGCTTCGGCGAGGGCATCCTCCAGTTCGAGGCGTATGGCAAGGCCCGAGGGCCGCAGTTCGTATCCCTGGCAGGCCCCAAGTCGTTCCCCGATGGCTCCCGGCCTCAGGCCGTCACACACGCCCAGAGCTTGCAGGAACTCGGCGTAGTCCGCACGATTCCGGACCGGCGCGGGCCAGTTGTCGGGGCCGCTGATCCACTGGTCCCGTTGTGCGGCCAGAGCCGGGATCCGGGACCCTCCCTCGGCGAGGAACCGCTCCAGCCGTCGCGCGCCCTCGGTGCTCCAGGCGGGTGAGAAGGAGCAGCGCGAGGCTCTGTCCCACCGGCCGGTGCCGGCCAGCGGCAACCGGAAGGGAATGCTTGCCAGCCGTCGGCGCTGGGCCTGGGTGAGCAGGGGGTACTGCCGGAAGGCGAAGGTGAGGGCGTCGCGACTGAGCGCCTCCGAAGGATGCTCGGAGAGCAGGTCATCCAGGGCATCGAAGACGCGGTCCAGTTGGTAGGGGCGCACGAGTTCGTGGCGCTCGAGAAACCCGCGAGCGGCTATGTCCCAGGCGATCGCCGGGTGGGTGAAGGAGATACGGCGTCGCAGTGCCTTGAGGTCGCCCGGGACTCGGGTGGCGGTGTCGCCGTCCGTGATGTCGTCGGGCCCTGGGTGGAAGAAGACGGTCGCGTCCTGCCTGCCGGACCCGGTCCGGCCCCCGAGGGCGCTTCTCAGCTGTACGTCCTGGGTGAGGATGATGCGTCGCCCCCGCAGCACGGCCTGGTCCCGGGCGAACGCATGGGAGAGGTCGCTGTAGAAGTCCGCCCATACTTGTCCTGCCGGTTCCGTACCGCCGAGCAGTGACCGGGCCACGGCCTCGGCCCACTCTGCGACCAGCAGCGCCGGAGGACGGAAGGTCCTGGAGAGGACGGCTCTGCACAGCTTGTCCAGACGCGTGTGGCGGACCGGGCCGACGGACGGGGTCAGCAGGTCGGCTCCCGTCTTCGTGAGTGCCTCGGTGGTAAGGACGCGCCAGGAGCGCTTGCCGTCGGGACGCCATCCGAAGGAGTCCTGCAGCGAACCCCACGCTTCCCGGCCGTGCAAGGGCACGATCGGTTCAGCGGCGAGCTTCTGGTTCAAGACGGCGTCCAGCCTGTCCGGCTCGTCCCAGCACATGAGGTCCAGCACGAGGTCCGCGGCACGGAGGTGGGGGGTCTGCGAGCGGATGCGCCTGCCCAATTCCACCGTCAGCACGGCGAGCTGGTTGAGGAGGAAGGCGTTCAGGGTCACCGTCTCGCTGATGTCGAGACGGGCCAGCTTGGTGAAGAACGGGGCATGTGCGTGGCCGGAGAATGGGGCATGGACGCCTTCAGCCATCGGCAGGAAGGTGTACATGCGCCCGTGGGTGAGCGGCGCGTCGAGGCGCAGCGCGACCGCCACCCATGCCTTGGCATCCCAGTTCTCCCAGGCGGCGTCGATCTCGCGTGCCTGGACGCTGCGGCTGATCGCTCCATTGAGGGCCTCGGGATCGAGTGTGCGGCGTGCCAGCAAATAGCGGCCGGCCCCAGCGAGGTTGACTTCCCGTACCCAGTCGTTCTCACAGGCGACGACCAGGTCCGATGCACACTCGGCACGCGAGAGAACGCTTCGGAAACCAGTGCCGGAACCATCGCGTACCTCAACGAGGAGTTCGGTGACCCGGTCGAGGAAGAGCAGGAGTGGTGCCTCTCCGTCCGCCATGTCCCGGGCCTGCGCCACGGCCAGCCCCCAGGCGTGCCGGTCGCGCAGCGGCAGCCGGACGACCGTGGAGTATCCGTCCTCGGCGAGTTCCTTGAGCACGGGATCGGTGGCGTCGGCCGGTACCGGCAGCGCCAGCGGGGAGATGTCCTCGATCACCCGGGCCGCGAGTGCCGGGGCGTCCACCAGGGTGCGCACGTCCTCGGGCCTGGCGAAGCGGAAGCAATAGCCGTCGAACACCTGGGAGTCGGGTGAGGACTTCGAGTAGATCTCCGGCCAGTCCGTCAGTTGCAGCACGCTGCGGAAACCGAGACCCTTGTTGCCGATTCCCTCACCCGCAGCCTTGCTCGACAGGGCCAGCTCGGTGATGGCGCGGAAGTTCTCCTCGGCGAACACCGCCCCCTCGTTGGCGACGTAAAGGACGCCGTTATCCCCGTGCGGGATCGCCAGCACGGCGATCCTTCCCGGAGCGGATTCACCGATGGCGTCGTGGCCGTTCTGGAGGAGTTCGAGGATCGTGCGGCCCTCATACTCCTGGGCGGTGTCCTCGCTCACGGACTTCAGGCTCTCAGCGAACCGCCATGTCTCGCCTGCATCCCTATAGATCTCGACTCGCCGCCGGGTCAGGGCGAGTACTGCCGACCGGAATTGGTCGCACTCCGCGGCATCCCACATCGATGACATGGCTGTTCCCCCTCGTTCGTGCACAGCCCTGTGCCTGCCAGAACCTGGCAATGCCATCCAACCGAATCAGGGGCATGATTTCTGGTGAATGTCACAACGTGTGACACATGAGTAGCCGGCCGCTCTCGCTGCTCCACACATTCCCATCAGGATGTGCCTCCGCCGTCCTGTGGAACCGCGTCACCCAACGCCTGCCGCCGAAGGCGCAGTGTCGAAGGACACCGCCTGGTCACCACTGCCTGCGACATCGGGGCGTCGGATCGACGGGCGGCCGCGGACACGAGCGGCAGGCCCCAGTGGCCTCCGCACGCCCCCCCACCGCGCTCGTACGCCCTGCGCTAGCATCCCTGGGACTTCTCTGGGACTTTGAACCAGGAGCGACGGCTTCCGAACGTCGAATCGGTCGACCGTCACCGGGTCCCGTAGTCCTCGACCAGTTCGCCGATCAAAGCGAGGAGAGCATCAGCCCGGTTCCGGTCCTCACGCTGGTCGCGCAGCCAACTACAACCACCTGCGACGATGGTTACGCGGGCGAGGCATTACCCACCGCATCTCCCGCAAGGGAGTTGAGTCCTCACAACGCCTGGGCCGCCACCGCTGGACCGTGGAACGCACGATGGCATGGCTCGCTGGATGCCGCCGCCTCCACCGCCGCTACGAGCGCAAAGCCGACCACTTCCTGGCCTTCACCAGCATCGCCTGCACCCTCATCTGCTACCGCAGACTCGCCAAACGAGATGGTCGCTAAGCGCTTGCTCATCCTGTGTCCGTCGAAGTTACTCATCGGTCACCCAGTCTGTCCGGAGTCCGAGTCTGTGATCCAGCGCCCTTCGGCTGAGTCATGCACGTACGCCGGCCTCCCCCTGGTCCCGCTCGTGCGGAACGGCTTCCCGCCGTCCGTGATCCGCACCGTCCCCGTACGGCCCCCGGCACTCCATTCCAGCTCCAGGTACCAGCGGCAGTCGCAGCCCGCCGTCCGCGCGGAGACCAGCAGCTCCTCGGGGTCGGAGGAGGTGACCTTGTACGGGAACGAGACGGCCGGGATCTTCCGGACCTCGGCGCCGGAGGCGTCAAGGCCGTCGACGGGCCTCGCGAGCGGGCGCGGCCGGTCGAGGTCCACGGCGAAGTGGCGCGGGGTGACGGCGCCGCCACAGCCGTTGTCCATCCGGTACGCGTTCCACGGCAGCGGCGCGGCGCGGTCGACCACGCGCACGTGCAGGGCATGGAGGACGACGGCGTCGGACGGCGACCGGCCCTGGACCGTGATCCGCACCAGCGCCTCCCCGCCGTGCACGGCACCGTGCGTCCCGGCCCACGCCCCGGAGTCGGCCGCGACCGGCGGCGGGGCGACCGCGCGGGGGGCCCGGTCCACGAGGTAGGTGTGCCCGCAGCCGCCCTCCCACATCTGGGAACCGATGCTCCAGGTGAAGGGGAGGGGGGCCGCGGTCCGCCCCGGAGCGGTGGAAGCAGGAGCGGGGGCGGAAGCCGTACGGGTGGGGTGGCCGAGCAGGGCGGCGGCGAGGGCGAACACGACGAGGGCGACGGCGGCGGCGACGAGGGGAGCGGGGGCGCCACGACGGGGGCGGGCGCGGGGCGCCTCCGGCGCGGACAGACCCGCGGCGGACGGGTCCGGGGCGGTCGGGTCCGGGGCGGACAGACCCGCGGCGGTCGGGTCCGGGGCGGTCGGGTCCGGCGCGGACGGGTCCGGCGCGGACGGGTCCGGCGCGGACGGGTCCGGCGCGGTCGGGTCCGGGGCGGGGCCGGGACCCGGTTCCGGCGCGGACGGGTCCGGGTTCGGTTCCGGCGCGGCCGACACGGCCGGCGCAGGCGTGGGCGCGGGCGCGGCCGCTCGGCGGCGGGCGCGGTCCGCCTCCGTCCAGGCCGCCTCCAGGGCGCGCCGTTCCTCCTCGTCCGCCCCGCACAGCAGGGCGAGGCGGTCGACCACGGCGAACTCCTCCGGGACGGTCGCGCCCGAGCAGTAGCGGTGGAGGGTGGACGCGCTGACGCTCAGCCGCCGGCCCAGCGCCTCGTAACTCCTCCCGTCCCGCGCCTTCAGCGCGCGCACGAGCCTCGCGAACTCCTCGACGGCGGCGTCCTTCGGCATTTCATCCCCCTCGACCCTGCGTCCCATCCTTCAGGTCCTTGCACGTCAGCGGGGGTGGAATGGTTCCGGGACGGCTGGTGGGCGTGTGATCGTTGCAGTCGGCGGGCGCCGGCCCCACCCTGGTTGAGCACTGACCGAACGAACGACCCGACGGGGGATCCACCACCATGAACAAGCTCCGCACCGCACTCGCCACCGCAGCCGCCGCCGCACTGGGCCTCGCGGCCCTCGCCACAGCCCCGGCGCAGGCCGCTGCCCAGCCCGCCTTCCTCGCCGCCTCCCAGATGCCGCCGTCGTCGACGCCGTGGACCGCCACCCAGGTCTTCACCGGCGTCCCGGAGAACGGCGGCGTCCTCTGCGCCCCGTACAAGATCCCGGCGCAGAACACCCGCTACCGCGAGTTCAGCACCGAGCTCGACACCAACGGCGTCCAGGTCACCACCGTCGCCCGTACCGAGGCCGACGCCGTGAAGCTGGTCGACACCCTCCGCGGGGCCCTCGCCGGCTGCGGCCCCCTGCTGGAGCAGCAGAACCCGGGCCTGCAGGCCGCCAGCGCCTCCCACGGCAAGCTCGCCGTCGAGGAGGGCGCCTGGGTCTACAGCCTGGACACCGCCGACCCGCAGATCGGCATCTCCGACATCCACCTGTTCTCCGTCGGCCGCGACGGCCGCACCGTCACCCTCGTCCGCTGGGGCCAGATGGGCGACCTCGAGGACGCCCCGCTGACCGCCTTCCGCACCACGACGAAGACCGCCGTCAACAAGCTCCACTGACCCGAGGGCTCCCCCGAGGGCTGACCACAGCTCGTCAGCGGCGCGGCCGGAACCCGGACGCGCCGCTGTCGTACCCACCTGCTCCCGCCGACGGCGACCACTTCCTGGCCTTCACCAGCATGGGCCTTGACCGGCCTTGACCCCTGATGCCGGACACACGAGGCACTGGGACGGATGCTCGTGGAGGAAGCAGACACAGGTAGTGAGTGAGAAGAGCACAACGACAGGGCGGTATACGGCCGGGTTCGAGCGGGACGCGGTCACCTTGGCGTCGTCCTCGGCGAGGACGGTCACCGAGGTCGCGAGGGATCTGGGCGTGAGTCCGGAGGGGCTGCACGGGTGGGTGAAGCAGGCGAAGATCGACCGTGGTGAGGGGCCCGCCGGGGCTTCGACCACAGCGGAGCGTGAGGAGTTGGTCCGGCTGCGGCGGAAGGTCCGCGAGCAGGAGGCCACGATCGAGGTTCTGGGAAAAGCGACCGCCTCCTCTCTCAGGACGAGATGAGGTAGACACCGCCGCCACGCGGTGTCGTTTCATCGATGCGGAGAAGGCATCGGAGGGTAATCCCGCAGGTCACGTCGTTGCGTTTCCGTGCCGCGTGCTGGGAGTGGCCCGTTCCGCCTACTACGTGCACAGGGCGTCACGGCCGGCCCGGACGGTGCGGCAGCGGGCCTCCTGATCTCCTGCCGATTCCAGACGGCCCTTTCCGGCTCGGCTGACGCCCGGCAGGCGACGCGGGAGGTCAAACCGCCCGGACACGCCTCGCTCCCGTCGTCACGCGCCTTCACCCTCGTCACCGTACGGCGGCGCCGGGGCCGGGCCCGTACTGCCTCTGGGGACGAGCTCCACAGGCAGGACCACGTGGCGCTCCCGGTACGCCTCGGGGTCGTGGATCACGCGGTGGACCAGCTCCGCCGCCGCCTCGCCCAGCCGGCGGGCGGGCTGCGCCATCGTGGAGAGGTCCCACGGCTCGGACATCGCGTGACCGTCGAAGCCGAGGATCGACATCCGTTGCGGCACCGGGACGTTGACCCCGCGCAGCACCGTGAGGAGCCTGAAGGCGATGTCGTCCGTCTCGGCGAAGATCGCCGTGGGAGGCTCCGCGAGGCTGAGCAGCCGCCCCACCGCCGCTTCCAGACTCGGTCCCTGCCACTCGGCGACATGGCGGACGAGGTCGTCGTCCCGCTCGATACCCGCCTCCGCCAGGGCGGTGCGATAGCCGTCGAGGCGGGCCCTGCTGCTCCAGGCGAATCCCGAGGCGTCCGCGGGCACCAGGTAGGCGATGCGCCGGTGGCCCAGGTTGAGCAGATAGCGGGTGCCGCGCTGGGCGGCCTCCACGTCGTCCACGTAGACGCCGGCTCTGCCTTGTTCGTGCTGACTGACGAAGACCAGGGGCATGCCCAGGTCATCCAGGCGCGCGCGCTCCTCGGGAGAGAGCGCGAAGCTGACGACGAGCAGGGCGTCGGCGTTGCGGCGGGCCGGCAGACGGTCGAAGAACTGTGCGCGCTGCTCGGCGGTGGTGACGCTGTAGACCAGCATGTCCAGGCCGGCCGCGTTCAGCGCGGGCGCCATACCGGCCAGCGCCGCGCCCAGGAACCAGGAGTCGAGGTTGGGCACGAGCACGGCGACACGCCCCGTACGCCCCGTGACCAGGCTGGACGCGCTGCGCGAGATGGCGAACGACAGCTCGCGCGCCGCCTTTTCGACGCGCGCCCGGGTCTCCGGGGACACCGTCGACAGACCGCGCAGCGTGCGCGAGACGGTCGAGGGCGAGACTCCGGCCCTCTGGGCGACATCCGCCAGCGTGGCGCCCCTCACTGCGGATTCACCGACCATGCGCTGGACGCTAACACAACGATCACCGCGCACCACTAGCCATTGTGGCAGCGCTGTCATTACGCATCTCCACTCCATGCAGGCGACTGTGACCATTGACACGACTCATGAACCTCCCTAGCGTGACAGCGCTGTCATTTGACAGCGCAAGAGGGAGGGAGTGCGCCATGACCCTGGACCGCAGAGCACTGCTGACGAGCGCTGCGGGCGTCGCCGCGGCGGGTCTGCTGGCCGGGTGCGGAGGAAAGGACCTCGACGACCTGCTCACGCAGGCCGCGACCGTCCCCCGAGAACCGGCCCGGCTGACCTGGTGGGTCTCCGAGATCCCCTCCCGGCGGGGCGCCGTCGTCGCGGATCTGATCATCCGTGCCTTCGAGCGGCGGCACCCACTCGTCCGCGTCTCGAAGATCAACGCCCTGTCCACGTCGGACGGCAACCGCAGCGCCATCGCCACCCAGCTCGCCGGCGGATCCCCCCAGCCCGACGTGTATCTGGGCGACACGACATGGCCCGCGCAGTTCGGCCACGCCTCGCTCGCACTGCCGGTGGAGACGCTGCTTCCCAGCGGCTTCTGGGACGCCTTTCCGGCCGCCCTGCGTGACAGCTCCACGTTCGGTGGCAGCGCCTACGCGGTTCCGTTCTTCACCGACAGCACCTATCTCTTCTACCGCAAGGACCTCCTCGCCAAGCACGGGCTGCGCACGCCGCGCAGCTGGGAGGAGCTGCTGCACACCTCCCGCACGGTGCAGAGGGCCGGCGACGTGGAGACCGGATTCCTGTGGCAGGCCGGGGTCTCCGAGTCGCTGACGGCCAACGTCACCGAATTCCTCGCCGACGCGGGCGCCGAGGTCCTGGACGCGCGGGGCAGGGCCGTACTGGGCGGGGCCGAGGCGGAGCGGGCCTTCTCGCTCATGGCCGACTTCACCGCACACGGGGTCTCGCCCCGCACCGTGGCCACGTACAAGGAGTCGGACTCGCAGGACGCCTTCGCCAACGGGCGCGGGCTGTTCCTGCGCAACTGGTCGTACGCCTGGGTCAATGCGAGCAATCCGAAGGTCTCCCGTGTCAGCGGCAGGATCGCGGCCATGCCGCGTCCGGGCTTCGAGGGGACCGGCCGGTCCGGTGTCTCCTGCGCGGGCGGCTGGAGCAATTTCGTCAACCCCAGCTCCCAGGAGCTGGGTGCCGCCGTGGAGTTCGCCCGGTTCTGCGCCGGGAGCGAGGTGCAGCGCCTCCTCGCCCAGGAGGCCGGCGTCATCCCCGCGATGACCTCGGTGCTGAACGGCCCTCAGGCGCGTGCGGCGGGCGACCCGACGGTCCTGCGCGCCGCCGACCTGCGACTCGTCGCCCGGCCCGTGCAGACCCCGTACTACCCGCAGGTCAGCAAGGCGCTGTACACCCCGGCGAACGCGGTCGTACGCGGCAGCCTCTCACCCGCGGCCGGTGTCCGCGCCGCACGCGAGGGGCTGCGTACGGCCCTGGAAGGAAAGGCGCTGTGAGTTCAGTACAGCAGACGAGGACAGCGACGAGGACAGCGGTGACGGCGACGACCGGCCGCACCGGCGACGCACCGCCCCGGTCCCGGCGGCACCCGAAGAGCGCGCCCCCAGGCTTCGCCGCCCGCCGTCGCGCCCGCACCGGGTGGCTGTTCGCCTCCCCCGCTCTCCTGGTCATCGCGGCGGTGACGGTCTTCCCCGTCGTCTTCTCGCTGGTGCTGTCGTTCTGCGAGGTCCGGCTGGAGTACGGCGGCCTGCGGATCGGCTCGCCCACCCTCGCGCACTACGAAACGCTTCTGACGCACTCCGAGTGGTACAGGGCACTCGCGTTCACGCTGGGCTTCACCGTCGTCTCGGTCTTCATCGAGCTGGTCCTCGGGACGCTCACAGCGCTCGTCCTGGAACGGCTCGGTGCTGCCCGCGGGTGGATCCTCGCCCTGCTCCTGCTGCCGTGGGCGCTGATCAACGTGGTCGCGGCGCAGCTGTGGTCGTATCTGTTCAACGGCACCTACGGCGCGGTGACCTGGCTCTGCGAGCAACTGCTCGGCACCCGGCCCGACATCCTCGGTGAGCCGGTGCCCGCGATGGCGGCGATGGTCGCCGTCGACGTGTGGAAGACGACGCCGTTCGTCGCGATCGTCGTGCTCGCCGGTCTGATGCTGATCCCGGGCGACGTCTACGAGGCCGCCGAGATCGACGGGGCGAGCGCCTGGACGACGTTCTGGAGGGTCACGCTGCCGCAGCTGCGGCCCATCGTCGCGATCGCGGTCCTCTTCCGCATCCTGCAGGCGTTCGGGATCTTCGACCTGCCGTTCGTCCTGACCCAGGGCGGCCCGGGGACGGCCACCCAGTCGGTCGCGATGCTGGGGTACCGGATCCTGTTCCAGAACCTCGACTTCGGGGGCGGTGCCGCCGTCGCGATCACCACCGCCGCCATCGTCCTGGCCTGCTGCCTGTTGTTCCTGCGCGTCTTCCGCGCCCAAGTCGACGAGGAGGGGCGGGCATGAGCCGCCACGTCCCGCGCACAGGCGTGCGCCGTTACGTCAATGCCGTCAACCTCGGCGGGCTGGTGATCGCCGTGTGCGCCACGCTGCCCCTGATCTGGATGGCGTCCGCCTCCCTGAAGGGGCCCGGCGAGATCAGCGCGACGCCGCCCTCGCTGCTGCCGTCCCATCCCACCCTCGGCAACTACGAGACGGCGTTCTCCCGGAACGGCATCGGCCACTACTTCCTCAACAGCGTCGTCGTGGCCTGTTGCTCGACGGTGCTGATCCTGTCCCTGGCGTTCTTCGCCGGTTACGCCCTCGCCCGGCTGCCGTTGCGCGGCCGCGGGGCCGTCATGACAGCGCTGCTGATGCTGTCGGTCTTCCCGCCGATCGCCCTGCTCGTCCCACTGTTCCTCATGGAGCGTCAGGCAGGGCTGCTCAACAGCTACCCGGGGCTCATCATCCCGTACGTGGCACTGAATCTGCCGTTCGCGATCTGGATCATGCGCAACTACCTCAGCGGCATCCCGGGGGAGCTGGAGGAGGCCGCGGCCATCGACGGCGCCGGCCCGCTGCGCACCGCCGTGACGGTGATCCTGCCTCTGGCCCGGCCGGGGATGTTCACGGCCGGGGTGTTCTCCTTCACCGCGACCTGGTCGGAATTCCTGCTCGCGCTCACCTTCAACGGCTCCGACGACCGGCGCACCGTCTCCGTCGGTATCGCCCTGTTCACCAGCCAGTACCAGGTGCCGTACGGGGTGATCTTCGCCGGTGCGATGGTCGCCACCGTGCCGATCGCGGTCCTGGTGCTGATCTTCCGCCGGTCCGTCGTCTCCGGCATGACCACCGGCGCCGTGAAGGGCTGACCGGGCCCCGTACGGCGTGACGGCCGGTCCGGCCGTCATGCTCCTGACTTCCGCACATCCGAACCCCGTCCTGGGCGCAGCCCGAGAGGTACACACATGCCCCACCACGACTCCCCCGTCCCCTCCCCGTCCTCCCCCTGCGACGCGGACTGGTGGCGGCAGGCGGTCATCTACCAGATCTATCCCCGCAGTTTCGCCGACTCCGACGGCGACGGCCTCGGCGACATCCCCGGCGTCACCTCACGGCTGCCCTACCTCGCCGACCTCGGCGTGGACGCCGTCTGGCTGAGCCCGTTCTACCCTTCACAGCTCGCCGACGGCGGCTACGACGTCGCCGACTACCGCGATGTGGACCCGCGGCTCGGCACCCTCGACGACTTCGACGAGATGGTCGCCACAGCCGGCCGGCTCGGCCTGAAGATCATGGTCGACATCGTCCCCAACCACTCCTCCGACCAGCACGTCTGGTTCCAGGAGGCACTGCGGGCCGCGCCCGGATCGGCCGCCCGCGAGCGCTACGTCTTCCGCGACGGGCGGGGGGACGACGGTGAACTGCCGCCCACCGACTGGCCGTCCAGCTTCGGCGGCCCCGCCTGGACCCGGGTTGCGGACGGCCAGTGGTACCTGCACCTCTACGCGCCCCAGCAGCCCGACTTCAACTGGGACAACCCGGAGGTCCGTGAGGACTTCCACGACACCCTGCGGTTCTGGTCGGACCGGGGTGTCGCCGGTTTCCGCGTCGATGTCGCCCACGGCCTCGCCAAGGACCTGCGCGCACCGCTGCGCGACCTCGGTGACCAGCAGAGCTACCAGCCCGACGCCCTGCCGGTCGACGGCAGTCATCCGCTGTGGGACCGCGACGCGGTGCACGAGATCTACCGCGGCTGGCGGCAGGTTTTCAACTCGTACGACCCGCCGCGCTTCGCCGTCGCCGAGGCATGGGTGGGCACCTCACGGCGTATGGCGTACGCCTCCGCCGACGGGCTGGGCCAGGCGTTCAACTTCGACTTCCTCGGCGCACGGCTCGATGCCGACGAGATGCGCGCCACCATCGAGACGGCGCTCGCCGACGCCCGCGAGGCCGGTGCGACGAGCACCTGGGTGCTCTCCAACCACGACGTCGTACGTCATGTCTCGCGCTACGCCCTGCCCGGCGACCACCGCAAGCGCGACATCGAGGCGTGGCTGCTCACCGACGGCCGGGAACCGGTCCCGGACCTGGCGGCGGGTGAACGCAAGGCGCGGGCCGCCGCCCTGCTGATGCTGGCGCTGCCCGGATCCGCGTATGTCTACCAGGGTGAGGAGCTGGGCCTTCCCGAGGTCGCGGACCTGGACCGCGCGGACCTCCAGGACCCGATGTGGGTACGCAGCGGCGGACGCGTCAAGGGGCGCGACGGCTGCCGCGTACCGCTGCCGTGGACCACCGAGGGCACCAGCTTCGGGTTCGGTTCCGGTGGCTCGTGGCTTCCGCAGCCCTCCGGCTGGGGCCGGTATGCGGCGGAGGCACAGAGCGGGGACTCGGAATCCTTCCTGGAGCTGTACCGCGAGGCCCTGCGACTGCGTCGCACGCTGGTCGCGGACGAGGCGCTGGCGTGGGCCGGCCCGCGGGAACCGGTACCTCAGGGGCTGCTGCACTTCGAGCGCACCGGCGGCTGGCAGACCGCCGCCAACCTGTCCGACGAGCCCGTGCGGCTGCCCCAGGGGGAGGTCCTCCTCACCTCCGCGCCGCTCACCGGTGACACGCTCCCGCCGTGGACCACCGTCTGGCTGCGGACCGGGGCCGCGTCCGTCTCCGGGCCCGGCCGCTGAGGCACGGCGTCCGGCCCCTCGCACCGTGAGCGGAGGGGCCGGCTCACGGCCGGGCTCCGCGGCGCCAGCGGTCCGGGTCGATCCGTCCTGCGTACAGGGGGAGTTCGAGCGGGAGCTGGTCGTCCGCGAACGGGTCCCACACCCGGGTGAGGCCCGCCGTCCCCCGTGCGCGCACCCTCCGTGCCTCGGCGAGGTCCAGCACGTCGGTCAGGACCTCCTCGGGGCCGGGCCCGGCCTCGGCGCGCGTACGCCCCTCGGGGTCCACGACGACGCTGCGTCCGATGCCGTCGGGCGACGCCGCGTTGAGACTGGCCATGAAGACCTGGTTCACGATCGCGTTGGCCTGGGCCAGCACGACCTCCTGGGCGCGGTCGACGGTCGGTGTGCGCACCAGGTTGAGCACGAGGTCGGCGCCCTGCCAGGCCAGGTGGCGGGTGGTCTCGGGGAACCAGGCGTCGTAGCAGATCGTCAGGCCCACGCGTCCGTGGCCCTCCAGGTCGAAGACCACGAAACTGCTGCCGGACGCCGTGGTCTCGTACGGCCGCCACGGGAAGATCTTGCGGTACTCGGCGACCCGTTCACCGGTGGGCGAGTAGACGGGGGCGGTGTTGTAGATCTTGCCGTCCGAGCCTTGTTCGTAGACGCTGCCGGGCACGAGCCAGATGCCCAGTTCGCGGGCGAGGGCCGCCAGCCGGGTGCCGCGAGGGCCGTCCAGCGGCTCGGCCGCCTCGGTCATGACCGTCCCGGGATCCTCGCCGGGCTCGTGGCCGCACAGATGCAGCTCCGGGTAGGCGAGCAGGCGTACGCCGGGATGCGTCTCGACGACACGGCGTACGTCCGCGGCGAAGGCGTCCGGATCATCGGCTTCGTGGTGGAGCGCGGCCGCCTGGACCAGGCCGATCGACAGGGGGACCGTCATAGTGGGCAACTTTCCGCACAAGGGGGGTGTCCCGTGGCTGTCTGGTGGTGCCCGGGGCGCTGGTCCCGGGGCGCTGGTCCCGGGGCGCTGACGAGCCAATCATCGCGTCTGCCTCAGGACAAGGCCCCCTTACCCAGCGGGATCCACAGGGAGAACCAGTGGCTCCGTGGTAGAACGAGGGCCACCGCGTCCGCGCTGTGCACGACCACCCCGGACGCGCCTCACCGATCCGACAGGACACAGGAACACGCATGACCCTCACCCAGCTGAGGGCCTTCGTCGAAGCGGGGCGACTCGGGTCGTTCACCGCGGCGGCGCAGGCCATGGACATCGCCCAGGCGTCGGCCTCCGAACTGGTGCGGCGCCTGGAGACGGAACTGGACGCCGAGCTGTTCGCACGGGGCAGCCGCACGCTGACCCTGACCTCGGCCGGCCAGGAACTGCTGCCGTACGCCCAGCAGGCGCTGGAGGCCGCCGAGGGCGGGACGAGGGCGGTGCGCTCCCTGGGCTCCCTGGGCGGAGGGACGGCGACCTTCGGTGTTCTGCGCAACGCGGACTACTACCTCCTGTCCAACCTCGTGCAGATGTTCCACGCCCGGTATCCGTCCGTCAGGGTCAGGCTCGTGGGGCAGAACTCGTCGGAGACCGCCGCCGCCGTGGCCGCGGGCAGGATCGAGGCCGGCCTGGTCGTCCTGCCGATCGACGACGAGGGGCTGGTGGTGACCCCGCTCCTGCGCGACGAGGTGTTCTACATCAGCGCGAGCGAGGAACGGACCCGCGTCCCGGTGACGATGGAAGCGTTCGCCCGGGCTCCGCTGGTTCTCTACGACGCGCATTACGGCTGGCAGGACCCCACCCGGCGGCAGCTCGCGGAGCGGGCCCAGCTCGCCGGGGTCGCCATCGACCCGCTCATCGAGCTGGAGCGCGTGGAGGCCGCGCTGGACCTGGTGGCGGCCGGGGTGGGCGACACGATCGCCAGCCGGGCGGTGGTCGCCGGTCCGTCGTTCCCGCCGGGGCTGCGCACCGCTTCGTTCGCCGATCCCCTCTACGACACGGTCGCCCTCGTCAAGCGGCGGGGACATCCGCTGTCGCGGGCCACGAGGGAGCTCGCCCGGCTGGCCGAGGACACCCTTCGCGAACTCCGTACCGAACTCGGTCTCTGAGTCGCAGCCTCACCGCGGGGGTCAGGGAAACCCTGTGGATTGGACAGGACCTGCCCCTCTGGTCCTGTGGCAGCGAGACGTCTAGCGTCCCTGCCATGCAGATCACGCACGACGAAGCACAGGCCCTCCCCCCGTTCCAGTGGCTCAAGAAGCCGTCCGTGGACGGTCCCCCCGCCCAGCGCGACCCCAAGGTGGTCGAGCGGGTCTCTCAGATGCTGAAGGAGATCGAGCACAAGGGCATGGACGCGGTGCGCGCCTACGCCCAGGAGCTGGACGGCTGGTCCGGCGACGTGGAGATCGGGGCCACCGAGCTCAAGAAGTCGGGGGACGCGCTGCCCCCGGACGTCCGCACCGCCCTGGAGATGGGCTACGAGCGCACCCACCGGTTCGCCTCCGCGCAGCGCGAGCACCTGACGGACTTCGAGGTCGAGGTCGCTCCGGGTGTCGCCGGCGGCCAGCGCTACGTCCCCGTCTCCCGGGTCGGCGCGTATCTGCCGGCCGGCCGATTCCCGCTGCTCGCCAGCGCCTTCATGACGGTGAACGTGGCGAAGACCGCCGGTGTGCCCACGGTGCTGGCATGCACTCCGCCATCGGGTGAGCACGGCGCGCACCCCGCCGTCCTGTACGGCGCCTATCTGTCGCGCGCCGACCGGGTGTTCGCGCTCGGCGGCGTCCAGGCGCTCGGCGCGATGGCCTTCGGCCTGCTCGGCGAGGCCCCGGTCGACATGCTGGTCGGCGCGGGCAACGCGTTCGTCACCGAGGCCAAGCGGCAGCTGTTCGGCCGGGTCGGCATCGACCTGCTGGCCGGCCCCTCCGAGGTCGCCGTCATCGCCGACGACAGCGCCGACCCCGAGTGGGTCGCGGCGGACCTGCTGGGCCAGGCCGAGCACGGCCCCAACTCTCCCGCCGCGCTGATCACCACGTCCGAGAAGCTGGGACGCGCGGTGATCGCGGAGATGGACCGCCAGCTGGAGTCCCTGGTCACCCGGGACATCGCCGGCCCGGCGTGGCGTGATTTCGGGTCCGTCGTCGTGGTGGCCGACCGGGCCGACGCCGTCGCCGTGGCCGACGTCATCGCCCCCGAGCACCTGGAGATCCAGACCGAGGACGACGACTACTACCTGGAGAACCTCTCCAACTACGGCTCCCTGTTCATCGGGTCGTGGTCGACGGTCGCCTACTCCGACAAGGGCATCGCCGGCACCAACCACGTGCTGCCCACGGGCAAGACGGCCCGCTACAACGCGGGGCTCTCCGTCTCCCGCTTCCTCAAGCCGCTGACGTACCAGCGCGCCTCGAAGGAGGGAACCGCTTCCCTCGCACCCGCCGTCGAGCGCATCTCGGCGTTCGAGGGGCTGGCCGCCCACGGCGCCACGGCGACGCTCCGCATCGACCGGATCGGGCGGACGTCCGGCGCGTTCGACGAGATCCCGGCCGCTCTGCGCGACCAGCTCTGACCGCTCTCCCGTGCCGCCGCTCCGCGTGCGGCGGCACGGGGTCGCCGGTGCGCACCCCGCACGAGCGAGCCCTGTCGGCCGCGCCCCGGGCCGCACCGGCTCCCCCTGACACCGCCCACACCCGAGGTCCCCCCATGCGACATCGCCCGTCCGCGCCGCCCTCGCCTCCCGGAGGCGGGAGCGGCACCGCTCTCACCCAGGGCCTGAAGGGCCGCCAGATCACCATGATCTCCATCGGCGGGGTGATCGGCGCCGGCCTCTTCGTCGGTTCGTCCACCGCCGTGGCCGCCGCGGGGCCGGCCGTTCTGATCTCGTTCCTGCTGGCGGCCGCGCTCGTGGTGCTCGTCATGCAGATGCTGGGCGAGATGGCCGTCGCCCAGCCGGACACGGGCTCCTTCTCCACCTACGCCGACCGCGCGCTGGGCCGCTGGGCGGGCTTCTCGATCGGCTGGCTGTACTGGTGGTTCTACATCCTCGTCATCCCCATCGAGGCCATCGCGGCGGGCGAGGTGATCGCCGGCCTGACCTCGGTCCCCAGCTGGATCCCGGCGCTCCTGGTGATCGCCGTACTGGCGGGCAGCAATCTGCTCGCGGTGCGCAACTACGGGGAATTCGAGTACTGGTTCGCCCTTTTGAAGGTCATCGCGATCGTGGCGTTCCTGGTCCTGGGCGTGCTCGCCGTGCTCGGTGTGCTGCCGGGCTCGGACACCCACGGCGTGTCGAACCTCTGGAGCCACGGCGGTTTCGCCCCGCAAGGCGCCATGGCCGTCATCGCCGGCCTGCTCACCGCGATGTTCAGCTTCCAGGGCAGCGAGATCGTCACCATCGCCGCCGCCGAGTCCGAGGAGCCGCGCAAGAACATCAAGAAGGCCGTCCGCGCCGTGGTCTGGCGGCTGGGCCTCTTCTACATCGGCTCGATCCTCATCGTGGTCTGCCTCGTACCGTGGAACGCCGGCGACCTGGCGGCCGGCTCCTACCAGGCCGCCCTCGACCGGATGAACATCCCGGGCGCCGCGTGGATCATGGACGTCGTCCTTGTCGTCGCCGTGAGCAGCTGCCTGAACTCCGCCGTCTACACCGCGTCCCGCATGATGTTCTCACTGGCCGGCCGGGGTGACGCCCCGGCCGCCTTCGCACGTACCTCGCGGCGCGGAGTGCCGGCCAACGCGGTCGTGGCCTCCACCGTCATCGGGATCGCCGCGGTCATCGCGAACTACCTGCTGCCGGAGGTCTTCTCGTACCTCATCGCCTCCAGCGGAGCGATCGCCCTGATGATGTACATGGTCATCGCGCTCACGCAGTACGCGACCCGCCGCAAGGGGGGCTTGCCGGCCGAGGTCCGGATGTGGGCGTTCCCCTACCTCACCCTCGCCACGGTCGCCTTCATCGCCGGGGTGCTGGTACTCATGGCCGTACTGCCCGGTCACCGGCTGGAGCTGTGGCTCTCGCTGGGGCTCGCCGCCGTGCTCGTCGCGGTGGGGGCGGCGCGGCAGCGCCGGGCGGGTGCCACGGGTGACGGTCCGGCGGCATGCCCCTCGGGCACGGAGCGGACTCCGGAGCGGGCGGTGTGACGGGGCCGGCGCGTCTCAGCGGGCCCGTGCGTGCGTGGCGCGGGGGACGAACTCCGTCGGCAGGACCAGGCGTTCACCGGCCGGGTCGACCTCCTTGGCGATCCGCCGCACCAGCAGACGCGCCGCCTGGCGCGACAGCTCCCGCAGATCGTGCCGGACGGTGGTGAGCCGGAACACCTCCCAGGCCGCCATCGGGAGGTCGTCGAAGCCGATGACGGTGAGGTCCTCGGGGACCCTGACACCCGCCGCGAGCGCCGCGTTCAGGACACCGATGGCGACGACGTCGTTGCCGCAGAACACCGCCGTGGGCGGCTCGTCCGCGTCGAGGAGGGCGGGCAGCGCCCGGTAGCCGGTCTCGTACTCGAAGGCCCCACGCACCACCCGGCTCTCCGGAAGCCCTACGCCCGCCTCGGCGAGGGCCAGCCGGAAGCCCAGCTCGCGCTCGCGCCCCGTCGTGGTGTTCGCGGAACCGAAGATCCCGGCGACACGGCGGTGCCCCAGGGCCGCGAGCTCCCGCGCGACGAGCCGTCCGCCGCCCTCGTTGTCGACGACGGAGGCGAAGTCGTCACTCCGTCCGGTGTCGCGGTTGAGGAAGACGAACGGCATGCCACGCCGCTCCAGCTGGGCCGGCAGGCGGGAGTCCGTGGTGGCGGTGGCGAGGACGACTCCGTCCATCGACTGGTCGAGCAGCTTCTCCTCGGCGACCGCCTCGTCGGACCGCTCGGTGATCAGCATCATCCGGTAGCCGAGACTGCTCAGTTCGTCGTGGAGCGGGGCGATGACATGCGGGTAGAAGGGATTCGTCAGATCGGTGACGATGACGCCCACCCGCCGGGTGGCGCTCGTCGACAGCGTGCGCCCGGCCTCGCTCGGCACGTAGTTCAGCGCCTGGGCCGCCCGCCTGACCTTCTCGCGGGTGGCCTGGGACACACGGGGGTCGTCACGCAGCGCGCGCGAGACCGTGGGCTGCGAGACACCTGCCAGCCTGGCCACGTCGTGACTGGTGATCCCCATCGGCTCTCTCCTCGTCGCCACCGGAGCCGCCCGACCGCGCCTCCGGGCCAGTATACGTATGCCGTACGCACGCGTCTCCGTGCACCGCCCGGTCGTCGCGGCGCGCGCACGGAAAAGCATGCCCCACCCAATTCCCCACCCAGCCCCCTTGACATCCAACGCACCGGCGCCTGTCATGTAATACATACGTATTCACACGCAAGGAGCAGTCATGGCAGTCATGCCCGACGTCGTCGTATCACCCGGCGAGCTGGCCCGCCGCACGGTCCCGCGCAGCGACTTCGTCTCGTGCAACCAGGCCTTCATCGACTGCCGTACGCCCGGGTCGGACCGCAAGGAGAACTACGCGATGATCGGGCCGGGCGTCTCCCAGGCCGCCGGTCAGCACGTCAACCTCCGGCTGCCGCACGGCTACAACATCGGCGCCGCCGCGATGCCGCACGGCATCACCAACAACCTCCATCTGCACTACACCGCCGAGGTGTTCGTCTGCACCGAGGGCGAGTATCTGCTCCGCTGGGGCGCCGACGGCACCGAGGGAGAACTCACCCTCAGGGCCGGCGACATCGCCTCCATCCCCACCTGGATCTTCCGCGGCTTCACCAACACCGGGCCGGACGACGGCTGGATGTTCACCGTGCTGGGCATGGACCACACCGGCGGCATCATCTGGGGCCCCTCGGTCCTGCGGGAGGCCGGGGAGCACGGCCTGTACCTCACCGCGGACAACCAGCTGGTCGACACCGTCGCCGGCGACACCCTCCCGCCGGAGTCCGAGTTGGTCAGCCCGATGGCGCAGGAGCACATCGACCGGCTGCGCCACTACACCCCCGACCAGATGAAGCGCCGAATCGCCGCCGCGGACGAGCTGGTCTTCTCCGAGCGCCCCTTCCTCGACAGCACCCTGCCCGGCGGTGGTGCCCGGCTGAGCTGCGTCATCGGGTACGGCATGACGGAGGACCCGCACCAGGAGCCCCGCGTGTTCAACCCGCACGGGCACAACGTCGCCTGGCTCCGCGCCGACCCCGGGCAGGGCGTCTCGGCGCACCGTCAGCACGAGACCCAGACACTGATCGTGAAGGACGGCCTGTGGGAGGTCACCCTCAACCGCACCGACCCCCTCACTGTCCGTCTCGGCCCCCGCGACATGCTCTCCGTCCCGCAGGACGCCTGGCGCACCGTGCGCAATGTCGGCGACGAGCAGGGCGACCTCCTCGTGGTCAACTCCGGTGACGGGCGCGTCCGACTGGAGTGGGACGAGGAGGTGCGCAAGAGCGCGGCGGACGCGGGCCTCGGCATCGACCACAACGGCTACGTCGCCCCGTACGCCCTGCTGCCCCGCTCCGCGCGCTCCTGGTGACCGGCGTGGAGCACGGGGACACGGGCCGTCCGCTGCCGTTCGTCGTCGTACCCGGAATGCTCTGCGACGCGAGCCTGTGGCGCGACGTCGGCTTCCCCGAGGGCCACGACGTCCATCACGTCGCCCTGCGGCGCGGGGACATCGGGGAGCTCGCCGAGGACGTGCTCGCCACGGTGGCGGGCCCGTTCGTGCTCGTCGGGCTCAGCCTGGGAGCCATCGTCGGCTTCGAGGCGCTGCGCCGGGCGCCCCGGCGGATCGCTGGTCTGTGCGTGATGGCGACCAACGCGGGCCCGCCGCGTCCCGAGCAGTACACGGCCTGGCGGGCGATGGACGAGCTGATCGCGGCCGGCCGGTTCGCGGACGTCGTCGAGCAGACGCTGCCGGACATGTTCCCCGACCGCGCCCCCACGCCCGAGGCCGCGCGGCGCTACCGCGCCATGGCGCACTCGGTGGGCGCCACCGCCGCCCGCGCCCAGCTCGCCGCGCAGGCGACCCGCACGGACGCGGCCTCCGCGCTGCGGGCGGCCCGCTGCCCCACCGCCGTACTGGCCGGGGAGCGGGACACCCTGTGCCCGCCCTCCTACCACCGGGCGATCGCCGACTCGGTCCCCGGAGCCGCCCTGACCCTGCTGCCGGAGGCGGGACACCTGCTGCCGTGGCAGCGCCCGGAGGCGGTGACGGACGCACTGCGCGGACTCGTCGCGGCCGCCGGCGGTACGAGACCTGCGCCCGCCGCTCCCTGAACGCACCGCCCCCGCCCCCTTCATCCTCACCCTCAGCCGAAGAGAGCCGTCATGCCCCGACACCTCAAGTCCCCCGTCCCCGCCGCGCAGGTGAGCGCGGCCAGGGCCGATGTAGCCGAGCGCGTCCACGCCATCCTCGACGACATCCGCCGGCGCGGAGACGACGCGGTCCGTGAGTACTCCGAGCAGTTCGACAAGTGGAGCCCCGAGTCGTTCCGCCTGAGCGCCGACGAGGTCCGGCGGATCGTGTCCCAGGTGCCCGACACGGTCCTGGACGACATCCGCTTCGTGCAGCAGCAGGTCCGTACGTTCGCGCAGGCCCAGCGTGACTCGATGGCCGACGTCGAGATCGAGACGCTGCCCGGCGTCCGCCTCGGGCACCGGCACGTCCCCGTTGCCGCCGCCGGCGCGTATGTGCCCGGCGGCCGGTACCCGCTGACGGCGTCGGCCCACATGACGATCGTGACCGCCAAGGTGGCCGGCGTTCCCCGCGTCGCCGCCTGCACACCGCCCATCCGGGGCGAGATCCCCGCCGCGACGGTCGCGGCGATGCACCTCGCGGGCGCCGACGAGATCTACCTGCTGGGCGGCGTCCAGGCGGTCGCGGCGCTGGCCGTGGGCACCGAGACCATCGGCAGCGTCCCGATGCTCGCGGGGCCGGGCAACGCGTACGTGGCGGAGGCCAAGCGGCAGCTGTTCGGCGAGGTCGGCATCGACCTGTTCGCCGGACCGACCGAGATCCTGGTGATCGCCGACGAGAACGCGGACCCGTTCGTCGTGGCCGTCGACCTGCTGTCGCAGGCGGAGCACGGTCCGGACTCCCCCGCCGTGCTGGTCACGACGTCCGAGCAGCTGGGCCGCGAGGTCGAGCGGCACATCGAGCGCCTGCTGCCGGGCATGCCCACGAAGGACTTCGCCGAACCCGCGTGGCGCGACCACGGCGAGATCGTGGTGGCCGACACCCTCGACGAGGCCTTCCGGATCGCCGACTCCTACGCCAGCGAGCACGTCGAGGTGCTGACCGAGAACCCCCGCCAGGCGCTGGAGAAGATGCGCGACTACGGTGCGCTCTTCCTCGGCGAGGGCACCTGCGTCTCCTACGGCGACAAGGTCATCGGCACCAACCACGTCCTGCCCACCCGGGGTGCCGCCCGCTACACGGGTGGCCTGTGGGTCGGCAAGTACCTCAAGACGGTGACGTACCAGGAGGTCACCGACACCGCGTCCTCCGCACTGCTCGGCGAGGTGTGCGGCCGGGCCGCGCGCGTCGAGCTCTTCGAGGGCCACGCCCGCTCCGGAGACGTCCGCGCCGCGAAGTACGGCAAGGGCACCCTGCCGTGGAACGAGGAGGGGGCCGCATGACCGGCCGCACCACACCGCTGACCGGCCGCACCGCGCTCGTCACCGGCGGCGGCAGCGGTCTCGGCCGGGCCGTCACCGGGTCGCTGCTCGCCGACGGCGCCCGCGTGGTGATCACGGGCCGCAACGAGGCCGCGCTCAAGGAGACCGCGGCGCACTTCGGCCCGCGGGTCTCGTACCGCGTCTGCGACGTCTCCCGCCCCGACGACGTCGAGGAGCTCGCCCGGGGTCTGGCCGGCGAGGAGATATCGATCCTGGTCAACAACGCCGGGATCGCCGGCCCGGTCGCCCCGCTGACCGAGATCACCCCGCAGGAGTGGGACGAGGTCTTCGACGTGAACGTGCGCGGGGTGTTCCTGATGTGCCGGGCCTTCCTGCCCGCCATGACCGCGCGGGGCGCGGGAGACGTCATCAACATCGCCTCGGTGTCGGGCAAGCGCCCACTGCTGCGGCGCACCCCGTACTGCGCGTCGAAGATGGCGGTCATCGGTCTCACGACCACGCTGGCCGGCGAGGTCGGACCGCTGGGGGTCACGGTCAACTCGCTCTCCCCCGGGCCTGTTTCGGGTCCCCGAATGGAGCGCAACTTCCGTCTGGAGGCGGAGCGCACCGGGAGCACCTACGCGCAGGCCGAGCAGGAGTTCGTCGGTCGCTCCGCCCTGGGGCGGATGGTCACGGAGGACGAGGTGGGCGAGGCCGTCACCGCGATGCTGCGCATGCGCGGCCTGTGCGGGGCCGACATCGACCTCTCCGCGGGGATGGTGGCCCGGTGACCGCGCACCGCAGCCTCAAGCAGCGGCTGGCGAACGGCGAGCAGTTGCGGGGCGCCCTGCTGCGGCTCCCCTCGGAGACGCTGGTGGAGATGGCCGGGGTCGCGGGATTCGACTACGTCGTCATCGACTGCGAGCACGGCCCCGCCGACACGGCCCTCCTCCAGCAGCACCTCACGGCCGCTGCGGCGCAGGGCACCGAGGTCCTGGTCCGGGTCGGCTCGGCCGAGCCGGCACTCGCGCTGCGCTGCCTCGACCTGGGCGCGGCCGGGCTGGTCTTCCCGCATGTCGACAGCCACGAGGACGCGGTACGGGCGGTGGCGGCCAGCCACTATCCGCCGTGGGGGGAGCGCGGCTTCGCCACCTACAGCAGAGCGGGCCGGTTCGGTACGGTCACGGCGGCCGATCATGTGGCCGCCTCCCGCGAGACCCTGGTCGTGGCGATGATCGAGACCCGGCGCGCCTGCGAGGACGCCGACGCGATCCTCGGCACCGAGGGGGTGGACGCGGTCCTGGTGGGCCCCGCCGACCTGGCCGTGGACTGCGGCTTCCCGGGGCCCGGCGTCGTCGAGGGGCTGACCGCACGGGCGCACGACGCGGCGCGGGCCAACAAGCGCGCGGTGATGACGATCGTGCCGAGCCTCGACGCCGGCCGGACCGCCGAGCGCCAGGGGGCGCAGCTCGTCCTCTACAACATGGCCCATGTCCTCATGGACACCATGCGCGCCCTCGCCGGGCCCGGCACGACGGACGCGGCCGACGCCCCCGCCTGACCGGGTCCGGAACGGCCGAAGACCCTGCCCGCGGCGTGGCGTCGCGCACCCCCTGCGCGCCGCCCCGCCGGGCTCCCGGCTGCCGCCTTCCGGAGCCTGCCGGCCCACTCCCGGCACACCCTTGACGCCCCGGACCCAGGTCCTTAGTGTTCTCGACCAGCCCCCACAATTCATACGTATGCATACCCCATTCCCCGCGTGATCGGAGCAGCCATGTCCGCCACGGCGCCACCCGGCCCAGCCGTCACCTCCCCCCAGGCCGACCCGAACAGGCGGAAGGCGATACGCCGAGCGATCGGCGCGGGCAGCATAGGTAATTTCGTCGAGCAGTTCGACTACGGTCTGTACGGCTACATGGCGCCGATCATGGCCCCGGCGTTCTTCCCCGAGAGCGACCGGACCGTGGCGGTCCTGAGCACGTACGCGATCATCGCCATCGCCTGTCTGTTCCGCCCGCTCGGCGGCACCCTCGTGGGCCGCTGGGGCGACCGGGTGGGCCGTAAGAAGACCCTGCTGTGGACGATTGTCGCCATGGGGGTGACCACCGCCCTGATCGGGGCGCTGCCCACGTACCAGCAGATCGGCATCGGCGCCCCGGTGCTGCTCCTGCTGCTGCGCGTCGTCCAGGGCTCCGTCTCCGGCGGTGAGTACGTCGGAGCCGTCGCGTTCATCGTGGAGTGGGCGGAGCCGAACCGACGCGCCTACTACACGTCGTACGCCTCCAACAGCTGCTTCGTCGGCACCCTCGCCGGTGCCGGTACGGCGGCCCTGACCAGCTGGGTGTTCGAGGGCGACGCCCTCGACTCGTACGGCTGGCGGCTCCCCTTCCTGCTGGCGATCCCGCTCAGCCTGGTCGGGGTGTGGCTGCGCCGTCACATCGAGGAGACGCCGGAGTTCGTCCGGGCGACCAACGAGGGGGCGGACGTCGTCAAGGACCCGATCCGCGAGGCGCTGCGCTCGCAGTGGCGGCCGATCCTGGTCTTCTGCGGGATCTCGATCATGCTCGCGATCCTGTCCTACACCTGGGTCACGTTCTATCCCCAGTACCTGACCGACACCCTGGGCCTGCCGCGGTGGATGGCCCTGACGTCGAACGCCATCTCCATCGCCGTCCTCATCCCGATGCTGCCGCTGGCCGGCATCCTGTCGGACCGCATCGGGCGCAAACCGATGCTGGTCACCGGCGCCATCGCCTCCATCGTGCTGGTCCCGGTCGCCTTCATGGTCGGCGAGCACGGCACGTTCGGGACGGCCGTCGCCAGCCAGCTCATCTACCTCGTGCCGGAGTTCTTCCTCACGGGCATCGTCACCGTCTGCGCGGCCGAACTCTTCACCACCCGCACCCGGTTCAGCGCCAGCGCCATCGCGTACAACAGCTCGTTCTCCATCTTCATGGGCACCACGCCGTTCGTCGCGACCCTGCTGGTCAGCACCTTCGGCACCATCTACGCCGTCTGGGCCTACCTGGCGGTGGGCGCGCTCCTGGCGCTGGCCGTCGTGAGCGCCTTCATGACGGAGACGTACCGCAGTCAGCTCGGCGCGGACAAGTTCGCCCGCTAGCCCCCGACCGGGCGGCGCCGGCCCCCGGCTACCCTCATGACCAGCCGTCCGCATACGCATTCACACACGCACCACACCACTGGAACGGAAAGCACCATGGCCCTGGACCCTGTCGCATACCTCCCCTACAAGGACCCGGACGACTTCATCCGCGAGGTGACCGACCGCATCTGGGTCGACCGCGACATCGCCCACATCGTCGACAACTACGAGCCCGACTCGATCGTGCACGCCAGCCTCGGCACCGTCGTCGGACGTGACGGCGTCATCGAGGGCAGCACGATCCGCATGGGCAGCACGCCGGGCCACATCGGCCAGGCCGAGGACGTGGTGTGGGAGGCGCGCGGCGACGACGCGTTCCTCAGCTCGCACCTGGTCTTCTCCGCCGACGAGCACCTGGTGGACGGCCGCAACATCCGCATCCGCAAGCGCACCGTGGCCAACTGCCTCTACCGGCGCGGCCGGATGGTGGAGGAGTGGGTCGTGCGCGACGACCTCGCGGACTGTCTGCAGCGCGGCCAGGACCCGGCCGAGGCGGCCCGTGAGCTGACCTTCCAGGGCTACAGCGGCTCGATGCTCGACGAACCGCCGCAGGACGTGCTGGTCAACGGGGTCAGCGGTGAGCGTCCGGACGAGTTCCGCCCCGAGTGCGAGATGGTGCTCCGGTTCATCGACGAGGTGTGGACGCAGCGTCAGCTGAACAAGGTCCACGACTACATGGACCGTGACCTGTTCCTCCACACGATCGGCGACCGGACGGTCATCCGGCCCGAGCGCTACCAGGCCGATCTGCTCGCCATGGTCGGCCCGTTCCCCGACGCGCGGTTCGCGGTCCGGGACATCCAGACGAACTTCTCCCCGCGCTACGCGGGCCTGCGCGTGGCAGTCCTGTGGACCATGCACGGCACCTACCGCGGCGCCCCGTCCTTCGGGCCGATCACCGGCAAGCCGGTCACGGTGCTCGGCGTCTCGCAGTTCCTGATCCAGGAGGGCCGCATCGTCAAGGAGGTCCGTGTCTACGACGAGATCTCGCTGCGCGCGCAGATCAACGCCGGCCGCGAGGAGGGCTCGCAGATCGAGGCCAACATCTACTGAGCACCCTCGGCACGGGCGGCCGCCACCGGTCTTCCGGTGGCGGCCGCCCGCCTCGTCGACCGGCCCGTCTCCCGGCGGCCGTGATCAGCTGTGCGGCCTTCTCCCCGGCGAGGACGCTCGGATCGTCTCTGCCCTTCTGCGGAGAACCGGGCGGGCTCGGCAGTCCGCCGAGCCCGCCCCGCCGGTCCCGGGCCGGAGCCGGACATGCGCCACGTCGTCAGCGCTGCAGCGTCAGCAGACCAGGCCGGTAGGGCAGGAGGCCGTAGTCGCCGCCGGAGTTGGGGCTGCGTCCCTGGTAGAGCAACCGCAGGTTGCAGGGATCGACGGTCATGGTCTGGTCAGGGCTGGTGCGGATCAGTTCGCCGTGGCTGATGTCGTTGGTCCAAGCCGCACCGCTGTTGGCCTTGCCTGCGAAGGGGTTGCTCTCGGTCGCGGCCTGGGGTGTCCAGGCGCCGTTCAGACCGGTTGCCGTGAACGAGCGGAAGTAGCGCCCCTGTGAGCCGATCGCCTCGACGATCATGAGGTAGCGGTTCTGGCCCTGCAGCTTGTAGACCTGCGGGGCTTCGAACAGGTTGTTCGTCGTATCGCTCATGACCACTGTCGAGGTCGCACCGAAGCTGCCCGGGAAGTTCCCGATCGGCATACTGGCCCGGTAGATCTTGCCGTTGTCGCCGGCGAAGAACAGGTACATGTTCGTCCCGTCACCGATGATCGTCTGGTCGATGGGTCCTGTTCCGGAGTCGGGAATGCTTCCGGAGAAGAGCACCTGCGGGGATGACCAGCCGTTCGGGTTGGTGGGATCGCTCGATGTCCGGTAGGAGAAGGCGGACCCGCCCCACTGGTAGGCGAGCACCCAGATGCCCTTCGGCGCGAAGTAGAAGAGCGTGGGCGCGACGGTGGGAGCTGACATCGCGTTCTGGCCGGCCGAGGCCATCTCCGGCCAATCGGAGAACAGGCCGAAGTTCATCGAACCCCAACTCGTCCCCGAGTCGTGCGTCGTCGCGTAGACGAGCTGTTTCCCGTCGTAGGGGACGACGGTGAAGTCCTTCAACGAGACCCACCCCGGCTTGGGCTGCGCCAACGGGCCCGATGATGCCCATCGGTATGTCCCCGGAAGGTCGCACGGGCCGGTGTTGCCGCCGCCGACCTTGACGAGCTGCCACTGCTGGTTGGTGCCACCCCAGTCGTCGTACTGGACGGTGTTCGCGTTGTCGGCGGTGGAAGCGCCCTGGACCTCGAGTGCCTTGCCACTGTGGCGCGAGACGAACCTTACGTAGCCGTCCGAGCTGTCCGCGAGTCGCCATTGCTGGTTGGCGGCGTTCAGGTCGGCCCACTGGACGATCGATCCGCCGTTCGCGGTGGACCAGTTGTGGACGTCCAGCACCTTGCCCGAGTGGCGGGACTTGATGCGGTACCAGCCGCCCCCGGAATCGACGAACTGCCACTGCTGCTGCGCCTGGTCGTTCCTGGTCCACTGCGTGATGCGGGCGCCGTCGGCGGTCGCCATGTTGTAGACGTCCAGAGCCTTGCCACTGTTGCGGTTGACCAGCACGTACGAGGCGTTGGGGTCCACGGTCGCCGCCTCGGCGGGCTGGGCGCCGAGGAAGGTGGCCACGAGCAACAAGGGCGCAAGGACCGCGAGCAGGCGTCTTGTCCGGGCCGAGAACGAAGGGCGGTACCACATGAGCTGCGCCTCCTGGGGCTGGGTCGGGGTGACCCTGACGAACAGCGGAGCGGAAAGTGCCGTGGGTCCGGGACAGTTTCGAAAGTTTCGAGAATTCCCGGATACTTCGAGGCCACAAGCTAGAGATGCGGCGCACTCCGGTCAAGGCTTGACCCTGATCTGTCCACAAACAGCACCTCACCCCAGGCCCGACAGGGGATCACGCGGACCGGACATCTCCTGGCGGTGCGGGTACAGTCCGCCAGCCCAAGGTGCATTCGCCGAGGTGAGAGACCGAGCAAGCAGCGTCCGCACACTGCCCGGCCGCGGCCCTACGGCGCCATGCCGGCCGCGGCGCCGGGACTGCATTCCGACTCACCAGGGTTAAGAAAGTTTCGGATAAAAAATCGAAACATCTTCTGCGGGGAGTATTGACGGCCCCTCACTGATGCCTCAATCATCCGTGTCTGAGGAACTGGCCATGGTCCGAGATACCGAACGTCGGCCTCGGCATTCCGTGCTGCACGGCAGATCCGCGCACCCTCAGTCCTTTCGTGATTTCCACCTTGGAGGCACAGTCATGGGCTCCTACGCCCTTCCACGACCCGTTGTCCGCCGGAAAGCTCGCAGCCTGCTGTTGACGCTGGTCGTCGGCGTCCTCGGTGCGTCCGCCGCGCTGGTCGCGCCACCGGGAGCACACGCCGCCGAGAGCACGCTGGGCGCCGCGGCGGCGCAGAGCGGCCGGTATTTCGGCACCGCCATCGCCTCGGGCAGGCTGGGCGACTCGACGTACACGTCGATCGCGAACCGTGAGTTCAACATGGTGACGGCCGAGAACGAGATGAAGATCGACGCCACGGAGCCGCAGCGGGGCCAGTTCAACTTCAGCTCCGCCGACCGCGTCTACAACTGGGCGGTGCAGAACGGCAAGGAGGTGCGCGGCCACACCCTGGCCTGGCACTCGCAGCAGCCCGGCTGGATGCAGAGCCTCAACGGCAGCGATCTGCGCCAGGCGATGATCGGCCACATCAACGGCGTGATGGCCCACTACAAGGGCAAGATCGTCCAGTGGGACGTAGTGAACGAGGCTTTCGCCGACGGAAGTTCGGGAGCCCGACGCGACTCCAACCTGCAGCGCAGCGGCAACGACTGGATCGAGCTCGCCTTCCGCACCGCGCGCGCCGCCGACCCGTCCGCCAAGCTCTGCTACAACGACTACAACGTCGAGGACTGGACCTGGGCCAAGACCCAGGCCATGTACTCCATGGTCCGGGACTTCAAGCAGCGCGGCGTGCCGATCGACTGCGTCGGCTTCCAGTCGCACTTCAACAGCGGCAGCCCCTACAACAGCAACTTCCGCACCACGCTGCAGAACTTCGCCGCCCTCGGCGTCGACGTGGCCGTCACCGAGCTGGACATCCAGGGCGCCTCGCCCACGACCTACGCCAACGTGACCAACGACTGCCTGGCCGTCGAGCGCTGCCTCGGCGTCACCGTCTGGGGCGTGCGCGACAGCGACTCCTGGCGAGCGGAGCACACACCGCTGCTGTTCAACAACGACGGCAGCAAGAAGGCCGCCTACTCCGCCGTCCTCGACGCACTCAATGCCGGCGACACCACTGAGCCCCCGGCGGGCTCCGGACAGATCAAGGGCGCCGGTTCGAGCCGCTGCCTGGATGTGCCCAACGCCAGCACCAACGACGGCACCCAGCTCCAGCTGTGGGACTGCGGCAGCGGCACCAACCAGCAGTGGGCGGCCACCGACTCGGGTGAGCTCCGGGTCTACGGCGACAAATGCCTGGACGCCGCCGGCACGAGCAACGGCAGCAAGGTCCAGATCTACAGCTGCTGGGGCGGCGACAACCAGAAGTGGCGCGTCAACTCCGACGGATCCATCGTCGGCGTTCAGTCCGGCCTCTGCCTCGACGCCGTCGGGACCGGCACCGCCAACGGCACCCGGATCCAGCTCTACTCCTGCTCGAACGGCAGCAACCAGCGCTGGAGCCTCACCTGACGGGGCCTGCCACAGAAGAACGGGCGAAACCGATGACGGCCTGCGGTGCGGCTTCCTTCGCCCTCCGGTCGGACATCGGACTGCGGGGCCCCTGGGACTTCTCTGGGACTTTCGGCCGCATGAACGTGCACGCACGGGAGACATCCGAAAGTTGACCCACGCAGTTCAACGCACTGCAATCGCGTATCGCCGCAGGCCACGGAACCGCGTGGTGTCTTCCGGGACATCTGAAAGCCTTCAGAAGAGGCACCGTCACACCCCTTCCGAGCTGCACACATACGAGGTGAGGTGGGGTGTGACGGATTCTCTGGGACTTCTCTGGGACTTTGAACCAGGAGCGACAGCTTCCGTGCACCGCGCTTCACATGATGAGACATCGGAAGCACGTCACCGGCCGTCGATGTGGGAGAAAGTGCAGGCCAGATGGGTTTCCTCGGCTCTGCAAGCGGGCTTCCAGGGCCCGGATCGTCACATGAGCGTCACGGCCGGTGCGCACGGATTCCTGCTCCCCGGCAGGCCACATCCTTGCCCCGGCCGTAGGTGTGGAACAGGCCCGCTCCGGTGACGTGCGGAAGCCGGACCGCATCCGACAGTAGAGGTCAGCGGTCTGCACCACCCCGTCGCCCGCCGCCTGCGGCCAGAGCCCGGCCGCCCCGGTTGGGCCACATCGCCCGCAGTGCTGGCTACCGAAGGTGTCCGCGACGAACTGCTCACGCTGCACCACGTCTGTGTAGTGCGTGACGCGCACAGGGTCGCCTGCGAATCGGGGAGTGATGTGCAGCGGATCGTCCGTCACCGTTGCGCGCCGGTCGCCGTCGAACGACAGTTTCGTGGTCATTTCTTGCCTCATCTGATCTGCTGGACGACCTGACCCGTGACGGCTTGACGATCACTGTGTCCGCCGTGGCACGGATGGCCGACGTGCACCGCAGCCTGATCTACCGACACGGCGATCTCCACGCCGCCGTAGGCTCGAAGCACGCAACCCCAGGAGGGCCCCGCAGGCCCTCAGGTCAGCCGCCGGTCCCTCCTCGCCGACCTCGCCAACCTCACTGAGCGTGCTACCCGTCAGGCCCAACACATCGTCCGACCAGAACAACGGCTGTCCCAGGCCCTCGGTCAAGACGCCTGGCGTGCCACCGGGCTCGGAGCCCCCACCGACGTCAACGCTCTCCAACAGAAGATCGCCGACCTCGAGCAGGGACTCGCCGACCTCGCTGCGCAGCTCGGTGAACGAGACGATGATCTGGCGGCCTCGCAGGCCGCCGACCGCGAGCTGATGACCCAGCTCAACACCCTCCACACCCGACCCCGCTGAGCCCTGGGTTCCTTGCGGACGAGCCGCGTCGATGCGCAGGGGGCTCGGCTCTCAGGTGGTGATATGCGGCCCCGCCGGGCTGAGGTAATGGACGGTGCTCTGGGCGGAGTGCTCGGCGAGCAGGTCCTGAAGTTCGCTGGCAGCGGTCTTGAGGAGATGTCCGTCGCGGGTGGCGTGGAGGGTTTCGAGGACGAAGGCGACACGGGTGGAGTCTTCGGTGACGCGGGTGCGGTGGGCGTCCCGGTGGTTCCAGTGCCGGGTGAGGACGTCGATGGTGTCGGTGTAGATGATCTCGCCGGGCTTGGGGTTCTCGACGGTGTCGGGTTCGCCGAGCGGCGTGAAGGTCTCGCTGCCGTCGGCGTAGCGGATTTCCACGTCGCCGGTGACGTGGTCGAGGTCGAAGGCGCCGGCGGGCAGGCCATGGCGGACGGAGACGGTGTTGTAGGAGTCGACGGCCGGGTTGATCCGGGGCAGAGCGCCCTTCTTCGCCAGCCGGCGGCCGAGGGCGTCGACGCTGGGTCGGATGCGGCGGGGGTTGGTGCCGAACGAGCGGTAGGCGATGTGCCATGCGTCGATACGCGGATCACTCTCGTCGGCCGGCTGCCAGGCGCCGTCGGCGAGCTGCTGCTCGAGGTCCTGCTGGGCGGCGGCCGTGGCCGGCCAAGGCTCGTGGCCGCGCAGGGCGGTGGCGGTGACGACGGCGATGAGGGTCTCAGGGAATGCTCCCGCGACGGCGGGGCTGAGGCGGAAGGTGGTCATCAAGGGGGTCCGTTTCAGGATGGTGCGGGCGCGGGCGCGGGCGGGGGTCGTGGTCGGGTCAGGCCTTCCAGGTACCGAGGCGGCGCAGTTGCTGGGTTGCGGTGGGTCCGTCAAGGCCGGTGCCGCGTTCGGTGAGCCGACGAGCGATGTCGGAGCGCTGCTCGGCGGGTTTGTGGTCGTCGTACTTGAACTTCGCCCGGACGTCGGCGACGTCCAGGCGCAGGCCGCGGATGCCGGGCAGCATCCGGCCGTAGGGAGCCTGCTCGGGGTCGATGGGTGCGTGGTCGCCGTCAGGCTGGAAGTGGGCCATCTGGTGGCGCAGCAGGGCGGCCTTGGCCTGGGGGTCGTCGATGATCGTGGCCCGGCAGGTGAACTGGATGGCCGCGTAGTAGCTGGTGGGAACGCCGTCGGTGGGCGGGACGCCGGGCTTGGCGCGCCAGGGGCCGGGGATGAAGGCGTAGTCGCCGGTGACAGTGAAGGTGACGTGCGGGTCGGCGTCGATCGCCGTCCAGACGGGGTTGGGGCGGGCGAGGTGGATCAGCAGGGTGCTGCCCTCCGCCGTGAAGTGGGTGGGCACGACGACGGGCGGCTGGCCGGGCAGGCCGTTGACGCTGAGGATGCCGAAGTCATGGCCGTCGGCGATCCAGGTCTGCCATTCGGCGTCGTCGAGGGCGGCGTCCCAGGGCTGGATGAACATGCCGGGCTCCTTCCGGGGGGCCAGGGTCAGGTGAGGGCGAGGAGGCTGACTGCGACCGTGGCGGTGCCGAGTCCGATCAGTTGCCCGCGGTGGATGCGTTCGGCGAGGACGCTGCGTGCGAGCAGGACGGTGCCGGCCGGGTACAGGGCGGTGATCACGGCGACGACGGCCAGGTCGCCACTGCGGGCGGCAAGCAGGAACAGCAGGTTCGCCACCGAGTCCAGCACGCCGGCCGTTGCCGACATCGCGTACGCGGGCTTCTCCGATCCGAGCCTGCGGTACATCAGGCCGGCCGCGGCCAGGACAACCGCGGAGGACACGGCACGTCCGACGATCAGCGGGCCGACGCCGCTGTCCGTCGGCGCCTGATGCAGGAAGACCAGCTGCAGGGCGATCGCCCCGCCCGCGCCGAAGGCCATCAGGAGCGCGGAACGCGACGGGCGCGCGCTGCCGGCTCCGTGTCCGGCGCTGACCAGTACCACGGCCGCCAGCGCGAGGGGCAGGCCGATCAGCCCGGCCGGCCCCAGGCGCTCGCCCTGGAACAGCCCGACGCTCACCGGCAGCATCGCCGAGACCAGTGCGGTGACCGGGGACAGGACGTTCATCGGGCCGATCGCGAGCGTGCGGTAGAGCAGGGCGAACGCGGCGGCAGACGCGACGCCGGACGCAGCGCCCCAGGCGAGGGTCGCGGGGGCGAAGGAGGCGCCGAGGAAAGGCCACAGCAGCAGCTCGACGGTGAGTGAGGCCGGGGCGGCGATCATCACTGTGCGCAGGACGTGGGCCTTGCGGGAGCCGAGGCCGCCGAGGAAGTCGGCGCATCCGTAGGCCAGGGAGCTGCCCAGGGCCAGCAGCAGAGCGATCACAAGTACATCCCTTATCATCAATGGAACGACTACACCGTACAACGCACCGACCGGAAGATGTCAACCAAACGACCGTGTGGTGCATTGCACTGACCCATCCCTGGAGGGGTGACGTGATGGCCGAGACCGAGGCAGCGCTGCGGACGCTCGCGCACAACGTCCGCGCGGCCCGAACCCGCGCCGGACTCTCCCTGGACGAACTGTGCCGCCGCGCCAAAGTGAGCAAGGGAGCCCTGGCCGGACTGGAGAAGGCGCAGGGCAACCCGAACTTCGCCACCCTGGTCCGTCTCGCCGACACCCTCGGCATCTCGGTGTCCGCGCTGATGGAAGGGCCCGCCGAAGGCCGCGTCCGGGTCGTGACCGCCGATGCCGTCATGCCCCTGTGGAAAGGCAAGCGGGGCAGCGAAGCCCGGCTCATGCTGACCACCTCGGGATCAGCCCCGGTCGAGGTCTGGCGCTGGACCCTGGAACCCGGCGAGGAATACCCCAGCCACCCCCACCAAGCCGGCGTCGTGGAGACCATCAGCGTCACCACCGGGCAGATGATGCTCGTCGTCGACGCCACCGAGCATCCCGTTACCGCTGGACAAACTGCCACCTTCGACGGCGACACCACACACACCTACCGCGGCGCGGGCACCGAAACCTGCCACCTGATCATGACCGTCCACATCCCGCCCGGCCCCGCGTAGCACTCCACCGTCCACGACACCTGTCGCGCATCGAACTGACCGTTGCCAAGCACTTGGCCGGCACAAACGTCGCTTGGCCGGCGAGCACTTACCTTGCCAACCCGACAGAAGCGATGTCGCGGGCCCATGCGGTGGTGCCCCACGGAGTGGCCCGGGAGGGCCAGGCGATGGCGCCGGATTCGTCGATCAGTTCGGTCGCTGGGTGCCGCAGAACTTCCGGGCCCCGGCTGTGCTCTCTGTGCGGCGCGGCCCAGGAGTTGGATCTCCTCGAGCGGGGTTCGAGGCCGGCTTCGACCACCACCGACCGCACCCCACCCGCCTGCCTCCCACTGCGAATTCCCGACTTCAGCATGGACACGCCCGAGGGCCGGTCGCTACTGACGAGGGCCTGACGCCACTGGAGGTGAGGGCGGCCGGGTCGTGGTGGCGGCCCCGCCTACTCGGGCCTCGAAGCACTCCCGTTCGCCGTCGGCCGACGCGGGCCGGAAGCAGGCGCGGACGGTGCTGCCGGGACGCGCTTCGGTCATCTCGGTATAGATGAAGGTCGCCGCGTCGTCCTTGTTCCTGATGCGCACGCCGTAGGTCGGGCCGCCTGCCGTGACGTCCACCCGGTCGCCGATCTCGGTCCCCCAGCTCCGGGCCCAGCTCGTGCCGCACTTCTTGCTGTAGCGCAGCTCGACGTGGGCTCCGGTGGCCGTGCGGTACGAGGCGAGGCTGTCGGGGCCGATGCCGCAGATCAGGCGCATCGGGTCCCGGCCCTCGCAGGCGGCTCCATGGCATTGAGGAGCAAGGGAGAACGGGACGGAGGCCGGCGGCGGTTCGTTCTCGGCCTCCGAGTCGGGCAGCAGGAAGAACAGCAGGGCCGCAGCACCACCGACCACCACGGTGTACGCCGACGCCAGCACCACCGGGAGCCTGCCCCCACCGAGGTGCCGCCGCCCGGTTCTGACGGGCGTCGGCACCTCCTGGGGAAGTGGCCGCGGTGACTCGTCCGCGGGAGGGCTGGATGCGGGGACCGCCGCGCGTCCGCTCCACTGCGACTCAGCGATCTCCCACAGGGCCAGCAGCCGCCCGTCCGGTTCGTTCGCGAGACGGCACAGTTCCCGTACGGCCTGGCGAGGAGGCAAGCTCTTGCCGTTGAGGTAACGCTCCCACGAGGACTTGCTGTACGCCGTCCGCTCCGCCAGCGCCGCCAGGCTCAGCCCTGCACCGGACCGCAGCTCCCGCAGCGCCGCCGACAGCCTGGTGTGTTCCGAGGTCACTTCGGATCCGTCCTCCGCAGGGCCTGCCAGGTGGGCGGATCGATGACTCCGTTCACGATCAGCCCGTTCTGCTTCTGCATGAGCTCGACCGCTCGCCGCGTCTTCGGGCCGAAGACGCCGTCGATCTCCCCCGGCGCGGTGCCCGCCCGGCCCAGCAGGCACTGCGCCTCGGCCACTTCGAGCCCCATCTGGGTGTTCGACAGGAGGGTGTCCGTGGTCCGACTCAGGCCCGCGTACCAGCGGCCGTCACGCTGCTCCAGCCGACAGGTGTAAAGGACCGGCACCAGGGACTCCGACACGGTGGCCAGGGTCGTCGGGACAGCATCGCTGCGCTCGCGCGCGAGCTGGGCACGGGCCTCGGTGAGCCGCACGGCCAGCAGGAGCGCCGCGGAGGCGGACAGCACCGTGACCACGGCTCCCGCAATGACCGCGGCGCGCAGGTGACGCCTGTAGGGCTGCTGCTCCGTGGGAGTGTGTGCCGGTGTCGTGGAGAGGTCCGCAGGGGCGTCGGCGGCGACTGCCCGTCCCTCCGCCCAGCGTTGGGCGGCGATCTCGTGCAATACCAGCAGCCGATGAGGATCGGCACCGCCGACGCGGGCCATCGCCTCGACGGCCTCCCGGGGCGGCAGAGACCTGCCGTTCAGATACCGCTGCCACGACTTCGCGCTGTACCCGGTCTTCGCGGCCAGCTGACGGGTGCCCAGTTCTCCGTGGTCCTTCAATGTGCGCAGTCGCACGATTAACTGGTGGATGTCCGGGTGTAGTTCCGCAGGCAGCTCTTTCCAACGCGACATGTCTCCCCCACCCGCGTCAGGGGCCGCTGGTCCGGGCCCCGTATCCCGGCCTCATTCTGCATCAGCTGTCACGAGGATCACAGAGCGGGCATGTCGCCCAGGTGCGCCTCAGCCCGGCGCAGAATCAGTCATTTCCTCTCGCCACAGTTCCGCCGCAGTCCCGTCAGAGTCCCGCCGCAAGGACTCGACGGGCGACATCTGTGCAGGTCAGCGCATGGGACGCCCCGGGATGAGGTCACTTCTGCGTTGCCTGTGGCCGACGCCGCGCCGAACCCGCAGTCTCGTTGCGGAGCCGGCCGACGCGGTGGGCTTCACCCATGCAACCTCATCAGGAGTGTCTCCATGAACCTGAACAGAAAGCTGGCGGCGACCCTGCTCACCGCCGGACTGGCCGCGACCTCGACCGGACTGGCGGCCCCGTCCGCCTCCGCCAGCAGCATGCACGGCTGCTCGTACCCGCGTGTGTGTCTGTACGACGGCTCCTATGCCAACGGCAGCATCTTCAGCTGGTACCAGGAGACCAAGTACCAGGCCATCATCGGCGGAGGGAACCGGGTGGACGCGGTCGTCAACACCCTCAACGACGACTCCGTCTGGCTGATCGACCAGGGCGCCTCCCCGGACGCGTACATCTGCATCCCGCGGAACACCGCCGCGAACCTCGGCAACTACGCCCACCCCAACGGCGGCACCTGGGCGAACGACGCCGACGCCGTCAAGATCTGGGGGGATCCCGACAACGGGAAGTGCAGTGGCACCTACCAGGTGCAGCAGGGCCGCATCGCCGACGGCTGGCGCCCCTGAGCTTCACGTTTGACCTCGCAGGTCAATCGACTCGCTGATCTGCGGTTCTTTCGGGGACAGCGAAGGCGGCCGTTCCTCACGCTTCGAGATGTCGAGTAACGAAGTGCGAGAGAACGGCCGCTGCCCACGAGTGTCCCCGGTGAGGTGTCCGCAGGCGGGGCGTTCGGCGTGGTGTCCCGCCTTCGGGTCGAGTTCCACGATTCCCGACGCGACCGCCACCCGGCCTACTCCGACTGGCGGCCCCGGCCCGTCGCCTCGATGCTGTTCCGGCGCCGCCCGCACACTCCGCACCGAGAGGCCCGCCATGCCTGTGGACGAACCCCCCTCGGTGGGCGGCGTGCGCTCCCGTCTGGAACTCCACGCGATCCAGGAGCTGCTGGAGGCCCAGCGGCGCCGGGTCACCGCGTACTGCGAGCTCCACCGGGCCGGCTCCCCCGCCCCCGAGCCGTCCGCCCCGTCGGCTGCGGAGCCCTCGCTCCGCCCCTCCGGGCAGGAGGTGCTCGACGCCCTCCCGGTGGCCGCTCTGCTGCTCTCCCCCGTCTTCGGCGCGGACGGTGAGCTGCGGGACGCCCTTTACCTGACGTACAACTCCACCGCTCGCGCCTACGCGGACCTTCGCTTCCCTCCGGGCTCCGTGCCCCCGTGGGCCGGGCCGGTTTCACTGTTCGAACGCTTCCCCGCCCTTGTGCGTTCGGCGGTCCCCCGCATGCTGGCCGAGGCGATTCGGCAGGGCACGCCGCAGGGGCCCGAAACGGTGGAGTGGCTCATCAGCACGCCCTCAGGGCCGGTCCGGAACAACGACGAGGTCCGTATCGCCCCCTGCGGTGACCACTACCTGCTCACCTGGGAACGGGGCAGCCGGCTCCGCATGGCTGCCGCCGCCCAGCGGCTGGTCCGCACATGCTGGGCGGAGTGGAATCTCGCAGATCATGATGTCGAACCCTCCCGTGGCTTCCGCCAGGTGCTCGGCCTGGCCGACGACGCGCCGGTGCCCGGGCTGTTCGATCTGGCCACCACCGCCACACCGGACAGCCTGCCCGCTCTGTACCAGACGCTGTACGACGTCATCCTGCGCAAGCGCACCACCGAGTGCGAACTGCGCCTCCGCGGCAGGGGCGGGCGCGTCTTCCGTATGGTCGCCGAACCCGTACGCATCGCTCCCGGCGGCCTGGTCTGGGCCGTGCGGGCCGTCCTCATCGACGTCACCGCGGACCGGCGGCGGCGCGAGGCGGCACAGCGCGCCGCGCGGGAGGCACGCCGCGAGCACGAGCGCGCCGAAGCCGTCGCGGAGGTCGCCGGCGTCCTGCGCGATGCGGTGCTCCCCCATTTCCAGGACGAGCTGGACACCCACGGCATCGAGGCGGCTGCCGTCTACCGCCCCGACGCCCGCGAGGCCGGGGTCGGCGGGGACTGGTACAAGGCCCGCAAGCTGCCCGGCGGCCGTCTCCTGATCGCGCTGGGCGACGCCCGCGGGCACGGCCTGGAAGCGGTCACCCTGATGGCCAAACTGCGGTACGCACTCGCGGGTCTGGCCTACACCGGGCAACCCGTCGAGCGGCTGACACAGTGGCTCAACGAGGTGGCCTGCGCCGACGGCAGCGAGTCGACCGCCACGGCGATCATCGCCCGCTACCACCCGGAACGCGCGCTGCTCCGTTGGACCTGCGCCGGACATCCCCGCCCCGTCCTGGTACGCGGTGGCCGCGCCACCCAGCTGCCTACGCCCGAGGGCGGCCCCGGTCTCTCGCTGGGTGTGCTGCCGGCAACGGCCTACAGCGCCACCGCAACACCACTGGAGATCGGCGACATCGTCCTGATGTACTCCGACGGTCTGACCGAACGCCGCCCGGCCGACCCGGACAAGGACACGGACCGCTTCCTCGCGGAAACCGAACGCTGCTTCCGGGAAACCGCCCCGGGCGTCGGCCACGCCGGGCTCCAGGAATACGCCGAACGGCTCGTGGCCCGCCTGGACGGCCCGCACCGCACCGACGACGCGACGCTCCTCGCCCTGCGCCGGATCAGCGACCAGCAGGGGCCGGCGCGCGGGAGACCCCGAAGCCCGCAGGTCGGCAGGGGTTGCGGCGCGGCGTGAGCGCGGTCGGGTCCAGCGCGGACAGAACAGCGGCCCGACGGCCTTGCCGTCGGTGCTGCACCGAGGTGCCTCGGCCAGAACCGTCATTTGGGTCGCGATGCCTCGCCGCTGTCCGGACCTGCACCGCTGCTGGACGCGGGACAGCGCCCGGCCCGTCAGGAGTTGGAGAGCCAGATCGAGAGGTTGAGGGCCGAGGCGAAAGCCACCCAGAGCATGTACGGGACAAGGAGAAGCGCGGCGGCCCGGCGATGGCGGGCGAAGTGAACGATCGTGCCCAGGACAGCTGCGAGGAGGAGGCAGATGTCGAGGAATGCCAGCCCGTACTCATCAGCGGCGAAGAAGAGCGGAGTCCATGCGAGGTTGAGAAGGAGCTGGATCGACCACCAGGTCATGGCGGTACGTGTCGGGCCGTGAGGGTTTCGGAGCACCAACCACGCGGCGACGGCGATGGTGCCGTACAGCACGGTCCACACCGGGCCGAAGAGCCATCCGGGCGGCGCCCAGGCCGGTCGGTCCAGCGCCGTGTAGGTGTCCCCCGCTCCCGCGGAGGCCAGTCCGCCGAGTGCGGCGACGGCGTAGCAGACGGCGAGTAGGCCCAGAAGGACGAGCCGACGTGGGCCCTGGTACCTCTTCGAAGATCCTGCGTTCACGGCACACTCCGTCCCTCGGTGCTGATGACACTGTCCCGTGTTCCCGTCGGAGCGCCGGCGAGACGGGCGAAGCGCGTCCACTCACGCGGGCGGTACGCCTGTCTCCGGAAGGCAGCGCTGCGGGCCACCGCTGTCCGGGCCGCTGACGGCCTCGGGGCTGGTAGGCGCGCATGTTGAGGTGTCGCGTATTCGCGGCTGAGGCCCACGGACCATGACGCTGGGTGAGGAGTCGGGCCGGTTGATTGTGTCTGGCATGATCGCGCGGTGAGTGATGCGAGGCTGCTGGCCGTGGAGGCCGTTGAGTCACATGTCCGTGCGTTCTTCGAGGGGCATTCCGTTGAGGTCGTCGTCTGCGACCTGAGGCCGGAACGGCGCGAGGTCCTGCCCGACCTGCGGGTTCTCGTTGTCGGCCCCGGTCCACGCAGCGATAGCTGGGCCTTTGTGACCGCCGGGTGCTGGGCCGCGATGGAGAAGGACGGTCACGGGCTTGAGTTCGTCATGACCGCCCACGTCCGCGAACAGCGGTTCATCGACCTCATGGCCATGATCACGTACTACCACTGCGGTGGGCATCAGCTCGACCTGGAGCACAGCATGCCGATCGGTGAACCATGGGTGCCGGGCTCGAACTGCGACCACCTGCTGATCAGCCTGCCCTATCTCCACGGACCTGACCTTGAACACTGTCCGTTGCCCGGGGGGCAGGCCCGCATCCTGTGGACCTTGCCTGTGACGGCCGCCGAAATCGAGTTCCGTAGGCATCAGGGTCATGAGGCGTTGGAGCAGCTCTTCGACGAGGTGGAGATCATTCCCACTGATCCTTTCCGGGCATCGGTCGTGTGAGACGACGGCCGAACCGCTCCCGGCGGTCACCGCGAGTGATCACCAGGAGCGTATCGGCTCCAGGTTCCGCCGGCTTCGGTCACCAGGCGGGTGGCGGTCTTGTCGTGGTAGCCGAGTGCTTTCGCGATGACGGGGGCCGGGGCTCGGAGGACGAGCTGACGGATCGCGGAGGTCCTGCCGCGCTGTGGAGGGACGCCGATCTCACACAGATGGACTTGCAGGCTGACCGGGTTCATCGGCTGTCCGGGCTGACGGCCGGGGAAGAGCCATTTGTGCTGGTGCAGCGGTTCCGAGTCCTGGGCGATGACCGCGGGCGGCAGCGTGAGGCGAGGCATCCTGCCGGTCTTCATGCACCACCGCAGGAATGACTGGGACGGGCGGCGGGTGGCCAGGCTCTCGGTGTGCCAAGTGTCGATGTCGGCCAGCCGTTGCCCAACTGCGGGCCCTGCTGCCCGAGGAGCGGGAGTACGACGTTCGGGACGAGGACGTTGCCCGGCTCTCCCCGCTCAAGCACGCCAACCTCAACGTGCTGGGCCGCTACAGCATCCGCGCTTCGGACCCGGCCAGCGGCTGCCTGCGCCCGCTGCGCGCCCCTGTCGCATTCGGTCCGGACGAGGAGGACGGCGCGAAGGACGAACGGCGGCCGTACAAGGGGCCTCACATTGTGCGGGCGCGACGAGGCGGACCACGGAACTTTCGCGGATCCGAACATATAGAGGAGGGGTTGGATGAACGTTCGAACCAGTGTGGTGCAGGCGGGGTTTGTCGCTGAGGCCACCGGACCGGAACCGGACGAGTTCCGTCCGCCTCGGGCGACCCCCGGTCCTCCTCGCCCGCCCGGCCGACGTTTCGGCCGGGGGGCGAGGGGCAGGCGGCGGCCATGGACAGAAACGATGAAGTCGTGGAGACCCGCGGCGACGAGCACCACGTGGTGCTGTCGGCGGACACCAACGGGGACGGCAAGGCCGACGTCTGGATGACGGACACCACCGGCGACGGCAAGGCGGACGTCTACCAGTTCGACACCACCGGCGACGGCGAGATCGACGTCACCATGGTCGAGCGCGCGGCGGAGGCCGGCGAGGACCGTGTCGTGGTCGAGGGGGACGGCGGACATCCGGTGGAACCCTGAGCACCCACGCAGCCTGCCCCGCCCCTCGGCATCCGTGTCCGGGACTCCTGGACGGAGTCCCGGACACAGGCATGAGGGTGCGGGGCTCCGGACACAGGCATACGGGTGCGGGGCTCCGGACACAGGCATGAGGGCGTGGGGCTCCCCGGAGGCATGTGGCTCCGACGTCGTACCGCGCAGTGCTGCCGCCGGGATCCCGCGACCGTTCTTACCTCCGAGTAACATCAGGTCCGTCCGCCCCGGCCGAGTTCCAGGAGCCCCCATGGCACGCGTCCCGCTCGTCCCGCGCTCGCCCCTGCTGCTCGCCGGCCTGATGGCCGCGGCCGGGGTCGCGCACTTCGCCGCCCCCAGGTCCTTCGACGGGATCGTGCCGCGCAGCCTGCCCGGCGACCCGAGAGCGTGGACCCGGGCCAGTGGCGCCGTGGAGCTGGCGCTCGCGGCGGGACTCGCCCTGCCACGCACCCGGAGCCTCAGCGCCCGCGCCACCTCGCTCTTCTTCGTGGGTGTCTTCCCCGCCAACGTCAAGATGGCGTACGACTGGCGCGACCGCCCCGCCGCCGCCCGGGCACTCGCCTACGGCCGGCTCCCCCTTCAGATCCCGCTCTATCTGTGGGCCCGCTCGGCGAGCCGCTCCACGGCCGGCTGACCGGCGAGCACTCAGCGGCCGGCGGGCTCACCGGCCCACGCCGCGCACCCGGCACGCGAGACACGACGGCGCGGTCCGCCCGCCCTCTCGTAGTCGACGGACCGCCGCGCGACGCGGCCCTCGGCGCGACAGTCTGCTGGTGGGGGCGGCTCCGGGCGGTGGCATAACGTCATCCGCATGACCGAGCCCACCGCCTTCGCCGTGCACATCCCCGACGCCGACCTCGAGCCGGAGCCACTCGAGTCCTCGCAGATCCTCGCAGGTTCTCCGGAGGTGTCGGGGAAGGTCCTCTGGGAGTCCGAGGACGGCCGGCGGATCCGCGGCATCTGGCAGATCACTCCCGGAGTGGTGACCGACACCGAGGCGGACGAGCTCTTCGTCGTCGTCAGCGGCCGCGCCTCCATCGAGGTCGACGGCGGCCCGGCGCTCACCGTGGGCCCGGGCGACCTCTGCGTCCTGCGCGAAGGCGACCGCACCACGTGGACCGTCCACGAGACCCTTCGCAAGGCGTACGAGATCACGCTGCCCTGAAGTGGCCCCCGCGTTCCGCGCGCCCGCCGCGGCCTGCGCCTGGTCCGGGCGAGGGGTCCGGCCCCGGTGCTCAGGCCGGGTAGGCGACCCGGAAGCCGAGGTTGCCCGTGGTGCTGTCGGCCGTGTTGGACGTGCGGGCGGCCACGCGGTAGCGGTTGCAGTACGAGTCGTGGCACAGGTACGAGCCGCCCCTCATGGCGCGTGTGCCGGGGTTCTCCGGGTCCCACAGGTCGGCGCACCACTCCCACACGTTGCCGGAGACGTTGTACAGCCCGTAGCCGTTGGGCCGGAAGGCGTGGACGGGGGCGGTGCCCGCGTAGCCGTCCTCGGAGGTGTTCTTGGTCGGGAAGCTGCCCTGCCAGATGTTGCAGTGGTGCTCTCCGCCGGGCGTGAGCTCGTCGCCCCAGGGGTACCGGGCCTGGTCGAGGCCGCCGCGGGCCGCGTACTCCCACTCGGTCTCGGTGGGCAGCCGGCCCCCTGCCCACGCGGCGAAGGCGGCTGCGTCGGACCAGCCGACGTGGGTGACGGGATGGTCCCAGCGGCCCTCGAGGCTGCTGCCGGGGCCCTCCGGTGTGCGCCAGGTCGCGCCCTGGACACCGCACCACCAGGGGGTGGCGTCGGGTCGCGGCGAGATGCGCCGGAGTTCGCCCGGCAGGAAGCGTGCGAAGACGTAGCTCCAGCCGTAGCGTTCGGCTTCCGTGCGGTGGCCGGTCTCCGCCACGAAGGCGGCGAACCGGGCCGTGGTGACCGCGTAGGCGTCGATGGAGAACGCCTCCACGGCGGCCTCCCGCACCGGCCCCTCGCGGTCCGCCCGGTTCGCGTCGGCGTCCTCGCTGCCCATGCGGAACGTGCCGCCGGGCAGGGCGACACGGGTGCCGTGGGCAGGCTCGGTGTTCTCCTTGGCAGGCGGACCGAGGGGCAGGCCGGGCGGCCCGGCGACGGCCGTTTCGGATCCGCCTGCGCGCGGGGGCGCGCAGCAGGACGGACGGTCTTCCGCCCCGCCGGGGGTGCAGCCGCTCATCGCGTTCCACCGGTGGCGGGCTCCACGGCACCGGGCGCCGCGGCGGCGGTCTGCAGGTCGTACATCGTCGTCATCCAGTGATCAGCGGTGGAACAACTCGTCCGGATCAGTGTGCAGGGCGTCCGGTCCCGCGTGGCGCCCGGGGTCAGGCCGGTCGTGCGGCGACGGTCGCCGGTGGTCGCCGACGGCCGTCGCCGCGCGTTGCCGTTCGCCCTGGACCGGTCACGGAGGACTGGTCACCGCCTGTTCGGCGCGTGCCTGGGTCAGGAGGCGACGAAGCGGGCGATCTGGCCCAGCGTGATCGTGTCGGCCAGGAACCCGATGTGGGTCTGGCAGAGCACGTTGTTGTTCGTCGCGCCGCTCAGCCGGGTGCTGGTGTACGGGATGATGACGCCGTCGCACGCCGAGTACCAGGTGGCGTACCTGGTGCTGCCGGGGGTCTCGTCGCCCGAGGTGATCTGGGAGATGAAGGAGGAGCCCGGGTACATCTGCTGACAGGTCGTGTAGACGAGGCAGGCGCTCGCGAACGTCGTCCCGTGGTTCGCGCCGGCGATCGAGGCGAGGTGGCTGACGCTGGTGTTGCCGCCCAGCACCTTCAGGTAGTACTGGCTGACGAGACCGCCCATCGAGTGGTTGACGATGGCGACCTTGCTCGCACCGGTCTGGGACTTGACGTTGTTGACGAACGTGGCCAGTCCCTGGGCGTTGTTGACGTTGTTGCCGTACGAGTCGTAGTCGTACGTGAAGAGCTTGGAGCCGGACCAGCCGTTGAGCTGGAAGACGCTCTTGGCGGTGACCCAGTTGGACGCGTTTCCGGTGTATCCGTGGACGAAGACGACCGGGGTGCTGGTCGACAGCGCCTGTGCGGCGGACGCGGCCGGTGCGGCCTTGGTCGCGGTGTCGGCCGCGCCGGCCGTCGATGCCGAGGAGAACATGGTGAACGCGACCGTGACGGCTGCGAGGACGCCGAGAAGCCGGCGCGGTGGACGACGACGCATGGAGCACTCCTGACGAGGATGCGGGTGCTTGACGCGACCACACTCGTGGGAGCGGGGTACGGGCGCCATCGGTGAAATCACCAGTGACCGGGGCCTCTGGCCCGCCCCGCGCGTCTCCGGTGCCCCGAGGCGCCCGTTTCTCAGTCCTTGTAGTCCGGGGCGATCCGCTCGACGAGGCGCAGCAGCGCGCCCCAGGCCAGGTCGTAGGCGATGTCGTCCTGGAAGTCGGCCGTGGCCTCGCCCGCCAGTTGCCGTGCGGTGTATTCGCAGACCTGCTCCGGAGGGAGCACCAGCGGGACTCCGGCCGCCTGGGCGGTGACCTGGATCTCGCAGGCCTTCTCCAGGTAGAACATGCGCAGGAAGGCCTGGGCGGCGCTGCCGCCGACGGTGAGCAGACCGTGGTTGCGCAGGATCAGCGCCGGATGGCCTCCGAGGTCGGCGACCAGGCGCTCCTGCTCGTCGAGGTTGAGCGCGACGCCCTCGTAGGCGTGGTAGCCGACGCGGTTGTGGAACTCCATCGACATCTGGTTGACCGGGAGCAGCCCGCCCTCCTGGGCGGCGACGGCGCAGCCCGCCCTGGTGTGGGTGTGCAGCACGCAGTGGGCGTCGGTGCGGGCCTTGTGGATCGCGCTGTGGATCACGAAGCCGGCCGGATTGACGGGATGCGGGGTCGGCTCGACCGGGTTGCCCTCCAGGTCGATTCTGACCAGGTTGGATGCGGTGATCTCCTCGAACATCAGCCCGTAGGGATTGATCAGGAAATGGTGGTCCGGGCCGGGCAGCCGCTGCGATATGTGGGTGAAGATCAGGTCCGTCATGCGGAAGTGCGCGACCAGACGGTAGACGGCGGCCAGTTCGCGCCGCAGGCGCAGCTCCTCGGCGGCCGTCTCCTCTGCGGCGGCGGGGGTGGTGGGTGTCTCGGTCACGCGGGTGCTCCTTGCCGGAGGGGGGCGGGCTGGGCTTCGGTGGACTGCTCCGCCGGGACGACGGCGGGGGTGTGCGGGCGTCCGGTGGTCCACCAGGCGAGGACGTTCCGGGCGGGTTCGAGGACGTAGGCGCGCAGGGACGCGTCGGTCAGGAACGCGCTGTGCGGGGACAGTTGCAGCCGGGGATGGGTCCGCAGCCGGTCGTCCGCGGCGGGGGGCTCGGTCGGGAAGACGTCGAGGGCCGCGCCCGCGAGGTGACCGCTGTCGAGGGCGGCGAGGAGCGCCTCCGGGTCGACGAGATCACCGCGGGAGACGTTGACCAGCAGTCCGCCGGGGCGCATGCGGGCGAGCAGCGCCGCGTCGGCCATGCCACGGGTCTCGGGGGTGGACGGGGTGTGCAGCGACAGGACGTCGGCCTGCGCGACGAGGTCGTCCAGGCCGAGCCGTTCGACTCCCGCGGGCCAGTCGGCGTCGGCGGCGTGCGGGTCGTAGGCGGCGATCCGGCCGAAGACGGGGGCGGCGAGGCGGGCGAGGGTGCGGGCGATGCGGCCGAAGCCGACCAGGCCGAGTGTCGTCCCGCTCGCGCGGCGGGGCACCTCGGTGAAGTCCTCGTTCCAGCCGCCGGACCGCACCACGGCGTCGGCCTGAGGCAGCCGGCGGATCAGGGAGAGCGCGGAGGCGAGGGCGTGCACGGCGACGTCCTCGGTGGCGGAGTGCGGCAGGTTCGTGACCCAGAGCCCGCGGCGCGCGGCCTCGTCGGTGTCGACCATGTCGTGGCCCGCGGACATGGTCGCGACGATCCGCACCCGGGGCAGGTGGTCGAGGAGGGCCGCGTCGACCCGCGCGTAGCCGACGATCAGCGCGTCGGCGTCGTGGGCGGCGGCGGCGATCCTCTCCGGATCGCGGCTGCCCACCACACGCACCTCGAAGCCGCCTTCGGTGAGCAGCTCGACGCCGGGTCCCGGGTCCAGCTCCTCCGTGTCGGTGATCACGGCAACGGGGCGCGCCACATCTACCTCCATAGACGATTCGATCGTTCTTCCATGCCGAAACCTACGTTTCCGCTGCATGATTTGTCTACGTCGGACGAGATGACTGGCCATGCGGCCGTCGGCCACCCGGGCGGTCCACCGACGGGGCACCCGGGCGGCTGACCGACAATGAGCGGGCGCCCGGCCGCCGCACGGCCGGCCGGAACCGGAGCACGGAGGGGATCAGCACATGGAGCTCGACGAGACGGACCTGTCGATCGTTCGGGAACTGCAGACGGACGGCCGGCTCACCTACGAGACGCTGGCCCAGCGCGTGGGCCTGTCCCGCCCGGCGACCCGGATGCGGGTCCAGCGGCTGCAGGAGTCGGGCGCCGTGCGGGTGGTGGCCATCGTGCACCCGGCGGTGCGCGGCCTGTCCGCCTCCGCGCACCTGTCCATCAGCACCGAGGGTGCCGCGGCCGAGGTGGCGCGGGCGGTCGCCGCGCTCCCCCAGGCGCCTTTCGTGACGCTGACGAGCGGCCGCTGGGCGATCATGGCGGAGCTGCGGACCGCGGGGTTCGGCGAGCTGGAGCGTGCGATCGAGCGCGTCCGCGCGACTCCGGGCGTACGCACCGTGGACCCCTTGGTCGCGACGCGGCACGTCAAGGACCCGTACCTGCTGACGGAGGAGCCGACGGTCACGGCCCTGGACGCCGTCGACCAGCGGATCCTGGCCGAGCTGGAGGACGACGGGCGCCTGCCCTTCGCCGAGCTGGCCCAGCGCGTGGGGCTGTCCGCGGGAGCCACCCGGTCGCGGACGCTCCGGCTCCTCGAGGGCGGTGTGGCCGAGGTGGTCGCGCTGGTGCGGCCCGACGTCCTGGGGATGGGCTTCCTGTGCGGCTTCAGCCTGCGGGTGGCCGGGGAGGCGTCCGCGGTCGCGGAGCAGGTGGAGCGGCTCACCCGGGTGACGTTCCTGTCGACGTGCCTGGGCCGCGCCGAGCTGGTCGGCACGATCACGGCGGAGTCGATCGGCGCGGTACGCGCGGCCCTCGAGGAGATGCGCGCGCTGCCGGCGGTGCGCGAGGTCGAGAGCTGGTTCCACCTGGAGCTGGTCAAGGAGCGCTACGACATCGGCCCGCGTCCCGCCTGATCCGGGAGGCCCACCGGAGGGCACCCTCCGACAGTGCGAAGAGATCAAGACTGACGATACGTAACCTGAACATCGATTTGGCTTTACAAAAATTGACCACCTCCCCCTCTGGTCAATCAGTCGTTCGTTTCATATCGTTCAGCGAGCCGAATCGTCTGTCGGCACTCTTCTGCACATCCCCGCTCGAAAGCAGCCTCCCCATGTCCCGTCACACCGAGACCCCCGAGCGCACCCTGCTCGTCACGGGTGCCGCCGTCGCCGCCGCGGGCACCTCGGTCCGCGCCGAAGCCCTGGCCGTACGCGGCGACCGCGTCGTGCACGTCGGCACCGCCGAGGACGCCCGTGCGGCGCTCGGCCGGGTCGACGAGGAGCTGTCCCTGGACGGCGGTCTCGTCCACCCGGGCTTCGTCGACGCCCACTGCCACCCGGTCATGTACGGGCAGGCACTGGCCTGGGTCGATCTCCGCCCCGAGCGCGTACCCGACATCGACTCGCTGGTCGAGGTGCTGCGCGAGGCGGGACGCGATCTGCCGGCCGGTGTCCCCGTCCGCGGCTTCGGCTACGAGCACCGCAGGCTCGCCGAGCGGCGTCACCCCACGTGCCACGACCTGGACCGGGTCGCCGAGGACCGCGAGGTCTACGTGATGAACGCCTCCGGTCACGGCGGCGTCGTCAACTCCCACACCCTGCGCACCTGCGGCATCACCGCAGGCACCGCGTCGCCCGAGGGCGGCAGCATCGGCCGGTTCGAGGACGGTGAGCCCGACGGGCAGCTGTGGGACGCCGCCTGCGACCTGCTGACCGGGCCGGCCGGGGTGAAGATCGGCAACCACGGGCCGAACTTCCACCTCTCCGAGCCCGAAGAGATCATGGCCGACCATCTGCTGCGCGCCCAGGAGGTCTTCCTGGCGGCCGGAGTCACCACGGTCGGCGACGCCCAGGTCTCGCGGCGCGAGATGGAGACCTACCTGCGTGCCGCCGACGACGGCAGCCTGCGGATGCGCGTGTCGGCCTACCTGACGTCCGCGCTCCTGGACACCGCCCTGGAGCTCGGCGCGGTGCGCGGGTTCGGCGACGACCGGTTCCGGATCCAGGGCGTGAAGTTCTACGCCGACGGCACGCTCGGAGGCTGGACCGCCTACTTCCCCGAGGGCTACGCCGCCGACTGCTGCCACCACGGCCAGCTCTACCACTCGGTCGAGGAGTACGCGGACATCGTCCGCCGCGCCCACGCGGCCGGACTGCAGACCGCCACGCACGCCCAGTCCCCGTACGCCATCGGCATGGTGCTCGACGCCGTCGAGAAGGCGCAGGCAGACCGGGAACGCCCCGGCATGCGGCACCGCATCGAACACTGCGGCCTGCCCACCGACGAGCAGATCGACCGCATGGGCACGCTCGGCGTCATCCCCGTCATGCAGCCGCAGCACCACCTGCGCACCGGCGACGGCACGCTGACCGCCGTGGGCGAGCTCGGCCACCGCTACAACCCGGCCGGCCGCTGCGCGGACGCCGGTGTCCCCGTGGTCTTCTCGTCCGACGCGCCGGTGGCACCGCCCGCCCCGCTGGAGGCGGTGGCCGCGGCGGCGACCCGCCGCACCGTGCTCGGGACGGTCCTCGGTGACGAGGCACTGCGCCTGCCCGTCGAGGCCGGTCTGCACGCCCACACGGCGGCCGCCGCCCGGGCACTGCACCGTGAGGACGCGGTCGGGGCGCTCGCCCCGGGCATGCTCGCCGACTTCGTCGTCCTGGACGCCGACCCGCTGACGGTGTCCGCCGAGGAGCTCACCGGCATCCGCGTCCGCGAGACGTGGGTGGGCGGACACCGCGCCTGGGCCGCTCCCGGCCGCTGATTCCACGACCGGCCGGGGCCCGCTGCCCCGGCACCGCTCCTTCCGCCCGGGCGGGCCCAGCCGGCCCCCTGCCGGGGTGCCCCCGCGTCCCGCCGGAACCGCGCCCCTCCACCGTCCCCGTCCCTCACCCTGCCGGAGGTCCCCATGACGGACCGCACCACCCCGGGCAAGTCCCGGAGTCCGTACCGCTCGGCCTTTGCCGCCCTGGCCGGCACGTCCATCGAGTGGTACGACTTCTACGCGTTCGCCACAGCCGCCGCGCTCGTGTTCGACGACGTCTTCTTCCCCGCCGACATGCCGGCGGCCCTCAAGACGATCGCCTCGTTCGCCACCTTCGCCGTGGGCTTCCTGCTCCGTCCGCTCGGCGGAATCGTCTTCGGTCACATCGGTGACCGGGTCGGCCGCAAGAAGACCCTGGTCATCACACTGCTGATGATGGGCATCGCCTCGTTCGCCATCGGCCTGCTGCCGACGTACGGACAGGTCGGGGCCCTCGCGCCGATCCTGCTCATCACCCTGCGCCTGGTCCAGGGCATCGCGATCGGCGGGGAGTGGGGCGGGGCCGTGCTCATCGCGGTCGAGAACGCGCCCAAGGGCAGGGCCACCTTCTTCGGGTCGTTCGCCCAGCTCGGCTCGTCGGTCGGCGCCCTGCTGTCCACCGGCGCCTTCAGCCTCGTGAACCTCTTCGGGAGCGAGGCCTTCCACAGCTGGGGCTGGCGCGTACCGTTCCTCGCCTCGTCGGTCCTCGTGGTCATCGGCCTGGTGGTCCGCACCAAGCTCGAGGACACCCCGGTGATGGACGGCGTCCACGCCGAGCAGTCCCGGAAGGCCGGGGAGTCCGGGGCGGCCCGGCTGCCGGTCGCCGAGGTCCTCCAGAAGGACTGGAAGACGGTCCTGGTGGGTGTGTTCGCGCTGGCCACCGCCACCGGCGGCTACTACGTGGTGACCAGCTATCTGCTCTCCTACGGCACCGACGAACTGCACCTGTCCGAGTCCATGCTCCTCAACGGCCTCTCCCTCGCCGCGTTCCTGGAGCTGGTCGTCACCCCGTTCCTCGCCCTGCTCGGAGACCGCGTCGGAGCACACCGGGTCGTCGTCGCCGGGCTCGCGGGGGTCGTGCTGCTGTCCCTGCCGCAGTTCATGGTGATGGGCACCGGGAGCGTCGTCCTGATCTATCTGACGATGCTGGCCATGCGGCTCGTGATGTCCGCGCTGTACGGGCCGATCGCCGCGATCCTGGCCGACGGCTTCGCCCCGCACGTGCGCTACACCGGCATCTCGCTCTCCTACCAGGTGTGCAACATGATCTTCGCCGGTTTCGCCCCGGTGACCGCGGTATGGCTCTCCTCCCTGGCGGGCGGGGCGTACTGGCCGCCGGCGGTGGCCCTGATGGCCGTCTCCGTCATCGGCATCTGGTGCACTCTGCGGCTGCGGACCTATCACCGTCTCCGGGTCGGCGCCGGGACACCGCCGGCCGAGCGGGTCACGGTGCCCGCCGGAGCCTGACGGGAGGACTCCGCTCAGGGTGGCCCGGCCCGGCCCGGCTCCGCGACACGGAGCCGGGCCGGGCCCTCTCCGTACCGGGCCGGCCTCCCTCCCCGTGCCGCGCCGGACTCACTCGGCGGCGGGACGGGCGTGCACGCTGACGGCGTAGCCGCCTCCGTCGACATAGGGGTCGCCGTTCCACGTGGCGTACCGGTGCAGCAGGGTCAGTCGGGCCGTACCGCACCAGTCGTCCACCTCCGCCAGGGTCACCGGCGGTTCCGGTAGCGGCAGATGGGCCGCGTCCAGTCCCATGCCCGTGACCAGCAGGCCGCCGGGGCGCAGTGTGGCGGCGAGCTGCCGGACGACGTCCGGCCCGGTTCCGGGGGCCAGCAGGGGGATGACGTTGCCGGCGGCGAGCACCAGGTCGTAGCCCGGGTCCAGGGCGAGGGCGTCCAGACGGGCCAGGTCGCCGAGGATCCACTCCTGCGCGGGGGCGTCTCGGCGGGCGACGTCGAGCATGGAGGAGTCGACGTCCACGCCGGTGCAGTGGTGGCCCAGTTCGGCGAGCCGGATCGCGATGCGGCCGGTGCCGCAGCCGGCGTCGAGGACCCGGGCGGCTGGCCGCAGCAGTTCGGCGCAGAAGGCCGCCTCGCCGTGGACGTCGTGGCCCGACTCGGCGAGCCGCGCGAAGCGCTGGGCGTACTCCTCCCCCGCTTGCCCGCCGGTCAGTTCCGCCCAACGGTCCTGGTGCCCAGTCATGTGCGGTGCGCCCTTCGGTCAGCCTCGCCCCACAGGTACGAGGTCGGTGTCTTCGGCTCCCGCGCGGTCCCGCCGTTCCCGTGCTCCGGAGAGAGGAGCGCGCGGCCGGCGGAGAGGCGGAGCCGGTCCACTCTCCCACTGCCCGGACACCGTGGGCGGAAGGTGATGGCGCGGCAGGTGGGACGGCGACGACACTGGACCCATGTCTTCCGATCTTGGAATGCCCTCCCGGCCGACCGCCGGCCCCGACAGTCCCGTGCCGGCCGGCCCCTCGGGCGCCGACCGGCGGCCCGGCTCCGGGCTGCGCTCCCGCTTCACCGATCTGCAGGAGGACCTTCGCCGGGCCGACGCCTCCCTGACCCGTCTGCTCGGTCAGTGGGAGTCCGGCCCCGGAGAGGACTCGGATGGGCTCGTCACGATCCGGTCGCGCCGCGAGGAGCAGGCCCGTCGGCTCAACGAGCTGGAGTACGGCGCACGTTCCTCGCTGCTCGTCTTCCAGTCCGGGTCGAACACGGTGGCCCCGGTACCGACGACGCTGCTGGGGGACGCCGGCCGGCGGGAGGACGAGCCCGACGCGCTGCGGTACGACGGCAACCCCGAGGCCGCCTACCGCGTCGTCGTGGACCGCGCCTTCCTCTCCGAGCCGGCGGCCCTGCGCGCGCTCGACGAGCGCCTCGCCGCAGGGCACGACGTCCGTGTCGTGGACCAGCCGCTGATCAAACTCGTCGTCGCGGACGGCGAGACGGCGCTGGTGCAGCTGGAGCCGGGCCGTTCGATGGAACTGCGGGCACCCCTGGCGCTGCTGGCCGTCGAGCTGTTCGAGTCGGTGTGGAGGCGTTCACGGCCCTATCTGCGCGAGGACGGCGACCTGAGCCCGATGGACCGCCGGATACTCCAGCTGATGCTCTCCGGGCTGACGGACGCGGCGACGGCCAACCAGCTCGGCACGTCACCGCGTACGGTCCAGCGGCGGGTGCGTGCCCTGATGGACCTGACCTCGGTGACGTCGCGGGTGCAGCTCGGCTGGTACGCGATGCGCAACAACTGGGTCTGACGGCGGACGGCGGCGGGTCCGGGGCCGTGGCCCCGGACCCGCCGGGAGTCACATCCGGCTCACGTAATCCTGAAGGGTCCTCCCGTGCAGCGTCTTCACGGGATCGGTGACACGGGGCGCGGTGCTGTTGTGCCGGAGGTAGTTCGTCACCACCCAGTTCAGGTCCCGGCCGTCGACCGTGCCGTCGTGGTCGATGTCCGCGGCGCGGTCGGAACCGCCGCGTGCCGTGTACACGGCCGCCGCGTCGCGTACGTCGATGACGTCGTCACCGTTGACGTCACCGGCGACGAGCGCCGCCGAGGACGAGCCGCTGGTGCCTGCCACGTCGCCGTAACCGTCGAGGCCGAGGTCGATGTCCTCGTACCAGGTGAAGTGGCCTGGCACCGCGACCTCGAAGCGGTACGGCTCGTCGGCCGGGGCGAGGCCGTCCGCCGACATCCGTGCGTCCTTGCCGGCCTCGGGCGTGCTGCGGGTTCCGTCGGGGGCCGTGAGCGACGCCTCGAACCCGTCGAGGCTGTAGTCGCGCGTGGTGTCGTAACCGTAGTCCTTGGTCAGCAGGGCCTCCGCCGCCGGCCGCGCGCCGAAGGTGGACTCCGGGTTCAGCATGCGGACCGATCCGTAGTACTGGATGTTCAGCTGCACCTTGGTGTCCGCCGTGTCGACGGCGTACGTGGTACCGGTGTTCAGGCCCGCGGAGGCCGTCCAGTGCTCACCGGTGACCCGGTAGGTCACGTTCAGCAGCGGCATCGTGTCATCGGTCAGGCCGTCCGTGCCGGCGACGTCGAAGGAGAAGGTGCTGCTGGAAGCGGCCCCGTCGGACGTGTCGGTGCGCCGGATCCCGGACGGGCCGTGGGCGGCGAGTTCGGCGGTCGGCTCGACCCCGACGAGCTCGACGTTGCGGTCGTCGTAGCGGATCTGGGTGCTGAAGGACTTCCAGTGCCGGAGGTCGTGTGCGGTGAGGGTGTACGTGACGCGGTCACCGGCGCGGGCCGCGCGGGCGTCCGCGTTCCCGACCACGTAGGGGATCCCCTTCTTGATCAGGTTGAGTACGCGGACGCCGCCGATGTTGCCCGCGGCGTCCGCGGGCCAGAGCTTGACGTACGTCGTCGGCGCGCCCGGGGAGAGGGCGATCGAGGCGCCCACCTTGCCTTCGGCGTCCGGGTTGGTGCGCCCTGTGGGCGCGTTGGGGCTGTACGTCGAGTAGAGAAGCACGTTGTCGTCCTGGCCGATGTCGAGCCCGGCCTCACGGATCGCGTCGGTCTGGCCGTCGCGCAGGGTTCCCGCCACGGCGAACGACGTCGCGTCGGCGGGTCGTTCGACGACCACCGGGTGGGACGTGTCCCAGGCACCGTAGGCGTCCTCGTAGGACGGGGCCCGCGAGTCGACGTACACGTCCCGCATCTCGGTGTCGGTGCCACCCTGGGCGTCGGTTCCCACGATGCGCAACTGGTACGCACCGTCCTCGATCCAGCGGCCCCGGGGGTCGACGGGGGTGGCTTCGCGTCCGGTGAACGGGAAGTACCAGGGGCCGACGGTCGCCGGGCCGTAGAGGACTCCCTCGGTGAGGCCCACCGTGTTCACTCCGCCGATGTAGCCGAGGTCCTTGCCCCGGGAGTCGGCGAGGAACACGTCGACACTGCGCAGCTGGCCTGCCATCTTCAGGTTGAAGGCCGCCGCTCCGCCTCCCACGGGTCCTTCGTCGGAGTCGTGGTTCGCCGACAGGACCGACTTGGTCATCTCGACGGACGTGAAACCGGACGCGGCCACCCGCATCCCGAAGGGGACGCGCAGGGTGCCGTGGCCCTTGCCCAGGACGGGGGTCAGCGTGACGCGGCCCTCGTAGTAGCCGGCGGGGGCGGTGGAGGGGACGTTCAGGAGGGCGCGGACCTTCGCCGTGCCGTGTCCGCCGACCGTGACGAGCCTTCCGGTGGTCAGCGTGACGTGCGCGGCGGCGGCGTCGGCGGAGGTGCCCGAGCCCCGGGTGAACGTGGTCGTCACCCGGTAGGTGGCGCGCTCGGCGCTGTCGTTGACCACGCGCAGCGTGTGGACGTCGGTCGTCCTGCGGCCGAGCGCCAGTACGCCGAGGTCCAGCGCCCCGGTGCTGTACCCGATGTCACCCGGGGTCCCGTCCAGGGCGACATACGGCGTGCGGGCCCGGACGTCCACCGCGGTCGTGGCGTGCACGGCGGCGTACGGGTCGACGGCGCCCGCGCCCGCCTCGAAGACGCTGCCGTCACCGGGCAGCGGTGCGGCGGTGTTCATCAGGGCCGTCTTGATGTCGTCGGGACCGAGGTGCCGGTCGTGCTGGAGCATCAGCGCGGCGGTCCCCGCGACGTACGGGGCCGCCATCGAGGTGCCGCTGAGGCGTGCGTACGCGTAGGTGTGGTCGCCGCCCTCCGGGTCGACGACGTCGGCCGGGACGGAGGACAGGACGCTGACGCCGGGTGCCGCGACCTCGGGCTTGATGGCGCCGGTGCCGTAGACGGGGCCGCGCGAGCTGAAGGGGGCGAGTGAGCCGTCGCCCAGGGTGAACGTTCCGGCGGCGGTGAGGGTCAGTCGTGCGGAGGCCTCGGCGGCGAGGGCTGCCCCGCCGGCGGCCGTCAGTGAGAACGCCGGGACGTAGGCCTGGCTCTCACCGATGTAGGAGGGGATGTGGCCCTCCTCGGCGTCGTCGTTGACGAGGAGGACGGCCACGGCGCCCTCGCTCTTCGCGCGCTTCACCTTCTCGTCGAGGCTGATGCCGCCGCGCTCGACCAGGACGGCCTTGCCGGTGACGTCCTTGCCCGTGTAGCCGGCGGCCGTGCCGGTGCCCACGTCCGCGACGGGCCAGGTGCCCTGGGTCAGTTCGCCGAGCGCGTCGTCGAACGTCGTTGCGAGCAGTCGGCCTTCGGCCTCCACGGCTCCCGAGCCCAGGGTGTACGCGGGCAGGGTCTCCGGCTCGTCGTGCGCCCCGACGGTGAGCGCCAGGGCGGCGGCGCCCGGGGTGCCGAGGGTCTGCGCGCCCGGCCCGCTGTTCCCGGCGGCTATGACCGTGGTGATCCCGGCGAGGACCAGGTTGTCGGCGGCCAGCGCCTGCGGGCTGAGGGGATCGTTGACCATCGCACCGAGCGACATGTTGACGACGTCCATGCCGTCGTCGGCCGCCCGGTCCATCGCGGCCATGATGTCGCTGGTCCGCCCGGTGCCGTACGGGCCCAGCACCCGGTAGGCGTAGACGGCGGCGCCGGGGGCGACACCGTGTGCGGCGCGCTCCTTCGAGGCCGCGCCCCGTCCGGCGACGATGCCGGCGACGTGGGTGCCGTGCTCGGTGTAGTAGGTCGAGCCCCGGTCGGTCTCGGCCCGGCCGGACGCCTTCCAGTCCGCGTACGTGGTCTCCATCGGGTCGGAGTCGTCGTCGACGAAGTCGTACCCGCCCGCGTAGGCGCCCTCGAGGTCGGGGTGGTCGTAGTCGATGCCGGTGTCGATGATGCCGACCTTGACGCCCTTGCCGGTGACGCCCTCGGCGTGCAGGCGTCCGGGCCCGTCGTCGCCCCCTGTACGCGCTCCGGCGCCCGTGGTGTTCCCCTCCGGGTCCGCGAAGGTCCTCACGGGGGCGTCCGGCCACACCGCGGTGACCTCCTCGTGGTCCAGCAGGTCCGCGACCCGGTTGCCGGGCAGCCGCAGGCTCACGCCGTCGAAGCTGTGGGTGTAGGTGCGGCCCGGGCGGGGCGGAGCCGCCGCCTTCCTGCCTCCGCTCCTGGCGTCGTCGTGCGGGAACATGCCCTCCAGGGCGGTGCGGAAGGTGTCCTGGGCCTTCGTCACGGCCTTGCGGGCGTCGGCGTCACTGAGGCTGCGGCCTTCGGCGGCGGCCAGGAGCCGGGCGGTCCGGGCGGGCGGGGTACGCAACTGCACGATGACGTCGACGGGGTCGGAGCTGTCCAGGGCCGCCTCGTCGGTGACGTGCAGGCCGCCGATGTCGAGGTCGGCCATGCGGTGCAGGGCTCGGAGCTCCTGGCCGTCGAGGGACGCGAGCACGTCCTGGGCGCTCTTCGGACCGGCCTGCGCGAGCGGGGCCGCCGCCGCGGAGGGCACCGCGGCGGCCAGCGCCGCGAGCACGGCCGCCGCGGCGGTCAGGGCGAGGCGTCCGCGCCGCCCCGGGACTTGCGTCATCATTCCTCGGCTCCGCATCCGGTCGGTGGGGGTGCCTCCCGCCGCGAGCCGGGGCGGTGAGGTGGGGATCGCCCGATCATGGGGGACGGCCCGGGCCGGGCGGAAGGAGGGACGCTGACGGGTTTGCGACGTGGCACCAAGTCGCCACCCGGCGGGCCCTTCAACCGCCCTTCCTTCATGGCGACTTGACGCCTGACACATATCCGCCACGGATCCGGGGTGCAGGGCACCGCCGGTCTCGGTAGACCCATGAGCACACCCCGCCCGACGGTCCGGGGGAGCCCGCGGCCCCCTGGCGGACATCCCCGGTCCCCCTCGCGTTCCGCCACCCGAAAGGCAGCCCATGCCACGCTCATCCCCCCGCCGCGGACGGCGGTTCACCGCCGCCGCCCTGGCGGCCGGGCTCACCGGGTCCCTGCTGGGCCTGTCGGCCCTGCCCGCCCAAGCGGCCGGCATACCCCGGCCGCTGGGGTCACCGGTGCCCGACTCCGCGAAGTCCGCGCTCGCCTCCTCCCAGGACAAACTGGGGTCACACGACCGGACGCTGCTGCAGAAGGCCGAGAGCCGCGAGAGCGATACGGTCACCGTCATGCTCGCCACCGGCGCGGGCGACACGAAGGCACTCCGCGGGAAGATCGCGGACATCGGCGGCCATGTCGGGAAGGCCGACGACGGACTCGGCTACGTCCGCGCCACCGTGCCCACCGGGAAGGTCACTTCGCTCGCCGCGCTCTCCTCGGTGCGCGCTGTCGACCTGAGCGAGAGGTACAAGGTCCCCGACCCCTCCCCGGTCACCGCCGGGGACTCCAGGACCGCCGCCGGCAAGGGTTCCGGCACCCCTGCCGCACCGGGCAGGAACACCCCGGCCGCCAACCCGTACCTGCCCGTGGCGGAGACGGGAGCCGTCGGCTTCGCCGCCGACCACCCCTCCTGGGACGGCCGCGGTGTCACGGTCGGCATCCTGGACACCGGTGTCGACGCGTCCCACCCGGCGCTGCGGACCACCTCGGACGGCGAACCGAAGATCCAGGACTGGGTGACGGCCACCGATCCGGTCACCGACGCCGATCCGACGTGGCTGGAGATGCGCACGAAGGTCACCGCGGTCAACGGCACCTTCCGTTACGGCGGCGTCGACTACCGGGCTCCGGACGGCACGTACCAGTTCCAGATCTTCGACGAGGACACGACCTGGGGCGGCGAACTCGGCGGCGACGTCAACCGGGACGACGACTACAAGGACCGGTTCGCGGTCCTCTACCGGAAGTCGGACCACCGGATCTGGGTCGACGCCGGGCTGGACCACGCCTTCGGTGACGACGACGTCGTCCAGCCGTACGCGGCGAGCGGCACGTGGGGCACCTTCGGCACCGACGACCCCAGGACCCCGGTCGCGGAGTCGATGCCCTTCACCGTCGAGTACCGGGACGACGTCGACCTGTCGGCGCGTGGTGGCAGCAGCGTCGGCAAGAGCGCCGACTTCGTGAACATCGGCATCGTCTCGGGCGCCCACGCCACCCATGTCGCCGGCATCACCGCGGGCCACGGGCTGTTCGGCGGGAGGATGAACGGTGCCGCGCCCGGCGCGCGGATCGTCTCGGAGCGGGTCTGCCTCTTCGCCTCCGGCTGCACTTCCCACGCCCTGGCCGAAGGCATGATCGACGTCGTGGTGAACAAGGGCGCCGACGTCGTCAACCTCTCGATCGGCGGACTGCCGGCGCTCAACGACGGGAGCAACGTCCGCGCGGTCCTCTACAACCGCCTCATCGACGACTACGGCGTGCAGATCGTGGCCTCGGCGGGCAACGACGGCCCCGGGATGAACACCGCCTCCGACCCGGCGGTCTCCGACAAGGTACTGGCCGTGGGCGCCTCCGTCAGCAAGGAGACCTGGTGGGCCGACTACGGCTCGAAGGTCCGGGCGCGGCAGTCGCTGTTCCCCTTCTCGGCGCGCGGTCCACGCGAGGACGGCGGGATGAAGCCGGAGGTCGTCGCGCCGGGCGCTGCCGTCTCCTCCATCCCGACCTGGCTCCCCGGCGAGGGCGTCCCCGACGCCGGTTATGAACTCCCGCCGGGTTACGGCATGTTCAACGGCACCTCGATGGCCTCACCGCAGGCCGCCGGAGCCGTCGCACTGCTGCTGTCCGCTGCGTCGCAGTCCGGCGTGAAGGCCTCCCCGGCGTCACTGCGCTCGGCCCTGACCAGCTCGGCCGGCTTCCTCGACGATCAGCCGGCCTACGCTCAGGGCGCCGGGCTGATCTCCGTCCCGGCGGCCTGGAAGCTGCTGAGGAAGGGCGCCGAGCCGACCGCGTACGCCGTGAAGGCACCGGTCTGCGGGGTGCTCGCCGGTCTCCTGCCCACTCCGAAGTCGGGCGCGGGTGTCTACAACCGCTGCGCACCGGGCGAGGGCGGGCAGGAGCCGCACCGTTCCAGGACGTACGCGGTGGAGCTCACCCGCACCGGTTCCGGCAGCCGGACGGCCCAGCTCTCGTGGCTGGGCAACGACGGGACGTTCAGCGCGCCGCGCACGGTGAAGCTCGACGAGGGCAGGCCGACTCGGATCGAGGTCCGGGCCCGGACCGGGTCCACCGGCGCCCACTCGGCGCTGCTGCGCGTCGACGACCCTGCCACGGCCGGAGTCGACCGCCTCGTACCCGTCACGGTCGTCGCCGCCACCGACCCGGCGAAACCCTCGTACGCGGTCTCCGGCAAGGGCACGCTGGACCGCAACGAGACGCGGTCGCTGTTCGTGGCGGTGCCGAAGGGCGCCGCGGCACTGGAGGTGGACCTGTCCGGCATCGCCAAGGGCAGCCAGACGCGCTTCCTGGCGGTCGATCCGCAGGGAATGCCCGTGGACGGCACCACGTCGAGCCGCTGCTTCACCAACTTCTCGGACGAGGAGGAATGCTCCACCGGGTCACGGACCTACGAACAGCCCATGCCCGGCGTCTGGGAGTTCGAGGTGGAGGCCCGGCGCACCTCGCCGGTCCAGGACAACAGCTACCGGCTGGCCGCCACCGTCCTGGGCGCGACCCTGGACCCGGCGTCCTCGGTGATCGCCGAGGCGGCGCTGCACTCGCCGGTCGAACGGACCTTCAAGGCCGTAAACCGCCTGGCACCGGTGAAGGCGCACGCGGCGGGCGCCTCGCTGGGCGCGCTCGCCGAAGCCCATCCGACCCTGGAGGACCAGAAGATGACGGGCAAGCAGATCACGGTTCCCCGTGACGCGACCCGCCTCGAGGTCGACCTCGGCAACGCCTCCGATCCCGACGCCGACCTGGACCTGTACCTGGTCGCCCAGTCCGGCGCGCTGATCGCCTCCTCGACCAACGGAGGGGCCCGCGAGTCGCTGACCCTGAAGGACCCGGCACCCGGCTACTACCTGATCTACATCGCCGGGACGGACATCCCGTCCGGCAGCACCACGTTCGACGTCCAGGACACCATGTTCTCGAAGTCGCTGGGCTCGGTGACGGTGGACGACGCCGGTCCGGTCCGTCTCTCCACCGGGGAGAGCACGAGAATCCGCGGCCGGCTGGTCGCGGACACCGCGCCACCGGCAGGAAGGCGGTTGGTCGGACGGTTCTCGCTGGCCACGGACGAGGGGACCACCCTGGGCAGCGCGGACGTGCTGCTCGGCAAGGTGACTCAGCCGAAGGCGGACGTCACCGGCTCGTTCGGGCCGGCGCTCGGCTTCAGCCTGGACGACGAGGGACGGGTCTCCGGCTCCCAGCAGGTCTCCAGCGTGACCCGGCCGGCCCGCTGGGCCCCGGACAGCGGCGTCACCCTGCTGGACGACGGGGAGGACGGCAGCGGCTACGCGCTCAACCAGAGCCCGTCGAAGGGTTACGCCACGGGCCAGTTGACCGTCGGCAAGGTCACCAGCGCCGCCCTCTGGGATGCGGAGGGCGCGCTCACCACGCTGCCGCTGCCCGACTGGGAGGCGTACTCCTACGCACGCGGCTTCGCCGTCACCGACGAGGGCACCGTGATCGGCAACGCCACGGGTTACGTCGACAACCCGGCGACGGGCCGCGACATGCAGGTGAACGATCCGTTCGTGTGGGACGCGGAGAGCGGCTACCGCAGGCTCCCCCACCTGACGGACAACCGCTCCCTGACCGAACCGCTCGCGATCAACGGGAACGGAGTGGCCGTCGGCCACTCCGCCAAGGACGGCAGGCGGCGCGCGGTGCGGTGGGACGCCGACGGTGGGATCACCGACCTGGGCACCCTTCCGGGCATGGCGGACAGCACCGCCCGGTCCGTCAACTCCGGCGGCACGGTGGTCGGCATCAGCGGCGACGACGCCTTCGTATTGGCTCCGGGCGGCACGATGACCCGGCTTCCCGACTTCGGCTTCGACGCCGAGGCGCTGCAGGTGAACGACGCGGGCTGGATCACCGGGACCGCCGAGACGGAGCCCGATGTGACCACAGCCGTGGTGTGGGACCCCCAGGGCCGTATGTACGACCTGGGCGCGATGGTCGACGCCTCCCACTGGGCACCTTTCGAGGGAATCGGGGTCAACAACCGTGGCGCGGTGGCGTTCTACGCGCAGGACCTGAAGGACGGCGGGTCGACGAAGGTGGTCGTGGCCGACCTGCCCGGCTGATCTCCTCCTCGCGCCTGTCGGCGACACCACAGGGGCCCGCCCGCCCCGGAGTTCACCTCCGGGGCGGGCGGGCCCCTGTACGACCGGCCCTGGCCGGTCAGCTCCTGAGACGGGCCGGTCAGCTCTTGAGATCGGGCCGCTGCGTGACCCGTACGGTGTTGACCAGACTCCGGCCGGTGACCGGTGTCAGGGCCAGGTCGAGCCGGCCGTCGGTGACCTTCACCGTGAAGGTCCTGGTCAGAGCCCTGTGGTCGCCGCCCGCCTCCAGGGCGATATCGACGTTGGAGACCTTCTCGGTGCCCTCCGCGCTCACGTCGAAGACCCGGCGGCCGGGCTTGGTCCCCTTCAGTTCGGCGAAGCCCAGCTCGACCTGGTAGACGCCGTCCGGCACGTCGTCGAAGCGGTACTCCTTCGCGTCCTGGACCGCCGTCCGGTAGAGCTCCTGCTCCTCGGTGCCCGCGATCTCCTCACCGGTCCTGATGGCTTTCGGGTTCCCGATGTAGCCGTACGATCCGGCCACCCACGCCCGGTCGGGGCCCCAGCTGTCGCCGGACCGGTCGACCACCGGGTCGCTGTTGCCGGACCCCGCGTCGATGGCGGCCCGGTAGGCGGGCACGACCACGGTGACCGCGAGCTCCACCACCGGAGCGCGGGCGCTCTCCGAGGCGATGACGACGGTGCCGTGCAGCGTGGTGCCCGGCTTCGCCTGTCCGGTCCCGATGGCCAGGGTGACCTGCTGCCGTCCGCCGGGGTCCAGCCGCCCCTGCGCCGGGCCGGCCGTCACCCAGGCCGCGCCGCCCTTCTCCTTGACGGTGTAGCCGGCGGCGGAACCGGAGTTGGTGAGGGTGAGGCCGCGTTCCCGTGTCTCACCGGGCGGGATCATCAGCGTCCAGCCCTCGCTCCGGTCCACGGCGACGGCGCCGGTGGTCAGGGCCGTCTCGGTACGGAGGACGGACAGTCCCTGGAGTTCGGCGGTGCGGGTCGCGCTCCCGTAGTGCTCCGCGGTGATGTCGACACGGTAGTCGTCCGGGCCGTCCACCGGGATCTGGAGCAGGTAGGCGCCGTCGCCGCGCGTCCTGGCCGTGGCGACCTTGCTGTCGCCCCGGGTGACGGAGACCTCGGCGCCGGACACCGCCTTGCCGTCGTTCGCGTCGGTCACGGTGCCGGAGACGACGGCGTTCCGCTCGGGTGTGAACCTCAGGGACATCCCGTCGCGGACGGAGAGTTCGTTCGCCGCGTACTCGAAGCCCTGGGTGCCGTCGTGGCTCTCGGCGCCGATCGTTGCTCCGGTGCCCTGTTCGTATCCGCGGCCGCCCGCGTCGATGTCCTTGTAGTGGAAGGAGTAGGTGCCGTCCTCGTTGATCCCGGCGGAGAACCCCACCCGGCGGGCGCTGTCGCCCACCAGCACCATGTCGCGCCATTCCACGACGTAACTACGGTGCGGGGCAGTGCCCTTGACGGAGGTGTAGACGCCGGAGGCGCCGTCCATCCGCAGGTCGTCCCAGAACGGGTACAGCACACCGTTGGCCCCGGACCTGTCGGGGATCCGGGCGTTGGCTCCGGACAGGGAGAGGGAGCCGAAGATCAGCGCGCCGTCGACGGACACCCAGCCCTTGTCGTACGTACGGCCGTACAGGGCGACCGGGAACGGCAGGTCCACCGCGGCGTAGCCGGTGAGCGCGACCTTCGTGTCGCCCGTGGGGAAGTCCTCGTCGGTCTGCCGGCAGGTGGTGCCGGTGCTGTCGGTCCTGGTGGGCAGCTCGATGTCCTTCGTGGCGCTTCCGGTCGCCACGTCGAGGGTGGTCCCGACGGCGGCGGCGCACTTGTTGAGAGGCGTCACGTCGAGCGGGTAGCTGCCGACCGGCAGCTTGAGGGAGTATGCCCCGTCCTCGCCCGTGGTGGCGGTCGCGGGGGTGCCCCGGACCTTGACCACCGCGTCGGCCTCGGGCCCGGAGTCGCTGGTGACGGTGCCGGTCACCGTGCCGGTGGGTGCGGCGGCGAGCTCCGCGTCCCGGGTGACGGACCGGTCCTCGACGACGGTGACGGTGGCCTTCTCGGTCAGGTAGCCGTACAGCGTGACGGTGAGCGCGTACTCGCCCGCGACGAGCCGGGGGAAGGCGTACGTGCCGTCCTTCTTCGTGCGCCGCGTCGCGTGCACCGGCCCGTCCACGGCCACCTCGGCGTCCGCCGCCGGGCCTCCACCGGTGGTGACCGTACCGGCCAGTGCGCCGAGTGCGTCGCTCGGAGCCGCCGTGACCGCGTCGTAGGCGTCGAGCCGGCCCTCGCCGTAGACGTTGTCGTCCTCCGCGGTGCCGCCGCACGTGGTGTCGCCGACGTCGTGCGCCGTGGTGTCGAGCAGGGCCTCGGTCGCGGCCACGTCACCGCGCAGGGCGGGCGAGGCCGACCACATCAGCGCCACCGTGGCCGCCGTGTGCGGGGACGCCATCGACGTACCGGACTTGGGTGCGTAGCCGCCGCCGGGGGCGGCGGACCGGATGTTGGCGCCCGGGGCGGCGATGTCCGGTTTGACGGTGCCGTCCACACCGGGGCCCCGGGAGGAGAAGGCGGCGACGCGGTCGCTGCTGTCGAGCGCGCCCGAGGCGTAGGTGTTGACGTAGGCGCCGGGCGAGCCCGCGGTGTCGCAGGACGGCCCGTTGTTGCCGTTCGAGAAGGCCGGGAAGATGCCGGCGTCCCGCCACGCCTGGACCATCGGCTGGTACCAGGTGTCGAGGACGGCGGCGCCCCAGGAGTTGTTCACCACGTCCGGGGCGAGGTCGGGGCGCGGGTTGCGGCCGTCGGAGTCCGTCGGTGCGAGGATCCACTGCCCGGCCGCCAGAAGCGCCGACCGGGGGCAGTCCGTCGTGCCGCAGCCCTTGGCCGCGATCCAGGTGGCGCCGGGCGCCACGCCGATCTCGTTGCCCGCGCCGTCGTCGCCGACCATGGTGCCCATGGTGTGCGTGCCGTGCCCCTGGTCGTCGCACGGGCCGTCGCCGAGTTTCGCGCAGTTCCCGGTCGGGTCGAACCAGTTGTAGGCGTCGTCGCGGCTTCCGTCCGCCTTGAGGCCGCGGTAGGTGGACGCGAGCGCGGGGTGCAGCGAGTCGACGCCGGTGTCGATGTTGGCGACGACGACGCCCTCCCCGCGCACGCCGAGTTCGTCCCACACCTGGGGGGCCTTGATCCGGTCGACGTTCCATTCGACCCCGTCGACCGCGGCCTCCTGCACCGCCGGCAGCTGTTCTGGAAGCCGGACCGGTACGTCGGCCCGGATCGCGGCCACGTCGGGGCGGGCGGCGATCCTCTCGGCGAGGGCCTTGGTGCCGGTGACCTTGACGGTGTTGCTGATCCAGTAGCTCGTGTAGGGGACGTCCGCCTTCTCCAGCAGGGACTTCAGCCCCGCCTGGGTCCTGCGCGCGTGGTCGGTGCTCGCCTCGACGACGGCCTTGCCCCGGCCGGTCTTCGTCCTCGCCTTCCTCGCCGCCGAGGTGTCGGCCTCGGAGTCGAGCTGTACCCAGAACGACTGGCGGTCGCTCTTCGCGAAGTCTCCCAGGACCCGGCTCTCCGCCTTCTGCCGGAGCGCGGTGCCTCCGGAGGCGGGGGCGGGTCCGGCCACCGCCGGGGCCGCGCCCAGGAAGGGCGCGGCGAGGGCGGCGACCAGTGCGGCGGAGAGCATCCCTCTGCGCCTCGGTCTGTGTCTGATCAACTGGAGCTCCTCGTCTCGCCGGCCGGGGATCGCCCGGCCGGATGTGTGCCGCTGTGTGCGGTTGCGGGGCGCCGCGGGCCGTCCCCTCCGCCGGGTCGGGCGCAGGGGACGGCCCGCGGGTTCAGCCGGCCAGGTCCGGCCGCTGGGTGACGCGGACGGCGTTGACGAGCGTCTTGCCGGTGTGAGCGACCAGACGGAGGTTCAGCCGGCCGTCCGTGACCTGGACCGTGTAGGTCTTGGTCAGGGCCTTGTACGTCCCTCCGGCCTCCTCGGCGATGTCGAGGTCCGCGGCCCGCTCGGTTCCCTCGGCCATCACGTCGAAGACGCGTGCGCCGGGCTCGGTCCGGCTGATCTCGGCGAAGGCCAGCTCGACCTGGTAGGTCCCGTCCGGCACCGCGTCGAAGCGGTACTCCAGCGCGCCCTTGAGCGCGGTGGAGAACAGCGCCTGCTCCTCGGTCCCCTCGACGGACTTCCGGGTCGACACGGCGTTCGCCCCGCCGACGTATCCGTAGCCGCCCGCCTCCCAGGCCCGGTCCGGGCCCCAGGTGTCGCCGGAGGCGTCGGTCGTGGCGGTGGGCGATCCGCTGTCCAGCGCCGCCAGGTAGGCCGGGACGACCACGGTGACCGGGACGGTCAGTTCCGGTGACCGCCCGCTGTCCGAGGTGATCACGACCGTGCCGCGCAGGACGGTGCCCGGGGTGACCGCCGTGGTGTCGACGGTCAGCCGCAGCTGCTGGTCGCCTCCCGCCTCCAGGTGGCCTGATCCGACGCTGAACCGCAGCCAGTTGGCACCGTCCGCCTCCCGGACCGTGTAGTCGGCGGCGGAACCGGTGTTGGCGAGGTCCAGGGTCCGCCGGCGGGTGGTGTCGGCGGGGACGACCAGCGTCATCGCGGTGTGCGGGGTCACGGTGACCGCTCCGGTGCGCAGAGCGGTGTCGGCGCGCGACGTCGAACGGGCCGCCAGCTCGGCCGTCCGGCTGCGGGAGGTGTAGTGCGCGGCGGAGACGGTGACGTCGTACTCGGCCGTGCCGGTGGCGGGCACCTGGACGAGGTAGGTGCCGTCGCCCCCGGTGGTACCGGTGGCGACCTCGTCTCCGTCACGGGTGACGGACACGGTGGCCCCGGCGAGCGGCTTGCCGTCGTTGGCGTCGGTCACCGTGCCGGAGACGGCGGCACTGCGTTCGGGCCGGAAGGCCAGGGTCATGCCGTCGGTGACGGTGGCCGCGTTGTAGGAGTACTGGAGCGCTGCGGTTCCGGCGGCGTTCTCGGCGGCGATGGTGGCGCCGAGCCCCTGGGCGTACTGGCCGCCGGTGGGGCTCTTGTAGTGGTAGGAGTAGTCGCCGTCCTCACCGATCACGACGGCGAATCCGATCTTCTGGGTGCGGGCGTTGCTCGGCACCATGTCGCGCCATTCGACGACGACTTCGCGGTGCGGTGCGGTGCCGCGCTGGGACCAGTAGATGCCGCCGGTGCCGGTGGCGAGCTGGAGGTTGTCCCAGAAGGGGTAGAGGGAGCCGTTGGGGAGGCCGGTGTAGGGCAGGGCCCTGTTGGTGGAGAGGCCGACGTTCTGCTCGAATGAGAGGTATCCCTCGATGTCCGCCCTCGCCTCGCGGTAGGTCTTGCCGTAGAGGGAGACGGGGAACGGGAATCTGACGGCGGCGGAACCGGCGTACGGTCCGCCGGGGTTCAGCTGGGTCTCACCGGTGGGGTAGGCGGCGTCCTTCACCAGCCGGCAGGTGGTGCCGAAGGTGTCACTCCTGCTGGGCAGCAGGAGGTCACGGTGGTTGGCGCCCGCGGCGACATCGACGGAGTAGGCGCCGACCGTGGCACACCGTGAGGCGGGAGTGATGGTCAACCGGTGTGTTCCCGCGGGGACTTCGATGGAGTAGGTGCCGTCGGCGGCAGAGGTGGCAGCGGGGGCTCCGGGCCATTCGATCGTCGCCCCTGCCTCCGGACCACCGGCCGTGCTCAGGGTTCCGGTCAGGGTGCCGAGGGGAGCGACGACGAGTTCGAGATCGCGGGTCGCACTGTCTCCCTCGGTGATCGTGACGGTGGAACGAGCCTCCCCGTAGCCGTACTTGGAGACCCTGACGTCGTAGTCGCCGACCATCAGCTTCGGCAGCGCGTAGCCGCCGTCCGCCCCGGTGTCCGCCGTGGCGTACATCGGTCCGTCGAGTTCCACGGTGGCCTCGGCGAGCGCCTTGCCTTCCGCGGTGACGGCGCCGGACAGCGCTCCGAGAGGCCCGCGCGGGGTGGCGGCGACGGCGGCGTACGCGTCGAGGCGCCCCTCGCCGAAGACGTTGTTGTCCTCCGCGGTGCCGCCGCACGAGGTGTCGGCGACGTCGTGCGCGGTCCGGTCGAGCAAGCGCTCGGTGGCGGCGATGTCACCGCGTATCGCCGGGGAGGTCGCCCACATCAGTGCGACCGTGGCCGCCGTGTGGGGTGATGCCATCGACGTACCGGACATGACCGCGTAGGCGCCCCCGGGGGCCGCTGAGCGGATGTCCACACCGGGCGCGGCGATGTCCGGCTTGACCGCGCCGTCCTCGCCCGCGCCTCGCGCGGAGAAGGACGCGATGTCGCCGTCGCTGTCGAAGGCACCCGAGGCGTAGCTGTTGGTGTAGGCGCCGGGAGAGCCGGCCGTCGCACAGTTCGGGCCGTTGTTGCCGTTGGAGAAGGCGGGGAAGATGCCCGCGTCCACCCAGGCCTGGACCATCGACCTGTACCAGGTGTCGATGACGTCCGCGCCCCAGGAGTTGTTCACCACGTCCGGCGCCAGGTCCGGCCGCGGGTTCCGTCCGTCGGCGTCGGTGGGTGCCAGGATCCACTGGCCGGCCGCCAGGAGCGCGTCCTGGGGGCAGCCCAGGGTGGTGCACGCCTTGGCGGCGATCCAGGTGGCCCCCGGCGCCACGCCGATCGCGTCGCCCGCGCCGTCGTCGCCGACCATGGTGCCCATGGTGTGCGTGCCGTGCCCCTGGTCGTCGCACGGCGCGTCGCCGGAACAACTCGCGGTCGCGTCGAACCAGTTGTAGGCGTGGCTGTATGTGCCGTCGTCGCCCAGCCCGCGGTAGCCGCCCATGAGGGCCGGGTGCTGGTAGTCGACGCCGGTGTCGATGTTGGCCACCACGACGCCCTCGCCGCGTACGCCGAGGTCGTCCCAGACCTCGGGCGCGCCGATGCGGTCGAGGTTCCACTCGACCCCGTCGGCCGCTGACACCTTCTTGCCGGGCAGCGGATCGGGGCGGTCCACCTGGGTGTCGGCCTCGATCGCCGCCACCTCGGGACGGGCGGCGATCTTCTCGGCGAGCGCCTTGTCGCCGACGACCTTGATGGTGTTGCTGATCCAGAACGCCTCGTAGTGCGCCCCTGACTTCTTGATCAGGTTGCGCAGGCCCGCCTGGGTGCGCTCCGCGTGCTCGGTCCTGGCCTTGATGACCGCCTCGTCCCGGGCGGTCCTCGTCTTCACCTTCCTGGCCGCCGAGCTGTCCGCCTCCGAGTCGAGACGCACCCAGAACGCGACGTCGTCCCGGTCGTCGAACGTCTCGACGAGCGTGCTCGGCGCCTTGCTCCGCAGCGTGGCCGGAGGCGGCGCCGGGTCAGCGGACGCCGGGTCCGCCCCGAGCAACGGCACCCCCAGCGCCGCGGCGAGGGCGAGGGCGAGCATGCCTCGCGTGCGGGGCGAGTGCCGTCCGTGACGGGTTCTCCGGTCCGGTCTCGGCTGTTGTCCTTCGTGTGGTCTCACGAGCTGACTCTCCTTCAGGAGGGCAGACGGTCACGGGTCGCGGAACGGCCTGCCCGACAGGGCGGTGTGGTCCGCCATCCGGCCCGGTCGGGCGGATGGGTGAGGCTGATCCCATGGACGGATGCGCGAGGCCGGGGACACGAGGGGCCTGCTCCCCCGTGGCGGGCCGAGAGGTCCGCACAGCCCCTGACCTGCGCCGTACGCCGCGCACGTGGTGCCGGCGCCGCCGGACTTCCCCGCAGGCCGAAACGCGCGAGGACGGCCGCTACGCGCGATGGAAACCCGGCAGAGCCGCCCCCCGCCCCACCGGACCCGGCTGCCGCTGCCGCTGCGGCGGATGCGGATGCCGCTGCGGATGCGGATGCGGATGCGGCTGCGGCTGCGGCTGCGGCTGCGGCTGCGGCTGCGGCTGCGGCTGCGGCTGCGGCTGCGGCTGCGACGGGGCCGAACTCCCCTCGGAGCGACGGACCGTGGCGTCCCGGGCGAACAGTGGCGCCGGGGCGCTCCTCCCGGTGGAGGCATGCCTCATCACACGAACTCTCCTTCGTGGAAGGGGGATCACCGCAGAAGTATGCGTGGGCAGCGGAGTGTGGCGACTCGGTCACCGTTGGCGAGATGGCGACATGACGCGCTTACGTCAGAGCGGTCACGCGCGGCCGGGCCGGACCGCGGCCGCTCGCCGGCGGGGGGTGCCGTTTTCAGTCCGTGAATTCTTCCTCCGACGCCGGGCCATCACCGCAGCTCGCCGACCTCCCCCATGGTCTAGACCATAGAGAAATCCTGAACCCCTTTACTTCACACGGTCGTTCATGGGTCACTCATGACGCGTCCACAACAAATCCACGTGGTCGTGACAGACATCGAGCAGCCTGTACACCCACGTTCCGCCATCTCCTCGTCCCGCCGCACCGATCGCCCCGATGCCCCGGACGGCCGGTACCGGTCCAGTACGGCCCACCGGCTACGCGGGTAGACCCGCTGGCCGACGGGCACCCCCGCACCTGTCTTCCGCACCCCCTACGCGCCTGGAGGCACCCGTGTCGTTCCGAGTCCGCACCCGCCGATCCGTCCGCAGGACCGTCATGGCTGCCGCAGCGCTCGCCATGAGCGTGGCTCTCGCCCCGATGATGTCGGCGGGCCCGGCCGCCGCGCAGCCGGCACCGTCGAGCAGCACGATCCCCCTCGGCGCCGGCTACATGGGCATCGGCTACACCGAGGACGGCTCGTCCTTCGCCCCCGACGCGAGACAGCTCCGGCTCGACGCCGAGGGCGTCGCGGGACCGCTGGCCACGCAGCTTCCGGGCATCGACGTCTCCCACTACCAGGGGTCGATCAACTGGGCGTCGGTCAAGTCCGCGGGCATCAAGTTCGCCTACATCAAGGCGACCGAGTCGACCACGTACACGGACCCGCAGTTCAGCGCCAACTACGGGAACGCCCACGCCCGGAACGTGATCCGCGGCGCCTACCACTTCGCCCGCCCCAACCTCTCCGGCGGCGCGGCCCAGGCCAACTACTTCGTCGCCCACGGCGGCGCGTGGTCCAAGGACAACCTGACGCTCCCCGGGATGCTGGACCTCGAAGGCGGCTGCTACAGCAAGTCGACGTCGGCGATGCGTACGTGGATCCTCGACTTCTACAACGCGTACAAGGCGAAGACGGGCCGCGACGTGGTCATCTACACCAGCCCCAGCTGGTGGAACACCTGCACGGGCAGCTGGGGCGGCATGTCCGCCAAGAGCCCGCTCTTCGTGGCACATTGGACCAGCGCGGCCAGTCCCTCGATCCCGGCGGGCTTCCCGTACTGGACGTTCTGGCAGTACAGCTCCACCGGTTCGGTCAGCGGCATCAGCGGGGCGGTGGACCGCGACCGCTTCAGCGGCACCGAGGCGCGGCTGCTGGCCCTGGCCAACAACACCGCCTGACCGGCACCATGCGTGCGGGACGCCACCGGACACCCGGGGCGTCCCGCACGGCCGCGGTCAAGCACCGGCCGCCGTCAGCAACCGGCCGCCGTCAGCAACCGGCCGCTGTCAGGAGCCGGCCGCTGTCAGGAGCCGGCGAGGGAGACCGCGTCGACGGTCCAGAACCAGTTGTTGCCGCCGGTGTAGCGGAATCGGATCTGCGCGGTGGTGACGCCTGCGGGCACCTGGAGGGTGATGCTCTCCACCCTCGACGCGACATCTCCGGTGTAGGTCTTCACCACCACGGGAGCTCCGCCGTCGTACGAGACGAGGACCTGGCCCTTCTGCGGGGCCTCCTGACGGTAGTACGTGGTGTACCGCAGGATCGCCGGTGAGCCACCGGTGACCTTCCAGGCGGGGCTGACGAGCGTGGAGTCGAAGGTGCCGCTGTAGCTCTTGTCGACCCACTCGTCCCCGTCGGCGACGGCGAAGACGTTTCGGGCCCGGACGTTGTTCTCACGGCCCTGGCCCCGCTCGGACGCGGTCCAGAACTCGTCGGTGGTGAAGGCCCAGCCGCGCCACTCGGTGACGCCCCCCGTACCCATGGCGCTGTTGTCGACGGCCCAGCCCGTGGGGGGCGTGTGGGTGAATCCGATGACCGAGGCCCCGGTGCCGGTCTCGTCGGCCCGGGTGCCGAGCTGCGGGCGCAGGGCGTCGAAGGCGTCGGGGAGGGGTTGCTGGAGGGGCCGTCCGTCGAGACCCCAGGACGGGTCGACGGGGATGCCGAGGTGGGCGAGGGCGGAGACGGCGACATCGGGCATCTTGATGTCGTGGCGGGTGGAGCCCGGGGTGATGCCGCCTCCGGCGGCGATGAGGAAGGTCTGCCGTTCCGACGCGCTCGCGCCTCCGTGGCCGCCCGCGTCGGTGTGGCCGTGGTCGGCGGTGATCATGATCAGCCAGTCCTCCGAGGCGTACGAGGGCCTGGCCCTGACGGCCGCGACGATCAGGCCGACCTGCGCGTCGGCGTCGTGCACCGCGGTGAGGTACTGGGAGCTCGCCGCGCCGTAGCTGTGGCCCGCGTGGTCGATGTTGTCCAGGTGGACGAAGACGGCGTCCCGGTTGCCGTTGCGCAGTTCGGCCACCGCGCGGCTGGTGGTGCCGGTGTCGTACTCGGCGGACGGGGTGGAGACTCTGGTGTCGACCTTCGAGGAGAAGATCGTGGTGGTGACGGGCGCCCAGGACGCGACCGCATAGGTGGACAGCGAGGGCTTCGCGGTCTCGATCCGGGTGAGGAAGTCGGGATACCGGGCGAAGGCGTGGCCGGTGAACGCGTTGTCCTTCACCAGGTGCTTGTCGGGCCACACCCCGGTGATGAGGGTCGACCATCCCGGCCCGGACAGCGTGGGGGCCAGGGGGTCGGCGTACAGCGGGCTGAGCGAGGTCAGTCCGCCAGCCATGAGGGCGTCGAGGTTCGGCGCGTCGGCGTCCTTGATCCGGCCGAGCATCGCGCCGTCGAGACCGATGACCAGGACCTTGGGGGTGCGGGCCGCGGCGTGCGCGGTGACGGCCGCGGACAGCGGTGCGGCGGCGGTGACGAAGGCCGCGGCGGCCAGGAGTGAGCGGCGGGACATACCTGCGGACATGAAGCGCCTCCATTGCGATGACAGAAGACTGCAACTCGCTTGCTGACAAGCGGAGTTGCGATTGGGTCCAGACCTGTTGCCCTTCCGCTACGAAACACCGGCGGTCCAGGACGCTCCGGTGATCCGTCCGGCAACGGTCAGCTTCCGGTGGCCGACTTCCAGGCGTCCACATAGCTGTCCAGGTTGGTCCCGATGTCCGCCCAGTCGGGCTCGAAGATCTCCACGCCCTTCATCAGCCGGGCCAGTTCGGTGGCGTTGGCGTCGGTGGCCTTCACGTCCTTGCGGGCCGCGAACCCTCCTCCGACCGCGCTGACGTCCTGCTGGGCCTGCTCGGAGAGCATGAAGTCCAGGAGCTTCCTGCCGTTCGCCGGGTGGGGCGCGTGGTCGACCAGTCCGGCCGCGTACGGGAGGGCGAAGGTGGTGGGAGCGCCGCCCTTCTTCGCGGGGAACCAGATGCCGAGGTTGGGCATGTCCTTGGACTGGGCGAAGTTCATCTGGACGTCACCGTTGGCGACGAGGAGTTCGCCCTTGTCCACCTTGGGTGCCAGCTTGCCGGTGGACGCGGACGGCCCCACGTTGTTGGCCTGGAGCTTCTTGAGGTACTCCATCGCCGGCTCCTTGCCGCCGAAGTCGTGCATCGCCTTGATGAGCACCGCGGTCCCGTCGCCCGCGACGCCGGGGGTGGAGTACTGGACCTTCTCCTTGTACGAGCCGTCGAGCAGGTCCTCCCAGTCCTTCGGCGCGGCGGCCGGTTCCTTCTTGTTGTGGACGAAGCCGAAGTAGTTGTTGACGACCGAGGTCCAGGTGGAGTCGGGCGCCTTGTCCGCGGCCCCGACCTGGTCGGAGCCGGCCGGCTCGTACGCGCTCAGCAGCTTCTTGGAGTCCGCCTGCTGGATGAAGGGCGGGAGGGTGACGAGGACGTCCGCCTGCGTGTTGGACTTCTCGCGCAGCGCGCGCTGCACCACCTCCCCCGAACCTCCCTCGACGTACTCGACCTTGATGCCGGTCTTCTTCTCGAAGTCCTTGAAGACCTTGTCGTACCAGCCGTCGCCGTTCTCGCCCTTGAGCCCGTCGGCGCTGTAGACGGTGACGACCTTCTCGTCGGAGGCGGCGGACGAGCCACCGCAGGCGGAGAGGGTGGCGGCGAGGGCGAGGCAGCCGGCCACGGCGGCCAGGGGCTTGACGGGGTTCGTACGCATGGGTGTCGTATCTCCAGGAATGTCGTTCGGTTACGGGGGATGCGGCGGATCAGCGGTAGGAGGCCCTGGTACGGATGCGGGAGACGCCCAGTAGCACGAGGAGCGTCGTCCCCATGAGGACCACGGCGACCGCCGCGCCGGTGAAGAGCGAACCGCGGTCGGTGGCGGCGAAGATCTGCACCGGAAGCGGTGTCCAGTCGGGCGGGTAGAGCATCATCGTGGCGCTCAGCTCGCCCATGGACAGCGCGAAGCAGAGCCCTGCCGCCGCCGTGAGCGACGGCAGCAGCAGCGGCAGCCTGACTCGCCACAGGACGTACGCCGGGCGGGCGCCGAGTCCGGCCGCCGCCTGTTCGTACATCGGGTCGAGACGCACGATGGCGGCTGAAACGGACTGGTAGGCGAACGCGGTGACAAGAACGGTGTGCGCGAGGATCACGATCCAGCGCGTCCCGTTGAGCAGGACGGGCGGCCGGCTGAAGGCGACGAGCACCGACAGTCCGACGACGACGGACGGCACGGCGACCGGGAGCACGAAGAGCGCGTCCAGGAAACGCTTCCCGCGGCTGCGCAGGGAAGCGGCGGCGAGGGCCGCCCAGCTGCCAACGGTGAGGGCGAGCAGGCTCGCCGCCAGCGCGGTCGTCAGGCTGGTCCCCAGGGCCTGGAGGGAGTCGGCGTCGGCGGCTGCGGCGTAGTGCGCGCCCGTGGGACCGGAGGGGAGGGCGCCGGACCAGTTCGTGGCGAAGGACGCGGCGACGACGACCGCCAGGGGGACCGCGAAGAGCGGGACGAAGAGGACGAGGAAGAGGACGCCCGCGGCCCACCTCCCGGCACGGCTATGCACCAGCACGACGGCTCACCACCCGGTAGACGCCGTAGAGGCCGACGGAGATCACGATGTTGACGACGGCGACGACGCAGGCCGCCGGGTAGTCGGACTCCAGGATCGCCTTGCTGTAGACGAGCATCGGCAGTGTCGTGACGCCCTTCGCACCGGTGAACAGCACGATCCCGAATTCGTTCAGGCACATCACGAGGACCAGGCTGCCGCCCGCCGCGAGCGCCGGGAGCGCCTCGGGGAGGATCACCCGGCGCACGATGCGGACCGGTCCGGCGCCGAGCGAGGACGCCACCTCCAGCTGCGCGGTGTCGAGCTGCGAGAAGGCGGCGAGAAGGGGGCGCATCACGAACGGGGTGAAGTAGGTGATCTCGGCCAGCAGCACGCCCCAGGGCGTGGTCAGGAAGTGGAAGGGGCCGTCCGCAGCTCCGGTGACACCCGTCCAGATGCCGTTGGCCATGCCGACCGTGCCGTAGACGAACAGCAGGGCGAGCGTGATCAGGAAGGACGGGAAGGAGAGGAAGACGTCGATGAACCTCGCCACCGCCCGTGCGCCGGGGAACGGCACGAAGGCGATGACCAGGGACAGCACGAAGCCGAGGACGAGGCAGCCGACGGTGGAGCCGACGGCGAGCCAGACCGTCGTGGTGAGCGCCGAGCGGAAGGACTCGGAGGCGAAGACCTCTGTGTACGGGGCGAGGGATGTGCCGCCCTCGTCCGGGGTGAAGGACTGCTGGACGACGAGGGCCAGCGGATAGAGGAAGGCGAGGGCGAGGGCGACGACGGGCGGCAGAGCCCAGAGCGATGCCGGGACACGCCGTGGAACTCGCGGGGCCGGGGCGGCCGGCGGCGCGGGGGGACCGGGCAGGACGTCGCCGGAGTACTGGCCGGGCAGGGCCGCCGTGCCGGGGGCGATGCCGGGGGCGCTAGGCATGGGGACCCCCGGCGGAGGTGGCGGCGAGGACGGGCGGCACCTCGGCGGGTCCCCCGCCGGCCGTCACCGCGGGGAGCAGGACCGCGTCCCCGGGGGCGAAGTGCAGTGTGACGGTGTCCCCGGGCGCCGGCGCCTCCCGCAGTTCGCGCACGTCCGCCATGACGCGGTGGCCGGCGGCGTCGACGTACAGCCGGTGGGTGGAGCCGCGCCACTGGATCTCGGCGAGCGTCCCGGTGAGCGCGTTGGCTCCGGGGCCGAGGCCGACCAGGTGCGGCCGGACGCAGAGGGTCGCCGCGGCGCCCGCCACCGCCTCTCCGGGGGTGACGGTGAGCGGCTGCCCGGCGAAGTCGGCGCTGCCGGGGTGGGTACCGACCGTGACCGGAAGAAGGTTGGCGTTGCCGACGAAGGAGGCGGTGAACTCCGTACGCGGGCGGCGGTAGAGCTCCTGCGGCGTGTCGCAGTCCTGGAGCCGCGCGCGGTCCATGACGGCGATCCGGTCGGCCAGGGTCAGGGCCTCGACCTGGTCGTGGGTGACGTAGAGGATGGAGACGTCGGGCAGTTCGCGGTGCAGGCGCGCGAGTTCGGCGAGCATCCCGGAGCGCAGCTGCGCGTCGAGCGCGGAGAGCGGCTCGTCGAGCAACAGCACACCGGGGCGGATGGCCAGCGCGCGGGCGATGGCGACGCGCTGCTGCTGGCCGCCGGACAGCTCGCGGGGATGGCGGTCGGCGTAGGCGGCCATGCCGACGAGTTCGAGCGCCTCGGCGACCCGGTCCGTGATCTCGGCCTTGGCGACCTTGCGGGCCTTGAGCCCGAAGGCGACGTTCTCCCTGACCCGCATGTGCGGGAAGAGCGCGTACTGCTGGACGACCATGCCGATGCCCCTGCGGTGCGGGGGCATCGCCGTCACGTCGCGGTCGCCGAGGTACACCCGACCGGACGAGGGCCGCACGAATCCGGCGACGGCGCGCAGCGCTGTGGTCTTCCCCGAGCCCGAGGGGCCGAGCAGGGCCATGAACTCGCCGGGTTCGACCGCCAGATCGAGCCGGTCCAGGACGACGTCGCCGTCGTAGGCGACCGTGACCTGGTCGAAGCGGATCCCGGAGGCCGTCGCGCCGCTCATGCTTCGGCCAGGGCGATGAGGTCCGGCAGTTCCGCCACCGAACCGAGGATGTGCGTGGCCCCGTTCCGGGCGAGCTGGTCCTTGGCGTGGGCCCCGGTGAGGACGCCCGCGACGATCTTCGCCCCGGAGCGTACGCCGCTGAGCATGTCGTACGAGGTGTCCCCGGCCACGACGATCCGCCGGACACTGTCCACCGCGCCGGTGCGCAGGAACGCGGCCAGGACCATGTCCGGGAAGGGGCGGCCGCGTCCGCCCGCGTCCGCCGGGCAGAGCGTCAGCGGGACGAGGTCCTGCCAGCCAAGCGCCGCCAGGATGGCGTCCTGGGTGGTGCGGGCGAAGCCGGTGGTCAGTACCACGGTACGGCCCTCGGCCGTCAGCCGTTCGACGGCGTCACGCGCACCGGGCAGCGGGGCGACACGGCCGCCGTCGACGAGGGCACCGTACGCCTCCTCGAAGGCCGCGTTGGCGCGCCGGGCCGACTCCTCGTCGCCGAACAGGTGCCGGAAGACGGAGATCTTGGATTCGCCCATGGTGGCGCGTACGTAGTCGAGTTGAGCCGCGTGCCCGCTCGATCCCGGCCGTACGCCGAGGTGCTCGGCGGCGGCGGAGAACGCCTCCTCCACGAGTCCGCCGTCGGCGACCGTGGTGCCGGCCATGTCGAGGACGACGAGGTCCAGCCTGTCGTTGTGCGTCGATGTCACGCGTGTCACCAGCCCAGTTCTTGTGCGGTCGTTTCGGCGATGGCGGGCGAGCAGGTCATGCCGCGCCCGCCGGGCCCGGTGACCAGCCAGACGCCGTCGCGCACCTGCTGGCGGTGGACGACGCGGCTGGTGTCGGTGCACTGGGCGTAGACCCCGGCCCACCGGCGGCTTACGCGCGGCAGGGGGCGGCCGAGGAAGGACTCGACGACACCGGTGAGGTGCTCGTACGGCTCCTCGGCGGTGTCGAAGGCGAAGGGGTGCTCGTACTCGTGTGTGTCGCCGATGGTCAGTCCGCCGTCGCGGCGCTGCACCATGAGCAGTTGCATCCGGTGGGCGGCAGCGGTCGGTGCCTGCGGCTGTCCGGATTCGAGGGCGTCGAGCGCGCCTCCGGCGTAGGCCGGGTAGTAGCGGAAGCTGTCGGCGTCGGCCACGGAGGTGGTGAGCGGCTCTCCGAGCGGGTCGGTCTGCATCATCTGCAGACGGACCCGGCGTACCGGCAGGTCCGGGCCGGCCAGCTCGCGGACGAGGCCGCCGAGCCAGGCGCCCGTGGCGAGGACGACCGCGTCACCGGTGTGGGTGTCGCCGTGGTCGTCACGCACGGAGGCGGTGCCCGTCACCTCGCGCACCTCCCGGCCGCCGAGGTAGGTGTACTTCCCCGACGCCAACAGGGCCTGCTTCAGTGCGAGCTGGGCGACACGTGGCTCGACGGCCGCGTCCCGCTCGCACCACAGTGCCGCCTCGAAGGCCCCTCGCAGGGCGGGGTTCACGGCCCGCGCCTCGCCGGCGGTGAGCAGCTTGTAGCCGCGCGCCGCCGCGTCGGGCCGGGCCACGGCCGCCTCCGCGACGGCGAGCTCCAGCTCCGTGCGGAGCGGGGTCAGCGATCCACAGGGCCTGAAGCCGAGCTCCGGCACCAGTCGCCCGATGGACTCCCACAGCTCGCGGGCCCGCAGGGCGGTCTCCAGCTCCTCGCCGGCCGCCCGGCCGCTGACCCAAATCTGTCCGAAATTGCGGAGGGAAGCTCCGCGCGCCTCGCTCTCGCGTTCGATCTGTACGACCTCGTGGCCGCGGTTCACTGCGTGCCAGGCGTGCATGGTTCCCACCACGCCGGCTCCTACGACGATGACTCTCACGACGGCAACGCTCCTCGGGGCGGGTGGCCCCGGCGCGTCCGCGAGGCGACGGAAGGGTGAACCGGGCCGCAAGCTTGGACTAGACCCGTTATGTTCTCGTTATGCAAATGAACGAGTCGGCCGCTCCTGCGTGTACGCCACACGCCCGGGAAGAGCTACCGGTCCTGACCGCCCAGGTGGGCGGTGAACGAGAACCGGTCACCGCGGAAGAGGGTCCGCACCCGCTCCAGCGGCCGCCCCCCGGGGTCCCGGGAGAGGCGGTGCAGCAACAGCATCGGAAGGGCGGGCGGTGTCCCGATCAGGAGCGCCTCACGCGGTGTCGCGAGGACGGTCTCGATGCGCTCGTCGGCATCGCCGAAGGCGGCGCCGAGCCGGTCGCGCAGGTAGGCGTAGAAGGAGGAGTCGGGGTCGAACTCCACGTCCAGGCGGGGGACCCGGGCGACGGTGACGTACGTGCTCTCCAGGCCGACCCGCTCTTCGTCGGCGAGCAGGACGCGCTCCATGTGCCACACGGGCTCACCACGCGGCACCTCGATCTCGACGGCCAAGGCCTCGGGACAGGGGAACTGTTCGAGCCCGATGAGGTGGCGGCCGGGTGTGCGGCCCTGGCGTCGCACGCCCTCGGTGTAGCTGGCCAGCGAGAGCGGCTGCTCGAGCTTGGGCCCGGCGACGACGGTGCCCCGCCCCTGCCGGCGCAACCGTCCTTCCAGCAGGAGCTCCCGCAGCGCCTGGCGCACGGTCTCGCGGGAGACCTCGTACCGGAGAGCCAGGTCCCGCTCGGTGGGCAGTGGCGCTCCTTCGGCCAACTCGTCCAGAAGGAGCGAGATACGCGCCTTCACGGCGTAGTACTTCGGGATGCGGCCGTGCTCCGGGATGCCGGAGCGGATCGGTGCGCCAGGTGCCTGGTCGTTCGGGTAGTCCACCGGCCGATGGTGTCAGACGGAGGTGAACGCCTTTCCCGGCCGGAGGCCCGGCGGTCCCCGCACGCTTCACCCAAGGCCCACCCAGGCCGGGCGCGGGCGGGTCGGCGACGTCCGCGACCGGGCCGCCGAGGTGCGGCGCGGGCTCAGCCGGTCAGTGCCTCTTCGAAGCGCGCGTACGCCTCCTGGTCGAAGAGCACGAAGCGCACCTCGGCCACCGGGGGAAGCGTCGCCTCCCGCACCGTGCGGACGGCGATCCGGGCCCCGTCGTCGAGCGGCCAGCCGTAGACCCCCGTCGAGATGGCGGGGAACGCGACCGTGCGGGCGCCCAGTTCCGACGCGACCCGCAGGGACTCCCGGTAGCAGGAGGCCAGCAGGGCGGAGCGGTCCTCCTCGCGCGACCAGACCGGCCCCACCGTGTGGATGACGTGCTCCGCGCGCAGCCGGCCGGCCGTCGTCGCCACCGCCTGCCCGGTGGCCAGCCCCTTGCCGTAGTGCGAGGCCCGCAGCTCGCGACAGGCGGCGAGGACATCGGGCCCGCCCCGCCGATGGATCGCGCCGTCGACCCCACCGCCCCCGAGGAGCGAGGAGTTGGCGGCGTTCACCAGGGCGTCGGCGTGCTGCTCCGTGATGTCTCCGCGCACAAGGACGATGTGCGGCTGTGTCGTCATCCGGCCATCCTGCCGCAGCAGCCCGGATGCGGCATCCGAAGACAGGGAGGACATTCCGGCGACGTCCCGAAGATCAAGGACGGCCGCTTCAGCCTCCGGCCCGCGTCGGAGCCACGGCTTCCGAGGGAGCCGCGTCCCCGGCGCGTACGGACCGGGAAGCGGCCGTCCCGTGGCTCGGCTCCGCGTCCGCGCCGTCCGCCGCACGGACCTGGCCGCGCAAGGTGCCGTGGATCCGCAAGGTGCCGTGGATCCGCTCGACGGTGCCGTTCTCGTGCCACCAGGTGAAGTACCAGTACACGGTGGGCCAGGGCGGGAAGGTCTTCGGCAGTTGGCGCCAGGCGCATCCCGTCCGCACCACGTGGAGGAGGGCGTTCACGATCCGCCTGCGCGGGTGCTTCTCCCGACGCCCGCCCTTCGGACCGACCCTCGCCGCCGGCAGCAGCGGTTCGACCAGGGCCCACTGCTCATCCGTCAGATCCGACGGGTACCCACTCCCACAACCACTCACACCAGGCTCAACGACCCCTTCTGTCCCAGGACACGACAGACGTCGCACGCGACCTCGGCGGCGCCTGGAACCGGTCCGGCATCGGTGACCGGGGGGCCGCCGGGGAACAGCGCGTGCCGTCCGTGCCGCGTGCGGCTCCGCACGCGGCACGGACGGCACGCGTCGCTGCCTCCACCCCCGGAGTCAGGCCCCCGCCAGCAGCGCCTCCACTGCCGCCGCCGTCTCGGGGTGGCGGCCTACGAGCACCGCGCCCGAGGGCTCCGGGATCTCCGCCTCCCAGGTGCCCTCGCAGCCCAGCAGTTCCGCCAGGCTGTCGCAGGTCTCCGGGTGGGCGGCGAGAAGGACGGCCCGGCGCGCCGTGCCACCGCCGGCCGCCGCCGGGGCCGCCGGTGCCTCCGGGACGGCCTCCCACGGCGGGACCCACGCGTCCAGTGCCGCGAGGCGGCCGGGGAAGACGCGTCCCGCCTCGCGGACCAGCAGCGGGGTCAAGTCGGAGCCCTCGGAGCGCAAGGTGGTGATCAGCGTCGGCAGCCAGGGCAGCAGCACCGGGTCCGGCAGCCGGGCGAAGGCCTTCGACACCGCCTCGACCACGAAACCGGCCAGCTGCGGCACGGGCTCCAGAGCGTGCAGGAAGCCGCTGAGATAGCGCGGGTAGGCGGGAACCACCAAGGGGTTGTCCAGCAGTGCGTCGCACCGCTCCCTCAGCTCGGCTCGGGTGAGCTGCCCGAGGTGCACCCGGGCCGCCCACAGCAGCGCCGTCCTGGACGGCTCCTGCGGGTGCGACTGCGCGAGGGCCAGATCCATCTGGGCCCGGTCGCAGCCGAGCGAGAGGGCCAGGCTCTCCATGCTGAAGAGGAACCCCAGCATCGCCGCGACCTGACGGACGGTCGCGTCCTCGTCGGTGAACGCCGTCGGCAGGAGCGTGCAGTAGTGCGCGTACCCCGTCTTGGCGAAGGACTCGATCCACGTGGGGAGCACCGGCCGGCTGATCCGGTAGTACGCCAGGAGCCGGCGCACCCTGCGCAGCACCTCCGGCGCACCGTCGACGCTCCGCTCGGTGGCCAGCACCTCCAGCGCGCGGGTGCCGAGCTCGTCGGCGAGGCGGCCACCGCGCAGATGCAGCACGGCGTCCTCGACGGCGGCCAGGATCTGCGCCGTGGTCGCGTTCGGGGCGTAGGCCGCGCGGCGCAGGCGCTGCTCGAGCACCTGCTCGATGCTGACGCCCTCGTAGCCGAGCTCGATCAGCGCCCGCTGATGGGTGCCCAGCGCGAGGTCCCAGGACTCCTGGACCGACTGCTTGCCGAGCTCCCGTTCGCCCATGATCGGCCGCGCCGCCCCGTGGGGCATGAGGTGGCGCAGCATCCACAGCACGTCGGAGCACTGCCGCAGTTCGGGGTGGGAGGTCATGTCCAGCAGGGCGCGCTGCACCCCGCGCTGCTGGAGCTTGAGGCCCAGCGGGGCGAGGCGGTCGTGCACGTCGCGGGCCAGGGGCGGCAGCGCGTCGTAGCCGACCTGGCCGATCCGGTCGCCGCCCATCAGGATCTCCACCAGGCGGCGTACGTCGCGCCTCCCCGGCACGGTCTCCTTCTCGATGCAGGTGACCGCCGCGTCCTGGAAGTCGTACGGCGTGGGCCTGGCCCGGTCCCGCATGCCGGCCAGCAGGATCGACGTCTCGAAGACGGCGATGGCGTCGGCGGTGGAGGCGAGGTAGCCGTTGCGCCGGGCGGAGCGCACGATCTCCACCGACCAGCCGAGGAGTTCCGCCTCGTCCAGCCGGTCGAGGGCGGGCGGACTCTGCAGGAAGCCTGAGAGCTTGTCGGAGGCGGCTTCCGGTGCCACGGGGGCGGCGGGCGCGGCGGCCTTCCGGGGCTTCGCCGCCTTCTTGGCACCCGCCTGGCCCGCGAGCCGGTAGGGCTGCACCCGGGTGCGCCTGAGGTTCTTCGCCCACTGCGTGGCGGCGATCGACACGGACCCGGCCGCGAGGCCGAACTGCGCCTCGATCGACGTGTGGCTGGACGGGATCAGGCCGTGCTGCCAGGTGCTCTCGCTCGGCGGGCTGATCTCGAAGGTGTCGCTGCCGTGGACGCCGAACTCCTCGACCCGGCTGGCCGCGTGGAACGCGCCGCAGACGTAGAGGCAGTCCTCGGGATCCGTGCCCGTCGCGGCGAGGTGTTCGCGCATCCGGGTCCACATGTGGCGCTCGCGGTCCTCGTCCACCCGGACCCGGCCCGTGTCCCCGGGCGCCAGCCGGCGGAAGAGGCTGCCGATCAGGAGCATGACCTGGCGGTAGGTGTCGTGGTCGCTGTCGCCGAGCGGCAGCTCGACGTACTGGTGCCACCACTCCGACCAGTGCCGCACACGGCCGTGGTGCAGGAGGTGCTCCTCCAGCTCGGCGAACCGGGGCCGCAGATCACCGATCTCCACCCCTACGGCGTCGCCGTGCAGTGCCGCCTCCTCCTCCTCGGCGGGCGGTGCGTCCGGGCCCGCGGGCTCCGTCGCACCGGCCTGCCACTGGAACACGTGGTCCGAGGACCGGTCGACGAGGACGAGCTCGACGCCCGGGGTGTCGAGTGCGTAGGCGATGGCCTGGTACTCGGCGGACGCCTCGGTGATCGGAGCGACCACCGAGAGCGGCGCCCACTCCGCGGGGAAGCCCTTGACCTCGCTCGCGAACGCCTGGACGGCCACCGGAAGACGGCAGTTCCTCAGCTCGGACAGGAGAGGCGCCATGTCCTCGCACAGCTCCAGGTAGACGACCTTCGGCTGCTTCTCCCGCAGCCTGCGCGCCATGGCGACCGCCGATGCGGGCGAGTGGTGGCAGACGGGGAAGATCTCCAGCGGCTCGCGTACGGCGCGGTCGACGTCGTCGACGATGCCGAGGAGGATGCCCCGCAGCGCGTCCGGGCCGTCCGCGAACTCGGCTGCCGCTTCCTGCAGTTGTCCTCGGAGGGCCTTGAAGGGCGCCTCCTCGCTCAAGGTGCTCATGACAGGGTGGCGATCGCGTCGCGGCCGCCCTCCAGGAACTCCGGCCAGGAGCCGCCCTGTTCCTTGCTGCGCGGCTCGACGATGCCGTGCAGGTACTTGTTGAGGATGGCCAGGTCCTCGGGTTCACGCCGCGCGAGCGATCCGACGAGCGAGGAGGCGAGGGTTCGGGCTGTCAGCTCACGTTCTCCGAAGAAGTTGCTGTGCAGGATCGCGTCCTCCAGAACACCGATCTGTTCGGCGCTGGACAGCGCGGACTCCAGCTTCTCGTCGTCGCTGCCGGCCGCCGCGGAGGAGGCCCGCAGGTCGGCGAAGCTCTGCAGCAGGACGTCGAGGAGGGTGGGCGGCACGTCCAGCTCGATCTGGTGACGGCGCAGCAGCTCCTCGGTGCGGAAGCGGACGATCTCCGCCTCGCTCTTCTTGTTCGTCACCACCGGGATGCGGACGAAGTTGAAGCGGCGCTTGAGCGCGGAGGACAGGTCGTTGACGCCTCGGTCGCGGCTGTTGGCCGTGGCGATGACGGAGAAGCCCGGCTTGGCGAAGACGATGTTGTCGCTGTCCATCTCGGGTACGGAGATGTACTTCTCGGAGAGGATCGAGATCAGCGCGTCCTGGACGTCGCTGGTGGAGCGGGTGAGCTCCTCGAAGCGGCCGATCGCACCGGTCTCCATCGCGGTCATGATCGGTGAGGGGATCATCGACTCCCGCGACTGGCCCTTGGAGATCACCATGGACACGTTCCACGAGTACTTGATGTGGTCCTCGGTGGTGCCGGCCGTGCCCTGCACCACGAGCGTGGAGTTGCGGGAGACGGCGGCCGAGAGGAGCTCGGCCAGCCAGCTCTTGCCCGTGCCCGGGTCGCCGATGAGCAGCAGACCGCGGTCGGAGGCCAGGGTGACGATGGACCGCTCGACGAAGCTGCGGTCGCCGTACCACTTCTGGGAGATCTCCCGGTCGAGGCCGTCGGAGCGCTCGGACCCCAGGATGAACAGGCGGACCATCTTGGGCGAGAGCCGCCAGGAGAAGGGCTTGGGGCCGTCGTCGACCGACTCGAGCCAGTCGAGCTCCTCCGCGTACTTGATCTCGGCGGGGGCGCGCAGCAGGTCGGACATGGGGGTGCCTTTCGACGTGTGTGGGAGTGCTGTGGTGTGACGCGCGTGGCGGGCGCCGGTCCCGGGGACTCCGGCCGGCCCGCTCGCGTCACGTGAGGAAGGTCTTGAGCTCGTGGACGAGCTTGCGGATGTGGCCCGAGAGGACCGGTGTCCCCTGGTCCTTGAAGCGCTCCCTGAACCAGGGGTTGACGCTGGCGCGGCCCGAGCTGGTCACCGAACCGACGGGGATGAACTTCGCTCCGGAGCGGTGGATGGCGGCCATGCTTTCGAACAGCGGCTCGGCCTGCCACTCGTAGAAGTCGGAGATCCACACCACGACGGTGTCGCGGGGCGCGGCGATCTTCGGCTGGGCCAGTGCCATGGCGACCGTGCCGTCGGTGCCGCCGCCGAGATTCGTCCGCAGCAGGGTCTCGAAGGGGTCGTGCACCCAGGCGGTGAGGTCGAGCGCCTGGGTGTCGTACGCGATGAGGTGGACGTCCACCTTGGGCAGGCCGGCGAAGATCGAGGCCAGGATGGTGCAGTTGACCATGGAGTCCACCATCGAGCCCGACTGGTCGACGACCACGATCAGCCGCTGGGGCGTCGTCTTGCGCGCGGTGTGGCGGTAGAAGAGGCGGTCGACGTAGAGCCGCTCCTCCTCGGGGCTCCAGTTGGTGAGGTTCTTCCAGATCGTGCGGTCCAGGTCGAGGTTGCGGAACACCCGCTTGGGCGGGACCGAACGGTCCAGGGCACCGACGGTCGACTTCTCCACCTGCGTCCGCAGCACCTCGGCGACCTCGTCGACGAAGCGCCGGATCAGGGCCTTGGCGTTGGCCAGGGCGACACCGGAGAGGTTGTCCTTGTCGCGCAGCAGCTGCTCGATCAGGGACATGCTCGGCGTCAGCTGACCGGCGAGGTGCGGGTCGGCGAGGACTTCGCGCAGCCGCATCCGCTTGACGAGCCCGGCCTCGATGGAGCCCAGTGCCGGACCGATCTCCGGGATGAGCCGGCCGAGATCGGGGGTCCGGCCACCGCCGCCCGTGCCGGTCGGGGCGGCGCCGGTACCTCCGGCGCGCCCGCCGCGCAACTCGCCCGGCTTGCAGCCGAGGGCGCGCTCCAGCCAGCCCGCGTCGGACTGCCAGCGGGAGAGCTGGCCCGCGGAGACCGTGCCGGGGGGCGAGTGGAAGACGTTCAGCAGGACCTTCGACACGAGCGCGGCGCGCCGCACCTCGGCGGCCCGGTCGCGGACGTCGTCGGGGCCGTCCGTTTCCGTCTCCGTGTCCGCTCCCTCGTCCGCGCCCGGCACCATCAGACCGTCGAACTCGGCGGCCAGCCCGGGATGGCGCTGCACCACGGAGTCGACGGAGGTCCCCGGGTCCAGCAGCGCGGGCGGGAGCCCGATGTCCTCGACGACGGCGAGGCTCGCCGACTCCAGGGCCGCCTGCTCCTCGGGGTCGAAGAGCTGGGCGAGCAGGCGCCAGTACATGACCTGCCGGCGGTTGTCGTGCGCGCTCTCCCCGGTCACCCCGGGGTTCGGCTGTCCGGTCATTTCCGCAGCAGCCTTCCCGCGCGCTCGCCCAGCACCTTCGCGGCGTCGGTGGCGGCCTTCTCCGCCCTGACCCCGGCCTTGTCGGTCGTACCTCCGGCCCACGCCCCCGCGTGCACCGGAGTCACCTTCTTGCGCACCGTGGTCTCGACGGCGAGCGGCTGCACGGCGAACTCGCCGTCGTCCCAGCGGACCAGGGCGACGCAGGCACCGGACCTGGCGACGGCCTCGGGGGTGAGCGGACCGGCCGCCGGGATGCGGTCGGTGTCGACGGCCAGCTCGGCGCCGGCGACGGTGAAGCTCACGAGGCCCTCGTCGTCGGCCCGGGGGGTGTAGCCCTCCAGGAAGACGGGGACGGCGATGCGCGCGGGATGCCGGTCCAGGGGGGCCGTGACCGGGGCCGTCGCGGTGGGGAGGGCCACGCGGGCCGTGGCGAACGCCTCGGCCGGTTCTCCGGGCCGGGCATGGGCGTCGTCCCAGATCAAGTCGCCCTCCGCGGTGAGGGGCATTCCGGTCAGCACCATCGACCGGCCCTCACCGGCGGCGGCGAGGAGCGACATGTGCGGACGCAGCAGCTGCCAGATCCCGGCTCCGACGACGGTGTCGGGCTTCGGCGCCGAGACGCTGGCGCGCACGAGTCGGGACGCGGATCCGTCCGCGGGTTCGAAGACGGCGTGCACCTGCGCCTGAGCGGCGGTCGCGTGCTCCTGTACGTCGATGCCGAGGGGCAGCAGTCGCCCGTCGGCGGTCCCGACGACGGGTGCCGCGGCAGCGCCGGGCACCGTGAGCAGCATTCCGCGCGACCAGAGGTCGGCCCAGCGGCGTACCGGGAAGCGCTCCATGGACGAGCCGGGGCAGGACGCGGCGAGTTCGGCGGCGAAGCCGTCGAGGAGGGAGGCGAGACGGCGCAGGGAGGGGTCGGGCAGCATCGCCGAGACGACCTCGGCGGCCCCGGACACCACCTCGTGGTCGAGGCCCTGCCATCCGCAGCGCGCCAGGTCGGAGAGCCAGGCGCGGGCGGCCGTCAGCAGATTCTCCGCCGGCCGTGCGCCGGCCGCCGGCTCGGGCCGCTCGCCTCGCGGCCGGCCTGCGGCCTCCTCGACGCGCGTCAGCAGTGCGTCGTGGACGGAGCCGAGCAGCGCGGTCCGGGCGGCTGCGAGGGCCACGAAGTGGTCCTCGCCCGCTCCTCCAGCCGCCGCCTTCTCGGCCGCCTCGGCGACCCTGGCGGCCAGGGGCGTCCCCAGGACCGCGTCGGCGAGCCGCGCCGGGCCCGCGGCCTCGGAGGGCTGGGGGCGGAGGAGGCCGGGGACGAGGGACCGGTCGAAGGCGTCGACGGCCTCCAGGGCTTCCTCCAGACCCTCGACGGGTCCGGTGAGCAGGTCGGCACGCATCAGGCCACCGCCCTGGTCGGCGGGAAGAAATGCATCTCGGGCAACGGCACGGTGGCCGGGGCGTGTTCGAGATAGGCGAGGTGACGCAGGAACCGGCTGAAGACGGAGGCGGCGGCCTTCGTCGCGTCGGCCTGCGGGCGGGTGCTCCGCATGGCCGACGCGAGCACCGGCCCGTCGACGTCGCCGCCCGGGACCTCGATCTTCAGATAGCGGACGACGCGCTCGGCTCCGTACTGGAGGACCGCCTCGTTGACGAGGGCACCGATGTGGTTGCAGAACGACCCGCGCGCACCGCCACAGGGACGGTTGTTGTTGGTGCTGCAGGCGAACGCGAAGCTTGCCGTCGCGACGGATGAGACATAGACCCGCCCGATGTCCGAGCCGCTGGACACCACGCCTTGCAGGCGTCCGTCCGCCAGCTCGACGAACGGAACCTTGGCGAGCTTGCGCGGCCGCGCGGGTGGTATCACCCGCGCCGTGCTCGACCTCTCCCAATCCGACAACGCGCCATCTCCAATGCACAGCTGAGGGGGTGTATCCACCGGGCCGGCGGAACACGACTGAACCTACTGGGAGGCACTGACAACGCCTCCGTCACGGCCGGGAGGCGGCCGGGCCCCCGGTGAGCCCGGTGACCCGCATCGTGATGTTCAGCCGCCCTGAGTCCAGCCCGGTGGCCGGGTCTCCGGTGCCCTCGTGGACCCTGGGCACCCCGTGGTAGGCGAAGCGCGACGGACCGCCGAGGACGAACAGGTCGCCCGAGGCGAGCTCGATGTCGGTGTAGGGCCGGGTGCGGGTCTCGGTGTTGCCGACGCGGAAGAGGCAGGTGTCGCCGATGGACAGGGAGACGACCGGGGCGGAGGACCTCTCGTCCTTGTCCTGGTGCATGCCCATCCGGGCCTGCCCGTCGTAGAAGTTGATCAGCGCGGTGTCCGGGGTGTACTCCTCGGCGTCCGCCTCGTCCCCGTACGCCGCCAGGAGCGCCCGGCGGCCCAGCCGGACCATCCAGTCCGGGAATTCGGCGACGCGTCGGCCGTTCACGTCGTCCGCCGTGCGGGTGTACCGGTACGGCTGCCAGTGCCAGCCGATACAGACCGTCCGTACGGACATGACGCCGCCTCGCGGCAGCCGGGTGTGCCGGATCGGGACGGGCCCGGTGGCCCAGGCCCGGCACTCCGTGACCAGTTCGCGCTGCTGGGCGGGGGTGAGCCAGCCCGGTACGTGCCAGGCGCCGGGGGCGACCTCCATGACGGGGCGCGGGATCAGGGCGCTCATGCCCGTCCCGCCACAGGCCGGGCCGGGTGGGGGAAGTGGGTCATCGGTTCACCTTCCTCGGGACCGGGCGGCGTCGTGCCGCTGTTCCCGGAGGGCGTCCGCGCTCCTCGGGGCGCCGTCGTCAGGCCGCCCGGTGGTGGTTCTCCAGGTCCAGGAGCTGGCGCTTTCGGTCGAGGCCGCCCGCGTAGCCGGTGAGGGCACCGCTCGCGCCGATCACGCGGTGGCAGGGTCGTACGACCAGCAGCGGGTTGGCTCCGATGGCGGTGCCGACCGCGCGCACCGCGGCGCGCGGCGCGCCGATCCGCGCGGCGATCTCCCCGTAGCTCAGGGTCGTGCCGTACGGGATGTCTTCCAGGGCCCTCCACACGCGCCGCTGGAAGTCGGTGCCCCGCCCGGCGGCGTACTCGATGCCGAAACCGTCCCGGCCCCCCTCGAAGTACGCGCGCAGTTCGCCGGCGATGGCGGTGAACGCCTCCGCGTCCCGCGCCCAGCCGTCCTGGACCGTCGCGCCGCCCTTCTGGCCCGGCACCGAGAGGGAGGCGAGGGCGGTGCCGCCCGTGGCTGTGGCCGACTCCTCGCCCACCAGCAGCAGCTCGCCGAGCGGGCTGTCGATCGTGGTGTAGAGCGTCATGGTCGCGGTCCTTCCGGTTCTCTTGCCTGTACGTCAACTGTGCGGCGTCCGTCGCGACGCGGCCGGCGGGATTCGGACGTCATGCCGCGACGGCGCGGCGCCGCCGGTCCGCGGCCGCGTTCCAGAAGTGGTGCATGGCGTACGTGCGCCAGGGGCGCCAGGCCACGGCGTCCTCCGGGCCCACGCCCGTGTGCCGCATTCCGGCCCGGACGGCCACGTCGTCCTCCAGCAGCACGTCGGGGTCGCCGAGTGCCCGCATCCGGATGTAGCCGGCCGTCCAGGGCCCGACACCCCGCAGGCTCAGGAGCTCCTTCTCGGCCTGGTCCCGGTCGGCACCCGGGTCGAGCCCGATCCGCCCGTCGGCCAGGGCGGCGGCGACGGAGCGCAGGGTGTCGCGCCGCGCGGCGGGGACGCCCAGCTCCTCGAGGCCGGCCCCGGCCAGGTCACCGGGGTCGGGGAAGGTGCGGGTCAGGGTGGAGCTGGGCACCTGGAGGGGCGCGCCGTGGGCTTGCACCAGCGCGCTGCCCAGCCGGCGCCCCGCGGCCACGGAGACCTGCCGGCCGAGGACGGCCCGGACGGCCAGTTCGTGGACGTCGGCGGCTCCCGGGGCGCGCAGCCCCGGCGTCCGGGCGACGAGCCGGGTCAGCGCGGGTACGGCGCCGAGGCGCTCGGCGACGGCGTGGGGGTCGGCGTCCAGGTCGAAGAGGCGGCGCATCCGCTGGGTGGCGGTCGTCAGGTCGCGCAGATCGCCCAGGTGCAGCCGGCACTCCAGCCAGCCGTCGCCGGTCCGCTCGCGGACCTCGGCGATGCCGGTGCCGTGCGGCAGGCGCAGGGTGCGCCGGTAGGTGCGGTCGCCGTGCTCTCCGGTCATCTCCTCGATGCCGGTGAGGGCACGGGCCGCGAGGTGGTCGAAGATCCGGTCCGCGGCGTACGGTCCCCGGTGGGCGAGCCTCAGCGGCACTCCCCCGGTCCCGTCCGCCGTGCCGACGGAACCGAAGCGGGAGGACCGTCCGGGCGGTGCGCCACGCAGCTCGCCGGGGGTGAGGGCGTAGATCTCCCGGACCGTGTCGTTGAACTGCCGCACGCTGGCGAAGCCCGAGGCGAAGGCGATCTCGGCGGCCTGCAGGGTCGTGGTCTGCAGCAGGACGCGTGCGGTGTGGGCGCGCTGGGCCCGGGCGAGGGCGATGGGTCCGGCGCCGACCTCCGCGTTCAGCTGGCGCTGCACCTGACGGGCGCTGTAGCCGAGGCGTGCGGCGAGCCCGCCGACGCCTTCCCGGTCGACGACTCCGTCGCCGATCAGCCGCATCGCCCGGCCGACCAGGTCGGCGCGGGCGTTCCAGTCCGCGGAGCCGGGCACGGCGTCCGGGCGGCAGCGCCGGCAGGCGCGGAACCCCCGGCCCTGGGCGGCGGCCGCGGTGGGGAAGAACGTCACGTTCCGCCGCTTGGGCGTGGTGGCCGGACAGCTGGGGCGGCAGTAGATCCCGGTCGTGGACACGGCGAAGAAGAACTCGCCGTCGAACCGGGCGTCGCGGCTGCTCACCGCTTCGTATCTGCTGTCGTCGCTGGTCATGCCTCAAGGATGCGGCATCACGGGCACCCGAGCTGGCGGGAATCGGACATGAAGGTCGGTGGTGCGACAGGATTCAGCTCTTCCATAAGTCCATTATTGGAATCATTCCAGAAAGGTGGTTGACTGCGTGGATGATCGAAGCCGAGACCAGGACGCCGCTCCTCACCGGGGCGTCGTCACGGGTGCCCCGACGCCGGGTCACCGCGTTCCCGGCCGTCCACGGGCCCCGCACGCCGACGCCCGTACCCGCCTCATCCCGGGTACGCACACGCATCGGCGCGGTCTCGGCCCGAGCCGTCCACGACGTGCTCACGACGCTCGCCGGTGCCGGACCGGCACGGCGGATCGACCTGCCGAATTCACCGGCACGGCACGCGGGGCGGCCCCCGGCCGCCGGGCGCGCCCCTCAGGAGCCGCAGCCGGTGCACGGAATTCTTCACACGGAGGAGCAGGAAAATTTCTGACAACACGAAGCCGCTGACCACTGCCGCCGGCGCACCCGTCGCGAACAACGAGAACGCCGTCACCGCCGGTCCGCGCGGCCCGATGCTGCTCCAGGACGTCTGGTTCCTGGAGAAGCTGGCCCACTTCAGCCGCGAGGTCATCCCGGAGCGGCGTATGCACGCCAAGGGGTCGGGCGCCTTCGGCACCTTCAAGGTCACGCAGGACATCACCCGCTACTCCAGGGCCGCGCTCTTCTCCGAGGTCGGCAAGGAGACCGAGCTCTTCGCCCGGTTCTCGACCGTCGCCGGTGAGCGCGGGGCGGCGGACGCGGAGCGCGACATCCGCGGTTTCGCCCTCCGCTTCTACACGGAGGAGGGCAACTGGGACGTCGTCGGCAACAACACTCCCGTCTTCTTCCACCGCGACCCCCACCACTTCCCCGACCTGAACCGCGCCGTGAAGCGCGACCCGCGCACCAACCTGCGCTCGGCGGAGAACAACTGGGACTTCTGGACCAGCCTCCCCGAGGCCCTGCACCAGATCACCATCGTGATGTCGGACCGCGGCATCCCCGACGGCTACCGCCACATGCACGGGTTCGGGTCGCACACCTACTCGTTCATCAACGAGAGCAACGAGCGCTTCTGGGTGAAGTTCCACTTCCGTACCCGGCAGGGCATCAAGAACCTGACCGACGCCGAGGCCGCGGCGGTCGTCGCCGACGACCGCGAGTCCTCGCAGGCGGACCTGTTCGACGCCATCGAGCGCGGCGACCACCCGAAGTGGACCTTCTACATCCAGGTGATGCCGGAGGCGGACGCGGCGACGTACCGCTACCACCCCTTCGACCTGACGAAGGTCTGGTCGAAGAAGGACTACCCGCTCATCGAGGTCGGCGAGTTCGAGCTCAACCGCAACCCGGAGAACTACTTCGCCGACGTGGAGCAGGCCGCCTTCACCCCGGCGAACCTCGTCCCCGGCGTGGGCGCATCGCCCGACCGCATGCTGCAGGGCCGGCTCTTCTCGTACGGTGACGCCGCCCGCTACCGCGTCGGTGTCAACCACCACCAGATCCCGGTGAACCAGCCCCGCGGCGCGAAGAACGTCAACACCTACCACCGCGACGGCCAGCTGCGCGTGGACGGCAACCAGGGCGCGGTCCCCGGCTACACCCCGAACAGCTACGGCCGCTGGGCCGAGCAGCCTCAGTTCGCCGAGCCCGGACTGGCGCTCGACGGTGCCGCCGCCGACCGGTTCGACTACCGCGAGGACGACGACAACTACTTCGAGCAGCCGGGCAACCTGTTCCGGGCGATGACCCCGGACGAGCAGGACGCCCTGTTCGGCAACACCGCCCGGGCCATCGACGGCGCCTCGAAGGCCGTCGCCGAGCGTCACATAGGCCACTGCACACAGGCCGACCCGGCCTACGGCGAGGGTGTGCGCAAGGCCATCGAGGCACTGCAGGCGTCCAAGCAGAGCTGACCGGCCGCCGTACGCGAGGGGCCCCGGGCGACGCGCCGTCGCCCGGGGCCCCTCGTGCCGTCGCCACCAGGACCGTTCGTCCGGGACGGACCGGGCGTGCGAACCCGGCCCCGCGCGGCGACAGGATCTAGCCCAGCAGAGCCGTCCTCCCGAACATCTCGGCCGTGGCCCGCGCGCTGGGGGTCCCCGCGTCGAGGTCTGCGCCCGCCTCGACCAGCGCTCCCACGATCGCGTCCTCGCCCTTGAACAGGGCCCCCGCCACCGGCGACTGGTCCCGGGCGTTGCGCAGATCGACGTCGGCGCCGCGGCCGATGAGCGCGCGCACGGTCGCCGTGTGCCCGTGGTACGCGGCGAGCATGAGCGCCGTGTTGCCCCCGGCGTCCTGGACGTCGACCGGCAGGCCGTGCTCGAAGAACTCCAGGAGCTCTTCCGTGCGCCCCTGCCTGGCCAGATCCGTCACGATCACGACGAGCTGGTCGGTCTGTTCCTCGGAAAGCGGTTCCATACCCCTACCTTAGGCGCGTCCCCCGGAACCGCCCGGAGAGGGCGACCCGGATCACAGCATCCACGGTGTCTGAACTTCACGAGAACTCCAGCGAAATGGCACGTGTGTGGATATCGTGCACGAGCGAGGGCGCATCCGTCAGTCCATGGGATCGGCGGATGCGCCCCGTTTGTGGGGATGCGACTGTGGCTGGGGGGTTCATGGGGCATGTCGAAATACCTGAATCGGATATATCCGGGCCCGTCGGGCTCGCGGGGGCACTACGACCGCGTACCGCCGGGTCCGGGAACCGCACGGTGGCTCCGGAGCACGTCTGGAGAGCCCCGTCGACCGTCGAGCGCGACCACGTGGAGAGACCGCGGGCGAGGAAATCGCCCGTTCCGCGTGTGCCCTTCCTCGTCCTGACCGATCTGCTGGGCCTGGGAGTTCCCGCCTGGTTCGTGCTGCGGGCCGGTGAGCAGCCTGACCCGCTGACCGCCGCGGTGTCCGCGGCTCTGATGTGGGCCGGGGTGCGCGCGGCGCGCGGCCGGTACGCGTACCGGCTGCCGGGGGAGGCTGCCGGGGCGCCCCACGTGCCCTTCGGTGACTGGCTGGCGCTCATCGGGGTGCTGGCCGTGCTCCTGGCCCTGACGGGCGGGGGCCTCGACCCGGCGACCGCCGTCGCGGCACTGGTGCCCGGTCTGGCTCTGGCGGTAGTGGCCGGGGCCGCGTTCCGGTGGCGCTCGGCCGGGGGGCCGCGAGGAGGACGCCGGGTCCTGGTGGTCGGCTGCGCGGCCGGCCTGGACCGGGCGGTGAATCTGCTCAACTCCCGTAAGGACCACCCGTACACGGCGGTGGCGGTGGTCCCCGTGGGGCCGGCGGCGCCGGACTGCGGGACGCCGGTGCCTGGGCGGCTGGCGCCCGAACCCGCCGACGACGACGTGTCCACGGTGCTCGGCGGGGCGTTCGCCCATGACGCGGATCTCGTGCTCGTCGCACCCGGACCGCAGCTCGACGACGACCGGCTCCGCCGGCTGGCCTGGGGGCTGCACGACGGTGGACTGGCGCTCTGCGTGCTCTCCGACCTCTCGGGGGTCTCCGCCGCCCGGGTGCGGCCGGCCTCCGCGGCCGGGCTCACGCTGCTGCACGTCACACCGCCGTTGAGGCGCGGTCCGCAGGCCGCGCTCAAGACGGTGGTGGACCGGGCAGGCGCCGCACTCGGGCTCCTGGTGCTCGCGCCGCTGTTCTTCGGGGTGGCCCTGGCCGTACGGCTCTCGTCACCCGGCCCCGTGTTCCACCGCCAGACCCGCCACGGGCGGCACAACAGGCCGTTCACCATGTGGAAGTTCCGCACGATGGTGGCCGACGCGGAGGCGCGCAGGGAGCAGCTCTCGACGGCGAACGAGAGCGAGGGGCCGATGTTCAAGATGCGCCGCGACCCGCGGGTGACCCGGATCGGTCACGCCTTGCGCCGTACGTCCGTGGACGAGCTCCCGCAGCTCCTCAACGTACTACGGGGTGACATGTCCCTGGTGGGTCCGCGTCCACCGCTCCCGGAGGAGGTGTCGCACTACGACGAGCGGGAGCTGCGGCGGCTGGCCGTCCGGCCCGGCCTGACCGGCCTGTGGCAGGTCAGCGGGCGGTCGGACCTGTCCTGGCAGGAGACGGTGTCGCTGGACCTCTGGTACGTCGACAACTGGTCGGTGACCACGGACATGGGGCTTCTCGCCCGTACGGTGCGCGCCGTCACCGACGGCCGCGGGGCGTACTGAGACGTGGTGGGGGGACACGGGGGAGGTCGCGTGCACGGGTTCAGGGCGTGCCGCGGCCGCCCGGCCGGCCGGTCAGCCCAGGGGGGCCTGCCGGCCGAGCCACCAGGCGTAGGTGCGGGCGATCCCGTCCCGCAGGGGGATCTGCGGTTTGAAGCCGAGGGAGGAGAGCCGGGACACGTCCAGGAGCTTGCGCGGGGTGCCGTCCGGCTTCGACGTGTCCCAGACGATGCGTCCCTGATACTCCGTCACGCTCTTTACGGTCTCAGCGAGTTCGCGGATCGTGAGGTCCTCGCCGCAGCCGACGTTGACCGGCGCGTCGCCGTCGTAGCCCTCCAGCAGCCGCACACAGGCGGCGGCGAGGTCGTCGACGTGGAGGAACTCGCGGCGGGGGCTGCCCGAGCCCCACAGGGTCACCTCGTCCGCGCCGTCCCGCTTCGCCTCGTGGAAGCGGCGGATCAGGGCGGGGAGCACGTGCGAGGTCTCCAGGTCGAAGTTGTCCCCGGGGCCGTAGAGGTTGGTGGGCATGGCGCTGATGTACGAGGCGCCGTACTGCCGGCGGTAGGACTGGACCTGCACGATCCCGGCGATCTTGGCCAGCGCGTAGGCCTCGTTGGTCGGTTCGAGCGGGCCGGTGAGCAGCGCGTCCTCGGGGATGGGCTGGGGGGCGTGCTTGGGGTAGATGCAGGACGAGCCGAGGAAGAGCAGCCGCTGGATCCCTGCGGCGTGGGAACCCGCGATCACGGCGAGCTGGATGCGGAGGTTGTCCTCCAGGAACTGCACCGGGCTGGTGCTGTTCGCCATGATCCCGCCCACCTTGGCCGCGGCCAGCACGACCGCGTCCGGGCGGGTGTCACGCAGGAACGCCTCGGTCGGCGCGGCCTCGCGCAGATCGAGCTCGTCCCGGCCTCGGGTGATCACCTCGTGGCCGTCGGCCGTGAGGCGGCGCACCAGCGCCGAGCCGACGAGGCCGCGGTGGCCCGCGACGAATATGCGGGCGCCGGGGCGCAGCAGGGGGCGGACGGATTCCTGGGGTGGGCCGGGGAGATCAGTCGTCATGGCTCGGATTCTGCCAGCAGCACGGCCCCCGGGTGACCTTTCGCCGCATTCCGCTCAGATCAAGCTATTTCGATGAACCAATCGCCCCAAGGGCGACCACAGAAGGGGGGAGTCATGGCAAAAACCGCACTCATCACCGGCGTGACCGGACAGGACGGCTCGTACCTGTCGGAGCTGCTGCTCGAGAAGGGGTACACGGTCCACGGACTGATACGCCGCTCGTCGAGCTTCAACACCGAGCGCATCGACCACATCTACCAGGGGCCCGAGGAAGCGAATCGTTCCTTCGTGCTCCATCACGCCGACCTCTCGGACGGCGTCGCGCTGGTGAACCTGCTGCGCGACATCCAGCCCGACGAGGTCTACAACCTCGGCGCCCAGTCGCACGTCCGGGTGTCCTTCGACGCCCCGCTGTACACCGGTGACGTCACCGGGCTCGGAACCGTGCGGCTGCTGGAGGCGGTGCGGGCCAGCGGGATCGAGACCCGGGTCTACCAGGCGTCGTCGTCCGAGATGTTCGGCGCCAGCCCGCCCCCGCAGAACGAGAAGACCCCGTTCCACCCGCGCAGCCCCTACAGCGTGGCCAAGGTCTACGCCTACTGGGCGACGGTCAACTACCGTGAGGCGTACGGGATGTTCGCCACGAACGGCATCCTCTTCAACCACGAGTCCCCGCGCCGCGGCGAGACCTTCGTGACCCGCAAGATCACCCGCGGGGTGGCGAGGATCAAGGCGGGCCTTCAGGACCGGCTGCACCTGGGCAACCTCGACGCCGTACGCGACTGGGGGTACGCCCCCGAGTACGTGGAGGCGATGTGGCGGATGCTCCAGTGCGACACCCCCGACGACTACGTGGTGGCCACCGGCGAGGGGGTCAGTGTCCGCCAGTTCCTGGAGTACGCCTTCGAGCACGCGGGCCTCGACTGGGCGGAGCACGTCCGCTACGACCCGAAGTACGAGCGTCCCAGCGAGGTCGACGCGCTGATCGGTGACGCGTCCAAGGCGGAGACGCTCCTGGGCTGGAAGCCGGAGGTGAAGTCGCGCGAGCTGGCCCGGATCATGGTGGACGCGGACATCCGGCTGCTGAGCGACCAGCTCACGGGGTCCGCGGTCCGGGTGGACCGGTGAGCGGGCCCGGACGTCTCAGACGGACCCGGGCCGGAGCTCTCACGTCGGTGCTGGCACTCGCCGCGGGCCTGCTCGGTACCGCGTCGGCCACCGCTCCCCCGGCTGCCGCGCTCACCCCTCCGGTCGGCTTCACCGCCGACGCCCTGTCCACGTACCAGACCAACGGCATCGTCTGGGCCCTGGCCGAGGCGAACGGGGTGGTGTACGCGGGCGGCACCTTCTCGGGGATCAGGCCGGCCGGCTCCCCCGCCGGGAGCAACACCACGGCCGCTGTGAACTTCGCGGCGTTCGACGCGGCCACCGGTGCGCCGGCCGGCTGTTCGCTCTCCTTCACCCGCGGCAGCGGCACGGCGACGGTCCGGGCACTCGCCGTCTCGCCCGACAGGTCCACGCTGTACGTGGGTGGTTACTTCAGCGCGGTCAACGGCACGGCAGTCAGCGGCCTGGCCGCGATCGACACGGCCACCTGCCGGCCGCGCGCCGGCTTCGCGCCGCGGTTCGGGGCGACGGTACGCGCGCTCGACGTCGCCGCGAACGGCACCGTCTACGCCGGCGGCGACTTCCTGACGGTCAACGGTTCGTCCCGGCGCTTCTTCGGCGCGGTCACCGAATCCGGCGCGCTGACCGGCTGGAATCCGGACGCGGACGAGCCGGGACGCGCCCTGAAGGTCACACCGGACGGGGACAGCGTCCTGATCGGCGGTGACTTCTTCACCGTCGGCGGCGCCGCCTCGCACGCACTCGCGGTGACCAGCGCCTCCACCGGCGCCGTCACCCGCGCCTACGGGGCCGGCTTCATCCCGTCGTCCGCCGTCATCAAGGACATCGTCACCGACGCGGCGTCCGACGGCTGGTACGCGGCGGGCGAGGGGTCCGGCGGAGCCTCCTTCGACGGCCGGCTCGCCATGGAGCTCGACGGCTTCGAGCAGCGCTGGCGGGACACCTGCCAGGGTGCGACACAAGCACTCCGCGTCCACCGGGGGGTCCTCTACGCGGGCAGCCATGTGCACGACTGCTCGTCCATGGGCGGCTTCCCCAACCAGGCCCGCAAGCACCTGACCGCGCAGTCGGTCGACGACCCGGATCTGCTGGGCTGGCTCCCGGACACCAATGACGGCATCGGCGAGCCGGTCGGGCCGCGCGCGCTGACCGTGTCCTCGCGGGGCGGCCGGGACTTCCTCTGGGTGGGCGGCGAGTTCACCACGGTCAACGGGGTCGGCCAGCAGGCGCTGACCCGGTTCGCGAACACCCCGGACACCGGGGCGCCCGCCGCGCCCGCGGTGAGTGTGTCCTCGCCGCGCGCGGGTGAGGTCAGGGTCAGCTGGCGGAGCAGCCTGGACCTGGACGACAGCCTGCTGACGTACCGGGTCTACCGCGACGGCGGATCGGCACCGGTGTACACCACGACGGGCTCCTCGCTGTTCTTCAGCAGGCCCCAGCTGACCTTCACCGACCGGAACGTGGTGGCCGGCCGCTCGTACGGCTACCGGGTCACGGCGAGCGACGGCACCAACACCAGCGGGCTCTCCGCCACCGCGGCGGTGACCGCGGCGTCCTCCGCCTCCCCCTATCAGGAGGCGGTGCTGGCGGACGGGGCCGACCTGTACTGGCGCTACGACGAGGGATCGGGCGCCTTCGCCGCGGACGCCTCGGAGAGCGGCAACGGCGGGGTGTACATGAACGCCCCGGCCTACCGCGCCACACCGTCCGCGGTGGCCGGTTCCGCCGCGCTCTCCCTGAACGGCACGAACGAGTACGTCTACAGCGACCGGCTGCACCACTACTCGTCGCCGGCGCCGTACTCCGTCGAGACGTGGTTCCGCACCACGTCGACGAGCGGCGGGCGGATCGTCGGCCACGGCAACAACATCGGTACCGAGCGCGGCCACACGAGCGGCGTCTCCGACAAGATGATGTACCTGACGAACGACGGCCGGCTGGCCTTCGGGGTGCAGAGCGGCAGCACCCGGCCCACGATCACCTCGGCCGGCTCCTACAACGACGGCGACTGGCACCACGCCGTCGCCACCCAGGGACCGTCCGGCATGGTGCTGTACGTCGACGGGGTGGCGGTCGGCACGAACGCGGCGACCGGGAACCGCTCGTACAACGGGTTCTGGCGGGTGGGCGGCGACGCCATGAACAGCGCCTGGCCGAACCGACCCACGAGCGAGTACTTCGCCGGGCAGGTCGACGAGACCGCGGTCTACCCGTCGGCACTGACCGCCGCGCAGGTGGCCGGACACCACGAACTGGCCGGCACCCCGCCGGGGCCGGGCGGCAGCACCGTCACCGTCACCCCGGACGAGGACGCGTACGTCAACGGCGTGGCGGCGAACACGAACTACGACGACAACCAGCTCGCCTCGCGCGGAACCACGGCCTACATCGGCTATCTGCGTTTCACCCTGCCGTCCGCTCCGGCCGGCCAGGTGCTCAGGAGCGCGCGGCTCACCTTCCGTACCTCGTCGGACTCGACGGCGGGGTCGGCCGAGAGCCACGGCATCGTGCCGGTCACCGGCACATGGACCGAATCGGCGGTCACCTACAACACCCGGCCGACGCTCTCCACGTCCGTGCTGGGGACCATCAGCGGCGCGACCTCGGTCTCCACCGGCTATGCGGCGGAACTGAACGCGTCCGCACTGGGCGGGGCCCTCGGCTCCACCACCTCACTCGCCCTGACCGGCAGCGGGACGGACAGTCTCCGCATCTGGTCGAGCGAGGCAACGGCGGCCTACCGGCCGCAGCTCGTCCTCACGTTCGGAGATGAATGATGAACGCAAGCACGGGGCGGAGACCCGGGGGAAGCGGCCGCCTGCGGGCCGCCTCCGCCGCACTCTGCCTGTTCGCCGGCGCCCTGACCGCGACAGCGGCCGGGGCCTCCCCGGCGGCTGCGCTGACGCCTCCGGTGTCGCTCACGGCCGACGACCTCACCACCTGGCAGACCAACGGCATCGTCTGGTCGATGGCCGCGACGGACGGAGTCGTCTACGCCGGCGGGACCTTCTCCACCGTCCGGCCCCCGGACGCGGCGGCGGGGACCTCGGAGGAGCCCGCGGTCAACTTCGCGGCGTTCGACGCGGCGACGGGCGCGCCGACGGGGTGCAGCCTGTCGTTCACGCTCTCCTCGGGGACGGCGACCGTACGGGCGCTCGCACTCTCCCCGGACGGGGAGACCCTGTACGCGGGAGGCCAGTTCGGCGCGGTCAACGGGGTAGGTGTCAGCAACATCGTGGCCGTCGACACCGCCACCTGCACACCGCGCCAGGACTTCAAGATCTCCGTGTCGGCGACGGTGCGGGCCCTGGACGTGACCGCGGACACCGTCTACCTCGGCGGTGACTTCACCAGTGTGGGCGGACAGACGAGGAACAGCTTCGCCGCCGTCACCACGGGTGCGGACCTGCTGCCGTGGACGGCGAACGCCGACGAGGTGGCGCGGGCCGTCCAGGTGACCCCCGACGGTCAGCACGTGGCGCTCGGCGGTGACTTCTTCACCGTCAACGGCACCACCTCGCACGCCCTGGCCGTGGTGGACGCCACCTCGGGCGCGCTCACCACCAGCTACCCGGGCTTCATCCCGAACACGTCGACGGTGCAGGACCTGACCACGGACGCCACCGGGCTCTACACCGCCAACGAGGGCACCGGCGGCGGGGTGTTCGACGGTCGCATCGCCATCGATCTCGACGACTACCAGCAGCGCTGGCGGGACACCTGTCTGGGAGCCACCCAGGCCGTCCTGGTGCACTCGGGCGTGCTGTACAGCGGCAGTCACGCCCATGACTGCGCCAGCATGGGCGGTTTCGCTGACCAGCCGCGCAGGCACCTGCTCGCGCAGTCCGTCGACGATCCGACGCTGCTGCCCTGGTTCCCGGACACGAACGACGGCATCGGTGAGCCGGTCGGGCCCAGGGTGATGGCACAGACGGACAAGGGCGGGCGCCACTACCTCTGGGTCGGCGGGGAGTTCACCACCGTCAACGGCGGCGGACAGCAGGGCCTGACCCGCTTCGCCGACGGGCCCGACACCGGGGCCCCCTGGGTTCCCAACGTGAGCCTGTCCACGGTCACCCCGGGGCAGATCGAGGTCGACCTGCAGACCAGTTTCGACACCGACGACGGTGAGCTGACCTACCGGATCTACAAGGACGGTGCGACCACACCCGTCCACACCACCACCGGCTACTCGCTGTTCTGGGACCGTCCGCAGCTGAAGTGGACGGACACCGACGTGGCGGCGGGCGAGACGCATTCGTACCGCGTCACGGCGAGCGACGGCACCAACACCAGCGCCAAGTCCCCCGCGCAGTCCGCGACCGTGGCCGCGTCCACGCAGGCCTACCCGGCGCGGGTGCTGGCCGACGGCGCCTCGCTGTACTGGCGTTACGACGAAGGCACCTCGACCTTCGCGGCGGACACCACGGACGGGCTGAACAGCGGCTTCCTGCGCAACGCGCCCGCCTACCGGCAGACGCCGGCGGCGATCGCGGGCGACTCGACCGCCATCGGCTTCGACGGAGCGAGCGAATACGCCTACAGCAACAAGCGCCACACGCAGCCCACCCGTTTCTCCGTGGAGACCTGGATCAAGACCACCACCACGAGAGGTGGCAAGGTCATCGGGTTCGGCAACCTGAGCATGCAGAACAGCACCCGCTACGACAAGCAGGTCTACATGGCCAACAACGGGCGGCTCGTCTTCGGCATCTACAGCGGCGGCTACCGCACCGTGACCACGACCGGGGCCTACAACGACGGGAACTGGCACCATGTCGTCGCCACCCAGGGCACCGGCGGCATGGCGCTGTACGTCGACGGGCAGCTGCGCGCGTCGAACTTCCTCTACACCGGCAACGAGAACTACCCCGGCTACTGGCGGGTCGGCGGCGACAACCTGGCCAGCTGGCCGAACCGTCCGACCAGCAACTTCTTCGCCGGTCAGATCGACGAGACCGCCGTGTACCCGACCGCGCTGAGCGCTTCCACGGTCAGCGCGCACTACGCCCTGAGGACGGCTGAATGAGATATCCGTTCCTGGCCGGTGCCGCCGTCGCCCTGGCGACGGCGGTGCTGGCCGGCTGCGGCTCGTCCGGCGGGTCCGGCGGGTCCGGAGACGGAGGCAAGGGAACCACCGCGGGCGGCAAGCCGTCCGCCGTCTCCTCCCCCACGCCCTCCGTGGCCGGCCCGGCGGCCCGCTCACGGACACCGCAGCCCCAGAAGTCCAGCGCCGCACCGAAGGCACCTGCCGGGGACATCACCCCGGCCACGGGCTCCTTCACGAAGAAGCAGAAGGAGTACCTGACCGACCGCGTGCCGAAGGGGATGGATCCGGCCGCGGTGCTCCAGACGGGGCAGGAGACCTGCGACAGGCTCCGCTACCTGGTCAAGGCGGACCGGGACATCGCCGTCGGCGCGATCGTCTCCGGTGAGATCGCGGACGCGGAGCCGGCCGTGGCCCACCTCTGTCCCCGGAACCAGGACCTCGTCGACGAGGCCGCGCTCGGCTACGCCGACGGCACGTACGAGTCCGCGAAGATCCGGCCGGGCAGGTACACGGCCGTCTCGCCCACCAAGGCCTGCAGCTGGCAGGTGACCGGGGCGAAGGGCAAGGGGCTGGTCTCCGGCTCCTCGGACACCGGCAAGCGGGTGGAGGTCACCCTCCCGGAATCCGCGCGCACCTTCACCTCCACAGGCTGCTACGCCTGGCTGCCCCAAGGAGACAACGGATGAGCAAGCTGCCGATCGCCGTGGCGATACCGACGAAGAACGAGGGCCTGAACATCGCCGAAGCGGTGAAGTCGGTCCTGGGCCACTTCGAGGCGGTCGTCGTGGTGGACTCCCACAGCACCGACGACACGGCGAAGATCGCCGAGGAGTGCGGGGCCGAAGTCGTCACGTACACCTGGGACGGCGGGCACCCGCGCAAGAAGCAGTGGTGCCTGGAGAACGTCCGCACGGATCTGGACTGGATCCTGCTGCTCGACGGTGACGAGCGGCTGAGCCCCGGGCTGCTGGCGGAGCTGCGCCGGATCTTCTCCGACCCCGGGCGCCCGAAGCCCGCGGCGTACGACATACCGCTGGGCTACTGGTTCTCGGGGAAGCGGCTGCGACACGGATACACCATCCGCAAGCGGTCGCTGACCGACCGGACCAGGTGCCACTACCCGGAGGTCGGCGATCTCGCGGCACCCGGCATCGGGGAGGTCGAGGGGCACTACCAGCCGGTCGCGGCGACGGCCGAGGCCCTGAGCAACCCCATCGAGCACCAGGACCTGGATCCGGTCACCGCCTGGTTCGAGCGGCACAACCGGTACTCGGACTGGGAGGCGTGGCTGGAGCACCACCCCGATGTCAAGGAGCAGGTGCGGAAGGTGAAGTCCCGTCAGGGGCAGCTCTTCCACAAGGCACCGTTCAAGCCCCTGGTCTCCTTCGCCTACATGTACGTCTACCGGCGGGGCTTCCTGGACGGGCGCGCCGGACTGGACTTCGCGCTGGCCATGAGCTTCTACCGTTGGCAGATCGCACTCAAGTCACGTGAGTCCCCCACTGGTTGATACCTCACGCCCTCCGGCGGACCACGTCCTCGTAGGTCTGCCGGAGGGTCCGGGTGACCGCCTCTATGGTGAACTGCTCGTTGACCAGGTTCCACGCGGCCTTCCCCGCGCGGTCGTTGGCCTCCGGCTCCAGCAGTTCCAGGACGGCGTCGGCGACCTTGCGGGCGTTGGCGGCGTCCTCGCCGACCCTGCTGTCGATCACCCGGCCCGAGCCCGCCTCCGCCACATCGGGAGCCTGCCCGCAGGTGCGGGTGATGACGACCGGGGTGCCGACCGACATCGCCTCCAGCACCGAGACCGGGAACGGCTCCTCGATCGCCGGCAGCACGTACACATCCGCCTCACGGTCGGCGGCCAGGACGTCGTCGTGCTCCAGCGGGCCCACATGGTCGAGGGAGTCGGCCACCCCCAGCTTCCGCGCCAGCGCGAGGGTGCCGGACAGTGCGCCGGTGTCCGGGCCGGCCAGCACGAAGCGGGCGTCCGGGTGGCGGGCGAGGACGTGCGGCATCGCCGAGACGAAGTCCTCCGGCCGCTTGCGCTCCTGGATCCGGGCGAGGAACAGCACGGTGGGCGGGCGGCCGGGCTCGCGGGCGGGCTTGCGCTCCTGCGGGCGGACACCGTTGACCAGCCGTACGGTGCGGGTGAGCGGCACGGGGGCGGCGACGGCGTTCACGTCGACCCGCTCCATCTCGGTGAGGTGAAGGACGGCGTCCGCCTCGCGCAGGACCTTGCGGACCCCGAGGACGTCGGTGAGCTGGGCGACCTTCTTCTCGGTGGGGTCGATCATGCCGTGGGTCTGGACGACCAGAGGTGTGCGGGTCGCGAGCGCGAGGAGCGCCGCGGGCAGGGTGACCAGGTCCCGCATCAGATGGACGTGCACGAGGTCGGCGCCGCGCATCATGCGGCGTGCGGTGCGCAGCAGCGCGGCGGAGGTGATGCCGCTGACCTCGAAAATCGGGAGCAGGTGCCGCGCCTGGAACAGGTGGACGGGAACGCCTCCCACATGGCTGGGCAGTTCACCGCCGGGGAAGCCGTCGCCGAGGGCCATGACGCGTGCGTCGTCGCCGTTCGCCCGCTGGACCTCGGAGAGGTTGAACGCCACCCGCGTCGGACCGCCGAAGGCATGGTCCGGAGTGTGGAGTGTGACGACATGCAGGATTTTCACCAGAGTTCCCCTCAACTGCGGCCAATACTTCACAGACTAGTCATCGCGCCCACCCAAGTGGGCTGATTCGTTAGAGTGTTCAGCGGTTCACTGATCCCGGGGGGGGCGCATGACGTCGGTGCACACATCGGCGCAGGAAGAGGCCGCCCGCTCGGTCGCGCCTCCCGGGTGGCCGCGGGGCCGGAGCGGAGTCCCGGAGCCTTCCGAGCAGCCGATCGCCTGGTCGATGCTGTCGCGGGCCCTGTCCGTGCCGCTCATCCTCGGCCTGGTGTGCTTCCTGCCCGCGGTGATCGCCGCCCAGCCCGGCAGCGGTGTCCGGGACACCGCGTACTGGCTCCAGTTGGTGCTGACCTGCTATGCGGGGGCCCGGCTGGCGACGATGATCCTCTCCACCCGGCGACGGCTGCTCCAGGGCGTCTTCTGGATGTTCGTGTACATCGCGATGGGCGTGGCGCCGTTCGCCCAGGTGGTGATCGGGCAGACGCCGACGCCGATGGTGGGGCCGCGCCAGGACCTGGTCACGGCCATCGCGATGGTCCTCGTGGGGTGTGCCGCCTTCGACCTGGGGGCACTGCTGGCCTCGCGGCGCCCGCTGCGGCGCCGTGCGCCCTCCACGCGGAGCCCGGGCGCAGGACCGGCCGTGGCGCATCCGCTGCGGCTGCGGCTGCTGGTGCTGCTGGCGTTCGCGGCGAGCGCGTACTACGTGCTGAAGCTGGGCGGGCCCTCGGTCTTCTTCTCCAGTCGGCAGGAGATCAACGAGACCGTCGCGGCGAGCGGGGTGGTCTCGGAGGGGTCCAACGTCGGATCGGCGTTCGTCAAGGGCTTCGGCCAGGTCCCGGCACTGCTGGCCCTGCTCTTCTACACCCGCCGTCTGGCAACCTCCTACCGGGCCCGGCGCACCCCGTCGACGGTGCTGGTGTGGGTGGCGCTGGTGGCGCTGAACCTCGTGGTGAACAACCCGATCTCCAACGCCCGTTACTGGTTCCTGACGGTGCTGATGGCCTTCGTGTTCACCGCCTTCCCGAGCAGTGCGGCGATCTACCGCGTCGTGCTGGCGACGGGGGTGGTGGGGGCACTGGTGGTGTTCCCGTACGCCGACAAGTTCCGGTACGACGACGCGGGGCAGCGGCCCGCGCAGTCCGCATCGGTCTTCGAGCCGCTGGTGACCAAGGACTACGACCAGATGGTGATGTTCGCCAACAGCATCTCGTGGGTCGACACCCGGGGCCACACCTACGGCCGTCAGCTGACGGGCTCCGCGCTGTTCTTCGTGCCGCGCGCGGTGTGGAGCGGGAAGCCGGAGGACACCGGGGTCCGGGTCGGGCAGTGGATGGGGCTGCGGATGACCAACCTCTCGGCCCCGCTGTGGACCGAGTTCTGGGTCGACTTCGGCGCGTCCGGGGTGATCGGCGGGCTCGCGCTGATCGGTTACGCGGTCGCGCGCACCGACCGCAGGTACGCGCTGGCCGTCACCCGGGCGGGACCCGGCCCCGGGAGTGTGCTGGCCATCGCCGCTCCGCTGATCGCCGGATACACCTTCATCCTGCTGCGCGGCCCGCTCCTGCAGGCGGCGGGGAAGCTGGCCATCGCCGCGCTGTGTCTGCTGCTGGTCAGTACGTTCAAGGAGCGGAGGGCAGCGCGTCGGCGGTGACGGCCTCGTCCGGCGCCGGCTTCCGGCGCCGGATCCGGGCCACCCGGATCCAGGTGGCGGCGGCCTTGCAGAGCGAGCCGAGGCACAGCCCCCAGGCGGCTCCCGGGACGCCTCCGAGGACGTAGCCCCCCGCCATGAACGCCACGGCGGTGAGCGAGAAGACCACCTGGATGCTCAGGGTCGTACGCGGGTCGAGCATGCGCAGGGCGAGCAGCCCGCAGGTGCCCACGGCCATCGCCGCGTACTGGCTGCCGGTCGCCGGGAGGAGGGCGGCGGCCGTCGGCCAGGTGTCGCCGAGGAGTTCGCGCCCCGCCCGCTCGGGGAGCAGGGCCAGCGCGGTGGCCCAGAGGGCGGCGGTGGCGGCGAGTACGGAGGCGAGTCCCGCGGTGGCGCGTACGCGTCGCCGTTCGTCACCGATGCGGCCGAGCAGCGGCGGGCCGAACGACGTGGCGGAGGTGAACAGCACGTTGAGCGGCCCGAACAGGGTCGTCGCCCCGCGCAGCGCGCCGACCAGCAGCGGGTTGCCCACGGCTCCGAGGCCGAGGACGGAGAGCTGGCCGGTGGCGTTGCCGACGCCGAACTCGACGACGAAGCGCTTCCCGAGGTGACCGCGCCCGAGCATCGGGCGCAGCCGCGTCGCGGTCCCGGCGGTCCGGCGGTGCAGCAGCACGGCGGACAGCAGGAGGGCCGGCAGGGCGGACAGCCCCCAGGCCGCGACCAGCCGGGCGGGGGTGGCCCCGTACTCCTGGGCGGAGAGGGCGCCGAGCACGCAGGCCAGCCTGACCAGGTCGGAGCTCAGGGCGAGGTGGGGGCTCTGGAGGGCGGAGAAGGCGTAGCGCAGGGCGTCCTGCCCCAGCACCACCGGCAGGACGAGGCCGAGCACCGTCAGAGCACGCGCGGTGTCCCCCGGGACGAGCAGGCAGACGGCGGCCAGCAGCGCGCCGAGCACCGCCGAGGCGGCCACGGTGAACACGACGGCCGCGCGACAGGCTTCCCGGGTCCCGTCGCCGTCGCCGCGCCGCAGGACCAGGGGCTGTCCGCCGTACGCGCCGGAGACGCCCAGCAGCACCGTGAAGACGAGGTAGACCGCCGAGAAGCGGGCGAAGTCGGCCACGGTGGAGAGCCTGGCGGCGGCCACGAGCACCAGGATGTTGGTGAGCGCGGCCACGCCCTGGTCCGCGACCGAGCAGAGGATCGCGGTGCGGGCTCTCACCTGCGGGCCGCCGGCAGGGTGAAGGAGCGGAGCCCCATGGTCTCGGCGGGGTCACCGGTGACCTCCGGCGCGTCCGCGTCGACGGCCGGTCCGCCCGGCCCTCCTCCGGTGTGGCGCCGGGCGGACCTGGGCCGGCGTTCCGCACGGCGGAGCCGGCTGCGGCCGGTGTGGAGCAGGGCTCCGAGCACCGCGCCCCCGGAGGCCCCGATGATCTCGCGGATGCGCTCCAGGTCGCTGCGGTGCACCTCGCGGGGGTCGCAGACGATCATGACGCCCTCGACCCGGTCGACGAGGGCGACGGCGTCGGCGTAGGAGAGCACCGGCGGTGCGAGGACGATGACCACGGCGCCGGGGCGGTCGGCCTCGGCGACGATCCGTCCGACGGACGCGGAGGTCAGGGCGCGGGGGACGTTGTCCGCAGGGGTTCCCGCCACCAGGGCGAATGCTCCGGAGCCGGGCACGTCCACGTTGGAGCGGCCGCCGGCCGGCCAGCTGCGGTCGCCCTCCTCGGCGGCCCAGCGGGGCGGCCGTACCTCGTGGGCGGCCGGTCCCAGGTCACGGGCGAGCGAGGGGGTGCGCAGGTCGGCCTCGACGAGCAGGACGTCGCGGCCCATCTCGGCGAAGGCGGCGGCCAGGTTGACCGCCGCGGCGGCCGCCGCGGCGTTGTCCCCGCGAGGCGCGGTGACCAGGAGCCGGCGCCGCTCCGCGAAGGACGGGTCGTAGGCGAGCCGGAAGGCGACCGCGCGGTACTCCTCGGCGAGCCGCGAGCCGCTCCGCCCGATCGCGAGGAGGGTTCCCACGGCGGCGCGTTCCCTGGGCAGGGTGCCGAGCAGCGGGGCCCCGAGGGAGCGCACGAGCTCGCGCGGGGAGCGTACGGCGGGGTCGAAGACGAGCCGCACCCAGGACAGCAGCAGTCCGAGGGCGAGACCCACGACGGCGCCGAGCCCCAGGAGCAGCGGCAGACCGGCCCCGGCGGGCTCGGTGGGGGCGACGGGCTTCTTGTTGAGGTAGCCGGGGGTGGTGTCGAGCGCCTTGAGTTCGGAGATCTTCCGGCTCAGCTCGGAGATGGAGACGATGATGTTGGCGCGGGCGCTGCTGACGTCGTCGGCGGCGTCGACCCCGGTCCGCTCCTCCAGCAGGTCGCGCTTCTCCTCCAGCGGTTCGAGCTGGGCGCGGTAGCCGTTCGCCATGTTGTCGATGCTCTCCTCCGTGCGCGCCTTGCGGTGCGCCAGGTAGGCGTTGGCAAGGGCTTCGGCCCGGGTGCGGGCCTGCTCGGGGGTGGCCCCGGTGTAGGAGAAGCGGAGGGTGAGCGTGTTGGGCGGGTTGGTGACCTGGAGGCCGGTGAGGAGCTTCCGGGCCGTCACGTCGTCGCCCTTCTTGAGCAGGGTGCCGGCGGCCAGTTCGCCCACGGTGTCGCTGACCGCGGTCTGCCGCTCCGAGCCGATGTTGATGCCCTTGTCGGCGGAGGCGCCGGTGGCGAAGGGATCGGCGGTCGCGGAGCGCACCTGCACCTCGCCGCTGGCGGTGTAGGTGTCGTCGCCGCTCAGGGCGAGGAACCCGCCGCCGAGCAGGCCCACCGCGACACCCGCGGCGAGCAGGGCCCGGTAGCGCAGGAGCTGGCGGAACTGGTCGCGCAGCAGCGCCGGTTCGTCGTGGTCGTCCACGGGCCGGATCGGATGTGTCATCGGCGTGCTCCCCCTTGTGTGTCCCCGGCCCGCGCGTCCCCGTCCCGCGCTGTTCCGGCTCGTGCGTCCCCGAGTACCTCGGCGAGCAGGGCGTCGAAGCGGGCGAGGCCCGCCTCCCTGCTCAGGTGCTGTGCCACGTACCGGGGGCCATGGGCCCCCAACGCCTGGGCAGCCACGGGATCGGCGGCCAGCGCGCGTACGGCGGTGGTGAGCGCGGCCGGATCCTCGGGGGCCACCAGGACTCCCGCGCCCGAGCGGCGTACCTCGTCGGCGGTGCCGCCCTCGCCGGCCACGGAGGCGACCACGGGACGTCCGGAGACGAAGTACGAGGTGAGCTTGGACGGCACGCTCATGTCGAGTACGGAGGCCCGCTGGGTGACCGCGAGCACGTCGGCGGCGGCGAGCACATCGGTGAAGTCGTCCGGGTCCGCGGGCGGGAGGAAGTCGAGGTTGGGCAGACCGGCGGCCAGGTCGCGCAGTCCGTCGCGCTGGTTGCCGTCGCCCATCAGGACGACCCTGATGTCCGGGGCCATCCGCGCCAGGTCCACCAGGACGTCGAGTCCCTGCTTGAGCCCCATGTTCCCGGAGTGGAGCAGCACGGTGGTGGACTCGGGCCAGCCGAGCCGCGCCCGGGTGGCGGCGCGCTCGGCTGAAGGGCCGTCCACATGGGTCCAGTTCGGGACCACGCGGATGCGGCCGGGATCCACGCCCAGGGCGGTGACGCCGTCCACGAAGGTCTCGTGGATGACACCGACGAGGGCCGCGCCGCGCAGTGCGTACCGCTCGGCCTTCGCGGCGACGGCCGCCGCTCTTCCTCCGCCGCGGATGCCGCTCTGCGCGGCGGCGGCGCCCATCAGGTCCTGGACGACGGGTATGTGCGGGACTCGGTGGCGGCGCGCCAGCCGGGCGGCGATCACACCGCCGGCGAGGCTCGGCATCTGGGAGATCACCGCGTCGGGGCGTCCGGGGGGCGGGGCGAGCATCCCGTGGATCAGCACGGACGCCTCGAAAGCGCCTCTGCGCAACGCGGTCTGACGGGGCGGCACATAGTGGCGCCGCCGGTGCACGCGTACCCCTTCGCGGCTCTCCAGTCTCCGCCAGGCCCCCCGGTACTGCTCGTCCACCCGCCAGGCGGGGTAGTGCGGCATGCCGGTCAGGACCTCGGTCCTGGCCCCCGACGCCGCCCAGTGCTCGGCGAGCTGTGTGGCGTACGGCCCTATGCCCGTCAGCTCGGGGGCGTAGTTGGTGGAGACCACGAGAAGTCTGCGGTTCTCGAACGGCTTCTGATGCTCAGCAGCGGACAACGGATGATCGCCTTCCCCCCGGAACAGCCTCTTTCCTGAGCTTATCCGTTCACGGGATGCACAAGTGTTCTTCACAGTAAGGTCGTTGAACCAGTTCCACCGTGGGGGGAGAGAACGGATGGTGCAGCACCGAGTCGGTTACGCGCCGGGGGTGTACGACCTGTTCCACGTCGGCCACCTGAACATCCTGCGGCACGCCCGCAGTCAGTGCGACTACCTGGTGGCCGGGGTCGTCTCCGACGAGATGGCCGCGCTGGCCAAGGGCCACAAGCCGGTGATCCCGCTGCCCGAGCGGCTGGAGATCGTGCGCAGCGTGCGCTATGTGGACGCGGCGTTCGTGGAGACCGTCCCGGACAAGGTCGAGACCTGGCAGCAGGTCCGCTTCGACGTCATCTTCAAGGGTGACGACTGGCGGGGCACGGAGAAGGGCGAGCGTCTGGAGCGGGACTTCGCCGAGGTCGGCGTGGAGGTCGTCTACTTCCCGTACACGGTGCACACGTCCAGCACCCAGTTGCGCCGGGCGCTGGACGTGCTCGTCACCCGGCCCGGAGCGCTCTCAGCTCCCTGAACCACTTGGCGAGGAACGCCACGAGGAACAGGGCGTGCACGGCGGCGAGGACGGCGTACCCGGCCCGGAAGGCTCCGGGTGCGCCGGACAGCAGGAAGACCAGACAGAAGACCCCGTAGTCCGCGGGCAGCAGCCCGACGGCGCGGACCCGGGACACCGGGGGCGCCGGACCCGCGGCCACCGGCGCGGCGCCTGCCGCCGCCTTGCCGAGCTGTTCCCGCAGCAGCCCCGCGCAGAAGGTGAGCACGGCGGCGAACAGGAAGCCCAGCGGCAGCAGGAGCCAGCCCTCCGCGGCCGGTCCGCCGAAGCGGTAGAAGGAGATCAGGACGGCGCTGTGGACGAGGACCAGCTTCGCGCAGTCCACGACATGGTCGAGCCACTCCCCGTCCGGCCCGCCCCGCCCGGTGAGCCGGGCGAGCTGCCCGTCGGCCGAGTCGAACGCGAATCCGACGGCCAGACCCGCGTACACGAGCACCCCCAGCGACCAGGACGGCTCCACGAGCGCCACGGCGGCGATGGACACGTAAGTGAACAGCGCGCTTGTCAGAGTGACTTGATTGGGTGACAGCCCGGCCCGGTACGCGCCCGCGGCCAGCAGGCGGCCGGCCGGCCGGTTCACGTACCTGGAGTAGAGCGACACACCCTTGGACGACTTCTGTGCACCGCGCAGTTCACGCAGCACCGTACCCGTGCCCGACATACGCCCCCCAGCGCCCGGTGGTTCCCGGCCGCATCATCGCAGACCGGGCGTGTCCACGGGACGGATACGCGGCACTTCACCGGCCGGCCCCGGGAGATCCGTCCTCCCCGGCGCCCGGATCCGGCCGCGGCCCCGTCCCCTCCCCCGGTTCCGGCTCGGTCAGCTGCGCGTCCAGGTCGTCGAAGAGCAGCTCGCCGCGCTCGATCTGCCCCGTGCGGTAGGCCGACCTCGCCACCAGGTGGGCGGCCACCGGTCCGGTCATCAGCTGGAAGAAGCCGATCAGGCCCAGCGTCGCCAGGTCCATGCCGCCGCGCAGCCTCAGCCCGACCCCCGCCAGCACCAGCAGCAGGCCGAGGGTCTGCGGCTTGGTCGCCGCGTGGCTGCGCGAGAGGACGTCGGGCAGCTTCAGCATGCCGACCACCCCGAGCAGGCAGATCGCCGCGCCGACGAACACGAGAACCGCCCCGGCCGTGTCCGTGACCTGCAGAAGGACGTTCACCGCTGCCCCTCCTTCCCTTCGGACCTCCGGCGCGGCAACGGCTTGTCGCGTACGGCGATGAAGCGGGCGATGCCGACCGACCCGGTGAATCCGAGGAAGGCGAGCACCAGCATGATCGGAAAGTAGAACGAGTCCCGGGCGAAGCCGGACTTGGCGCCCAGGCCCGCGATGATCACGGCGGCGCAGACGTCGAGGGCGATGGCCCGGTCCAGCATCGAGGGCCCCCGGCTGATCCGGACCAGCAGCAGCGCACCCGCGACGACGATCATCACGACGGCGGCGGTCATCAGCACCCGGTCGACGGTCTCGGGGCCGCTCATGACGCCTCCTCCCCGCCGGCGGGCGCGTCCGGCGGCGGCTCGGCCACCCGCGCGATCTCGTCCCGTGTGCCGAACGCCCGTACCGTCAGCTCCTCCAGCTTCCACACCGAGTTCCGGGCCGCCTCCAGTTCCTCCGGGCGGTCCGCGTCCAGGACGTGCAGGAAGAGCGTGGCCGTGGCCCTGCGCACCTCCACGACGGAGCCACCCGGCACGTTGGACACGGTGACCGCGGTCGCGGCGAGCATCAGGTCGCCGCGGCAGCGCAGGGGGACGCCGATGACTGCGGCCCGGTGCGGACGGTCGGCGAAGATCTGCCGGGTGACCTTCACCCCCGAGGTGTACATGTCGTAGAGCAGGTAGCCGGCGAGCCGGATGATGCCCCAGGGGTGCAGCCGCAGCCCCAGATCGACCTGCGGCAACGGGAACGCCAGGCAGACGGCGACCGCGACGGCGACGCCGGTGACGACGTTGGCCCAGCTCAGGGTGGACCACAGCAGGACCCAGATCAGGGTGAGCCAGGCGATCAGCGGCAGGTCGAGCACCCGGCGCCGGCGGCCGGCGAACTCGACGCTGAACGGGGGCAGGTCGGGATTGCGGTGCGACAGCGTGATCAGGCGCCTCACGGGCCGAGCACCTCCTCCACATAGGGCCGGCGCGCGATGAGCTCGGCCGCCGAACGGTCGGTGAAGGCCGTCAGAGGCCCGGCGAGGACCGTGAAGGCCAGCCCGAGCACGACGGCGGCCGCGGTGGCGGCGGTCATGGCCGGGGGCGGGCGGACCGAGGTGATGACGGTCCGCCCCTGCAGGGTGGCGGCCACGGTCTGTCCGGCGGGCCGGCCGGCCCGAACCACTCCTTCGTCGCCCGTTCCCGGGACGTTGTCGGGTCCGGCGTCGGCGTCGTCGTCGTCACTGTCGTCGGCGGACTCCAGGACCGTGCCGTAGGCCGCCTGGCCCGGTGGCGCGGTACGCCAGAAGGCCAGGTTCCAGACCTTGGCCATCACGTACAGGGTGAGCAGGCTCGTCACGGTCGCCCCGGCGACGAGGACCCAGGCCCACGCGCTGCCGTCCGCGACGCCGGCCCGCATGAGGCCGAGCTTGCCGATGAAACCGGAGAGCGGCGGGATCCCGGCGAAGTTCATCGCGGGGACGAAGAACAGCACCGCGAGCAGCGGAGCGGATCTGGCCAGTCCGCCGAGCCGGGTGAGCTCGTTGGTGCCGCCCCGGCGTTCGATGAGTCCCGCGACGAGGAAGAGCGTCGTCTGGACGGTGATGTGGTGGGCGACGTAGAAGATCGCGCCGCCGTACGCGTCACGTGTGGCCAGGCCGATCCCGAAGACCATGTAGCCGATGTGGCTGATGAGAGTGAACGAGAACAGCCGCTTCAGGTCCGTCTGGGCGACCGCTCCGAGGATGCCGACGATCATCGAGGCGAGGGCGAGGGCCATCAGCAGGTCGCCGAGCCGGTTCCCGGGGAAGAGGAGGGTCTCCACCCGCAGCATGCAGTAGATGCCGACCTTGGTCAGCAGGCCGGCGAAGACGGCGGTGACGGGGGCGGGTGCGGTCGGGTAGGAGTCGGGCAGCCAGGCCGCGAGGGGGAAGACGGCGGCCTTGACGGCGAAGACGGTGAGCAGCAACCCCTGGATCAGGGTCTGTACGCCGAGGGGGAGTTCGGGCAGGCGCAGGGCGAGCTGGGCGAAGTTGGCCGTTCCGGCCGCGGCGTAGGTCATGGCGATCGCGGTCAGGAACAGCATCGAGGAGAACAGCGAGATGATCACGTACGTGGAACCGGCGCGGATCCGGGGGCCGGTCCCGCCGAGCGTGAGCAGGACGAAGCTGGCGACCAGCATGATCTCGAAGCCGACGTAGAGGTTGACGAGGTCGCCCGCGATGAAGGTGAGGGAGACCCCGGCGACGAGGATGAGGTAGGCGGGGTGGAAGACGGCGACGGGCGTCTCCTTGTCCCGGTCGGCCATGCCCTGGCCGAGCGAGTAGACCAGGACGCAGAGGGTGACGGCCGAGGAGACGGTCAGCATCAGCCCGGAGAGCCGGTCGGCGACCAGCGTGATACCGAGCGGCGGTGCGAAGTCCCCGAGGTGGACGGAGAGGGGGCCCTGCCGGTCGGCGGCGATCATCAGCGTCACCGAGAGACCGAGGACGGCCGTGAGGACGGCGACGCTGATGAAGCGCTGGAAGCGTGCGAGCCGGGTACCGAAGGCGAGGCTCAGCCCGGTGGCGCAGAGCGGCAGCAGGACGGGCAGCGGGACGAGTGCGTTCATCCGGCGGCTCCACGGTCGGGGCCCGGAGCCCGGGGGCCTTCCGGAGCGGCGGGGCCGGACGGCGCGCTGCCTTCCGGAGTGGCGCCCGAAGGCCCCTGGCCGGTGCTGTCGGGGGGATGGTTCACGTAGTCCTCCGGATCGGCGCCCAGCACGTCGTGCCACAGGTCACCACTGGCGTCCCGCCCCCGCGCCTGCAGGGCGCGGTCGGCGCGCAGACGGCCGCGCAGCCGGCGGTGCTCCTGGCGGTAGCGCGCGCGCTCCTTCCGCGAACGTCCGGACTCCGCCCGGTACTCCTCGCGGAGTTCGGCCCGCTGCCCCAGCACCTCGGCGCGCAGGAAGATGCGGCGGTCCTCCAGGTCGTCGTGGACCTCGTCCGTGCCGGTCAGCTGGTAGCTGCGGTAGGCCATGGCGAGCAGGAACGCGGTGGTGGCGAGGGTGATGACGATGGCGGTGAGGGCGATGGCCTGGGGCAGCGGGTCGGTGATGCGGCGCAGCGGGGCGCCGTAGAGCAGGGGCGCGGCGCCTGCCGAGCCCGTTGACGAGAGGACCAGCAGATTGATCCCGTTGCCCGCGATCACAGCGCCGAGCAGGATGCGGGTGAGCGGCCGCGTGAGCATGAGCATGCCGCCGACCGCGCAGAGGACCACCGCCGTGGCGAGGAGCGAGACGCTCATGATCATCGGTTCGGCCCCCCGGTCCCGGTGTCCGCCGCGGGGGCCAGGGCGCCCGCCGCCCTCTCGATCTGCCGGTCGACCTTGGCGCCCAGTGCCCGGACGATGTCCAGGACCACGCCCAGGACCAGCAGGTAGACACCGAAGTCGAAGACGACCGAGGTGCTCAGGTGGTAGTCACCGAACACGGGCAGGTGTCCGTAATAGGTCCAGGCGTGCAGCACCGTGCCCTCCGCGAGCCCGCCCAGGGCGACGCCGGTGGACACGAACAGGCCGAGGCCCGTGAAGAGGCCGGGCTGCAGCGGCGCGGCCGCGGCGAGTTCGAACCGACCGCCCGCCAGGTACCGGGTGATGAGGGCGAGTCCCGCCACGAGTCCCGCCACGAAGCCGCCGCCCGGCATGTTCTCCGCGCAGAACAACAGGTACAGGGAGAGCACCAGGATGGGGTGGAAGAGCAGTCGGCCCACCACCTCGAACACGACGGACCGGTGTTCCGGCGCGAGGGTGGATCCGGCCGCCAGCCAGCTGCGTTCGGGGGCGGTGTCGTCACCCTGCGGAAGGCCGCTCAGCCGTCGGCCCGAGAGCGTCCACGCGGTCTCCCCCCGCAGCTCGTCCCTGTTCATGGCGGTCTCGCTGCGCCGGTGCAGGTAGATGAGGCTGGTCACCCCGACGGCGGCCGCCGCCAGGACGGCGGACTCACCCATCGTGTCCCAGGCGCGCAGGTCGACCAGGATGGTGGCCACCACGTCCTTGAGCCCGTGATGGGCGACCTCCTCGACCATCGCGGCACCGGCGGGCTCGGCGGTACGCGCGGCGCCGGCCACCCACACCGACACGCCGACCGTCGCGGCGGCGCCCAGGGCCACCGGGATGCGCATGGACCGCCGCCAGGTGCCGATCGACTCCTCGAACCGCACCGGCATGCGGCGCAGGACCAGCACGAACACGATCATCGACACGGTCTCGACGCAGAACTGGGTGAGCGCCAGGTCGGGAGCGCCCTGGACGACGAAGAGCAGGGCCGTCCCGTACCCGGTCATGCCCGCCAGGACGACGGCCTTCATGCGCCGGCTGACGGTCAGGCAGGAGAGGGCTGCCGCGCAGGTCAGCACGGCGACAGCGCCCTGGAGCGGGGCGTCCCACACCCGGGGGGCGACCGCTCCGTCCCAGGGCCGGTCGGTGAACAGGACCGCCAGCTGTCCTACCAGCATGACCAGCAGGGTGATGGCGAGGTAGACGCTGAGTGAGCCCCGCTGGACGAAGCCGGTGACCTGGAGGGCGACGCGTTCCAGGCCGAGCAACAGGTGCCCGAAGACGCTGTCCGCGGTCGGCCAGGCGACGCGCCGGGAGATCCGGGTGACCGTCGCACGTCCCGCGAAGAGCGCGGCACCGCCCGCCCAGGCGAGGGCGGAGAGCAGCAGGACCGTCCCGAAGCCGTGCCAGAGCGCGAGGTGATAGGGATGGGCCGGCATCGGGAACGCATCGGCGTAGGCGGCGAACAGGCGGTCCGTCCACCCGACGCCGGGGCCGAGCACCAGACCGGCGAGGGAGAGCACCGCGGGCGGGGCCAGCAGACCGGCGCCGACGCGGTGGACAGGGGTGTCCGGCTCACCGCGCTTGCGGGCGAACGCCCCCCACAGGAAGCGCAGTGTGTAGGCCACGGTCAGCACCGAGCCGACGACGAGGACGGCCAGTGCCCAGCGGTCCGCCGTATCGCCGCGCAGCAGCGCGTCGAAGGCCGCCTCCTTCGCCGCGAATCCGAGGAGCGGAGGCACGGCGGCCATCGACGCGGCGGAGAGCACCGCGACCGTGCAGAGGAGCGGCGCGGTGCGGCCGAGGCCGGAGAGCCTGCGCAGATCACGCGTGCCCGTCGCGTGGTCCACGATGCCGATGACCAGGAACAGCGCGGCCTTGAACAGCGCGTGCCCGAGGATCATCACGGCGGCGGCGAGTGCGGTGTCCCGGGTTCCCGCTCCGGCGAGCACGGTGAGGAAGCCGAGCTGGCTGACGGTGCCGTAGGCGAGCACGAGCTTCAGGTCGTTCAGCCGCAGAGCGCGCCAGCCCCCGAGAATCATGGTCGCTCCCCCCAGCACCAGGAGGACGGGCCGCCACACGGGAACGTCGGCGAAGGCGGGAGCGAGCCGGGCGACGAGGTAGACCCCGGCCTTCACCATGGCCGCGGCGTGCAGGTACGCGCTGACGGGAGTTGGCGCGGCCATGGCGTTCGGGAGCCAGAGGCTGAACGGCCAGATCGCCGACTTGGACAGTGCGCCGCACAGCACCAGGACGACGGCCACCGACACGGCGAGGGTGGTCTCCGGCGGGTCGGCGACGATCGCCGAGATCCGGTACGTTCCCGCCGCCTGACCGAGGATCAGGAAGCCGACCAGCATGGCGAGGCCGCCCAGGGTGGTGACCGTCAGGGCCTGGAGGGCGGAGCGGCGGTTCTGTTTGCGTTCGCTGGTGTGGCCGATCAGCAGATAGGAGAAGACCGTGGTCAGCTCCCAGAACACGTACAGGGTGATCAGGTCGTCCGCGAGGACGAGGGCCAGCATGGCGCCGGCGAAGGCCAGCAGATTCCCGGCGAAGGGCGCCAGTTGGGGTGACCTGTCGGTGAAGTAGGACGCGCAGTACAGCAGTACGAGCATGCCCACCCCGGCGGCGAGCAGCACCATCAGCTCGGCCAGTGCGTCCAGGCGCAGGGCGAACCACACGTCGTACGTGCCGATCCACTCCCAGGACCAGGTGACCGCCCTTCCGGAGGCCGCGCCCTCCCACCGGGTGGCCGCCCATGCCGTGGCGGCCGCCGGAGGCAGGGCGAGTACGACGAAGGCGAGCCTGCCGAGCCGCCGCACCAGCGGGCCCGCGCAGGCCGCGAGGACGAAATGGCTGACGATGAGCGCGATCACGAGGGAAGGTCCGGAACAAAGGCCACCGAATACAGATATATCCCCTGGCCCCGTTCACCCGCCCGGCGCGCCGCGCGGCACGCCTCCCACTGGTTCCGGTCCGCCTCGGCGAGGGCCGGCTCTCGTCCCGCTGTCGTCACAGAACGGCGCCTGCCCTGTTCACCGGTGATCACACGGCATGAGGTGCGGCCCTTCCCGGACGGCCGCCCCTGGCCCTCCCTCCCGCGGGAGCACCCGGTCCGCGTTCAGTGGCAGGTGGACCGGCTCGTCCGGGACCTCGCCGGGCATGCCCCGGGCGCCCTCGGCGGCGCGCGGCCGGGAGTGGGCCTCACCGGACACCGTGAGGCCGTCCCCCTCGGGCGACCTGTTCACGCCGTACCGCCCCGCGGCGCCCGGACCCTCGCACGCCGGGCTCGTGCCATGCCGCTTCCTGCCGCGTGGAGGAGATGTGCCGCTCACCGCTGTCGCCTCCCCGGCGCCGCGAGACGTAGCCGTACACCCTCAGGCTCGCTCCGGAGCGCGCACACCGCTACCTGGGCACGAGGGACATCACCGACACTTCGGCGGACATACGTGCGGGTTCCGTGGGCGCGCCGTGTTGCACATGTGAGGCCACTTTCTCTTCTTTTTTGCACTGTGACTAATATCCATGTGTCTAAGTTCTCAACGTATTTGACCAGTCACCGACTGGCATCGACGTCAAGGAGAATCCCCTGCGCACGCGCGCGTCACGGCGGACCGGCTCGGCACCCATGTCGTTGCGGACGGCCCTTCTCGTACTGGCGATCGTCCCCGGAGTCGCACTGGCAGCCCTGTGGGCCGTCACCAGTGGCCAGACACTCCTGGACTTCCAACGCCAGGCAGCCCAGGGACTCTTGGCCGAACAAGCGGGCCAACCGTCCAACATCGTGTACTACAACCTGCAGGAGGAGCGCCGGCTCAGTGCGGAGGCGCTGGCCCGCCCCGGCGGCTCCGGCAAGGCGCTGAAGCAGCAGCGCGCACTCACCGACGAGGCGATCACGACCTTCCAGTCCCTCTCGGACGTGAGCGCGGACGACGCGCCCGAAGAGGTACGGGACGCCGTCGGCCGGGCCCGGGAGGCCATCAGCCAACTGCCCGCCCAGCGGACCCTGGTCGACGAGGGCGACAGTGATCAGCAGGCGGTCGTCTACGGCTACTACACCGATCTGATCGCCGTGGACCTCGAGCTGTTCTCGGCTCTCAGCCATGTCGACAACGGTGAGGTGACCACACTGGGACAGCCTCTTGTGGACCTCTTCTGGGCCAAGGAGATGATCTCCCGCTCGGACGCGATCCTCGCCCGCGGCTGGCCCACGGGCAAGCTCAGCACGGAAGACCTCCAGGAGGTCAGGAACGCGGTCTCCGGACAGTCCTTCCAGGCCGGGACCAAGGTGGTCCCCTTCCTCCCCGAGGACGAGCAGGCCCAGTGGCAGGAACTGACCGAGAGTTCCGCCTGGGCGGCGAAGACGGAGATCGAGAAGCAGATCCTGCGTCCGGCTTCGGCCGACCGGTCCGGCTTCGTCGAGCTGAAGGCCGAGGAGAAGTCCTGGCGCAAGGCCATGGACGGTGTCACCCCGCAACTGGTCGATCTGCTGGAGAAGCGCACCGGCGCGGTCATGGTGACGGGCAAGGACACCGTCATGTCCCTGCTCCTCAAGATGATCCTCACCTCGGTGATCGGCCTGCTCGCCGTCGTCGCGGTCGTCTGGACCACCTGGCGCCTCACCAGGAACCTGCGCCGGCGCATCTCGGGACTCCAGGAACGCGCGGAGGAGCTCGAAAGGGCCCTGCCGGACGTGGTCGAACGGCTGGCGCAGGGGGAGAAGATCGACGTCGAGGCCGAGGCCCGCGCGATCGACACCCCGGCCGAGGGCGGCGACGAGCTCACCAGGCTCGGCGGCGCGCTCAACCAGGCACGCACCAGCGCGCTGCAGGCGGCGGTCAGGCAGGCCGACCAGCACCGCGGCTTCGAGCGCCTGCTGCAGCGCATCGCGCGCCGTACGCAGCAGCTGATCGGCCAGCAGCTCAAGAAGCTGGACGAGCTGGAGCGCAAGCACGAGGACCCCGAGGTGCTCGACGGCCTCTTCGACCTCGACCACCTGACGGCACGACTGCGCCGCTACGAGGAGAACCTGGTGATCCTCGCGGGCGGTTCGCCGCACCGGCGCTGGCGCAAGCCCGTACCGCTGCTGGACGTCATGCGTTCCGCGCAGGGCGAGGTCCAGGACTACCGCCGGGTGGTGCTGGACCTCGACGGTGCCCCGTGGCTGGCCGAGCGGGCCGTCGGCCCGGTCTCCCACGTGCTGGCGGAACTCATCGAGAACGCGCTGACCTTCTCCCGGCCGCCGAGCCCGGTCGAGGTCCGCGCGGCGCAGGTAAGCCGCGGCCTGGCCATCGAGGTCGAGGACCGCGGCCTGGGCATGGACGAGGAACAGCTCGCCGCGGCCAACGAACTGATGAGCCGTCCGCCCCGCATGGACGTACTGGCCCACTCCGACGACATCAGGCTCGGCCTCTACGTGATCTCCCGCCTCGCGGACCAGCACGGGCTGCGGGTCGAGTTCCGGCCCTCCGCCTTCGGCGGCACCCGCGTGGTCGTCCTGGTCCCGGACGGGCTGACCGTCCCCGAGCCCGGCACCGGACCGGTCGGCGTACCGCCGGCGGTCCCCGCACCGGCGGCGGACCACTCCCCGCCCGCACCCGGGGCGCTGCCGATCCGGGTGCAGGGGCGGGCGATGGCCGGGGTCACGGCCATCGCCGACCACGCCGCCAGGACGCGGCCCGCCGCCGAGGAGCAGCCGGACCACAAGCAGCCGTACGCCGATGACAGCTTCCCGGTGCCCGGACAGCCCTACCCGCCGGACGGACAGCCCTACCCGGGCGACACCCCGTACCCCGACGCGGACGTCCCGTACGCCGACGCGGACGCCCCGTACCCCGACGCGGACGCCCCGTACCCCGACGCGGAGCAGCCGTACGCCTCGGCCGGCGCCGCATACCCGGGACCCGGGCAGTCGTACGCCGACGGCCCGTATCCGGGACCGGGACAGCCGTACGCGGAGACCGGCGGCGCGTATCCCGCGGCCGGTGGCCCGTACGCCGGGGCCGATCAGCCCTACGCCGGCCAGGAGCAGCCGTACATGACGGCCGCGGGCCAGTACCCCGTGCCCGGTCACGCGTACGCGGAGCCGGCCGAGGACGCGTACACGGCGCCCGGGCCGGACCTTCAGCAGCCCTACCCGGCGGGTGGCGGCACGACCCGCACGCACGCCTACGGTCCGCCTGGACAGGGCGTCCTTCCCGCGGGCCCGGCGGAGCTGCCGGCCCCCGCACCGGCGGGCGGCGAACCCCCGCTGCCCCGCCGCGTACGCCAGGCCAGCCTGGTGGACGAGCTCCGGGTGGACCCAGCCGCCCGAACGGCTCCGCCCAAACCCCCGAGCTGGGACGAGAACCCGCTGCTGCGCCCCGCCCCCCGGCGGGCCGGTGCGGCGATCGGGGCATTCCAGCGGCGCTCACGCGCGGCACGGGCGGCGGAGGAGCCGCCGGGCCCCGCTCCCGCCGCACCCTCCCCTACGAGAGAAGAACGGTCATGACACGCACTACGGCCACCCTCCAGGACCTGGACTGGCTGCTCGACGGTCTGGTGGACTCGGTCGCCGAGACACTGAACGCCGTACTCCTGTCCGACGACGGACTGGTGGTGAGCCACTCGCGCACCCTCGACCGCGCCGACGCCGAACGGCTCGCCGCGATATGCACCGGCCAGCAGAGCCTCGCCCGCGGGGTCGGCCAGATGTTCGACGGTGGTTCGGTCCACCAGGTGATCGTCGAACTCGCCGACATCTGGCTCTTCATCATCGCCGCCGGCCAGGGCACCCACCTCGCCGTCGTCGCCTCGCAGGAGGTCGACGCCGAGGTGATGTCGCTGGCCATGCACAACCTCGTCCAGCAGGTCGGCCAGAAGCTCACCGCGCCGGCGCGCGGCGACTTCGACGCATTCGGCACCGGGGACGGGCAGCGGGCGTGACTCCCCCCTGGGACGAGGAGACCGAGGAGGACGGCGCGGGCACGATGGTGCGCCCGTACACGATCACTCGTGGCAGGACCGCCCCGGAACGGGACGACTTCAGCCTCATCACCGTGCTCACCACCGCCGAACGGCCGGTGGACGATCACGGTGCGCCCCTGCGGGTGGGCCGGCTCCAGCCGGAGCACCGCATGATCCTGGACCGCTGCCGCCGGCCGGCCGCGGTCGCCGAGGTGTCGGCCGGCCTCGACCTCCCGGTCTCGGTGACCAAGATCCTGCTGGCGGATCTGGTCGCCCAGGGCCTGCTGCTCGCCCGTGCCCCGCTGACGGTGGCCCGGGCGTCCGGCGGGGCGAACATGGGCCTGCTCGCCGCCGTACGTGACGGACTCCGGAGACTCTGAACCGATATGACAAGCAGCCAGACGGCACCTTCCGCCGTCAAGATCCTCATAGCCGGTGGCTTCGGCGTCGGAAAGACCACCCTGGTGGGCGCCGTCAGCGAGGTGACACCCCTGCGCACCGAGGAGTACCTCACCCAGGCGAGCGTCGGCGTCGACAGCCTCGCCGGGGTCGGACAGAAGGACACCACCACGGTGGCACTGGACTTCGGCCGCATCACGGTCAGTCCGGAGCTGGTGGTGTACCTCTTCGGCACCCCCGGCCAGGAACGCTTCTGGTTCATGTGGAACGACCTGGTCAACGGCGCGCTCGGCGGCGTCGTGATCGCCGACACCCGCAGGCTCGAGACGAGTTTCGCCTCGATCGACTTCTTCGAGAGCCGGGACATCCCCTTCGTGGTGGCGATCAACTGCTTCCACGGGCACAACACCCGTACCACGGACGAGATCCGGGCCGCCCTCGACCTGGATCCGCACGTCCCGCTGCTCATCGGTGACGTCCGGGAGCGGCCCTTCGGCCGCGACGTACTGCTCGCCCTGGTCGACCACCTGATGAGCCTGCCCGCGGCCGTGGGCTGACCGCCTCCCCTTCCCCTTCCTTCTTTTCTCGCCTGGAGAGACCTGAGATGGCAACACCCCTGCGTGTACTGGTACATGGCGGTGGCATCGGCGGGCTCACCCTCGCCGTCGCGCTCGCCCGGAGCGGGCACACGGCCGAGGTCGTCGAGCTCCGTGACGAACTGGACGCGCTCGGCGTCGGCATCATCCAGCCGTCCAACGCCCTGCACGTCATGCGAGAGATCGGCGTGCTCGACGCATGCCTGACAGCCGGCTTCGAGTGGGAGGTGCTGACCATCTGCGACCCGGCCGGCACCGCGCTCGCCAAGATCCCGCAGCCGCGGATGGACGACATCCCGCCCGGCAACGGCATACCGCGCCCCGACCTGGCGAGGATCCTGGGCGACGCCACCACGGCCGCCGGAGTCCCGATCCGCTTCGGTACGACGATCAGCGAGCTGACCGACGACGGTTCCGGCGTCGACGTGACGCTGTCCGACGGCTCCTGTGCCCGCTGGGACCTCGTCGTCGGCTTCGACGGCATCGGGTCGCCGCTGCGGACCCGGCTGTACGGCGACCGCTTCACCCCCGAGTACACGGGCTTCGCCAACTGGCGGGTCACCGTGCCCCGTCTGCCGGAGGTCCAGGGCGTGGTGGTCAGCGTGGGCCGGACGTCCACGAAGGCCCTGCTCACCCCCATGACCGACAAGCTGATGTACCTGGCCGCCGTGACCGCCGAGGAGCCGGACTTCCGCCCGGACCCCGTGCGGGCCCACGAGCAGCTCGGCGAGCGTCTCGCCGCGTTCCAAGGGCCCGTCGCCGAGGCCCTCGCCTCGGTCACCGGCGCGGACGGCGTCGTGTACTCGCGCATCTCGCAGGTGACCGTCGACGCCCCCTGGCACGTCGGCCGGGTCGTCCTCGCCGGTGACGCCGCGCACGCGAGCACCCCGAACCTCGCGCAGGGCGCGGCGATGGCGGTGGAGGACGCGCTGGTCCTGGCGCGCTCGCTGGACGCGGAGGACGACGTCGCGGTCGCCCTCGGCGCGTGGGAGGAACGCCGCCGGTCGCGCGCGATGTTCGTGCAGAACCTCTCGCGCGCGCTCCTCAAGGAGGAGACGGGCAGCGCGACGACGCCCGAGGAGGACGAGCTGCTGAAGGTCGGCATGCCGGGCGCCGCCCACGTACTGGTCAAGCCGTACTGATCCCCGCCGCACACGGAGGGGTCGCCCCCTCCGTGTGCCGCCTCAGTCGTGGCCCGGTGGCGGGACCTGACCTGGTCCGGGAGCGCCCGTGATGCGTCCCTGATATCTGGATGACCGGGGCCGCACGACCCGACAGGATGAGGCATGACCTGGACCTTCACCGATGACGTGGACGCCTTCCTGGAGGCGGCCGGAGCGTTCCTGGCCGCCCGGCCCGCCGAGAACACCCTGCTGCTGACGGTCACCGCCACCCTGCGGGACAGCGGGCCGGGGGCCTACGGCCCGGAGCCGCCCGTGCTGGGCTGGTGGCGCGGGGCGGACGGGGAGGTGGCCGGGGCGCTGGTGCGCACACCGCCCTTCGTGCCGATCCTGGGCACGGCTGCCGCCGAGGCGGTCGAGGCGCTGGCCCACGCGCTGCCGCTGCCGGGCGTCAACGCCGACCGCGACACCGCCCGGGCCCTCGCCGCCCGCTGGCCCCGCCACCGGGTCGACGAGGAGCACCGGCTGTACAGGCTGGGTACGTTGGTGCCGCCCTCCCCCGCACCCGCCGGGGGCCCACGGGCGGCCACCACCGCCGACCGCACGGTGCTCGTCGAGTGGCTGAAGGCGTTCGGCCGGGAGACCGGCCAGTCGGGCGACCGGGCGGAACCGATCGTGGACGAGCGCACGGCCCACGGCGGCCTGACCCTCTGGGAGACCGACGGTGTCCCGGTGTCGATGGCGGGCGTCTCGCGGAGGATCGCGGGCATGGTCCGGGTGGCGAGCGTCTACACACCACCGGAGCACCGGGGCCGAGGCTACGCGGCAGCGGTGACGGCGGAGGCGAGCCGCGTGGCGCGGGAGGGCGGGGCCCGGGAGGTGCTGCTCTTCACGGACCTCGCGAATCCGACGAGCAACGGGGTCTACCGGCGCATCGGCTACGAGGCCGTCTCCGACCGCCTGCTGATCACGGCGGAGCCACGCTGAGCGCCTGACCCCCCGGAGGCGCCGGCGGCGCGGGGCCGGCTGGTCGCCGCGGACGTCATGAGGTGGAGGCGGCACGGCGAGGGCGGCCAGGAGCCGCGGTCCGGGGGCCAGGCCCTGCCGGGGTGAGGGAAGGTCTCCTCCAGCCGTCGGGCTGCTCCTGATGCGCTTCGAATCCATCGCTCATCTGTGAGTTCCGTCATGAGTGCACGACGGAGCGCGACCGCGTCACTGTGGCGAACGTCCCTTTTGCGCCGGTCGTCAGCCCCTATGTCTGCGGCGTCGCGCTTCGTATGGTTGAGCGCAGGAAGTCCTGGTACAGAAGCACGTACCTTCCGGTGACGGAGGACGCCGCCCCGGGCACAGCACCCCCGGGGCCGAAGTCCCCTTCCGGATACCTCGCTCCCGAACGGAAACGCCCGCCTTGCCGTCCGACGTCCCCGCACCGCCGCCCCGCTCGTGGCGCATCGCCCTGCCGCACTCGACGGCAGCCGTGCCGGTCGCCCGCGCCCTCGTCCGTACGGCGCTGGCGGACCTCGACGCGCCCGCGGACAGCGACACCGCCGAGCTGCTGACCGCCGAGCTGGTCGCCAACGCCGTGGAGCACACCGACGGCTCGGGACCCATCGAGCTGGTGGTCGAGCTCCTGGCGTCCGGCTGCCAGGTCGAGGTCCACGACCACGACCCGGGTCCGCCCGGCGACCTGTCCCGCCTGACGCCCGGCAGCGCGCCGGACCCGTGGCAGGAGCACGGGCGCGGGCTGCTCCTGATACGCGCCCTCAGCTCCGCCTGCGGCCACCGCCCCACCGAGCACGGCAAGGCGGTCTGGTTCACCCTCCGGTCGAGCCCGGCACCACCTGGTCCCGCGGCTCCCCGGGACTGACGAGCCGGGAGCGGCTGCGGCTGTATCCCGCGTACACCAGGGCGCCCACCGCCAGGAAGACGACGAACTGCACCCAGGTCGTCCAGCCCGTGCCGTACATCAGGTACAGGCAGAAGGCGATACCCAGGACCGGGCTGAAGGGATAGAGCGGCACCCGGAAGGAACGCCTCAGCTCGGGGTTCCGGCGGCGCAGCGCGATGACCGCGACGTTGACCACCGCCATGGTCGCGAGCGTGCCGATGGTCGTCAGGTTCACGACGACGTCGAGGGACGAGAACGCGGCCGGGACGGCGAAGACGACGGCCACGATCCACGTGTTGGCGACCGGGGTGCGGGTCTTCGGCGACACCCGCTCGAAGACCCGGGGGATGAGCCCGTCACGGGACATCGACATCAGGATCCGGGTCTGGCCGTACATCACCGCGAGGACGACGGACGCGATGGCGACGACCGCGCCGAAGGCGATGACGCCGCCCCCGACACCGGACCCGGTGACCGTGTCGACGACCAGCGAGAGCGCGGCCGGCTTGTCGCCCACGTCGTCCGCGCCCAGCGCGCCGATGGCGCCGAGGGCGACGGCGCAGTAGAGCAGCGTGACCACGCCGATGCAGATCATGATCGCGATCGGGATGTTGCGGCGGGGGTTCCTGACCTCCTCACCGGCGGTGGTGATGGCGTCGAACCCGATGTACGAGAAGAACGCCACCGACGCACCGGCGGTGACCCCGGCCATGCCCTGGGGGGCGAAGGGCGAGAGGTGCCCGTCCTCGAACGCGGTGAAGGCGATCGCGCAGAACGCGATGAGGATCCCGATCTTCAGCACCGCCATCGCGGCCGTGGCGCCCGCGCTCTCCCTGATGCCCCGCACCAGGAGCGTGGCCGCCATCATGACCACGACGACCGCCGGCAGGTTGATCACGCCGCCGTCGCCGGGTCCGGACGAGAGCGCGTCGGGCAGACTCCAGCCGATGAGGCTGTCCAGCAGTTCGTTGACGTACTGGCTCCAGCCGACCGCGACCGCGGAGACCGAGACGCCGTACTCCAGCAGCAGGCACCAGCCGACCAGGAACGCGACGCGTTCCCCGAGGGTGGCGTACGCGAAGGAGTAGGAGCTGCCGGAGACCGGGATGGCTCCGCCGAGCTCGGCGAAGGAGAAGGCGGTGAAGATGCAGGTGATCGCGGCGAGGACGAACGAGATCACCACGGCGGGGCCCGCCTCGGCGACGCTGTCCGACAGCCCGACGAAGATACCGGTGCCGACGATCGCCCCGACACCGAAGCAGACGAGCTGGAAGAGGCCCATGGTGCGCCGCAGCCCGTGGCCTTCCAGGTCGGCTCCGGACTCGGCGAGCAGCAGATCAGGGCTCTTGATGCGCGCCCCCGCCCTGCGGGCAGGGCTGTTCGGGGCGGGGGAGGCGGGACTCATGGGGGGACGGGTCTCTTCTCTGGTGGTGCGGGGACCGAGCCTGTGGGGTGGCTCTCACCTGGGCACGCACCCCGGACCGGGCACATGAAAGGGGTTCGGACGTGCGAGCCCGAACCCCACCAAGTAGCACCATCGTAGCCACTTGCACGCATGTTCACCCAATCGGGTGCATGTTCATACGCCCTCCGCGCCGCCTGCCAGCGTCGCGACCAGTACGGCCTTGATCGTGTGCATCCGGTTCTCCGCCTCGTCGAAGACGACCGAGTGGGGGGACTCGAAGACCTCGTCGGTGACCTCCAGCTCCGAGAGGCCGTGCCGGGCATGGATCTCCCTCCCCACCTTGGTACCGAGGTCGTGGAAGGCCGGGAGACAGTGCAGGAACCTGACGTCGTCGTTCCCCGTGGCGCGCAGGACGTCCATGGTCACGGCGTACGGCGCGAGGGCCGCGATCCGCTCGTCCCAGACCTCCTTGGGCTCCCCCATGGAGACCCAGACGTCCGTGACGACGAAGTCGGCACCGCGGACGCCTTCGCCGACGTCCTCGGTGAGGGTGATGCGCGCGCCGCTGGACCCGGCCAGCTCGTGGGCCCGGTCCACGATCTCCTGCGCCGGCCAGTAGGCGGCGGGCGCCACGAGCCGGACGTCCATGCCGAGCAGGGCTCCGGTGATCAGGTAGGAATTGCCCATGTTGAAGCGGGCGTCGCCCAGGTAGGCGAAGGTGATCTCCTCCAGGGGCTTCGGGCTGTGCTCGGTCATCGTGAGGACGTCGGCGAGCATCTGGGTGGGGTGCCAGTCGTCGGTGAGCCCGTTGAAGACGGGCACGCCCGCGTGCGCCGCCAGGTCCTCGACGGCCTGCTGGCTGTCACCCCGGTACTCGATGCCGTCGAACATCCGGCCGAGTACCCGGGCGGTGTCCTTCACCGACTCCTTGTGCCCCATCTGGGAACCGGAGGGGTCCAGGTACGTCGTGGACGCGCCCTGGTCGGCGGCGGCCACCTCGAACGCGCAGCGCGTCCGCGTCGAGGTCTTCTCGAAGATCAGCGCGATGTTCCTGCCGCGCAGCCGCAGCACCTCCGCGCCCGCCTTCTTGGCGGCCTTGAGCTCGGCGGACAGGGCGATCAGGCCGCGGAACTCCTCGGCCGTGAAGTCCAGCTCCTTGAGGAAGTGGCGGCCTGTGAGGTCTATGGCCATGGTGACTGCTCCTGGATCGGCTGAGGCATACGGGCGATGCCTGGAAGTCTATACGAGCCACCGTATTGCTATACAGAGCCTGCCCTCGCGCCTCCCTCCACCCGCGCCCTCCCCCTCGCGCCTCCTCCTCCGCCCTCCCCTACACGGGATCACGCACCACGGGACAGCTCATGCAGCGCGGACCGCCCCGGCCCCGGCCCAGTTCGCTGCCCCGGATCTCGATGACCTCGATGCCCTCCTTGCGCAGGTACGTGTTGGTGGTGGCGTTCCGCTCGTACGCGACGACGACCCCGGGCTCGACGGCCAGCACGTTGCAGCCGTCGTCCCACTGCTCCCGCTCGGCCGCGTGGACGTCCTGGGTCGCGGTCAGTACCCGGATCCCGTCCAGGCCGAGCGCGGCGGCGACGGCGCGGTGCATGTGCTCGGGCGGATGATCCGTGACCTTGAGCTCACGCGGGCCGGAGCCGGGCTCGATCGTGTAGGAGCGGAGCATCCCGAGTCCGGCGTACTTGGTGAAGGTGTCCCCGTCGATCATCGTCATGACCGTGTCGAGGTGCATGAACGCCCTCCGCTTGGGCATGTCGAGCGCCACGATCGTCCGCGCCGACCCCGCGTCGAAGAGCCCTCGTGCCAGCATCTCCACGGCCTGCGGGGTGGTGCGCTCGCTCATTCCGATCAGGACGGCGCCCCGGCCGATGACGAGGACGTCACCGCCCTCGATGGTGGACGGATAGTCGTCCTGGCCCTCCGACCAGTGGTGGAAGACGCCCGCGTCGGGGCCGGTGAACAGGGGATGGTGCCGGTAGATCGCCTCGAAGTGCACGGTCTCGCGCTGCCTGGCCGGCCACCGCATCGCGTTGATGGACACGCCGTCGTAGATCCAGGCGGAGGTGTCCCGGGTGAAGATGTGGTTCGGCAGGGGGCTGAGCAGGAAGTCGTCCAGATCCATGACGTGGAAGCGCACGGAGGTCGGCTCCGCGTGCCGCTCCAGGAATTCCCGCTTCGTCATCCCGCCGACCAGGGCCTCGGTCAGATCCGCGGCGGACATCCCCTCGAACGCCGCGCGCAGGTGCTCGGTCGCGAGCGGGCCGTACTCCTTCTCCGCGAACACCCGGTCGAGGACGAGCCGCCGGGCCACGGGGATGCCGAGGGACTCCCGGAGCAGGTCACCGAAGAGATGGACCTCCACCCCCCGGTCGCGCAGCACGTCGGCGAAGCCGTCGTGCTCCTCCCTGGCCCGGCGCACCCACAGCACGTCGTCGAAGAGGAGAGCGTCCTTGTTCCTGGGTGTGAGGCGCTTCAGCTCCAGATCGGGTCGGTGCAGGATGACGCGGCGCAGCCGCCCGGCCTCGGAATCGACATGGAATCCCATGCCCTCATCCTCACCGCGCGAGGCACCGTTCACCCCGCGAACCGCCACCGGATTCGGAGCGGGCCGGGGCGGCCTGCCTCCGCCTCGCGTGTCCACGTCCGTGTCCACCCGTGTCGACGCGTCCGTCGGTGGGCGAACGGGGGCAGTGGCTCACTCGTCCGCCCGCGTCGGCGTGCCGACCGGGCCACCCGGTGGGTCGGCCACCGAGACTGGCCTCGACACCACACCCACTCCGTCCGGCGGCCCCGGTCGGGCGCTCCCCCGGGACCGCCGCCGGCACGCGCCGCACTCCCCCGCGAAGGAGCCTTCCCCATGTCTGCCACTCCGCCGCCCCTGCCCCCGGTGGTCCGCGCGTTCGTGGACGCCGCGAACGCCCAGGACACGGCCGCCTGGCTGCGTACCTTCGCCCCGGACGGCGCGGTCGACGACTGGGGTCGCGTGTTCACCGGGTACGAGGCTCTGCGCGGCTGGAGCGACGCGGAGTTCATCGGTGCGCACGTCACCCTGGACGTCACCGAGGTGTCGGCGGGCCCGGACGAGGGGGACGTCACCGTCCTGGCGCAGGTCGGCGGTGACGGCTTCAACGGCCCCTCGCACTTCGCCTTCACCGTACGCGAGGGCCTGATCGCCCTGATGCGCATCACCGCCTGACCCCACCGGGGCCGCGCCGCGCCGTGCGGACGGTCCGCCGCGCCGTGCGGACGGTCCGCCGTGCCGTGCGGACGGTCCGCCGCGTCGTGCGGGCACGGCGGTGGGCCGGGCCGGGGCCCGGGCGGTTGAACCGCCCGCCCGGGGCCCGCGCCGCTACAGCCGGGGGTCGACCGGCTCGGACTCCAGCGCCAGCACCGCGAATACCGCCTCGTGGACCCGCCACAGCGGCTCCCCGTCGGCCAGCCGGTCGAGCGCCTCGAGACCGAGGGCGTACTCCCGCAGGGCCAGCGACCGCTTGTGACCGAGGAACCGGGAGCGCAGACGCTCCAGATTCTCCGGCCGCGTGTACTCGGGGCCGTAGATGATCCGCAGGTACTCCCGGCCGCGCACCTTGATGCCGGGCTGGACGAGCCTGCCCTTCCCGTCCCGGACCTGGGCGCCGAGCGGCTTGACGACCATGCCCTCGCCACCGCGGCCGGTCATCTCCAGCCACCAGTCGGTGCCGGAGCTGACCGAGTCCTCGTCGCCCGTGTCGACGACGAGCCGCCGGGTGACCTGGAGCAGTCCGGTCGGATCGTGCTCGACCAGGCGGTCCAGCCACGCCAGCTGCTCGTCGTGCGGAACGGACGCGAGGGAGCGTCCCTGCACCGCGAGGATCTGGAACGGCGCGAGCCGGACACCGTCGAGCCCTTCGGTGCTCCAGCAGTAGCGGCGGTAGGCCTCCGTGAAGGCGGTGGCGTCCTCGGCGCGTTCCCGCTGGCGCCCGGCGAGGGCACCGACGTCGATCCCGCGGGCGGCAGCCGCCGCCAGGGCGCCCTCCGCCACGGGCAGCACGGCACCGGCGGCCGCGCCCACCGCCGCGTACTGCGAGCGCAGCAGTCCCGCGGCCTTGAGGGACCAGGGCATCAGCTCGGCGTCGAGCAGCACCCAGTCGGTGTTCCACTCCTCCCAGAGTCCGGCGGCCGTGACCGCCGCGCGCAGCCGGCCGAGGACGACCTCGGTGAGTGCCGTGTCGTCCAGGAAGGGACGGCCGGTACGCGTGTGCAGTGCGCCTGTGGGGCCGTCCGTACCGAAGCGCTCCCGGGCGGTGCCGGCGTCGCGGCAGACCAGCGCCACGGCGCGCGAGCCCATGTGCTTCTCCTCGCAGACGACCTTGCTGACGCCGTCCGCCCTGTACTGCGCGAAGGCCTCGGCAGGATGCTCCAGGAAACCCTCCTCGTGGGAGGTGGCGGTCGGTGCCATGGTCGGCGGGAGGTAGGCCAGGAGCCTCGGGTCGACGGCGAAGCGGCTCATGACCTCGAGGGCCGCCGCCGCGTTCTCCTCACGCACCGCGACGCGGCCCATGTGCCGGGTCTCCACGATGCGGCGGCCCTGCACGTCGGCGAGGTCGAGCGGGCGGCCCTCCCGCCCCCCGGGGGCCTCGGTGGCCAGCGGCTTCACCGGCTCGTACCAGACCCGCTCGGCCGGCACGTCGACGATCTCCCGCTCGGGCCACCGCAGCGCCGTCATCTTCCCGCCGAAGACGGCCCCGGTGTCCAGGCAGAGGGTGTTGTTCACCCAGGAGGCCACGGGCACCGGGGTGTGCCCGTAGACCACCGCGGCACTGCCCCGGTACTCCTCGGCCCACGGATAGCGCACGGGCAGCCCGAACTCGTCGGTCTCCCCGGTCGTCTCCCCGTACAGGGCGTGCGAGCGGACCCGGCCCGAGGTGCGCCCGTGGTACTTCTCGGGCAGCCCCGCGTGGCAGACGACCAGCTTGCCCTCGTCGAGGACGTAGTGGCTGACCAGTCCGTCGATGAACTCGGCGACCTGCCTGCGGAACTCGGGGTGCTCCGCGTCCTCCCGCTCCAGCTGCTCCACGGTCTCGGCGAGACCGTGGCTGTGCTGCACCTTGCGCCCCTTGAGATAACGGCCGAGCTTGTTCTCGTGGTTGCCGGGGACGCACAGCGCGTTGCCCGACGCCACCATGGACATGACGCGGCGCAGCACACCGGGGCTGTCGGGGCCGCGGTCGACGAGGTCGCCGACGAAGACGGCGGTACGTCCCTCGGGGTGCGCGCCGTCCTTGTACCCCAGCTCTCCGAGCAGGGTGTCCAGCTCGGAACTGCATCCGTGGATGTCGCCGATGATGTCGAAGGGACCGGTGAGGTGCCGGAGGTCGTTGTAGCGGCGCTCCAGGACGACCTCGGCGGTGTCGGCCTCTTCCTCGGTGCGCAGGACGTGCACCTTCCGGAAGCCTTCGCGTTCCAGTCCGCGCAAGGAGCGGCGCAGTTCGCGGCGGTGGCGCTGCACGACGTGGCGGGGCATGCCGGCGCGGTCGGGGCGGGCGGCGTTGCGCGCCTGGCAGACCTCTTCCGGCAGGTCGAGCACGACGGCGATGGGCAGCACGTCGTACTCCCGGGCCAGCCTGACGAGCTGCTTGCGGCTCTCGGGCTGCACGTTGGTGGCGTCCACGACGGTGAGCCGGCCCGCGGCGAGGCGCTTGCCCGCGATGTAGTGGAGCACGTCGAAGGCGTCGCCGCTGGCGCTCTGGTCGTTCTCGTCGTCGGCGACCAGGCCTCGGCAGAAGTCCGAGGAGATGATCTCGGTGGGCTTGAAGTGCTTGCGGGCGAACGTGGACTTGCCCGAACCGCTGGCGCCGATGAGGACGACGAGGGACAGGTCGGTCACCGGCAGGGTGCGCGAGGTACTGGTCATGCGGCCTTCGCCTCCTTCGTCGTCTCCTGGGCCGTGGTCATCGTGAACACGGCCATCTGTGTGGGAGGCCCGACCTCGGGGTCCTCCGGCCCCACGGGTGCGAACGCCACGGTGTAGCCGTGGCGTCCGGCGACCCGTCCGGCCCACTCCCGGAACTCCTCCCGGGTCCACTCGAAGCGGTGGTCGCCGTGGCGCACGTGCCCGGCGGGGAGCGTCTCCCAGCGGACGTTGTACTCGACGTTGGGCGTCGTCACCAGCACGGTCCGCGGTCGCGCCGAGCCGAAGACCGTGTACTCCAGGGCGGGGAGCCGGTCCAGGTCGAGGTGCTCGATCACCTCGCTCAGCACGGCCGCGTCGTACCCCTTCAGCTGCTTGTCCGTGTAGGTGAGCGCGCCCTGCCGGAGGGTGACGCGCCCGGCCTGCCGCTCGCCCATCCGGTCCAGCTTCAGCCGGCGTGCGGCGACGGTCAGGGCGCGCACCGACACGTCGACCCCGACGATGTCCGTGAAGCGGGTGTCCTTGAGCAACGCCTGTACCAACTGGCCCTGGCCGCAGCCGAGGTCGAGCACCCGGCTCGCCCCGGCGGCGCGCAGCGCCTCCAGGATCGCCTCACGGCGCCGCTCGGCGAGCGGGACCGGCTTCTCCTCCGTGTCGGTGGTCTCGTCCACCGCGTTGTCGACGCTCTCGACCTCGAGGTCGTCGGACTCGGCCAGCCGGACCAGTTCGAGCCGCTCCGTCGCCTGCCGGGTGAGCCCCAGGCGTCGGGAGAGATACCGGCTGGTGATCAGCTTCTGCTCGGGGTGACCCGCCAGCCAGCCCTCGCCGGCCCGGAGGAGCTTGTCCACCTCGTCGGGTGCGACCCAGTAGTGCTTGGCGTCGTCGAGCACCGGAAGCAGCACGTACAGCTGGCGCAAGGCCTCCGCGAGCCGCAGTTCCCCTTCGAGCACGAGCCGTACGTAGCGCGAGTCGCCCCACTCCGGGAACCGCTCGTCCAGAGGTACGGGCACGGCCTCGATCCGTGTCCAGCCGAGCGGGCCGAAGAGCTTGCGCACCAGCTCCGCACCGCCGCGCGCGGGCAGCGCCGGGACCTCGATCCGCAGCGGCAACGCCTCCTGTGCCCGCTCGGGCAGTGCCCGGCACACCCCGTTCAGCGCGGACTTGAACACCGTCGTCATCGCGACCGACAGCAGCGACGACGCCGCGTACGGCCGGTCGTTGACGTACTGCGCGAGCGCCGCGTCGGGGGCTCCGCCCCGCCCCTTGCCCTTGCCACGCCTGACCAGCGCCACCGGATCGACCTCCAGCAGGAGCGCGGCGGTACAGCGCTGCGCGGACGCCTCGGGGTAGAAGACGTGCGCGGTGCCATGAGACGTGGAGAACGTCTGCGCCTTGTCGGGATGCTTGTGCAGCAGGTAGCCGAGGTCGGTCGCGGGACGGTCCGGGATGCCGGTCGTACTGATAGTCAGGAACACGTGTCCGAGTATGGTGCGGCAGCCCGTCTCCCACCAGGCTTTTTCATGCCGCCGGCGACTCCAGCCGGTCCCCCAGCGCGGCGATGTCCGACGGACCGACCCGGCAGCATCCGCCGACCAGCCGGGCGCCGGCCCGCTGCCAGTCCCGGACCCGGCCCGGTTCGAAGGTTCCCCTCCCGGTCCAGTCACGGCCGTCGGCGTCCCATGTCTCCCCACTGTTGGGGTAGACGACGACGGGCTTGCCGGTGGCCGCGGCGGCCACCTCCACCGCCCGGTCCGCGTCGGCGGGGTCACAGCAGTTGACCCCGACGGCGACCACCTGCTCGATGCCCGCGACGAGCCCGAACGCCTCCGCCAGAGGCTGCCCGGCCCTGGTGCGGTCGCCCGCGACGCTGTAGGAGAGCCACACCGGGACCCGGAGGTCCTGCACCACTCCCAGCAGCGCCTCGGCCTCGACGGTGTCCGGCACCGTCTCCAGCGCCAGCACATCGGGGCCCGCCGCGGCGAGCGCCTCCGCCCGGGGCCGGTGGAAGCGCGCCAGCTCCCGGACGGTCAGGCCGTACCGGCCCCGGTACTCGCTGCCGTCGGCGAGCATCGCCCCGTAGGGTCCCACCGAGGCGGCGACCCAGAACTCCCGCCCCGCCACCGCGCCCGCCCTGCGCGCCGAGTCCACGCTGCCGGCCATCAGCTCCGCCGCGCGGGCCCTGCCGATCCCGCGCCGTGCGAAGCCTTCGAAGGTCGCCTGATAGCTGGCGGTGATGAGCACCTGCGCACCCGCCCGCGCATAGGCCGTGTGCGCGGCCTCGATCTGCTGGGGCGCGTCCGCCAGCAGCCGGGCCGACCACAGGGCGTCGGACAGATCGCAGCCCTGGGCCTCCAGCTGGTTGGAGAGCCCTCCGTCCAGCAGGACGGTCCCCTCGGCGAGCGCTTCGCCGAGCGTACGGCCGGGCGGGACGTCCGGTGTCCGGGCGGTGTGCACGGGTGCTCCTCGCTTCCTGATGGTTCCGACGGTCCCGCACGGCCCGCGGCGTCCTGCCCGCCGATTCCCGTGCGCGGTTCCTGACGCCCCACGGCCCGCGTGGGATCCGGCCGGCCGCTCCCCCGTCTCAGCCCAGTTGCGACTGGACCTGCGACGAGATCAGTTCCAGATGCTCCAGGTCGTGCAGGTCCAGCACCTGGAGATAGATCCGTGACGAGCCGATGGCGGCGTACCGGCCGATCTTGTCGACCACCTCGGCGGGCGAGCCCGCCAGACCGTTCGCCTTGAGATCCTCGACATCCCGTCCGATGGCGGAGGCGCGGCGCGCGACCTCCGCCTCGCTCCTGCCGACGCACACCACCAGGGCGTTGGAGTACACCAGGTCGTCAGGGGCGCGGCCCACCGACACGGCCGCGTCCCTGACCCGGCCGAACTGCTTCTCGCTGTCCTCGATCGACGCGAAGGGGATGTTGAACTCGTCCGCGTACCGAGCGGCCAGCCGAGGCGTGCGGACCGCGCCGTGACCGCCGATCAGGACCGGCACCTTCGCCTGGGCGGGCTTCGGCAGCGCCGGCGAGTCGGTGAGCTGGTAGTAGGTCCCGTCGTAGCTGAAGGTCTTGCCGGGCTCGGTCTCCCACAGCCCCGTGACGATCGCCAGCTGCTCCTCCAGCCGGCCGAACTTCTCCTTCGGGAACGGAATGCCGTACGCCTTGTGCTCCTCCTCGAACCAGCCCGCGCCCAGACCCAGCTCGACCCGGCCACCGGACATCTGGTCGACCTGGGCGACCTGGATGGCCAGCACGCCCGGCAGCCGGAACGTCCCCGCGGTCATCAGTGTGCCGAGGCGGATGCGCTTGGTCTCCCGGGCCAGCCCGGCGAGGGTGATCCACGCGTCCGTCGGGCCGGGCAGACCGTCCCCCGAACCCATGCGCAGGTAGTGGTCCGACCGGTAGAAGGCGTCGAAGCCAAGGTCCTCGGTGGCCTTGGCGACGGTCAGCAGGGTGTCGTAGTCCGCCCCTTGCTGGGGCTCGGTGAAGATTCGAAGATCCATGCCTCCATCCTGCACCTTCGCACCCGCCGCGCCCCGTCTCCCCTGCCCTGTCCCTCGGCTGCCTGCCCGCCGCGGGCGCGCGGGCGCGCTGACTCACGGCTGGCCGGCGACGTAGCCGGCAGGTCCCGTGATCACGCCGTGCGGGCCGTCACGCTCCCGGTCCGGCTCCTGCTCCCGCTCCCGCTCCCGGTCGCGCTCCTGTTCCGCGAGCCGTCTGAGCATGCCGTGGACCCGGTCCACGGACTCGTCGACGGCGTCTATCGCCTCGATGCACTGCCAGTAGAGCCCCTCCTCCTCCGTGCCGCAGGCGACACCCACCAGCGCGATTCCCGCCTCGCCGAGCAAGAGGGCCAGCGCCGCCAACACCCTTGGCACATGGACCACTTCGGTGAGCTGGGCGGCCCGCACCCCACCGGCAGGAACCATCGGGTGGTCGAGCACCGCACTGCCCAGGGCGCAGGTCTCGCTGAGCCCGCGCGCCTCTGTCCGTAACTCCGCCGGCCCGCACCTCGCCAGGTGCCCGCCGACCGCCCGGGCGAGCGCCTGGGCCTGCCAGGCCTCCGCCATGACGGCCGGCACCCCCCGGCTCCCCGCCAGTGCGCCCCGCCCCGCCGCGATCAGTCGCTCCGCTTCCACGTGATTCCCCCGTCGCCGAGACCGCCCGTACAGAAACCCGCTCATCTCTTCATTACCCACAGTGAGCTGTGTGGCACACGAAAGCCAGAGGAAATCGGAAATCTGTGGACAGGAAGTGGATTGTGGATAAGTTGATCACTCCGAAGAGTGACGGTCTGTCGGCTCGGCCCCGCTCGGCACCGGAAAGCGCGTCTCGTTCCGGTCGATCTTGGCCGCCAGCGCCGCCAGCGCGTCGATGCCCAGCACCTCGCAGAACTGCAGCAGATAGGCCAGGACGTCCGCGACCTCGTCCGTGACCCGGAACGCCGTGCCGGGATCCTCCATCACCCTCGCCGACTGCTCCGGCGTCAGCCACTGGAAGATCTCCAGGAGTTCCGACGCCTCGACGCTGAGCGCGACAGCGAGGTTCTTGGGCGTGTGGTACGGCTCCCAGGCCCGGGAGGCCGCGAAGTCGGCCAGGCGCCGCTGCAGTTGCGCTACATCCAGTTCGGTCACGGTGCCAGGTCTACCACTGTCGTGCCGGCCGCCCCGCGGACGGCCGCCGCGGTCGCCTCACCGACCGTTCCCAGCAGGCGCATGTGCCCGTCCGCGCAGATCGACGCCGCCAGGGAAAGCAGCTCCCCTGCCTGCCGGGCGTCGAGGCTGCGGTCGAGTCCGTCGGCCAGGACGGTGAGCGCCTGCATGGCCGACGGCACCTCCGCCGCCGGATCCACCACCAGCACATGAGGCCCCGTCAGCAACACCAGGGCGAAGGCGAGATACCGGAGCTCGCCGTCGCCGAGGCGGCCGATGGGGGTGCCGCGCCCCGGACCCCGGCCGGTCACGGCGCGCACGGTCCCGTCCTCCAGACGCTCGACCGTCAGACCGGTCACCCGTCCCGCGCATCCCGAGTCCGCCGTGGCGACCAGACGGGCGTGCCGTTGCGCGCACTGGCTGTGGGTACGGTGCAGGACGTCGGCGAGGTTGTCGCAGGACGAGGTCAGGCGCCCCTGCCCGACCGGGACAGCCGCGCGCATCCGCCGCGGCTGCGGGTCGCAGACGAAGGCCGACCGCAGGGCGACCACGACCTGTTCGGCGGCGGCCAGGACCCTGAGCTGGCCTTCCGTGGTCCCCGCGACCCGCAGCGGCAGCAGGGCCGTACCGAGCCGGTCGTCGGGGAAGGGAGCGCGCGTCACCGGCACCGCCCCCGCCGTGTACCAGGCCGCCTGGACGGACGGGCGCCGCGGATCCAGCAGGGCCGTGGTCAGGAGGGTCTCCCCGCCGGCGCTCAGGCGCTCACCGACGATCCGGAGCGCGGGCTCGGCCTGCACGGCGAGATCCAGTGTCACCGGGCCCGCCGGTCCCTCCACCGTGCAGCCGATCCTGAAGCCGCGCCGGCCCTGTGCGTCGGCGGCCGCACGGTCCGGTACCCAGGCCCCCGGATCGGGGAAGACGTCCTCCAGCTGATCGCCGGCGGCCAGCCGCGCGAGCGCCTCGTACCCGCGCAGGGCGGTCGTCTTCCCGCTGCCGCTGGCTCCGGCGAGCAGCGTGAGCGGCCCGAGCGGGATGACGGCGCGGCGGTGCGAGGCGAAGGCGGCGAGGCGGAGTTCCCCGACGAAGGGGCGGGCGGGGCGGGCGGCGCCGGACGGCTGCGGAGCCGTCCTCCCCGAGGAGATCACAGTCATGAGCGGACCGTACGCACGCCCCGGAGCGGCGAACCGTTCCGCCCGCGCGACCTTCCTACGATTGAGGTACGCCCGCCGCGGTGACCCCCTCGACCTCCATGCCGACCGGCGCCAGCAGGAACACGTTGCGGTCCACCCGGTGCATCCCGCTGCCGAGACCGAAGACCACACCGCTGCTGAAGTCCAGGATCCGCTTGGCCACGTCGCTCTCCGCCCCGGTCAGGTCCAGCAGGACCGGGATCTGCGCCACGAGGTACTCGGCGACCTCGCGCGCGTCCGCGAACACCTGCACCCTCAGGACGACTAGGCGTCGCTGCTCGGCCGCCTCCCGCTGGTCCGGGACCGTCCGGTGGTCGACCCGGGAAGGCCATTCGTTCCGGCCCCTCAGGGGTACGACCTGGGCGAGCCCTTCCCACTGTTCGTCGGTGGCGTCGTACCTGTCGTACCTGTCGTACCTGCTCACAGAACCACCCCGTCCGTGTGCCGGTTGGCTGTGCGCCGGCTGCGCTCGCTGTTCATCGGGCAATTCTCTCGCCCCTCACCCGTTCGGCGTACCACCGACACGGTCCGGAGCCTGATCGGAGTCGTCCGGTGCGCTCGTGCCGTCCGGTCCGGGCAGCGCGTCGAGCGGGGTGAAGCGGACCGGGAGATGGGCCGGAGCACGGTGGAACGGGCCCGGCCGCCACACCAGCGCACCGGGGTCGACGGCCAGTTCGAGGTCGCAGAGCTGACTGGTGATCTGCTCGATCGCGGTCATCGACATCAGCAGGGCCGGCTGTTTGGCCGGGCATCGGTGCGGTCCGGTCGACCAGGCGAGGTGAGCACCGTCGCCGGAGCGCACGGCGCGGTCCTGGACCGAGGGCGGCGACTGCGTGTTGGCGGCGGCGAACGAGACCAGCACCAGCTGCCCGGCGCGCATCGGGACCCCGTGGAACTCCGTGTCGTGGCGAGGGAAGTGCGCGCCCATGTTGGCCAGCGGCGGATCGCGCCAGAGCACGTCGTCCACCGCCTCCCGCGCGGTCATGGCGCCGCCGTGCAGGGATCCTCCGTATCCGGTGTCACTGAGCATGCGCAGCAGCGCGTTGCCGATCAGGTTGGTGGTGGGGTCGTGGCCCACGCTCATGATGAGCGTGATCTGCCGGACGGCCTCGTCGTCGTCGAGGCCCGCCGGGTGTTCGAGGAGGTACGTGGTGAGGTCGCGGCCGGGTCTGCGCCGCCGGGCGGAGACGAGAGCGGTGACGACGCCGACGAGGTCGTCGTAGGCGGCTGTCGCGTCCGCCGCCGGGTCCATCATCCCGGCGGTGCCGCGGATCACGCGCTCGCTGTCCTCGGGCGCCACCCCGAAGGAGGCGGTGAAGACGTGCAGGGGCAGCCGGCGGGCGTACTGGGCGATGAGGTCGCCGGTGCCGGTGGCCGAGAACGCGGCGATGAGCCGCTGCGCGACCCGGGCGACCTCCGCGCGCAGCAGATGGGGTTCGATCAGGGCGAGGGTGTCGTTGATGGCGTCGCGGTAACGGGCGTGGACGGCACCGTCGGTGAAGAGCGCGGTGGGCCGGTGGCCGAGCACGGGCAGGACCGGCGAGTCGGCGGGGACGCCCGCCTGCCAGGCACGCGGGTCCTTGGTGAAGGTCTCGGTGTCGCGGAGCAGGTCGACGGCCGCGTGGTAGTCGGTGACCAGCAGCGCGTCGACGTCCGGGGCGATGCGCACCCTGGCCACGGGCCCCTGGGCACGCAGCCTGCGGTAGTGGCCGTGCGGGTCGGCGGCGAACCCTGCCCCGTACAGCGCGAGCGGTTCGAGGACGGAGGGGGCGGTGCCGGCCGAAGTGGCGGCCTCGGGAGGAGTCATGACGGTTCCTGGGACGCGGGCAGACAGGTCAGCGCGTGCTCGGCGAGCGCGATCAGGGCGTTGATGCCGCCCGCGCGTTCACGGGCGTCGCACTGCACCAGCGGGGTACGGGCGTCGAGGTCGAGGTGCTTGCGGAGGACCTCGTCCGCGTGGGCGGGGGCATCGGGGAAGCGGTTCACCGCGACGGCGTACGGGAGTCCCTGCTCTTCCACCATGTCCATGACGGCGAAGGAGTCCTCGAGCCGGCGGGTGTCGACCATGACGAGGGCGCCGAGGGCTCCGCGCGCGATGTCCTCCCAGAGCGGGAGGAAGCGCTCCTGGCCCGGGGTGCCGAACATGTAGAGCACCAGGTCGTCCTGGACCGTCAGCCGGCCGAAGTCGACGGCGACCGTGGTCGTGGTCTTGTCCGGAAGCCCGGCGGTGTCGTCGAGTCCCGTGCTGGACTGCGTCATCACCTCTTCCGTGTGCAGGGTCGGGATCTCCGACAGGGTGCGGATCAGGGTCGTCTTGCCCACGCCGAAGGGACCCGTGACGACGAGCTTCATCAGGGTCTCGGCGGCGCTCGGCAGATAGCCGACGCCACCCCGGTCAGTGGAGGGAACGGAGTCCAACGAGCAGCCTCTCGACGAGCGACCGGTCGATCTCACCGGCGCTGGGTATCGGTGGTCGAGCGTGCAGGTGTCCGGCGGCCACGAGGTCCGTGGCCAGGAAGACCGTCGCGCTGACCGGCAGTTCCAGATGGGCGGCGCATTCGACGACGGTGAGCGCTCCCGGCTCCAGGAGCTCACAGAGCCTGCGCTGCTCCGAACCGGTTTCCGGCGCCAGGGCCGAGTCGGTACGGATGAGCACGGCGAGCCGGTCGAGCGCGGGGCCGGTGGGCTTGGAGCGGCCACCGGTGACCAGGTAGGCGGGGATCAGGCGGCGTCCTGGGCCGGGGCTCATGGCCGGGTGGCAGCGTCCGGTTGGCGGGTGGGGGCGTGCATGGCCCGGGTCAGCGCGGTGACCTGCACCTGCATCTGGTAGGCGATGTTCCCCAGGTGTGCGTCGGGGGCCGCGAACAGTGCCAGCGTGGTGTTCCTGCCTGCCGGTACGACGATGGCGAAGCCCAGGTCGGACTCCACGACCGTCTGTGCCAGGCGCGGCGACTCGGCCTCGGTGAAGGCGGTGGTGAAGGCGCGGGCCGAGGCGTGCAGGGTGGCCGTCATCGCCGCGACGCGTTCGGCGGACGCGCGGTCCAGGCCGGGCGACGCGCCCTCGACGAGCCCGTCGCCGGTGGCGACCACGGCGTGCTGTACGCCGGGGAGCTCCAGCAGGGGGGTCAGCACCCAGGCGAGATCACCGGCGGTGGGGGTGGTGCTCACGTCTCGTCGTCTCCTTGGTCGTCCGATGGGGATGCCGGGGGCGCCGCTGGTGCGGGCGCCCTCCTGCCGCTGAGGGTGCCTTCCTGGAGGGCGGCCCAGGCCGCCCCGGCCCGCTCGGGCGTGCGGGGCGGGGGCTCCTCGCCGGCCCTGCGCGGGACGGTGTCCGCCTCCGGGGAGGGCGCTCTGCGGGATCTGCGCCGCCGGGTGGGCAGCCCTGCCGTGGGCACCGCGTCCTCGTCGGCGGAGGTGTCCTCGGCAGTGGGCTCGGTGGCCGGTTCTGCGGGCGCGGGGGGTTCGAGCGGCACGGCGGCCGGTTCTGCCGGCGTGGAGGGCTCTACGGGCACGGCGGCCGGTTCGACGGCGGGCGCGGACGGTCCGAGCGGCACGGCGGCCGGTTCGACGGCGGGCGCAGAGGTTTCGAGCGGCACGGCGGCCGGTTCGACGGCGGGCGCAGAGGTTTCGAGCGGCACGGCGGCCCCGGCCGACGGGGCCGGGCGGGTGTCGGTTCCGGCCCCTCGCGCGTGCACCGGCGTCGGGGCGAGCACGGACAGGGTGCGGTCGTCGTCCATCACGGTCAGCAGATGGGCCGGGATCCGCAGCATCGCGCGCATCCCCCCGTACGGGGACGACTCGATGTGGCAGCTGAAGCCGTAGCGCGCGATGAGCCTGCCCACGACGGCGAAGCCGGTCTGCGGCGGGTCCCCCAGCTCGGTGAGGAGCACCTCGGAGGGGCCCGACAGCAGGGCGCGGGCACGGTTCAGCGCGTCGTCGTCCATGCCGATGCCCGCGTCGTCGACCAGGATCAGCGCGCCGCGCCCCGGGGTCTGCTGGACCGTCACCGGCACCTCGGTGTCCGGGTGGGAGTACGCCGTCGCGTTGGCCAGCAGTTCGGCGAGCGCGATCGCGAGGGGCTCGGCGGCACGGGCGACCAGCGCGAGCCGCTCCTGGCGCAGGTGGTTGGCCACCTTGATCCGCTCGTACCCCGCGACCCGGGACTGGGCGCCGAGGACGACCTCGACGAGCGAGGAGTTCTGCCGGGCGAGTCCCGGCCAGGCGTCGCAGAGCACGGCCGTGGCCTGGGTGCGGCGCAGCGCCAGCTCGTTGCGGAAGTCGAGCTGCAGGATCCGCGGGTCGTCGTACTCGTGCTGGAGCTCCTGCAGCAGGTGCTGCGACTGGTTGAGCAGCGACTGGATCTTGGCGGAGGTGCCGCGCATGGCCGAGCGCGCCGCCGCGTCGACCCGCCGGCGTTCCTCCAGGACCGCCGTGCGCGCGGCCTGGACGGCCTCGCTGAGCAGCCGTGCCGCGTCACCCTCGATGTCCGCGGCCTCGCGCAGCCCGGGGACGGGAGCCGCCCGGTGGGAGAGTGCGGTGGCCGCGGCGGGTATCCGCTTCCGGGCGAGCTGGCGGATCTCCTCGGTGAGGGCGAGGGTGCGGGCCTCTGCCGCCCTGGCCTGCCGTTCCGTCAGCTCGGCACGCGCCGAGGCGCCGTAGGCCTCGCGCCCTGCCTGGTAGCTGCGCGCCGATGACCATATCGCCGCCACGACGGCGATCAGTGCCACGATCCATGCCACCACGGCGTCACCGCGTCTCTGTTGTCGGGGACGGCGTACGGCCCGCGCCGCCGTCGTGCCGGCCGGCCGTCATGCCGGCTCGCCGGTACACGCCGTGCCGGTCTCGTGGGCGACGGCGGCGACGTCGGCCATCACCTCGAGGACCCCGGGGAGTTCGGATCCGTCCAGGTGCCGGTATTCACTTCCGATGGTCACCACGAGCCTCTCCGGGAGGCCGAGGTCCGGGTAGCGGCCTTCGGCGATCACCCGGCGGGCGGCCTCGGTCGCGGGCACCCCCGCCTCGTGGAGGGCGTGGGCGCGTTCGCGTACGTACGCGAGGTAACCCATGTGCTCCCGGACTCCGGCCGGGCCCAGGACGGGTCCGTGGCCGGGCACGATCACCTCGGCCCCGGTGGCCAGGACCCGTTCGCAGGCGTCGATCACATTGCTCAGGGGGCCGGCCCAGTGCACCGGGTGGTCCCCGGGCTGCCGCGGGGTGGAGGAGAAGATGACGTCACCGCTGAACACCGTGCGGTGCGCGGGCAGATGCACGATCAGGTCCCCCGCCGTGTGCGCCGGAGGAAGGGACGACACCTGGACCGTGTGCTTTCCGAGGGTCAGTTCGAGCTCTCCGGTGAAGTACGTCGTCGGCCGTACGGCATCGGTCGCCGACCAGTCGAAGACACCGAAGTGGCGGGAGAGGTAGGCCCCGAGGGGAGTGGACGGATCACTTCCGGCCACCAGGGCGTGCTGCTGCTGCGGGGTGGGGTCGTAGTGGATGTGCTCCCGGGCCTCCCGGGTCACGATGATCTCCGCGTCCGGGAGCACCCCGGCGCCCCAGAAGTGGTCACCGTTGGCGTGCGTGACGATGATCCGGTCGATTCCGGCGCCGTCGGGCAGCCGCTTCTGGCTCTCCACGAGGAACTGTCCGGCCAGCAGGGGGTCGTACGGGGTGTCGATCCACAGCGCGCCGCGCGGCGACACGAGAAGGCCGCAGTTGGCCAGGCCCCAGCCACGCTTCGGCGGCAGCCAGGCGTACAGGCCCCGGCCGAGGTCAACGACGTCCCCACCCGTGATCGACATGGGGCGATTATGCCGACCTCGATCCGGCCGCGCGTTCGAAGTCGGCCAACGCGTCGATCCGATGACGTGAAATCACCGCTCCCACTGACCGTCGGCCGTCGGCCGGTGACCGTCCGGGGTCGCCCCAGATCGGCTTCACAGGGGATTTTCCACCCGATGTGCGGGATAACGACCACTCGGATCGACACGCGCGACGGATACCCACACCCGGGCGACAGAACCGGATTGAGCCGACTACCCACCGAGCATGGCCGAAAACCGACGCTGCATGAATCGCGAAGTCGCACGCCATTTGCTTGTTCCTGCTCGATAGACCCCTGTAACATGCAAAATTGAACAAGTGGGTGACGATTTCACTTGGCCCACCTCATCAGGCGCGAGCAGCAGCGGAAGCGGAGTGCGGACATGTCCCATGTCGAGACCGAGACAGCCGGCCAGCCCGAGTGCTGGCGCCGCGCCGCGGAGATCGCTGCCGACCGGAAGGCGGTCCTGCCCGCCACCGGTGAGCGCATCGCCGTCGTCGGCTGCGGAACGTCGTACTACATGGCGCAGGCGTACGCCTCGCTCCGCGAGGCCTCCGGGCAGGGCGAGTCGGACGCTTACGCCGCCTCGGAGTTCCCCGTCGGGCGCGCGTACGACCGCGTGGTGGCCCTGACACGTTCGGGAACCACGACCGAGGTCCTCGGCCTGCTGGAGCGGCTGCGCGGCACGACCCGCAGCGTCGCCGTGACCGCCGACCCGCTGACCCCCGTGATGGGCGCCGCGGACGAGGTGGTGGTCCTCGATTTCGCCGACGAACGGTCCGTGGTCCAGACGCGGTTCGCGACCACCGCGCTGACCCTGTTCCGCGCCCATCTCGGGCTGCACACGGAGGACGTCGTACGGGACGCGGAGGCGGCCCTCGCGGAACCGCTGCCCGACGGGCTGCTGGAGTGCACCCAGTTCAGCTTCCTGGGGCGCGGCTGGACGGTCGGGCTCGCCAATGAGGCGGCGCTGAAGATGAAGGAGGCGTCGCTCTCCTGGACGGAGTCGTACCCGGCGATGGAGTACCGCCACGGCCCCATCAGCATCGCCACGGCCGGTACCGCGACCTGGATGTTCGGCACCGCTCCGGAGGGGCTCCGGGAGCAGGTGCTTGCGACCGGGGCCCGCTGGGTGGAGAGCGGACTGGACCCGCTGGCCGACCTGGTCCGGGTCCAGCGGCTGGCGATCGCCCGCGCGGCCGCCCGCGGTCTCGATCCGGACCTGCCGCGCCACCTGACGCGGTCCGTGGTGCTCGGCGCCGGAGCCTGAGCCCACCTCATGGCATGCCGAGCACCGGGCCGGCGGGCGGCCCGGTGCTCGGCCGTGGACGCGGAGGTCAGGCCTCTTCGAAGTAGGCGTCCAACGCCTCGTCGAGCTCCGCCGTCCACCCCTTCAGCTCACTCCTGGCCCCGGCCTCGACCTCGGCGTTGAACCACCGGCGGCTCGACAGGTGGACGGTCACGGTGAACCGGCGCCCGAAGCGGCCGGTCTTGACCTCGACCGCGCCGATCTCGGACCAGTCGAACTCCGCCTCCTGGTCGTCGAGCCGGAAGCGGACACCCTCGGCGTCCACCCTGATGGATCCACGGCGGTCACTGACTTCGAAGACGGGTCCGTCCTCGTCGCCGGCGTCCTCGCGCACCGCTCCGGCGTCCTGGACCTCCTCGGCGTCCGGGGTCCCGGCGTCGGCAGCCGTGGAATCGTCCACCGCCTCCTCTGCCGCGTCCTTGACGAGCGGGGCGCCGACGTCGGCGCCCCGGCCCTCCTCGGGCCCCTCGGGCTCCGCCTTCTCCGCTTCCGCTTCCGCCTCCGTCCGCGCGGGGGCAGGGGCCGTCAGGCCGGGGATGTACGCCGGGTCTGTCCCTGCGGCGAACTCGGGCTGAGTGTTCGAATCTATGCGCTGCTCCACGGCGGGCAGTATGGACGACGAACCTGTACGAGACCAGTCACCCCGGTCTTGACCGGCCTGTCGCGCGGGCGGCGCCGCCCTGCGGTGGCTCCGGACACGACTGACGGGTGGTGTGGGTTCCGCCGAACCCGCACCACCCGTCAGTACTGCTCTGTCCCTCTGTCACATGCCGTCTGTCAGAGGTCCCGCGTCCGTGAGGGCTCAGTAGGCCCCGAAGACGTTGTCGATCGAGCCGTACCGGTCCGCGGCGTAGTTGCACGCGGCCGTGATGTTGGCGACCGGGTCGTAGCTGTCCATCGACGTGCCGGGCACGTGGTAGGCCTGGAAGGTCGGGTCGATGACCTGCAGGAGACCCTTCGACGGAACACCGTTGATCGCGTTGATGTCCCAGTTGTTGATGGCCTGGGGGTCACCCGCGGACTCGCGGATGATGTTGCGGTGGATGCCCTCGTAGGTGCCGGGGATGCCGTGCTCGGCCATGACGGCCAGCGACTCCTTGATCCAGCCGTCGAGGTCGTTCGTGTACGAGGTCGACTCGGCCGCGGGAGCGGCCTCCGCTGCGGGCGCACCCTCAGCGGCGATCGAGGTGCTCGTGCGCTCCGAACGGTCGGCGCGGTCGGAGCTCTTCTCGGCACGGTCGGACGCCTTGGATTCAGCCTTCTCGGCCTTGTCCGCGGACTTCTTCTCACTCTTGACGTGAAGGGTGATCTTCAGACCGGGGTGAATCAGGTCCGGGTTTCCGCCGACGACCTTCTTGTTGCCGTCGTACAGGGCCTTCCAGCCACCGCTCACGGAATGCTCGCGAGCGATCTTGGCGAGGGTGTCGCCCACGGCCACGGAATAGGTGGCGGACTTCGACTTCTGCGCGGCAATTCCCTTGCCGGACACAGCAGTAGAGGTTGCGGCCTTTTCCACGGCCACCGGCTGGGCCGGGGCGGCGAAGGCACCGGTGGCACCGATCAGGGGAAGGGCCAGTGCGGCTCCGCCCGTGCTCACGGCGATGATGCCGCGGGTCAGCGAACTGGTCCTGGAACGACGGTGCTTACCGTTTTCGGGCATGCTGAATTCCTCTCCGTCGCCTGCGAAGTGAGCTGTCGGGTTCGAGCTGGAGATGCCCGGCCGCATAGGGATGCGACTTCACCCCGAGCCGCTCCGGGTTACCGGATCGGCGCTTACTTGGGTCCCCCGCTCCTGCCGTACGAGAAGTGGTCGGGTAACCAGGCGGCGGCAGGATTCGGCGTTCCGCCCGGAGTGATGGTGACCGTAGGCGAGAAATAGGGAAAGGAACAAGCCTGGCGCGGTGATCACAATTCATCCGCAAGATCAATTCACGGGAATTCATGTAATCCACCCCACACGGCGCCATCCATTTCTCTTGGCGCAGAAGGGAACCGGCCGCCGCGAACCCGCGTCCGGGACGCAGGAGGTGACCCTGGTCACGGAGTCCGATTCGGGCGATTTGCGCCCGCGCGAAGGGGGCCAGGTCGCACGAAATGGCCTTTTATGGATTACGGGATTAATTTCTAAAAACATTCCAAATCGGGCATATGAGCCACAGTGGACCACTCCGGCATATCTGGAGTGTTGGTGTGGAACCGATCCGCCTATGACGGAAAATCCCTACGCCGCCGCTCCCCGCATCACCGTCCTGCCGGTCCAGCCGGGGGACCCGCCCTTCCGCGTCGTGGAGATCGACGGAGAGGTGATCGGGCGCGCCACCGCCGTGACCGACGTCCTGCTGGCCGCCGCAGCGGCCGGCGTTCCGGTCCACGACCTCGATGACCCGGCCTCCGTCCGCTGGGTGGGGGGCGGCAAGCTCAGCTGGAGGCCGCACTGAGCGGCACGGGGCGGGGCGGACGGGGCAGGGTGGGGAGCAGGGCAGGAACGGGCGGCCGCGGCGGGACACCGAGGCGCCCGCCCGGCCACCGGGCCGACCGCCGCCGAGGGGGGCAGGTGCGGCGGATCCCTGAGCGCCCTTCGCCCGTCAGGCCCCGGACGGTGCGTCGTGGCGGCCGTGGCGCGCAGCAGGTCCAGCGCCGTGTCCGGCGCCGCCTCCAGATGGGTGATCCGGCGGGCGGACTCGGGATGACCAACCCGCGGGCTGCGTTGCTCCCCGGCGCCGGAGGGCGCTACCGGTCGGAGTCACGGAACGGGCACACCGCTCGGGGCCACGGCGCGCACACCGCGCCCCCGGGGGCGGGGCTCCACGAGCGATATCCGCCCCGTCCCCGTAGCGGCCCGCCGGGGAGACAGAGCGGGAGGCCGCCCCTCCCCCGGCGGCCCCGCCGGGGCAGGGCTGTGCGCCACGGCCCTCCCCGGCCTCGGTCGTGTCAGTCCTGGACCGTGATGGCGAGGGCCGGGCAGACCGCCGCGGCCTGCTGGACGTCGTCGGCGCGCGCCGACGACGGCGCCGGGTCGAGCAGTACCGCGATGCCGTCGTCGTCCTGGTCGAACACGTCGGCGGCGGCGACCACGCACTGTCCGGACGCCACGCACCTGTCCTGGTCGAGGGTCACCTTCATGAGCACTCCTTCGTCGTCGGTGTCGCGGTGGGGCAGGGTCGGGGTGAGGGGGTCACCAGGCCACGGGCAGTTCGTGGACGCCGTAGACGGATCCGTCGTGCTTGAACGACAGCTGCTCCAGGCCCGTGTCCAGGCGCAGGGTGGGGATGCGCCGGTAGAGGGTGCTGTAGACGACCTGCAGCTCCATGCGGGCCAGCGGCTGGCCGAGGCACTGGTGCACGCCGAAACCGAAGGCGACGTGGCGTCGGGCGTCGCGCCGGAGGTCGAGCCGGTCGGGGTCGGCGAAGACCTCGGGGTCACGGTTGCCGATGTCGTTGGGCACGATGATCCCCTCCCCCGCGCGAATGACCCCGCCGGCGATCTCGATGTCCTCCAGGGCCACACGCCGGCGGCCCCCATGGGTGATGTTGAGGTAGCGCAGCAGTTCCTCGACGGCGCCGGAGACCGCCTTGGGGTCCTCGGTGTCGCGGAGCAGAGCGAGCTGATCAGGGTGCTCCAGGAGGGCGAGGGTGCCCAGAGCGATCATGTTGGCGGTGGTCTCGTGCCCGGCGAGCAGCAGGAGTACGCCCATCTCGGCGGCTTCCCGGCGGGACAGTTCCCCCGCCTCGACGCGCGTACCGAGGCCGGACAGGAGGTCGTCCGCGGGACGGGCGATCTTGTCGCCCATCAGCTCGTCCAGATACCCGATCAGGTTGCCGTGCGCGGCACCCCGCTCCTCGGGCGCGGCGCTGCGGCTGATCAGGGTCTTGCTGTTCCTCTGGAAGAAGTCGTGGTCGGCGTACGGCACTCCGAGCAGTGCGCAGATCACGAGCGAGGGGACCGGGAGGGCGAACGCCTGGACGAGGTCGGTCCGCGCGGGGCCGGACAGCATCTCGTCGATCAGTCCGTCCACGATCTCCTGGACGACGGGGCGCAGGGCCTCCACCCGCCTGATGGTGAAGGGGGCCGTCACCATCCTTCGCTGCCGGGCGTGTTCGGGGTCGTCCATCAGGATGAAGCTGAAGCTCGACCCCCTCACCGGCGCCGGACTGGGATAGCCGGGGCGGGTCACGTCGGCGCTGATCCTGGGGTCGGCGAGGAGGGTTCGCTGATCGGCGTAACGGGTCACCAGCCAGGGCGTGGTCCCGTCCCACAGGCGGACCTTCCGTAGCGGCCCCTGCTCCTGCTCGGCCTTCAGGGCGGGCGGTGGGTCGAACGGGCACCCCGCCGCCCGGGGCATCGGGAACTCCTCGGCCGAGGGCGCGTGCGCCTCTTCCGGACGTACCGAGCTGGTCATCGCTTCCTCACTTCGTCGTGCGGTGGCTGACGTCGCGTCGACCGCGTCACGGCGCGGACGGTTCGGGGGGACAGGGCGGGGCCGCCGATCTCGGGACGGCGGAGCCGGGCCTGTCCGGGCATGTTCCAGCCGAGGACTCCGGTGACCCGGCCGTCGCGTGCGTAGCGGGCGACGAAGCGGCCGCTCGCCGGTTCGCCGTCCACGACGGTGACCTCGGCATCGGGCCCGAGACGTCCATGGGCCTGGATCCGGGCGTCGAACTGGTCGGTCCAGAAATAGGGCACCGGGACGTACGCCCGGTCGGCGCCGAGGATGTCGTCAGCGACGGCGAGGGCCTGCTCGGTGGCGTTCGTACGGTTCTCCAGGCGCATCGGGGTGCCGAAGACCTCGTGGTGCCAGGCCGCCACGTCCCCGACGGCGTAGATCCCTTCCGCCGCCCGGCAACGGGAGTCGCACACGAGGCCGTCGTCGATGCGCAGCCCGCTGCCCGCCAGCCATCCGGTGGCGGGATCGGCACCGATGGCGACCATGACCACATCGGCCGGGAGCACCTCCCCGGTGTCCATGCGCACCCCGGTCACCCGGCCCCGGGCGGTCGTCAGGCCTCCGACCGCCTCGCCCAGCCGCAGGCGCACGCCGTGTCCGGTGTGCAGGGCGGCGAGCCGGCCCGACACCGCCGGCCCGAACTGCGCCAGCATGGGCGCCGGGAGGGGGCCGGCCAGGGTGACGTCCAGCCCCATGGCGCGAGCGGTGGAGGCGGTCTCGGAGCCGAGCACACCCTCCCCGACCACGACGAGCCGCCGTGACACGAGGAGGTCCGACCGCAGCGCGAGGGGGTCGTCGAGCGTCCTCAGCACATGAACGCCCTCGGTTCCCTGCCCGCCGGGCAGGGTTCTCGGTCGGAGTCCGGTGGCCACGACGACCGCGTCGGCGCCCAGTTCGCGGCCCGACGCGGTGCGCACCGTACGGGTGCGTGGGTCGAGGCCGGCAGCCGGATCGCCGAGCAGGAGTGCGGCGTCCAGGGCCGCCAGCACATCGGGGGTGCGCAGCCGGGTCGTGTCGGGGGACCTGGTGCCGGCCAGCACCTGTTTGGACAGGGGAGGGCGGTCGTAGGGCGGGTGGAGCTCACCGCCGAGGAGCGTGAGCCTTCCGCGGTAGCCCTTGCGGCGCAGCGCCTCCGCGGTGGCCGGCCCGGCGGCGGACGCGCCGACCACGAGCACGCGTGAGGGGGTCATGGGACCTCTGCTCTCGGCACGGGCAGCCCGCGGGGACCGCCGATGCGCTGGTGGGGGGAGTCAGGGGGCGGAGTCGGGGGGCCGTCAGCGGCAGGGCGTGACCGGAGCCGTCCATAGTCCGACGACGGCGTCGATGAGACCGGTGGCGGTGTCGTGCCAGTTCGTTCGGGGCGTGGCGGTGTGCGCTGCGAGCGCGCGTTCACGTTCCGCGCAGGTGTGGAGGATCAGGTTGCGCGACATGGCCGCTCGCTCGACGTGGACGTCGGCCGGCAGGTCGGGCAGGCACCGGTTGAGCCCTTCGAGGGTGCGCAGCGTCGGTGGGCAGGCGAGCGATTCCTCGGCCATGATGTCCTGCAGCGCCGGGTCGGTCATGACCTGGGCGCAGAACCGCGCGAACCAGGTGGGGCTGCCCAGGGCGGCCAGGTGCTCGGTGGTGGGACGCACCAGGCAGGCGACCCATTCCCCTATGTCCGCCGGGTCCTCGATACCGGCCAGCAGACGCGCACGGGCCTCCTCGATGGGGCGGCTGTGTTTCCGCGTGATCGCACGCACGAGGTCGGCCTTGGTCCCGAAGTGGTAGCCGACGGCTGCGTTGTTGCCCTGCTTCGCGGCCTCGCTGACCCTGCGGTTGGACACGGCGTAGACGCCGCGCTCGGCGAAGAGGCGCTCCGCGGCGTGCAGGATCCGTTCCCGTGTCTCGCCGACCTGCTCGGCCCGCGCCGTCCGTTCCATGCGCCGTCTCCTCGGTGGGGGCGTTCGGGCGTCCAGGCAATCCGGTCCGGCGAGGTCGGTCAAGCAACTGACTTAAAGATGGCCGAGATGGTCACACACCCACCGCGGGAAGGTCTCCTCATGTCCGCGGCACCCGTCCCACCTGCCACGATCGGCCCGCGGGTGACGGTGCTCCCGGGGGTGCCCGCCGCCGTGCGGGATGATCCCGCCTGTGCCTGGACCGGGGCGTGAAGTCCTCGGCAGGCGTGCGGGATCGGCGCAAAGCAGCCCGGCGCGCCCCGGCCGCCGACGCGAAGGCGGCGGAACCCGGTCCGTCAGCCCGGCGGGGGCCCTCAGTCCATCAGCCCGGCGGCGACCGTCGCCCCCAGCTCCCAGCACGCCTCGGTGTCGGCCCTGCCCGGCTCGCCGGTGACGGTCACGGCGTCGGCCGTACGGCGCCATCCGAGGCCCGTGGTGATCGCCTCGATGCCCCGCACGGCCCCGGTGACGTCGTTGCCGCCGTGGACGTAGTAGCCGAACGGGCGGCCCTTGGTCGTGTCCAGGCACGGGTAGTAGACCTGGTCGAAGAAGTGCTTCAGGGCGCCGGACATGTACCCGAGGTTCGCCGGGGTGCCGAGCAGGATGCCGTCGGCGGCGAGCACGTCGGACGCGGTGGCGGCGAGCGCGGCCCGCCGCACGACGCGTACGCCCTCGATGTCGTCCGTGGTCGCGCCGGAGACCACCGCCTCGAAGAGCGCCTGGCAGTTGGGCGAGGGCGTGTGATGCACGATCAGTAGAGTGGCCACACCTTCAGACCCTGCCGCTCCGGCCCGCCGGGCGCAAACCCCGGGCGTGTTGCCACGGCCCGGGAGGCGAGCCGCCTCAGCCGGCCGCCCGGAAGCCGCGCAGGCGGAGGCTGTTGCCGACGACGAAGACCGACGAGAGAGCCATGGCCGCTCCCGCGATCATGGGACTGAGCAGACCGGCCGCGGCGAGCGGGAGGGCCGCCACGTTGTAGGCGAAGGCCCAGAACAGATTCGAGCGGATCGTGCCGAGCGTCCTGCGGGCGAGCCGGATCGCGTCGGCCGCCACCCTCAGGTCCCCGCGCACGAGGGTCAGGTCACCGGCCTCGATGGCGGCATCCGAGCCGGTCCCCATGGACAGACCCAGGTCCGCCTGGGCGAGCGCGGCCGCGTCGTTGACGCCGTCGCCGACCATGGCGACGGTGCGCCCCTCCGCCTGTAGCTTCCTGACGACCTCGGCCTTGTCCTGCGGCATGACCTCGGCGATGACCTCGGCGATACCGACTTCGGCAGCGACGGCTTCGGCGACGGCCCTGTTGTCCCCGGTCAGCAGGACGGGCTTCAGTCCCAGGGCGCGCAGCCTCCGGACCGCCTCGGCGCTGGTCTCCTTGACGGCGTCCGCGACCTCGATGACCGCGCGCGCCTCACCGTCCCAGGCCACGGCGATCACGGTGCTCCCGCCCTTCTCGGCCAGGTACTTGGCGCTGCCGAGCTCCTCGGGAAGCACGACGCCCCGTTCGGCCAGCAGTTTCTCGCGGCCCACCAGGACGGCGTGACCGTCCACGACACCCTGGACACCGAGGCCGGCGATGCCCGCGAAGCTCTCGGGAGAGGGCAGAGCACCCACCCTCGCGCCCGCGCCCTCGGCGACCGCGCGGGCGATCGGGTGCTCGGAGGAGTGCTCCAGCGCACCGGCCAGACGCAGGACTTCGGCCTCGTCCGTGGACCCGGTGGTGTGGACCCTCAGCAGCGCCATACGGCCCGTGGTGACGGTACCCGTCTTGTCGAGGAGGATCGTGTCGGCCTTCCGGGTGTTCTCGAGGACCTCCGGCCCCTTGATCAGAATGCCCAGTTGCGCCCCGCGTCCGGTGCCGACCAGGAGTGCGGTGGGCGTCGCCAGCCCGAGCGCGCAGGGGCAGGCGATGATCAGTACCGCTACGGCGGCGGTGAAGGCCGCGGTGAGTCCGGCGCCCGAGCCGAGCCAGAAGCCGAGGGTGGCGAGTGCCAGGGCTATGACGACCGGCACGAACACCGCCGAGATCCGGTCGGCCAGGCGCTGAGCGGCGGCCTTCCCGTTCTGGGCCTCCTCGACGAGCGCGGCCGTCCGGGCCAGCTGGGTGTCGGATCCGACCCTGGTGGCCTCGACGACCAGGCGTCCGCCGGCGTTCAGTGTGGCCCCGGTGACGGAGTCACCCGCGGAGACCTCGACGGGCACCGACTCACCGGTGAGCATCGAGACGTCCACGGCCGAGGACCCCTCGACCACCCTCCCGTCCGTGGCGATCTTCTCGCCGGGGCGGACCAGGAATCGGTCTCCGGCCCGCAGGGCGGCCGCGGGCAGAGTGATCTCACGGCCGTCCCGCAGCACCGTGGCCTCCTTGGCACCCATCTCCATGAGCGCCCTGAGCGCGGCTCCCGCCTTGCGCTTCGAGCGGGCCTCGAAGTACCGGCCGGCCAGGACGAAGGCCGTGACACCGGCCGCGGCCTCCAGATAGATGTTCCCCGCGCCGTCGCTGCGGCCGATCGTGAACTCGAACGGATGCGTCATGCCGGGCATCCCGGCCGTTCCGAAGAACAGCGCCCACAAGGACCACAGGAACGCGGCCGACGTACCGACCGAGATCAGGGTGTCCATCGTCGCCGCACCGTGCCTGGCGTTGGTCCAGGCGGCGCGGTGGAAGGGCCAGGCCGCGTAGGTGACGACCGGCGCGGCGAGCGTGAGGGAGAGCCACTGCCAGTACTCGAACTGGAGGGCCGGGACCATCGCCATCGCGATGACCGGCACCGCGAGCAGGGCCGCGGTGACGAGCCTCCGGCGCAGGGACAGGAGCTCGTCGGCGGGTCCTTCCTCGCTCCGGCCGTCGGGCGCGGTCCTGGAGTCGTCGCCTCGGGGGCGACGCGGGGGCGGCCGCCGGGCGGTGTAGCCGGTGGCCTCGACCGTGGCGATCAGGTCGTCGACCGAGACGTCCTCGGCGTAGGTGACCCCGGCCCTCTCCGTGGCGTAGTTGACGGAGGCCTCGACCCCCTCCATGCGGTTGAGCTTCTTCTCTATGCGCGCCGCGCACGAGGCGCAGGTCATGCCGCCGATGGCGAGCTCGACCCGGGCGGCGCCGGAAGTCGTGGGAGTCATCTCCTGCTCCTGTCCGAACGGGAACCAATATACCCCTAGTGGGTATCAGCCACTCCTTGCATGTATACCCCCCACCCGTATCCATCGCAAGTCGTCCACGCATACCGGTAGGGGGTATATGGCCGGCGGCGCAAGATCTTCGGAGTCCCGGCCTACCGGTTGTTCCTCACCCCGGTCACTCCGGAAAGAGGGGCTCGCACCGCCCCAGCCATGCGTCCTGACCATCGGCGAGCGGCTGCCGCAGGGGAAGAGGGAGGAAGCGGCAGGCGAAGAGGAGACCGGCGTCGTCGCCGCTGCCCCGCACCCGGTGGTGCCACGCGTCCGGGGTGTCCGCCGGCGCCAGGAGCAGGAAGAAGGTGGTCCGGCGCGACTGCCGTGTCCTGGGGTGGGGCCGGTCGTCCACGGCGATCTCGCTGATCACGGTGGCGATCGAGAGGCCGGTCTCCTCCACGACCTCCCGCAGGGCCGCTGCGGCCGGCTCCTCTCCCGGCTCGACTCCCCCGGCGGGCACCTGGGTTCCCGCCTCCGGCATGCCGACGTGGTCGAACACCAGAAGCTCGACGACGGCGCGGCGCCGGACCACGTAGGCGGCGACACGCTTCCTCAAACCGGTCACCCCAGCTCCTCGCGGCCGCCGGAAGGTGCCGCTACGGCTGCGTGAGCGGCGTCGGCCTGCTCGACCAGGAGTGAGGAACTCAGCGGTTCCCAGGGGCATGCCAAGTAACCCTCCGGCTTCCGGCGGCCGGCGCCCGTCCGGATCCCGCTCCGCGAAGGCTCAGGAGGTCACGGGGACCGGCGCGGCGGGCCGGATCTCCCCGGCGCCGTCGTCCGAGGGCGTCCCGCACTCCACCGGGGTCGTCACGCTCCGCCCCCTCGCCCGGAACGACGTGACGGTGTGCCGGACGAAGCGAAGGATGCCCGGTGTCGTCCGCTCCTTCGGCCAGACCAACCGCAGGGGCACGGACGGCCCGTCCTCCAGACGGATGCCGACGGTCCCCTCGGGCGCACCGGCGCCCTCCGACGGCGCGGCCGCGAGCGCGACGGCCTGCCCCAGCCTGACGACCGCCAGCATCTGCAGACCGTCGCTCACCCGGGGGCCCGGCGTGCCCGGCAGCCCGTCCGGCCAGAAGCCCGGGTCGTCGAACGGGGCGCCCGTACCCGCCCAGCCGAGCAGGGGCTCCCCCGCGAGATCGGCGACGCGCAGGCTGTCCCTGCCCGCCAGCGGGTGCCCGGCACCCATCAGCACGCAGACGCTTTCACGGCGCAGTACCACCCCGCTGAGCCCGGGGTCGCGCAGCGGTGCGCGCCACAGCGCGATGTCCGCCCGCCCCGACCTCAGCCGTTCGAGCTGGTCGTCGATCGTGCCGACGGCCGTCCGGGCGGGATGGGCCGGGTCGGTGTCGTTGTACGACCGGACCATCCCGTCCAGCAGAGCCATGTCGCAGCCGGGACCGCTCACCGTCACCGAAGCCCGCTGCTCGGCGACCCGGCGCACGCGTGCGGTCACGTTCCCCGCCTGCGCCAGCAGCGACCTGCCCTCGTCGAGCATCGCGCTGCCGGCAGCCGTGAGCGTGACGCCTTGTGGGGTGCGCAGCAGCAGGGTGGTGCCCATGGTCTTCTCCAGGGCCAGGATCGCCCGGGAGAGTGCGGGCTGCGTCATCGCCAGCCGTCGGGCGGCGCGAGTGAAATTGCCCTCCTCGGCCACAGCGACGAAGTAGTGGACCTGGCGGATCTCGACGTCACCCATACGGACATCCTCCCCCACCTGAGGCCATGCCGTCGGGGCATCGCACCATGCCGGATCGGAACTTCCATGATCGGCGCCGGGGCTGTCTGCTGGAGGCACGGACGGAGGGCGCCCCGCCTTCCGGACACAGCGTCGAATGGGAGCACAGGATGAACGAGCGCACCCCGAAGAGGGCAGTGGTGACGGCCGCCACCGGCGGCATAGGCATGGAGACGGCTCTCGGCCTGGCACGTCAGGGGTGGGACGTCACCGTCGTGGCGCGCGACGAGGGACGGGGAGGGGCGGCGGTGGCCCGCATCGACGAGGCCGCCGGGCGCCGGGCGGGTCGCTTCGTCCGCGCGGATCTGTCCTCCCTCGCGGAGACCCGGCGGATCGGGGAGCGCCTCGCCGGCGAAGGCCCCCTGGATCTGCTGGTGAACAACGTCGGCGGCATGTGGACCGATCGCAGGGAGAGCCCGGAGGGCATCGAGGCGAGCATCGTCCTGAACCACCTCTCTCCCCGTGTCCTGACCGAGGTGCTGCTCGACGCCCTCGCCGCGGCGGCCCCGAGCCGCGTCGTCAACGTCACGTCGAGCGCGATCGCCGCGGCACAGACCGTCTTCGACGACGCCGAACCGCCGGGCCCGCACTACGGCCTGGCCGTCACCGGACGGGCCAAGCTGGCCCATCTCGCCTATTCCATGGAGCTCGCCGGGCGTCTGGGGCCCCGGGGCGTCACGGTCCTCGCCGCCGACCCGGGCGCCGCCGCGACCGACAACGCGGCGCAGATGACCATCGAGATACTGCCGCCGGCCCTGCGACCCCACTGGGAGCAGATCCAGAAGGGCGTCTCGGCTCCCGTCGCGTCCGCCGCGACGGGCCCCTTGGCCGCCGCCACCGATCCCGCCCTGGAAGGACGTACCGGACTGGTCATCGGCCCCACGGGCACCGTGGACGACACGCTTCTGGCCTTCGTCACACCCGAGCTCACCGAGGCCGTACGCGCGTGGACGGCCGGGCTCATGGCGACGGCGGCCCAGCGGTCCTGACAAGGGGCCAGGGGCCCGGAGAGCCGCTCGACGGGCCCGCCGGTGGACCGTGGCTCGAGGCCGGCCCGGACGCGGAGTCCGGCGCGGGCGGGCTCCTCGCGGATAGTCACTTTCCTATAGGTACCTACTATATCGACGGTGCTAGCTTTCGTCGTGTCGCAGCGAGGCCACCCCGGCCCGCGGCGTTCTCGCCCGCTCGGGCGTGAACAACACGGCGAACTGACACGGGAGTTGATCATGATCGTGGTACTGGGAGCGACCGGCAACGTCGGCCGACCGCTGGTGCGGGCACTCGCGGCAGCCGGTGAGCAGGTGACGGCGGTGTCCCGGGGAAGGTCGGAGGTGGTCCTGCCGGAGGGTGTCCGCCACCAACAGGCCGACCTGACCGCCCCTGAGAGCCTTCGGCCTCTGCTCGACGGCGCCGACGCGCTGTTCCTGCACGACGGCGGTGGCAGTGTGCAGTCGTTCAGCCCGCAGGACATCCTCGACGTCGCGAAGGCCGGCGGAGTGGGACGCGTCGTGCTGCTGTCCTCCCAGGGGACCGTCACCCGGCCGCAGTCGCTCTCCCATGGCGGCGTGGGACGGTCCAGGGAGGAAGCCGTACGGCAGTCGGGCACGGAATGGACCATCCTGCGGCCTGGCGGCTTCCACTCCAACGCATACGCCTGGGCCGAGTCCGTCCGTGCCCGGCGGACGGTCGCCGCGCCGTTCGGCGACGTCGGCCTCCCCACCGTCGACCCCTCCGACATCGCGGAGGTCGCCGCAGCAGCCCTGCGCGAGGACGGCCACGCCGGACGGTTCTACGAACTGACCGGTCCCGCCCTCAGCACGCCCCGGCAAGGAGCGGAGGCCATCGGCGACGCGCTGGGCGAGCCGGTCCGGTTCGTCGAGCAGACCCGCGACGAGGCTCGCGCACAGATGCTGCGGTTCATGCCCGAGACCGTGGTCGAGACCACCCTCGGCATCCTCGGCGAGCCCGGTCCGGCCGAGCAGCGGATCAGCCCCGACGTCGAGCGGGTCCTCGGCCGCGCACCCCGCGCCTTCGCCGACTGGGCCCAGCGCAACAGCTCCGCCTTCCGGTAGGAACCGGACCCGCCTGTCGGCCCCGGCCACGGCGTGAGCTGCCGCGGGTGACGGCGCACGAGGGTGTCCTGATGGGTACGGGGCAGGATCGATCCGGCCTCCAGTGGCGGGGCCCGGTGTCGAGGGGAACGGGGGATCTGCCGGTACCGGTCACCGTGTTGTCAGCGCACGGCTCCTCGCTCGGTTCCTCGCGATGTTCCGGATCTTCCTGGTGCTGCCCGACTCGGCGAGCAGGGCGAGCACCGCCGGCGACATCGACGTCTCGGCGAGGACGCGCTGCATCCAGTCCGTGGCGTTCGACAACTCGACCGGTGTCGGCACGTGACCGTCCTCGACGGCCAGACGGAGCAGCCAGTCCTGGATGCGGCGGCGGATGAACTCGCGGTACCCCGCCGTCCGGAACCGATCCGTCTCCGGTCTCAGTTCGTCCGTCCACTGCCGGAATTCGCCAGGCCCGGCGGCCTTCATCGCGATCCCGTCCACGAGGGCGACCACCGCCGACTTGGACACCATGTCGAGGGGATCGCGCAGGATCGTGGCCACGAGCGCCCGGTCCCGGTCGCGGCTCCGCGAGGAGACGGCCACCGAGACGACGCGTCGGTACGCGGACGACCGCACGTGCTCGTCCGCGACGGCGTCGTCGACATCCACGTCGAGGATGCCTGCCCCCGCCAGCAACTCGGCCACATCGGCGTGCAAGGTCACTGTGTCATCCCTTTCACGGGACCGGGCTCCCCGTCGAAGTCGTCGAGCCGGGCTCGGAGTCGCTGCCGCGATCCGCTTCGGCAACATGGGAAGTGTCCGCTCCGGCACACCGTGGCACCAGGCCCGGGACCTGGTCCGTCCGCTCACTCTCGCAGACCGGCCCGGGCCGGCCGGAGCGGCGGCTCCCGGCCGCCGCTCCGGATCCTGGTGTGGCTACCGCACCAGGCAGGGCCGCTTGGCGTCGAAGGTCCAGCCGGGGACGAGGTACTGCATGGCGTCGGCGTCGTCCCGTGCCCCCAGCGCCTCCTGCCGGTAGAGCTCGTGGGCCGCGTGCAGGCGGTCCATGTCCAGCTCGACGCCCAGGCCGGGGGCGTCCGGAACGGCGATCTCGCCGTCGGCGATCCGGGGCGGGTTCACGGTGAGCCGTTCCAGGCCCTCCTGCCAGATCCAGTGCGTGTCCAGGGCGTTGTACTCACCCGGGGCCGCGGCACCGCAGTGGGTGATCATGGCAAGGGAGATGTCGAAGTGGTTGTTGGAGTGGCAGCCCCAGGTCAGGCCCATCGCGTTGCACAGCTGCGCCACCCGCACCGATCCCTGCATGGTCCAGAAGTGGGGGTCGGCCAGCGGGATGGACACCGACTGCAGGGCCAGGGCGTGGGTCAGCTGCCGCCAGTCGGTCGCGATCATGTTGGTCGCGGTCGGAAGGCCCGTCGCGCGTCGGAACTCGGCGAGGACCTCGCGCCCCGAGTAGCCGTCCTCCGCACCGCAGGGGTCCTCCGCGTAGGCGAGGGTGCCGACCAGCGGGGCGCACAGCTCGACCGCCTCCCGCAGCGACCAGGCGCCGTTGGGGTCCAGGGTGATGCGCGCGGCGGGGAAGCGCTCCTTGAGGGCGCGTACGGCCTCTACCTCCTCCGCGCCCGCGAGGACGCCGCCCTTGAGCTTGAAGTCCCTGAAACCGTAGAGGTCGTAGGCGGCCTCGGCCTGGCGGACGATCGACCCGGGCGTGAGGGCCTCCTCGTGCCGGATGCGGTACCAGTCGACGTCGGACGCGGGCTCGCGGACGTAGTCGAGGCCGGTGCGGTCGGGGTCGCCGACGTAGAAGAGGTAGCCCAGCACCCGCACCGAGTCCCGCTGCTGACCATCGCCCAGCAGGGCCGCGACCGGGACGTCGAGGTGCTGGCCCAGCAGGTCGAGCAGCGCCGACTCGACGGCCGTGACGGCGTGCACGGTGGTCCGCAGGTCGAAGGTCTGGGCGCCGCGTCCGCCCGAGTCGCGGTCCGCGAACCGGCTCCCGATCTCACGCAGGACTCGCTTGTAGTCGCCCACCTTCGCGCCGACGACCAGCGACTCGGAGTCCCGGAGGGTCCGGGTGATCTTCTCGCCCCCGGGCACCTCCCCCAGTCCCGTACGCCCCTCGGAGTCCTTGAGGACGACGATGTTGCGGGTGAAGAAGGGGCCGTGCGCTCCGGAGAGGTTCAGCTCCATGCAGTCGCGGCCGGCGACGGGGTAGACGGCGAAGTGGGTGACGGTCGGCTGGTTCATGCGGGTCGGATTCCTTGGGTACGAGAGGGGCAGGGGTGGGATCAGGTGTTCAGGGACTGAGGGTGTCGAGGGCCCACTCCGCCGCCAGGACGCCGCCGAGGCCGAGGACCGCGAGCACCGTCGTGTAGCCGGTACGGACCTTGATCGCCTGGATGACCGAGAGGTTGAAGTACTCCTTGAACAGCCAGAACCCCGGGTCGTTGACGTGGGAGAAGGCGATCGATCCGCACGAGACGGCGAGCACCATCATCTCGGGGTGGGTGCCGCTGCCCGCCAGGAGCGGCAGCACCACGCCGGAGGCGGTGACCACGGCGACGGTCGCGGAGCCCAGCGCGATGCGCAGGATGGCGGCGATGAGCCAGGCCAGGATGATCGGTGAGACGGACCAGTGCTCCGTGAGGTCCTTGATGTAGTCGGATATCCCGCCTTCGACGAGGACGTTCTTGAAGGCACCGCCCGCGCCGATGACCAGGAGGATCATCGCCATCGCCTGGGCCGCCGAGGCGCAGGACGCGCTGACGTCGGCCAGACTGCGGCCGATCCGCGGCCCGAACGCCCAGGCCGCCAGGAGCAGGGCCAGCAGGAGCGCGATGGGCGCCGACCCGATGAAGGCGACCCCGTGGAGGACGGGGCTCTCACCGGTCGTGAGCATGTCGGTGACGGCCGCTCCGGCGATCAGCACCACCGGGAAGAGGGCGACGAACAGCGACCAGCCCATGCCCGGCATCTCCTCGTCGGTGAACTCGCGCTCACTGACCAGACCCTTGGGCATGGAGGGGTTCATGGCCCTGACGAACGGCAGGCGCGGCCAGACCAGCGCGACGAGCGCACCCACGGGTACGGCGATGAAGAGGCCGTAGAAGAGGGTGTGTCCGACGGAGGCGTGGAAGGTCGCCGCCACGGCGGTGGGGCCGGGGTGCGGCGGCAGGAAGCTGTGCATGGTGGACAGCGAGATCGACATCGGCAGGCCCACCCACAGCAGGTTCACGCCGGTGACCCTGACGAGCGTGAACGCGATGGGCACGATGATGATGAAGGCGACCTCGTAGAACATGGTCACGCCGATGAGCATGGACGTGACCACCATGGCCAGCTGGACCCCGCGCGGCCCGAAGGCGTCGAGCAGTCTGCCCGCGATCCGCTGGGCCGCTCCGGAGTCGCCCATGACCCGGCCGACCATGGCGCCGAGGCCGATGGTGAGCATGGTGTCGCCGATCTGGTCCCCGATGCCCGCGGAGAGGACGTCCGGGATCTCGACCGCCGGGATCCCCTGGACCAGCGCGACGCCGACCGCCACGAGGAGGAGCGCGGCGAAGCCGTTGAGTTTCATACGGGTCATCAGGAGCAGCAGCACGACAACGCTGATCCCGACCACGAGGAGCGGCATGTCAGTTCCCCTTTGAACTGTCGGACGGTGGGGCGGTCGGACCGCCGGCCCGCGAGGACTCCCCGGGGGGAGCGACGGGCCGGCGCTGTGAGGGCGTCGCTCAGGCGGAGCGGTGGCGCGGGGCGCCGACCAGGTCCAGCCCGGCGTCGAGGACCTGCTCCAGGTCGGCGAGGTCGCCCGGGCAGGGGTCGGTGAGCGGGGCGCGCACGGGACCGACGGGAAGTCCGCGCAGCCGGGCGGCGGCCTTGACCAGGGACACGGCGTACCCCGGGACGCGGTCGCGCAGCTCGACCAGAGGGACGTAGAAGTCGCGCAGGAGCCTTCGCGTCACCGCGTCGTCGCCGTCCCTCAGCGCGGCGAAGAAGGCGTCGGCGATCTCGGGGGCGAAGGCGTGGACGGCCGATGAGTAGGCGGGGACGCCCACGGTGGAGTACGCGCGGGCCTGGATCTCGGCGGTGGCGGCGCCGTTGAAGAAGAGGAAGCCGCCTGGTGCGGCGAGGGTGAGGCGCTGGAGCCGGTCGAGGTCGCTGTGCCCGTCCTTGAGTCCGATGACGCCGGGGATCTCCGCGATGCGGCGCACCCCGTCGGCGTTGAAGGTGACCTGGCCGCGCTGGTAGGCGATCAGCGGCAGCCGGGTTCCGGCCGCGATCCGGCGGAGCTGCTCGACCAGGCCGTCCTGCGGTGCCGCGACGAGGTAGTGGGGCATGACCAGCAGGGCGTCGGCTCCGGCCTCCTCCGCGATGCGGGCGAAGCGCAGCGCCTGCGCCCAGCCGTAGCCGGTGCCCGCGACCACGGGCAGCCGGCCGCCGGCGGCCTCGACCGCCGTCCGTACGACCGCGCGGTACTCGTCCTCGTCGAGCGCGCCGAACTCGCCGGTCCCGCAGGCCGGGAACAGGGCGCCGGGGGCGGTGGCCACCTGGGCGGTCAGATACGCCCGGTACGACTCCAGGTCGAGGCCGCCGTCGTCCCGGAAGCTGGTGAGGGGGAAGGAGAGCACCCCTTTCGCCATGCCGTCCCGCAGCCGCTGGGCGACGCCTTCGGTGTCCGCGCTGAACCGCTCCACAACTCTCATCCCCATATGCAGATGGCGTACATGTATGAGAACGGAGGTTAGGCGGGTGAACGCGACGGGGTCAATGGGTACGGCGGCCCGGATCTAGGATGAGGAGATGCCGGAGAACAACGGGGTCCGCGGGGTGAAGTCGGCGTCCCGCACCGTCGCGCTGCTCGAACTCCTCGCCGCACGGGGTGACCGGCCGGCCCGCCTCGACGAACTCGCCGAGGAACTGGGCGTGCCACGCAGCAGCATGTACCAACTGCTGCGGACCCTGATCGACTGCGGCTGGGTACGCACCGACACGACCGGGTCCCTCTACGGCATCGGCATCCGCGCCCTGCACACGGGGACGAGCTACCTGGACAGCGACCCGCACGTCCGCGCGGCCCGTCCCCACCTCGACGAGGCGTCGGACGCGCTCGGCGAGACGATCCACCTGGCCCGGCTGGACGGGCCCAACGTCGTCTATCTCGCGACGCGCGAGTCCCATGAGTACCGGCGCACCCTCAGCAGGGTCGGCCGCAGGATCCCGGCCCACGCCGGAGCGCTCGGCAAGGCTCTGCTCGCCGAGCGCCCGGATGACGAACTACCCCTCCCCGAAGGCCCCCTGACGCCCCGTACGGAGCACACGCACACCGACCGCGCCACCCTGCTGGCGGACCTCGCCGGAGTGCGCGAACGCGGCTACTCCGTCGAGCGCGAGGAGACGGTGACGGGCATCGCGGGCTTCGGGTTCGCTCTGCGGTACGACTCGCCGGCCGTCGACGCGATCAGCTGCTCCGTGCCCGTGGAACGGCTCAGCGAGGAGCACGAGACCCGGGTCGTGGCGGTCATGCGGGAGATCCGGACGAAGATCGAGAGCGTCCTGTCCCCCGCGTCGGGCGCTCCCGACTGGCGCTGACCAGGCGCGGCCGGGAGGGCGAAAACGGGCAGGAGCACCGGACGGCCGGGAAGGCGGGACAGCCCGCAGGGCGGGACAGGCGGGAGCCCTGGCCGCCGGAGGCCGCCCCGCCCGGGACGGCCCCCCGGCCCTGATCCGCCGGGCCCGAGCGAGCGCCCGGCCGACGCCGTCCGCCGCCTCAGCCGCGCGGCACGTCGAGCGCGTTCAGCAGCCGGTCGACGTCGTCGTCACACGTGTAGGGCGCGAGACCGACCCGTACGCCGCCCTCGTCGCCCAGCCCCAGCCGCCGGGACGCCTCCAGCGCGTAGAACGATCCGGCCGGCGCGTCCACACCGCGCTCGGCCAGGTGCCGGGAGACGTCTCCCGGCGTCCTGCCCGCCACCGTGAACAGGGTCGTCGGGGTACGCCGTGCCGCCCTCGAATGCACCGTGATGCCGTCCAGCGCGGCCAGCCCCTCCTCGATGCGCCCACGCAGCCGGTCCTCGTGCGAGGCGAGCGCCGTGAACGCGCGGCCCAGCCCCTCCCGGCGGCTGCCCGCGCCGGGGACGAGACCTGCGAGGAAGTCCACGGCGGCCGTCGCACCGGCCAGCAGTTCATACGGCAGCGTGCCGAGCTCGAACCGCTCGGGAACCGCGTCGGACGACGGCAGCAGCTTGTCCGGCCTCAGGCTCTCCAGCAGTTCGCGCCGCCCCGTCAGGACGCCGAGGTGCGGCCCGAGGAATTTGTAGGGAGAGCAGACCAGGGTGTCGGCTCCGAGCGCGGTCAGATCCAACGTGGCGTGCGAGGCGTAGTGCACCGCGTCGACGTGGAAGAGCGCGCCGGCCCCGTGCACCAGCGCCGCCAGGGCCGGGATGTCGGGGCGGGTGCCGATCAGGTTGGAGGCGGCGGTGACGGCCACGAGCCGGGTGCGGCGGGAGAGCACGGCCTCGATGTCCCCGGTGCCCAGCTCACCCGTCGCGGGATCGAAGTCGGCCCACCGGACCGTCGCTCCCACCGACTCCGCGGCCTGGATCCAGGGCCGTATGTTCGAGTCGTGGTCCAGCCGGGACACCACCACCTCGTCACCCGGACCCCACTCCTTGGCCAGGGTGCGCGCCAGATCGTAGACGAGCTGCGTGGCGCTGCGGCCGAACACCACCGTGTCCGCCTCCGATCCGAGCAGATCGGCCAGCGCCCCGCGCGCGCCGGCCACGATCGCCTCGGCGTTGCGCCCGCCCTCCGTGAGCACCCCGCGGTTGGCCAGCGGCCGGGTGAGCGCCTCCGTGACCGCGTCGATGACCGGCTGGGGCATCTGGGTGCCACCGGGCGCGTCGAAGCGGGCCGTTCCCGCCTTCAGCGCCGGGAAACAGGCGCGGACCGCCTGTACGTCGAGGGTGTCGGGGGTGGGGCCGGTCTCGCTGCTCAAGGGGTCTCCAGGGGGGAAGGGCGGATGGCCGGAGCGGCGCGGGTCAGCCCACGCGCTCCTTCACCCGGGCGGCAGGTAGCAGGCCCGGCTCGGGCGCACACCCAGCCGGACCAGGGATTCCAGGCTCAATGATGGCAGCACCGGTCGGGTCTGCGAGGGGGCGGAGGGGCCGTCCCGGGCGAGCCGTCCTGGAGCTCCACGGGCCGCCGGACCGTCAGAAGGGATAGCGCTCGATGTGCGCCTGCGCGGTGATCCACTGCACCTCGGAGAAGGTGTCCAGGCTCGCCCTGCCCCCGAAACGGCCTCCCGTGCCGGACGCCTTGCTGCCGCCGAAGGGGGCCACGGCCTCGTCGTCCACCGTCTGGTCGTTGATGTGCACCGCGCCCGATTCGATCCGGTCGGCGAGCTCCCACGCGGCGAAGGCGTCCCCCGTGAGGATCGACACGGACAGCCCGTACTCCGAGGAGTTGACGAGGTCGATGGCCTCGTCGACGGTCTCGTACGCGACGACGGGGGCGACGGGGCCGAACACCTCCTCGGCGAACGCCGGTGAGTTCAGCGGGACGTCGGTCAGGACGGTGGGCCGGTAGAACAGCCCGTCGTAGGTGCCGCCCGCGGCGAGGACCGCGCCCTGCTCGACGCTGCGTGTGACGATCGAGTGGATCCGGTCGCGCTGCCGCTCGTCGATGACCGGGCCGAGGGCGTTGGCCGGGTCGGTGGGATCGCCGACCGGGAGGGCGTTCGCCTTCTCGACGAGCCTGGCGGCGTACTCGGCGGCCTGCGACACGTGGACCAGATGGCGGCCGGTGGTCATGCAGATCTGGCCCTGGTGCAGGAACGAACCCCAGGCGCCGGCCGAGGCCGCGGCCTCCAGGTCGGCGTCCGGGAGGACCAGGAGGGCGTTGTTCCCGCCCAGTTCGAGGTGGACCTTCTTGAGCAGGGGGCCGGCGGCCGTGCCGATGGCCCGTCCGGCCGGGGTGGAGCCGGTGAAGGAGATGCAGGGGACGTCCGGGTGCGCGACCAGGGCCTCACCGACCTCGGCGCCGCCGGGCAGGACGTGCAGCAGCCCCTCGGGCAGTCCCGCGTCGGCCAGCAGTTCGGCGAGGGCCAGGCCGCCGGAGACCGGGGTGCGCGGATCGGGCTTGAGGACCACCGCGTTGCCCGCGGCCAGGGCGGGGGCGACGGAACGCAGGGCGAGGATGGCGGGGAAGTTGAACGGGCTGATGACGCCCACGACACCCAGCGGGACCCGGCGGACTGCCGAGAGCCTCGGCTTGGAGCTGCGGAGCAGCTCGCCGTACGGCTCCGAGGTCAACGCGGCTGCCTCGTTGAGCTCCGCGACGAGCAGCCCGACCTCGAACCGCGCCTTGCCCTGGCCGGAACCGGATTCGGGGACGAGCCACCGCACGATGCGGTCCGGGTCCGCGGCCAGCAGGGCGGAAGCCTTGATGAAGACCTGCGCACGCTCGGCGTGGCCGAGCTTCGCCCAGACGCGCTGTGCGGTCCTGGCCGCCACGACGGAGGCGTCGACGTCCCCGGCGGTGGCCGCGCCCACGGTCGCGACGGTCGTGCCGGTGGCGGGGGCGATGACGTCCAGGGTGCCGCCCCGCGCCGCACGCCAGGAGCCGTCGAAGATCTTCGCTGACCAGATCGGCGCGGACGCGGAGGGGGTGGAGTCTGTGCTGGTCATGGCGCTTCCTTGTCGCGGGTCGGGGTCGGATCGGCCGGTGTGGAGCTCACACGGCCCGGTCCCCCGATTGCATCACAGGGCTCGTCGCGGGGCTGGTCGCCGTCCGGGAGGCCCTGTTGCCGGTGGCTCGCGGGGGCGCCTCCCGGACACGCGGAGCGGGGGCCGTCGCATGGACAGGAGCGGGGGCCGTCGCATGGCGACGGCCCCCGCTCCGGGATGTCCGGCGGCGAGCCGTCGTCACGGCTCACCGCCTCCTGCCCCGCGGCCGCCCCGGCGGTTCCGGGGCAGCCGGCCCCGGGCACGTGCCCGGGCCTGGCCACTGTCAGGCGTACGTCTCGAATTCGGCGACCTTCGGCGTCCCCGTCGAACCCGTGATCTCGAAGGTGACCTTCTTCAGTGAGGTCTGGGGGATGGTGATCGTCCCCGAGCCGCTGCCGGACTTCAGGACGGCACCGGTGTCACCGTTGATCAGCTTCCAGGAGCCGATGGCGGAGCCCGACGCCTCCCGGATGTTGACCTTCGACACGGAGGTGGCGGTGGACCACTTGACCGAGATGGAGCCGGTCGAACCGGCCGGCGACCAGAAGGTGTTCAGGTTGCCGTCACGCACGTTGCCGTAGCTCGACCCGGAGGCCTTGCTCGAGCCGTCGGCCCCGGCCGCGAGGCTGAGGTTGGTGCCGCTGGGCTGCGTCGGGTCCGGCGTGGGGTCGGTCGGGTCCGGGGTCGGGTCCGTCGGGTCGGGGGTCGGGGTGGGCGTCGGGGTGGGCGTGGTCGGCGAGCAGCTGCCGTCCGACACCTTCAGGCCCTTGTTGGCGCCCGCCGTCTGGCCCACGATGCCGGGCACACAGCTCGCCGCGTCGAGGGTGAAGGCGTAGGGGATGCTGACCGTGGTGTTGGACGTCGGGTTCGGACCCGCCGGGTTGTTCTCACTGCCGCGCGCGGACCACGTCACGTTGTCGAACGTGTTGCCGCTGACCTGCCAGTAGCCGGCCGCGTCGGTGTAGAAGGTGCCCAGGACGTCCTTGGAGTCCTTGAAGTAGTTGTTGTCGACCTTCGCCTTCGCCCCGGCCCGGGAGTTGATGCCGGACTCGTTCAGCTTCACGTAGTAGTTGTTGTACATGTGGGCGATGCCGCCGCGCAGCAGGGGGGCGCGGGAGTCGATGTTCTCGTACAGGTTGTGGTGGTACGTGATGAAGCCGTTCGAGAGCTCGGTCTCGCTCGACCCGATGAGTCCACCGCGGCCGGAGTTGCGCAGGGTGCTGTAGGACAGCGTGACGTACTGCGTGTTGTCCTTCATGTCGAAGAGGCCGTCGAAGCCCTCCGACTCGCCGCCCGAAGCCTCGAGCGTGGTGTGGTCGACCCAGACGTTGCGGACGCCACTCTCCATGCCGATGGCGTCACCGCCGTTGGACGTGGGCGAGCCGGACTTCTTGACGTTCTTGACCGTCACGTTCTGGATGATGATGTTGCTGGACTCACGTATGTGGATGCCCAGCTGGTCGAAGACGGCACCGCTGCCGACACCGACGATCGTGACGTTGCTGATCTGCTTGAGCTCGATCACCCCGGCGGCGGTGTTGCAGCTGTCGCCCGACACCTTCGCGGTGTTGCCGTGGTTGATCGTCCCCTCGACCTCGATGATGATCGGGGTGCTGTCGCTGGCCCGGTTGCACAGCGCCGTGTGGATCGCGGTGCCCGTGGTGGCCCGCACCGTCTGTCCGCCGGCACCGCCGGTGGTTCCGCCGTTCTGAGTCGCGTAGCCGGTGGCACCACCGGCTACCGCGGCCGATGCCTCGGGCATCGTCAGGACCACGCCGGTCGCGCCCGCGACCGCCATCGTGGCCACTGCCGCATACAGTCGCCGTGCGACTGATCGTCTCATGTTCGTGTCCCCATTCGTCTGCGCATGCTGAGGTGATCAGCTGCTTCGTGCCGCGGTCGCAACGGCGAGCCTCCGGGGCTGCCGCCCGGTCAGGGGGGCAGCCTCCGAGGCTGGTTGTGCAGGAACTTCTCGATGCGGCCGGGACGGCCCTTCAGCCGTGACCCGACCCCTGAGCAGGCCCTGTGCCGAACCGGTGGCGGCTCATGCACGTGCGTCGCGAGGCCGTCACGACGCACGCTTCCACCGGAACGGCGCCCAGGAGGGGAAAGCGCTTTCTGTTCGTGACAATAGAGCGGCCCGGCCCCGACTGACAAGGTTCATGACACTTGCGAATCCAGCCCCACCGTGCCGCGCACGGGCCCCTCCGCGACTGCGGGGGCCGCAGACCGCCACGAAGGGCGTGGACCGCCCAACTGCCGTACGAAGAAGGCGTTCCGGTACGCCGGAACGCTCGGTCAGGTGGGTGCCGGAGCTGGGCGGCCCCCTCGGAGGAGACCGCCCGTCCGCCGGGTGCGCGCCCACGACCCCGACCGCGTCACCCTCGGACAGGACGTCGGGGGTGCTCATGCGGAGAGGCCTCCTTGCCGCGGTCGTGCCGGCGTCCCGGATGGCCGGACGGCGCTGCGAGCCGCCGTGGGTGCGGGGGCCGGCGAGCTGCTCAGACGGCGCCGCGGGCGCGCAGTTCGTCGATCCGGGCGGGTGTCCGCCCCAGCTCCGCCAGGATCCGCTCGGTGTGCTCACCGAGGGCGGGGACGGCCTCCATGCGCGGGGTGGTGCCGGCCAGGTCGACGGGCGGGATGAGGGCCTTCACCGTCTCCCCGCCGGGTACGGGCACGTCCCGCCAGCGGTCCCGGCCGGACAGCACGGGATGCTCCAGGAACTGCTTCACGTCGTTGACCGGCGCGTTGGCGATGCCGATGGTGTCGAGCAGCTTCATCACCTCGGCGCTGTCCGACAGGGCGATCCGCTCGGCCACGAGCGCGTCGACCTCGTCGCGGTGGCGCACCCGGGCGGACCCGGTGGCGAAGCGGGGGTCGTCGGTGAGGGCGGGCGCGCCGAGGAACCGCTCGCACAGGGCGGCCCATTCACGCTCGTTCTGCACGGACAGCAGGACGTCCCTGCCGTCGGCCGCCGCGTAGGTGCCGTACGGGGCGATGGTGGCGTGCCGGGTGCCGACCCGGGGCGGCTGGGTGCCGCTGTACGCCGTGTAGTAGGCGGGCTGGCCCATCCACTCCGCCAGCGCCTCGAACAGCGAGACCTCCACGGCGCGCACGGTGCCGCGGGTCGCACGCGTGAACAGGGCGGTGAGGATGCCGCTGTACGCGTACATGCCCGCCGCGATGTCGGCGACCGACACCCCGGCCCGGGCGGCCTCCCGGGCACTGCCCGTCAGGGAGACCAGGCCGGTCTGGCACTGCACCAGCAGGTCATAGGCCTTGCGGTCGGCCCAGGGGCCACTCGATCCGTAGCCCGTGACGGAACAGGGGATGAGCGACGGGAAGCGCTCCGCCAGTGCCTCGGCTCCCAGGCCCATGCGTGCGGCGGCTCCGGGTGCGAGGTTCTGCACGAACACGTCGGCCGTGCACAGGAGTTCCTCCAGGATGCCCCGCCCCTCCTCGGACTTCAGGTCGAGCGTCACCGACTCCTTGGACCGGTTCAGCCACACGAAGTAGCTGGACTGGCCGTGCACCGTGGTGTCGTAGGCGCGGGCGAAATCGCCGCCGTCCGGGCGCTCCACCTTGATCACCCGCGCGCCGAGGTCGGCGAGTTGGCGGGTGGCGAAGGGTGCGGCGACCGCCTGCTCGATGCTCACGACCGTGATGCCGGACAGCGGCAGGTCGTCGGCGGGCGCTGCTTTCTCTGCCATGCGTTGTCCTCCGGAGGTGTCGGTGACCCGGGCGGGAGTGCCATCATGTGCGTTCGTGCGGAGCCGGGGGAAACCAGGGCACCCCTCCGCCACGGGTGGCCCGCTGACGGTGCCGAAGGCCGAGGCCCCGGCGTCCTGGCCCAAAAGGTGTGGCCCCCGCGGGCCGTCCGGGCTACGCTCCCGCCGATGACTACTCGATGTGTTCGCAGATTGGGGGTCCCGTCCGCGCAAGGTGAGTGCTGATGCTCACCGGGACCGCGTTCGGAGATTCCCGCCTTTCCCTCTGGCTGCACGTGCGCGACGTCGCCGTGCCGCCCCTCATGATCCGTACGGCGACGGCCCGGCGCACCGTCGGCGACTGGGCGGGGGCGTGCGCCGCCGCCGGATTCGACGTCGACCTCGACCTGCGTTCCGTCTCCCGCGTCCACGGCGGTGACACGGCGGCCCGCCTCCGGGCGGACCTGCGCCGGCTGGCACCCGATCTGCTGCGGTGGCACCTGCCGAGGACCGCGCCCGACGGCTTCCTGCGGCCGGGTACGACCCTCGTCCTCGCCCGGTACGCCGAGCCCGGGCACGCACGCCCGGTGGACCTCGTGGCGCGCACCGCACCAGCCTGGGCGGGCTCCGGGCAGCGGATCAGCCTCGCCGTGTGGGACGGAGCGGTGCCATCCGGCCGGGAGTCCGGGCCGCGCGGTTACCGCGCCCCCGACCGTCGATTCCGGCTCGACCTGCACCGCCATCTGTGGGACGCGAGCCGCAGCGGTGAACTGCGCGCGCGTTCCGGGGACGTTGCCGCCTCGCGCGGACCGCACCGCCGGCCCCCGCCCACGTGGGCCTCGTCGGTTCCGGACCCGGAGCGGTTCGCACTCGACAGGTGGGCCGCCGAGGCGGCCCTGCTGCTGAGGGCGGAGGAACGTCCCGGGGGAGGCCGGGTCGCGGTCCGCCTCGGCGCCCGGCGCCGGCTCCTGCTGGACGTACGCCCATCTCCCGTCAGGCCGGGGGGAAGTGACGGAACCATGGAGGTGCGGTCGGCATACCTCGCACGGGCGGGCGCCTGCCCAGGGCTGCCGGTCCTCCCCGACGCCGCCACCTGGGTCCTGCCCGATCTGGAACTGCTGCGCGGCGGCTGGATCGCGGCCGGCCGGCTGCACCCCCTGGTAGCGGCGGCCCTGGCGCCGGGAGCAGGCCGGGACGGCCCCGGCGCGGACGAGTCCACGGGCACGGACGACGCGGTGCCACGCGTCGTGGAGTGCCGAGGCTCGCGGCACCGGATCGGCCTGGTCGACGGAGCGCTGGCCCCGCTGGACCACGACCCCGCAGAGATCCGGCGGGAGGAACTCCTCGCCGCGCTCACCGGCACGCCGCTCCCCTGCCTCCAGGTCATCGACGCGGCGCACCGCCGCCCGGGCCGGCTCGCCGACGTCCGTGACCGGCTGGCGCACGGCGATGCCACCGGCGCGCTGGCCAGGGTCGAGAGCACGCTCGGGGCCGGGGCGCTCCTGCGCGACGGCGATCTGCGCGACGCGCTCCACGAGGCCGCCGGACAGCGGGTCAGGCACGGCCTGTTCAGGGCTGGACTGACCGGTGGCGGCCCCGGGCGGCAGGAGCCACCCGGCCGCGCGCCTTCCCGCCCCGCCACCCACCGTTCCCGGCCCCGGCAAGCGGCCTCTCGCTGACCTCTTCCGGAAGCGGATCCGCTTCGGTCCGCCCCTCCTTACCCCTCGCGCGTCCGTCCGCGGGCCGCGACCGCCTTCGACGACCCCTCAGGTGATGCCTCATGCCCACGTACACCCCGTTCTCCCCGGCGCCGCAGCCGACGGATCCCTCCGCCGCCTCCGCCCCGGCCACCGCCCCCTTCGCCTCCTCCCTCTCCGGACCGGCCACGCGCCTCGACGTGTCGGGGGAGCTGCTGGCGCTGCTGCGCGACACGACCACCGCACCACGCCCGGACGCGCAGTTGGAGGCGCTGACCCTGGCCGTGTCGGCCGACCTGCCCGTCCTGCTGTGGGGCGAGCCCGGCATCGGCAAGACGGCCGCGCTCACCCAGCTCGCCACCACCCTGGACCTGCCGCTGACCACGGTGATCGCGAGCGTGCACGAGCCGTCGGACTTCTCCGGACTCCCCGTCATCGGGGACGATCCGGCGGAGAACGGCATCCCGATGGCTCCACCGGACTGGGCGGTACGGCTCGTACGGGCGGGACGCGGCCTCCTGTTCCTCGACGAACTGTCCACCGCGCCGCCCGCGGTGCAGGCGGCGCTGCTGCGGCTGGTACTGGAGCGCCGGGTCGGCGCTCTGCGGCTGCCGCCCGGCGTCCGCATCGTGGCCGCCGCCAATCCCCGGTCCTCCGCCGCCGACGGCTGGGAACTGAGTCCGCCGCTCGCCAACCGGTTCGTCCACCTGCGGTGGGTCCACGACGCCGAGGTCGTGGTGCGTGGCCTCGGTGGTGTCTGGCCCCGGGCCACGCTGCCGACGCTCGATGCCGGCCGGCTGCCCGAGGCCGTGGCGTTCGCCCGCCGCGCGGTGTGCGGACTGCTGGGCGCGCGGCCCGCCCTGGTGCACCGGCTGCCCTCCGGCGAGGCCCTGCGGGGCGGCGCCTGGCCCTCGCCCCGCAGCTGGGACATGGCACTGTGCCTGATCGCGTTCGCCACAGCCGCCGACGCGTCGCGCGACGTCCTGTCGCTGCTCGTCAGAGGCACGGTGGGCGACGGTCCCGGGCTGGAGCTGCTGGCCTACCTGGACAGGATGGACCTGCCGGACCCGGAGGAACTGCTGGCCGATCCCGGCGGCGCGGAGCTGCCGGACCGAGGCGACCTGCGGCAGGCGGCCCTGGACGCGGTGGTCGCCGCGGTCCGCGCCCGACCGGAGCGAGCCCGGTGGGACGCCGCGTGGGCGCTGTTGGCGAGGGCGGCGGAGACCGGTGCCCCGGACCTGCTGGTCGTCCCGGCGACGACGCTCGCCTCCCTGCGCCGCGAAGACTGGGACGTGCCGGTGTCGATCGAAGGGCTGGCCGGGGCGGTCTCGGTGTCCCGGCGGGCCGAACTGGCGACGGTCCGGGCCCTGTCCGTGGCGCGGGCGGACCGGTGAACGGTTCCGCCCCCGGCCGGCCGGTCGCGCCCCGCGCCGTCCCCGGGAGCGCTCTGGACACGGGCAAGCTCTTCGCCGCCCGCCTGCAGGCCGCGCGGGTCCGTCCCTATCTGGCGACGGCACTGTTCGCCCTGCACCCCGTGGAGAGCAGCCGGGTACCGACCATGGCCGTCGACGCGCACTGGAGGTGTTACGTGTCGCCCGCCTACGTGGACCGCACCCCTGTGGAGGAGCTGGCCGGGACGTGGGTGCACGAGGTGTCCCACCTGCTGCGCGACCACCACGGGCGCAGCGACCGCTACGCGCACCGGCACGAGCTGAGCGGCGCGGCCGAGCGGCTGCGGATGAACATCGCGGCCGACTGCGAGATCAACGACGACGTCTTCGGTGACGGCCTGGCAGAGCCCGAGGGGGCCGTCCTCCCCGGGCACCTCGGCCTGCGGGACGGCGAGCTGATGGAGGACTACCTCCGCCAGTTCCGGCTGGGGCCGCACACCGCCCACCTGGCGTGGCTGGAGTGCGGCAGCGGCGCGGACGGTCTCCCGCGCCCCTGGGACCTGGGCCCGGACGGGGCGTACGGGCTCAGCCCGCAGGAACGGGACGCGGTCCGCTTCCGCGTGGCGCGGGGGATCGACGGACGTCCGGGGAGCGCGCCCGCCGGGTGGCGGAGGTGGGCGGAGGAGGCATTCCATCCGCCGCAGCCGTGGCGGCAGTTGCTGGGTGCGGCCGTGCGCTCGGCGGCCTCCGCGCCCGGCACGGGAGAGGACTACGTCTACGGCAGACCGGCCCGGCGCTCGGCCGCGGTTCCCGGCGCCGTCCTGCCGAGCCTGCGGCGCAGACCGACGCGGGTCGTCGTCGTGATCGACACCTCGGGATCGGTCAGCGACGCCGAACTGGGCAGTGCGCTGCTGGAGGTGGCGGCGATCTCGCGGGCGGTGGGCGGCCGCGGCGATCTCGTCGGCGTACTGCCGTGCGACGCGGCGGCGGGCCGGGTCCGCCCCCTGTGCGGGGACACGGAGGGCGTCGAGCTGCTCGGCGGCGGGGGAACGGACCTGCGTACGGGCTTCACCCGGGCCCTGGAGTCCCGGCCCCGTCCGGACGTCGTGGTGGTCCTGACCGACGGTCAGACCCCGTGGCCGTCCCGTCGGCCGGCGTGCCGGACGGTCGTGGGGCTGTTCGGCCGTCACCACGGGGGCTCGTCCTACGACGAGTCCGATCCCGAGTACCGCCCCGACGGCCCACCCGCGTGGGCACGGGTGGTGACCGTCGGTTGATCCCGCGTCTCCCCGGCCCCCGACTCGACGGGGACGGCTCGACGGGGACGGCTCAAGGCCGTCGGCTCCGGTGCCAGGATCCGGCCGGGCCGGGCCGGGGTGGTCGGAGGCTCGCCCGCCCGTGCGAGGCCGGACCCCCGCGGTCAGTTCCGTTCCGCCTTCGCTGTATCCGGGGCTTCGGACAGGACCGCCTTCGCCGTGTCCGGGGCTTCGGACAGGACCGCCGGTCCGCGACGTGCACCGTCCGCCGGCGCCGGCCGCAGCCCGACGGCGACGCCTGCGGCGACGAGCAGAGCGCCCGCGACATCGGCGGGGCCCACCTCCCCCAGCCCGAGCACGACCGTGGTGAGCAGCGCCCCGACCGGGACGAGTCCGGCGAAGAGCCCGGCACGGTCGGCGCCCAGCCGGCGCAGTGCGTCGTACCACAGGAAGAAGGCGGTGGCTGTGACGAGCGCGCCGAGATAGCCGAAGGCCGCCGCCTCGGTGGGCGTGGGCAGGCGCAGGGCGCTCGCGCCGTCGAAGGCGATACCGGCGGCCAGCAGCGCGGGGACGGACAGCGCCGCGGGGTAGGCGGCGACCCTCAGGGGGCCCAGCTTGGGCAGCAGAGGCAGAGCGAGCAGGGAGAAGGCGACCTCGCCGGCGAGTGCTCCCAGCGACAGCAGCACACCGTGCATGCTGCCGCCGCCGAGCCCGGCGGCGACAGCGGCCCCCAGGGTCACGACGACCGCGGCGCCCACGATCCGGGCGGTGGGACGGCGGCGCTGCGTCAGGGGCCCGACCAGGGCGAGGACGACGGGGATCATGCCGACCACGGTGCCGATCATGGCGGGACTCGCGTGCCGGGTCGCTTCCACGAGGAAGATGTTGAAGCCGACCAGACCGGTGGCGGCCAGAGCCGCCAGGAGCAGGAAGTCACGGGGCGTCAGACCGGCGCGGGGTAAGCGCCGGCGGCGTACGACGGCGAGGAGGATCGCGGCGGCGAGCGCGTATCGCAGGGCCTGCCCGCTGAGGACGGGGTAGTCGGCGATCGTCGCGGACACCGCCGTCGACGTGCCCACGAGCAGCATCGCGGCTGCGGCACCCGCCGCCGGTGCGGTGGCCGAACTCATGCCGCGTACTCCTCGGTCCGCGGGGCGACGTCCGGGGGGCTGAGGACCTTACGGGTGACGCGTTCGGCGACGGCGGCGACCAGGGTGCGCGGCCGGCGCGGCAGCAGATGCGCGGCCAGGGCGTTGCCGAGTCCGGGGGTGACGTATCCGCGGTCACGGTCGAGCGCGCGAAGAGCGGCGCGCACCACCGGCTCGGGTGTGGTCATCGAGCCGTTGACGGCCGCCTTACGGGTGCCGATGGCATCGAAGAAGGGGGTGTCGACCGGGCCGGGGCACAGGGTGAGCACGCGTATGCCGCGGTTGCGGTACTCCTGGCGCAGGGCGAGCCCGAAGTTCAGCACGAACGCCTTGGCGGCGCCGTAGACGGCGAAGTACGGGGCGGGCTGGAAGGCCGCGGTGGAGGCGACGTTCACGATCGCGCCCGAGCCGCGCTCCAGCATTCCGGGCATCAGGCGGTGAGTGAGGTCGACGAGCGCGACGACGTTGACCATCAGCTGGTCGTGGTCACGGTCAGCGGATATCTCCTCGAATCGGCCGCACGTGCCGAACCCGGCGTTGTTGACGAGAAGGCCGACGGTCAGGGACCGGGCGGCGAGCCGGCCGTGGATCAGCCGGGCGGCATCGGGCTCGGCGAGGTCCTGGACCAGGACATGGGCACGGATGCCGTGTTCCGCGATCAGCCTCTCGGCGAGGGCGGTGAGCTTGTCCTCGGAGCGCGCCACCAGGATCAGATCGTGCCCGCGGGCGGCGAGCTGCGCGGCGAACTCCGCGCCGAGTCCGGATGAGGCGCCGGTGATGAGCGCTGCACTGTGCACAGGAAGACCCCTTCAAATCGACGAGCAACTGATACGGAATCGTACCCACTTTCTCTGTAACTGCAACACCAATGTCGCAGCTTCTCTGAAGATGGCGCATCGATGTATTGTTTTGTCGTCGATCAGATGAGTGGGAGGCGCCATGAGTGAGTCAGCGGCACGGCCGTTGCGGGCGGACGCGGAGCGCAGTGTGCGCGCGATCCTGGAGGCGGCCGAACGCGTGCTCGCCACCGATCCCGGCGCGACGATGGAGCAGATCGCGACCGCGGCCGGGGTGGCCAGGACCACGATCCACCGACGGTTCGCCCACCGGCAGGCACTGATCGACGCGCTGGCCTCCTCCGCCGCCCGCCAACTCGCCCAGGCCGTGGAGGACGGCCGGCCCGACACCGCCCCTCCGCTGGTGGCACTCCACCGGATCACGGCCAACGTCCTCGAGGTGAAGGGCGCCTGGGCGTTCGCGCTGGAACTCCCGGCCGACCCGGGCAGCGAAGCGGCCGCTCTCCACCAGGACATCGCCCGGCGATGCATCACGGTGCTGGAACGGGCGCGGGCGGACAAGCTCATCGACGAGGCGGCCGACCTCCACTGGGTGCGGCGCGTCTACTACGCACTCCTCGGAGAGTCCCTCCACGGAAGCCCGGACGACACCGGCATCGACACCGACACACTCGCCGCCCGCCTCATCGAGACCCTGCTCCACGGCGCCGGGCCGCGCACCTGACGACGACCGTGCGCGGGCAGGTGCCGCCACACGCCGCTCCCCGGGCGAGTGCCCCGGTCGGGGGCCGCTCGTCCTCGCTGTTCAGGTCCGGGATCCTGGGGCATCCCCCAGCACCCGCATGGCGGGAACTCCCGGCGCGTCCTGAGGGCAGCACGACGGCATGCCAGGGGGACAGCCGGATGGGCCGGCCCTCCTCTCCGCTGGTGGGATGGTCGCCACCAGCGGCTCGGGGGCGACACAGCCGCGGCCACCGCCTGAGCGGCCCCTGAACGCGCAGGCGACTCGAACGGACGTGAAATGATCAAGGATCTGCCACGAAGGCGCCGTCACCTGCTCGCCACCGGTCTGGCCTGCGTCCTCCTCGCCGCATCGGCCGCGCCTGCGGCCGCGACGGAGCCGCAGGGCACCGGCCCGCTCGGACAGCAGGTGGACGTGATCCACGGAACCGGGGCCGTCGGGGTGTCCGCGGAGACGACGTCACCGGCCGGACGGGAGAGAGCGCGCGCCGGGACGGCCCGGACCGGCACCGGGCGCCCGATGCCGTGGGACGGCAGATTGCGGATCGGCAGCGCCACCAAGACCTTCACCGCCACGGTCGTGCTGCAGCTCGTCGGCAAAGGGCGGCTGTCCCTGGAGGACACCGTCGAGAAGTGGCTGCCCGGAGTGGTCCGGGGCAACGGCAACGACGGCAGCCGGATCACCGTGCGGCACCTGCTCCAGCACACCAGCCACATCCCCGAGGTACTGCCGGAGGTACCCGCGCTGAACAGCGCGGACGGCTATCGGGCCGAGCGGTTCCGCACCTACACCCCCGAGGAGCTGGTGGCCACGGCGATGCGACGGGCTCGCGTCCCGGGCTCCGGCTGGTCGTACTCCAACACCAACTACATGCTCGCCGCCATGATCATCCACAAGGTCACCCGTCAGAGTTGGGCACGGGAGGTCGAAGCCCGCATCATCCGCCCACTGAACCTGGAGGGCACCTTCGTGCCCGGCACCTTCCCGTGGATCCCGGGCCCGCACGCCCAGGCCTACACGGCGTTCGGTACGGGCGCAGGCGTCGGCAGCGACGTCACGGTGCTCGATCCGAGCATGGCCGTCGGCTCCGGCTCCCTCATCAGCACCACGCACGACCTGAACACGTTCTACGCCGCACTGCTCGGCGGCCGTCTGCTGCACCGGGACCAGCTCGGCGAGATGACGACCACCGTGCCCACGCCTGACCCGGGCGTGAGCTACGGACTCGGCCTCGGCGAGATCGAGTTGTCCTGCGGCGGCAGCTACTTCGGCCATCCGGGCAACCTGCTCGGCTATCGCACCTGGGGTGGCGCCACCCGGGGCGGGGCCCGGACCGCCGTGGTGTACGTCAACAGCGACGGCGGCCAGGAGACCCAGGGGGCGATGACCGCGCTCGTGGACCAGGCCCTGTGCCGGACCCGCTCCTGACACTCCGTCCCGGGACCGCGTGGGCGCGGGGCCGGCCGCCGGCCCCTGCAGGCGTCGGACCCAGTACGCCTCCGGGGGGCCGACGCGTGTCCACCGGGTGCGGTCCCGGAAGTCCAGGACGGACGTCCCGTGGATCACCCTCCACGGCGCGGCGGCGTGGAGGAACCGCAGCAACATGGTGCCACCGGTGAGCGGGGCGCCGACGGACAGGGAGATCGAGGCGTCCGCCCGCACGGACATCCGGACAGCGAGGGCGTGCACGGTGATCGGGGCGATGGGCGCCGCGGAGGCCGTGCTTCTCCGGATCATCCGGGAGTCCTGATGGGCCTTCGGCGGAGAATGGCCCGACGGGACGCGGTACGGCCGATCGGCGGCCGGTGCGGCACGATCCGGGGCCGGCGGTTTCCACCGCCGCCGGGCGGCGCGGAGCAGGAGCGGAGACGGACGATGGCGAACTCACCCTCCGGGGAGACCCTCACGGAGCGGATCGTGCGCGTCCTGGAGACGTTCGACACGGACCGTACGGTGCAGACGCCCGCCGAGATCGGGCGACGTGCGCGGCTCCCCTCGTCCACCGCTCACCGGATGGTGACCGACCTCGTGGAGTGCGGGCTGCTGGAGCGGGACGAGGACCAGCGGGTACGCCTGGGCATGCGGCTGTGGGAGCTGGCTCTGCGCGGTTCACGCGCGCTCCGCCTGCGGCAGGCGGCGCTGCCCTTCATGGAGCGCGTGCAGGCCCGCATCCGGGAACACACCCAGCTCGCGGTGGTGGAGAACGGCGAGACGCTCTTCGTCGAGCGCCTGTCGCACCCGAAGGGGGGCGCGAACATCGCGCGGGTCGCCGGCCGTCTGCCGCTGCACGCCTCGTCGTCCGGGCTCGTCCTGCTCGCCAACGGCCCCGAGGACCTCAGGGAACGCGTGCTGGCCGGGCCGCTCGAAGCCGTGTCTCCCGAGACCGTGACCGATCCTGCGCGCTTGCGCCGTCACCTGGCCCGCATCCGCCGCGAAGGCGTGGTCGTGGCTCCGGGCTCGGTCGAGGGCGTGTCGACGGGCGTCGCCGTCCCGGTACGGGAGCGCCCCGGCCAGGTGGTCGCAGCGCTGTCGGTCGTGCTGCCCCGGGACGCGCCGTACGGACCCGCGATCGAGGAACTGCGCGCCGCGGCAGCGGGCATCACCGCCGCGCTGGGGGCACAGCGCCCGTAAGCGCACCGGGAGCCCGCGCCTGCGCGCCTGCCAGGGGCCAGGGGCCGCCTTCCGCCTGCTGCCTTCCACCTGCCGCCCGAGACCCGCTTCCCGTTCAATGGCATCCGGCGTCGCCAACGGGCCTCGCTGGCACCAAACTCCCTTTACTCCACCGCCTGTTGCATCCCAACCCCGCGTAGAAGGAGACGTCATGCCCGAACGCACCCGCGTCGCCGTCGTCGGCGCAGGCCCCGCCGGCCTGCTGCTGTCCCACCTGCTCGACCGGTGCGGCATCGAGTCGGTCGTCGTCGACTCCCGCACCCGCGAGCAGATAGAGACCACGATCCGGGCCGGGATCCTCGAACAGGGCACCGTGGAGATCCTCACCGGGACGGGGGCGTCGCAGCGTGTCCTCTCGGCCGGGCAGAAGCACGAGGGCATCGAACTGCGCTTCGCCGGCGAGGGGCATCGCATCGACTTCACCGACACCGTCGGCCGGGCCGTATGGCTCTACCCGCAGCACGAGGTGCTGAAGGACCTCGTGGCCGCCCGGCTCGCAGCCGGGCAGGACCTGCGTTTCGGCGTGACCGCCACACGGGTGGAGGACACCGAGACGGCCCGGCCGCGCGTGATCGGGAAGGACGCCGAGGGCAACGCGGTCGAGATCGAGGCCGACGTCGTGGTCGGCGCCGACGGCTCACGCAGCGTCGTCCGCGAGGCCGTGACAGGTGCGTACGGGGGCTCCTTCCGGGAGTATCCGTTCGCCTGGTTCGGCATCCTGTGCGAGGCCCCTCCCAGCTCCGAGGAGCTGATCTACAGCAACTCCCCCGACGGTTTCGCCCTGATCAGCCAACGCAGCCCCGACGTGCAGCGCATGTACGTCCAGTGCTCCCCGGACACCGACCCCGCGGCGTACACCGAGGAGCAGCTGTGGGAGATGCTCCAGGCGCGCGTCCCCGGCACCACCCTCCGCGAGGGCCGCATCTTCCAGCGGGACGTGCTGCGCTTCCGCAGTTTCGTCGCACACGAGATGCGGCGCGGCCGCGTCGTCCTCGTCGGCGACGCGGCGCACACCGTGCCGCCCACCGGTGCGAAGGGCATGAACCTCGCCGTCGCCGACGTGGTCCTGCTCACCCAGGCCCTGCGGGCGCTCCTGCTGGACCGGGACGAGACCCTGCTCGACGCCTTTCCCGAGACCGCGCGGCAGCGCATCTGGAAGGCCCAGCACTTCTCGTGGTGGATGACGAGCATGCTGCATCTGCAGCCCGGCGCGAGCGGCTTCGACCGCATGCGCCAGATGGGCGAGCTGCGTACGGTCGTCGAGTCGCGTGCCGGCCGCACCTACCTCGCCGAGGCGTACACCGGCTGGCCGCTTCCGGGCGGCCTGCCGGACTGATACCAACCCGGGCGACAGAATCACCGGCCCGCAGCCGACCGGGGGGACAACCTCGGCCGCCATGGTGCTCGTCCAGGGCCTGCAGCACGGCCCCGAGCACTCCGGGCCGGTGACAGAACGCCCACGGAGCGCCCGAGCCGAGGTCGCCGTCCCCGCGCCGCGACGGTGCTCGCTGACCGCCGTCCCCGCGCCGCGACGGCGCTCACTGCCCTCTGTCACCGTCTGCGGAGCCGGCAGGGCGACGGTCGGCCGGGGCCTGGAGCTCGGCGCATCCCGCACAGCGACTGAGCTGCACTTTCAGGTCCCTCCCCTCATGTTGACACCACCACTCACCAAGCATGGCGCCATAAAGACTCTCCAATGGCGTCACTTGTGTGCCATACTGATGCCACCGGGAGAGGTGCCCGGCGTGACCGCCATCGGTGCGCTCGTCACGAAGTCACACACAAGGGGGTCGGGCCATGGAGACAGCAGCGAGCGGGAAGCAGGCGGCGCCAGGGGCCCTCACCGCCTTCGCCCGGTTCGCTCTCTGTGGCGGCGGAGTCGGGATCGCCGCCGGCTTCGCGGTGACGGCCCTCGCCTCATGGGTCCCCTGGGCTCTCGCCAATGCGATGATCACGGTGGTCTCCACGCTTCTCTCCACCGAGCTCCACGCCCGCTTCACCTTCGGCGCGGGCGGACGCGCGACGTGGCGCCAGCATGCGCAGTCGGCCGGATCGGCGGTGGCCGCGTATGCGGTGACCTGCATAGCGATGGTGGTCCTGCAGCAACTGGCGGCGGACCCGGGTGCAGCACTCCAGCAGGTCGTCTACCTGTCGGCCTCCGCCTTCGCCGGCGCAGGGAGGTTCGCGGTGCTGCGACTGGTCGTGTTCGCACGGAACCGCTCGCAGCCGGCGGCCCCGAGCACCGTTCCCGTATGCGCGGCCGAGGCCCGCGTCTCACCCCGGTCCGACCCGGCAACCCTCTGCTGCGCCGCCTGAGGTTGCTCCCGGATCCCGGCGCCTCACGTGCGACCGGCCGGGCCCGTCAGCCGGGCTCCCGTGTCCGCCTCGTATCCAGCATGGTCAGGACGCCCTCCGCTCACTCCCTCCGGGCACGTGGCCCAGGTCCACCACGCAGAAGATGTTGTCGTCCGGGTCGGCGAGAACGACGAAGTCGGGGTCCGGCGGATAGAGGTCCCAGTCGACGGCCCGCGCACCGAGAGCGGTCAACCGGGCCACCTCGCGCTGCTGCTCCTCCCGCGTCTCCGCATAGAGGTCCAGGTGGACACGGGGTCGGGGCTCGGCCGGGGACGTAGTGCGCATCAGCCCGAGGGCACGGCCGGAGCCGTCGGCGTGGTCGAGGAACCGCCACGTCTCGCTCTCCGCCTCACGGGAGGCTACGAGATCCAGGGCCGCGGTCCAGAAGGCCACCGCGCGGGGAATGTCCGCAACACCGATGGCGGGGACTCCGAGTCTCAGCATGGAGCGAGTCTAGGCCCGGCACCCGTCGCACCGCCCGGGCCGGTTCGGGGCGGACCCGCAGAAACCGACACCCCGTCAGGGACCGGTGCGCTCTTTCTCGGAGCTTGATCTTGACACCGGCGCTCACGAGTGGTGGTTTAGACCACTCCACCACCTGAATGCAGTGGTCCACTTTCGTGGAGGTGCAGTGACCCGTATGCCTCGAAGTCATCCGTACCGTCTCCCCCGAGTCCCCCGTCTCCCCCTTCTCGGTGCCGCGGCTCTACTGGCCCTCGGTACGCTCTCCGCTCCCGCCCGGGCGGCCGGAGAGCCGGCGGCCACCACGGCGCCGCCCTCGTCCGGCGGCCCTTCCTCCGCAGGCCGGCCCGTCGTCACCCCCACGCCGCAGCAGATGAAGTCGGCCGGCCGGGACCTCCGGGTCCCGGACCGCGTACGCCTCGTCCTCGGTGACGACGTCGACGCCCCGAGCACCGGAGTCATCAAGAAGGCACTGGCCTCGGCCGGAGCCCGTCACATCACCACGAGCACGGCCGGAGCCTTCGCCTCGGCGCCGCCCGGCCGTGGACCGACGCTGACCGTCGTGGCGGGTTCCGTCAAGGACCGCGCGGTGGCCGCCGCCCTGCGCGCCACCGGCGGCACCGTGCCCGGCTCCCTGGTCCCGGAGGGCTACTCCCTCGCCTCCCGGGGAGACACCGTCGTGCTCGCCGGCAACGACGGGGACGGCATCTACTACGCCGCCCAGACGCTGCGGCAGCTGGTGACCGGGAAGCACACCCTGGCGGCGGTATCGATCACCGACCACCCGGCCATGCCCCTGCGCGGGAGCATCGAGGGCTTCTACGGCGCGCCCTGGTCGCACACCGACCGGCTGGACCAGCTCGCCTTCTACGGCGACGTCAAGGCCAACACCTACATCTACACGCCGAAGGACGACGCGTATCTGCGGGAGGAGTGGCGCGAGCCCTACCCCGCCGACAAGCTGGCCGACCTGCGTGGGCTGATCGAGCAGGCCACCGCACACCACGTCGACTTCACCTACGCCGTCTCCCCGGGACTGTCGGTCTGCTACAGCGACCAGGCGGACGTGAGCGCCCTGAAGGAGAAGCTGGGCACCCTCTACGACCAGGGCGCCCGCAGCTTCTACGTGGCGCTGGACGACATCAGCTACACCAGGTGGAACTGCGACGCCGACCAGGAGAAGTACGGCGCCCCCGGCAGAGGCAGCGCGGGCCGGGCGCAGTCCGACCTCCTCAACGCCGTGCAGCACGACTTCATCGACACCCACGCGGATGCCGAGCCGCTCCAGTTCGTGCCGACGGAGTACTCCGACACGGCCGACTCCGCGTACAAGTCCGTGCTGCGTGAGCGACTGGACCCGAAGGTGATCGTGCAGTGGACGGGCACCGACGTCGTTCCCCCCTCGATCAGCGTGGAGGACGCCCAGGCCGCCTCCACCGTCTGGGGACGCAAGGTGTTCCTCTGGGACAACTATCCGGTCAACGACTACGGGCAGACGGCGGGCCGGCTGCTGATGGCCCCGTACGACAAGCGGGAAGCCGGGCTTCACAAGGCTCTGAGCGGCATCGTGCTCAACCCGATGAACCAGGCCGCGCCCAGCAAGGTCGCTCTCTTCGGCGGGGCGTCCTTCGCCTGGAACGACGAGGACTACGACCCCGACCGCACCTGGCGCGCGGCGGCCGGCTACCTGGCCGGCGGTGACCCCGCGACGGCCCGGGCCCTGCTGGCCTTCTTCGACACGGAACATCTCGCGCCGACCTTCGGCGACACGAACTGGCAGCCGCAGGCACCCGAACTGAGCGCGAGGCTGGCGGACTTCACCCAGGCGTGGAACAGCGGGTCCCCCGCCCGCAGGCAAGAGGCGCTGCGGAAGCTCGGCGCGTACGCCGACGTACTGGCCGGCGCTCCCGAACAGATCCGCTCCGGTGTGCGGGACCCGGCCTTCCTGGCGCAGACGAAGCCCTGGCTGGACGCCCTCGACGTGTGGGGCGGCGCGCTGGACGCCACCCTGGACGGCCTGCGGGACCGGGCCGACTCGGGCGACGGCCAGTCGGACTTCACCAGGGCGGCGGCCCTGGCGAAGCAGGCCGCGGCGTTCACCACCATCCCGGGCACCACCCGTCCGCAGGGCCCGGTCAAGGTGGCCGACGGGGTGCTGGACACGTTCATCAAGCAGGCCCCGACGATGTGAACCGTGCCCCGGGCACCGGGACCCGGCGCCCGGGGCCGCTCGAAGAGTCCGTCACGTGAGGAGGCGGACCGGACCGGCGGCTCCGCGTCGCGCGGAGGCCGCCGGACCACCACCGAACCTCAGCGCACCTCGTACGCGCGGACCAGTGTCTGGCTCACCCGTGCTCCGCGGCTGTCGGTGAGGGTGACCCGCAGGTGCACGAAGCTGCCCGCGGGCGCGTCCGCCGGGAGCTTCGCCTCCCAGGTTCCGTGCGCGTGCACCGGTCGTGCCGTGTGCCAGCCGGAGACCGCCTCGACGGTGCTCTGGTCGCCGTAGGCGTACTCCAGCGTCGCACCCTCCAGGGTCGCGGGGGCGTCGGCGCCGTCGACGACGGCGCCGATCCCGATCGTGGTCGTCTCACCGGCGGGACGCGTGTTGCGCAGGTCGCTGGCGACGTCGATGACCGGGACGAGCAGGCGCTGGGCGCCCTGGTCGGCTGCGCCGGAGGAGAACGTCCACTCGGTCCCGTAGGCCAGGCCCGTGCGGTCGGCGGCCGACACGGGGCGGCGCCACGTCTGGCGGAACGTGATCTCCGCCTTCTCCTGGGGCACGGTGAACATACCCGCGGTGGAGGCCTGCGGCTCGCCGTTCACGAGGAGCTGCCGGGTGCCGTAGTCGCCCCGGCTCAGGGTCGAGTCGTGCCCTCCCGCGTCACCGAACGGAGCCATGACGTACGAGAGGCGGTTGCCGTCACGGGTCATCATCGTCCGGGCGTAGGTGTTGCGGACCGGGCCGTAGGGCGACTTGTACCAGTTGGCGGTCTCCCTGCCCTTCTCGACCGTGTGCGGGCCGTCGTAGGCGGTGCCCTCGTACACGCCGAGGTCACGGCGCATCAGCGTCGTCCAGGTCAGCCCCTCCGAGCCGGCCGGGGTGAAGAACTCGGTGCGCGCCTGCGGCGCCCTCATCCCCAGCGTGGTGCCGCCGGCCCAGACCGACGGCATGCCCGGCAGCCCCACCTGGACGTCCGACCAGTAGGTCGTGTCGCCCGCGTTCTGCACGTGGTAGCGGGCGTCCCGGACGGCGAGGGCGGAGTCGTGGACCCGCTTGCCGCCCGGACGGATCGCGCCGCGCGAGACGTACGCCAGGTTGTAGACGTACGGGCTCTTCGCCGTCGCGGTGCCGGACCAGCGCACGGTGGCCTTGCCCTGGCCGGCCCGCGCCTTCAGAGCCAGCGAGTCGGCCCAGGTGACGGAGGCCTGCTGCACTCCCTCGGCCCCGGACATCTGGAACCGGCCCTCGGTGTCGGGAACCGCCGCCAGGACGCCGACCGCACCGGCCTTCGCCGCGGCTGTCGCCCAGGTGTAGCCGTTGCCTCCACCGGTGCCCGCGTCGACCAGGGCGATCCTGCCCTTCAGGTCGTGGGCGGCGAAGTTCTCGTCCGTGCCCTTGCCCACGGCCACGACCTCGGCGGAGCCCTTCCCGTCGAACTCGGTGGCCTTCTGCAGCGGAAGCGAGTCCAGGACACGGCCGTCGGGGGTGCTCAGCTCGGCGAGCGGGGCGACCTGCCGTGCGGACGCGAGGAAGGTGAGCCGGTCGTCGCCGGAGGTCCGTTGCGCGTAGATCCCCTTCACATAGGACGGCACGGTCGGGACGTAGCCGGCGAGCAGCTTCCTGCTCGTGTCGAGTCCGAAGGTGGTCCCGAGGGCGAATCCGGCCGGCTCACTGGGCCGGTCGGTGTCCCAGCTGACCTCGCGGGCGTCGCGTGCGTCGAGTGTGACGGCGGTGTCGCCGGTCACCTTCAGCTCGGCGTCGTACAGCTGGGAGACGGACGCCACGCTGCCGACGTTGCCCGCCACGTCACGCGTCATGATCACGCCCCCGAGGGCGTAGGTGCCGAGCGCCACCCGGATCGTGGTGCTGCCGGCCGCGGAGTAGCCCAGGGTGTACCGCTTCGCGGTGTCCCGGTGGTCGTCGAACAGCTGGAACGTCGACAGGGAGTCCACCGGGTCGCCGTGCCGGTCCAGGCCCTTGACCGTGAGGTCCGCGGAGGGCTCCTCCATGTGCACGCCGAACGGGACGGTGACACGGGTGCCGTGCGCGCCGGTGCCGACGAGGCGCCCGGTGACGGTGCCGTAGTCACCGGCGTCCAGGCGGGCCGACGGATCGATCCGGACCGGGACGCCGGCGTCGCCGTGCGCCGGGACGGTGACGAGGCGCTCGGCCGGCGTGGCGAAGCGGGACAGCCGGGTTCCGTCGTCGCCGCGCACGTCCTGCACGGTCAGGACGAGGGTGACGGGCTTGTCGGTGATGTTCGTCAGGGTGACCTGCTTCTCGACCGCGTCGAGATCTGCCTGCGGGTACGCGAAGTCACCCAGCAGCGGGACGGGTTCGGCGACCACCGGCTGGGTGGTCGCACGCGCGACGTCGAGCGGGCCCGACCCCTGGTCCAGGACGGGCGCGTCGGTGCGCGCCGCGGAGGCCGTCAGCACCCCTTTGAGCTGGGCCGGGGTGAGTTCGGGGTGCTGCTGGAGAAGCAGCGCGGCGCCACCCGCGACGTGCGGGGTGGCCATCGAGGTCCCGGACATCGACCGGTACGCCTGTTCGCCCCGGCCGCCCGACCTCGCGGCGACGACGTCGACGCCCTGGGAGGCGATGTCGGGCTTCGCGCTGAGGCCGTCCACGGACGGGCCGCGGCTGGAGAAGGAAGCGGTGTGGTCCTTCCGGTCGACGGCGCCGACCGTGAGGGCCTTCGGTGCGCAGCCGGGTGTGGAGACGGTGCCGCGCAGCGAGGCGTTGCCCGCGGCGATGACGAACAGGGCCTTGTCGCTGAGTTTCTGCACCGCGTCGACGTCCGGGCCGCTGCAGCTGGTGGAGCCGTCGGCGCCCAGTGACATGGAGACGATGTCGGCGCCCTGGTCGACGGCCCACTCCATGCCGTTCACGATTCCGCTGAGGCTGCCGGAGCCGTCGTCGCCGAGCACCTTGCCGATGAGGAGGCCGGCCCCGGGCGCCATGCCGGCGTACCTGCCGTGCGAGGCCGCGCCGGTACCCGCGATCGTCGAGGCGGTGTGTGTGCCGTGGCCGGTGCGGTCCTCGCCGTCCTGGGCGTTGACGAACACCTTGGACGCGGCTATTCGTCCGGTCAGGTCGGGGTGGGCCGCGTCGACACCCGTGTCGAGCACGGCGACCTTCACCCCGGAGCCGTCGAGCCCGGCGCGGTGCGCGGTGGTGGCACCGGTGAGCGGGACGGTCGGGGTGCCGAGGGCCGGGGCCGCCGTGCCCCGCACCCTGGCGTCGAGCCAGATCCTGCGAATGCCGCCGGCGGCGGCCTTGGCCCGCCCCTCCTGCGGGGCGAGGGCCTTCCAGGCGTCGGCGGCGGATGTCTTGGTGACGGCCAGACCGGCGCCGCCGATGGAGTCGAGGCCGGCGGTGGTCCTGGTGCCCGGGGCGGCGCTGCGGGGGGTGCGCCCGCCCTCGTAGGCGACGATGACGGGGAGGGTGTCGGTGCGGGCGTCGTCGTAGCCGTCGGACACCAGCTTGCCTATGTCGAACAGCGCGGCGTCGAGCCTGCCCGCGTCCACCAACCGCTCGGTGCCCTGCGGGAACACGTAGGTGTGCGCGCCGTCCTGCCAGACGGCGGCGGGGTGGTCGGTGCCGTCTGCGGTGCGCGGGGCCGCGGACAGGACCCGGCCGGCCGCGTCGACACGGGCGTCGACGATGTCACCGGTGATCAGGGTGACGGTGACGGGCCGTCCGGGGTCCGCGGTGTCCGAGGTGACGGGGGCCGCACCGTCCGCGGAGTCGTCGGCGGTGGCCGCGGGGGTACCGATGCCCAGCAGGGCAACGGCCGTGACTGCGGTGGCGGTTCGCCACCACGATCTGCTGCGTCTCACAGGTGTCTCCTGGGTCGACGGGGGATCCGGTGAGCGACAGCCTCGCCAATTCGTGTGCCGGACGGTGGCATCGGAGGTGGCGAGTGGTGCCGTGGCGAGAATCCGCCACCCCTCGCCGCCCCGGGACGGCGCCTCGCACGCGGGGCGGCCGGACCTGCCCGGTGCCGCGCGACGCGGTGGGCTGCCGGCCCGGAGGCCGGACCGGCTCCCGGACAGCCCGGCTTCCGGGCCTTCCGCCGTCGGCGGGGAAGGAGTCTCACCCGCGGGAACGCGGGACAGGCCCGTTCCCACCCGGGCATCGGGTGGGAACGGGCCTGTCGGAAGCGGTCAGACGGTGGCCTGCACCTGCTCCTGGTCGGTGTCGTCCTCCGGGCCGGCGCCCGCGTCACGCTTCTTCACGTAGGCGAGGAAGGAGTTCAGCTCCCGCTTGACGACGGGGGCGAGGAGGTAGAGACCGATGATGTTGATGACGGCGAGCGTGAACAGCACCGCGTCCGCCAGGTCGATCAGCGTCTGGAGCGTGAGCAGCGAGCCGGCGACGGCGAAGACCGTGTAGACGACCTTGTAGACGAGCTCGCTGATCCTGCTGCGGCCGAAGAGGTACGTCCACGCCTTGAGGCCGTAGTAGCCCCAGGTGAGCACGGTGGAGATGGCGAACAGCAGCACCGCGACGGTGAGGACGTACGGGAACCAGGGCATCACCGTGGCGAAGGCGTCGGAGGTGATCGTGACACCGCCGATGGACGCGTCCGAGCGGGCGTCCGTCAAGCTGGCCGGATTGGCGATGACGATGGTCAGCGCGGTCATCGTGCAGATGACGACGGTGTCGATGAACGGCTCCAGCAGGGCGACCAGGCCCTCGCTCGCGGGCTGCTTGGTCTTGACCGCGGAGTGCGCGATCGGGGCCGAGCCGAGCCCCGCCTCGTTGGAGAACGCCGCACGCTTGAAGCCGATGATCAGCGCGCCGAGCACACCGCCTGCGACTCCCTGCGGGCTGAAGGCACCCTCGATGATCTCGGAGACGGCGGCGGGCACGGCGGTGACGTGCACCAGGATGACGGTCAGGCAGGCGGCGATGTAGAGGCCCGCCATGGCGGGGACGAGCCTGCTGGTGACGTTGGCGATGGAGCGGATGCCGCCGAGGAGCACGATGCCGACGATCGCGGCGACCAGGATGCCGAAGAACAGGGCGCCCGTGGAGGAGCCCATGAGGCCGTCCTCGCCGCCGGTGACGGAGACGAGCTGCGCGTAGGACTGGTTGACCTGGAACAGGTTGCCGCCGAAGAGGCCGAAGAACAGGATCATGAAGGAGGCGAGGACCGCGAGGACCTTGCCGAGGGTCTTGCCGTTCTTGCCGAAGCGCTCGGCGAGCCCCTTGGGCAGGTAGTGCATCGGGCCGCCGGAGACGGTGCCGTCGGCGTGCACCTCGCGGTACTTCACACCGAGCGTGACCTCGACGAACTTGGTGGCCATGCCGAGCAGGCCGCACAGGATCATCCAGAACGTCGCGCCCGGGCCGCCGATCGTGACGGCGACGGCCACACCGGCGATGTTGCCGAGGCCGACCGTGCCCGAGACCGCGGCGGTCAGGGCCTGGAAGTGGTTGACCTCACCGGCCGACCCCTCCTCGTCGTACTTGCCTCTCACGACAGCGACGGCGAGACGGAACTTGCGGATCTGTACGAGCCCGAACCAGCCGGAGAAGACCAGCCCGGCGACGACGAGCCAGGCGACGATGAGGGGGAGGTCCGTTCCGCCGACGGGAACGGCGTAGAAGACGATCTCTCCGAGCCATGTGGCTATGGGTTCGAAGAATCCGCTGACGGCCTCGTCGACGGACTGCGTGATGGAGTCGAGTGACACGGTGAATACCTCGTGACGCAGGACCGGCGCGGGGACTGCGCCGGTAAGTGTGCGGTCTTGGAGCGAACGCCGTTGTCCGATCGGCGAACCGTGGTGTTCCCGGCCCGTGGACGCGGACCGTGATCACACCGGACGTACTCGCCGGCAGTGCGCCGGCCACCGCACAGGTGGCGAGGGGTCGTGCCACCTGCGGAGTTGCGCATTCCTACCACGAGATTCCGAGACGTCGAGTGACGCACTTCACATGACGTACGGTGATCCACGAAAGCCCCAGCGAGCGTGACGCGACCGTTATACGGACATCGATTTACATTCACCGGACACTTATCTCCGCAGGTCAGCGCCTCCCCCGGAGTCACGGGGCGCCTGGAGGTGCGACGAGAGCACCCCCGGCGCACGGAGCCGGGCCCGCTCCCGGGTCAGGCGCTTCCCGGCGCACCCCCCCGGACGCGAGGTACACCGACAAAAGGATTCAGACCGCAGGTAGACGATCCCGAAGTGGCACGTTCCTGTCGCCAGGCAAGGCGCGGTCCCGGCACAGGCTCAGTCGTGGGCAAGCGGCGCGCCACCGGACCGGACGCGGCCCGCACCCGGACACCCGCTCGCGCTTGGATCCCGCGACCGGTGAGCGGCCCGCCGGAGGGCGAGGTGCCACCCGGTATCGGACAGACCTTCCGCCACGGCATTCGGACCGGTGTCGCGGTGCCCGGCAGTTCTTGGACCACACTCTCCAGGGCCGGGCCGGCGCGCTGCCCTCCGCCGAGCGCACAGCATCAAAACAGCGCCCGCTTCGGCACGGATCATCCGACCCGGAGGGAGATCGCCAAGTAGAACATCTTCGTCAATCCGGTCCAGGAGACGGCCTGCCACTACCAGGTCCTGGCCGCCGACAGCTCCCGCCTGCACGGTTCTCACGCCTGCACGTTGGCCTTCGCCGCGGGAACGTCCGAGTCTTCTCCCATGAATACACCACCGGACGGACTGCCCCTCTACCGTGTCATCACCGGCCCGGACGACGCCAATTTCTGCCGACGCGTGAGCGAGGCGATCAGCCTCGGCTACGCACTGCACGAAGGCCCCGCCCTCACCTTCAACGGTGAGAACGTCGTCGTCGCCCAGGCGTTGGTCTGGCGCGCAGCTCTGTAGCGGCCTGCCGACCAATCAGTACGCACCCGGGATGTCCCGACAGGCAGGCAGATCGCCGCCCTCGATGCGACGGTGCCGCCCGGCCGCACGTTCCCACCGGGCGGCAACCGGGGGCTCCGGGGCCCAGGGGCCTCCGTTCGGGGCGGCGGTCCCGTCCACACGAACGGGACTCAGTACGGCAGACCCTCGGCGGCCGCACGCAGAGCGACCAGGATGCAGGTGGCGATTTCGCTGCCCGCCGCCTCGGGTTCCTCCGCGTACCGGCGGGCGAAGTCCTCCGAAGCGGCTCGCAGGGCCCCGTTGAAGGTGGCCGCGTGCACCCTGGTCCGTAGGTCGTCGGGGCTGCCGCCGGACCGCTCGGCGAGGAGCTGGGCCAGGACGGGCAGGGCGTCGTCGTGGGCCTGGAGCCAGACGGCCCGCAGTGCCGGGTCAGTGGTGGTCATGCGGATCAGGTCGAGGATGGCGGGGGCCACGGCGGGCAGGTCACCGGCCCGCAGCGATCGCGTGACGAAGTCCAGCAGGCTCATGTCCGCAGGCCAGTCGCGCAGTTGGGCGACGGCGAAATCGAGCCCTGCGGAGAGCAGCGGCAGGACACAGCTCTCCTTGGTGGGGAAGTGGCGCCACAGGGTGCGCGAGGAGATGCCGACGGCGCGGGCGATCTGTTCGCCTGTGGTGCCGGTGACACCGTGCACGGCGAACAGGCGGACGGCCTCGGCGGCGATCTCGAAGCGGAGGGTCTCCTTCCTCCGCTCGGCCAGCGACGGCCGCGCCGCCTGAACTGTTCTCGCATGTCCGGCCGTTGGTGCTTCGCGCACGTTCACCCCTTCCCGCCCCGCCTTTCGTCGCAGCATATCGAGCCCTTCGAGAATGGCGCGTGCAGACGTCTTGTCTCTCACTGACACACCGACCTACGCTGCCGTAAGTGACCAGCGAGTAACAGCGCTGCTCCATAGGCGTTTGGCATGCACGGGCCATATCGAACGAGTCCAGGCGGCATCGAGCACCGGAGATCCGCCCCGCCTGGGCCGCTCGTACGGCCAACCGATCATCCGGCACCCCATCCCCACGCAAGGAGCCGCACATGCCCATTCCCAGCAGGCGCGCCCTGCTCACCGGCGCTGCCGGAGTGGCAGCTGCCGGTGTTCTCCCCACGCCCACCGCGTCGGCGGCATCCGCACCCTCCCGGGTGAAACTGGCCCGGGAGGAACACCGGGCCGTCATCATCGGCTCGGGCTTCGGCGGCGGAGTGGCCGCACTACGACTGGCGCAGGCCGGCGTGCCGGTCACCGTGCTGGAACGGGGCCGGCGCTGGCCGACCGGCCCGAACGCGGAGACGTTCCCCCGCGTCTCCAGCCTCGACAAGCGTGCGCTCTGGTACGGAACCCTCCCCGCTGCCGTCCGGCCGCTCGCCCAACTCATCGGCGCCCCGCTGAACTTCGGCCCCTACGCGGGACTACTGGAGCCGGTACTCGGAGAGAACATCCTGGGCGTCTGCGCGGCCGGGGTCGGCGGCGGCTCCCTCGTCTACCAGGGCATGACGCTTCAGCCCTCCGAGTCGGTCTTCGACACCTGGCTGCCCCAGGAACTCGACTACCGGCGCATGAACGAGATCCACTATCCCCGGGTCGCGGCGATGCTCCGGGCGGCCACGGCACCGGACGAACTGGTCGGCTCCCGCACCTACTACGCCGCTCGGGTCTTCGCCGAGCGGGTACGCAGGGCCGGGTACGGCCTGGAGAAGATCCCGATGCCCATCGACTGGGACTACGCCCTGGCCGAGCTGCGCGGCGAGATGAAGCCGTCCTACACGAACGGGGACTGCGCACTCGGCGTCAACAACGGCGGCAAGCACTCAGTCGACGTGACCTACCTCAGTCAGGCGGAAGCGACGGGGAAGGTGACCGTCGCAACCCACCACAACGTCACCTCCGTGGAACGCGCACCGGACGGCCGCTGGGAGGTGCACGCCGACCGGACCGACGACACGGGCCAGGTCCTGGAGCAGAAGATCCTCACCACCCGCGCCCTGATCATGGCCGCAGGCAGCATCAACACCAGCAAGCTCCTCGTCCGCGCGGGAGCCACCGGCGCCATCCCCGACCTGCCCGACGGGCTCGGCGAAGGGTGGGGAACCAACGGCGACCGCATATACGCCTGGACCAACCTCCAGGAGGACTTCGGGGCCGAGCAGGGCGGCCCCGTCGTCTACGGCAGCAAGGCATGGGACGACCCCCACACCGCGAACACCATCATCCAGGCGTCACTACCCCCGCTCGGCCTCAACTCCCGTACGACCATGCTGGTCGGCTTCGGGGTGAGCGCCGACCGCGGCCGATTCCGCTACGACGCCGCCACCGACTCCGTGTCGCTGCACTGGCCCCTCGGCGGGGACGCCACCAGCCACCGCGCCATCCAGCGCCGCGTCAACAGGGTCGCGAAGGGGCTCGGTGTCCTCACGGACACCAACGCGCTGGTCAACAGCACCTGGCACCCACTGGGCGGCGCCCCGATGGGCACCGTCTGCGACCTGGAAGGACGCGTCCGGGGCCAGCGCGGTCTCTACGTCCTCGACGGTGCTCTGATCCCCGGCACGACCGGCGCCTGCAACCCCTCGATGACCATCGCAGCCGTGGCCGAACGGGCCATGGACCACATCACCGCCACCGACATCGACACCCTCATCTGACGACGGACCAGGAGCACACCATGAGCCGCAAGAGAACACCTCCCCTCGCCACCCTCCCCGTCCCCGCCGGAACCACCGCCCGCGCCAACCGGACCGGCCGGCGCCTGCTGGCCGGTGTCGTCGCAGTCGGCACCGTCTGCACCGGCCTGTCGGCAGTACCGGCCTCGGCCGCCGCGCCGGGACCCGTCGTCTCCCGCGGCGTCACCATCCCCGCCTTCTACACGCCACCGACCGAACTCCCCACGAAGAACGGCGCTTTGATCCGCACCGAAGCGCTGCCGCTCGGCCTCAGCATCCCCGGCCTGGACGGCCGCCCCATGCCGGGCACCGCCACCCGCCTGATGTACAGGTCGACCGACTCGGCCGGTCTGCCCGTCGCCGTGACCGGCGCCTACATCGAGCCCTCGGCCGCCTGGAAGGGCAGCGGGCCGCGGCCCCTGGTCGCGGTGGCCTCGGGCACCATGGGCCAAGGCGATCAGTGCGCGCCGTCCTTCGCCCTGCAGCACCCGCTCACCCTCAACGGCGACACGGTGTCCGTGGGCTACGAAGCCCTGGCGATCTACCGCATCCTGGCCGGCGGAGCGGCCGTGGTCGTCACCGACTACGTCGGCCTCGGCGCCACAGACCGCCTGCACACCTACGTCAACCGCCTCGACCAGGCACACGCCCTCCTGGACGCGGCCCGCGCCGCCCGCGCCGTACCCGGAGCGTCGATCACCGCGGCCTCCCGCACCGGCCTGTACGGGTACAGCCAGGGCGGCGGCGCCAGCGCCGCCGCCGCAGAACTCCAGCCCTCCTACGCACCCGACATCCCGCTCTCCGGCACCTACGCCGGTGCGCCCCCGGCCGATCTGACCTCCGTCATGAAGGGCATCGACGGCAGTGCCCTCGCCGGGGCACTCGCCTGGTCGATCAGCGGATTCGCCCAGGCCGATCCGGACCTGCGCGCGGTCGTCGACGCCAACGTCAGCACCACCGGCAAGGCAGCCCTGGCCGACGCGTCCACCATGTGCGTCGGCGACGCGCTCTTCGGCTACGGCTTCACCAAGAGCAACAAGTGGACCACCAGCGGCAAGTCCATCGGCGACATCATCGCGGCCGACCCCCGGGCGAAAGCGGCCCTGGACAAGCAGCGCATCGGCAGGCTCAAGCCGACCGGCCCCGTACGCCTGGCCACCGGCGTCCAGGACGACATCGTCCCCCACTCCCAGGCCCGTCAGCTCGCCGTCGACTGGTGCGACAAGGGCGCCGACGTGACCTACGACGCCATCGTGCTGCCGAACCTCGGCGACAAGATCCTCACCAACCACCTCGTGCCGCTCATCACCGACCAGGGCGACGCCGTCTCCTGGCTGACCGACCGCCTCGCAGGCAAGCCCGCCACCTCCAACTGCTGGTCGATGCCCATCCAGCCCTGAACTTGCCCACACCCGCGCTGATCCTGCCGCGCCGACCGGGGCACCCCTGGGCGAGCGCGGCATGATCCTGAGGAGGGGCGGCCCCAGGGACAGCCTCAGCCGGGGGACGGTCGTCGCACCGGCCCCGCGGGCGGAAGACGGTCAGTCACCGTCCCCGCCCGCCAGGGATGTCCACTCACGGCATCACCCGCCACCCCGTGATGGGCTCAACGCGCAGGCGATCGACGTGAAGAACGTGAATACGATCCTGTCGTGCGATTCCGGACTTGATCCCCCCTACAACATCCTTACGTCCATGCCCGCCCCGTGACCGATCGACCGGAAGCCGAATGACCCCCATCGACAGCACTGTCTGGGACGCCACACTGGAACGGCTCCTCGACGAGGTGTACACCCTCGCGATGACCGGGCCCCGACGAGACGACGACTGGGGGCAGGACGTCCTGGCCGTCATGGACCGGTCGGCCACCGACCCGCGAGGCTGGCGGACCCTGGAGTGGCAGATCGACAAGGAGGGGCGTGAGAACGTGCGCCCTTCCTTTCCGTTTCTTCCGCTCACGGCCGAGCAGGTACACGAGTGGACGTATCCCGTCACGGCCTCCGCCGCCGCTGAGCTGCTTGCTTCTCTGACTCAGGAGTGGTTCTTCGAGGGCCGCCCCGTCCGGAGGCGCGTCGACCGTGACGATGTGCTGGCCGACGCCCGGATGGTGCTCAGCCGGTTCGGTACCGACGCCGTCTTCCGTACCTCCTCGGAGCTGGCCCGGGTCTCCGCCTCGCCGGACTTCCTCGCCGATGACCTCGCCGGCGGCAGGGCATTCACCGACTATGTGACGGATCTGGGGCTGATCGCCGTGAACTCGGACGAGGTCGGGATCTTCTGGTCGTTCAACGCGAACTGAGAACACACACACGGGCCGCCGACCACGCTGACGAGATCCGGGATGTGCCCGACCGGGAAATGCCCTGAAACCCCCACCGAGAAGGGCCCGACGCGGCTCAGAACCCGGAGCGCGAGGCGTCCCTCACGTATCCCTCCGTCGCCCACCCGCCGGAGTTCATCGCGAGGCCTCTCAAGGAGATCGATCGGGACAGTGCCGAGAACCTGCTCCTCGCCCTTACGGACGACGGCTGCACCCTGTCCGGGATTGGAACCGCAGGTGTCGAGCACGCCGGCTGCGCCCGAGCAACCCACAAAAGCGCCCCTGCCCCGTCGAACGTCAGGAAACGGGGAACCAGGTCGCGAGGCGCTTGGCGCTCGCAGGTACATCGACGTTGTCCTGCGCGACGTCCTCGACGAACGGCCCGGCCACCGACACGGGCGGCGGGACGGTACTCGCACTGACGCCGTTGAGCCGCAGGAAGACACGCATGGCGAGCCACGCGGTGCGCTGGTTACCGTCGATCAACGCGTGATTGCGGGCAACGGAGTGCAGCAGCGCCGCCGCCTTCTCGTGCAGTGTGGGATACAGCTCGGCCCCGAACACGTTGGTCCGGGGCCGTTCGATCGCGGACACCAGAAGCCCCATGTCACGCACGCTGCGCTCCGTGCCGTTGACCTTACGGGCAATGGCGAGGATCTCGTCGATCTGGATGTGGCGCACCTCGGTCACTTCAGGTAGTCCAGGATCTCCGCATCGCTGTCCATCAGCTCGGCCAGAACGTCATCGACCTTCAGCTCGGCCCGGTCCTGGGCGTCACGGATGGCCTCGATCGCAAGCTCCTGCTTGCTGCGGCGCTCCCGACGAGCCCGCTCGGTGAGCTTGGCGTCAAGGTCAGCGGGGAGTCGGAGTGTCATCGCCATAGAACGATGATACCAGGCTGGTATCTGTGCGGCGGGATGATACAAGCCACTCGAGACCCACGGGCCGGGGAGGTCCGTGGGGCCAGACCTCCACTTCGCGCGTCACCCCGAGCGTCAAGAGTTCGGAGCGAGACCATGACGGCGTCGCCGACGTAAGCGCCTCTCTCGTGAACCCGCAGGTCAGGAAGCCTGCTAGGGCGATCCGCCCTAGCGACCCGGTCCACGGTGGGAAACAGGTCGAACAACCCACCCGGATCAGATGTTCTCTTCAGGCGGGCAGCGCACCTCGTCGCCTCTCAGCCCGTCGCGTGCCATGCCGTTCTGCCGGGGGTGGTCACCGGCTCCGGGCAGAGAGAGGGCGGTCCGGAATTCATGTCGCGCCTCTGCGCGGCGGCCTGCCGCAGCGTACGTGTTACCGAGACGGATGCGTACCTCCATCTCCAGCCATGTGCTCGTGCTCTGTGTGAGGGTGGACAGGGCCTCGTGGTGGATGTCGACGGCAGAGTGGAGATCGCCCTGGACATGTTCCGCGGTGGCGAGACGGGACAGGCTCGCCGCGTGCAGTGGCAGGTCTTCCGCCTCGCGGGTCAGTTCGACCGCCCGCCGCAACAGGTCGGCGGCCTCCGTGTGCCGGCCCAGAGCCAGGTTGGCATCGGCGGCGAAGCACAGGGCGTTGCTGATCGTTCTGGGTCTGCCGTTCCTCTGGGCGATGGCGACGGCGACGGTGTAGTGCTCGAGCGCCTGCTCATGCCGCCCTTGCTGGGATCGGATCGCGCCGAGATTGCAGAGCGCGATCCCGGTCAGCCAGTCGTCGCCGAGCCGGGCCGCCAGCTCCAGCGCCTCGCCCAGGTGAGCAACCGCGTCCTCGATGCCGCCCAGCATCCACTCCGAGGCCCCCATCCCGGCGACGGTCCGAGCCTGGTTCCGCAGATCGTCGTGGCCGCAGCCGTGGCGCCGCGCTTCGGTGAACCAGGCGTGCGCCTGCCGGAACCGCCCCTGGTAGATGTCGACCAGTCCCATGCAGTTGCGCAGCGAGGAGGGCATCCGCCGGTCGGCGGCCATGTCCGCGCACGGCAGCGCGAGCTCCAGGGCTGCACGGCACTCGTGGAACCGGCCCTCGTGGACCAGGTGGTCGACCAGGGCTTCGGCGATCCGGCAGGCGTGGTCGAACTGCCCGGCGGCGGCCGCGTAGGCCACCACGTCGACCAGCTCTCCGCCCGCCGCCTTCAGCCATGCCGAGGCTTCCCGCCAGGTCGGGAACGGTGAACCCCCCGCGCAATCGACACCGGTGGGGAAGCCTTCGGGGCCCCAGTCGCTGGCGGTGCGACCTGCGGCCGTATAGAGGTGCAGGACAGCGGCGCGGTCTGCGGCCGCCTCCTCGGGCGCTTCGGTGGCGAGTCGCCGCGCGTGTGCCCGTACGAGATCGTGCAGCCTGTAGCGGCCGGGATGCGGCTGCTGCAGCAAGCTCGCGTCGACCAGGTCTTCCAGGATGTCCTCGGCGTCCTCATGGGAGTTGCTCAGCATGGCGGCGAGGGTGAGCACGTCGAAGCGTGCGGTCGGAGCCAGGCCCAGTGCGCGGAATGCGCGCCGCTGTTCGGGCGTGAGCTGGTCGTACGACATCCTGAAGGCGGCTTCCACGCTGCGGTCCTCGGCACGCAGCTCGCCGAGGCTGCGTGCGTCGTCGGACATCCGGCCGGCCAGGAAGGCCAGGGTCCAGGACGGGCGGTTCTGCAGCCGAGCGCTCGCGATGCGCAGCGCCAGGGGCAGGCCGCCGCAACGCCGGACAAGCTCGAGTGCTGCCTGGGGCTCGTGGTCCGCGCGGATCTCCCCGATGAGCTCCCGGAGCAGGCCGACGGCCTCGCCCGTGCCGAGTGGCTCGACGGTGAGCCGCAGATCGGCGTCGAGGCCGGGCAGGCGTTGCCGGCCTGCCACCAGAACCCGGCTCCCCGGCCCGGCGGGAAGGAGCGGACGCACCTGCTCGGCACTGCGGGCATCGTCGACGACCAGCAGCAGCCGTAGTGCACTCGTGGCCGCACGCCAGGCCGTGACCAGGTCCACCACGTCATCCAGATCGTCCGGGGTCTCGTCACCGCTGGCGCGGACCGCGCGCAGCAGCCGCCGTAGGGCCCGCTGCGGGCCGACGCTCTCGTGGGCGGCGCCGTGCGTGTGCAGGTCCACGAACAGGCAGCCGTCGGGGTAGGCGTCGTCGAGCGCCCAGGCGGCGCGTACCACCAGGGCGGTCTTGCCGACGCCCGCCGTGCCGTCGACCGTCACCACGGACACGCCCTCTGCGGACACCGGTGCGGTGAGCAGGGCGAGTTCACGTTCGCGGCCGACCAGACAGGCGGTGTCACCGGGAAGGTCGTTTCGACGGGGGCGGGGGCCGCTCGGGTGATCGGATGCGTCGGGGAGGCGTTGCTCGGGCGGGGATTCCTCCGGCTGCGTGTCATGGGGAGTCGGGGTGCCGGACGCGGGCGCCCCCGCCGAACGGGTGGGCAGCAGCTGGTGGTCCCGGCGCAGGACCGCCTGGTGCACGCCGCGCAGTTCCTCTCCGGGCTCCATGCCCAGCTCGTCGAGGAGCCGGCGCCGCATCTCCTGGTAGACGGCCAGCGCCTCGGCCTGCCTGCCGATGCCGTACAGCGCACGCATCCGCAGGGCGGCGAGCGGTTCGTCGTGCGGACGGGCCAGGGGCGCTGCCATGAGCGCGTCCAGGGCCTCCGGGTAGCGCCCGAGCAGCACCAGACACTCCGCCCGGTCCTGGTGCAGCGTGCGTCGCTGCCGTGCCAGCCGCTGCCGCTCCGTGTCGGCGAGCGGCCCGGGCAGACCCGGCAGCGGCTCGCTGCGGAGCAGGTCCAGGGCCCGGCCGCCGTGGTCGAGCGCCGCGTCGAAGTCACCGTCGGCTTTGGCGTTTTGGGTACGGGCGACCAGTCCGACGAGGTCTTCGAGGTCGGTCCGGGCTCCGCCGGGCACGAAGCGGTAGCCGCCGCGCCCACCGTGAATCACCGAGTGGACCGGCCCGGCGCTCGCCCCGTTCAGCGTCTTGCGAAGCGCGTAGACATAGCTCGACAGGACCCGGTGGCCCGTCCCCGGGGGCTCGGTTCCCCATACGTCGTCGAGGAGTTGCCGGTATGTCACGAAGGCCGGTGCCCGCAGGATCAGGGCGGCGAGAACCGCCTGCCGTCGTACCGGTCCGAGTTCGAGCGGCGAGTCGCCGCGTCGGGCCCTGACCGGCCCGAGCAGGTCGATCCGCAGGTGCCCCGTCGAATCGACCGGATTCGCGCCCGAATCCACCGCGTCCACGCCCACTTCGAAGTCCCCACGTCCCCGTGCGCCCCGTGCCGGGGCAGCTCTCAAGTCCCTGCATCAGCAGGATTTCACCGGCATTTCAGCGCGTCGCGAAAGAGTTTGCCAGGTTGCTTCGGTGCCGGCGCCCGGGCGAGGGGTGAGCTGCCCCACGAGTCACCGAACGGTCGGGCATCGGCAGATGGTCAGCCAACAGACCCTCTCGTGCACGAGGTTGCGGACGGCGAACGCCCGGCCGACACGACATCAAGAGAGAAAGAACACCATGTCGCATATCAATCGCACCACCGGCACACAGCCCACCCGCCGCGGTGGGCGATGGGAACGCTACCGGGTCGCCCACCCGTTCTCCGCCAAGGATCAGGCGGGGCTGTGGGGCTTGATCCTGGGCGTCGTAGCACTGGCCGTCCTGCTCGGCTGGGCACTCGACATGAAGGGCGGTGTGGTCATCGTCGCGGCGGTCCCCTTCATCATCACCTGGTTCGAGAAGCGACGCACCGCGTTCCAGTTCGACGCAGCCGGCGCCCGGTTCGGCCACGTCCTGCTGCCGTGGACGGACGTCACCCAGTTCGTCGTGGCCACTCCGCCGAACGACCGGCACGCGCTGATCGGCGCACGCCTGCGTCCCGGTGCGACCTTGCCGGCGGATGCCGTCGGCCCGTCGCAGAACCCGGCCATGCCCGCACCGATCCATGTCGCCGTTCCGCGTACCAGGTTCGATCTGGCGAAGATGGTCCGCAAGGCGCGTAAGTACGCCCCGCCGCACATCGAGATCGTCGTCGCCGATCCGTCCGGCGAACGCGCAGCAGGTTAGGGGCCACCCCATGTCCGCCAGCCATGAACATGCCACCGTGAGATGAGGAGAGAAAGATCGTGACGTTCCGAGTGCGGCGGGGCGAAGACTGATGCCTCGCTCGCCACAGCCCTGGGACATGCCACCCCCGGAGCAGCGACCGGTGCCGGGCAACCCGTACGCCACGGACGGCTACGGCCCTCCGGTGCCGCCGGGCCGCCGCAGGCGCTTCGGGACGATGCCGGCGATCGCCGCGGCCGTCGTGCTTCTGCTCCTGGTGGCAGGTGGAGCGGTGTACGCCGTCTCCGGCGGCGGGTGGGGCGGCTCCACCGCGCCCGAGGCGGAGAAGGCAGCCCGTCCCTCCGGGACGCCGACCGCTCCCCGTACCCCCGCGGTCCGTACCCCCGAACCGAAGCGGATCCCGACGTCGAAGGAGATCAACGCCGCGCGCGAGCCGGGGGATGCCACAGCGTGGATCGTCGACGACCGGACCGATCTGCCCCGTCGGAACATTCATCTCAACGATCTGTGGATCGTCGGCGACGCCGTCGTCCAGGCCGTGTACAGGAAGGTCACCGCCCACCGGCTCTCGGACGGTGCCGAGCTGTGGAGCGTGCCGTTGCCCGCTCCCGTCTGCGAGACACCGGTCGACCCGACCCCTGACGGCAAGGTCGTCCTGGTGTACAAGAACAGCCAGGCCCGGAACGGGAACCGGTGCAACCAGCTCCAGATGATCGACCTGCGGACCGGGAAGGCCGGCTGGCACCGGGAGCTCACCGAGACCGGCTCCGGGGACGACACGATCATCGTGCACACCGCCATCAGCGGGGGCACCCTCGCGGTCGTGCAGGGCATGAGTGCCGCCGCGTACGGGGTCGGCGACGGCGCCAAGCTCTACGACATCCCGATGGAAGACCCTGGGAAGTGCTACCCCGACGACGTGGCGGGCGGCTCCCGGCTCCTGGTGAGCTCCGACTGCGCGATCGGTTCCGACCGCAGCAGGACCTACAGCCAACTCCGCGAACTCGACCCGCGCACCGGCAAGGTTCTCCGGCGCTTCCGGACCCAGCCGGGCTGGAAGGTCGGCAAGGTGCTCTCCGTCGACCCTGTCGTCTTCACGACGCTCCACGCAGAGGAACGCAACGACAACTGGCGGATCGTCGCCCTGGGACCCGGCGGCAAGGTCCGCACCACCATCGACGCGAGGCAGAAGGGCTTCAAGCACTGTGCCGACATGGGGGACGCGGGCGAGGGCATCCAGAACTGCGACGGCACCGCCGTCGGCAAGGACACCGTCCATCTGGGGGGCACCGACCAGGTCGGCGCGTACGACCTCACCACCGGGAAGTTTCTCTGGGGCGTGAAGTCCGATGACAGCACCCTTCACCCCCTGTACGCGGAGGACGGCACGCACGCGCTCGTGTACGAGGCGGCCTCGCTGCGCAAACCGGGCGGGATCATCCGGTTCGGCCCAGGTGGCGTGGACACGGACGAACAGGTGCTCCGGCATCCCGAATCGGCCCGGGCCTCGGAGTACGGGATGCTCGCCGGGAACCTGGCCTACGCCAACGGTCGGATCGTCATCACGCCGTCGTTCGTGAACGGCGACGACGCGCGGCCCGCGGCCCGCATGCTGTCCTTCGCCGCCGAGGCCCCGTGAGCGGGCCGTACGGGCGCTGATGTCCGGCACCGGCACCGTGCCGCGTTCTGTATGCGGGCAGACGATGGACCACCTTGCCGTCCAGGACGCGACCTTCCGGAGGTTTGGCCGCTTGCCACCCGAGTTCGAGCCGGCGTCTCCTACGGCGCGGGCATCAGCCTGCTGATGCCCGCATGGACGCCGTATCGACCGGCTCCCGCAGGTTCAGAGGCCCGGCAGAGGGCGGTCGTGCCCGGTCGGCATCTTCGCGTTCCCTTGGCCGCCGCCGCAGACCCGTGGAGCCGCGTGTGCGGCCGGTACGCACGGGTTGCGCGTCCTACCGGTTCACCGCCGGGAGGCGCAGGCGTCCGTCGTGGGCTTCGGCGATCTGGTCGACGGCGGTGAGGTGGGCGCGGTCGTGGGTGACCAGGATGGTGGCGGTGGCCTGCTGGTGGGTGAGTCGGGTGATGAGGTCGATGACGGCGGCGCCTCGTTCGTGATCGAGGGCGCTGGTGGGTTCGTCGACCAACAGGACGGTGGGAATGTTCATCAGGGCGCGGGCGATGTTGATGCGCTGGCGCTGGCCCCCGGAGAGCTGGTGGGGGCGGCGGCCTGCCTGGTCGGCGAGGCCGACGGCGTCGAGGAGTTCCATGGCTCTGCCGCGTGCGGTGCGGGGTTTGCGGCCGTCGATCTGGGTCATGACCTGGAGTTGTTCGGCGGCGGTGAGGGAGGGCAGCAGGTTCGGCTGCTGGAAGACGATGCCGATCTTGTGGCGGCGCAGTTCGGTCAGTTCGCCGCGGCTGAGGCCGGTGGTGTTCTGGCCGTCGACGGTGACGGTGCCGGTGTCGGGGGTGATCAGCGTGGCGGCGACCGCGAGGAGGCTGGACTTGCCGGAGCCGGAGGGGCCCACCACGGCGCTCAGGCTGCCGTTGGGGACTGCCAGGCTGACCTGGTCGAGGGCGGTCAGACGGGTGTCACCGTCGGGGTAGGTGAGGGTGATGTCGGTCAGGTTCAGGCTCATCGGACGCTCCCGAGGGCGGTCAGCGGGTCGACGGAGGTGATGCGGCGGATGGAAAGGGCGGCGCCGAGCGCGCCGAGGACGATGATCACGAGGGCAGGGACGAGGACGGTGGCGGGGGTCAGGAGGAACGGCACGGCGGAACCGGACACCAGGGCGCCGAGGGCGGCGGCGCTGCCGGTGCCGATCAGGGTGCCGCCGACGAGCAGGACGACGGCCTGGCCGAGGGCGTCCTTGAGCAGGTTGGCGGTGGAGGCGCCCAGCGCCTTGAGGACGGCGACGTCGCCGCTGCGCTGGATGGTCCAGACGGTGAAGAAGGCTCCGATGACCAGGGCGGAGATGGCGAACAGGAAGCCGCGCATCAGCTGCAGCGAGCCGTTTTCGGAGGTGTAGGAGCCGATCGCGGACAGCGAGTCGTCGGTGGTGAGCGTCGTGGTGCCGGCCTGGCGGTCGGTTGCGGCCGTGTCGGCCTGCGAGGTGGTGTTCAGGGCGATGACGGTCGCGGTCGTTCCGCGGTCGGTGCCGGTGGGCGGTGCGGTCTTCTGCCAGGTGTCCAGGCTGGTCCAGATCACCGGGGTGTGGCTGAAGTGGGCGTCGCCCTGGACAGCGGCCACCTTGAGCTGCTGGCCTGCCAGAGTGAGGGAGTCGCCGGGCTTCACGCCAAGGTCGTCGGCCGCCGTGGTGGACAGCACCACCTCGTTGTTGGTGATTTCGTCGCTGTCCGGGGCGAGGCGGGAGCCGGTCTCGACGCCGAAGGCGGAGACCCCGGTGCTCTTGTCCCGTGCCGTGGCCTTGGTCGTGGTGATTCCCAGAGGTTCGGCGCTTTCGACACCGGGTGCCTTGGACCACTGCTGCCACTGCTGCCGGGTGACGGTGGAGTTGGAGTACGACGGGTCCTGCCCCCCGCCGGGCGCCTGGAAAGCGATCTTGTCGGTGGGCAGGCCGGTGATCGCGGAGATGTTCTGCTGGCCCAGTCCGGCCGTCAGCCCGGACAGCAGCCCGACCAGCAAGGTGATCAGCACGATGACGGTCCCCATCAGGGCGAAGCGCCCCTTGGCGAATTTCAGGTCTCTCCAGGCGACGAACACGGCCTTGGACTGTCCTTTCCAGCAGCGGAATCGGGTATGACTCCACCGTCGCCGCCGGCCCCCCGTGCGCGCGTCTGGCGCAGGATGGCACCTGGCGGGCCGAAAGACGGCACGCGAGTTGTAACTTTCGACGGAGGCCCCGCAGCCGCAGTCTCCGTAACCTGGACCGCACTGTGAAAACCGCTGCTCCCGCCCTGACTCCGACCACCCGGCCCCTGGCCTGGTGCCTGCACCTGCTGGTCATCGGCCTGCTCGCACTGACCGCCGCCCGGGCCGTGACCGGCGAGGGGCGCCCCGCCGGTTGGATCACCGCCGCGTCGGCGGCGTGCGGCCTGATGTACGCAGCCGGCCCCGTACTGCCGGTCATACGGCGCTCGCGAGGTGCCGCCGCACTGTGGCTGGCCGCCGTGGGCGCCTGCTGGCTGGTGCTGCTCGCGCTGTCGCCCGACGCCGTGTGGGTGGCCTTCCCGCTGTACTTCCTCCAGCTGCACCTGCTGCCGAGTCGCGCCGCACTGGCAGTCGTGGCCGCCACCACCGCCGCTGCGATCGCGGGTTTCGCCGCCCACCAGCAGTCTTTCCACCCCGCCATGGCCATCGGCCCCGCCCTCGGCGCCGCCGTCGCGGTCGCGGTGGTGTGGGGATATCAGGCCCTGTACCGGGAGAGCGAACACCGCCGACGCCTGATCGAGGAACTCACCTCCACCCGCGCCGACCTGGACGCCGCCCAGCACACCGCCGGGGTGCTCGCCGAACGCGACCGTCTGGCCCGCGAGATCCACGACACCCTCGCCCAGGGCCTGACCAGCATCCAGCTGCTGCTGCGCGCCGCCGAACGCGCTCTGCCCCAGACTCCGCAGGACGCCGCCCGCTACGTCGACCAGGCACGGCAGGCCGCCGTCGACAACCTCGCCGAGGCCCGCCGCTTCGTCGCCGCCCTCACCCCGCCCACCCTGGAAGGCACCACCCTGGCCCACGCCCTGGAACGCCTGTGCACCACCACCTCGGCCCGCCACCGCCTCACCGCACGCTTCCACCTCACCGGGGAGCCCGCCCCGCTCGCCACCGCGCACGAGGTCGCGCTGCTGCGCATCGCCCAGTCCGCCCTCGCCAATACGGTCCGCCACGCCGACGCCACCACCGCTGACGTCACGCTCAGCTACCTCGGCGACCACGTCGCCCTCGACATCGTCGACGACGGACGCGGCTTCGACCCCCAGCGCCTGCCCGCCCCCGACCTCGAGACCGGCGGATTCGGCCTGGCCACCATGCGCGCCCGCGCCCAGTCCCTCGGCGGCACCCTCACCGTCGAATCCACCCCCGGCCACGGCACCGCCCTGGCCGCCCAGCTGCCCCTCACCCCGCCAGCCGAGAGCGAACCCGAGGCCCGCCCGTGACCGACACCCCCATCCGCCTGCTCCTGGCCGACGACCACCCCGTCGTACGGGCCGGACTGCGCGCCGTGCTGGAAACCGAACCCGGCCTCGTCGTCACAGCCGAAGCCGCCACCGCCGAGGACGCCGTCACCCGCGCCGCCGAGGGCGGCATCGACGTCGTGCTCATGGACCTGCAGTTCGGCAAAGGCATGGGCGGCGCCGAAGCCACCGCCCAGATCACCGCCCGCCCCGGAGCCCCCCGAGTGCTGATCGTCACCACCTACGACTCCGACGCCGACACCCTGCCCGCTATCGAAGCCGGCGCCACCGGCTACCTCCTCAAGGACGCCCCGCCCGAGGACCTGGCCGCCGCCGTACGCACCGCGGCCGCCGGGCGCACCACGCTGGCGCCCACAGTCGCGGACCGGCTGATGAACCGGCTCCGCACACCAGGCACCGCCCTGACCCGGCGCGAGAGCGAAGTCCTCGCTCTGGTCGCCGACGGCCTGTCCAACCACGCCATCGGCAACCGCCTCCACCTGACCGAAGGCACCGTCAAGTCCCACCTCGCCCGCATCTACACCAAACTCGACGTCGACTCCCGCACCGCCGCCGTCGCCACCGCCACCGACCTCGGCCTCATCCGCCGCTGACCCGAACGCGCGCCACGCCCGAAGCCGACGCGATCTGGTACCGATCGAGCCACCGCGACGGACAGCCGTTCTCACAAACGACCATCTGGGAGAGTTCTGAGAACGGGCCCCCGGGTGATCACGTTTCCGCAGGTCGCCGTTCGCAAAAATCTTCTCGAAACCGGTGTGTTGTGAGAGGCACTTCCAGAGAGCGCCTCCATGGATCTGACGCCCCATCAGTCCGCACGTGCGATTGGACGTCACGACTGCCCGAACTGTGACGCGCCCGCCGGCAGCGCCTGCCGCACCCGGGGCGGGAAGACCGCCGCGAACTACCACACCCCGCCCTTCGTCTTCGTGCCCGCGGTCGGCGAGGAACTGGAGATCCCCGTCCCCGCCGACCGCGCTTCCGGCCGCGCGTGGAAGCAGGGCTCCACACTCGCCGTCGTCCCCGCACCCCGCACCGAGCTGCCGGTGAGGATCGGGTACGCAAGGACATCGACCGCCCGCCAAGAGCTGGCGAGCCGGCTCGAAGCCCTTCACCGGGCCGAGTGTCACAAGGTCTTCAAGGAGCAGATCAGCACCCGGGTGAAAGTGCGGCCGGAGCTGGAGAAGGCGCTCGCGCTGGCCCACCAGTTCAAGGAGGCCGCACCCGATACACCGGTCATCTTCACGGTGCACGAGCTGAAACGTCTGGCCAGGAACGCGGCCGAGCCGATGACGCTGTCCGCCGAGCTCCAAGCCGGCGGCATCCGGCTCGAACTCCTCACCGGCCTGCTCACCGGGATCTAGGACCCCAACGGCATGGGAGCCATGTTCTTCGCCGTGCTCGCCGGCTACCGCCACGAAAGCGAACGGCTGCTCCAGCTCGCCGCCAACTGGCGCGAGGCGGCGCTGGAACTCGGCGAGTTCGCCCCGCGGCGCCCGCCCTCCGGCTGGTCAGCGAGACGACAGCGGGGGATGAGGACTGAGGGCGGTGGCGCGTGGGCGACGGTCCAGGGGCCAATCACCGGCGTTTCGCGAGCCTCTTGTAGCAGGTGAGGGCTGCTGCGAGGCCGAGGAAGGCGAGGAAGTGGCTGCCTTTTCGCTCGTACCGGACGGTGAGGCGGCGGTATCCGAAGAGCCAGGACATCGACCGCTCGATCTTCCAGCGGTGCCGTCCGAGCCGCTCGCCGGACTCGATGCCGGGGCGGGCGATCGTGGGATGAGGTTCCGGCTGCGGAGCCGGCGCAGGTGCTCGGCGGAGTAACATGCCTTGTCCGCACGGACCTTCCCCGGCCGCCGCCGGGGTCCGCGCCGGGATCGGACGGCGGGTATGCCCAGGATGAGCGGCTTGAACGCCTGGGCGTCGTGCATGTTCGCCCCGACACCGCGACGGCCAGCGGCAGGCCCTGGGCCTCGGACAGCACATGCAGTTTGCTGCCTTTCTTGCCACGATCGACGGGATTCGTCCGGTCAGCGAGCCCCCTTTTAGCTCGTACCGACGCGGCGTCGACGATCGCGGACGACCAGTCCAGATCGCCTCGACGCGACAGATCAACCCTCACGAATCAGCTACATGCCCGTGTGGAGGCTCAGTCGTTGTCACCGCAGGCACCAGATAGCCTGCGCGAAGAGCAGTTCGAATCAACCGGTCTGTCACCAGAGAGGCGTTGCGGTTGCCACACATGGGCGACGCCTGGGTTGAACGGGTACCGGTGCGTAGCATTCCTCGCGAGGAGCTCATCGCCATGCTTCGCGAACAGACCCAGGCATGTGGACCTGCGCGTGAAACCTTGATCGCCGGGGGGACCTTCGTCGTCTTTGACGGTCTGGTTCCCGCCAACCGCCACGCGGGGGTATTCGGACGCCGCATCCGCTCAGCTGCCCGCCGTGGCCACACGATCGAGGGCCTTGCCGACACCGTCGAAATCCTCCGACAGTACGGGGAAGAGCTTCTTCGTACTGGTTTGATTGATTCCGTGGACAGGTCGTCGGTGTTCACGATCTTCCTGAACTCTTCAGCGACAGAAGTCCTTGGCTGTGCCGGCGGGCCGCGGCCCGAACCACCGCAAGTGCCAGCAGACGTCCCCGGGTGACAATCTGTCGGCCTTGGTGGCAACTACCGCGCTTCGGCGCTCAATGCCGCATCAACGAACCGCCACGTGAGACATCCTCTTGGTCGTCGTGCTCGCAAGTTCCGCCAGCTGACGCGTACTCCACGCCACCAGAATCCCTTTCTCCGGCATCGTTTCCGACGCCCATTCAGAACCGTGCCCCAGGGGCACGGTCAACCACGGCCGGTTCCACGCCGGCCCTTGTTGACCCTGCCCCGAGGGCACGGAGTGGGATGGTCGCGACCCCGAACCGGCATGCGGAGACTTTGACATGAAACGGCAAAGCAGTGTCGGCCAGAGCCTGGCCCTCCTGGCGGTCCGCGGCCTGTCACCCGTTCCCAGGGAACCGGCGGACGGGGCATTGTCACCGACCGACAACGCCCTGACCGTGTTCCTCTCCGTCACCTGCAACGACGTCGAGTGGCCCGAGGACGGCAACACCTACCGGCGGGGCGTCACCGAGGACCGCGAACGCTATCCGTTGTTCGGCGCTGCCACCGCCAACATCACACCATGTGCCTTCTGACCCTACGCCGCCGCCGAACCGCCGGTGAAGATCGCCCCCGAGGGCCTGCGCAACGTGCTGCTCCTGCAGAACCGGCGGGACGCGTCGACCCCGCATCGGGGCGGGAAGACGCTGCGCGAGAAGTTCGGGGACCGGGCGCGGTTGGTCACACGAACAGGTTGGCCCGGGCCGTTCGATCGCGGACACCGGAAGCCCCATGTCACACACGCTGCCCTCGGAGTCGGAGTGTCATCGCCGTACAGCGATGACACCAGGGAGCTCCTGACGGACTGGCGATCTTGGTCGTGAACCCGTCCACCAGGCGAATTCTTCACGCCCGCCGTCGAGGACGCCTACCCGACCCCCCGTCAGGCCGAAAGAGTGTCACTACCTCCAGGACCAGCCGAACCCGCTGGTCACAGCCACAACTCAGCGTCTCGTCCGGACCCGGAACGAGTGAGCCTGACATGTCTCGATCACGCAACATCCCTGGCCAGAGCACCCCCCACGGTGTGAAGATCCTTCTCGCACAAATGATCTTAGGATGGAGATTCGATGACGGGCATCCGCTTCAAGAAGAAGGCAGCCGCCTTCGCCACGTCCTTGGCAGCCGTAGCGGCTGTGATGGCGACCGCCGGGCCGGCGCATGCGGCGGAGTTCAAGGTCACCGACAACTGTGACGTGCCGTGGATTACATGCTCGTACGGTGATCTGTGGCTCTTCTATAACACGAAGCAATTCGCCGTCCAGGACGGCTACATCAAGTCGGCGTTCACGACTTTCTACAGCAACGTGTCCGACCACTCGGGTACGAGCCAGTACCAGGGATCGTCACTGACGACCTATCGGTACGTCTTCGGCAACGGTGGCAACGGCAACGGCGCGTACATGAAGAACAATGCGGGGTCCGTGCAGAACTGCGCCCGAGATGACAACTACCGCGTGTACTACAACTCCGGCTACGGCGGCGCATCGCAGTACTTCGCGAAGAACGGGCCCTACGGAGACTGCAATCTCACCGACCTGATCTCCGCTCTGCACAACAACAACGCCTCCTCCCACTTCGCGTAAGAAGGAACCTCCGTGAAGCACACCAAGCGGATAGCCACCGCAGTAGCCCTGACCGCGTCGATGTTCCTGGTCAGCGCCTGCTCCTCCGACACGGCCCCGGACGCCACGCAGAACGTGGCGGACGGCAGAACGATCGTGAACAAGGAGAACTGGCCCGAGAAGACCCCCACCAGGGGCCTGACCAAGGATCTGACCCTTCCCCTGGAGACGTACATGGCCTCCTACGAGGACCAGGTGGCCGTCGAGCAGGCCGCCAACGATCTCCAGCAGTCCTGCATGAAGGACTACGGAATCGACCTGACGCTGCCACGAGCGGGCGCCAACCCGCCTCCCAGCGACAACGATGCCAACATCGAGCGCCGTTACGGCATCACCGACCGGGCCGATGCCGAGAAGTACGGCTACCAGCTCGCCCCGGCACTGCAGGAGCACACCGAGCAGCCCCTGCGCGATCTGTCCGGTGTCGAGGTCGAGGTCCTGACCGGCCACACCAAGCCCGAACCGCTTCAGGCGCCCAGGGGCGTTGAGGCCGGAGAGCCGTTCGCCGGCCCGGGCCAGGGAACCAAGCCGGCTCGAGCCGAGCACAACGGGAAGAAGTTGAAGGCGGGCGGCTGTATCGGCTGGTCCAAGGATCAACTCGGTGTGAAGGAAGCCGACCCGATCATCGTGGCACAGCTCTCCGGCGACAGCCTGATGCAGTCGATGAAGGATGACGCAGTCATCAAGGTCATCGCCGCGTGGTCTTCGTGCATGGACGGCAAGGGACACGCGGGCCTTGCGGATCCGTACAAGGCGATGGACCAGGGTGTCGCCGACGACGGGGAACCGTCGCAGGAGTCCATCGCTCTGGCGGTCGACGACATCGACTGCAAGGAGCAGACGGATCTGGTGAAGGTCTGGTCCGATGTGGAATCTGCGATCCAGGACAAGCAGATCGCCGACAACAAGAGCCGGCTGGCCGGGATCAAGAAGCAGCGCGGCATCGAGATCGCTGCCGCGCGTCAGCAGATGGCGGCCTCCTCCCAGTGAAGACCGACGGCGTCGCGCCCGGACCGTTCAGGGTCCGCGCGCTGTCCCTGATGGCGGTGTGTGTGCTGGCTGCCGGGTGTACGGGCGAAGCCGCTGACAGGGCCTCCGAGTCGCAGCGGCCGGTGACTCCGAGCGCGGAGGAGAGCAGTCCGGAGGTGCGGCCGTCGCCTGTGGCTTCGGTGCACTCCGAGGGCCGGACGCGCGTCCTGGAGTACGGAGACCTGGTCGTGCGTGCCACGCCGGAAGGCAACGGGGTACGAACCGAGATCGCGGTAGCCAATACCTACGAGCGCGATGCGACGTACTCGGTGCAGATCAGCATCGCCGACGGTGAGGGCTGGACCGCGTACAACCGCTTCTGGCTCCAGGATGTCCCTCCGGGAGAGACCGGGCGGCAGGGCTCGGTGATCGGTTCGAAGGACATGGGTCCCCCTCCGGAGGTTCCGAAGATCTACGTCGACGAGTTCAGTCACGTGGTCGACAAGAAGTAGAAGGGGGAACACCGCACGGCGGCGTCCCATGCGAAGGATCCGCCGGACGATCCGAAGGTGTCCATCGATCGCGTGCAGCACTACTGAGAAGTGCGGCCGGCACGCGCCACGCACGTGGGCCACCTCGCGTCACGTAGGGAAGGAAAACCCATGCACGAACTCAGGCGAACGACCGCCGCCATCACTGTCATGCTCGCGACACTCTCGCTCGGTGCCTGCTCCTCGTCGGAATCGGCCTCCGACTCGGCCAAGGCCAAGGCCAAGGCCCCGATCGACCGGGCCGACTGGCCTGCGGAGGTGCCCACTGCCGGACTGGTCAAGGGCCTGGAGCTGCCGCTCGAGTCCTACCTGCCCTCCTACGCGGATCAGGTCGCCGTCGACACCGCGCTGCGCACCCTGCAGACGCGGTGCATGTCCGAGTACGGGCTCACCATCGACCTGCCGCGCCCCGGCGCGAACCCGCCGCCCCACAGCAACGCCGTCTCGATCGAGCGGCGTTACGGCCTCAGCGACCGCGCACAGGCACAACAGTACGGGTACGGGCTGCCGGAGGAGCTGACCCGAAGCCTCGAATCCGTCGAGGAAGGGCTTTCAGGCATCGAGGTGGAGGTCCTGACCGGGCGGAAGAAGCCCGAGTCCGCCCCGCCCAAGGGCGCCAAGGGCGCCAAGGGCGCCAAGAACAGCTACGGCAATTTCGGCAGGGTCCCGGAGCCCGCGCGCGCCGAGCACAACGGAAAGAAGCTGCACGAGGGCGGCTGCGCCGGCTGGGCGAATCGGCGGCTCGATGTGAACGAGGAAGATGCGGGCTTTGTCTCCGTGCTCGCCTCGACAAGCCTCTCCGAGTCCCGGCCGCTGAAGCCGGTCGAGAAGGCCCTCAAGAGCTGGTCGGCCTGCATGAAGGACAAGGGCCGCAAGGCCGCCGATCCCTTCCGGGCGATGGAGCAGGGCTACGCCGACGGCGACGGCACCACCAAGAACGCGATCGAGCTCGCGCTGGACGACATCGACTGCAAGGAGCAGACCCGTCTGATCGAGGTCTGGTTCGAGGAGGAGTCGGCCGTCCAGAAGCGGCTGATCGAGGAGAACAAGGACCAGCTTGCCGCCGTCAAGAAGCGCATGGGCGAGGTCCTTGCGGCCGCGAAGGCAGTCAAGTAAGCAGAGAGGGAACACAGTTGAGACCGATACGTACCCGTCTGCGCGTGCCGATCACCCTTGCGGTGACCATCGCGCTGGCGATACCGCTGAGCCTGCCCGCGCAGGCCGGGGAACCGAAGCCGCCCAAGGGCGCGGCGCAGGGGTGGAGCGACACCACCCAGCAGCAGCAGAAGCTCTCCCTGGAGCCCTCCGCGATCCCCGAGAAGGACCGCGCCGGCCTGCTCGGCAAGGGCTACGAGAGATCCGCGGACACCGCGGTCACCACGACCGGTGACGGCACCGGCTTCCACCTCCTTGCGGGCAAGGAGAAGGACGGCTACCAACTCAGCACGGTGGCCAGCCTGTTCGAGGAGGGCTTTGCCTCGGACACCTGGATCGGCAACCACTGCGTCACCGAGTCCGGCACGTACGCGGCCGTCTCGTACGCGCCGCGGATGTTCACCAACAAGCCCGAGCTGATGGTGCGCGGCGCCTTCACCGCGGTGGTCGACCTGACCTCGGGCAAGGTCACCAAGCTGCCGTTCCAGTCGTCGCTCGCCTACTTCTCGCCCGGCTGCGGCCAGGGCGATCAGGCGGTGTTCACCCAGCTCACCCATGACGGTGACGACAAGCAGCAGACCCGTCTGATCACCGTCGACGCGGCCACCGGCACGGAGTCGACGCCGGTCACGCTCGCCGGCCAGATCACCTCGGCGATCCCCACCGACGCGGGCGTCGTCGCCGCCCACGGCAACAAGCTGGTACGGATCAACGGCACGGCCGAGAAGACCCTGGCGTCCACCACCACGGTGCCGTTCCAGATCACCGCCGACGCCGACGGCGGTATCACCTTCATCGACCGCGAGTTGGACAAGAAGGCGTCCGACAAACCGGCCGCCTGGGCCAAGCACCTGGACCGTGCGAAGGTGAGGCAGGGCAAGAAGACCGAGCCCGTCACCGTCGCCTCCGGCGGACTGCACGCCTGGGACCTGACCCGCTCGGCACGCGGCGAGGTGTTCGTCACCGGTGACGCCACGTCCAGGTCCCTGCCCAAGCGGGTGCACAACCCCGGCAAGCTCCCCAAGGGCGCGGCGATCTCCAGCCACGCCCAGGCGGCCCTGACCACCACCTGGTCCGACGGGAAGACCACCCTGGTCAACCCGGAGGACGCCGCCAAGCCGCGCACCGCCCGTACGGCCCTGCGCATGCTGGGCTCGGGCAGGTCCGTAACCCTCGACCTGCGCCCCGGCGCGCACCGCGTGGGCGACGGGGCACAGGGGCGCGCCGTGTCCCCCGCTCTGCCCACCGGCGGCCCGGTCGACTCCGGCCCGGACACGGGCAAGAAGAGCACAGACGGCCTGTCCACGCAGAGCGTCCGCACCCAGGCCCTCACCGCGCAGGCCGACAACCCGAGCGAGGGCACCGGGGAACGCTACTGCGCGGTGGCCCGCAACGACGTGAAGAAGCAGGCGTTCCAGCCCACTCCGCGCCAGGTCGAATGGGCCGTGGACCAGGCCGTCGTCGGCGAGCTTGACTTCTACCGGTCGCCGGACTGGAAGAACACCGGTACCGGCGGCTACCAGCCCCAGGGCCTGTTCCCGCCGACTGTGCTCGCTGGTGACCCCAACGGGACCCTCGACAATGAGGACCCGGACGTCACCGACAAGTGGCACATCCCCGCGCAGGTGATGCTCGGCATCACCGCGCAGGAGTCCAACATGTGGCAGGCCACCCGCTACGCCGTGCCCGGTGTCACCGCCAACTCCCTGATCGGCAACTACTACGGTGTCGACTACGCCGCCTCGGGCGAGCAGCTCGACCCCTGGCGGATCAACTGGGCGGACGCCGACTGCGGTTACGGCATCACCCAGGCCACCGACGGTATGCGCCTGGCGGGCAGGACCAAGCCGGGCGAGACCGCGCTGTCCACTCTCGCGCAGGAAGCCGTCGCCCTCGACTACACGGCGAACATCGCCGCCGGTGTGCGGATCCTGTCCGAGAAGTGGAACCAGACCTACAACGCCGGGATGAAGATCAACGGCGGCCACCCCAAGTGGATCGAGAACTGGTTCTTCGCCCTGTGGGCCTACAACTCCGGCTTCTACGACACGGCTGACTCCCAGGGGCACTCGGGCGTCGGCTGGACGAACAACCCGGCCAACCCGCTGTGGAAGGCCAACCGCGTTCCGTTCCTGCAGAGCGCGTCCAACCCGGCGGGGGACGACTACAGCCACGCCGCGCACCCGCAGGACTGGCCGTACGAGGAGAAGGTGATCGGCTGGGCGGCCCGTCCGATCTCGGCGATGTTCGCGCCCGGTGACTTCCAGGCCGGCTACCGCCCCGCCTGGTGGACCACCGATGAGGACCGGACCAACGCCAAGCCGCCTGTTGACCTGTTCTGCAGCGGGTCGAACTACTGCGATCCGTCCAAGATCGGCGACAACGACTCCAACGACCAGGGCATGGGCGCCTGCACGCTCGACGCGGGTGACAGCGACACCAACCCGCACTGGCTGCACTGCTGGTGGCACGAGGAGATCACCAAGGAACAGTGGAAGGACTGTGAACGCCTCGCCGAGTGCGGAAACGGCGTGCACCGCTTCCCCACGTCCTACGGCGAGCAGGCCGACGCCGGCTCCTACCCGCCGAACTGCTCCATCGGGTCTCTGCCCGCTGACACCTTGGTGGTCGACGACGTGCCCGACGGCACCACCCCCGCCGGGGTCGGCACCAGCCGCGGCTGCGGGTCGGTGAAGTCGAGCGGCACGTTCAGCCTCGACTACGCACCGTGGGACACCCAGATGGATCTCACCGATGACGGAACGGACAACCCGACCACTGTCACCACGTATCCGGGGAAGATCGACACGCACCAGATCGGCGCGGGCTACGGCAACCACTTCTGGTTCACGCACACCCGCTCGCCGGAGTCCTACCCGGCCAACGCGAATCGTCTGAAGGTCACCGGCACCTGGAAGCTGAACGCTCCGCTGACCAACACGACGCGTCAGGCGAAGGTCTACGCGCACATCCCCGACCACGGGGCGCAGACCTCCAACGCCGTCTACCGGATCCAGACCCCGACGGGGGAACGGGCCGCCGCGGTCTCCCAGAAGTCGAATCAGTCCAACAAGTGGGTGAGCCTGGGCGCCTACACCTTCGGCGACCAGATCCCCGAAGTGCGTCTGGACAACTTCAACGGCGGCTCCGGAGACGCCGACATCGCCTTCGACGCCATCGCCTTCGTGCCGGGAACCTTCACCGGCATGGCGCTCACCGGCAGCATGACGGCCGACCCGACCGCTCCGGAGCCGGCGCCGGTCGAGCCGGACGAGGACATCACCGACGGCCTCCTCTCCGCTGCCGGCAGCTCCTCGGCAACAACCGCCACGGCGGCGCCGATGACGATGGCCGCTACGAGCACCGCGTCCTGCTCGACGGTCAACCACTCCCTCAGCCGCAAGCGCACCACCGGCTGTATCCACAGCGACTACGGGATGACGGAGTACTCGAACACCGTCCCGATCGGAAACGCGGCCTTCGACCTCTACATCACCTACTACCTCGACCCGAAGAGTGCCGAGTTCTCTCAGGTCACCACGATCCGGCTCAAGATGATGGACGGCACGGCGAAAACCGCCACCTTCGACTACGAGACCAAGTGCCGCGGTTACTGCGACGTCACCAGCGTCGACTGGAACGGGTCGAAGACCTTCTCCAAGGGCGACACGCTCCTGCGGACCGTCACCACGCGGTTCAAGTGGACGCCCAGCGGCACCAAGAACACGATCACCCCGTACCTGTCTCTCGGCGGTAAGATCAACACCACCACGATCGTGAACCCGTCCGAATTCGAGAGCACCAAGCTGGACGTCCGCTGCGACTCCCAAGTCTCCAACGCGGGTACCGGCTGCGTGTTCTCCGGCTACAAGCCGACGTATGTCATGAACTCCAAGAAGTTCCCCGGGGCCGCGGCACACATCGACTTGATGTGGCGCAAGACCAGCATCAAGTGGGGTCAGCGCAGCAGCGGCAAGCCGCTCACCTACCTCGGCAACAAGAAGGTACCCGGCGGTACTCGCCTCCAGAAGACCGTCAACCGGGAGAAGCTCTGCACGAAAAGCTCCACGAACTTCAACGAATACGACGTTCCGGGAGACCCCAACCAGGGCACTGGGCTCTTCAGTGACCTGTGGACCGCCGATTCGGGGACCGCGAAGACGGACTCCATCACCTGCGACGAGTTCTCCTTCGCCAACTCTTTCCAGAGCGGCGGCAACATGACTGGCCCGAATCCGGTCAGCACCAATGGCAGCGAGTGTGTGCAGACTTACCTCAAGCGCAACTCCGACGGCACCATGAGCCTTCACCTGCGGCCTGACTACCCGGACCCGGTCTGGAACGAGCCCTGCGGCCGGTCCAGCATGTCGAGGTGGCAGAACACCCAATCCATGCAGCCCTTCGGCGGATTCATCCGTGAACAGCGACTGATGGAAGACGACGACTACTGGGTCGACCTCGACGGGTTCACCCCCTGACAGAACCCCACACAGGGAGGGCCCTCACGGGAGCCTTGGGTTCAAGGGGTCCTCACAACACCTGGTTTCAGGTGGTGAGTAGTTCACGTAGACGCTCGGTCGGGGCATCCCAGCCGAGCGTCTTGCGTGGGCGGCCGTTGAGTCGCCGGGCTACGCGCTCCAGGCCTTCGGGACTTTGGGCCCTCAGGTCAGTGCCCCTTGGGAAGTACTGGCGCAGGAGTCCGTTCGTGTTCTCGTTCGAGCCGCGTTGCCAGGGCGAGGCGGGGTCGCACTCCCTCGATCCCGCACGATCATCACGTTCGACGGCCACGGTCCTCGCAACTCCCGCAGATCGCGGGTGTTGCGAGGGCCGTCAGAACCCAAGAACATCTACGGGGGCCTTCCCCCTGCGCCTCATTGGAGGGTGACGCAGCCATCCTGGATCCGCTGGCTGGTTTCCTCCGGACCAAGGATTCGCTCCAGATCCTCGAGGACCGATGCGAAGAATTCCGAAAGATCCGGGAAGAGGTCCATGGTCTCTACGTCGCCGTCACTCCACTGGCCCACCGAACCCGTCTCCGCGTCGACGAAGAAGCCATACATCTCACCACACGCATACGACTCAGCGGCGAAGGGAATCCACTCCTTCCTCCAATAGCCCTTGTCCTCGCTCGGACCAGGCATCATCTGATGATGCAGCCGCTCGATACTCGACAGAGGCAGCAGCGCCCATCCGCCGACGAGGAACTCGCCTTCCGGGCAGGACCCCGCCAGGCCGTTCGACCCATCGAGCCGGGTGACGGTCCCGTTGTTGACCTTCAGATAGGCACGCAGATCCTCCGGGAACCGCACACCTGCCTTCTCCTCGACAGCGGCGATCTCCTCCTCGCGCGCCGCATCCCCCAGAGCACGGTGACTGACCGGGGCATACTCACGCAGCCAGGACACAACACGCTGCCACGACTCACCTATATCACTCGGCACGCAGACCTCCATCAAAAATGCACTGTTCACGCTGGGACATTCGCGCGGCAGGGAAGATCCTGCCCCTGCGTCACAAGCAAATTCCAGCGCCACGGCCAGTTCACGCCCACACCGCCCCCTCTGCTGACACAGCCAGGAACGTAGGCGGGAGCCCGTGTCGCGGGGCCTTTACGGACCCTGAGCCCCAGATCGGGCCATATCGAGCACGACGTCACCTGCAGAACCCAAGCACCTGACGCCTCATCAGGACGTGCGCCAACCGTGCCTCAGAAGGGCCCAGCGTGCGTCGAACACGCGTGTCGTGCCCCGCACCCTCTTTCCGACCAACATCATGGGCCAGGCCCGCCGGCCGACAACACCCCGCACCCGGGTGGAGGAACTCCTCGGTCTCGGACGCCAACGACTTCGCGCTGCACCGGGAGAACCCCATCACCGTCCCTGCTGATGTCTCCGCCGAACCCGGAACGGTGCACTCTCAACTGCCCCTGTCCAGACGGACGTTCACGATCCTCACGTGAGATCGGACAACAGCGGCTCCAGCTCCCTCTCCTCCTCGACACGAACACCGAGTTCGGCGACGGCCGTAGCGAGTGCGGGCTCCCAGGGGGTCTCCGTCGGGGTGCTGACGAGCGGTGACAACGGAGGTTGGACACAGCGGAGCACGGCGGCGCGGTAGTCCGCGGCCGTGTAGCGCCAGGGCAGCCAGGGGACGCGGCGGCGAAGGACGCCGGCGATCCGAAGCCCTCCCCAGTCGAAGTCCCCGTGGTAGTACAGGGTCGCTCCGTGGTCGCGCAATCCCCGGAGCAGTGTGAGGGCGGCGGCGGAAGGCTGGCCTTGGAGGCAGACCAGGGGCGGGCAGGCAGGGCCGAGCATGTCGGCCGCCGCCGCGAGGACGGTCGGGTTCTCGCAGATCCGCACCACGGGATCGGCGACGGCCGGAGGCCTGCGGGTGAGCTGGCGAAGGGTGAGCACACAGGGTTCGCCGTCTTCGGCCAGGCGGTCCAGGGCCGGGGTGCCGCGCAGGTTCAGGGTCAGGACGGTCGAGGACAGCTCGTCCCGCAACAGCCCCACCGAGGCCCAGGCCTCACGTCGCCATTCGGCGCCCTGACCATCGTGGAAACCGGTCAGCGCACGGGCCCCGGACAGAGTGAGGGTGGCCAGCGGTGTGCCGTCGTCAAGGGCGTGGGCCCAGCCGAGGACCCGGGCAGCGAAGGCGGGCAGCGAGACGACCGGGACGGCGGGGAGTGCGTGCAGGGCGGTGCACACACCGGTGAGCAGGCCGAACGTGACGTCTGGTGTGCGCCCCAGACGCCGCGCCAGGCCGTCGGCGCGTATCCGGGCCGCCCACTCCGCAAGCGCGGGGACCGTGGCGACGAGCTCATCGAGCGGCGTGTGCGCCCTCCCCCAGGCTTCCTCCTCCTCTTGGCGGGCTTGAACGAGCGATGTGACAGGCCCGGTGAGCGCCACGACCGCGGCGGCGAGGCCGTTCGGGCTGGCGCCCGAACGGCGCAGTACAGCGTCGACCGCTTCCAGCCGTACGGTCAGAGACCTGCCGCCACCGGGGGCCCGGGCGAGAAGTCGTTCGGCCGCTGCTCGCTGGGCCGGCGTGGGATCGGCCAGGGACACGGAACCAGTCATTGGCTGCCCGGCCACCAGTCGTCGGCGTGCTCGTTCGACGAGCCAGGAGAGGTCCGGCGTGCCGAGCAGCCTGGCCAGCCGCGGGCTGTCGACTGCTTCGGTGCCGGGCTCGGGCCCGTGGGTCAGCCCCACAGCGACTCGGTCTCCTCAACGCGGGGCGCGTCCTGGAGGGCGTCCCGTACGGGGTCCTCGCGGCGCTGCCGTCGCGTGCCGTCCCATTCCCACCGGGTGACGAGGACCGCCGCCACCTCGTCGATCCGGGACAGCTGGGCGATGGCGATGCCGGGCACCTGCGGGTAGCAGGCCCACTCCCGTTCGCTGGTCATGACCACATCGAGGTCGAAGGCGCTCAGGAGGCCGAGGCACTTGGCGCGGGAGTCGTCGTCCACGCCCGCGAACGCCTCGTCCAGGGTGACCAGGCGGGGCGCGTGCGGGCTGCCCGCGCTGGCGTAGTGGGAGGAGGCGGCGGCGAACAGCGGTACGGACACGGCGAGGACGCGTTCACCGCCGGAGGCGGGTCCGGTGGCGGGTACCCAGCGCCCGTGCTGGTGGCGTTCGACGCCGAATTCGTGCCAGGAGCGGTAGTCGAGCGCTGCGGTGAGGTGCTCGAGCCAGCTGCCCGGGCCGTCGTCGGACTGCTGGCGGGCGATCTGGGCCTGGAGGAACTCGCCCACCGCCGCGCGATCCTCCGACGTCCAGGCGTCCGCGGACTGGCGCAGCCTCTCGCGGGCTTGGTCCAGTCCGGACGGGGCCTTGCGCGAGGCCCGCCACACCAGCCGGAGTCTCATCCCGGTGGAGGTGGGGCGGTCCTCCAGTTCGGTGTTCATGTCCCGCACCTGTCGTTCGGCGGCACCGATGAGTTCCTGGAGGGTGCCGGCGACCTCGGTGATCAGGTGGGTTTCGAGGATCTCGCGTTCGTGCGCGGACAGGATGCGGGTGAGCTCGCCGACCTCCGTGGCGAGTGCTTCGGCGAGTTCGGGCACGGCGCGCTCACGGCCCTGGTAGACGATGTCGACGACCATGCCGTCCTCGACCATGCGGGCGGACGCGCTGTGTCCGTGCCGGGACAGTGTGTCCTGAAGGGCCTTGAGTTCCTCGCTGAGTCGGCGCTGGACGCGTTCCCAGGCCGCGTCCGTGTCGTCGGTGGACGACAGGCCGGAGTCGATGGCCCGGGCGAACGCGATGGCCGGGGTCGCGGCCCAGTGGCCGTCGTCCGAGGCGGGGACGGTGACCTCCGGCAGCGCGACAGCGACCAGGCCGGTGGCCGTGAAGCGCTGGAGCGCGGCGATGGCCTCCGCACGTGCGTCGACGACTTCGGCAAGCTCCTTCTCCAACTGCTCGATCCGCCCTTCGGCCCGGCTCGCCTCCCGGTCCGCCTGGGCGTGACGCTGCCCGGCGTTCTTCCGGTCGGTCTCACAGATCCGCTGTGCCTCGGCGGTCTCGGCGAGGCGCCGTTGGAGTTCGGCGACGGCGGCGCCGACGGTGGAGCGCAGGGTCCGGTGCCGCTCGTCGGCCGCCGCCGCCTCGCGCGCCGCCTCTTCCGCCCGCCGGGCGAGGCCGACGACCCGCTGCTCCGCCTCGGCCGCCTCGGCACGCTCGTCGTCCACCTGCCGTGCGGCCTCCCCTTGTTCGCGCAGCGCGGGCCACAGAGCCGCCAGCGCGGTGGCGAGGGAGCCGAGGGCGTGACGCACGGCGGTGAGTCCGGCCCGTTCGGCGGGCAGCCCCAGATCAGCGGCAGCCTCGGTGAGCTCGGCGGCAGCCCGCTCGGCGAGTTCAGCCGCCTCGACGACCTCGGTGGCACGCCCTTCGTACCGGGCACGGGCCTTGCGCACGGTCTCGGCGGCGGCGCTGACGAGCGCGTGTGCCCTGGTGAGCGGCGACTCGTCGGGGACGTCCGCGAGCTCGGCGTCGAGCGTGCGCCGTCGTGCCGCGATCGCCGCGGAGCGAGCCGCGAGAGTCTCCGACTCCTCGCGCAGAGAGGCGAGTTCGATGCCGAGCGCCGCGACCCGGGCCCGGCGCGCTGCTTCGCGTGCGCCCTCGCCGATGTACGTGGCGGCGGGCTTGGCCCATATGCCGGTGAGCGCACCGACCCGGAAGCGTCCGTCGGGTGCCGCCCATGTCGTGGCTCCTCCCCCACTGTCGAGGCCGATGCAGGCGAGCAGTCGGGGCACCGACGTCTCGTCCAGGGCAGCGGCCCGCCCGTCGCCGTGGTCCGCGGCGGGGCCCAGAACGTCTGCCAGTGAGGGGCCGCTCACCGGTCCGTTCGCCGGGGAGAGGAGGACATCGTGTCCGTTCACGGCGAGGGCGGAGCCGTCGGGCAGCACCCAGGCGTCGAGCAGCCCGGAGGCTTCGAGCGCCGCTTCGAGCCCGGCACGGCCGGCTTCGGGCAGTTCGTCACGGAAGTCGACCAGGCGCCAGAGCGGCGCGCCCGGCAGCGTTTCGCGCAGGCCGGGGGTGCGCGTCGCCGGGGGCCGGGGCTCGCGTCCGGCGCCGGCTTCCAGTGCGGTGAGTTCGCGACGGGCCTCGGCGGTGCGCTCTGCCAGCTCCGTGGTCGCGCGGGCGGCTTCGGCCGCCTGGTCGGCGAGGTCCACCGAGCGGGCGGTGTGCGCCCGGGTGGCCGAGACCCGCGCCGGGTAGGGGCCGTCGAGGTGGCGGGTCCACTCCTGGAGTTCGTCCAGGAGGCCCGTCGGGTCGGCGTAGGACAGCTCCTTCCAGGCGCGGGCGCGTTCGCGTACGTCGTCCAGGAGGGCCCGGCCCGCCCGTGCCGCGTTCTCCTCCGCCTCGCCGTGCGTCTCGGCGGCCAGCGCGTGGTCGGTCTCCGCCTCGTCGAGACGGCCCGACCCCCGGCGGTGCTCGGCGGCGGCCTGTTCGGCCACTTCGAGGCGGCCCTCGATGTGGCCGAGCGCCCGCCGGGCGCGGTCCGCGGCTTCCTCGACGGCCCGCCGCGATGCGGGCTCGGGCAGCAGGTCGTCCGCCGGCAGGGCGACGTGCGCGGCGGCTGCCTGCTCCCGCACGTGGGCACAGGTCTCTTCAGCGCGGCCCCGCGCCGCCCGCAGCCGGTTGTCGGCGGTGCCGAGCCGCCCGAGGGCCTTGGTGTGAAGGGCGTCCGCCTGCTGTTGGTCCTCCCGCGCCCGGTCCGCCGCCTGCCCGGTTCGCGTCACGGCCTGGGCGGCGTGCTCCAGCTCTCGGGCGTCGCGCATCTCGGGCGCCTCGCGCAGCGCTGCCTCCTGGGCCCGCAGACGTTCACCGGTCTCGGCCAGGGAGCTGATCTCCTCTTCGGCCGCCGCTCGCTTCTCCTCGGCCCGGGTTCGGCGCTCCTGGTCCTCGGCCAGATCTCGCTGCACGCGCTCGTAGCGGGAGTGCTCGGTGCGAGGGAGCCGGGCGCGGCGCCGGGTGGCGATCCGGGCGTACCGCCGGTAGTGCTCCAGGAAGGCGGAGGCGGCCCGCTCGGCGGCGGACGCGGCGGCCAGCTCGTCCTTCTCCTCGTCCAGGGAGCGGAACGCCTCGGCCACGTCGGCGACGACGGCCTGGTCCACGGGCGGCAGCGCCTCGGTGAGGGCACGGGAGAGAGCGGCTTCGTTGGGCCGCTTGGAGAGCTGGGGCTGGCGCAGCTGGATGAGCAGGTCGACCAGGGCCGCGTAGCGCTGCTCTCCGAGGCCGAAGAGCGCTTCGTCGACGGCCCTGCGGTACGCCTTGGCCTGGTCGTACACCATGCCGTGCCCGGCGACGGCCTCGGCGAGACGGTCCCTGGACAGGGCCGTGCCGGTGGCGTCGAGGAGCCGGAAGCCCTCCTCCGTCCGTTCGGTGGAGCCGTGGTCGACGCGCTGGCGGGTGACGGCGTACCAGTGTCGGGCGATGCCCCGCCCGCTGACGGCCTTGAGCCCGCACAGCAGGGTGCGGAAGTGCTGCTCGCCGGTCGCGTCGTCCAGCCTGCCGAATTCGATCCAGGTGTAGCCGAGTCGTTCGGTGTGCGGGTGCTCGCCCCCGAGGAGCAGGTTCCACTCCATCCGCTTGCCCGGGTCGCCGTCGGGTTCGACACGACGCGGACTGAGGTCGCCGTCGAGCAGGAACGGCAGGGTCAGGGCGAGCACCTTGGACTTACCGGTGCCGTTGTTGCCGCGCAGCAGCAGGCGCCCGTCCCGGAAGCGGAACTCCTCCACGTCGTAGTGGAACAGGTCGACGAGCCCGATGCGCAGGGGTTGCCAGCGGGAACGCCGCGGGGTGGGGAGGCGGGTCACGAGGTGGCCTTTCGCTGCGGAGGCACGGGGGCGGAACCGGGTTCGCGGATGACGGTCTCGCCGACCGCGTACCGGGCGAGGGCGGGTCGCACCACGACCGCGTAGGGAGTACGGGAGACCAGGCCGAGCGCGGCCAGCCGGGCGACGGCCTGTTCGACGAGCTCGGTCTCCATGCCTGGCTCCCGGGCGGACTTCGACCAGAATCCGCCGTGCTGGGAGGCGAGTTCACGGATCCGAAGGGCGAGCTCGTCGAGACCGACGGGGCCGTCGGCGGCGGCCAGGTGCTCGGCGAGCAGCAGGGTGACATGGCCGTAGGTGCCCTGTTCGGGCATGCGGAGGTCGGTGAGGTCGTCTTCGGGGTCGACCATGGCGATCCCCTCGGCCCGCACCTCGGCGACCAGTCCGGTCAGCTCGGTGATCCGGGCGGTGAGAAAGCCGCGCTGCCGGGTGAGGTAGCCGAGTTCGGCGTCGCTCAGGTCGTCGTAGTAGAGCACCGGATCGTCGAGGAGCCTGCGGGTGAGCGAGCGGCGCATCGCGCGGAAGCGCAGCTCGTCGCTGTCCATGGCCGCTTCGGCGACGAGTTCGGCGAGCCGGTCGTCGAAGGCTTCGGCGTGGACGGTCGAGGGCCCGCGGCGGGATGCCAGAAGCCCGGCGAGGACCCGGCGTTCGACGTCGTACAGGACATCGCCGGCCCCGCTGACGTAGGCCTCTTCCTCGCCCGCGACCCGCCTCAGCACGCCGAGGCCGAGCAGCAGCCGTACGACGGCGGCGAGATCGAGGCGCTCGTCTCGGCGTTCCAGGGCGAACTCGATCCCCGTCGCGGCGAGTCGGGGATCGGCGGCATCGAGGACGATCTGGTCGGCGAGGCGCCCCAGGGCGATCTGGGCCTCGCCGCGTTCGAGGGCGGCGAGCGCGAGGCAGAGCAGGACGTAGCGGCGTCGGGTGAAGGGGGCAGCACCGCGGGTCGTGTCCCGTGCGGGGTGGGTGGGGTCGGTCAGGACACCGGGACTCTTGCGCAGCCGCACGGCTTCCGTGTCTGCCTGGAGCGCCCAGCCGGTGTTGCGGTCGAACCACTCCCGTAGCTCCGACGCGTGCCGGCGGGCGAGGCGGAACTCGTCCGCGTACCGGCCGCGCGCGAGCAGAAGCGGCTGCTTGAGCAGGGCGCGGGCGGCCTTGCGCAGCTCGGCGGCGTGCTGGCCGTCCAGGACCTCGGCGAGTGGTGTGGTCATCGTCGGGGTTCTCCCTCCGTCGGACGGTCTCCGCCCGCCAAGCCGTCTCCGTCCGCCAAGCCGTCTCCGTCCGTCAGGTCGAGGATTTCGATGAGGTGGTCCGGGCCGCTGAAGACACCGCCAGGGGTGCGGACCTCGGCGGTCATACCGTCGGCGAGTGCGGTGAGTCTGATCCCCATGGAGCCGTCGCTGCTGGTGGCGGTGGTGTGCCGCATACCGGGCCGCCATGTGGCCAGGGCGTCCCCGAGCAACTGGAGGAACAGCCCGAAGGAGTCCGGGTCGAGCTCACCGAGGCCGGACAAGCGCGTGACGCCATGGGTGACGAGCCGGGCGCGGGCGCTGACCGTCTCGGCGGCCTGCTTGGCAGCGGTCTCGGCGAGCGAGCGCCGCAGCTCCTCCCGGTCCTCGACCTTGCGGGGCTTGCCTCGCCGCTCGTAGCTGCCGGTGCGGCGCAGCTGCGGGCTGATACGCAAGGGCTCGGCCTCGGCCCACGGAGTGGCGGCCGGGACGGGCCGCGCCGCGCGGGCGGCGAGGGTGTCGGCGTCGACGGTGAGATGCCGGGCCGGATAGAGGCCGAAGGCGGCCCGCCACAGCCGGTGCCGGGCATCGTCGTCGGGCGCCTCGGCGAACCAGCGCGCCAGCGTACGGAAGTCGGCCGACCGGTCGGAGCGGCCGGACCGGCGCTCGCTCAGCGCTCGTACGACGGCGAGGAGCTGGGGAATCGCGCCGAGTGCCCGGCCGCGCAGGAGCCTGGCCTGCGACTCGCGCCCGTCCCTGCTGAGGAACCACGCGCCGAGCCCCGACCAGCGGGCGGCCCACCGCTCGTACATCTCCCGCTCCGCGTTCGCGGCCTCCTCCGGCGAGGCGTCGACGGCCTCCCGCCCGGCGGCTGCGCGAAGCAGGGGCTCCACCCTCCCGTCCTCCTCCAGCTCCAGGATCAGCCGCGCGATCCGTCCGCCCAGCGTGATCAGGTCCTGGATGAACCGCTCCAGGTACTGGATGAGCCGGTCCTTGTAGGCGAGGAAGACCGCCTCTTCGACATCGTGCAGGTCGATGGTCTGCTGGAGCGATCCCATGAAGGCCCGCGCGTTGTCGGCGAGCGCGGCGAACCGGCTGGCCAGCGCGTCGAGCGCCAGATGCGCTTTGGCCGGATCGGGCTGCTCCTCGGCAGCCAGGACGAGAAGGGCGCGCAGCTGGGTGACGATGTCGTGCAGGGCCACGGCCTGGAGGGCACCGCGCCGCCCGAGCGCCTCGTCATAGGCGGACAGCGCCTCCTCGGCGGCCTCCCCCTCCCGCGTGAGCTGGTAGATGAACCGCTTCCGGTAGAAGTCCTCGACCGCGGTCACCCGGGCGGTATCGGGATCCGCCCGCAGATTGCCCCAGCCGACGAGCCTGTCGAGCGCGCCGACGACGGCGTCCGGCTCGGTGGGACGGACATCCGTCGGCAGCGCGGTGTGCACGTCCTCGGGCCGCAGGTGGACCGCGAACCGTTCCTTGGCCGTCAGGAACGTCCGCATCACGTGGCGGTAGAGCGGGGTGTTCGGCACCGTGAGATGAGCGAAGGGGCCGAAGTCCGACGGCTCGGGAAGGGGGCCGGCGGAAGCACCGGGGGCGGTGACAGTCATCGCCGCCATTGTCCCTGAGGCGCGGCAGCCTCGGAAAGAGACCGAAATATCCGGCCGATTCACCCCGTTCCGACCGGTTCAGGATGTCAGGTCGAAGCCGAAGAGGGGGCGTCTCCCGACCGCCCGCGGGCGGTATCCGTTCGGGGCAAGGGTGACCTGCCCCGAACGGGACCTGCTGTCGGATACCGCCGATACCCTTGGCCGTGGGCGCGCGACCGTCCGACCGTACGCGCGCGGCCGTCGCACAGCCTTCGGCAGACCTTCGAGGTGGGGACCAGAGTGAACGCAACGCCGCTGAGCCCGGACGATCCGGCCGAGCTGGGCGGGTTCACGCTGCTGGGTCGGATCGGCCACGGCGGCATGGGCCAGGTCTACCTCGGCGAGTCCGCCGCCGGTGAGTCCGTCGCGGTGAAGGTCATCAAACCCACGGTCGTCGATTCGGAGACCCGGCAGCGGTTCGCCCAGGAGATCGAGGTCCTCAAGACGATCTGGGGACCGCGCGTCGCCGCGTTCGTGAAGGCCGACACGGAGTCGGAGCAGCCGTGGCTCGCGACCGAGTACGTGGAGGGACCCGACCTGCGCCGGCTCCTCGACACCCGGGGTGTTCTCTCGCCTCTGGCCGCTGCTTCGCTCGGAGCGACCCTTGCCGAGGCACTGGCCGGAGTCCACAGCCAAGGGCTGCTCCACCGGGACCTCAAGCCCGCGAACGTCCTGCTCGGGCCGAACGGCCCCAAGATCATCGACTTCGGCCTCGCCGTGTTCGCCGAGTCCAGCGCCTCCCTCACCGCACCGAACATGGTGATGGGAACTCCCGCCTGCATGTCTCCGGAGCAGGCGAACGGGGAGAAGCCGCTGACGGCCCCGGTGGACGTGTACGCGCTCGGGGCGGTGCTGCTCTTCATGACCACCGGCCACTATCCGTACCAGGCCGACCACGTGCAGGTGCTGTTCAGCCACATCGTCAACCCCGAGAAGGCCCCCGACCTGTCGGGAGCCCCCGAGGAACTGGTCGGTCTCCTCTCGTCCATGCTCCGGTACGCGCAACACGACCGTCCGACGATGGACGAGGTCGTCACCGAGTGCGTTGCGGTCATCAAGGCGCACGGGGCGACCGTGGCCCAGGCCCGGCGGCAACTGGCCTCCCTGGCCGAGGTCGCGTACGAACCGCCGGAACCCTCCCCCGTACCGGCTCCTGCGCCACCGCCGACGGACGCCGAGGCCCTCGCCGAGGTGTCGACTCTCCTGGCCCCGAACCCGGCGGCCACGGCGCCGACCATCCCACTGCCGCAGCCGTCCGCCACCCCCGCCCACCCGCCGGGTTACACCCCGACGGTAGCGGTGGCCACCCCGGACACCGAGCCCGCGTCCGAAGCCGCACCGCAGCCCACGCCCGCGCCGCGTCCCGGCCCCCGCCGTTCCGCCGCCGCGCTCCGGATCGCGGCACAGTTGCGGGAGACGTACGCGTCGACGGCTCCGTTCTGAGCGGGACGGCAGGCCGCGAGGCTCCGGGGCGCACGGGACCGAGGCCCCCTCGCCCCTTGTCCGGGGCCGTGGCCCGCACGAAGATCTACACAGTTCAGCAGCTATCAGGAGGTACCGCGGGTGACCGCCCAGCAGTCCAGTAGGCAGTCCAGCGGGCAGCCCGCCCCGGGCACCGGTACGAGCCTCCCGCCCGGCGCCCAGATCGTCGTACGCGACGAGGAATGGCTGGTCAAGAACGTCACCCGGACCGATCACGACGGCGACCGCATCGAGGCCGTCGGGATCTCCGAGTTCGTCCGCGATCAGGAGGCCGTCTTCTTCACGGGCCTGGAGCGCACCCGCGACGGCGAACCCGGCATCGAGCTGATGGACCCCGCCAAGACCACCCTGATCAGCGACGACTCACCGAACTTCCGCCGCAGCCGGCTCTTCCTCGAAGCGATCCTGCGCAAGACCCCGCTGCCCCAGTCCGAGCGCGGCCTGGCCCTCGCCGACAGCTTCCTCCTCGACCCGCTCCCCTATCAGCAGCGGCCCGCGCAGCTCGCGCTCTCGGGCCGGAACCTTCGCCCCCGCATGCTGATCGCGGACGTCGTCGGCCTCGGCAAGACCCTGGAGATCGGACTCACCCTCGCGGAGCTGATCCGCCGCGGCCGCGGCGAGCGGATCCTCGTCGTGACCCCGCAGCACGTCCTGGAGCAGTTCCAGCACGAGCTGTGGACACGGTTCGCCATCCCGCTGATCCGCCTCGACTCGGCGGGCATCGAGCGGATCCAGCGGGAGATCCCGGCCGGCCGCAACCCCTTCACGTTCTTCAAGCGCGTGATCGTCTCGATCGACACCCTCAAGAACACCGATCAGTACAAGCACCACCTGGAGCACATCCGGTGGGACGCCGTCGTCATCGACGAGTCGCACAACCTGATCAACCGCGGTTCGCTGCGCAACCAGCTGGCGCAGCTCCTCGCCCCGCAGACGGACGCCCTCATCCTCGCCAGCGCCACCCCCCACAACGGCAACGCCCGCTCGTTCGCCGAGCTGATCGCGCTGCTCGACCCGGCGGCGATCCGTGACCCGGAGCGTTACTCGGCGGAGGACATCAAGCACCTGTTCATCCGCCGCACCAAGGTCAGCGCCGAGGTACGGGAGAAGATGTCCGGCCAGTGGGCCGACCGAGGCCCTTCCGAGTCGGTGCACTGCCCGGCGACCCCGGCCGAGGAGAAGATCTTCGACGAGCTGGCCCAGGTATGGCTGCCCGCCGAGGGGCGCTCGGTGAGCGACGTCCCGCTCTTCCCGTACACCCTGCTCAAGTCCTTCCTCTCCTCGCACGCCGCCCTGAACTCCACGGTCGAGGCCCGCATCAAGACGCTGGAGAAGAAGAACGACCCTGACGCGACGGGCGCCGAACTGGCCGCCCTCCAGCGTCTGCGGGAGCTGACGGCCGTTCTGACCGCGCAGGATTCCGGCAAGTTCACCGCTCTCGTCGAGCAGTTGAAGGCGATCGGCGTCGGACCGCGCAGCGAGACACGTGTCGTGGTCTTCTCCGAGCGGGTCCAGACCCTCGAGTGGCTGCGGTCCGCCGTGCCTGCCGCGCTCGGGTTCAAGGGCAAGGCCCTGGAGGAAGCGGCCCGCGTGATGCACGGCGGCCTGTCCGACGAGCAGCAGATGCAGTGCATCGAGGACTTCGGCCTCGCCGACGCACCCGTACGCATCCTCTTCACCGGTGATGTGGCATCCGAGGGTGTCAACCTCCACCGGCAGTGCCATCAGCTCATCCACTACGACGTTCCGTGGTCGCTGATCCGCATCGAGCAGCGCAACGGCCGTATCGACCGTTACGGGCAGGTCCACAAGCCTCAGTTCCGCGCCCTGATCCTGACCAGCGAGGTGGACGGCGCGAAGGACGACCGCACGGTCGCCGAGCGTCTCCTCGAACGGGAGGACGAGGCGCACCGCTCGCTCGGCACGGCGGAGGCGGTCTCCGGGCTGTACCGCGCGGAGGCCGAGGAGAAGTCGCTGATCCAGGACCTGCTCAGGGGCCGGACGGTCGACGAGTCGCTCCAGCACACCGCGGACGAGGCGGGCGGCGCGGACGATTTCCTGGCCGGCTTCTTCGCCCAGGTCGACGACGTGTCCGCCGAGCCCGCCGTCGCGGCCCCCGCGTCGGACGGTTCCTCGGTCGCCCCGCCGAAGGCCCACGTGCCCCGTCTCTTCACGACCACCCGCGAGTTCGTCGACGAGGCGGTGCGGGAGGTCTTCCCGGACGCCCAGCAGTCCCTCGGGATGGACCGCGACCCCGAGAACGGCCTGATCTCCTTCAAGCCCCCGGCCGACCTGGTGCACCGGCTGAAGGCGCTGCCGCCCGACTACCGCCGCGAGCAGCGTCTGAGCGAGCGGCTGCTCGTCACCCTCAACCGCAGGCTGGCCGACCGGGCCCTCGTACGGGCCCGTGAGTCGGGCACCTCCAGCTGGCCGGAGATCTCCCTGCTCACCGACCTCCACCCGGTGGTGGAGTGGCTGACCGACAAGGTCCTGGTGAAACTGGGCCGCCAGGAGGCCCCGGTCGTCACGGCCGACGTCGACGCCCCCGTGTACCTCGTGCAGGGCATCTACTCCAACGCCCTCGGCCGCCCCACGGTCGTGAAATGGATGGCTGTCACCGGCGACCACGTCACGGACGACATGGTGGGGACACTGCGCGAGGCAGGCATCGGCCCGACGATGGCCAACCCCTTGCAGCCCCACGACGCCGACGGCCTGCGGGCCGGTATCCCGGCCGCCCTGGAGGCAGCCGAGGCCTTCCTCTCGCGCCACAGCTCGGAGTGGGACAAGGCGCTCCTCGCCCCGATCGAGGAGTACCGGCAGCGTCTGGGCCAGTGGGAACAGCCCACCCTCGCCGGCGAGGAGACCAAGGACGACCTCTCCCGCCTCGCTGACTCCCTGCTGACGACGGGCCGGCCCATGCTGCGCGTCCTGGCCGTCCTCGATTCCGCCCACGGCTCCGCCGCGCACGCCTAGGAGAATCCCCATGACGTACGACTCCCTGGTCAACCGCGGTGACTACTTCTCCGCGCACTACCTGGCCGAGGTCTTCCCGAAGGACCTCAAGTCCGGTCTCCTCGCCTCCTGGAAGACCCGCGAGGAGGAGGCGAAGTCGTCCGAGTCCGTGGATCAGGAAGCGGCCCCGGACGCCCTCCCGGTCACCCCTCGTCTGGGTCTGCGCGCCCTGCGCCGCCCGTACTTCCGTACCCGCGCCTTCTTCGCGGAGGCGGCGGTCACACACGACGACTCGACGACGTACGACGCACCCGAGTGGCGCGAGCGCGCGGCCTCCCTCAACGCCTCCGTCCTCCGCGCCCTCGGCTACGACGCCAAGCCCCGGACCCTGACGGTGTCCCGGGCAGACCACACGTACGAGATCCCCGTCGCGCACGCCGAACCGGGCCTGGTGGCCGTCGACTGCGGCTGGGCCGCCGAGCCGGACGCGGCCCTGGACGCGGACGGCTCCGGCCGCCTCCTCACCCCCGTACAGCTGGACGCGTCCACCGCTCTGCGTACGGGCTCGAAGCTCGCCTCGTTCCTCTTCGCGAGCGAGGACGCGCCGCGGTACGTGCTGCTGCTCGCCGGCGGCGTGATCGTCCTCGCGGACCGGGCGGCGTGGGGCGAGGGTCGCTACCTGGCGGCCTCCCTGGACACGGCCCTGGACCGCAACAACACCAAGGACGGCCAGGAAGTCGACACCCTGGCCGCCCTGTTCGGCGCGGACTCGCTGCGCACTCCGGAGGAAGGCGGCGAGAACCCGCTCGCCGGGCTCGTCGACAAGTCCACGAAGCATGCCGTGGGCGTCTCGTCCGAGCTCCGTGACGGCCTGCGCGAGTCGGTGGAACTCATCGCGAACGAGGTCCTGGCACGGATCGCCGGCCATGAAGGCGTCCGCCTGGAGGACGTGAAGGAACTCCCGGAACTCTCCCGGCAGCTCACCCGCGAGTCGCTCCGCTACCTGTACCGCATCCTGTTCCTCCTGTACGCGGAGGCCCGCCCGGAGCTGGGCATCCTGCCGTCCGACTACCCGGAGTACCACCAGGGGTACGGCCTCGGCCGCCTCGGCGAACTCGTCGCGGAGCGGGACCTGGTGGGCGAGAAGGCCCGCGAGGGCGTGTACCTGTACGAGTCCCTGGACCTGCTCTTCAGCAAGGTCCAGGAGGGCTACCGGCCGCGTCGCACGCACGGGGTGGGCGCCAAGGACTCCGAAGACGTCGGCCTCCGCTTCGAGCCCCTGCACTCGAAGCTCTTCGAACCGGAGTCCATCCGCCTGATCGGCGCCGAGTCGGTCAAGGACCCCCGCCACGACGACGACTCGGACGAGGGCTCGCGCTACCTGGACACCCGCCTCCGCAACGCGACCCTGTACAAGGTCCTGCGGAAACTGATGCTCACCCGGGGCAGGAAGGGCGAGCGCGGCGGCTTCATCTCGTACGCCCAGCTCGGCATCAACCAGCTGGGCGCGGTGTACGAGGGGCTGATGTCGTACGCGGGCTTCATCGCGGGTGAGGAACTGTACGAGGTCGCGAAGAACGGCGACCCGAAGGACGGTTCCTGGCTGATCCCGTCCTCGAAGGCCGACGAGTACGCGGATTCCGTCTTCGTACGCCGCCGGGACGAGGAGACGGGCGCGGATATCCGGGTCCGGTACCGACCTGACTCGTTCGTCTACCGTCTCTCGGGCCGCGACCGCCAGACCTCGGCCTCGTACTACACGCCGGAATCCCTGACGAAGGTCACGGTCCAGCTGGCCTTGCAGCACCGCCTGGACCAGGACGACACGGTCACGGAGGCCCGGGAGCTCCTGGACTGGAAGATCTGCGAGCCGGCCCTCGGCTCGGGCGCGTTCCTCAACGAGGCCATCAACCAGGTCGCGGTCGAGTACCTGCGCCGCCGCCAGGACGAGACCGGCCGGGCCATCGACACCGAGCAGTACCCGGTGGAGCTCCAGAAGGCCAAGGCGTACATCGCGCTGCACAACTCGTACGGCGTGGACCTCAACTCGACGGCCGTCGAGCTGGCCGAGGTCTCGCTCTGGCTGAACACGATGCACCCGGGCATGGAGGCGCCGTGGTTCGGCCTCCACCTGCGGCGGGGCAACTCGCTGATCGGCGGCCGACGAGAGATCTACTCTGCGGACCGCCTGAAGAAGGGCGGCTGGCTGGGCGCCACGCCGGAACGCTTCCCGCTCACGGAGGCGTCGGCGGGCCTGCCGACCGGCTCGGTCCACCACTTCCTGCTCCCGGCGAAGGAGTGGGGCGCGGTCGCCGCCGAGAAGGAGGCGAAGGCCCTGGCCCCGGAGGAAGCGAAGGCGCTGGGCGCCTGGCGCAAGGCGATCACGAAGTCGCCGAGCGCGAAGCAGACGGCCCGGCTTCAGGGGCTCGCGCGTCGGGCGGAGTACCTGTGGCAGCTGGTGGTGCGCCGCCTGGAGATCTCCGAGCGGGACATCAGCCGCAGGATCGACGTCTGGGGCGCGGAGCCGGAGTGGCTGAGGCAGCCGGTGGAGGCAGTGCAGAGGGAAGAGGTCCTGGCGGACCTTGAGGCGGTGGACACGCCGTACTGGCGGCTGAAGACGCTGATGGACGCGTGGTGCGCGCTGTGGTTCTGGCCGGTGCAGGAGGCGTCGCTGCTGAATGGCACGAATCCCCGTTACCGGCAGGCGGCGGAGCTGGCGGAGCAGTCGGCCGTGTATGAGGTGGCGGTCTCGGGGGCGGAGGACGAGGGGGAGGACGAGGACGAGAGCGCCGGTGTCCTGATGTCCTGGGAGGAGGAAGCACTGCCTGGTTTCGGCACTGAGGCCAAGCAGCTGTCCTTGACCCAGGAGTCCGTGGCCAAGCGCCGGATGGGCCGCCGCAAGGAGTCGATCACTGAGCGGCGCCGCGAGGTGATCCCGCTGGCGAACCTGGACGACTGGCTGGACTTCGCGGAGTCGCTGCTGGGGACGCAGGATGTGCCGGCGGAGTCGCTGATCGCGGAGTTCGAGTCGCTCACTGAGCTGACGCCGTATGAGGACGCGCTGCCGGACTTGATGGGGATGGATCGATCTTATTGGCTGGAGTCCCGGTTCCCTTGGGCGGCACAGGCGAAGGACGTCGCTACGCAGCAGGGGTTTTTCCACTGGGAGCTGGAGTACGCGCAGGTCTTTGAGCAGGGGGGCTATGACCTCCAGGTCGGCAACCCGCCTTGGGTGCGGCCAAATTGGCAAGAAGACCTGATCTTGGCCGAGCAGGATCCATGGTTTGCTTTGACAGAGAAACCCAGCGCAAATGAATGGAAAATCCGCAAAAATGAGACCTTGACGGAACGAGCAAAAGCATATTTCCTCAGAGAGCTGAGTCGAAATGTGGGCACAGTCGAGATCCTCGGCTCAAGCGCAAGCTACCCACTGATCGCAGGGACCCGCCCCAATCTATACCGCTCTTTCATGTGCCAAGTGTGGGCTCACGCAAACAGTGACGGAATTTCCGGAATGGTTCACCCTGATAGCCATCTCGAAGGAGTGAAGGAAGGCCCACTCCGAGCAGCCACCTACCACCGCTTGCACCTACACGCAACATTCGTAAACTCGGGAAACTGGGCCTTTGAAATCGGCCGAACAGTTTCCTTCGGTCTCCATATTTACGGCCAGGCAAAGCAAGAGATCGACTTCTTGACGCTCAGCCAACTCCATGCCGCCCAAGTACTTCCCGATTCCCTGACACATGATGGATCAGGCCCCGCCCCCACGCAGAAGTACGCGGGAGCATGGGATGTCCGCCCGCACCAAACCCGGGTGGTTCGCGTCACCAAATCACTGCTCGGCGCTTGGCAAAAGATCGGCGGCGATACAAATGGACCGGTAGAGCACACACAGCTTCTTCACCCAATCACTACCGCAGAGCAGGGCGCCATTACTGCGCTAGCTGGGGCGCAGCAGCGAATTAGACAATTCAACCCACCTGTGAGCTCTGGCTACAATGAGGCAACAGCGAAGACAGACGGCCTAATTCGCTACGAAGTCGGCTACCCCGGCGCCTGGGATGAAGTAATCCTTCAGGGGTCCCACTTCTCCATCGCGACACCGTTCGCAAAACAGCCGAACCTTCCTATGCGCAACGCCAAGGACTGGGGGACCTGGGACCTCACCGCCCTCCCGAAGGACGCTATCCCTCGGGCAACCTACGTCCGATCCTGCAACCGCAGGGAGTACGAAGGTGCGCAGGATCGCTGGGGAGATAGTCGTTATACTCAGCATTTCCGGCTCGCCTGGCGCGCCATGATCGATCCGAAGAACACCGAGCGCAGCCTTTTTGCTGCCCTCATCCCACCTGGCCCGGCTCATGTCCATGCAGTGCACTCAATGGCTCTGGAAGACAACCGATCTACCGCCTTGAACGCGGGCTTTTGGGCCTCCCTTCCCATGGACTACCTCCTCCGTATCACCGGGCGCTCGCACCTGCAGTTCACCGAAGCGCTGAAGATGCCGGCGGCCAGCCCAGAGCACCCCCTCGCAAGCCCCCTTCTGCTTCGCGCACTGCGAATGAACTGCATGACCGAAATCTACGCACCGATCTGGGCTGAGCTGTTTCACCCAACTTGGCCCGGCTATGAAGACTGGGCACACGCATGGCCGCAGATCTCACCCCTCACCACTCACCTTGATTCCGAGTGGCGGCCGGACACCCCGCTCCGGAGTGAGTTTGAGCGTCGGGCAATACTCGTCGAACTCGATGCCCTCGTGGCCGTATGGTTGGGCATTACAGCGGATCAGCTCACTGCCATTTACAAGTCCCGCTATGCCGTGCTTGCCGACCGCGAAGCAGAGATGTACTTCGACGCCGCTGGCCAACGCATTGCACGCGACCCCTACGCGTATGGACGCGGACAGTCCAAGAAGGCGTACTCCGTTCTCCTCGATCACCTGGACAACCCAGCCACCACCCCGCCGCCCGAGGGGTACACCGCCCCCTTCTACAAGGCCGACCGCGAGACCGAGATGCGGGCTGCGCACGCGCACTTCTCTGCTCGGCTCGACGCGGAGATCGCCGCCGGCCGGTGGACGCCACCCGTGAAGGCTGACGCGTAGGAAGACGAGCGGGCCGCACCAACCGGGTTTGGTGCGGCCCGCATTGTCGTACAGGTCAGTGCGACGCGAAGGCGACGAACGTCGCCCACTGCTCCGTGCCGAAGCTCAGCACAGCCCCGGCCTTGTTCTTCGAGTCGCGGACGTGGGTCGAACCGACGACCTGCGCCACCTCCACGCACTCACCTCCCTCGCCGCTGCTGTAGCTGCTCTTGAACCAGGCCGATTCCGGCACGATCCGCACAGACTCTTCGACGCTCATGTCTCTCCCAGCAACTTCTCGACGACGGTCAGCGATTCGCGCGGAGTGAGGGCCTGCGCCCTGAGAAGCCCGTACTGCTCCTCGATCTCCCGCACCGAGTTCCGATCCGTATGAAGGCGGCTGTCTTTGAGCACCTCCACGTAGGCGATCCTCCGCCCTTCCCTCGTCTCGATCAAGGTGAACGGGCCCGCCAACCCAGCATGGTCCTCACGCTCTGTCGGCATCACCTGGATCGCAACGTTGCGGCGGTGTCCCACCAGCAGCAGGTGCTCCAACTGCCCCCGCATCACGTCCCGCCCACCCAAGGGGCGACGCAGCACGGATTCCTCGATCACGAAGCTGATGGTGGGCATCGGCGTGCGGGAAAGAATCTCGTGCCTGGCCAGCCGGGCCGCGACCCGTTCCTCGACGGTCGCCTCATCCAACAAGGGCCGCCGCATTGCGAACACCGCCCGCGCGTACTCCTCCGTCTGCAACAGCCCTGGCACCGCCTGCGCCGCGTACACATGCAGCTCCACGGCCTCCTTCTCCAGCTTCGCCGCGCCCCGGAAGAACGCCGGGTACTGCGCCCGCGCCACCTCCTCCTTCATCTCCTTCAAGATGCCGCGCGCACCCAGCAACTCATCCGCCTGGTCGATGAACTTCGGCGGCGGAATCCGCCGCCCCTGCTCGTACGCCGCGATGGTCGCCGCCGAGTACCCCGCCCTCGCTCCGAACTCCGTCCGGTCCAGCCCCGCCCACTCCCGGAACCGCTTCAGCTGCCGCCCGAACACCTGAAGGATGCCCGAAGCCCCCTGCTCGGCCTCGTGCCCGGCTTCCGATTCCCGATCGTCCATGATCCGCGCCTCCCACGCCCAACGCCCCGGCCGTCCCGCCGGTCACGCCCCGTACCGCCGACACCCTCCGCACCGACGCATACAGCCCGCACCCGTCCGCGCGTCACTCCTGGTCAACGTTACTCACGCAACGCCACCGTTGGTGGCATGAAATCCACAACTCACCCCACCCGGCCCGCACGCGAAATCCACGCCCCCGGTCAGGAGTTCGACATGCGTTTCACATCCACCGCACGCGGCGCGCGGCTCGCCCGGCGCCTCGTCTCGCACCGGCTCCACGAGTGGGGCCACCCGTACGACACGTCCACCAACGACACCGTCACCCTCATCACCGCCGAATTCGCCGCGAACGCCGTACGCCACGGCCACGTCCCCGGCCGGGACTTCCACCTCCGCCTGACCATTGACACAGGCGCAGACGTCAACGCCGGCTCCACGACCATCCGCATCGAGGTCACCGACACCCGCACCGAGCGAATGCCCACCCCCACCTCCCCCGCACCGGACGCCGAAGCCGGCCGCGGCCTGCTCCTCGTGGCGGCCCTCGCGACCCGCTGGGGCATCACACCCCGCACCGCCGCCCCCGGCAAGACCGTCTGGGGCGAGGTGGACGTCTGAGCTCGTCTCCCCTTGACTACAGATTCACTCTGTCGTACTGTCTTCTGTAGAGAGAATAGTAAACAGAGGAGAAACCGTGCACCTTCCCCCGTCCGGCGTCAGCCTCCACACCCTCATCTCACGCGGCCTCCTGCGCCCCGGTGTCACCCTCCACTGGACGCGCCCGCAGTCCGGCGAGACGCACACCGCCTTCCTGCTCGCGGACGGCACCCTCGCCCTCATCGACGGGACGCGCCACACCACACCGTCCGGGGCCGCCAGTCATGTCGTCGGACGCCCCGAGAACGGCTGGGACGTGTGGAAGACAGCGAACGGGAAGCCCATTTCCACGCTCCGATACGGGCTGGCCGTGTAGCCCACCCACCTCGGCTTCCCCTCTCCGGAATGCCAAGATAGACTCTCTCGGAGAGAAAATAGTGGAAAGAGGTCCTTCTCGGTGGACAGGGAGATCCAGGTCGACGAAGAGGTGTACGCCCAGCTCCAGGAGAGGGCCGAGCCGTTCGTGGACTCGCCGAACTCGGTTCTGCGGCGGCTGCTCGGCCTGCCCGACAGCGAGGGCAACGGCGCACCCAAAGGCAAACGCGTCGTACGCCTGAAGCGCGGAGCTCTCCGTCCACTGATCGAGGACGGCAAGCTCACCGAGGGCCAGTCCCTCGTGTGGAAGCGCCGCAACCACGGCGACGCCTTCCACGCGACCGTTCTGGCCGACGGCCGGCTGGAGCTCGACCACGACGGTTCGCGCCATGGGACGCCGTCCGCCGCCGCCACCGGTGTCGCCGGTTACCCGGTCAACGGATGGACCGTCTGGGAAACCGAGGACGGCACCACCCTCTCCACGCTCCGGAGCTAGATACGACTCGCCCTCGGCGGTTCGCCGGCAAGGTGGCCTGGTGATGTCTTCCCTGACCACCGGGCAACGCACCGCGCACACCCAGGACTTCCCGCGCGGCTCGCGGTGAGTCACGGCTACGGCAGCCAGCGGGCCGCCTGTTCCCGGGTGACCCTGGCCGCGTCGACCCACCAGTGCCGGGCCTCCTTGTCCCACTGGGCCCGGAGCAGGCGCTTGGCGTCGTTCCTCTGCTCGTACGAGACATTGAGGTACAGACGGCCGTCCCGTTCCAGTCCCGGGTACACCTTGCCTGCCGGCGCCTCGGCTCGCTGGGCAGGCACCTCGGACGCCGGAGCGGTCTCTCCTGCGGGGCGCCACTGTGCGCGCGCCGGACGTTCCATGCGGGTGCGCTCCATCAGCCGCCGTACGCGGTCGCAGGAGGCCGGGTCGGTGTAGCGCATCATCAGGTCCGTCGGCCCGATGTTCGCGAGCAGGTTCTTCGAGCCGTGCCACAGGACCGAACCGTCCAGGATGAGGACCTTCTCGTGCATGCGGTCGCGGAACTCGACCCGGCAGCCGACAGCCTCCAGCTGCCCGACCAGTTCCCGGTGCCGCGCCACGCGGGAGGGTTCCTGCTGCTCCTCCGGCGGGCGGGTGAAGACCGTGACCTGGATCCCGGCAGCCGTTTTCGGTTCGAGCATCCTGGCCCACCGGCGGACCGGCGGCGCGTCCATGAACGCCGAATACAGCTCGATGCCGCGCTGCGCTCGCTCCACGTCCCATGCCACCGCTTCCAGGACCTCGCTGTGCTCGAAGAAGGCGGGCCGGGCCAGCTCCTCCGCCGACATGGTGGCCAACTGGTCCGCGTCACGGACCGGGATCAGCTGGTCGGCGGAGATGGTCTGCGCGTGTGCCTCCAGATGGTCGACCATCGCCAGTGCCTCGCTGTGCGGGGCCAGGTGCTTGCGCAGGAAGGCGACGTCCGCCACGACGACCAGGTGGTCCTGGGCCCGGCTGAGAGCGACGTTGAGGAGGCGACAGGTCTGCGAGGACAGCCCTGTTCCGCTGTAGAAGAAGCCGGGGTCCTTTCCGGCGCCCGCCACCGTGTCGAGGAGCACCACGGGACGCTGGCTGCCCTGAAACCGGTGGACGGTGTCGACCAGGCCGTCGTAGTCCTCCCCGAAACGGTGGGCCAGGCTGCTCTTGAGGGCCTTGACCTGCTCCCGGTACGGGGAGATGACGGCGAGCCGGTCGGTCGCCCGCTCCCCTTCGGGGACCTCCTGCCACTTGCGGCCGGGCAGGATTCCCTCGTACTGGAGCCCTCGGACCAGTTCGTGAATGACTGCGGCGTGAACGGCGTTCGTCATGTGGGGCTTGCGGCCGCCTCCGGGGATCCGGCGGCCGGACGTGTCGATCAGGATCACCGGGGAGTCGATGAGCGGGGCGAACGGCAGACGGCTGGTGTTGCCGCGCCCGGTCCTGAGCGGGGCGTCCGGATACGCCACCTCGTTGACGACCGCGCAGATCGGTTCCCGCATCCGGTACTGGGTGTCGAGCGCCACCAGTCGAGGGTCCTGGCGTACCCGGCCGGAAGGGTCGACCAGGCCTGCGGCGTGGAAGGCGTCCCGCGCCGCCCACTCACGGGAATGGGCTCGTTCCTCCTCGCTCGCCGCCCGGTCGCCGTCGCCCTTGGTCACGGCGGGCAGCTGCCGGAAGTCGCCCGCCACGATCAGCCTCTTGCGGGCGAGTCCGGCGGCGAACCAGGCCGAGGGAAGGTTGACCATGCCGGCCTCGTCGATCACCACGACATCGACCTCGTCGAGCAGCTTTCTCGACTGGACGGCCTTGGCCACGGTCGCTCCGAGCACCCGGCAACGGGAGCGGACCTCGTCCTGGATGCGCTTGCGTTTCTGCCCGAGTTCGTCGAGTCGCTCCTGGAGAGAGGCAGTGGACTCGACGACGTCCTGCCTGGGCGGGATCCCCACGACGGCGGCGCGGGCAGCAGGGAGGGCTCGGCCGGCCTCGGCGGCCTGCTTCTCACCCGCCGTGTGGCGACGGGCCGCGCGCGAGACGTCCTCCCTGGCCCGCGTCGCCTCGTCCTCCTCATGCGCCAGGGCGGCCTGGAGGTCACGGACTTTCGCCGCTCTGCGCTCGGCGAAGAGCCCGGTCGACTGCCCGGCCTTATTCATCTTCAGCCGCAGCTGCGCGGCCAGGGCGTCCGCGGCAGCCACCGCCTTCGCCGCCGCGGCGTGGTCGCGGCCGGCCCCAGCCATCTCCTGTGTGCCGGTGGCCTGGTCCGACTCCAGCTCCCGGACCCGGTCGTGCAGGACCAGCGCCGCCCGTGCGCCCTTGAGCTGGTCGGCCGCCGTGCTGATCTGCCGGTCGATGCTCTCAACCAGCAGGGCGGCGATCCGGGCCGGGTCGACCTGGTCGCCGTAGCGGCTGCGCAGCGACGGCAGGACGATGCTCCCGGACCGCTGGACGATTCCCTCGGCGAAGCCCTCCTCGTGCTCCAGCAGGGAGCACATCCGCTCAAGGGCCTGGTCCACCGCAACATTCGTGGGAGCCAGGAAAAGGACCTTGAGTCCTTGGCGGAAACTGCCCTCGACGATGTGCCCGACGACATCCGTCTTCCCGGTGCCGGGCGGCCCCCACAGGAACAGCACCTCACTGGCGAGGGCCTGCGCAACGGCGTCACGCTGGCGCGGGTTCAGCTGGAGCCCCGCCCAGTTCGCCACCCACTGCCCCGGGTTCACGGCACGGCCGGTGCGCGGGGTGCCCCGGCCGACCAGCCAGCCCGCGTGGTCCGCGTCGATGGGGCTGTCCTGGCTGCCGGCCGTCTCCAGGCGCTCGGCAAGCGCAGCCCAGTTCGCGGAGTCGTCCTTGCGGATCTGGATGTTCGCGGGCGTCGCCCCGAAATCGGCTTTCGTCGCGAGCCGTACGGTTCCGTCAGGAGCACGCGATGCCTCTGCCGGATCCCATGCCTTCCGGGAACGTGACGGACGGGCGAGGACGGGAGCACCGTCCAGGCTGTCGTGCCACGTGCGGCACTCGAAGAGGTACTCGCGGGTCCCCCCGGACTGCGAGAGGAGCCGACCCTTGGACAGGGCGACCTTCACAGCGCCGTCGGCGTCGCTCCGCTGTTCGGCGAGGATCTCGGCGCGCACCGCCGTCAGAAGCTCCTCGACAGGATAAGGACGTCCCGCCCCGGTCATGTGCACCACTCCCCCACCATCGCCCCAAAGATCCGGTGACTGTACGTGAGTCCGCAACCGCCGAACGGTGCATCGGACGGCCATGGCCAGGCACAACCTGTCGCTGGCCTGAATCATTCGCGATCAGTCATTGCCGGGAGCGATGTCGGCAGCGCCGTATACCGTTGACGCAGCTCACCGCCCTGGCACGAAGCGAAGGAGAACGTCGTGAGGCCCACGCTGGCCGCCGCGCAGCTGCGGGGCAGTCTCACCCAGTACCTCACGACGACGTACGCGCTCACCGACGAGGACACCCGTCGGGCGCTGGAGCGGTTCCTCGAACATCCCGAGACCGGGATGTTCCGTGGCCCCTATCTGCGGATCAGGACTCCCTTCCACAAGGCCGATGCCGGCTGGGAGAAGCACCTGGAGTGGAACCCGGGATTCACCCCGTACCGGCACCAGGCGAAGGCGTACGAGCGGCTGAGCACGCTCCACGGGCCCGCCCTGCCGACGCTGGTCACGACGGGGACGGGTTCCGGGAAGACCGAGTCGTTCCTCGTTCCCGTCCTCGACCACTGCCGCCGCGAGAAGGCTCTCGGGCGCCGCGGGGTCAAGGCCGTGCTGCTCTATCCGATGAACGCGCTCGCCACCGATCAGGCCGGCCGCATCGGTGAGTACCTCGCGCAGCCGGACCTGGCCCAGGTGACCGCGGGGCTCTACATCGGCGACCGGCCGGACACCGACTTCCGCCGGGTGATGACGCGGCGTGAGGAGATGCGGCAGTCGCCGCCCGACCTGCTCATCACGAACTACAAGATGCTCGATCTGCTGCTCCAGCGGACCGAGGACCGCGCGCTGTGGCAGGACGCCGGCATCCAGTACGTGGTGCTGGACGAGTTCCACACCTATGACGGGGCGCAGGGCACGGACGTCGCCATGCTGCTGCGCCGCCTGGCGATGGCCACGGGGCAGAGCGAGCCCGGGCGTCCCCTCGGTTCGATCTGCCCGGTGGCGACCTCAGCGACCCTCGGTGAGGGCGGGCCCGGGACCGGTCCCGGCTCCATCCTGGCGGTGGCCGCTCAGGTCTTCGGCATGCCGTTCTCCCCGGACGCGCTGGTGGGCGAGGAGCGGATGACGCCCGAGCAGTTCACCGGGCCGGTGAACTACGGTCTGCCCGAACCGCCTTCGCCCGAGGAGGTCATCGCCTGCTCGGGCGGCCCCGATGTGGTGTCGCGTCCGGACACGCTCGATCTCAATGCCCTGGCGGCACGGATGCTCGGACAGCAGGGCCTGTCCGCCTTCGAGATCGGACGGCTGCTCAAACAGCACGATTTCACTCAGGGGGTGCTGTCCCTCCTCGACGGGGACCCGCTGAGCGAATGGGAACTCCGAGACCGCCTCGGCCGGTTCGGGTACACCTGGGGCCGGACCGCCCAGGAGAACCCCCGCCTCGCCCTCGCCGCGCTCGCACGCTTCGTCGCCCTGCTGTCGGCCGCCCGCGATCCGGAATCGGACGAGCGCCGCCCGCGCCCCTTGCTGCACGTCGAGACCCACCTGTGGGTCCGGCCGGTCGGCCGGATCGTGCGCGGAGTCGGCCCGGGCAAGCCCGAGTTCCACTGGTACGAGGACGATCGCGCTCGGCGCTCCGCCCTGCTCGCGACTCCCCCTGAGGGCGACGAGGAGCCCGAAGCCGGCCAGATCGGGCACGTGGCGCGTTCTCATCGCGCGCAGTCGGCGATCGGCGCGGACACCGCCGTACGGCAGGCGAGCATAAGGCTGCCTGCCGTGTACTGCCGCAACTGCGGCCGCTCCGGCTGGGCGGCCGTCTCCCCGGAAGCCGATCCCCAACAGCTGGTGATGGCCCACGACAAGATCTGGCGCGCCAGCGTGGGGCGGGAGAGGCGGCGGGTCCGCTATTTCATCGCCGCCACGGCCGCGGAGCAGGAGGACACGCTGGCGGCAGTCAGCCAGTCCCGCCCCTCGACGGGAGGCGGCCAGCCACCGGCGCTGATCCTGGACGGTGCTCAGGGGACGTACCGGCTGCCGGTCGCCCAGGACGCCGGGAGCCTTCAGGACGCCTGCTTCGTCCTGGCGATCACCGAGAAGAAGTCCGCCGACCGGGCCGCCGTCGATCAGCGCTGCCCCGCCTGCGACACGGACAACGCGATGCGCTTCCTCGGCACCCGGCCGGCAGCCCTGGCGGCCGCGACGGTGACCCAGCTGTTCACCGGTCAGGAGGTCGCGCTCGAATCGGAGGAGCGCAAGACCCTCCTGTTCAACGACTCGACCCAGGACGCCGCCCACCGCGCGGGCTACGTGGCGAACCGGTCGTTCACGTTCTCGCTGCGCTCACTCCTCGCGCGCAATCTGGACGAGTCCGGCAAGCCGTCGGCTCTCAACGACCTCATCGGGAACGTGCTCGACTCCGTCGAGGATCCGCAGGCCCTCGCGGCCGTCGTGCCGCCCGATCTGTACGACGAGCCGGGCGTGGACCGGCTGCTCTCCGGGCGGGGCACGGGCGATCTGCGGACCTGGAAGCTCATCGGAGAGCGGCTCGCCTTCGCCACCGTCATGGAGTTCGGGCTCCGTTCCCGGCAGGGCCGCACCCTGGAATTGACCCGGACGGCGGCCGCCGAGGTCGTCATCGGGGACCAGCACCGGATCACCATGCTCGCCCGCGACCTGCACATGGCCCTGCCCGGCCAGCTTCTCGGCACCGGCCTGCCGACGGCCGAGCGCTATCTGGCCTTCGTCCGCGGGCTGCTGGAGCGGGTCCGGCTGCGCGGCGGGGTCCGGCACCGGTGGCTGGAGTCGTGGGTGAAGGACGCCGGGGTGACCCGGTTCAAGATCTGGGGCGGCAGGCCCGACGGCATGCCGGCGTTCCCAGCCGGTGTGGCCGCGCCGCGCTTCCTGCTCGACGGCGACAAGGGCAGGTCCGACTTCGACTCGACGACGGCCCGCACCGGCTGGTACCAGGACTGGGCGCGCCGGTGCCTGGGCCTCGACGCCCCCGGGGCTGCGGAGTATCTCCGCAGGCTGCTGCCGGTCCTCGTCGACGAGGGTCTCCTCGCGGTGCGGACGGCACAGGACCGGACGACGAAGGTCTACGGCCTGCAGCCCGGCCACGTCGAGGTGCGGCTGCTTGAGGACGACATCGTCAACAAGGCCTTCGTCACCTGTGAGGCGTGCGGCTGGCAGCAGGTGGTCCATCCCTCCCGGCGGACCCGCTGGTACGGCCATCCCTGTCCCCGGTACCGGTGCCGGGGACAGATCACCGCACCGCAACCGGGCCAGCCCACGGTGCTGTCCTCCGGTTCCACCAGCTTCGGCGGCCCCCGGCCGCGCGACTACCGCGATGACTACTACCGGCACCTCTACCGGACGGGCGGCACCTTCCGGGTGGTCACGGCCGAGCACACCGGCATGCTCACCCGGCCGCAGCGGGAGCGCGTGGAGCGGGCCTTCCGCGACGGCACCCACTACACCGACCCGAACGTGCTGTCGTGCACTCCGACCCTGGAGCTCGGCATCGACATCGGAGACCTGTCCGCGGTCCTGCTGGGTTCGCTTCCGAAGGGCCCTGCCAACTACGTGCAGCGAGCGGGCCGTGCGGGCCGCAGGACGGGCAACGCCCTGGTGGTGGCCTTCGGTGGTCGCCGGGCCCGCGATCTGTACTACCTCGACGAGCCGCAGGAGATGATCGCCGGGGACATCGTGCCGCCCGGCTGCTATCTCTCCGCGGTGGAGATCCTGCGCCGCCAGTACACGGCGCACCTCCTGGACCTCGCGGCGCGGGGCCGGCTCACGACGAGCGACGGTGAGCCACTGCAACCCGCGCCGCGCCTGGTGTCGGCGCTGTTCGGCAGCACGGCCTGGTGCCAGGATCTCGCGGACGCGGCCCTCGCCCATGGCGCCGTGCTCGTCGAATCGTTCCTGGCCCTCTTCCCCTCACTCCCGGGCCGGCCGGACACCGGGGTCTCCGGCCAGGCCGCCGACGCACTCCGCGCGTACGCGTGCGGTGGCATCGTGCGCGCGCTCCAGGAAGCCGAGGAGGAATGGACCGGCCGCGGTGAGGAGCTCCGGCGCCGGCTCCACGCCATCGACGCGGCGATGGACCAGCTCGTGCGCAGCGACCCCGAGCAGGAACGCGAATGGCGCGAGTTGCGCGCCGAGCGCTACGCGACGGGCAACCTGCTGCGCGACCTGAACCAGACCAGTGCCCACGGGGCTCTCGTCGAGCTCGGTCTCCTGCCCAACTACACCCTCTCGGACACCACCACGCAGCTGGAGGCCACCCTCTACTGGACCGAGCAGCCCGAGACCGAAGAGGCCAAGAAGACCTACCACAGCGAGGTCCGGGACTACGAGCGCTCCCGCCGGTCCGCGCTGTCCGAACTGGCGCCCGGAAACAGCTTCTACGTCAACGGCTACAGGCACGTCGTCCGGGCCCTGGACATCGGCAGTCCGGAGCGCCGTGCCTGGTCGGTGTGGCGCATGTGTCCCGCCTGCGGCTACGTCCGTACGGAGAACGCCCAGGTCGATGCCTCGCCCTGTCCCCGGTGCGGCGGCCGGGAGATCGCCGACGCCGGCTGTGTCCAGCGCGTTCTCGAACCGAAGCGGGTCATGTCGCGCGACAAGCGGGACGACGCCCGCGTCCGGGACGACAAGGACGAGCGCGACAGCCGGAGGTACGCCGTCCTCACCACCGTGGACGTCGACCCCGTGCACCTGGCCACGGGCTCCTGGCGCCACGACACCGCCGTCTTCGGCGTCGACTTCACCCGCCAGGCCGTGGTGCGCACCCTGAATCTGGGCCTCGACCGCCAGGACGGCAGCAGCACCGTGCCCCTCGCCGGGGCCGACGTACGGATCAACCCGTTCTACGTCTGCACGAGCTGCGGCGGCGCCACCTCCGAGGGGCGTCCGGTCGTGGACCACCATCAGGACGCGCTCACCGAATCCCTTGCCGCGGCCACCAGGGCCAGCGCCCACCACCAGCTGTGGTGCCCGCGCCGCAAGGTCCGTACAAGCACCCCGGAAGGTCAGGGGAAGGGAGAGGACGTCCCCCTGCTCCTGGCCCACGAGCTGACCACCGAGGCCGTCCGTATCCTGCTTCCCGCGTCGGTCGCCCGCGTCAAGGAACGCCTCGCGTCCTTCACCGCCGCACTGTTCGTGGGCATCGCCGCACGCTACGGCGGCGACCCGGACCACATCGACATCACCGCCGCGTCCATGCCCGACGGCAACGACCCGGAATGGCCTCGCCGTTTCCTCGTCGTCTACGACCGTCTGCCGGGCGGCACCGGCTACCTGCACCGGCTCGCCACCTCCGAGGGCTTCCGCGAAGTGCTGCTCAGGGCCCGCGAGGTGATCGACAACTGCCCGTGCATCGCGAAGGGCCTCGACGGCTGCCACCGCTGTCTGCTGCGCCGCGTGCCGGCCGGCGACTACGACAAGGTCAGCCGCAACGAGGTCCGGCAGATGTTCGACGAGCTGCTGGGAGCCGACGGCGGCGACTGGGCCACCTCACCGGTCGCGGCCACCCACCAGATCCCTCTGGAACGGCAGGCCGAGAGCGATCTTGAGGTCATGTTCCTGGAGACCTTGGGCGAATGGGCGAAGCAGCCCTCGGCCAAGGCCAGTGCGGACGCCTACACGACCACGGCCGGAACGTACTCACTGGACCTGCGGCTGACCGGCGTGGACGGGGCCACCGTGAGCTGGCGGGTCTCCCAGCAGCGGGTCCTCGACGGCACCCGCCCCGACGTCCTCTTCGAACGTACCGATGCACCCGGTCCGCGGATCGCGCTCTACCTCGACGGATACGAGTTCCACGCCGGGCCGAAGCACAAGGACAGGCTCGCCGACGACGCCGTCAAGCGCACCAGGCTGCGCGCCGACGGAATACGGGTCTTCCAGCTCACCTACTACGACGTGAAGGACTGGCGGACCCGGGTCCGTGACACGGGGTACGCGAGCACCGGGCCGGAGAACCCGGTCTGGGTGCCGTACGGCGATCAGGGCCAGAAGCGTGCCCGTGACTACTACGCGGGCGTGCACGGCGGCCTGCCGGGCGAGCTGTCCGAGAACCTCTGGGTGAATCCGGCCGACCTTCTGATCGCTCATCTGCGTGCCCCGGACGCTTCCTTGTGGCAGCAGCGCGCCGAGGCCGCCGTCGCGGGGCTGCTGGGTGCCGGGGCCCGGATCGCCGCACTGCACCCTCAAGCCGTCGGCGAACAGCTCCTCGCCGCGCTGCGGGGCGGCGCCCCGCAGGGGCCCAAGGGACCGGTGCAGCTGCTGACCGCGGTCGACGCCGCAGGATGTGTGGTCACCGCCGCCGCGGACGGTCGCCACCGGCCGCCGATGTGGACCGGGCTGACCCTGCTCGACGACAGCGACCGGGCTGTCTCGGACGAGGCCGGGCACAAGCGGCGCTGGCAGGGCTGGCTCTACTGGAGCAATGTGCTGCAGTTCCTGGAGCACGGAGGCGGTGACAGTGTCCAGTTGACGACCAGTCTGCTGGACGGATTCACCGTCGACGGCCTCGCCGTCGCCGGAGGCTCGGGCTGGCTCGAATCCCAGCGGGCCGAGAGGCCGGCCGCCGCCGTCACGGCGCCCCCCGCCGGAGACCTCGTGGAAGAGCCCGCCCCGGTCGTCCCCGCCTCTCGGCCGGCACAGCACTCCGACACAGCCCATGACACGGGCTGGGAGCAGGTGCTGGAGTTCCTCGACCCCGATGAACCCGGTCTGCTCCCCCTCAGCCAGGGGCTGCGCGCTCTGGGCGTGGTGCCGCCGGAAGCCGGCTACGAGCTGGACGAGCAGGGCTGGATGGCCGAACTCGCGTGGCCCTCCGCCCGGATCGCCGTGGTGACGGCCCACCGGCCGGCCGACGGGGAGCGCGACCACGACGCGGAGGACCGGGACAGGGCCTTCGCCGCGGCAGGCTGGTGGATCAGCACAGCCGTCTCCTGCACCCCCCGGGACATCAAGGACCTCCTCGCCTCGGCAGAAGGCGAAGACACGGACACGAACGACGGAGACCAGCAGCGATGACGACCACGGGCGTGACCCTGCGTCTGCTCGACAAAGCGGACAAGGAGATCCTGAGGCTGCCTCGTGCGGTCAAGGGCGCGATCTACGACTTCCAGCACAAGTTCAAGGAGAACCCGCAGCTGCGGGGTCTGCGGTTGAAGCAACTGGAGGGTCACGACCGGCTCTGGTCGGCCCGTGTCAACGACGAGTACCGGGCCCTGCTGCTGCGCCTGGCGGAGACCGACTGGCTCATCGTCTCCGTCAAGCACCGCAAAGACGTGTACGAGAAGCTCGACCGGCTCTCCTACGGAATCAACCGGATCACCGGCGGCATCGAGTACGTCGACCTCGAGATCGTCGAGGAGAGCGTCCTGCGTCGAGCGGCGACTCCCGCGCCCGCCACCGCCCCCATCGAGCCTGCCCCGGCGCCCGCTCCCGTCCCGCTGTTCGCCGCGTTCTCCGACGAGCAGCTCACCGACCTCGGCGTCGCGGGACCGCTCGTACCGGTCGTCCGGACCCTGACCACAGAGGATCAGCTCCTCGGCCTGGCGGAGTACGCCCCGCAGCTCACTTCCGAAGTCCTGCTCGCACTTCACGACGGCGCGTCGTACGACGCGGTGCTGGAGCAGATCACCAGTCCCGTCTCCGCACCGGACCCCGTCGACACCGACGACTTCCGGGCCGCCGCCGAGCGGCCGGCCACCATGGTCACGACGACGGACGAGGCGCTGCGCGAAGCCCTGGAAGGCGGCGACTTCGGCCGGTGGAAGGTATTCCTCCACCCGACCCAGTCCCGCCTCGTCGAGCGCGAGTACTCGGGCCCCGCCCGGGTGGGGGGCGGACCGGGCACCGGCAAGACCATCGTGGCCCTGCACCGGGTCAAGCACCTGGTGGACCGGCTCCCTCCCGGCCGCAACAAGCCCGTCCTCCTCACCACGTACAACAAGAATCTCGCCGCCGACCTCAGGTCACGGCTGCTCCAGCTGGGCGGCGAGGAGCTGCTGGCGCGGGTGGAGATCAGCCACGTCGATCAGCTCGCGCTGCGCGTCGTGCGCGAGGCCGAGCCCGGAAGCGCCAAGCAGACGCTCGACGAGAGCCAGGCTCTCCGGGAGTGGCGTGCCATGCTCGACGAGCTGGGCGAAACCGGGTGGGACGCCCAGTTCCTGCACGACGAGTGGTCGCAGGTCATCCTGGGCCAGGCCGTCGTCTCCCGCACCGAATACTTCCGTGCGCGGCGAGCCGGCCGGGGCAAGAACATCGCACGGGCCGAGCGCGCCGAGATCTGGCAGCTCGCGGAGCGTTTCACCCAGCGGCTCGACCGCCTCGGGCGGCAGACCTGGGAACAGGTCGCGGAGCGCGCGGCGCGGCTGGAGATGGACCGCGAGCGGCGGATCCAGGCCGTCGAACGTCAGCGGGAGGAGGCGGGTGGTCTCGACAACATCCATCTTCAGGCCGGCTCCGCGGGCTGGCTGCACCACCGCTTCCAGCACATCGTCGTCGACGAGGCACAGGACCTGCGGGCCGCGCACTGGAAGCTGCTGCGGGCGATGGTGCCGCGTGCCGCCAACGACATCTTCCTCGTGGGCGACACGCACCAGCGCATCTACGGCAACCAGGTCACCCTGGGCAGCCTCGGGGTCCATATCCGCGGCCGCTCGGCCAAGCTGACGTTGAGCTACCGGACGACGCGGCAGATCCTCGGCTCCGCTCTCGGGGTGCTCAGCGGTGAGGGCTTCGACGACCTGGACGGCAGTACCGAGGACCTGGCCGGGTACAGGTCCGTCCTGACCGGAAGCCTTCCGCAGTTGCACGGTTGCGAGGACTGGGAGTCCGAGCAGGAGTCGATCGCCGCACTCCTCGCCGACTGGATCGCCCTGCCGACACCCCCCGGGCAGATCGCCGTCTGCGTTCCGACCAACGCCATGGCGAGCGAGCTTGCTTACACCCTGCTCGCCCACAAGGGAATCAAGGCCGTCGAGATCGGCCCCGAGGGCCCACGCGGCGACGAAGGCGTCCACATCGGCACGATGTTCCGCTTCAAGGGTCTTGAGTACCAGCGCATGGTCATCGCGGGCGTTCGGGACGGACTCGTACCCCGGGAAGCGGTCACCCGCCTGCGGAGCGACGATGCCGTCCGCTACCGGCGTGAGCTCCAGCGGGCCCGCTCACTGCTCTTCGTCGCTGCCACCCGTTCTCGGGACAGCCTCGCCATCTTCTGGCACGGCCGTCCGAGCCCGTTCCTCGAACCCCTCATGCGTGTGCCCGCTTGATGAACGCACCGGGCGGCTGAGCCACCCTGGAGCAGGAGATCCTCGGGGGACTCAGCCGCCCCGTTCGGCGAGCCCAACGCTCGGGAGCATGGCGCAGGTGACCCGTAATCAACAGTGGACGGGACGACGAGAACAGCTCAGCCCAGCGCGATCCCTCGGTCACTCCCGACACGCTTGCGCGATCAGGCCGTCCCTTCAATCCGATGCGGCTTCACCTCCTGCAGAGACAGCCGGGCCTGGAGGTTCGACCTCATCGGTGACACCCAGAGGCAGCTGCGCCGAAGTCAACGTGACAGTCGTCTCTGACACCACAACAGCTCTCGCCGTCGCGGTCGTCTATTTCTCGGACGCAGAGCATCGTGATCGCTAGCGGCTCTCCGCAGTCGGATGGCACGAGGAGGCCACGAAGCGCGCAGAAGGACGCGACGCCCCGTGCGGCTCGGTGAACTCGAGCCTTGAAACACCCGGACACACCCCCTCCGCACCACGACGAAGGCCCGGCACATGACGTGCCGGGCCTTCGTCGTACAAGTAGCGGGGACAGGATTTGAACCTGCGACCTCTGGGTTATGAGCCCAGCGAGCTACCGAGCTGCTCCACCCCGCGTCGGTGAACGCAACCTTACGGTACTCGGAGAGGGTCCTCCTCCCGATGGTCTGTCGGCTTCGGTGCGGCAGCCTGCCCCGGCGAGGTCACCTCAGGCCGATGGCCGAGATCACTTCCTGCTCGACGGTGAATCCGCCCGGCGCCTGCGCGGTGACGCGCAGGGACACCGAGTGCGCGGTGCGCGGCGTGCGCAGGTCGGCCGTCCAGCGGCCGTCACCGCGGCGGTGCAGGTTCACGTTCTGCCAGGTCACGCCTGCGTCGTAGGAGACCTGGAGCGTCGCTGCGTTCGCCTTGACGTCACCGGGGACCGTGGCTGCGCTGACCCCCAGGTCGAGGGTCTTGCCCGCCCGGGCGAGGCCCTGCAGATCGGTGTCGAGGGAGTAGCCGACGTTCAGCAGGGGAACGTCGGCGCGGGCGGCCGGGCGTGTGAAGTCGAAGCCCCACGCCGTGCTGGTCCGGGTGGACGTCGGCCACGTGGTGTTCGACCGCTGTCCGGTCGCCGTCAGTGTGTAGGAGCCGGCGGGAAGGTTGATCGCCCGGCCCGCCCGGGAGTTGACCGCTGCCACCTGGGTTCCGTCGGCGCGCGTGAGGACAGTCCTGAAGCCCGTACCGCCGAAGCCGGTGTGGCTGTCGTCGCCGCCCGACCACATCGGGATGTTCCACTGCAGGGTGCCGCTCACGGAGGCGAAGGCGGCGTAGGCGGAGTCCAGGCGCGGGGCCTGGACCGGCTTGAACCAGTCGTTGTCGTACCGGCGGCCCGCCGTGTAGTGCGCCTCGTCGTTCTGCTCGTACCAGCCGGCCGCGTCGCCGCTGGTGCCCGCATGCTGCTCGTACCAGTAGCCGAGGTCGGAGGGTGCCTGCGTCACGAACTCGGTGACGGTCCGGCCGAAGCGTTCGTATTCGTCGCCGCCCAGGGCCGGGCCCCACGAGGGGACGAAGTACCGCGATCCCTGGCCGAGTGTTCCGGCCGCCGCGTAGTAGCTGCTGTCCACGCGGGCGAGGTCCCGGTCGGAGGGACGGTAGACCAGCGAGTGGTCGGGGACGCTCCCCCGGTAGCTCTGCAGCAGGTCGTACGTGTAGTCCGGGTACTGCTTCTGGCTCACGTGGAGCTTGCCCTTGCCGGACTTCGCCTCGGCGACGAGGCGTGTGCCGCTGTTCCGCATGACCGAGGCGACGGTCAGATCGGCGACGCCGGTGAACCTCTCGTACAGGCGGCCGTTTGTGTCGTTGACGACGATCAGCATCGCCGCGCCCGCCGCGGAGGCCGCCTGGGCGCGCCCGGCCGCGGTGACATCGGCGCTGTGGGCGACGACGACGGCCTTGCCGCGTGCGTCGATGTGCGCGTACTCCGCCGAGGTGCCGGTGCCCGCGTACACCGTCTTCAGCGTGCGGGTGCCGTCATGGAACGTGGAGCCGCCCTGTGACAGCAGTGCGATGTCCTGGCCGGTGCCGGTCCGGGCATCGAGCGCCTTCTCCCGCATCCGCCAGTGGACGAAGACGTCCAGGGTCCCCTTGCTGACCTTTCCGGTCGGGGCCAGGTAGACCGAGTCGTACCTGCTCGAGAGCATGAAGGCGCTGTTCCAGTTGCGTCCCGAGGTGACCGGGGTGCCGTCGTAGGCGCGTGAGAAGTCGATGACCGCCTGGGACGTCTCGCTCTCGCGCTCCGGTACGGCGTATGCCTTGTGCGCCTTGCTCGCGTCGAGGACGGCCGTCGCCCTCGGGTGGGCGGCGTCGAGCGTCGCGTTCGGCGCGATCAACAGCGCCCTGCCGAGCGAGTCGGAGGTCTTGTCGGTCACGTCCATCGAGGACCAGGCGGTGTAGTCGCCCGGGGCCAGCCGCACGGTGGTCTCACCGTCGACGTTGATGTACGTCGGGTCGGTGGATCCGGGGCTGTTCAGCACGACCGTGTCCGCGGCCGGCTTCCCGTCCCGGCCGATGGCCTTGATCGTGTAGTCGTACATCTCCCGCTCCTTGAACAGAGCGAAGCCGGTGTGTGCGACCACAGCGCCCGAGGCGGTGTCGGTGGCGACGACCTGACCGGAGAAGGTGGTGTCGACCGGGACCTTCGACGGGTCGAGGGTCAAGGTCACCTCGGCGGTGCCGTTGGCCGGGACCGCCACGGAGGAAGCCGACAGGCTGTAGGCGGCGTCGTCGGTGTCCAGGGCCAGGCCGAGCGTCACGTCCGCGTCACCGTCGTTGCGGTAGGTGACGGTACGGGTGGTCGCCTTCGCGTCGGCGTGGGGCCAGTTGTACGTGGCCGCTGCCACCGAGCCTGTCGCCTCGATCGTGGAGTCCACGGCCGCGGCGGCGTCCACCCGTCCCGTACCGACCTCGTACGGGGTTTCGGCGGTCTTGTGCGAGGTCGACATCAGGGCGTTCTTGATGCGCTCGCCGCTCCAGTCGGGGTGGCGCTGCTTGAGGATCGCGGCCGTGCCGGCGACCAGCGGTGTGGCCATCGACGTACCGCTCATCGTCCGGTACAGGCCGCCGGTCCAGCCCGCGACGGACTGCGAGGCGGCGGCGGTGACGTCCACGCCGGGCGCGGAGACGTCCGGCTTGAGGCCGTGGCTGCCGGTCAGCGGGCCCTGGCTGGAGAACTCGGCGCGCTGGTCGTTCCTGTCGACGGCGCCGATGGTCAGGGCGGCCGTCGCGGCGCCCGGGGCGCCGACGGTTTCGGGACTGTAGGTGTTGCCCGCGGCGATCACGAAGAGCGGGCCGCCGTTCGCCGACAGGGTGTTGACGGCCTGCGACATCGGATCGGAGCCGTCGGACCCGTCCGGGGTACCGAGGCTCATCGACACGATGTCGGCGCCCTGGTCCTTGGCCCACTCCATGCCTGCGATGACATCGGAGTCGCTGCCGGAGCTGCCCTTGTTGCTCAGGACCTTGCCGACCAGCAGCCGGGCGCCGGGGGCCGCACCCTTCTCCTTGCCGCCGGAGGCGGCGCCGGTGCCGGCGATGGTGGAGGCGGTGTGCGTGCCGTGGCCATGGCCGTCGTCGACATCCTCACCGGTGACGAAACTCCTGGAAGCGGCGACCTGGCCGACGAGGTCGGGGTGGTCGAGGTCGGCGCCGGTGTCGAGCACCGCGACCTTCACGCCCGCACCGTCGTAGCCCTTCTGCCAGGTGTCGGTCGCCTTGATCTGCGACGTCTCGTCCGCAAGGGAGGCCCTGACCCTGCCGTCCAGCCACAACTTGCCAATGCTGTGCGATAGTTGACGCGGTGCACTGCCCGGGGCGACGGACTTCCAGAACGTACGGGCCCGGTCCTTCTCCGTGTGCAGCGCCGTCGCGTGGATCGACGTCAGCGAACGGTCCGCGCTCGCCCCCGCGGGGGCCGCCGGGGGGCGGGCGGAACGGGCGGACGGCGACGCGGTGGCGATCAGGGGGACGGCGTCGGTGTGCGCGTCGTCGTACCCCATGGCGACCAGCTGCGAGACGTTGAACAGGCGCGGGTCCAGCTTGCCGGCGGCCAGCAGCGGCATCGCGTCGACGGGCACCACATAGGTGTCGTCCCCGTACGTCTGCACCTGTACGCCGCCCGAGTTCCCGGCGGCGGAGTCCACGGTCACGACGTCGTGCGCGCCGGACCGGTCGGTGTAGTGGACGAGGTCGCCCGTCACCAGCGTGATGTCGTAGGACTTCCCCGACGGGGTGGCGCCCGGCGCCGGGTCGGCTGCGGGTTGCGCTGATGCGGCCGCAACCCCCGCCCATCCGGTCACGGCCATGGAAAGTGCGATGGCCACGGGGAGCAGCCTGCCGCTGGATATAGGTCTCATGGCAAAGATCTATACGGCGGCCCGTGCAGACCCAAGTGATTCCCGTGTCGGGTCTCCGCCGTGGCGCAGACTCGTCACGGGAACGGTGCTCGGCGCGGTCAGGCGAGCAGCTTGGGAGGGGAACGGTCGCTTCCTTGGGTCCGGCCAAGGACGCGAAGTACTCGATTGTCGCCTTCACGTACTTCGCCGACTTCGGCGTCACCCGCGCGTACAGCGCGTCCACCGCGTCAGCCCCGCACGGGCCGCCTCCAACGCCTACGCCTATCGCGTCAAGCACCTCGAAGAACAAGCAGACGCCTGGCACCAGACCAAGCGCCTGACCGAATACGTCACAGCAGTACGCGACCACGCCACATCGCTGCCACCCGGACAGGAAAGAACAGAGATCGAGGCGTGCCTCGCCTTCACGGACACCCGGCTCCAGCACCTCACCGAGTCCGCCGCAGCGCCGAAGCTGCCCACCCCACCCAAGCCCAGCGGCGACGACCTCAAACCCTTCCTCGGCCACTGGAGCCCTTACGGACCCCGTTCCTACTGAGCCTTAAATCAGGCGATATCGAGCACCGGTTCACCAAGAGACGGTAAAGAGGGAGCCCCCTCAAGCCGTACTCGACACACCGTCACCTGCAGAAACGGGCATCTGGCACCTCATCAGAACGTGCGTCAAACGTGCGTCAGAAGGGCCCAACATGCGTCGAATATGCGTCAAGATATCGCCCGTAACGCCCACAGCGCACATAACGCACACTCGGCGAAACCGCAGGTCAGACACCCTTTGCGGCAGGCTCAAGGATCGCGACGCACTCGACATGGTGGGTCATCGGAAACAGATCGAACGCCCGCAGCGTCCGTACCCTGTACCCGCCCTCCGCGAAGTACGCGATGTCCCGGGCCAGCGCCGCCGGGTCACAGGCAACATACGCGATGCGGCGTGCGCCCAGGGCGACGAGCTGCTTGACGGTGCCCTTGCCCGCGCCGGCGCGCGGCGGGTCCAGGACGATCAGGTCGCACTCGGTGATGCCCGTGCGCGGCAGGACCTGGTCGACCTTGCCGTGTTCGATGCGGACCCGGTCCAGGTCCTTCAGGTTGTGCCGGGCGTCCTCGACCGCGCGCTTGCCGGACTCGATGCCCAGCACCGCACCCTTCTCGCCGATCCGCTGGCCGATGGCGCCGGCGAACAGGCCGACGCCGCAGTAGAGGTCCAGCGCCGTGTCGTTCTTGCGGGGCAGCAGCCCCTGCATGACCGCGCGGACCAGCGTGTCCGCCGCCTGCGGGTGGACCTGCCAGAAGCCGCCCGAGCCGACGCGGTACGTACGGTCGTCGGCGCGCTCGCGGACGAAGGCGCGGCCGTGGACGCGGTGGACTCCGCCGTCCTTCTCCTCGACGCGGAGCACGGAGACCGGCTTGTCCAGCTCGACCAGCGGGAGCCGGCCGCCCTCGCGCGGGGTCAGGATGACCTGGCGGTCGTGGGAGCCGGTGGCGGAGATCGCCTCCACCGTGGCCATCTGCGGCCAGTCCTGCTTCTCGATGCCGAGCTCCGAGACGCCAGGGGCGGCGATCATGCAGTGGTCGACCGGCTGGACCTCGTGCGAGCGGTGCTTGCGCAGTCCGACCAGACCGTCCGCGTCGACCGCGTACTGGACCCGGGTACGCCAGGCCGGGACCTGGCCCGGCGGGAGCTTGTCGCCCTCGGCAGGCATGACCGTGCCGTCCCAGCCGGCCTCCTCGGGCGTGAGGCCCGCGAGGCGCAGGAGCTGCTCGGCGATCACTTCGCCCTTGAGGCGGCGCTGGGCGCCGGGCTTGGCGTGCTGCCAGTCGCAGCCGCCGCACTTGCCGGGGCCGGCGTACGGACAGGGGGCCTCGACCCGGTCCTTGGACGCCTCGATGACGGTGACCGCGTCGGCGCGCAGGAAGCGTGAGTCGCTCTCGCCCTCGGTGACCCTGGCGACGACCTTCTCGCCGGGGAGGGTGTGGCGCACGAAGAGCACCTGGCCCTCGGACGTACGGGCGATGCAGTGGCCGCCGTGGGCGACGGGGCCGACCTCGACCTCGTACTCCCGACCGATCAGCGACTCCCCGGCCTGCGACGACGTGGATTCGTTCTGCATGAGGGGGTGGCTCCAGAGATCAGGAAACGAGGAAACAGCCGGACGGCGCCGGATGACGGCCCGGCGGCGGCCGGACGACAGCCCACCAGTCTACGTGGGCGGAAGCCGACCGCTCACCACAGGCGGCGGGGGACGGAGTCAGCCCTTGTCGCCGGCCTTGTGGCCGGCTTCCTTGGTGTGACGCCGTTCCACGGGACCGCGGCGGACCGAGCCCGGGGCGGTCCAGTCCGCGCGCCTCCTGGCCCGCACCTTCGCGGCCTCGGAGGACTCCAGCTGGTACGGCACCGAGGTCACCATCACACCCGGGGTGAAGAGGAGCCTGCCCTTGAGCCGCAGCGCGCTCTGGTTGTGCAGCAGGTGCTCGTACCAGTGGCCGACCACGTACTCGGGGATGTAGACGCTGATCACGTCGCGGGGGCGGTCCTTGCGCAGGCCCTTGACGTATTCGATGACCGGCCGGGTCACCTCGCGGTAGGGCGAGTCGAGGATCTTCAGCGGGATGTCGATGCCCCGCCGCTCCCAGTCCTCCCTGAGCGCCTTGGTCTCCTCGTGGTCGACGCTGATGGAGAGCGCCTCCAGCTGGTCGGAGCGTACGAGCTTGGCGTACGCGAGGGCGCGCAGCGTGGGCCGGTGGAGCTTGGAGACCAGGACGATCGAGTGCACCCGCGAGGGCCGGACGGTGTCGTCCGACGGGGCCTCGTCGGCGGAGATCTCCTCGGCGACCCGGTCGTAGTGCTTGCGGATCGCGGTCATCGTGCCGAAGAAGATCACCATGCCGAGCAGCGCGACCCAGGCACCGTGGGTGAACTTGGTGGCCAGGACCACGACGAGGACCAGGCCGGTGAAGAAGGCGCCGAAGGTGTTGATCGCCCGGGAGCGGACCATGTGCCGCCTCGCCGCAGGGTCCTTCTCCGTGCGCAGATGACGGTTCCAGTGCCGCACCATGCCGGTCTGGCTGAGCGTGAAGGAGACGAAGACGCCGACGATGTAGAGCTGGATGAGCCGGGTGGAGTCGGCCCCGTAGATCCAGACGAGCAGGATCGCGGCACCGGCCAGCAGCACGATGCCGTTGGAGAAGGCCAGCCGGTCGCCGCGGGTGTGCAGCTGGCGCGGCAGGTAGCGGTCCTGGGCGAGGATCGAACCGAGCAGCGGGAAGCCGTTGTACGCGGTGTTGGCGGCGAGGAAGAGGACGAGCGCGGTGGCCGCCGCCAGGAAGACGAAGAGGAACGTGCCCTCGCCGAAGACCGCCGCGGCGACCTGGGAGATCACCGGGTCCTGGACGAAGCCCGCGCCAACCGCGGCACCGTTGTGGATGAGGTCCTTGGCCGGGTTCTCGGCCATCTTCACGTCGGTGGCCATGGCGAGGCCGATGATGCCGCAGAACATCGTGACGGCCAGCAGGCCCATCGCCGCGAGCGTGGTCGCGGCGTTCTTGCTCTTGGGCTTCCGGAACGCGGGTACGCCGTTGCTGATGGCCTCGACTCCGGTGAGCGCCGCACAGCCGGAGGAGAAGGCGCGCAGCAGCAGGAAGACGAGGGCGAAGCCGGCGAGCCCCTGGTGTTCGGGCTTGATCTCGTAGTCAGAGGTCGGCGCGTGCATGGTGTCGCCGAGGGCGAGCCCCCGGAACGCACCCCAGAGGATCATCACGAAGACGCCGGCCACGAACAGGTACGTGGGGATCGCGAAGAGCTTGCCGGACTCCTTGACGCCGCGCAGGTTCATCAGCGTGAGGAGCACGATGGCGCCTATGGCGCAGAACGTCTTGTGCTCGACGACGAAGGGGACGGCGGAGCCGAGGTTCTCCACGCCGGAGGAGATCGACACGGCGACCGTGAGGACGTAGTCGACGAGGAGCGCGCTGGCGACGGTCAGACCGGCCTTCGGCCCGAGGTTGGTGTTGGCGACCTCGTAGTCGCCGCCACCGCTCGGGTACGCCCGCACGTTCTGCCGGTACGAGGCGACGACGGTGAACATCAGGACCACGACGGCGACCGCGATCCACGGGCTGAAGTGGTACGCCGACACGCCCGCGATGGACAGCACGAGGAGGACTTCCCCGGGTGCGTACGCAACGGAGGACAGCGGGTCGGATGCGAAGACGGGGAGCGCGATGCGCTTGGGGAGGAGTGTTTCCCCCAGCTTGTCGCTGCGCAGCGCCCGGCCGATCAGGATCCGTTTGGGCACGTCGGTCAGTTTGGACACGGTGAGGATCGTAAGCGCTGGCAGGACACGCCGCCGAAGCACCACCCCCTCGGCATCCGGAAAACCTTCATAATTACCCGCCCTCACCGGAAAAGTCCATGGAATCCTTAACGAAATCCTTGCGTGACGGAGGGGTGGCCTCGGGGCGGCGGACGTCCGCCGGGCGCCCCCTCCGGGGGTCGCTTTGCTCATCCGCCCGCGAGGTACGCACACTCGGATGAGGCGGTGCGGTTGTGGCCGCATAAGCTCTTCCCCGGGCAACGCCGAAGGTGGTTGCCCCATTGTTTGCCCCGCAAGCTGAGAGAGAAGTGTGAGCAGGGTGTTTTCGCAGGTCATCCGGACGACCAGGACGGCGAGGTAGGCGCGAGGTGCACATCGTCATCATGGGCTGCGGGCGCGTCGGAGCCGCTCTCGCACAGACCCTGGAGCAGCAGGGGCACACGGTCGCCGTGATCGACCAGGACCCCACGGCGTTCCGCCGGCTCGGTTCCGGGTTCGGCGGCCGGCGGGTCAGCGGGGTCGGTTTCGACCAGGACACACTGCGCGAGGCGGGGATCGAGGAGGCCGGAGCCTTCGCCGCCGTCAGCAGCGGCGACAACTCCAACATCATCGCGGCCCGGGTGGCGCGCGAGATGTTCGGCATCGAGAACGTCGCGGCGCGCATCTACGACCCCCGTCGTGCCGAGGTCTACCAGCGCCTGGGCATCCCCACGGTCGCCACGGTCCGGTGGACCGCGGACCAGATGCTGCGGCGGCTGCTGCCGTCGGGCGCGGAGCCGCTGTGGCGCGACCCGAGCGGCGGTGTGCAGCTCGCCGAGGTGCACACGACGCCGTCGTGGATCGGGCACAAGATCAGCACACTGCAGGAGGAGACGGGCGTCCGCGTCGCCTTCCTCACCCGGTTGGGTGAGGCCATACTGCCCACGTCGCAGACGGTTCTGCAGGAGGGCGACCTGGTCCACGTGATGATGCGTACGGACGAGATCGCGAAGGTCGAGGAGGCCTTTGCCGAAGGTCCCGAGGAGGGCGGTCACTGATGCGCGTGGCGATTGCCGGGGCCGGTGCGGTGGGCCGTTCCATCGCGGCCGAGCTCCTGGAGAACGGGCACGAAGTACTGCTGATCGACAAGGCCCCGACCGCCATCTCGGTGGAGCGGGTCCCGATGGCCGAGTGGCTCCTCGCCGACGCCTGCGAGATCACGTCGCTCGACGAGGCTGCGCTCCAGCGCTGCAACGTCGTGATCGCCTCGACCGGTGACGACAAGGTCAACCTGGTCGTCTCGCTGCTCGCGAAGACCGAGTACGGCGTCCCCAGGGTCGTGGCCCGGGTGAACAACCCGAAGAACGAATGGCTGTTCAACGAGTCCTGGGGTGTCGACGTGGCGGTCTCCACGCCGCGCCTGATGTCCGCCCTGGTCGAGGAGGCGGTGAGCGTCGGTGACCTGGTCCGGCTGCTGCGCTTCAGCCACGGCGACGCCAACCTGGTCGAGCTGACGCTGCCGCCCGAGTCGGCGCTCGCCGGCATCCGGGTGGGCGACGTGGACTGGCCGGAGGACACCTCGCTCGTCACGATCATCCGTGGCACGCGCGTGCTGACGCCGAGCCCCGAGGAAACCCTGGAGGCCGGTGACGAACTGCTGTTCGTGGCCGCCCAGGCGCGCGAGGAGCAACTGGAGGACCTGTTGTCGGTCCGCCGGGAGCCCGCCGAGGACTGAAGTCCGTGATGAACGCGTGGGGCCCGGACCGGTTCCCGGATGCTGTCAGCTGCATCCGCTCCCGGTCCGGGCCCCACGCGCAGGCGTGTCAGATCTCGGAGTCGCGGGCCTCCGCGGCCCGCGCGCTCTGCGCCGCCTTCCGCTCCTTCTCGGCCTGCTCCTCCGCCTCCATCTCGGCGAAGACGTCGATGGGCGGCGGCGCCTTGGCGAGGAAGACCCAGGTCAGGTACACCGCGAGCAGGAACGGCGGGATCTTGAGCGCGACCAGCACCCAGCCGAGCTGGGCGGTGTCGGCCCACCAGTACAGCGGGAAGAGGATCGCGCACTTGGCGAGGAGGATCAGTCCCCAGGCGTAGCTGGCCTTGGCGTACGCCTTCTTGCGGCCGGGGTTCCTGGTGCGCCAGGAGAGGTTCTCCTTGAAGACCGGGCCGAGGATCAGCCCGATCAGCGGCACCCCGGCGAGCGTCGTGAACAGGTAGGCGAGGGCCAGCCCGAGCGTGTAGATCATGCCCGGCAGGTAGAAGTCCTTGGCGTTGCCCGTCATCATCGCGAAGACCACGCCGAAGCCGACGCCGAAGACGCCGCTGAAGGCGTGCTTGACGGTGTCCCTGCGGATCAGCCGTACGGCGACGAGGGCCAGGGAGACCGCCAGGGCGGCGATCGCGGAGGCCTTGAGGTCCTTGTTGATGGTGAAGATCGTGACGAAGAGCAGCCCGGGCAGGACTGTCTCCACCATGCCCCGCACGCCGCCGAACGCCTCGAAGAGCGCGGCTTCCGTGACCGCCTTCGCCTCGGCGTCCTGCTGGTCGGTGCGGTGGGGCTGGTCCGTGTCGGACGTCGGCTTGTCGAGAGACGTCACCGGCTACTCCTTGCCGAGCGGTCGGAGTTCGTATTTGGGATTGAACAGCACCCGGCGTCCGTGGCTCATGGCCACGCGGCCCGACGCTATGAGCTTGCGGCCGGGCTCGATGCCGACGATGGAGCGCCGTCCGAGCCAGACCACGTCGAGCGGCGCGGTACCGTCGAAGAGCTCCGCCTCGAGCGCGGGCACTCCGGCGCGCGGTCGCAGGGTGACGGTCCGCAAGGTACCAGTGACCTTGACGATCTGGCGGTCCGAGCACTCGGAGATGCGCGTACAGCCCGAAGCATGCGTGTCCTCCCGCAGCTCCTCGGACTCGAGGTCCTCCTGGGAGCTGGACAGCCGGTCGAGCATGCGGCGGAAGCGGCCGGACGGCCTCTCCGCCCTGCCTGACTTCTCGAATCGGGGAACGGCGCTCATACCCGAAGGGTACCGGTCTCCCGTGGTGGGGGCTGGCCCGCACGGACACCACCCGGACGAGTGACCTCTGATCACTCCGGAACGGGTCGTCCACGCTCGAAGCGGTATCCCATCCCCGGCTCGGTCACGAAGTGCCGGGGATGCGAGGGGTCCGTCTCCAGCTTGCGGCGCAGCTGCGCCATGTAGACCCGCAGATAGTTGGTCTCGGTGCCGTAGGAGGGTCCCCAGACCTCCTGGAGCAGCTGCTTCTGGCTGACGAGCCGGCCCGCGTTGCGCACGAGGACCTCGAGGAGGTGCCACTCGGTGGGGGTCAGCCGCACGTCGCGGCCCTCGCGGTGGACCTTCTTCGCCGAGAGGTCGACGGTGAACCCCTCGGTCTCGACGACCACCAGGCCGTCCCCGCCGTCCTGGCCGACCGGTTCCGCCCGGCGCACGGCGGCGCGCAGCCGTGCCAGCAGCTCGTCCATGCCGAAGGGCTTGGTGACGTAGTCGTCGGCACCGGCGTCGAGTGCCTCGACCTTCTCGTCCGAGGTGTGGCGGGCGGAGAGCACCAGGATCGGCACCCGTGTCCAGCCGCGCAGTCCCCTGATCACCTCGACGCCGTCCATGTCCGGCAGGCCGAGGTCGAGGACGACGACGTCGGGGTGGCGCGCCGCCGCCAGCTGCAGGGCGGTGGCCCCGTCGGGCGCCGCGTCCACCTCGTACCTGCGCGCCTTCAGGTTGATCACGAGGGCGCGCACGATCTGCGGCTCGTCGTCGACCACGAGGACCCGGGTCATCGCGGACCTGCCTTTCCGGAATACGTGTACGGGGCGGGGGTGCGCCCCGGAGATCTCATGAGGTGACGTGTACGGGAGGGAGCGGGCCGGCCCGGACCTGTCCCGCCGCGGCCGTGAGCGTGAGGACCATGGTGAGTCCGCCGCCGGGGGTGTCCTCGGCGTCCAGGGTGCCGCCCATGGACTCCACGAATCCGCGGGCGACGGCGAGGCCGAGTCCCACTCCGGCGCCGCGCGGGGCGTCGCCGTACCGCTGGAAGGGCTCGAATATGCGTTCCTTGGCCTCGTCGGGGACGCCGCGGCCCCGGTCGGCCACCCGCAGCTCGACCCGCTCGCCCAGGGCGCTGGCGGCGACGGCGACGCGTTCCTGGCCCGGGCTGTACTTGACGGCGTTCTCGACGATGTTGGCGACGGCCCGCTCCAGCAGCCCCGGATCGACGGCGACCATGGGGAGCGTCTCGGGGATGTCCAGGTCGACACTGCCCTCCGGTACGCCGCCGAGCGCCATCGGGACGACCTCGTCGAGGTCGATCTCGCGGATCAGCGGGGTGACCGTGCCGGTCTGCAGGCGCGACATGTCGAGGAGGTTGCCGACCAGGTGGTCCAGGCGGTCGGCGCCGTCCTCGATGGCCGCGAGGAACTCCGCCTCGTCGGCGTCGGACCAGGCGACGTCGTCGGAGCGCAGGGAGCTCACGGCGGCCTTGATGGCGGCCAGCGGGGTACGCAGGTCGTGACTGACGGCGGCGAGCAGCGCGGTCCTGATCCGGTTGCCCTCGGCGAGGCGCCGGGCCGCCTCGGCCTCCCCCACCAGTCGCTGCCGGTCGAGCACGACGGCGGCCTGCGCGGCGAAGGCGCCGAGGACCCTGCGGTCCTCGGCGGGCAGCACACGCCCGGAGAGCGCCAGTGCCATGTGGTCGCCGACGGGCATGTCCACGTCCGCGTCGTCGGGCCGGACCACGGGCGCCGGGCCGACGGATCCCGCACAGGTCCACGGATCGACGTCGCTCTGCCTCTCCAGGAGGGCGACGGACTCCATGCCGAAGGTCTCACGGACCCGGTCAAGCAGGGCGTCCAGGGCGGTCTCGCCCCGCAGGACGCTCCCGGCGAGGGCGGAGAGGATCTCGGACTCGGCGCGCAGCCGGGCCGCCTGGTGGGTGCGGCGGGCCGCCAGGTCGACGACCGAGGCGACCGCGACCGCCACCGCGAAGAAGATCACGATGGCGACGAAGTTCTCCGGGTCCTGCACGGTCAGGGTGTGGGTGGGCGGGGTGAACCAGTAGTTCAGGAGCAGGGAGCCCGCCGCCGCCGAGGCCAGGGCGGGCGCGAGGCCGCCGAGCAGAGCGGCGGCGACGGTCATGAAGAGGAAGAGCAGGACGTCGTTGGCGAGGCCCGGCCCGTTCTCCATGCCGTGCAGGAGCAGGGTCAGGAAGGCCGGTCCGCCCACGCCGACCAGCCAGCCCGAGGAGATCCGGGTGCGGCTGAGCCGCGCGCCGCGTGCGATGGGCAGTCCGCGCCCCTTCGCGACCGCTTCGTGCGTGACGATGTGCACGTCCAGGTCGGGTCCGGACTCCCGGGCCACGGTGGCCCCGACCCCGGGGCCGTAGATGTACTGCCAGGTCTTGCGGCGGCTGGACCCGAGGACGATCTGGGTGGCGTTGACGCCCCGGGCGAACGCGAGGAGGGCCGAGGGTATGTCGTCGCCGATGACGTGGTGGAAGGTGCCCCCGAGGTCCTCGACCAGGGTGCGCTGCACCGCGAGCTCCTTGGGCGAGGCGGAGGTCAGCCCGTCGCTGCGGGCGATGTAGACCGCGAGGATCTCGCTGCCGGAGCCCTTCGCGGCCATCCGTGAGGCGCGGCGGATGAGCGTACGGCCCTCGGGGCCTCCGGTCAGTCCGACGACGATGCGCTCGCGGGCCTGCCAGGGCGCGCTGATGTCGTGCTCGCCACGGTACTGCTGGAGGTACTCGTCGACCCGGTCGGCGACCCACAGGAGCGCCAGCTCGCGCAGGGCGGTGAGGTTGCCGGGGCGGAAGTAGTTGGACAGCGCCGCGTCGACCTTGTCGGACTGGTAGATGTTCCCGTGGGCCATGCGACGGCGCAGCGCCTGGGGCGACATGTCGACGAGCTCGATCTGGTCGGCCCGACGGGCGACCTCGTCGGGGATGGTCTCCTGCTGGCGCACGCCGGTTATCGACTCGACGACGTCGCCCAGGGACTCCAGGTGCTGGATGTTGACGGTGGACACCACGTCGATGCCGGCCTTGAGGAGTTCCTCGACGTCCTGCCAGCGCTTCGCGTTACGGGAGCCCGGCACATTGGTGTGGGCGAGCTCGTCCACGAGCGCGACGGCCGGGGCGCGCTCCAGGACGGCGTCGACGTCCATCTCGGCGAAGACGGCCGAGCGGTACTCGATGTCGCGCCGGCGGACCTGCTCAAGGCCGTGCAGCAGCACCTCGGTGCGCGGCCGGCCGTGGTGTTCGACGAACGCGACGACGCAGTCCGTGCCCCGTTCCACCCGGCGGTGGGCCTCGGACAGCATCGCGTACGTCTTGCCGACGCCAGGTGCCGCACCCAGGTAGATCCGAAGCTTGCCGCGTGCCATGGCCCCATTGTCTTCTCTGCAACCGGCTGCCGCCGATACGGGAGCCACTGTCGAAGCTACCCCGAGAATTTCCGGCATATGGGGTCAGGGCCGGGCTCGGAGGCCGTATTGACGGGATTCTGATGCCGGCCCGGGTGCACGGCTGTACGGCTCGGACTCCGCCCGCGGCTACACGTGCTCGACGATGTGCCCGTCGCTGAGCTCCAGGACCCGGTCGGCGAAGCCGAGCAGCTGGGGGTCGTGGGTGGCGACGAGGACGGTGACGCCCTCGCTTCGCACGACGGCCCGCAGCAGGTGCATGACCGCGAGCCCCGTCTCCGCGTCGAGCTGCCCGGTGGGCTCGTCGGCGATCAGGAGGGCGGGCCGGTTGGCGAGTGCCCGGGCGATGGCGACACGCTGCTGCTGACCGCCGGAGAGCTCCCCGGGGCGCTGCTGGGCGTGATCACCGAGTCCCACCAGGGAGAGCAGCAGCGCCACCCGCTCGTCGCGCTCGCGGGGGTCGGTCCTGCGCAGCCGCATGGGTACACCGACGTTCTCCGCGGCGGTCAGGATCGGGATCAGGCCGAAGGACTGGAAGATGAAACCGATCCGGTCCCTCCGCAGCTCCAGCAGCCCGTCCTCGCCGAGCTCCGAGAGGTCGGTGCCGCCGACGGCGATGCGGCCGCCGTCCGGTGTGTCAAGGCCTCCGACGAGGTTGAGCAGCGTGGTCTTGCCCGATCCCGAGCGGCCCTTGAGCGCGACGAGCTCTCCTCGCGGGATCTCGAAGGAGACGCCGCGCAGGGCGTGCACGGCCGCGGCTCCGGAGCCGTACGAGCGGTGCAGGTCCTCGACCCGCACCATCGGTCCGTCGGCGGAACCCTCGGCCAGGGCCGTGCCGGTCCGCCCGTCGGTGCTCCGTGTCATCGCTCTCCCCCCGTGCGTACGCCGCCGTGCGTACCCGCTCCCTCGGCAGCCGCCAGTATGTGCATGAGGCACCCGGTGAGGCAATGGAGAGGCCGGTGGGCCGCATCCCCTCCCCGGGATGCGGCCCACCGGCCTCGGACGCGCCGGGGCGCGGTCAGCGCACCTCGGTGATCTCGGGCCCGCGCTGGAGCTGGCCCATGCCGCCGGAGAACTTCGAGCTCTCCTGGTCCTCCTGCTGCACACCCTCGGGCACCATCTGGGCGTCGTCGGGAAGCTTGAGGACGATCGGGTCGCGCGGAGCCATCGGTCCGTCACCGCGGACGACGACGGTGTCCCTGAAGATCGTCTCCAGCAGCCCGGCGGCCTCCGGCTGCACCGCGCCCTGGCCGGAGATCACACCGCGCAGGAACCAGCGCGGCCCGTCGACCCCGACGAAGCGCACCAGCTGTACGCCGTTCTTCCCGTCCGGGAGCTGTACGGGCACCTGGGCACGCAGCTCCCAGCCCAGCGGGCCCTCGACCTCGTCGATGATCCCGCCCTGCTGGGTGATGCCCGAGGCGATCTCCTCGCGCACCTCACCCCAGATGCCCTCCTTCTTGGGGGCGGCGAAGGCCTGCAGCTGGACCGCGCTGTCACGCAGCACGACGGTGGCCGCGACGATCGCGTCGCCGGCGACCTCCACCCGGAGCTCCATGCCCTCGACCCCGGGCACGAAGACGCCGCCCAGGTCCACCCTGCCCTCGCCGGGCTTGGAGACCTCGGAGATGTCCCACGGCCCGTCGGGGCGGGGAGCCGGCGGAAGGTTCGTGCGGCGCGAGCCGCTCTCGGCCCCGGTGCCGTCGAGCTCGTCGGCGACCTGCTCGGCCTCGCGCGCTTCGTCCGCCGTGTCCTCGGCGGAACCACTGTTCTTGCGACGTCCGAACACGTCAACGTCCTTCCCGGTCGGATACGACCGAAGCGTAGCTGTTCCCACCCTGGGTGTTACCGCCCGTGACGCCGTCCACTTCGGCATGGCCGCCGGTGGATCCGAAGCCCCCCTCGGCCCGTGCCGAGCCGGGAAGCTCCGTCACCTCGTGGAAACGCACCTTCTCGACCTGCTGGACGACCAGTTGGGCAATCCGGTCGAACCGTTCGAACCTGACGGTCTCGCGCGGGTCGAGATTGACCACGATGACCTTGATCTCCCCACGGTACCCGGCATCGACCGTCCCTGGGGCGTTCACGAGGGCCACTCCGCAGCGGGCGGCGAGGCCCGAACGGGGGTGCACGAAGGCCGCGTAGCCGTCGGGCAGGGCGATCGACACCCCGGTGGGGAGCACCGCCCGTTCCCCGGGGGCGAGTTCGGCGGCCTCGGTGGTGACCAGATCCGCACCGGCGTCGCCCGGATGCCCGTAGCCGGGGATCGGCACGTCCGGGTCGACCCTGCGGATGAGTACGTCGACGGGACGGCGCATCAGGGGTTCACCTCGAAGGCACGCGCACGCCTGACCTGGTCCGGGTCGGACATGGCGGCCTGGATGTCCTCCGGCCGTCCGTTGTCGGTGAAGTGCTCCACCTTGACCTCGATGAAGAGGGCTTCGGCGCGTACCGCGACGGGACCCTCCGGGCCGCCGGTCCGTCCTGTCGCGCGGCAGTAGATCTTCCGGCCGTGGACTGCGGTGGCCTCGGCCTCCAGGAAGAGCACGGTGCCCACGGGGACCGGCAGGACGTAGTCGGTCTCCAGCCGTCCGGTCACCGCGATGACCCGCAGCAGCCAGCTCAGGGCGCCGAGAGTCTCGTCCATCGCCGTGGCCAGGACCCCGCCGTGGGCGAGTCCCGGAGCGCCCTGGTGGGCGGCCTTCACGGTGAACTCGGCGGTGACACTCACGCCCTCTCCGGCCGTCGCCCGGAGGTGCAGTCCGTGCGGCTGTCCGCCCCCGCAGCCGAAACAGTGTTCGTAGTGGGAGCCGAGGATGTCGCCGGGCGCCGGGGCGTCGGGGTGCCGGACGGGCTTCACCGCGTCGGCCGGGGGTGTCAGACGTGCAGATGTTCCACTCACAGGCGCAGACCTTACCCGCGCTGCCGCCCGCGGGTCGCGCCGTGCCAAGCTTGCTTTCATGCAGCCTTCCGCACCCCCCTTCGACGAACGCCTCACCGCACCCCGTTCGTGGTGGCTCATCGCGTTCGGCATCGGCGTCGCCTGCGCGCTGATGCTCCTGCCGGTCGGCACCCTGCCCATGCTCGGCGGCCTGGTCGCCGGCACGGCGGCGGCGTGCGCGGGCGTGAGTTCGTACGGCTCGGCGCGCATCCGGGTCGTGGCGGGCGCCCTCGTCGCGGGCGACGCCCGGATCCCCCTGGAGGCCCTCGGCGACGCCGAGGTGCTGGACGGGGAGGAGGCGCGCGCCTGGCGGTCGTACAAGGCGGATCCCCGCGCCTTCATGCTGCTGCGCAGCTACGTCCCCACGGCGGTGCGGGTGAAGGTCACGGACCCGGCCGACCCGACGCCGTACCTCTATCTGTCAACCCGTGAGCCGCAGGCCCTGGTGGCGGCACTCGCGCCCGTACCCGCCTAGGACCTTCGAGCCCGGCATGATCCGGACGAGAGGCCATGGGGCGGGAGTCTCCGTACCGGGGCGGGTCCTCGTGTCCGGCCGTCAGCGGCCGGGATCGTCCAGGCCCTCGGGGAGCTCCTCCGCGGGCCGCGCGGGCTGTTCCAGCGCGGGAAGCTCCGTGAGGCGGTCCCAGGGGACCTGATCGCGCCGCAGGTCGCTCCTGACCCGGTCGGCGAGCTTTCTGGTGTCCCGACGGTTCATCATCGCGCCGACGGCGGCACCGATCATGAACGGGATGAGATTCGGCAGGTCGCGCACGGTGCGCTTCATGATCTGCTGGCGCAGTTCACGCTTCATCTGCCCGCCCAGGGCCGCGTTGAGCGTGGTGGGGCGGGAGACGTCGATGCCGCGCTCCTCGGTCCAGGACGTCAGATACGCGGTGCTGCGCTGGCCGAGGTTGCCCGGAGGGCGCCTGCCGTAGACCTCGTGCAGCTCGGCGACGAGCTTCATCTCGACGGCGGCGACCCCGGTGATCTCCGCTGCCAGCTCCGCGAGCATGGCGGGAGGTACGGGCATCATCGCGGCGGCCCCGATGCCGGCGCCGACGGCAGCGGTGGCGCCGCACGCGCCCGCGACCAGCTTGTCGGCGAGTTCTTCGGGGCCGAGCCCCGGGAACTGCTTGCGCAAGGTGGCGAGGTCCCGTACGGGGACGCGGGGAGCGATGTCGATGATGCGGTCGGCCACCACGCCGACTGCGGCGACGGCGCTCTCCCGGCTCTTGCGCACGCCTCGTCTCAGTGTGTGCAGGCGGCCGGATCCCTTCGGGGCCGGTCCGTCCTGCCCGGACCCGGAGGGCGGGTCCGCCGCCCGTACCGCTTCGAGCGAGGCCGGAAGGCCCCGCCCGTCGTCAGGTGTGCCGGGAGAGGCAGGCAGGGCGGCCTGGTGCTCGGCAGCGGGGCTCTCGCCCTCTGCCGGGCCTGTGCCGCCCTGATGCGCCTCCGACGACTTCGTGCGCCGCAAGCGCCGCTTCCGGAACGGTGTGTCGCCTGCCACGGCCGACCGGCCTCAGTCGCAGTCGCGGCAGATGGGCTGACCGTTCTTCTCGCGCGCCAGCTGGCTGCGGTGGTGCACGAGGAAGCAGCTCATGCAGGTGAACTCATCGGCCTGCTTGGGCAGGACGCGCACGGCCAGCTCTTCGTTGGACAGGTCTGCGCCGGGCAGCTCCAGTCCCTCTGCCGCGTCGAACTCGTCCACGTCGACGGCGGACGCCGTCTTGTCGCTCCGACGAGCCTTGAGCTCTTCGAGGCTGTCCTGGTCCACGTCGTCGTCGGTCTTGCGTGGGGTGTCGTAATCCGTTGCCATGTCGCTCTCCCCCTCTTGGGTGTCTGCGGTGTCTCAGCGCACGTAACGCGTGAGAGGCCGGACTTGTGCCCGACCTGAGGCGGAGATTTTGCCTCACATCAAGGTCTGTTACTCAATCGACACCCAACCGGATCTCTCGTGAGCGATCAGCTTGGGTGGCGAAGGGGACCGTACACGGTCCGATTGCTGCAGTTCACGGGCGCCACCCCGTGTACTTCCCGTGATATCTACCCCCGGAAACCCGGACGTTTCCAGGCTTTCGGACGGACATGTGATCACGGAGAGTAGAGGGACCTAAATTCGCTTCTGTGATCGATCACACAGGGGCGGAACGGAAACGCGGTTCAAAAATTCCGCCCAAAGCGAACAGAGTCATCCAATGCGACTTCACACCGTGAAGCCTCTCAGACCGGAAGGGTGACGCGCATCACGAGACCACCGCCCTCGCGGGGCTCCGCGATGATACGGCCTCCGTGCGCCCTCGCGACGGACCGCGCGATCGACAGGCCGAGCCCGACCCCCTTGTCGCTGCCCGTGCGCTCCGTGCGCAGCCGCCGGAACGGCTCGAAGAGGTTGTCGATCTCGTACGCCGGCACGACGGGCCCGGTGTTCGAGACGGTCAGGACCGCCTGGCCGTGCTGGAGCTCGGTGGTGACCTCGACCCAGCCCGCCTCCGGCACGTTGTAGCGCACGGCGTTCTGCACGAGGTTCAGCGCGATGCGTTCCAGGAGGACCCCGTTGCCCTGGACAACCGCGGAGGCACGCTCACCGCGGATCTCCACGCCCATCGCCGTGGCCTCGGTCCTCGCCTGGTCGATGGCGTGGTCGGCGACCTCGGCGAGGTCCACGGGCTTGCGCTCGACGATCTGGTTGTCGCTGCGGGCGAGCAGCAGCAGCCCTTCGACCAGTTGTTCACTGCGCTCGTTCGTGGCCAGGAGCGTCTTGCCGAGCTGCTGGAGCTCCGTGGGGGCCTCCGGGTCGGAGAGGTGCACCTCCAGCAGGGTGCGGTTGATCGCCAGGGGTGTCCGCAGCTCGTGCGAGGCGTTCCCCACGAACCGCTGCTGCGCGGTGAAGGCCCGTTCGAGGCGGTCCAGCATCTCGTCGAAGGTGTCGGCGAGCTCCTTCAGCTCGTCGTCGGGGCCGTCCAGCTCGATCCTGCGGGTCAGATCCGTTCCGGCCACCCTGCGGGCGGTACGGGTGATCCGGCCGAGCGGGGACAGGACGCGCCCCGCCATCGCGTACCCGAAGGCGAAGGCGATGATGCTGAGGCCCACGAGTGCGAGCAGTGCCCGGTTCAGCAGCGAGTCGAGGGCGTGCTGCCGCTGGGCCGCGGTGCAGTCCTTGATCGCCTCGTTGAGCTGGCCGTTGTTCTGCGCGGAGCCGAGCTGCGGACACATGTCGCTGGAGATCCGCACGTTGGTCCCGGAGACCTGGAACTCCAGACCGCCCGCGTCGTGCAGTGCCTGGGCGGCCAGCATGTAGATGATCGACAGCAGCAGGATGCCCGCGATGAGGAACATCCCGCCGTACAGGAGCGTGAGCCGTATCCGGATGGTCGGGCGCAGCCAGGGGTACGGGGATTCCTGCGCCTTGGGTTCCCAGGTCGGTTTCGGCGGCGCCTTCATGGGCGCCGGGGAGGCTGCCATCACGTCCTCAGATCCGGTATCCGGAGCCCGGGACCGTGACGATGACCGGTGGCTCGCCGAGTTTGCGCCGCAGGGTCATGACGGTCACCCGCACCACGTTGGTGAACGGATCCGTGTTCTCGTCCCACGCCTTCTCCAGCAGCTGCTCGGCCGAGACGACCGCGCCCTCGCTGCGCATCAGGACCTCCAGGACGGCGAACTCCTTCGGGGCGAGCTGGATCTCCTGCTCGTCCCGGAAGACCTCGCGGCGGTTGGGGTCCAGCTTGATCCCTGCCCGCTCCAGCACGGGCGGCAGCGCGACCGTGGTGCGGCGCCCCAGAGCGCGTACGCGGGCGGTCAGCTCGCTGAAGGCGAAGGGCTTGGGCAGGTAGTCGTCCGCCCCGAGCTCCAGACCCTCGACCCGGTCGCTGACGTCACCGGACGCGGTGAGCATCAGGACCCGGGTGGGCATGCCGAGCTCGACGATCCTTCGGCAGACGTCGTCGCCGTGCACCACCGGGAGGTCCCGGTCCAGCACGACGACGTCGTAGTCGTTGACCCCGACGCGCTCGAGGGCCGCCCCTCCGTCGTAGACGACGTCGACGGCCATGGCCTCCCGGCGCAGCCCGGTGGCCACCGCATCGGCGAGCAGCTGCTCGTCCTCGACGACGAGTACGCGCACGGCGCAGTCCTTCCCTAGATCTCCGAAAAAACGGCGAGCGGCCTCAGATCCGGCCGCCCGCCGCACGTCAGCGGCACCGACTGTGCGCGTCCATCCTGCCCGTAACGCGCATAAACCGGCGGTAAGACGGCGCGGCACCGATCATCGCTCCGGGGAATCGATCGGATTCCCGGGCCAGTTGAGGTTTCTCGCGGGCCGCCGACGGGGAGGACGCTCTCACACCCGCGATCACGCCATGCATGTGGCGTTCCACAGCCCGTCCTGCTTCCAGAGGGACTGCGTGATCACCCGCACTCCGGCCGCCCGCGGACCGGAGGACCACCGGGCACACCCCCGTGCCACCGACCCACGACGAGGGGGCGCTTCATGGACGCTTTCACCGCAGGTCTGCTGCAACGAATCAAGACCACCGAGTCCGACCTCACGAGGGCTCGCGAGACGGGCGACGACTTCCTCGCGGATGTCGAGCAGGGAGAGCTCGACGACCTGCACCGCCTCGCCGCCGAGCACGGCGTGGAAGTCGGCGCCACAACCGTCTGAGCCGCCACGAGAGGGCCCCGGGGCTGTCATGGCTTCCCGGGGCCCTCTCGTGCGCGGTGCGCCGCCCCTGGGTGCCGCGGTGGGCTCCGGGAGGGGCTTGCGTCAGTCGTGCCAGGCGCCCAGTTCCTCGAGGAGCGCCTGCAGCGGCTCGAAGACGCCGGGGGTCGCGGCGACCGTGAGGTCTCCGTCCGCCGGCCGTCCGGGCCTGCCTCCGGTGAGGGCGCCTGCCTCCCTCGCGATGAGATCGCCCGCCGCGACGTCCCAGGGGTGGAGCCCGCGCTCGTAGTAGCCGTCGAGCCGGCCGGCCGCGACGTCGCAGAGTTCGATGGCGGCCGATCCGCCGCGCCGGATGTCCCGCACCCGCGGGATCAGCTGCTGGGCCACGGCCGCCTGGTGGGTGCGGACCTCGGTGACGTAGTTGAAGCCGGTCGCCACCAGGGCCTGGCCGAGGGGGGCCGTGGGGCGGCACCGCAGCCGTTCGCCGTTCCCGTACGCGCCGCCTCCGAGCACCGCGTGGAACGTCTCACGCCGCATCGGGGCCTCGACCACGCCGACGACCCGCTCCCCGTCGCGCTCGGCGGCGATGGAGACCGACCAGGTGGGGAGGGAGTAGAGGTAGTTCACCGTGCCGTCCAGCGGGTCGATGACCCACCGGATGCCGCTCGTGCCCTCGGCGCTCGCTCCCTCCTCCCCGAGGAAGCCGTCGGCGGGGCGGTGCTCGGAGAGGTAGCCGGTGATCAGCTTCTCCGCCCGGATGTCCATCTCGGTGACCACGTCGATCGGGCTGGACTTCGTCGCGGCCACCCCGAGGTCGGCGGGACGGCCGTCCCGCAGCAGCGCGCCGGCCCTGCGGGCCGCGTCGAGGGCGAGATCGAGGAGTTCGGAGAGCAGGGGGTCGGTCACAACGCTCCAGACGTGGTGTCGCGGGGCCGGTACGGGCGTGCGGTGAGCCCGTACCGGCGGGGAGGCGGGCGGTCAGAACGGGCTGTCGGCGCCGGCGGCCGCCGGCTTGGGGGCCCTGGCGGGACAGCAGCCGGCCGGACACAGGTCGTGGGAGGGGCCGAGCGCACCCAGCGCGCACGGGGTGACCGGGCGCTCCTGCTCGGCGGCGGCGCGCTCCAGGAGCAGCTCACGCACGGCGGCGGCGAACCGGGGGTCCGCCCCCACCGTCGCGGAACGGCGGACCGGCAGGCCCAGCTCGGCGGCCTTCGCCGTGGCCTCCGTGTCCAGGTCGTACAGCACCTCCATGTGGTCGGAGACGAAGCCGATGGGGGCCATGACGACGGCGGGGACGCCCTCGCCGTGGAGCGCCTCCAGGTGGTCACAGATGTCGGGCTCCAGCCACGGGATGTGCGGGGCGCCGCTGCGCGACTGGTAGACGAGCCGCCACGGGTGCTCGACGCCGGTCTCCTCGCGCACGGCCTCGGTGATCAGCCGGGCGACGTCCAGGTGCTCGGCGACGTACGAGCCGCCGTCGCCGTGGGTCTCCGCCGGCCCGGAGGCGTCGGCCGCCGAGATGGGGATGGAGTGCGTGGTGAAGGCGAGGTGCGCCCCCGTCCTGACGTCCTCGGGGAGATCGGCCAGCGAGGCGAGCACACCGTCCACCATGGGCCGGACGAAGCCCGGGTGGTTGAAGTAGTGCCGCAGCTTGTCGACGCGGGGCACCGCGAGCCCCTCGGCCTCCAGCGCGGACAGCGACTCCGCCAGGTTCTCGCGGTACTGGCGGCAGCCGGAGTACGAGGCGTAGGCGCTGGTGGCGAGGACGGCGATCCTGCGGTGCCCGTCCGTGATCATCTCGCGGAGCGTGTCGGTGAGGTACGGGGCCCAGTTGCGGTTGCCCCAGTACACCGGCAGGTCGAGCCCGTGGCCGGCGAAGTCCTCGCGCAACGCGTCGAGCAGGGCCCTGTTCTGCGCGTTGATCGGGCTCACGCCCCCGAAGAGGAAGTAGTGCTTGCCGACCTCCTTGAGCCGCTCCTCGGGGATGCCCCGGCCGCGTGTCACGTTCGCGAGGAACGGGACCACGTCGTCAGGGCCTTCGGGACCGCCGAAGGAGAGCAGCAGCAGGGCGTCGTAGGGAGCGGGATCGCGCAGACCGGACATGCACCCGATCCTGCCACCCGCCGCCGGCCGCACGGCAACCGCCACCGGCGGGTCCCCCCTCAGTCGTCCGCCCGTAAGCTGTATCGGCCCCCAGCACTCCTGACAGGCCTTCCCGGAGCACCCCTTGCCCAGCCCTTACCGCGCCATCTTCGCCGCCCCGGGCACCCGGGAGTTCTCAGCGGCCGGGTTCCTCGGCCGGATGCCGCTGTCCATGATGGGGATCGGCGTGGTGACGATGGTCTCCCAGCTCACCGGCCGCTACGGGCTGGCGGGTGCGCTCTCCGCGACCCTCGCCATGGCGGCCGCCGTCACGGGGCCGCAGGTCTCACGGCTGGTGGACCGCTACGGGCAGCGCCGGGTGCTCCGTCCCGTCACACTCCTCGCCGCCGCTTCGGTGGCCGGGCTGCTGGTCTGCGCCCAGCAGCGGCTGCCCGACTGGACCCTGTTCGTCTTCGCCGCGGGCGCCGGCTGCGTGCCGAGCGTGGGGTCGATGGTCCGGGCCCGCTGGGCCGAGATCTACCGGGGCACCGGACGCCGGCTGCACACCGCGTACGCCTGGGAGTCGATCGTCGACGAGGTGTGCTTCATCTTCGGGCCCATCGTCTCCATCGGACTGTCCACCGCCTGGTTCCCGGAGGCCGGTCCCCTGCTCGCCGGCACGTTCCTGGTGGCCGGTGTCTTCTGGCTGACGTCCCAGCGGGCGACCGAACCCGTGCCGCACCCGAAGGAGCACCACACGAGCGCTTCGGCCCTGCGTTCGACCGGCCTCCAGGTGCTGGTGGTCACCTTCGTCGCCACCGGGGCCATCTTCGGAGCGGTGGACGTGGTGACCGTGGCCTTCGCCGAGGAGCGGGGCCACAAGGCCGCGGCCAGCCTCGTGCTGGCCGTCTACGCCCTGGGGTCGTGCCTCGCCGGGGCGGTGTTCGGCCTGCTGCGTCTGCGGGGGAGGTCTTCCACCAGGTGGCTGGTGGGAGTGTGTGCGATGGCCGTGAGTATGATCCCCCTCCAACTGGCCGGGAGCCTGCCGTTCCTGGCCGTGGCGCTCTTTGTCGCGGGCCTCGCCATCGCACCGACGATGGTCACCACGATGGCTCTCGTCGAACAGCACGTACCACGCACCCAGCTCACCGAGGGCATGACCTGGACCAGCACAGGACTCGCGGTCGGGGTGGCGCTCGGCTCCTCCGCCGCAGGCTGGGTCGTCGACGCCTCCGGGGCGGAGGCGGGGTACGCGGTGCCCGCCGTGGCGGGAGCGCTCGCGGCCGCGGTGGGGTTCCTGGGGTATCGCCGGCTCACCGAGCCGGTACCTACGGGAGGGCGCGGGGAAGATGACCGACACCTACGCACGGACGGCGAGCACGTGGCGTAACTGGGCGGGCAACGTCACCGCCCGGCCGGCACGCGTGGCGTCCCCCGCCTCGGTCGACGAACTCGCGGCGGTGCTCCGCAGGGCGTCCGAGGACGGTCTGACGGTGAAGCCCGTCGGCACCGGCCATTCGTTCACCGCGACCGCCGCGACCGACGGGGTCCTCATACGCCCGGACCTGCTCACCGGCATCCGCGACATCGACCGTACGGCGATGACCGTGACGGTCGAGGCGGGCACGCCGCTCAAGCGCCTGAACGCGGCGCTCGCCCGTGAGGGGCTCTCCCTCACCAACATGGGCGACATCATGGAGCAGACGGTCGCCGGGGCGACCTCCACGGGTACCCACGGAACCGGCCGCGACTCGGCGTCGGTCGCCGCCCAGATCCGCGCGCTGGAGATGGTCACGGCCGACGGCACGGTGCTGCGCTGCTCGCCCGACGAGAACCCGGACGTCTTCGCGGTGGCGCGGATCGGGCTCGGCGCGCTCGGCGTGGTCACCGCCGTCACCTTCGCGGTGGAGCCCGTCTTCCTCCTCACCGCCCGTGAGGAGCCGATGACCTTCGACCGGGTGACGGCCGACTTCGACCGGCTCGTCACGGAGAACGAGCACTTCGAGTTCTACTGGTTCCCGCACACCGGCAACTGCAACACCAAGCGCAACAACCGCAGCGCCGGGCCCGCCGCTCCGCCCGGGCGGGTCAGCGGCTGGATCGAGGACGAACTCCTCTCGAACGGCGTCTTCCAGGTCGCCTGCGCGGTCGGCCGCGCCGTCCCCGGCGCCATCCCCTCGATCGCGCGGATCTCCAGCCGCGCCCTGTCGGCCCGTACGTACACCGACATCCCCTACAAGGTGTTCACCAGCCCCCGCCGGGTGCGCTTCGTCGAGATGGAGTACGCGGTGCCGCGCGAGAGGGCCGTCGAGGCCCTGCGTGAGCTCAAGGCCATGGTGGAGCGCTCACCGCTGCGGATCAGCTTCCCGGTGGAGGTCCGCACGGCGCCCGCGGACGACATCGCGCTCTCCACGGCGTCGGGCCGGGAGAGCGCGTACATCGCGGTGCACCTGTACCGGGGCACGCCCTACCAGGCGTACTTCACGGCCGTCGAGCGGATCATGACGGGGTACGACGGCCGCCCGCACTGGGGCAAGATCCACACCCGGGACTCCGGTCACCTCGCCGCGGCCTACCCACGGTTCGGCGAGTTCACCGCCGTACGCGACCGGCTCGACCCGGACCGCCTGTTCACCAACGACTACCTGCGCCGCGTGCTCGGGGACTGAGCACCTCGGGCGCGGCGGCACCGGTCACCGGCCCGTGTCCGTCCCGGCGGCGGGCCCGTCCTGGCCGTCCGGGGCCTCGTCGGCTCCGGACGGTTCCGGTGCGGCCGGTGTGGTGCCGTCGGGGCCCGGTGTCGCCGGGGCGCTGGGCTGCGGGGTGGTGGCCCCGGCGGACGCCGAGGGCGTGGGGGTGGGGCCGGTCGTCGTACCGTCGTCGCCGGAGGGGTCGGGCAGCCCGCTCCGGCCGTCGTCCGGGCCGGTCCCGGGAGTCGTCGGGCTCACGCCGGGCGTGCCGCCGTCGTTCCGCCGGTCCTCGCCGTCACCGTCCTGGACGGTGCTCCCCGAGGGCGACGGCGAGGCCGGGCCACCGTGCCGCTCCCCGCTCACGACGGAGCCGATCGTCGTTCCCCCGTTACCGCCCAGGTCGTGGCCGGAGGCCATTTCGTACACGGTGATCCCGGCCATGGACAGCGCGAAGACCCCGGTGGCCACGAGGACGGACCGCTTCCAGCCCCGGACACGGGTGCCGTGGGTACGGGCGTCGGAGTAGGCGTCGTCCGTGGGCCCGTCGCCGTGGCCGGGGCCTGCCGGGGCGGCCTCGCCGGGCCGGACCTGGCGCAGCATCGTGGTGCGCTCGGCGCCGGGCTCAGCCTCACCGGGCCGGACCTGCCGCAGGAGCGTGGTGCGCTCGGCGCCGGGCTCAGCCTCGCCGGGCCGGACCTGCCGCAGGAGCGTGGTGCGCTCCGCCCCGGTCTCCGCCGTGCGCAGCACCGTCGTCGCGCCGTCCTCCTGGCGGCCCGGCGCGGGCCGTGTCTCCCGGGTCCGCACGGTCACCTGACGGCCCGCCGGATGCTTCACCTGGACGGTGACTTCGCGGATCTGCTCCCCGGTGCGGCGGAAGAAGTGCTGGAAGACAGATCCCCCGCAGGTGGCCACCACACTCATCACGCCGGCGCCGGCGATCGTTCCGTACACACCGAGCTGCGAGGCCATCACCGCCGCCGCGACCGCCGCGACGGCGCTGCCCGCGACCTGCGGCAGGCTCAGATCTATGCGCCTTTCCTTGCGTTCCGCATCACTCTGCGGCTTCTGAACCATGATCAGCCCCTGCTCGACAACTACCCCACCTTGCACCAGGAAGGGACATTTGAGCGAACGAGATAGTTCCATTTCTGGAGATTGTGTGAAGCAGCACACGCATCGGGCACATGCCGCACATCACGGGGCAGTCCAACTCCCGTACTTCGCGAGAACTTCGGCGGCGCGCCGGTCCACCCACGTGGCCCGAATGGAGTACTGTGGCGAGCCCTGGGGCCGGACTCCCGCACGGATGTCCGGAACCTACGGGAGGGGGCCGAAGGCCGGCACCCGAACCGGCGGCGCCGCGGCATCGCACGGGCGCCTGCTGCATGGAGCGACCATCCGGTCGCTCCGCGTCGCAAAGGTGACCGTGTCATAGTGGCGTTCCAGGGCCGAGGCCCGACACGCCGGGTAACTTGGCAAGGTTGTGGCAGGCTGAACCCGGGCAGGTCACACTCGACTAGCGGAAGCAGCGACGCACGTGACGTCGGCAGGCACCACCCGGGAGGTTCCCATGCCCGAACTGCGTGTCGTGGCCGTCTCAAACGACGGCACACGACTGGTGCTCAAGGCTGCGGACAGCACGGAGTACACGCTTCCGATCGATGAGCGGCTGCGTGCCGCCGTGCGCAATGACCGCGCCCGGCTCGGCCAGATCGAGATCGAGGTGGAGAGCCATCTCCGCCCCCGCGACATCCAGGCGCGTATACGTGCCGGCGCCTCCGCCGAGGAGGTAGCCCAGTTCGCCGGCATTCCGGTGGACCGGGTGCGCCGCTTCGAGGGCCCTGTGCTCGCGGAGCGCGCGTTCATGGCCGAGCGCGCCCGTAAGACTCCCGTGCGACGCCCCGGCGAGAACACCGGCCCGCAGCTCGGCGAAGCCGTGCAGGAGCGGCTGCTGCTGCGCGGCGCCGACAGGGAGACCGTGCAGTGGGACTCCTGGCGCCGGGACGACGGCACCTGGGAGGTCCTGCTGGTCTACCGCGTCGCGGGCGAACCGCACTCGGCGAGCTGGACGTACGACCCGCCGCGTCGGCTGGTCCAGGCCGTGGACGAAGAGGCGCGCTCGCTGATCGGCGAGACCGACGACGTCGCGGCACCGGAGCCGAGCTTCCCGTTCGTGCCCCGGATCGCCCGGCTGCCGCGCGACCGGCCGCTGGACCGTGCGCTGGACCGGCAGATCGAGCGCCCCGCATCTCCGGCTCCGGAGCCGGAGGAGCGCGTCAGCGGTGTGTCGGCAGGCGAGCGCGACTCGCTGACCAGCCTCCTGGAGGCGGTTCCGAGCTTCCGTGGCGACATGATCGTCCCGGAGCTGCCCTCCCAGCCCGAGGCGCCCGCGCTCGAGCCCGCGTCGCAGGAGGAGCCCGAAGCGGACGAGCCTCCGGCCGCCGCGGCGTCCGCGGGTGCGGGTTCCGCCTACGCCGATGTCCTGATGCCCCGGGCCGTGGCCGGCCACCGCGACCGGCTGACCGGGACGACGGACCGCCAGGCCGAGGCGGACGGCGTCCGTCCGGGACGCCGTGCGGCGGTGCCCAGCTGGGACGAGATCGTCTTCGGCACCCGCCGGAAGAAGCAGGACTGAGGGCGCCCGGACACCCGTGGCGCGAAGAGGGCCCGTACGCAGAGGCGTACGGGCCCTCGCTCCGTCCGGAGAGCGGCCGTGTCAGACGGGGTCGGGCCCGGTGGCGACGGGACGGGACTCGTCGGAGGACCACTCCGACCAGGAGCCGGCGTACAGGGCGGCCCGGTACCCGGCGAGTTCGAGGGCCAGCACCTCGTGGGCGCCCGAGACGCCGGAGCCGCAGTAGACACCGACCTCTGTCGCACCGTCGGCGCCCAGGGCCCTGAACCGCGAGGTCAGCGAGCCGGAGGGCAGGAAGCGTCCCTCCGGGCCGACGTTCTGCGCGGTCGGGGCGGACACCGCGCCGGGGATGTGGCCGCCGACCCGGTCGATCGGCTCGACGTCCCCCCGGTAGCGCTCGGCGGCACGCGCGTCGAGCAGCAGGCCGGAACGGGCCAGATCAGCGGCCGCGTCCGCGTCCAGGACGTCGAGCGCGCCCGGCTGCGGCCGGAAGTCGCCCTCGGCGGGCTCCGGGATGCCGGTGGAGAGCTCGCCCGTCCACGCCGCGAGGCCGCCGTCCAGCACGCGGACATCGGCGTGCCCGGTCCAGCGCAGCAGCCACCAGGCACGGGCCGCCGCCCATCCCTGGCCTCCGTCGTAGACCACCACGGGAGTCCCGCGGCCGACCCCCGCGCGCCGCATGACCGCCCCGAAGGCCTCCGGGTCCGGCAGGGGATGACGGCCGCCCTCGCCGGCCGGGCCTGCGAGCTCGGCGTCGAGATCGACGAACACCGCGCCCGGCAGGTGCCCGGCTTCGTAGTCGGCGCGGCCGTTCGGTCCGCCGAGCTGCCAGCGGATGTCCAGGACCACCGGGGGTCGCGCCCCCGCCGACTCGCTCGTGTATTCGGATGCGGTGATGATGGGCTTCATGGGTGCCATCTTCGCGCAGGGGCCACCCCTCGTGTCGCCGCATCGAAGCGGACGTACCACATCAAAACGGTCTTAGGTGTTTGCGTAAGCCGCGAAACGCGGCGCGGCCGGGGTGCCTCGGAGCCTGAGTGGTGCGAGCATCTGCACGGAGCGTACGCACCCGTATCCGTACCGCTGGACGCCGTGCAGGCCCCGTCCCCCCGTACGGCCGCCACGATGGTACGAGGAGAGAGAAGAAGATGACCGAGGCTGCCGCCCGGCGCGCGCCCGGAGCGCCGTGCTGGGTGAGTCTGATCGTGCACGGCCTGACCGCGACCCAGGACTTCTACAGCCGGCTGTTCGGCTGGGAGTTCCGGCCGGGCCCTGAACAGCTGGGGCCCTACGTCCGCGCCCTGCTGTCCGGCAAGGAGGTCGCGGGCATCGGACAACTGCCGCCCGACCGGCACCTCCCGATCGCCTGGACGACCTATCTCGCCAGCGAGGACGCGGGAGTCACGGCGGAGGCGATCCGCTCCTGCGGCGGGACGGTGGCCGTCGGCCCCATCGACGCGGGGAACGCCGGCCGCCTCCTGCTCGCGTCCGACCCGAGCGGAGCGGTCTTCGGCGTCTGGCAGGCCGCCGAGCACCTCGGCACCGCACTCGCCGGCACTCCGGGCACCCCCGTGTGGAACGAGCTGGTGACCAGGGAGACGGCGTCGGTCGCCACGTTCTACCGGACCGTGTTCGGATTCGAGACCGAGGCGGTCGTGTCGGCGGACTTCGACTACCAGACCCTGCACCTCCAGGGCCGCCCCGTGGCCGCCCTGCACGGCGTGGGGCACGCACTGCCACGCGACCGCGGCCCTCACTGGATGACCTACTTCCAGGTCGCCGACACCGACGAGGCGGCGGCACGTGTGGTGGAGCTCGGGGGCCACGTGCTGCGGGCCCCCAGGGACGCCTCCAGCGGCAGGCTGGCGACCGTGTCGGACCCCGAAGGCGCGGTGTTCACGATCGTCCGGCCACCTGGCAGCTGACCTCGGTCCGCCGGGTCCACGAGCTGGTCACCACGCCGGCCGACGAGGCGATCGCCCTACTGCTGGTGTCCCCCGGCCCGGACAGGGCCGCCCGGGTGCGCGCTCGAACTCGCGCCGACGGTCCTCCGAGCACAGGCGGCGGTGACCGCCGTCAGGTCGCCCGCCTCACACCGGGCGGACCGGCCTTCAGACTGTGGCCGCCGAAGCCGCTGCGCCGGTCGGATCCGCTGTTCTGGTCCTGCCACCACACGTCGAACTCCGCCTGTTCCATGGCGGACCAGTCCGGCGTGTTCTCGACCTGCGCGCTTCCCATCCTGCGGGCCAGCGCGACCATGGCCGCGCCGACCGGGCCACGGCCCGTGTCGTACCGTTCCAGGACCTCTTTCCAGGTGTCCCCGGCCACCCAGGCGGCCTCCAGAGCGGTGGCGTCCTGGAGCGCCTTCACGCTGCCGCCGCCGATGTGCGGCCGGGCGACGCTCGCCGCATCACCGACGAGCACCATCCGCCCCCAGGTGTAGCGCGGAACCTCCAGGTCGTAGATCGGCTGGATGAAGGTGTCCTCGGCGGGCGTGCACAGCACTCTGGCGGCCCAGTACGGCGGGAAGTTGTCCGACACCAGGGAGCGCAGGCGGGCTGTCAGTCCGGCGTTCAGGCGTCCCGGGGGCAGAGAGGTCGGGGTCCGCAGATCGGGTTGCAGGGCGTCGGTCTGCGGGGGTGCCGTGTAGAGCACCCAGTTGAGCCGGTGTCCGCCGCTCCCGTCCGGGATGCGGTAGATCATGCAGTGGCCGCCGGGGAAGACGATGTTGTGCGCCGAACGGCCTTCCAGGGGCAGCCCGTCGACGTCCGACGAGGTGCCGCGCCAGCCGACGTATCCGGCGTACGTGGCCTCGGTGCCGGGGAACATGGCCTCGCGGACGACGGAGCGGTAGCCGTCGGCACCGATCACCAGGTCGAAGTGCTGCTCGTGGCCGTCGGCCAGACGTAGCGTGACCCCCTCCGGGTCCGGCTCCACCGAGGTGACCGTGGCGCCGGACCGGTAGGTGACCCCATCGGGCACCCGTCGGCGCAACTCGCCCCACAGCGAACCCCAGTTGTAGGCACGGAAGGGGAACGGCTGCTCGCCCACAGCCCGGCCGTGCTCCGCCTCGCCTTCGCGCACGCTCCACACCCGGGTGGTCAGCGGCGCCCAGGGCATCTCGGGGGCGACGTACCCGGCGTCCCGCAACTCGTCGTAGCGGTCGCTCTGCAGGGCTATACCCACGCCCCTGTCACGGAGTTCCGCGTCGGCGCGCTCGAAGACGGTGACCTCACCGGCTCCGCCGCGCGACACGGCCAGAGCTGCGGCACACCCCGCTATGCTGCCGCCGACCACCGCGATGCTGCCTCCACGCATGTACGGCTCTCCACTCACTCGGCGGACCGGTCGGCCGTCCGGGGCCATGCCGCGTCGGCACGATCAGGCTGAAGTACACGACCACGAAGGCCTGTTGTGCCTCTTGGGTGGTCCGGAGCACGGACGGAATCCTATCCCGGGCATACGGTCGGCGAGCGGCGCTCGTCGGCTTCGGCTCGCCCGCCCGATCGCCGTCGAGCACTCCCGGTCGACGGCCGAGGGGAGGACGGGGCCGGGCCCCCGCGCCGCACCATCAGATCGACGGCGCGGGCCCGGGAACTCGTCGCCTCGCCGCCGGCCGTGCCGGGCTCCTGTGACGAGTCGGGGCCTCTCTAGGCCGGGGCGACCGGCAGGACGTCCGGGGAGAGAGCGCCGGCCTGCGCGACGGCGCTCGTCAGCCGACGCCGGTGGTGGCGCCGGCAGAGAACCTCGTAGCCGATCTCGCCCAGCGGCCGGTTCACGTCCCCGACCACGACCTGGGCCCCGTCGGTGACCATCTCGCCGTCTATGGTCCGTGCGTTGTGGGTGGCGCGTGCTCCACACCAGCAGAGAGCCTCGACCTGGAGCTGCTCGATCCTGTCGGCCAGCTCGATCAGTCGCCGCGAACCGGGAAACAGCCGGGTGCGGAAGTCCGTCGTGATTCCGAAAGCGAAGACGTCCTTTTCCAAGTCGTCCACGACGCGCGCCAGTTGATCGATCTGGGCCGGAGCGAGGAACTGTGCCTCGTCCACGATCACATAGTCGATCCGGCCGCCCTTGGTCAGCTGGGCAACCACGTAGGCGTACAGGTCCATCCCCTCGTCCGCCTCGACCGCCTCCGTCACCAGACCGAGCCGCGAGGACAGCTTGCCCTCACCCGCACGGTCGTCGCGGGTGAAGATCACACCCCGCAGGCCGCGCGCCGACCGGTTGTGGCCGATCTGGAGGGCCAGCGTGCTCTTTCCGCAGTCCATCGTTCCGGAGAAGAACACAAGCTCGGGCATGAGAAGTCGGGCGCCTTTCGGGATGTGGTGTGCGGGAGGGGGCGAACGCGGCTACGAGCGTACTTCGAGGAGCGGGACGAGCTGCTCCACAGGGGTGAGGGATCCGTGCATCCCCACCATCGCCGACTCGTGGGGCTCGTTGACCGAAGCGGTGATCACCACGTCGTCGTGGGCGGCCGCGACGACGTCGCCGATCCTGCCGTACACCCGTTCGTCGATCTGCGGCCCGAACCAGCCGGCGGCGATGGCCTCGTCCCGGCTCGCCACCCAGAACTGCTCGCCGAGCACCTCGCGCCAGACGGTGAGCACGTCGGCCTCGGCCCCGGGGACCGCGTACACGTGGCGGGCACGGCCCTCGCCGCCCAGCAGGGCGACTCCCGCGCTCAGCTCCCAGTCCTCGTCGAAGTCGATCCGGGACTGCTCGTCGAACGGGATGTCGATCATGCCGTGGTCGGCGGTGATGTAGAGCGCCGAGCGGGGCGGCAGCTGCTCCGCCAGGCGCCGGGCGAGCCCGTCGACGTACATCAGCTGCCCCCGCCAGGCGTCGGAGTCGACGCCGAAGCGGTGCCCCTGGCCGTCGACCTCGCTGTAGTACGTGTAGACGAGCGATCTGTCGCCGGCGGCGAGGCGCTCGGCCGCGAGGTCCATCCGGTCTTCACCGGTGAGCCTGCCGAGGAAGGAGCCGCCGCTGAGCGCGACCTTGGTCAGCGGGGTCTGCTCGAAGCCCGGGGCGGAGACCTGGGCCGTGCGGACACCCGCCGCGTCGGCGAGCTTGAAGACGGTGGGGTACGGCTGCCAGTCCTTGAGGTCGGTCCACGGCCGCCAGCGGAGCTGGTTCATCAGCGCGCCCGTCGACGGGTTGCGCACCGTGTAGCCGGGGAGGCCGTGCCGGCCGGGAGGCAGGCCCGTGCCGACCGAGGCGAGCGAGGTCGCGGTGGTCGAGGGGAAGCCCGCGGTGACCGGCCGGCCGGTGCCTCCGCGGGAGGTGGGCAGCAGCGAGTACAGGAAGGGCGCCTCGTCGGGGTGGGCCTTGATCTGCTCCCAGCCGAGCCCGTCGATGAGGAAGACGCAGTTCCTGTCGGCGGGGGTGAGCTCCGGGATCGTCGCCTCGAGACCGGGTACGCCCTGGCCGGCGGCGAGCGTCGGCAGCAGATCTGCGAGCGATCCGGTGCCGTATTCGGGTACGGGGGCGCTCTCGGGCGGGAGCAGGACGGGATCCTGCCAGGCGGGCTGGACCATCAGCGGGCGGGCGGCGCGGTCACGGCCGTGGCCTCGGAGAGGGCCTGGGCGAACGCGAGGGTCTGGCGCACGGTGTCCGGGCCGTCGCCGGCCTCGCTGACACGCAGGCTGAGGTCGTCGGCGGTGGAGCTGCCGGTGTAGCCGTGGTCGGCCTCGCAGTTGGGGTCGCCGCAGGCGGCGGGTTCGAGATCGATGCGGGAGACCGCGCCCCAGCCGATGGTCAGGACGACCTCGCGGGGCAGGGAGCCGGGCACGTACTTCTCGGGGTTGGCGACCACACGGCTGACCACGACGGACGAGATCCGGTCGAGCTTGACCGACTCCGTGGACGTCGTGGCGTACGGCGTCGGGGAGCTGGTGTCGGCGGCCTGCTCGTCGGTGTGGCTGACGATGAAGCGTGTGTCCGTCAGGACGAGGACCGTGACATGGCGGCGGACCTCGTTGGAGTCGAAGGTGGTCTCCTGGTGGACCAGGTACGAAGCGACCGGCTCCCCGCCGACGGCGGCCTCCACCGCCTCGGCCACGAGGGCCGGGTAGTAGCCGCTGCGCTCGATCGCCGCGCGCAGCCCCTGGGTCGTCGTACCGGTCTTTGCCATGAGGACCATCCTACGGTGGGCCGGTGGCTGCCGGGGACGCCGTGCGCGGGTCCTCGGACGGTCAGTAGCTGGGAAGCCGGCGGGGACCGAGATCGCTGCGGGCGGGCGGCGGGGCGAGCCGGACGCTCGCGCCGAGCACCGTCAGGCCCTGCGTGGCCACGACCACGGGTTCCAGCGCGACCGACACCACCTCGGGATGGTCGTCGACGAGGCGGGACACCCGCAGGAGAAGCTCTTCGAGCGCGGCGGTGTCCACCGGCGCGGAGCCTCGCCAGCCGAACAGCACCGGAGCCGCCCTGATGGAGCGGATCAGCTCGGCGGCGTCCCGGTCGGTGGCGGGCACGAGGCGGTGGGCCGTGTCCCCCAGCAGCTCGGAGGGCGCTCCGGCCAGGCCGAAGGAGAGGACGGCGCCGGCCGCCGCGTCGATCGACGCCCTGACGACGGTGTCGACGCCCCGGGGCGCCATGGCCTGGACGACGGGACGGAGCTCCGCGGGCGTGCCGAGCAGATCGGTCAGCTCGTCGTACGACCGGCGCAGGGCGTTCTCGTTGGCGAGGTCGAGCCGGACCCCACCGAGGTCGGCACGATGGCGGAGATGGGGAGCGGTGGTCTTGAGGGCGACCGGGTAGCCGAGCTCCGCGGCGGCGGCCGCTGCCGTGTCCGGATCAGGGGCGGGGAGCGCCGACCGCACGGTGACTCCGTAGCGCGCGAGCAGTTCGCGGGCCTCGTCGTGCGTGAGGGGGCGCCCGCGCGGATCGGGAGCGGGGCCGAGCAGCGTCTCGATCAGCCCGGCGGTCCCGTGTTCGTCGATGGTGTCGCCCAGGAACTCGGGCACCTTGCCCGGGGCTGCCGCGTGGCGCCGCCACTGGGCGTACTTCACCGCTTCGGCGAGCGCCCTGACGGCTCGCTCGGCGGCCGGGTACGCGGGGATGCGCCCGGCCGCGGGCCCGGCGGCGCGCGCTTCCGCCGCGGGGGCGTCCGGCACGGGGTCCCCGCTTCCGGCCCCGCCGGCCTCCGGTGCTCCGGGCGGCCTCGGGACGTCCGGCGCCGCGGGCGGGGCGAGCGGCTGGGACGGCGGTGCCGGGTCGGCGGCCGGCGCGGCCGGCCGCCGGCCGGGCGGCGTGGCCGTGCTCGTCGCCGCCGCCAGTGCCTGTGCCAGACCGCCCATCTCCACGTGGACCACCGCCACCGGCTTGGCGGGGCCGGTGGCCGCCGCCTCGCGCAGCGCGGCCGCGAGGACCTCGCCGTCCCCGGTCTCCGCCTCTCCGTCCTCCCCCACCCAGGGGATCGCGGTCACGATCACGGCGTCGCTCGTCCGGTCGGCGAGGGCCTCCGCCAGCGCGTCGCGGAAGTCCCGCGGGCCCGCCGCCGTCGTGAGGTCCCGGGGCGGGCGCGGGCGCAGCCCTTCCGCCAGGCAGGCGTCGTAGGTGAGGAGGCCGAGGGACTCCGAGTTGCCCAGGATCGCCACCCGGGGCCCGTCCGGCAGGGGCTGGCCCGCGAGGAGCAGGCCCGCGTCGACCATCTCCGTCACGGTGTCGACGCGGATCACGCCCGCCTGCCGCATCAGGGCGGACACCGTCGCGTCGGGGATCCGGCTGACGGGGACCGCGTGGCCCGGCGGGTTGGATCCGCTGTGCCGTGCTCCCTTCACGACGACGACGGGCTTCACGGCGGCGGTCCGGCGGGCGAGCCGGGTGAACTTGCGGGGATTGCCGAGCGATTCGAGGTACAGCAGGGCGACATCGGTGCCCTGGTCCTCGAACCAGTACTGCAGGAAGTCGTTGCCCGAGACGTCGGCCCGGTTGCCCGCGGAGATGAACGCCGAAAGGCCCGCGCCCCGGCGGTGGAGGCCGGACAGCACGGCGATCCCGATCGCACCGGACTGGGTGAAGAGACCGATGCGCCCCGCCCGGGGCGACTCGGGGGCGAGCGAGGCGTTGAGCCGGACCGTCTCGGAGGTGTTGATGATGCCGAAGGCGTTCGGCCCGATGATCCGCATGCCGTACGAGCGTGCCTGCCGGACCAGTTCCCGCTGACGGTCCCGTCCCTCCGCGCCGCGCTCGGCGTAGCCGGCGGAGAGGACGACGAGTCCCTGGACCCCGTGCTCCCCGCAGTCGGCGACGGCCTCGGGCACCCGGTCGGCCGGGACGGCGACCACCGCGAGGTCGACCTGCTCGCCGATCTCGCCCACGGAGCGGTGGGCGGGGACTCCCTCGACCGTGCCGAGGTCTTCGGCGAACGACGTGTTCACCGCGTAGGTGCGTCCGGTGAAGCCGGAGCCGAGGAGATTGCGCAGCACGGTCCGGCCGACGCCCCCGGCCGCACGGCCGACGCCGACGACCGCGACGGATCCGGGGGCCAGCAGTCGCTGGACGGAGCGCGCCTCGGCCCGCTGCTCACGGGCGCGCTGTACGGCGAGGGACTCGGCCGTGGGTTCGAGGTCGAGGGTGAGGTGGACCGAGCCGTCCTCGAAGCTGCGCTGCTGGGTGAACCCGGCGTCCCGGAACACCTTGATCATCTTGTTGTTGGCGGGGAGCACCTCCGCGGCGAAGCGCCGGATGCCCCGCTCCCTGGCCACCGCGGCGATGTGTTCGAGCAGGGCCGACGCGACGCCGCGGCCCTGGTGGGCGTCCTGGACGAGGAAGGCGACCTCGGCCTCGTCCGCCGGCGCCGAGGCGGGCCGGCCCCGCCCGTCGATCCGGTCGAAGCGCACGGTGGCGATGAACTCGCCGCCGATCGTGACGGCCAGCCCCACCCGGTCGACGTAGTCGTGATGGGTGAAGCGGTGCACGTCCCGGGCGGAGAGACGCGGATACGGGGCGAAGAAGCGGTAGTACTTCGACTCGTCCGACACCTGCTCGTAGAAACTGACCAGCCGGTCGGCGTCGTCCGTGGTGATGGGCCTGACGCGCGCGGTGCCACCGTCGCGGAGCACCACGTCCGCCTCCCAGTGGTCGGGGTACGCGTGGTGCGGACTCTGCTCCACAGTGGGCTCCATGGGCAAAGCCTACGACCCGGCGCACCGGTCGCGGCGGGTTGACGGCGGAGGCACGCTGAGGGAGCCGGCGGCCGGTGGGCGGCCGGTGCCGACGCCGGGCACAGCAGTGCGCACCACATGAGAGACTGGTCTAGACAACCCATTGATACGTGAAGGGCAGAACCATGGCTGAGCGCCGCGTCAACGTCGGTTGGGCCGAGGGCCTGCACGCCCGCCCCGCTTCCATCTTCGTCCGTGCCGCCACGGCCTCCGGCGTCCCCGTGACGATCGCCAAGGCGGACGGCAACCCCGTGAACGCCGCCTCCATGCTCGCGGTGCTCGGCCTGGGCGCCCAGGGCGGCGAGGAGATCGTCCTCGCGTCCGAGGCGGACAACGCCGAGGCCGCCCTGGACCGTCTGGCGAAGCTGGTCGCCGAAGGACTCGAGGAGCTTCCGGAGACCGTCTGATTCCGGCCGTTCCGAACCGGATTCCTCTCTGCGGAAAAGCCGCGGCACCCCCGACCGGGAGCCGCGGCTTTCCTGTTTCCGGAACACGAACGGCCACGGTCCCGGAATTTCCGAATCAGGGCAGCAGAAAGAAAGCCCTCCGATAATTACCTTCTTTGTATACGGCGCAATTGTTAATGACGGACTCCCGCGATGTTTACGGGGTGTTGCGAAGTCCTCACCCGGGCCGCGCCGCCCCCCGTGTGCCCCGGCCGGTCCGTGCGGCGCAGCCGGTGGGCCGCGGTCACGCGTTCGGCGTGCTGCGCGGCGAGCGCCCGGGCCCGCTCGGCGTCGCGGCGCGCCACGGCGTCGACGAGAGCGCCGTGCTCCGCCCAGGAGTCCGCGGGACGGGCCGGCTGCTCGACGGCGTACATCCAGGTGATCTTGTGCCGGAGCTGGGTGAGCAGCGCGATGAGGGCAGGGCTGCCCGAGGCCTGGGCCAGCGTCTCGTGGAACCAGCCGCCCAGGGAGCGCAGGTCCTCCCCCTCGCCCCTGCGTACCCGCTCCTGCCCCAGCCTGACCAGGCCGCGGAGCACCTTGAGGTGTGCCTCGCTACGGCGCTGCGCCGCGCGTGCGGCCCCCAGCGGTTCCAGCAGCATCCGGATCTCCAGGAGGTCGGCGGCCTCCTGTTCCGTGGGCTCGGCGACACAGGCGCCTGCGTGGCGGCGGGTGACGACGAACCCCTCGGACTCCAGGGTGCGCAACGCCTCTCGCACGGGGACGCGGGAGACGCCGTAGCGACGCGCGAGCACCTCTTCGGTGAGGCGGCTGCCGCGCTCGAAGACACCGGAGACGATGTCGTCACGGATTGCCGTGCATACCGAATGCGCGGGAATGCGCATGTCCGAACCTCCGCCTTAATCCCCGCGAAACGCGGCTGATCGACGCCTGTTCTGTGACTCTATTGCAACCGGCGGGAATTTCCGATGGCGGGGTGGAATCCATGGATATCTTTTGGCCAGGGAGCAGTTCCGCGAGGGGTCTCGCCGTGCCTCTGTCCGGAGGCACGGCGAAGGCCCCGGCGGTGCCGGGGCCTTCGTCGGAGCGATCTCGTGCGGTGTGGGGTCAGACCTGGACGCCGTGGGCGCGGAGGTAGGCGACGGGGTCCATGTCCGAGCCGTACTCGGGGGTGGTCCGGGCCTCGAAGTGCAGGTGCGGCCCGGTGGAGTTGCCGGTCGAGCCGGAGATGCCGATCTGCTCGCCCGAGCCGACGCTCTGGCCGACGGAGACGCCGATCGAGGAGAGGTGGCCGTACTGGGTGTACGTGCCGTCCTTCATCCTGAGCACGATGTTGTTGCCGTACGCGCCGCCCCAGCCCGCCTCGACGACCGTGCCGGCGCCGACCGCGACGACGGAGGTGCCGGACGCCGCCTGGAAGTCCACGCCGGAGTGGGTGCCGGAGGACCAGAGCGCGCCGCCGGACTTGTAGCCGGTGGTCACGTGCGAGCCGGCGACCGGGAGGTGGAAGGCGTTCAGCCGGGCGCGCTCGGCGGCGCGTGCGGCGCGCGCCTTCTCCTCGCGGGCCTCCTTGGCGCGGGCTTCGGCCTTGCGCTTCGCCTCGGCCTCGGCCTTCGCCTTGGCCTTCGCGGCGGCCTTCGCCTTGGCGACGACCTCGGCCTGGTGCGCCTGCGCCGCGGCCTGGGCGTCGATCTGGGCGGCGAGGTCGGTGTCGAGGGCGACGGTCTGCGTCAGGCCGGTGGAGGAGGCGGTGGCGGCCTCGGAGTCCGCGGCGAGGGCCGGGGACGCGGTGGCGCCGATGACACCGGCGGTGGCCAGGGCGGCGATGCCCGCGACCTCGGCGCTCTTTCGCGTCAGGCGGCTCGGGGCACGGTGCTTCCCGGTGGCACGGATGAACGCCATGGAGGGGCTGGTCCTTTCCTTCCTTCTCGCCTACCGGGTTAGCTGACGGGTTCGGAGCAGGAAGGTCTCCTACGGGCCCCTGAGCCCCGTGTGAGGGTGCAGGGATCCGATTCACCCCAGGGACTTCGTGGGTCCCCGGCTCCCCAGGCTCGCGCCTGACGGGGACTCGGCGATGACTGCCCGGCGCCACGGATGCGGCATTCGTCTGGCGGACAGCCGGGCCGACGCTAGAACGGGCCGCTTTGCCCCGCCAAACGGAACGGGTCTTTTGTCGCACATCCCACAGGATGAACCTGTATTTTCCGCTTAAAACAGACAAAAGGCGGGACCCCGGCGAGAGCGCCCCGCCGGGGTCCCTGATGTGCCGTCATGTCAGCCGGTGACGACCGACACCTCACCGATGCCGAGCGCCTTCACGGGCTCCGCGATCTGTGCGGCGTCCCCGACCAGGACGGTGACCAGCCGGTCCACCGGGAAGGCGTTGACCACGGCGGCGGTCGCCTCGACCGTGCCGGTCCCGGCCAGGCGCGCGTACAGCTCGGCCTGGTAGTCGTCCGGCAGGTGCTGCTCCACCTGGTCGGCCAGCGTGCCCGCGACCGAGGCCGCCGTCTCGTACTTCAGCGGGGCGACACCCACGAGGTTCTGCACAGCGGTCTCGCGCTCGGCGTCGGTGAGCCCTTCGGCCGCCAGGGTGCGCAGGACCTTCCAGAGATCCTCGAGCGCGGGCCCGGTGGACTCCGTGTCGACGGAGCCGCTGATGGCGAGCATCGCTGCACCGGCCGCTCCGGCGGGGGAAGCCGGCGCCGTCGAGCGCAGCACCTGCCCGAAGGCCCGGACGCCGTAGGTGTAGCCCTTCTCCTCACGCAGCACACGGTCGAGGCGCGAGGTGAGCGTGCCTCCCAGGCAGTACGTGCCGAGGACCTGCGCGGGCCACACGCTGTCGTGCCGGTCCGCGCCGATCCGGCCGATCAGCAGCTGCGTCTGTACGGCTCCGGGGCGGTCGACGATGACCACACGGCCGGTGTCGTCGGCGGTGATCGGGGGCACCGGGCGCGTCCGGCCGGCGTTGCCCGACCAGTCCCCGACGGTGTCGGCGAGCAGCGCGTCCAGGTCCACGTCGGTGAGATCGCCGACGACGACCGCCGTCGCCGTGGACGGCCGGACGTGGGCGTCGTAGAAGGCGCGCACGGCCGCGGCGTCGATCCGCCGGACGGTCTCCTCGGTGCCCTGGCGCGGACGCGACATCCGCGCCGTGGCGGGGAAGAGCTCCTTGGACAGCTGCTTGGCGGCCCGCCGGGCGGGGTTGGCCTGCTCGTGCGGGATCTCGTCGAGGCGGTTGACGACCAGGCGCTCCACCTCGTTCTCCGCGAAGGCCGGAGCCCGCAGGGCCTCGGCGACCAGGCCGAGGGCCTTGGCGAGCCGGGAGACCGGGACCTCCAGGGAGACGCGGACCCCCGGGTGGTCCGCGTGGGCGTCCAGCGTGGCGCCGCAGCGCTCCAGCTCCGCGGCGAACTCCTCCGCGGAGTGCTTGTCCGTGCCCTCGGACAGCGCACGCGACATGATCGTCGCCACACCGTCCAGCCCCTCGGGCTCGGCGTCCAGCGGCGCGTCGAGGAAGATCTCCACGGCGACGACCTGCTGGCCGGGGCGGTGGCAGCGCAGCACGGTCAGCCCGTTGGGCAGGGCGCCTCGCTCCGGCGCGGGGAAGGCCCAGGGCCTGGCCTCGCCGGCGGTCGGCTGCGGGTGGTACTCCATCGCTACTCCAGTCACGGCGGCGTCGGTCACTTGTCGGCCCCCTCGTGCGCGTCGGTGCCGTCCGTCTCGTCGGCCTCGTCAGCCGGTTCGACCGGCTCGTACACCAGGACCGCACGGTTGTCGGGGCGCAGATGTGCCCGGGCCGCGGCCTTGACCTCGTCGGCCGTCACGTCCAGCACCCGGCCCACGGCGGTCAGGGCGAGCTGCGGGTCACCGAACAGGACGGCGTACCTGCACAGTTCGTCGGCGCGGCCGGCCACCGTGCCGAGCCGGTCCAGCCATTCACGCTCCAACTGCGCCTGGGCGCGTTCCATTTCCTCGGGAGTCGGGCCCTCCTCGGCGAAGCGGGCCAGCTCCTCGTCGACGGCCGACTCGATCTGCGGCACCTCGACACCACCGGACGTCTTGACGTCCAGCCAGCCCAGGGAGGGCGCTCCGGCCAGCCTGAGCAGCCCGAAGCCCGCGGCCACCGCCGTGCGGTCGCGGCGGACCAGGCGGTTGTGCAGACGGGACGACTCGCCGCCGCCGAGCACGGTCAGAGCGAGGTCCGCGGCGTCGCACTCACGCGTGCCGTCGTGCGGCAGCCGGTAGGCGGCCATCAGCGCACGCGCGGGGACCTCCTCCTGGACGACCTCGCGCAGCTGCTCGCCGATGACGTCCGGCAGAGTGCCGTCGCGCGGGGGCTGCTTGCCGTCGTGCGAGGGGATGGAGCCGAAGTACTTCTCGATCCAGGCGAGCGTCTGCTCCGGGTCGATGTCCCCCACGACCGAGAGCACCGCGTTGTTCGGCGCGTAGTACGTGCGGAAGAACGCCTGCGCGTCGTCCAGGGTCGCCGCGTCCAGGTCGGCCATCGAGCCGATCGGCGTGTGGTGGTACGGGTGGCCCTCCGGGTAGGCGAGGGCGGTGAGCCTCTCGAAGGCCGTGCCGTACGGGACGTTGTCGTAGCGCTGGCGGCGCTCGTTCTTCACGACGTCCCGCTGGTTCTCCATGGACTCCTCGTCGAGCGCGGCGAGCAGCGAGCCCATCCGGTCGGCCTCGAGCCACAGGGCCAGCTCCAGCTGGTGCGTGGGCATCGTCTCGAAGTAGTTGGTGCGTTCGAAGCTGGTCGTGCCGTTCAGGGAACCGCCGGCCCCCTGCACCAGCTCGAAGTGCCCGTTCCCCTTGACCTGGCCCGACCCCTGGAACATCAGGTGTTCGAAGAGGTGCGCGAGACCCGTGCGGCCCTTGACCTCGTGACGGGAACCGACGTCGTACCAGAGGCAGACCGCGGCGACGGGGGTCAGATGGTCCTCGGAGAGCACCACGCGCAGGCCGTTGGCCAGGCGGTGCTCGGTCGCCGTCAAGCCGCCGGAACCGGCCTGGGCTGTGGCCGTGTGACCCATGGGCATGTACGTCCCTTCGATCGGTACAGGATTTCCTGCCGGACCTGCCACTCTAAGCAAGCGCACGGGCACCTGGCGAAGTTCCCCCGGGGTGAATGTTGTCGTAGATGCTGCCGTAAACGGCGGTTCCGTGGGCGCCCCGGGACCGCTTCGGACGGGTCGAGGTCGGCGTTGTCGGTACGGCGGTCCACAATGGTCGGCGTCAGAACCTGAGGTTGCCCGACAGAATCTGTGAAGGAGTCGCAGCCGCGATGGCCCGCCGCAGCACGAAAACCCCGCCGCCGGACGACTTCGAGGAGAAGATCCTCGACATCGACGTCGTCGACGAAATGCAGGGCTCCTTCCTCGAGTACGCGTACTCGGTGATCTACTCCAGGGCGCTGCCCGACGCCCGCGACGGCATGAAGCCCGTGCACCGCCGCATCGTGTCCCAGATGCACGAGATGGGGCTCCGCCCCGACCGCGGCTACGTGAAGTGCGCACGGGTCGTCGGCGAGGTGATGGGCAAACTGCACCCGCACGGCGACGCGTCGATCTACGACGCACTGGTGCGCATGGCACAGCCGTTCTCGATGCGCCTGCCCCTCGTCGACGGGCACGGCAACTTCGGCTCCCTGGGCAACGACGACCCGCCGGCCGCCATGCGGTACACCGAGTGCCGGATGGCCGACGCCACGTCCCTGATGACGGAGTCGATCGACGAGGACACCGTCGACTACCAGTCGAACTACGACGGCCAGGAGCAGGAGCCGGTCGTCCTCCCGGCGGCGTACCCGAACCTCCTGGTCAACGGTGCTTCCGGGATCGCGGTCGGCATGGCGACCAACATGCCCCCGCACAATCTCGGCGAGGTCATCGCCGCCGCCCGCCACCTGATCCGGCACCCGGGCGCGGACCTCGAGACGCTGATGCGCTTCGTGCCGGGACCCGACCTGCCGACCGGTGGCAGGATCGTCGGCCTCGGCGGCATCAAGGACGCCTATGCCTCCGGACGCGGAACGTTCAAGATCCGCGCCACGGTCGCCATAGAGAACGTCACGGCACGCCGCAAGGGTCTCGTCGTCACCGAACTGCCCTTCTCCGTCGGTCCGGAGAAGGTCATCGCCAAGATCAAGGACCTCGTCGGCTCGAAGAAGCTCCAGGGCATCGCCGACGTCAAGGACCTCACCGACCGCGCCCACGGTCTGCGTCTGGTGATCGAGGTCAAGAACGGCTTCGTCCCCGAGGCCGTGCTGGAGCAGCTCTACAAGCTGACGCCGATGGAGGAGTCCTTCGGCATCAACAACGTGGCGCTGGTCGACGGGCAGCCGCTCACCCTGGGGCTCAAGGAGCTCCTGGAGGTCTACCTCGACCACCGCTTCGACGTGGTGCGCCGGCGCAGCGAGTTCCGCAGGACCAAGCGCCGCAACCGGCTGCACCTGGTCGAAGGGCTCCTCGTGGCGCTGCTCGACATCGACGAGGTCATCCGCCTCATCCGGGACAGCGACAACTCGGCGCAGGCGAAGGAGCGCCTGATGGAGCGCTTCTCGCTGAGCGAGATCCAGACCCAGTACATCCTGGACACCCCGCTGCGCAGGCTCACCCGCTTCGACCGGATCGAGCTGGAGACCGAGCGCGACAAGCTCACCGAGGAGATCGCCGAACTGACCGCGATCCTGGAGTCGGACGCCGAACTGCGCAAGCTCGTCTCCGCCGAACTGGCCGCGGTGGCGAAGAAGTTCGGCACCGAACGCCGCACGGTGCTTCTGGAGTCGGCGGGTTCGCAGGTCGCCTCGGTGCCGCTGGAGGTCGCCGACGACCCGTGCCAGGTGCTCCTGTCCTCGACCGGCCTCCTGGCCCGTACGGCCAACGCCGAGCCGGTCGTACAGCCCGAGGACGCCAAGCGTACGAAGCACGACGCGATCGTCTCGGCCGTCGCCGCCACGGCACGCGGGGACGTGGGCGCGGTGACGTCCACCGGGCGGCTGCTACGGCTCTCCGTGATCGACCTGCCGCAGCTGCCGGACACCCATGCGGCCCCCAATCTGTCGGGCGGGGCGCAGATCTCGGAGTTCCTGACGCTGGAGCCGGACGAGGAGTTGGTCTGCCTCACCACGCTGGACGAGGAGGCGCCCGGTCTGGCGATCGGCACGCTGCAGGGTGTGGTCAAGCGTGTGGTGCCCGACTATCCGGCCAACAAGGACGAGCTGGAGGTCATCGCGCTGAAGGACGGTGACCGCGTCGTCGGAGCCACGCAGCTGCGCACGGGCGAGGAGGACCTGGTCTTCATCACCTCCGACGCGCAGTTGCTGCGCTATCCGGCCGCCTCGGTGCGTCCGCAGGGACGCGCGGCGGGCGGCATGGCGGGCGTCAAGCTCGCACCGGACACCGTCGTCCTCTCGTTCACAGCGGTGGACCCCTCGGCGGACGCCGTGGTGTTCACCGTCGCCGGGTCGCACGGCACGCTGGACGACTCCGAGCGGACGTGGAAGCTCACCCCGTTCGATCAGTATCCGCGCAAGGGAAGGGCCACCGGCGGGGTGCGCTGCCAGCGCTTCCTCAAGGGGGAGGACGTCCTGGTGTTCGCCTGGGCGGGCGAGGCCCCGGCGCGGGCCGCGCAGAAGAACGGCATGCCCGCGGAGCTGCCGGCCCCCGATCCTCGCCGTGACGGTTCGGGCACCCCGATGACGAGCCAGGTCGCGGTGGTCGCCGGTCCTCTGTAGGACACCGCCCGGACGGCGGCGGAGGCCTCAGGCCCCGTCGTCGTCCGGCTGCCGCACGTACCGCAGGACGCCCCACATGCTGCGCTCCAGCTCCTCGGTGGCGTCCTGCCACGCGTCACGGCAGCCCTCGAGTTCCTTGCGCAGCGCCTCGGCGTCGATTCCGGATCCGATCAGCACCAGCTGGGTCCGCCGCGGTTCGCCGCGGGGCCATGGCTCCGGCACGAAGCGCAGGAACCGGCCGACGGCGTGCAGGACGTACCGGTTGCCGGGGTCGCCCGCACCGAAGTCGGCGAAGCCCTTGATCCGGTAGAGCCCCGCGGGCCTGGAGTCGAGGAACGCCATGAGCCGGCGGGGGCTGAGCGGCACGTCGGTGGCGAAGGAGACGCTCTCGTACGCCGCGTGCAGATGGGCCTCGTGCGTGCGGTCCGCCTCGGGAAGCAGGTCCTCGAACGTCAGCTGGCGGACCGGGTCGTCCTCGTCGGGCCGGAGCACCGGGTCGACGAGCAGCTCCGGGTCGATCCTCCCGTACGCGGTGGAGATGACCGCCGCCCTGCCGCCCGCCGTTGCGACGGCCTCCCGGACGGCCCGCAGCTCCGTGCCGGCGACCCGGTCGGTCTTGTTCAGGACGATGAGGTCGGCGGCTGCGAGGTGGCGGCCGATCTCCGGGTGGCGCTCCCGTGTGGCGGAGAACTCCGCGGCGTCGACGACCTCGACCAGCCCCCCGTACCGGATGTGCGGATTGTCGCTGGCCAGCAGCATCCGCACGAGCTCCTGCGGCTCGGCGAGGCCGCTCGCCTCGATGACGATCACGTCGAGCCGGGCGGACGGCGCGGTCAGCGTCTCCAGGTAGGTGTCCAGCTCGCTCGCGTCGACGGCGCAGCAGAGGCAGCCGTTGCCCAGCGAGACCGTGGAGCCGACCTGGCCCGCGACGGTCATGGCGTCGATCTCGATGGCGCCGAAGTCGTTGACGACGACGCCGACGCGGTTGCCCGCCCTGTTGCGGAGCAGATGGTTGAGCAGGGTCGTCTTGCCGGATCCGAGGAAGCCCGCAAGGACGACGACCGGGATCTGCGAGGTGCGGGGCGGGGGCAACAGGTGGCCTTCCTCGGTGGGTCAGGGCGCCGGCACGGGGTGCGGCGGCGGGGTCCCGACGTAGCGGGCCGCCGGACGGATGATCTTCGGGTCTTCCGCCTGCTCCAGGATATTGGCGCTCCAGCCGACCATGCGCGCGGCGCAGAAGGTGGGGGTGAACATCTCGCGCGGCAGTCCGCAGAGCTCCATGACGACACCGGCGTAGAACTCCACGTTGGTGTGCAGCTCCCGTCCCGGTTTGAGCTCGGCGAGGATCGCCTCCACCTGCCGCTCCACCTCGACCGCGAAGTCGACGAGGGGGCCGCCGAAGCCCAGGGCGACCTCGCGGAGCATGCGGGAACGGGGGTCCTCGGTGCGGTAGACGGGGTGCCCGAATCCCATGATCCGCTCCCCTGCGAGGACCCGCTCACGGATCCAGCCGTCGATCCGGTCCGGAGTGCCGATGGCGTCCAGGGTGTCCAGCGCACGGCTGGGCGCTCCGCCGTGCAGCGGCCCGGAAAGTGCGCCGACGGCCCCGCCGAGGCAGGCGGCGACGTCCGCGCCGGTGGAAGCGATCACGCGCGCGGTGAAGGTGGACGCGTTGAAGCCATGGTCGACGGTCGAGACGAGGTACCGCTCCACGGCGGCGGTCCGTGCCGCCTCCGGCTCCTCGCCGGTGAGCATGTACAGGTAGTTCGCGGCGAACGGCAGGTCGCCGCGCGGCTCGACCGGCTCCAGCCCCCGGCCCAGGCGGTACAGGGAGGTCAGCACCGTGGGGACCGCGGCGCACACGGCGAGCGCGTCCTCACGGCGGCGGTCGGAGCGGATGTCGTACACCGGACGGAATCCCGCTGAGGCCCCGAGCAGCGAGAGCGCGGTCCGGAGGCCGGCGAGCGGTCCTGAGACCGCCCCGGCACGGGCGATGGCGGGCAGCGCCTCCCGCACCTCGGCCGGCAGGCCGCGCAGGCCCGCGGTGCGGGAGGCGAAGGCGGCGCGAGCTGCCCGGCCGGGCAGCTCGCCGTGGAACATCAGGTACCAGACGTCCTCGAAGCTGCGGCTCTGCGCCAGCTCCACCGCCGAGTACTGGCGGTAGTGGTAGAAGCCCTCGCGTCCGCGCACGTCACCGAGCGCGGTTTCGGTGACGATCACGCCGGAGAGGCCCCGGGGCACGTCGAGTGGGGCGGTGTACGTCTGCGTCGCAGGCATGGCAGGTCTCTCCTCCACCGTGAACTAAATATTGATTCAACTGTCCATGCTTGACTAAGAGGGTGTCAATATTGATTGAATCAACATGAGACCCCTGCTACATATGGTCGACATGGACGAGCCATGGACATGGATACGGTGGGCCCCATGACGCATCACTCCTCACACGGGACCGGTACGCGGGGCGCTGGGTCCGGGAGTGCCCCGGACACGCCCAGGCTCACCACCCGTGAGGCGGCCGGACGCCTCGGGGTGAAGCCCGAGACCGTGTACGCGTACGTGAGCCGGGGGCAGCTCACCAGCAGACGGGCCCCCGGGGGCCGTGGCAGCACGTTCGACGCCGCCGAGGTGGACGCGCTGGCGCGCCGCACCGGCCGCCGGGACCCTTCGCCGTCGGCCCCGGGCGAGCTGGTCTTCCGTACCGGCATCACCCTCATCGAGCCGGACCGCTACTTCTTCCGCGGAGTCGACGCCGCGGAGCTCGCACGCCTGCACACCTTCGAGGAGGTGGCCGAGTGGATCTGGACCGGCGAGCTCCGTCCGGGCATCCGGTTCGAGGCCGCGCCCGAGGCCCTCGCCGCGGCGCGGCGCACCGCCGCCGCACTGCCACGGCACAGCAGCTCGACGGACCGTCTCCGGGCCGCCGTCGCCGCCGCCGCCGCTGCCGATCCGCTGCGGTTCGACCTCTCCCCGCAGGGGGTGCTGAACAGCGCCCGCACCCTGCTGCCCACACTGGTGGGCGCCCTGCCCTCCGCCGGGGAAGCCTCCTCGACGGTGCCATCGGCCGGGGAAGCCTCCTCGACGGTGCCATCGGCCTCCTCGCCCGGCGGGGAGGCCGATGCCGGTGACTCGCTCGCCCGCCGACTGTGGCCGAAGCTCTCGGACCGGCCCGCCGACGCGGCGTCGCTGGCAGTGCTCGACACCGCGCTCGGGCTGCTGGCCGACCACGATCTCGCGGCGTCGACCCTGGCCGCACGCGTCGCCGCGTCCACCCACGCGCACCCGTACGCCGTGGTCTCCGCGGGTCTGGGGGCGCTGGAGGGCCCGCTGCACGGCGCCGCGAGCGGAGCGGCGCACCGCATGCTGTCCGAGGCCGTCGGGCGGGGAGGCGCGGCTCCGGTCGTCGCGGAACACCTGCGCGCCGGCCGGCGGGTACCCGGGCTCGGCCATCGCCTCTACACGGGCGAGGATCCACGGGCGGGCGTGCTGTTCGCCCTGCTGGACGAGATCCCGCAGGCGGCCCCCGCGATGGCGGCGGCACGTGACGTGGTCGCGACCACCGCTCGGCACACCCCGCTGCACGCCAACGTCGACCTCGCCCTGGCCGCCCTCTCCGTCACGTGCGGCATGCCCGCGGAGGCGGGTGAGACAGTGTTCGCCGTGTCCCGCACGGCGGGCTGGATCGCGCACGCGATGGAGGAGTACGCCGAACGGCCGCTGCGCATGCGGCCGAGCGGCCAGTACACCGGCCCGCGCCCGCCCCAGCCGCTGCCGTCCCCGAGCCGGGCCGCCCCTCCCGGGACGGGCCCTGCAAAATAGCTACAGCCTGCGCAAAATCCCTCGCCCTAGCGGGGCGGGCGGGCCGTGGAACCGCGGACGACGAGCTCCGGCTCGAAGAGGAGCTCGTCGGACGAGACCGTACGCCCCCCGATCTGCACCGAGAGCAGTTCGACGGCGGCCCTTCCCATCGCTTCGATCGGCTGGCGCACCGTGGTCAGCGGCGGCTCGGTGCAGTTCATGAACGCCGAGTCGTCGTAGCCGACGACGGAGACGTCCCCGGGCACCGAAAGCCCCCGGCGGCGCGCCGCGCGTACGGCACCCAGGGCCAGCGGGTCACTCGCGCAGATGATGCCGGTCACCCCTTGGTCGAGCAGCCGCATGGCTGCGGCCTGGCCGCCCTCGAGCGAGAACATGGCCCGCGCCACCCGCTCGTCCGGAACAGTGGTCCCCGACTGCCCGGCCAGCACCCGTGCGGCGGCGAGTTTCCGCTGGGAGGGCATGTGGTCGGCCGGACCGAGGACGAATCCGATCTTCTCGTGGCCGAGGGAGGAGAGATGGCGCCACGCCTGCTCGACGGCCACCGAGTCGTCGCAGGAGACCGCGGGGAAACCCAGGTGCGCGATCGCCGCGTTGATCAGGACGACCGGGATCTTTCGGTCGGCGAGCACCTTGTAGTGGTCGTGCGGGGCGTCGGCCTGGGCGTAGAGACCACCCGCGAACACGACCCCTGAGACCTGCTGCTGGAGCAGCAGCTCGACGTAGTCGGCCTCGGAGACTCCCCCCTTGGTCTGCGTGCAGAGCACCGGGGTCAGCCCCTGCTGGGCGAGCGCGCCACCGACCACTTCGGCGAAGGCCGGGAAGATCGGGTTCTGCAGCTCGGGCAGGACCAGCCCGACCAGCCGGGCACGCTCACCGCGAAGCTGGGTCGGACGCTCGTAGCCCAGTACGTCGAGGGCGGAGAGGACGGCTTGCCGGGTCGCGTCGGAGACGCCCGGCTTGCCGTTCAGCACGCGGCTGACCGTGGCCTCGCTGACTCCAACTTTCTGGGCAACCTGAGCAAGTCGTCGCGTCATGAACGCAAGATTAGCGCAAGAAACGCAAGAAGATTGCGGAGTGGCCGATACCCACAGAACGCTCACAGATGGACGGCTCAGAGGCAAGAGCAGGGCCTCACCGGGGCCGGCCCCCGGAGATTTCGGTAAGCACGGTTCGCCCTCTACCGTTCGTACGATGAGCGCCCCATCCACCACCGCGCGGGGACCGCGCCGGTTCGGCTGGCCGCAGCGGGTCTTCTCGCAGGTCCTGCTGATGCAGCTGGCCATCATCACCGGTGTCACCGTCCTCGTGACGGGCCTCTTCCTGGCGCCCCTCGGCGCTCAGCTCGACGACCAGGCGATGCGCCGTGCCCTGGCGATCGCCCAGAGCACGGCGGCACAGCCGCAGATCGCCGCCTCGCTGACCAGCACCGAGCCGCACCCCGACGGTGCCGTCCAGACCGCGGCGGAACGGATCAGGCGGTCGACCGGGGCCGAATACGTCGTGATCATGGACAAGCAGGGGGTTCGCTGGTCGCACACCGACACCACCCGCATCGGCGACGTCGTCTCCACCGACCCCAGCACGGCGCTCGCCGGCAGGTCCGTGATGGAGATCGACAGCGGCACGCTCGGACGTTCGGCCCGCGGCAAGGTCCCGCTGCTCGACGGTTCCGACCGGGTCGTGGGTGCCGTATCGGTCGGTATCGCGTACGACAGTGTCCGTGCCCGGCTGCTCGCCGCGATCCCGGGGCTGCTCGCTTACGCGGGCGGGGCACTGGCCGTGGGAGCCCTGGCCGCCTATCTGATCTCCCGCCGTCTCCAGCGGCAGACGCACGACCTGGCGTTCTCCGACATCTCGGCGCTGCTGACCGAGCGCGAGGCCATGCTGCACGGCATCCGCGAAGGGGTCGTCGCACTGGACCGCACGGGCCGCATCAGGCTCCTGAACGACGAGGCGCAGCGTCTGCTCGGCCTCGGCCCGGACGCCGCGGGCAAGGAGCTCGACGAGGCCCTCGGCACGGGCCGGACCACGGACGTGCTGGCCGGGCGGGTGGTCGGCGACGATCTGGTGACCGTCCGCGGCAGCCGCGTACTGCTCGCCAACCGGATGCCGACCGACGACGGCGGGGCCGTGGCCACGCTGCGCGACCGCACCGAACTGGAGTACCTCGGCCGCGAACTCGACTCGACCCGCGGCCTGATCGACGCGCTCCGCGCCCAGGACCACGAGCACGCCAACCGGCTGCACACCCTCCTGGGCCTGCTCGAACTGGAGATGCACGAAGAAGCCGCGGAGTTCGTCACGGAGGTGGTCGGCGTCCACCGGGCGACGGCCGAGCAAGTCACCGAGAAGGTCCATGACCCTCTGCTGGCGTCGCTCCTGGTCGGCAAGGCCACCGTGGCCGCGGAGCGCGGTGTCGCCCTGCGCATGGCTCCGGAGACGCTGCTGCCTGACCGGCTGGTGGACCCGCGTGGCCTCGTCACCGTCCTCGGCAATCTGGTCGACAACGCGCTGGACGCTGCCGCGGGGTCGGCGGAGGCCCGGATCGAGGTCGGGCTGCGGGCCGAGGGCCGCACGGTGGAGGTACGGGTGCGCGACAGCGGCCCCGGCGTGCCGTCCGGCGACCACGAGTCCATTTTCACGGAGGGCTGGTCGACCAAGGAACTGCCGGCGCACGGCAAGCGCGGCCTGGGGCTGCCTCTGGTGCGGCGGCTCGCCGAGCGGCAGGGCGGCAGCGCGTCCGTGTCGGGCTCCCCGGGCGGCGGGGCGGTGTTCACCGTCGTCCTTCCGGAGGCGCTGAGTGAACCGCGACCGCTCGGTGGTCGTGACCCCGCCGGCCCGGAGGACCTGGGCGCTCCCACGCCTGAGCGACCGGACGCTCACGCTCTGGAAAGGCCGGCACGACCGGACGACCCGTCCCCCGGTGGGCCGCCGGAACGTCTGGTCGTCCACGCTCCGGGTGAGTTGGCACGACCCGACCGTCCTGCCCAGGGTGAGCCGGCACGACCGGGCAGCCCCGCCCAGGGCAGCAGTTCGGCCCCCGTACGACCCACGACGTCAGGAGACGCCCCGTGATCGAGGTCCTGGTGGTGGACGACGACGTGCGGGTCGCCCGGATCAACGCGGCATACGTCTCCAAGGTCCCCGGATTCAGGGTCGCCGCCATGGCCCACTCCGCTGCCGAGGCCCTCGCCAGGATCGCCGAGGTGCCCATCGACCTGGTCCTGCTCGACCACTACCTGCCGGACCGCAACGGCCTTGCCGTGGTGCGGGAACTACGGGGTCTCGGCCATCACACCGATGTGATCATGGTGACCGCGGCGCGCGATGTCGCGACCGTGCAGGCCGCGATGCGCCACGGAGCCCTGCAGTACCTGGTGAAGCCCTTCGCGTACGCAGGGCTCCGCACCAAACTGGAGGCGTACGCGGCACTGCGCCGCACGTTCGAGGGCGGCGGCGAGGCCGAGCAGACGGAGGTGGACCGTCTGTTCGGAGCCCTCTGGGCCACGGGCGGCTCCGACCTCCCCAAAGGGCATTCGACGACCACCGCGGAACTGATCCGTCAGGCCCTGCGCGCCGCCGACGGGCCGCTCTCCGCGCAGGAGATCGCGGAGAGCGCCGGAATGAGCCGTCAGACGGCGCAGCGCTATCTGAAGCTGCTGGAACGCACGGGCAGGGTACGGCTGTCCCTGAGATACGGCGAGACGGGCCGCCCGGAACACCGGTACACCTGGGCCACCGGTTCCTGAGACCGCCACCCTCCACGCCGTGGCCTAAGCCGCCCCCGCCCCGGTCAGCGACCGGACCTCCGTCTCCGCGTGCTTGGCCGGGTCGGGCGGCTCGGGTGAGGTGACCGTGCCGATCCAGCCGGCCAGGAAGCCCGCTGGAATCGACACGAGGCCCGGATTCTCCAGCGGGAAGAACGCGAAGTCCACTCCGGGGAGGAGGGAGGTCGGACTCCCCGAGACGATCGGCGAGAGCAGGACGAGCACGACGGCCGGGATCAGTCCGCCGTAGACGGCCCAGACCGCTCCCCTGGTGGTGAAGTCCCGCCAGAACAGGGAATAGAGAAGCGCCGGGAGGTTGGCGGAGGCCGCGACCGCGAAGGCCAGCCCCACCAGGAAGGCGACGTTCAGGTCCTGCGCGAGGAGCCCGAGGGCGATGGCGACCACCCCGATGCCCGCTGCGGCCACCCGCGCCACGCCGACCTCGCTCCGCTGCTTGGCACCTGGCCGCCGGAACGAGGCGTAGAGATCGTGGGCCACGGAGGCGGAGGAGGCGAGGGTGATCCCGGCGACGACGGCGAGGATCGTGGCGAAGGCGATCGCGGCCACGACGGCGAAGAGCACCGTGCCGCCCGTGGAGCCCTCGCCGCCTCCGAGGACGAGCGCCAGCAGGGGAACAGCCGTGTTCCCGGACGCGTTGGACGCCCGGACCTCCGTGGAGCCGACGAGCGCGGCCGCCCCGAACCCGAGCACGATGGTCATCAGGTAGAAGCTGCCGATCAGCCCGATCGACCAGACGACGGAACGCCGGGCCGCACGGGCGGTGGGCACGGTGTAGAAGCGCGACAGGATGTGCGGCAGGCCGGCCGTGCCGAGGACGAGCGCCAGGCCGAGGCTGATGAAGTCGAAGCGTGCCGTCCAGCTCCCGCCGTACCTCAGTCCGGGCGAGAGGAAGTCCCTGCCGTGACCACTGCGTTCGGCTGCGGAGGTGAGCAGGGCGTTGACGTCGCCGTGGAAGCGGGCGAGCACGAGGGCGGTGAGCGCGACGGCTCCGGCCATCAGCAGGACCGCCTTGACGATCTGGATCCAGGTGGTGGCGCGCATGCCGCCGAGCGACACGTAGACGACCATGAGCGCGCCGACCCCGACCACGGTCCAGGACCGGGCGGTGTCGCTCGTGCCGCCGAGCAGAAGGGCTACGAGCGTGCCGGCGCCCACCATCTGTGCCACCAGGTACAGCACCGAGACGGTGACGGACGATGTGCCCAGCGCCGTACGCACCGGCCGCTCCGCCATCCGGGCGGCGACCACGTCGGCGAGGGTGAACCGGCCGCAGTTGCGTACGAGTTCGGCGACGAGCAGCAGGACGACGAGCCAGGCCACGAGGAAGCCGACCGAGTAGAGCATGCCGTCGTAGCCGTAGAGGGCGATCAGCCCCGAGATGCCGAGAAAGGACGCGGCGGACATGTAGTCGCCGGCGATGGCGAATCCGTTCTCCATGGGCGAGAACAGTCTCCCGCCCGCGTAGAACTCCTCCGCGGAACCCTGCCTGTTCCGGCCCACCCAGGTGGTGATGCCGAGCGTCACGGCGATGAACACGCTGAACAGCAGCAGCGCCAGCGTCTGGTGCTCGCCTCTCACCGGCCGGCCCCTCTCGTCATCTCCTGGGTCTCCCAGCGCAGGTCCAGAGCGGCACGGTCCCGGTGCAGACGGGCGTGGCGGGCGTACGCCCAGGTGAGCAGGAACGTGGTGAGGAACTGTCCGAGCCCCGCCACCATGGCCACATTCAGCGCTCCGGCCACGGGACGCGCCATCAGATCGTGCGCGGTGGTGGCGACGATGACATAGGCGAGGTACCAGATCAGGAAGGCGGTCGCCGCGGGCACGACGAACCTCCGGTAGCGGCGGCGGACTTCACGGAACGCCGGGCTGCTCTGCACCTCCAGATAGATCTCCGCCGCGCTGTGGCTGCGCTGCTCCGCCGACCGGGACCGCCTGGCGCCGGAGACGGCCCCCGCACCGTCCGGCTCGTCCCACCCGGCGGCCTGCGCCTCGTACCACGGGTCGTCGAGCCGCACCGCTGCGGCACCCGGCCCTGCTTCCTTCTCCACCAACAACTCCCTTGTCCACGAGCCTTTTCGGCCGCGTAGCCAAGAATGGGCAGATCGGGAAGATCCCGGGCACATCATTCGCTGTGCTTCACCATTTCAGGTGACGGAAGTGCCGGGCGGGTGCGCGATCCCGCGGCCATACGCATAGCGCACCGCCCCTGTTCTGTCGCGTGCCCCCGTCTTGGCGAAGAGATTGTTGATGTGGGTCTTCACCGTGGCCCGGGAGATGTGCAGGGCTCGCCCGATCTCCGTGTTGGACAGGCCGTCCGCGATGAGGACGAGCACCTCGGCCTCCCGCGGAGTGAGTCCGTCGGGCAGCTCCGAGGGCAGCGGTGACCCGCTTTCGACAGCGCGGGCCGTGACCCGCTCCAGCAGTCGGCTCTGCACCTTCGGCGAGAGTCCCGCCTCGCCGGACATCACAGCCGCGACGGCCTGCGCGATCTCCTCACCACGGGCGTCCTTGGTCAGGTAACCCCGCGCACCCGCCTGCAGAGCCGTGAACAGTGAGTCGTCGTCCGCGAAGGTCGTGAGGACCACCACCTGGGTCCTGGGGTGCTCCCGGCGAATCCGGCGGGTTGCCTCGACACCGTCGCAGCGGGGCATCCGCAGATCCATCAGAACCACATCCGGGTCCGTCTCGGCGACGAGAGCGACCGCCTCGTCACCGTCTCTGGCGGATCCGACCACCTCGATGCCCGGCAGCAGCCCCAGCAACATGACGATGCCCTCACGCACCACCGCCTGGTCGTCGGCCACCACCACCCGAGCGCTCACGCGGGCACCCGCAGATTCACCACGAACCCCTCCTCGTCCGGCCCTGCCTCCAGCGTGCCGCCGAGCAGTTCGGCACGCTCCCTCATCCCCACAAGACCGTAGCCGGAACCACTGACCGCGAGCTCGCCCGCCGGACGGCGACCACCCGAATCCCGTATCCGCAGGGCCACCAGATCCTGCTGGTACTCCAGCCGGATCGAGACGACTGCCCCTGGAGCGTGCTTCCGGGTGTTGGTCAGTGCCTCCTGCGCCACTCTGCGCACCGTCTGCGACGCCTCCGCGGTCAGTTCCCGCCGTTCCCCCACCACGGACACCTCGGCGCGCTCGCCGGCCACCAGCTGCCGCAGGAAGTCCTCCACCGGAGTCATCTCCCCTCGCAGCGCGGAAAGCGCCTGCCTCGTCTCGGCGAGGCCCTCACGCGCCATGGAGCGTGCCGCCACCACCCTCTCCAGCACCTGGTCGCGGAACTCCGCCGAAGGCTCCCGTTCGATCAGCAGCCGGGCCGCCTCCAGGTGAACCAGCTGGGCGGAGAGACTGTGGGCGAGTACGTCATGGATCTCGCGGGCGATCCTTGACCTCTCCGCCAGCGCGGCCGCACCGGCTTCAGCCTCCCGTGCGGCCCTCTCCTGAGCGAGGAGCCGGCGGGAGGTGCCGCGGGCCTCGGCATCCAGCCGCAGCACGTATCCGCCCAGACACAGGCTTCCCGTGGTGATCACTGTCGTCAGCCAGCCGTCCTCCTTGACGACGGCGTAGGCGAGGAGCGTCACGGCTGTGAGGGGAACCGCGGCGAACAACGGCAGCCGTTCCAGCGCGACCACGGCGCATCCGCACCACAGCACGACCGCCAGTGCTCCGGCCCCTGCCTCCAGAGCCCCGAACGCCACCACGGTCAGCAGCACCAGCAACCCGAGGGACGGCCCCAGCCGGTGCTCCCTGGTGGTGCGGAAGAACGCTCTGGCAGCCGCCACGCAGCCCGCGGTCACCGCCAGCCCCACCGCGACCTGCCACAGGGCGAACCTCCCGTCCCCGAAGGCGTTCCAGAAGAGGCCGGCGAACACCGCACTCCACACGAACCGCCCGATCAGGGTTCTGGACCGGCTGTGGGGCGCTCGGGTGAGAGCCTCCCTGGAAGGCCAGCTCGTCCATGTACCGCGGTTCACGCCCCACCCTTCGCCATGGCCGCCGACGGCACCTCGCCGGCGTGGAAGCCCGCGGCGGCATCGTGCCGCTCGCGTACGCTCCTGGCCCGCACGGCCAGCACGCCACTGCGCGCGAACAGCATCGCCGCGAGCGATATCAGCAGGGCCGACGTCCCCTGGTGAATGCCGAGCACCACGGCCGCCAGCACCAGTGCGACGCGCAGCGCGATCCCTCCGGCCCATACGAAGAGGGTGGCCCTGGTGCCCCGGCTCCAGACGGATTCGTCGGACTCCTGCCACAGCCGGGCGGTCCATCCCCATCCGGCCCCGGTGACCAGGCCCAGGACGAGTCCCGCGCCCAGCATCGCCGCCGACAGGGTCTCGTGACGGGGATCGAGGACTCCGTCACTGCGCAGAGCGACGATGGAAAGGATCACGGGGAGCACCCACCACCGCTTCCGGTCGCCGACCCGCTGGGCCGAGAACTGACGCGCGGCCACGAGTGCGACAACCGCGACGATCACCAGAACGTCGAAAAGCTCTGACATGGCAGCCTCCGAGGGCGAGAAGATTCGATGTCCTCGACGCTACGGAGACAGAGGGATCAAGGGATCGGCTCACGGGCTGACCGTGGGTGGAGAAAACCTCTCCACCCACGGGTGGAGAGACCTCAGACGTCGATGCGCGAGCGGTCCAGGGTGGCCGCCGAGCTGGTGATGAACTCCTTGCGGGGAGCGACCTCGTTGCCCATCAGCAGATCGAATACCTGCTCGGAGGATTCCAGGTCGCCGATGTTGATCCGCCGCAGGGTGCGGTGGCGCGGGTCCATCGTGGTCTCCGCCAGCTGGTCCGCGTCCATCTCCCCGAGGCCCTTGTAGCGCTGGATCGAGTCCTTGAAGCGGACGTTCTTCCGCTGAAGCTCCAGCAGGGTCTGACGGAGTTCGTTGTCGGAGTAGGTGTAGATGTACTTGTCCTGACCCTTCTTGGGCTGGACGAGCTCGATCCGGTGCAGCGGGGGCACAGCCGCGAAGACGCGTCCCGCCTCGACCATCGGACGCATGTACCGCTGGAAGAGCGTGAGCAGCAGGGTCCGGATGTGCGAACCGTCGACATCGGCGTCCGTCATCATGATGACCTTGCCGTACCGCGCCGCGTCGATGTCGAAGGTGCGCCCGGAGCCCGCTCCTATGACCTGGATGATGGCGCCGCACTCGGCGTTCTTGAGCATGTCCGAGACGGACGACTTCTGAACGTTGAGGATCTTTCCACGGATCGGCAGCAGAGCCTGGAACTCGCTGTTCCGGGCCAGCTTCGCGGTACCGAGGGCCGAGTCGCCCTCCACGATGAAGAGCTCGCTCCGCTCCACGTCGTCGCTCCGGCAGTCGGCGAGCTTCGCGGGCAACGAGGAGGACTCGAGCGCTGTCTTACGGCGCTGCGCGTCCTTGTGCTGACGTGCGGCGATGCGGGTGCGGGCCGCGGCCACCGCCTTGTCCAGCACCGCCCTGGCCTGGGCCTTGGCATCACGCTTCGTAGACGTCAGGAAGGCCTTGAGCTCCTTGGCCACCACGTTGGCGACGATCCTGTTGGCCGCGGAGGTGCCCAGCACCTCCTTGGTCTGCCCTTCGAACTGCGGCTCCGCGAGCCGCACGGTGACGACCGCGGTCAGACCTTCCAGCGCGTCGTCCTTGACGATGTCGTCCTCGGCGACGCGGAGCAGCTTGGCGGACCGCAGGACCTCGTTCACCGTCTTCGTGAGCGAGCGCTCGAACCCGGAGACGTGGGTGCCGCCCTTGGGGGTGGCGATGATGTTGACGAAGGACTTGAGATTGGTGTCGTAGCCGGTACCCCAGCGCAGGGCGATGTCGACGCCCAGCTCGCGGGTGACCTCGGTCGCCGTCATGTGCCCGCGGTCGTCGAGGACCGGCACGGTCTCCTTGAACGTTCCCGTCCCGGTCAGGCGCTGGACGTCGCAGACGGCCTTGTCCTGCGCCAGGTACTCGCAGAACTCGCTGATTCCGCCGTCGAAGCGGAAGGTCTCCTCGGTCTTGCCCTCGCCGTCGATGCCTCGCTCGTCACGCACGACGATGGTCAGACCGGGCACGAGGAACGCCGTCTGGCGTGCCCGCTGGTACAGCGTCTCCAGGTTGAGCTTCGCGTCCTTGAGGAAGATCTGCCGGTCCGCCCAGTACCGCACCCGGGTACCCGTACGCGTCTTGGGGACCCGCTTGCCCTTGCGGAGGCCGTTGGCGGGGTCGAAGGGGCTGTCCGGACCCTGCTCGGTGAACATGCCCGGCACACCGCGCCGGAAACTGATGGAGTGGGTCGCGCTGTTGCGGTCCACCTCGACGTCCAGCCGGGCCGAGAGCGCGTTCACGACCGAGGCGCCGACGCCGTGCAGACCGCCCGACGCGGCGTAGGACCCGCCGCCGAACTTTCCGCCGGCATGCAGTTTGGTCATGACGACCTCGATGCCGGAGAGCCCGGTCTTGGGCTCCACGTCGACCGGGATGCCCCGGCCGTTGTCGCGGACCTCGACGGAGGTGTCGTCGTGGAGGATGACCTCGATGGAGTCGCAGTACCCCCCGAGAGCCTCGTCGACGGAGTTGTCGATGATCTCCCAGAGGCAGTGCATGAGTCCGCGGCTGTCGGTGGACCCGATGTACATTCCGGGGCGCTTACGAACCGCTTCGAGCCCTTCGAGGACGAGAAGGTGCCGCGCGGTGTAGTTGGAGCTGTCCCTGTCTGCGCCGCCTGCTCCGGTCAGCAGCGCAGTGGACGGCACGGAATCGGCGGTCACGCGGTTCGCTCCTCGCTGAATTTCATTTGGGGCCCAGTGGGTAACGGGCTCGGCCTCGGTAGCCGCTGAGAGCCTACCGAGGCCTGGTAGAGCGGTTGTAACGCCACCCAGGGGGAATCATTATGGTAGTCCAGCCTCGCATACACGTTCGATCACTCGTGGGAGTGACGCGCACATCACGTTCCCTTCGAGGCATGAACCATTTAGGCTCCGGGCACGTCCTCATGAACAACCGGCAACCCAGCCGGGGGACCGGCCCACACAAGCAACGCGAAACCGTAGCGCTACGCAATACGGCACATTCGCCGCCAAACGGCAACAGACAGCCACCCTGAGAAGAAGTTTCGAAGAAATGCCACGAGCGGGAACGTTTTCGGCCTGGTTGGATGTTGACCCTGGTACGACAGCTCGTCGAGCTAGAGAAGAGGCGACGTGACTACTGTTCTGACCCCCGCGAGCCCGCTGACCGCAGCAGACCGCTGTGACCGTTGCGGCGCCCAGGCTTATCTGCGCGTCGTCCTCATCAGCGGCGGTGAACTGCTCTTCTGTGCCCACCACGGGCGCAAGTTCGAGCCGGAACTCAAGAAGATCGCCGCGGAAATACAGGATGAGACAGATCGGCTCACTGCCGTGCAGGCCAGTGCCGCCGACGAGGAACAACACTGACACCTCGCATCCACGACGAGCCAAGGGCACGGTCCAGGACCGGCCGACGGGCGGCCTCCCCCACAGGGAGAGCCGCCCGTTCTCATACGTCGCGACGTGATGCCGGAGCTCAGCTGCCGGCGGCCATCCACCCGATCGCCGCTGACACGCGTGTGTACACACCGGGGCTGCCAGGGCTCCCGCAGCCGCTGCCCCAGGAGACGAGCCCGACAAGGCGCCCACGGGCCACCAGCGGGCCTCCGCTGTCCCCCTGGCAGGCATCCCGCCCACCCGCGCTGTCACCGGCGCAGAGCATCGACGAGGCGTCGTACGCGCCCTGTGTGCCGCCGGGGTACGCCCGGCGGCAGTCGCTGTCCGGCAGCACCCGCACGGAGGCGGCACGCAGCCCGGAGGCATAGGCGCCGTATCCGGTGGTGTCGCCCCAGCCGTACACCTTCGCCGCGGTACCCGGCTCGTACGCCGCGCTTCCGGTTCCGGCCATCGGGATCACGCTCCCCTTCGGCAGCGCCCGGACCAGGGTGAGGACAGCCAGGTCGGCGGCGTTCGTGTGCGGGTCGTAGCCCGGATTGACCCACACCGACCGCACGGGGACCTCCTGACCACCCGGCCCGCTCAGCTCATCCCGACCGGCGATGATCCGGAGGTCCCGGATCTCCGGGACGGCGGCCCCCAGGACGTCCTCCCTCAGGCAGTGCGCGGCTGTCAGGACCTTGGTGGGGGCGATCGCCACTCCGCCGCAGAACTGGCCCGCGCGTGTTCCTCCGAACCGGTCACGGCTCGACAGGGCGACGGCCCACGGACTGTCCGCGACGGACACCGGTTTCCCTCCGACGATGATGCTGTCCGCTGCGGCCGACGCCGAGGGACCGAGGGGTATCACTGCCGTGGCGAGCGCCAGGGTGAGGGCAGCGGGGAGAGCGCGGACGGGAACGCGGGGCATGGGAGCTCCTGACGCCGAGGTGAACAGTGCCCACTCAGCGTCATCCGCCGCATCGCCCACCGCATGCGGACGTGGGCCGGGCCCGGAACCTCTTCAGGTTCCGGGCCCGGCCCACGCTCGTCCCCGGTCTAGTCGAGGTAGTCGCGCAGCACCTGCGAGCGCGACGGGTGGCGCAGCTTCGACATGGTCTTGGACTCGATCTGGCGGATGCGCTCGCGCGTCACTCCGTAGACCTTGCCGATCTCGTCCAGCGTCTTCGGCTGGCCGTCGGTGAGACCGAAGCGCATCGAGACCACGCCCGCCTCACGCTCGGAGAGCGTGTCGAGCACCGAGTGCAGCTGCTCCTGGAGCAGCGTGAAGCTCACCGCGTCCGCAGGAACGACGGCCTCGGAGTCCTCGATCAGGTCTCCGAACTCGCTGTCGCCGTCCTCACCCAGCGGGGTGTGGAGAGAAATCGGCTCGCGGCCGTACTTCTGGACCTCGATGACCTTCTCGGGGGTCATGTCGAGTTCCTTGGCCAGCTCCTCCGGGGTGGGCTCACGGCCCAGGTCCTGGAGCATCTGGCGCTGCACCCGCGCGAGCTTGTTGATGACCTCGACCATGTGCACCGGGATACGGATGGTGCGGGCCTGGTCGGCCATGGCCCGGGTGATGGCCTGACGGATCCACCACGTGGCGTACGTGGAGAACTTGTAGCCCTTGGTGTAGTCGAACTTCTCCACCGCTCGGATCAGACCGAGGTTGCCCTCCTGGATGAGGTCCAGGAAGAGCATGCCGCGACCGGTGTAGCGCTTGGCCAGCGAGACCACGAGACGGAGGTTGGCCTCCAGCAGGTGGTTCTTGGCCCGGCGGCCGTCCTCGGCGATGATCTCCAGCTCGCGCTTCAGCTTCGGTGCGAGCTTGTCGGAGTTGGCGAGCTTGTCCTCGGCGAAGAGGCCGGCCTCGATGCGCTTGGCGAGCTCGACCTCCTGCTCGGCGTTGAGGAGGGGGACCTTGCCGATCTGCTTCAGGTAGTCCTTGACCGGGTCGGCCGTGGCGCCGGCGACGGCGACCTGCTGTGCAGGTGCGTCGTCCTCGTCGTCGTCGGAGAGGACGAAGCCCTTGTTCTCGCCCTCGCCCTCCTCTTCCTCACCCTTGCCGGCCTTGACTTCCTCGGCCGGCTCGTCGCCGTCGAGCAGTTCGTCGTCCTGCTTGCCGGACTTCTTCGCGGCGGTCTTCTTGGCGACCGTCTTCTTCGCGGCGGTCTTCTTGGCAACCGTCTTCTTGGCTGCCGTCTTCTTCGCAGGAGCGGCAACGGCGTCGTCGGCCGTCGCGTCCGCGCTCTCGGCCGCCGGGGCGGCAGATGCCGCGACGGTCCTCGTCACAGCCGTCTTGGCCGTGACTGTCTTGGTGGCGGTGCGCTTGACCGGGCTCTTCGCTGCGACGCTCTTGCGGGCGCGCTTAGGCGACTCCGCGGCACTGACCATCAGCGTCACACCCTCTTCCTCGAGGATCTGGTTGAGGCTGCGCAGAACGTTCTTCCACTGGGTTGGCGGAATCTGGTCAGCCTCGAAGGCCCGACGCACGTCATCGCCGGCGATCTGCCCATCAGCCTTTCCCCGCTCGATGAGCGCCATCACAGACTCGGACTCGGCGATCTCCGGCGGGAGCGTACGGGATGTGCTGGCCGACACGAACAACCTCTCGGAACGATGGAAACGGCTTCCGGCCCGGCCCTGGAGAGAGCTGGAACCGACGACCGTCGGCTGGGGATGTCGCCGACGGCGCGGGTTTGGCCTCAGAACTGCACAGCGCACTTCATGGCTGCTGTATTCCTTCCGCGACGGTCACCTCTTAGGTCATCGCACTGTTTCGAGGAGTGTTACGCCCAATTCGCGTGGCCCCAGTCACACCTCATTCGCGACAAACAGAACCAGAGGTCACCTGTCCGTACAAACGCGCCGCCGAACCACTCGGGCCCGGCGGCACACGGTCCGCGTACCCCGGTCGGCCTCGCTCAGTGCTCTCGGGGCGCGGGAACCACTCGGTCCGAGTCGGTATGACCCACCAGAAGCTGCCGCATGGCGGCTTCGGCTCCCGCGGAGTCACCCGACGCGAGAGCCTCGGCGATCCGCGCATGGTGACCGAGCGACGCCTCCGCCGGCCGGTCACAGCCGGTGACGGGGCCGCCGGAGACATGCAGTGCCGCCGACACGATCCCGGAGAGGTGCTCGAGCATTCGGTTGCCCGCCGCCTGGATCAACAGGGCGTGGAACTCCGCGTCCGCCCTGGAGAACGTGATGGCGTCCCCCTGCCCCATCGCGTGTCCCATGATCTCGATCATGTCGCCGAGACGCTGCTGGATGTCCTCGCGCCCATGACCGGCGGCCAGGCGGGCGGCCAGCGGCTCAATGGTCCACCGGAGGTCCTCCAGCTCACGACGCTGGTCATCACGCTGCGGGCCGAAGGCGCGCCATTCGATGATGTCGGGGTCCAGCAGATTCCAGTCACTCACCGGACGGACCCTCGTGCCCACGTTGGGCCGGGCACTGACAAGGCCCTTGGCCTCAAGAACGCGCAAGGACTCCCTCACGACGGTACGGGAGACCTCGAATCGCTGACCGATCTCCTCAGGCACGAGCGGCCGGTCGGCCCCGAGGTCACCGGAAACGATCATCTGGCCGAGTTGCTGGACCAGTTGGCCGTGAAGTCCACGGCCCCGACTGGCCGTGCCGCGCCGGCTCGCCCGCCCGAGGTCGGAGTCGCCACCACCCCAGGGACGGAGCGCGGCACGCTCGCCGGCCGGCGACTCCGTATAGGGGTAGCGATCGAGTTCGCCCGGGCCGGCGAGGCCGGAGTCGGCGGAGCGGGCGGCGGTCATCATGGTGTGCGCAAGGGTACTCACGCATCCTTTTTCGGCGCGGCTCGCCCAGCCCTTGAGGTCTTTGCTGAAAAGCACACGAAAGGGTGATCGGCACCCACCTCTCAATTGACGCGTTATCGGCAGAAATCACACCCTTTCAGGAGAGTTACTCCCAGAGGGTGGCCCGGCCTGGGCGATCCGGTCACCAACGAGCCCTCCCTCGCAGGCTGGTGAACACATACGCGCAGATCAAGGTGGACAACGACAAGGAAAGCGCCAGCCCCACGGGTTGAGCCACGACCCTCACGGCCGCCATGGCCCACCGGTCGGCCTCGTACGGCCACTGCAGCCAGCCGAGTTCACGCAGCCGGCCCGGCAGTCCGGTGATCGAACGAGCGGACGGGCCGGCGAGGAGCTTCTGCATGAGCGGTACGACGAGGACCGGAACCGCCAGCACCGCCGCGACTCCCGCACCGGTCAGCCGGAACACACCGGCCCCCAGGAGTCCCGCCCAGGCGCACCCGACCGACAGCCCTGCCCAACTGGCGGCGAGCTGAGGCGCGTTGTCCGGGACGGCCACCAGGCCGCCGCCGTACACGAGGCGCAGGGCTTCGGCGTTCGCCAACACCGAGAGCACGGCCAGCAGCAGTGCGACTCCCCCGGAGACCGCCAGTTTGGCCAGCAGGAGACCGAGACGGCGCGGAACCGTCCCCCGCCCCGCCGCGAGCGCCGGGTATCGGAACTCGTCACCGAAGGCGAGGGCGCCCAGCACTCCGGCGGCGAACGCGGCGGGAGGCAGCGGCAGCAGGTCCGGCCAGGCGACCAGGAGATCGGGGAGGGGTGTTCCGCCGGAACGGGCCAGCAGCACGGAGAGGCCGGCCGACACGACCAGGACCGCCGCCAGGATCAGGGCGGCGGTCCTGACGCCGAAGAAGCGGCGCAGTTCGTACCGCAGAGGCCGGAGCGGGCCGCGGGCCGGACGTACGGGGATCGGAGGCGGGAGTCGCGAGATCGCCACGGTCGACGCAGGCCCCGGCAGAACGATTCTCGCCGGTTCGCCGCCACGGCCACCGACCGGTACGGCGACGGGGCCCGCGTCGCCCGTCTCGTCGGCGAGTTCGTGGACGGGAACGCCGTGCCGGTACGCCGCGTCCCCGACCTCCGCGCAGCTGCTGCCGTACACGGAGAGCCGGCTCCCCCCCTCGGCCACCACTTCGACGGAGCGCTGGGCGGTGCGGGCCTCGCGGCTCATCACGGCGGCCAGCCGGGCCGCGTGCGGGGTCCGCACAGCGACTCGGGGCCTCAGCCGCGTACGGGAGAAATCGGCGACGTCCTGGTCGGCCACGAGGCGCCCGTGGTCGATGGTGACCACCCGGTCGGCCGCGCGGGCGGCCTCCTTGGGGTCACCGGTCGTGTGCAGAACCGTGCCGCCTTCAGCCGCGTGCGCGCGGAGCAGCCCGTGGAGCCAGCTCCTCTCGCGCGGGGAGAGGCCGCCGGTGGGCTCGTCGAGGACGAGCGTGTGGGGATCGCCGAGCAGCACCGAGGCGAGGCCGAGCCGCCGGTCCATCCCGGCCGAGAGGGTTCCGATGCGCTGGTCCCCCAGGCCCGCGAGACCGACGACCTCGAGCAGTTCGTCGGCTCGCGAAGCCGGCACCCCGGCCGCGGCACAGAGCATGCGGAGCTGACCGCGGGCGGTGCGCGCGGGATGCCCCGGGACATCCCCGAGCAGCACCCCCACCTCGCGCGCAGGATGACCGATGCGATGCAGCGGCCGGCCTTTGAAGTAGGTGACGCCCCTCCCCGCTTCCAGCTCGAGCATCAGGCGCAGGGCGGTGGTCTTGCCGGAGCCGGGAGCGCCGAGCAGCGCGGTGACACTGCCGGGCGGGGCTTCGAAGGTCAGGTCGTCCACGACGGGAGGACGGTCGCGGCGGGGGGCACTGGTGAGTCCGATGGCCTGGAGCATCGCTTCTCTCGCGGAGGGTGAGACCGCTCAGCGGCAGGGTGGGGTACCCCAGCAAGATAACGCGACATTTCGGACTTTTGGCGCACCGATGCTTCTGTGGGCGTTCCGCAGCGTCGCCCGGCGCGAAGCTGTGGGTCGGTACCCGCTCAGACTTCCGGCCTCAGCATCGGAGGGTTCAGCACCGTCGCCGCACCGGCACGGAACAGTTGCGCGGGGCGCCCTCCCTGCCGCGTGGTCGTCCCTCCGGACGGCACCAGGAAGCCTGGTGTTCCCGTGACCTTGCGGTGGAAGTTCCGGGGGTCCAGGACCACACCCCACACCGCCTCGTACACCCTGCGCAGCTCTCCGACCGTGAACTCGGGCGGACAGAACGCCGTGGCCAGCGAGGAGTACTCGATCTTCGACCGGGCCCGCTCCACTCCGTCGTCGAGGATCTTCGCGTGATCGAAGGCCAGCGGCGCCGACTGCTCACCCTCACGGCCGAAGCCACCCCCCGGACCGAGCAGGTCCTCGACGGATGCCCAGCGTGCGCTGTTCGCGTCACCGCCCGCACGCGGGGCGGGGAGGTCGGGCGCCAGTGCGAGGTGCGCGACGCTGACCACCCTCATCCGAGGGTCCCGCCCGGGGTCGCCGTAGGTGGCCAGTTGCTCGAGGTGCGCCCCGTTCCCGGCAGCGGGGACAGCCGGATCATGTGCGCAGAGCCCCGTCTCCTCGACGAGTTCACGCGCAGCCGCCGCACCGAGGTCCTCGTCCGTCCTGACGAATCCGCCAGGTAGTGCCCAGCGCCCCTGGAAGGGCGATTCACCACGGCGGACCACCAGCGCGCAGAGCGCATGGCGTCGCACCGTGAGTACGACCAGGTCGACGGTGACAGCGAAGGGCGGGAAGGTCGACGGGTCGTAGGGCGGCATGCCGAAATCATAGTCGTCTTCCTGACGATAAACACTCCCTTCGCAACACCCTTTACGTGTTCCGACCGCTCCCGATCCGCTCCGGCCGCTGACCGCGGCCGGGCCTGCCTCGCCCGGGGCGCCCCGGGCAGTCAGTCGCGGCTCCTCGCGCCGCGGTGACCGAGCCGCCCGGTCTCACGGACGCCACCCCGGCTCGCGGTCGGCCCGGAACGGGCAACGGAGCTCCGGGCCACCCGAGGCGCCGCCTTCCGTCCCCGCTTCCCGGCCGGGGTCCGCGCGGGCCGCCGCCCGGGCCGTCCCTCCACGCGCCGCCCGCCACGCTCCTGGGCAGGGCTGCCGCTTCGATGTCGCGGTGACGGACTGTCGTCGGCGCGCTCCCGAGGTGGGCTGTCACTGCCATGGCGATCGCGCAGGACGCGCTCCCCCCGGAGACAGCGGCGCAGCGTTTCCGGGTCCAGCCCTTGGTTGCAGGCCTGGTGCAGAAGTTGGGCGAACGTGTAGTCGGGGTCGGCCCGCAGGGCTAGCCCCAGCGCCACCCTGGCGCCCGCCTCGTCACCGGTGGACCACGAGACCCAGCCTGCCAGCGTGAGCGGTGCCGCCGAGTGTTCCACGTACGGGCCGACACACCGGCGCGCGAGCGCACGCCAGAGCCTGAGCGCGGAGTCCGCCTCGCGGCCCTCCATCCACTCTGCGACCCGGTCCCTGGTCTCACGGTCCTGGAGACCGAGAATCACCGCGGCAGCCTCCTCCGACGTGATCAGGCTGTCGTCACCACCGTCGGTCACGGACCGGCCTTCGGCCGGGACACTCCCCAGGCGTTCCATGAGGTCACGAGCGAGCACCAGCGTCTCCCTCGCCACCTCACGTCGCCCGTCGGTGTCCAGGATCCTCGACACCAGCACGGCACCCGCCGAATCGAGAGCCCGCTCCTGCTCCTGAGCCGCCGCGGAGTCCCACGGCGTGAGCCGCACCTCCATGTCCTTCAGCGATCCGCGCACCTGGATACCGGCGAACGCGGCGGCGGCCGCCATCACCGTCGTGCCCGGGAGCGCGAGCGGATTCCCTTCTGCCGGGCAGCAGCGGTCGTCGGGACAGCAGTAGGACCAGTAGCGGCCGTCGGAAATGCAGAGCACTTCGAGCACGGGAACGTCGAGCGCGCCGCAGGCCGTGCGCAGACTCTGCGCGAGCGGCCTCAGCCGCTCCATGGCCTGCGGGGCGCTCTCCCCCTCGGCGGGATCCTGGCAGAGGAAGACGACGATCGCGTCGGGGCGGGAGTCACGCCTCTCGCTCCCCTCGATCAGGCTCCGCGCGAGCTGGTCGGCCACGGGCCCCCACTCCTCCGGCTCCGGCGGAATGCCCAGCCTGAGCCGGCCTCCGAAGCGGCCTCGACCGCCGTGCAGGGCGACCATGACCACGCTGTCGTTCGGATGGAAACCCATCAGGTACGGAAGGGCGTCGGCGAGTTCTGCGGGACCGCGGAGGGTGATCTGCTGCGCGTCCGACGGTCCGGTGGTTTCGTCGTGCTTGTTCATGGCATGACCGTCCCGCGGGGACCGGATTTCCGCGACCCCCTGTGGATAAGTTGTCCACAGGGGCCGGACCACCGTTCGCGGTTTGTCGTGGGCATCGGGTTGCATGGGGGCATGACCAACGCAGACCGCGCAGAGCTCAGGGCCTCGGCCGATTCCGTACTCGCCCGTCTGGTCGGGGACGCCACCGGCACCGCCCGGCTGCGCGAGGACCAGTGGCGGGCCATCGAGGCCCTCGTCGCCGACAAGCGCAGAGCCCTGGTGGTGCAGCGGACGGGGTGGGGCAAGTCCGCGGTGTACTTCGTCGCCACGTCGCTGTTGCGCGCCCGGGGCAGCGGGCCGACGGTGATCGTCTCGCCCCTGCTCGCCCTGATGCGCAACCAGGTGGCGGCCGCGGCCAGGGCCGGCATCAGCGCCCGCACGATCAACTCCTCCAACACCGAGGAGTGGGAGACGGTCCAGGCCGAGGTGGCGGCGGGCGAGGTGGATGTGCTGCTGGTCAGTCCCGAGCGGCTCAACAACCCCGATTTCCGCGACCAGGTGCTGCCGCGCCTCGCCGCGGCGACGGGCCTGCTGGTGGTCGACGAGGCCCACTGCATCTCCGACTGGGGGCACGACTTCCGCCCGGACTACCGGAGGCTGCGGACCATGCTCGCCGACCTGCCGGCGGGTGTTCCCGTGCTCGCCACGACGGCCACCGCCAACGCCCGCGTGACCGCGGACGTCGCGGAGCAGCTCGGTACGGGAGCGGGCACGGACGCGCTGGTGCTGAGGGGGCCGCTGGACCGGGAAAGCCTCAGCCTCGGAGTGCTCCGACTCCCCAACGCCGCGCACCGCCTGGCCTGGCTGGGTGATCACCTCGGGGAGCTGCCCGGCTCGGGCATCATCTACACGCTCACGGTCGCCGCCGCCGAGGAGATCACGGCCTACCTCCGCCAGTGCGGACACCCGGTCACCTCGTACACCGGCAGGACCGAGAACGCCGACCGGCAACAGGCCGAGGACGATCTCCTGGCCAACCGCGTCAAGGCCCTGGTGGCCACGTCCGCGCTCGGCATGGGATTCGACAAGCCCGACCTCGGATTCGTCGTGCACGTGGGGTCGCCGTCCTCCCCCATCGCCTACTACCAGCAGGTCGGACGCGCGGGCCGTGGGGTCGAGCACGCCGAGGTGCTGCTGCTCCCGGGGAAGGAGGACGAGGCCATCTGGCAGTACTTCGCCTCCGTCGCCTTCCCACCGGAGGAGCAGGTCCGCCGGACCCTCGACGTCCTCGCCCAGGCCGGACGGCCTTTGTCCCTGCCTGCCATGGAACCTCTGGTGGACCTGCGCCGCACCCGCCTGGAGACGATGCTCAAGGTGCTGGACGTCGACGGTGCGGTGAAGCGGGTCAAGGGCGGCTGGATCTCCACGGGCGAGCCGTGGGCCTACGACTCCGAGCGCTACGCCTGGGTCGCGCGCCAACGGGCCGCCGAACAGCAGGCCATGCGCGACTACGCCTCCGGGACCGGGTGCCGCATGGAGTTCCTCCGGCGTCAGCTCGACGACGAGGAGGCCACCGCCTGCGGGCGCTGCGACAACTGTGCCGGCCCCCGGTTCGACGACAAGGTCTCCACGGCGGCCCTCGACGGGGCCCGCGGTGAGCTCGGCCGGCCGGGGGTGGAGGTGGAGCCGCGCAAGATGTGGCCCACGGGGCTCTCCGCGGTGGGGGTCGATCTCAAGGGCCGCATCCCGGCAGGTGAGCTGGCCTTCCCCGGCAGGGCGCTCGGCAGGCTCTCGGACATCGGCTGGGGCAACAGACTGCGTCCGCTGCTCGCGGCACAGGCCCCGGACGCCCCGGTACCCGACGACGTCTCCGGCGCGGTGGTCACGGTCATCACCGACTGGGCCAAGGGCCCCGGCGGCTGGGCCTCCGGGGCGCCGGGCGCGGCCCCCCGGCCGGTCGGAGTCGTCACCGTCGCCTCACGGCGGAGGCCGCGGTTGGTCAGCTCGCTCGGCAGCCGTATCGCCGAGGTCGGCCGGATGCCTCTGCTGGGGACGGTTTCCTACGCGCCGGGCAGCGAGGACCTGCGCATCTCCCAGACCAACAGCGCACAGCGGGTGCGGGCGCTGCACGAGGCGCTCGTCGTGGAGCCCGCGCTGGCGGAGGCACTCGCCTCCGCGGGAGGGCCCGTCCTGCTCGTGGATGATCTCTCCGACACCGGCTGGACACTGGCGGTCGCGGCACGGCTCCTCCGACGCGCCGGAGCGGAGGGGGTGTTTCCGCTGGTCCTCGCGGTTCAGGCGTGACGAGTGGCTTCATTCGCCGCTGAACGGGCAGGGATATGTGTGTCATTCCGTCAGATAACCGTCAGCCGCGCCAATTGCTCGTTGCCGCCTGCCGGTACGACAGGAAGAATTGGAGTCGCTCCCCGCACGGTCTTTTCGCGGGCCCGGAAGGGCTGTGCCGCGGCGCGCCCTCATTCGACCCTGCCCGCACCGTGGGCGCGTAGCGAAGGGAGGACCGTGACCTTCGGATTCGCTCCGTCCGCAGCCACTTCACTGTCGGCGTCCGCCGGCTCCGTCAACCACGTCGCCAGGATGCTCGAACCGGCAGAGTGGGCCGCGGCCGGCATACCCCTGCTGCGCAGCCCACGGGAGGTCGTCAGCGGCCTCCACGCAAGGCACCGGCCGACTTCGGCCACCGCGGTCGTCGCCGTCCTCGATCATGAGGAACGGCTCACGGCCAGCGCGTCGTTCGCCCGGCGGGCCACCGCGGCCGCGGACGGCTGGGAGTTCCGCAACGCCCTGCTGGCACACCTGCGCCGGGTGATCCCACACGATCTGCGCCGCCGCACCCCGGTGCGTACCGCGGTCCTGCTCTACTGCCGCGAGGGCGACGAGCGCTGGACGGAGGAGGACGGGGCGTGGATGTGGGGCCTGAGGGATGCCTGCACTCTGCACGGCCTCCGCTGCGGCGCGTACATCACTCTCACACGTGGCGGCTGGCAGGTCCTCGGGGAGGGCAGGGGCGGCCGCATGCCGACGCTGTTGTCCAGGCCGTCGGACCTGGCGGACGCGTCCACGGGGCACGACCCCGTCCCGCTGCGCACCGGTGGCGGGGCCGCCGAGGCACTGCGGCGGAGCGCCGCCCGATGAAGCGGCCCGTGGGTCCCGGCCGTCCATGAGGACGGCCGGGACCCACGGGCGCGGGGATCAGACTCCCGCGCCGAGCGCGGAGTTGACCTTCTGCGGGTCACCGCACACGATGAGCAGCTCTCCGGCGCGCGTCCGCACCTCCGAGAGCGCACGGGCCGCCGTCTCGTCCAGGTCACCGTTGACCGCGACGACGACCACGGAACGCGGTGCGCAGCGGCCTGCGTTCGCCGTGCGGGCGAAGAACACGTCATCACCCGCGTCGTGCTGGGCCCAGTACGCGGCCTCCCCGAAGGAAAGCTCGTGAGCGGCCCAGGGGTGCTGCTCGCCGGTGGTGAGCACCAGGATGTCGCCGGGTGCCCGCCCGGAGTCGAGCAGGAGGTCGACTGCCTCGTCGGCAGCGTCGACCGCGCCGCCGGCCGCAGCCGGAATCAGCTGGAGCTGCGCGGCGGAACGGTCTTCCGGCAGCTTCCGTCCGGCGGGAGCCGGAGCGACGGGAGTGGATGTGGGGCCAGGGCGCGGCGCCGGGGGCGTGGGCCGGGCAGGGCCGCGACCCGGACTTCCGGGGCGGGGCGTGGCCGCGGAACGCGGGCCGGGTACGGGACGGGGGGTCGGCGCGGTGCGGCCGGCGGCCGGAGTGACGCGGGGACCCTGGGCGCTCTCGGGAATCTGAGGCTCCTCGGGGATGAGAGGCATGAATGGTGGTCTGTCACGGCCGACGCGCACGCGTCGGCGGCTGGGTGCGCATGGGCGGTCAGAAGTCGAAGCCGAGCTGGCCCCCGCTTTCCGGTGCCGCCGCCTCGGCGGAGAAACGGACCTTCTTCAGGTGCTGCCACCTGGGCAGCGCGTCGAGGTAGGCCCAGCTGAGGCGGTGGTGAGGTGTAGGCCCCTGTTCCTCCAGTGCGGCCCGGTGGACCGGTGACGGATAGCCGGCGTTCGCGCCGAAGGCGAAGTCTTCGTACTGCCCGGTGTCCGCGCCCAGTTCGGCCATCACCGTGTCCCGGTGGACCTTGGCGATCACCGAGGCCGCGGCCACGGCGATACAGGACTGGTCGCCCTTGATCACGGTACGGACGTTCCAGGGCAGCCCGAGGTAGTCGTGCTTGCCGTCGAGGATCACGGCGTCCGGCCGGACGGGCAGGGCCTCGAGCGCCCTGACAGCCGCGAGGCGGAGCGCCGCGGTCATACCGAGGTCGTCGATCTCCAAGGGTGAGGCGTGCCCCAGCCCGTAGGCCGTGACCCACTTTTCGAGCACCGGGGCGAGTTCGGCCCGGCGCCTGGGACTGATCAGCTTGGAGTCGGTCAGACCCTCAGGGGGTCTACGGAGACCGGTGACAGCCGCACAGACGGTGACGGGGCCGGCCCACGCTCCGCGTCCGACCTCATCGACACCGGCGACGGTCCTGGCACCGGAGGTAGCGCGCAGTGAGCGCTCGACGGTGTGCGTGGGTGGTTCGTACGGCATGGCGCCTGCCAGGGTACGCCGACGGGGACGGCAAGAACACCCCGGGGCACCGTCCAGCGCTCCGGCCCGCGTCTCGTCGTGTCCGGGAGACCGACGGCGGTCGCGCCGCACCGGGTAACAGCGGCCTCGGAAGGCGCGGGACAGCGCTGCGGCCGGACGACCTTCCGGGGCGCCACCCCGGTCCGGTCATTCGCGTAGGCACACATATCCGACTGCACCCAGGTCGGCGTCCGCAACCTTTGGCTCGAAGACACAGACAGGCGCCTGTCTCGCTATCTGCCATCGAGAATTCAATCGACTGGAGAAGTTGATCCCGAGCCACTCCCTGCCAGCAGGAGCAACCCCTGGCACCCCACAATCCGGAATGACATCGCATACGCGAACATCGACACCAGCAAGCTCGTCGCGCTCCCGGACGGAATCACCGGACGCGAGTGACGCCGTCCGGCACCTGCTGCACAGTCCGAAGGTCACCGTCTACTCCGGGCCGCCGGGGAGCTTCGCCACCTGGGCCACCGGAACGACACGGCTTCCCCGAACCGGCTGAGCCGACCGAGCCGACCGAACCGACCGAACCGACTGAGCCGACCGAGCCGGCCGAGCCGGCCGAAGGAGCCGTACCGGCCGAAGGAACCAAAGGAACCGAACTGGTCGAACGGACCACCGGCCGCCCCGAACGCCCCATGACATCGCATCGGAAGCGTTCAGAGGGCCCTGGGTCTCCGGGGCGTTCGTCCACCTGGGCCGGAAGCGGTGGAGCACACGAGCACGTCCTCCCGGTCCGGGACCGCTCAGTACGGATCGTAGGAGGGCTCCTCCTCGAAACCGTCCCGCTCGTCGGCCTCCTGCCCGAGGCCGTAGCACTCGGTCCCGTGGTTCTGGACGGAGGCCGCCTTCAGGATGTCCCTGGCCCTGGCCTCTCCCCAACTGGTGGCGTACCACGGGGTGTCATCGAGGGCGAGATCTCGCTGGAAGTGCTCCAGCACACAGGACCTCAGCGGTTCCGGCAGTTCGTTCAGCGCCGGGACGGCATCCGCGGAAAGCCCCTTCAGGTACTCGATGTCGATCGTCTTGCCGCTCGTGCTGTCACTGGTGTACCGGTGGACGTTCTGCTCGGCGATCATTCCGTCCGGCGAGAGCAGGCCGAAGGCCATCACACCGACGGCGGCACTCGCCGCGATGGCACGCGGAAGCATTCTGGCCCCGAAGATCCCTGCCGCGATGATGAGGATCAGCACCACTCCGAGCCAGAGCTCCACGGCGGCCACGGAGATCCGCAGACGGGTCAGCCCGAAGGCGTGGACGTAGAGGTCCATGCGGCGCAGCGCGGAGGCCACGACGACCAGCGTAAGCACACACAGGACGCCGAGGACACTCCGCACCAGGATCCGGTCGCGTGGCCCTCCTCGCGGAGCCCAGCGCAGGGCGAGCGCGATGACGAGCAGCGTCAGGACGGTGGCCCACAGCAGCTGCCAGAAGCCCTGGCGGGCGTATTCGGCGGGCAGCAGGCCCGTCTCCTCCAGGACCTTGTCGTACCCGCCGAGGAGCACGACGAGCTGGAGCGCGATGAAGGCCGCGAACAGCAGGTTGAGCACGATCAGCGGAATCGCCCACTCCGCCCGTTCTCTGGCCTTGCCCGGCCGGACGGTGATGCCGTCCCAGCGCACCGGGGCCGCAGCACTGTACGCGGCGGTGAGAGCGCCGGCCGCTCCCAGAACGAAGAGGAAGACGCGCCAGGGGCTGTCACCGATCGACACGTCAGGGGTGAGGCTGCCCAGCAGGTCGGCGAAGGCGGCGTCCGCGGAGGCGAAGAGCGCGCCGAAGACGACGAGGAGCACGGCCGCCACCGCTGCGCTGCGCACCACGGCGCGCACACGGCCCCCGGAGTCGCCCGCACGGGCGCGCACCCCCCGCCATCCCCAGCGCACACCGCCCGCCACCGAGGGGAACAGCCCCAGCGATCCGAGCAGCACACCGGGCCAGCTGCGGCTCCCGTGCAGGGCGAGCGAACCAAGGGCGAGGGCCGACACCACCGCGAGGAAGACCGGCCACCCCGCTTCGCGGAGCGCCGGAATCACCAGGAGCGCCAAGCCGCCCACTGCCCACGAAGCGGTCCAGGGCTTCAGCACACGCCCTGCCGAGCGCGCGGCGAAGTACGCCCCCAGAGCAGCGGGCACGGCGACGATCAGCAGGTTGGGCCCCAGACCGTCGGCGAGCAGCAGGGCACTGAGCAACGCCGTGGCCAGGACCGACCAGAGGGTCGCCGACGCGGCTGCGGGCGGGGACGGGGGCCGTAGCCGGGACAGCACGCCTGGTGGCGGCTTCTGCCCACGCCTCTGCCAGACGTCCGTTACCGGAGACGTCCGCAGACCGGCGGACGCTGCCGGGCCGGCGTTCTGCGGCGGTACCGGCGGCGCGGAGGCCTGCGGCGGTACCGGCGGCGCGGAGGCCTGCGCCGGTTCCCCGGCCGGCGCTTCGCTCTTCGGCTCCGCCGCGGCAGTGGACGGGAGACCGGCGCCGGACACGGATTCCCCCGTGCCGCCGGACTCAGGTGACAGCTCGGGCCGGACGGACGTGTCAGGCGACTGATCGGGCGACTGATCGGACATGGGACCCCTCCCCCACCGGGGTCCGCTCGCACGGCCACATCGCGGCGCGACGGCCCCGGAGTCTCTAGGCGCACGCCCACCAAGATCGATGAGCGCGGCGTGGCCGAAAGAGTAAGTCCCGACCGGGCGCCTCAACCGTTCGAGGCCCTCGCTGTGGCAGGACCGTGACACTGAACGGGACCGTGGCGGCCGAGGGCCGGGGAGCCGGGGCCTTCACCCGGCCCCAGGCCCCCCGGCCAGGGATCAGCGACGCCCAGGAGCGAGGGGGACCCAGTCGGGCAGTCGCTCCGTGCGGGCCAGCCAGTCGGAAGGAGGGGCGCCCACCGGTTCCGCGGCGACGATCCCGCCGACGATGGCGCAGGTGGTGTCCACATCGCCGCCCGCCTGCGCCGTCACCCAGAAGGCCTTCTCGAAGTCCCCGAGACTCCGCGCCGCCGACCACAGGGCGAAGGGCACCGTGTCATGGGCACTCGTACGGCGTCCGTTACCGAGCACCGCCGCGACCGTCCCCGCGTCCCGGTAGTCGAGCATGTCGCGGGCCCTGCGCAGCCCGGCACCGACCGCGCTGCGCGGGATGAGGGCGACGACCCCGTCGAGCAGGTCCTCCGGTGCCGGCGGTCCTCCCGGTGCGGCGACGAGGGCGGCGGCCGCGGCGACGGCCATGGCCCCCACGACGGCCTCGCGGTGCTGATGGGTGGTGTACGACGAGATCTCTGCCTGGTGGGTGGCCTGTTCCGGGTCATGCGCGTACCAGGCGCCCAGCGGTGCGATGCGCATCGCCGACCCGTTCCCCCAGGAGCCCTGCCCCTGGAAGAGCGCGGACGCCAGCTCCCGCCAGTCGCCCCCCTCCCGCACCAGCCGGAGCAGCCGGTTCACCGCGGGTCCGTATCCCCGGTCGAAGTCGTGGTGCCGGGCGAAGGAGTGGGCGAGCGCGTCCTGGTCGATCCGCTCGTGCGTGGCCAGCACGGCCAGCACCGAGCAGGCCATCTCGGTGTCGTCGGTCCACTGCCAGTCGTCGGGCGGAAGGTCCCGGGTCTTGAGCAGCGGGTAGTTGGCCGGGACGAAGAACTGGGAGCCGAGGGCATCTCCTACGGAGAGCCCACGCAGGCTGGCCAGAGCGCGTTGGAAACGGTCGGAAGCGGAATCAGCGGTCATGGTCATCGCCCTGTCCACTCTATCCGCTGATGCCGTACGGCTCAGGGGTGCGCCACTGCGCGAAGGGCCGGTCGAGCGTGTAGCGGCCGTCCTCTCCGAGCAGCAGCGTCCTGGATTCGCCGTTTCCGGGATTGGACAGTGATTCGAACTCCGCCACCGACCAGTGGAACCAGCGCATGCAGAAGAGCCTCATGGTCAGCCCGTGGGTGACCAGCAGCACGTTCGGCGGATGGTCGGGGGCCTCGAAGCTGCGGTGGAGGCTCTCCAGGAACGCGTCGACCCGGTCGTACACGTCGGCCCCGGACTCGCCCTGCGCGAAGCGGTAGAAGAAGTGCCCGTACGCGTCCCGGTATGCCTTCTGGAGCCTGACGTCGTCCCGGTCCTGCCAGTTGCCCCAGTCCTGCTCGCGCAGCCGGGGCTCCTCCCTGACCCGCACGCTGGCGGGGTCGAGGCCGAACTCCCTGAACGTCTCGTGCGTGCGCCGGTAGGGCGAGATGTAGACGCTGACGCGCTCGTCCCCGAACGCCTCACGCAGGCGGGAGCCCGTCGCCTCTGCCTGGCGAAGGCCCTTCGCCGTGAGCCTGAGCGCGTGGTCGGGCTCACGTTCGTAGACCGTGTCGTCGGCGTTGCCCTCGGATTCACCGTGTCGGACGAGGACGATGCGTTGGGGTCGTGCCATGTACCGACCCTAGATGCCGTCCGGCCCGATCGAGCAACCGTGCGGGCTCCATCGGGCGTATGTGACCAAGGGAACGACGACGGTACCGGGCGCAGGGGGAACGACGACGGTACCGGGCGCAGGGGGAACGACGACGGTACCGGGCGCGGACGATCAGACCGTCCACGAGGGTTCGAGCTGCACCACGTCCCCGGTGAGCGCCTCGACGTCCCTCTCGGTCTCCGCTCGCGCCGAGAGCCGTGCGAGACCCTCGGGCCGGTACTTGCCGCGCTCGGCGCTCGACTGCCACATCGACAGCACCAGGAACTCGTGCCCCGGAGCTTCCCCGAAGACTCCGCGCAGCATTCCGGGGGACCCCGCCATGGCCGGGTTCCACACCTTCTGCTGCATGAGGGCGAAGTGGTCGACCCGGTCCTCGTACACCCGGCTGTGCGCCACCCTGACGACGTCGGCATCGGTGAAATCCGGCTCGAAACCGGTCTTCACGTCGAAGCGGTACTCGAAGAGCTTCACACGCATGTCCTTGTAGGTGCCGGACTGGGAAGCAGCGAGGCGGTCGTGGCCGCGGGCCATGAAGGAGTCGTAGAAGACCCTGTTCTCCCAGAAGGCGAACACGTGGGCGACTTCCGGCCGCCCCCGGCTCCATCCGCCGCTCTGCCCCAGGAACCCCGGCTCGCCGAGTATCCCCGCCCACTTCCGCTGCCCCCGCTCGAAACCGCGACGGTCGACCACGGAGCAGCGAATCCACTTGACCAGCACAGCGCCATCGTACGGCGCGCGGCGTGGCGCGGGTCACGCTCCGGCCGGACCCGGTGGGACGGGCACCGGCATCACGCGGTCCCGGTCCCCGCCATGGCCCGAATGTGACGCCCGAATCCAACACGGTTGGATTCACGGAAAGTTACGGCCATGATCTGAGGGAGGTCTGTCGGCCCAGCAGCGAGGAGACACGTGCGATGAGCACTCCCAACAAGGACATCGACAAGGTCGAAGTCAGGGTCAAGTGGGACCCGAGCGCCGCCGGCGAACCCGCCAACGACCTCGACATCATCGCGGCAACGTACGGGACGGACGCGCCCTACGGCAGTCCCGTGTACCTCGTGCACTTCGACAGCAGGTCTCCGGACGGGACGATCACGCTGAACCGCGACAGCCGGACGGGACAGGGGTACGGCTTCGACGAGGTCATGACGCTCGAACTGGACCGGCTGTCGGACAGGTACGCCAGGGTGGTGGTCGGCGTCGCCATTCAGCAGCGTGACGGCCGCAAGACCTTCGGCCAGATAGAACACACGGCCGTGCAGATCCGCGAGGGCTACACGAATCTGGCCGAGGACGACTTCTCCGCGGTGGCCTCCGCCACGGCCGCGGTCGTCGCCGAATTCGTCCGGGACTCTTCGGGGGCATGGGGGTTCCGCGGAGTGGTCCGCGGGTTCGACGGCGACCCCGACTCGTTCGCCACCGTGATGGGGAGCGGTTCCGGCTGACACACGGCGGGGCCGCAGTGCCCCCAGGTCCTCCACGGGGACGAACGCGGTCGACGAGGCTTCCTGGACGGGCGGATCGCCTGCGGATGGCGGGCGGCTTCCGGTCGGCCGCGGGCAGCTACCCGTCACGTGGACGGCGCCGCAGCATGCCTCCGGTGCATCCGGCTTCGGCGAGCCGGACCTCACGGCGTGCAGGTCGCCCGCAGTGGGGCCTGCGGGCCCAGCAGACACCGGGGATCCTCGGCCGGGCCCTCCTCGAACACGTCGGCCAGGATGTCCCGCCCGTCGACGACGGCCCTGCGCTCCACTTACCCATGGGTCCCGATCGGTGGCACGACGGTGCGGAGGAACAGGCGGGGTTCTGTGGTCACCGGCCCGACGGTCCCGGAGCCGAGGCGCCTTGTCAGCCGGTTTCGTGCCCGAGGCCGGCCCGGACCGATGCCGCGGTGCCCGGCCGGGCGTGCGGCGGGGATACGGCGGACAGGCGGGACGGCGTCGCGGGCCCGGACCCGGACGCGGCGAAGGGGACCGGCCGCCGGCCGGTCCCCTTCGTCAGCTGCTGGTCAGCCGGCCGCGCGGACCGCGCCGGACGACGTGCCCGGCGCGGTTCCGCCCTTGGTCAGCTGCACCCGCTGGTCGAGCCGCAGCCCTCGCAGATGTAGCAGGACCCGGCGCGCTGCATCTTCGTACCGCACGAGAAGCACAGCGGCGCGTCCGCGCTGATACCGAGCTGCATCTCGACCAGTTCGGCCGAGGTGTGCGCGGTCCTGGGTGCCGGCTTCTCCGCGGCGCTCACCTCGGGCGACGCGACGGCCTTCAGCGGCTCCACGAGCACAGGAGCGGACTGGGCCAGGCTCTCCGAGTCGAGGTCGTCGTCCCCGAAGGCGGGCTCGTACGAACCGGTGTCCAGGTGACGCTGACGCTCCTCGGCGGAGTGGATGCCGAGCGCGGAGCGCGTCTCGAACGGCAGGAAGTCGAGCGCCAGGCGACGGAAGATGTAGTCGACGATCGACTGCGCCATCCGCACGTCCGGGTCGTCCGTCATACCGGCCGGCTCGAAACGCATGTTGGTGAACTTGGAGACGTAGGTCTCCAGCGGCACGCCGTACTGCAGGCCGACCGAGACCGCGATGGAGAAGGCGTCCATCATGCCCGCGAGGGTGGAACCCTGCTTGGACATCTTCAGGAAGACCTCACCGAGACCGTCGTCCGGGTAGGAGTTGGCGGTCATGTAACCCTCGGCGCCGCCCACCGTGAAGGAGGTGGTGATGCCGGGACGGCCCTTGGGCAGACGCTTGCGGACCGGGCGGTACTCGACGACCTTCTCGACCGCGGCGCGGATGGTGTCCTCGGTCTTCGCGGTCACCTCGTCCTTCTTCTCCTCCCACTTCTTGGTGGAGAGGGGCTGGCCGACCTTGCAGTTGTCGCGGTAGATCGCGAGCGCCTTGACGCCCATCTTCCACGCCTCGAAGTAGACCTCCTCGACGTCCTCGACAGTGGCCGTCTCCGGCAGGTTCACCGTCTTGGACAGCGCGCCGGAGATCCACGGCTGGATGGCCGCCATCATCCGGACGTGCCCCATGGCCGAGATGGAACGCTCGCCCATGGCGCAGTCGAAGACCTCGTAGTGCTCGGTCCTGAGGCCGGGCGCGTCGATCACGTTGCCGTTCTCGGCGATGTGGGCGACGATCGCCTCGATCTGCTCCGGCTGGTAGCCGAGACGGCGCAGGGCCTGCGGCACCGTGCCGTTGACGATCTGCATCGAGCCGCCGCCGACGAGCTTCTTGAACTTGACCAGGGCGAGGTCGGGCTCGAGGCCGGTGGTGTCGCAGGACATCGCGAGACCGATGGTGCCGGTCGGGGCGATGACCGAGGCCTGGGCGTTGCGGAAGCCGTTCTTCGCGCCGAGGCGGATCACGTCCTGCCACGCCTCCGTGGCGGCGGCCCAGACCGGCGAGTCCAGGTCGTCCACGTGCACGGCCACGGCGTTGGCGTCCGAGTGCTGCTTCATGACGCGCTGGTGCGGCTCGGCGTTACGGGCGTAGCCGTCGTACGGGCCGACGACCGCGGCCAGCTCGGCGGAACGCCGGTAGGACGTGCCGGTCATCAGCGAGGTGATGGCGCCGGCGAGCGCGCGGCCGCCGTCGCTGTCGTACGCGTGGCCCGTCGCCATGAGCAGCGCGCCCAGGTTGGCGTAGCCGATGCCCAGCTGACGGTAGGCGCGGGTGTTCTCGCCGATCTTCTGGGTCGGGAAGTCCGCGAAGCAGATCGAGATGTCCATCGCGGTGATGACCAGCTCGACGACCTTGGCGAAGCGCTCGGCCTGGAAGGACTGGTGGCCCTCGCCGTCGTCCTTGAGGAACTTCATGAGGTTCAGCGAGGCCAGGTTGCACGAGGTGTTGTCCAGGTGCATGTACTCACTGCAGGGGTTCGAGCCGTTGATGCGGCCGGACTCCGGGCAGGTGTGCCACTTGTTGATCGTGTCGTCGTACTGGATGCCGGGGTCGGCACAGGCCCAGGCGGCCTCGGCCATCTTGCGGAAGAGGGACTTGGCCTCGACCTCTTCGATGACGTCCCCGGTCATGCGGGCACGCAGGCCGAACTTGCCGCCGGCCTCGACGGCCTTCATGAACTCGTCGTTCACACGGACCGAGTTGTTGGCGTTCTGGTACTGGACGGACGTGATGTCGTCGCCGCCCAGGTCCATGTCGAAGCCCGCGTCACGAAGGGCGCGGATCTTCTCCTCCTCCTTCACCTTGGTCTCGATGAAGTTCTCGATGTCGGGGTGGTCGACGTCGAGGATGACCATCTTGGCCGCGCGGCGGGTGGCGCCACCGGACTTGATCGTTCCTGCGGAGGCGTCGGCACCGCGCATGAAGGAGACCGGACCGGAGGCGTTGCCGCCGGAGGAGAGCAGCTCCTTGGAGGAGCGGATGCGGGACAGGTTCAGGCCGGCGCCGGAGCCGCCCTTGAAGATCATGCCCTCTTCCTTGTACCACTCGAGGATCGACTCCATGGAGTCGTCGACGGCCAGGATGAAGCAGGCCGAGACCTGCTGCGGCTGAGGCGTTCCGACGTTGAACCACACCGGCGAGTTGAAGCTGAAGATCTGGTGCAGGAGGGCGTACGCCAGCTCGTGCTCGAAGATCTCGGCATCGGCGGGGGAAGCGAAGTAGTTGTAGTCCTCGCCGGCCTTCCGGTACGTCTTCACGATCCGGTCGATCAGCTGCCGCAGACCGGTCTCGCGCTGCGGCGTGCCGACGGCACCCCGGAAGTACTTGCTGGTGACGATGTTGACCGCGTTCACCGACCAGAAGTCGGGGAACTCGACGCCACGCTGCTCGAAGTTGATCGAGCCGTCGCGCCAGTTGGTCATGACGACGTCCCGGCGCTCCCACGCGACCTCGTCGTACGGATGCACGCCGGGATTCGTGTGGATGCGCTCGATGCGCAGGCCCTGCTTGGTCGCAGTCGACTTGGCTCCCTTGGTGCGGGAACCTCGTGCCGGGCCGCTCGCCGTCTCTGTCATGCCGCCTCCCATATGTGGGCAAAAACGCCCTGAAGTGCCCAGTTCTTCCCAGGGCACAGTGTGTGTCTGATGCTCCGGGCGCCGCGCACAGCGCCTCGGAACAGGTCTGGTGCCGCCCACCGCCGGCCCCGCAGTCCCTGCGGGCCGGCTCGGTGATCAATCAGCGGCGACTGCGGCGGGGGCGGGGACCTCGACGGTCTCGCCGCTCCCGCATGGTTCTGCGGGCGGCCGCTCCTCGCGGAGCTCCGCGATGGCGGTCTCGAAGTCTTCGAGCGAGTTGAACGCCCGGTACACCGAAGCGAAACGCAGGTACGCGACCAGGTCGAGTTCCCGCAAGGGGCCGAGTATGGCCAGACCGACGTCGTGTGTCGTCAGCTCCGCGCTCCCGGTGGCCCGGACCGCCTCCTCGACCCGCTGGCCGAGCTTCGCCAGGGCGTCCTCGGTGACCGGGCGCCCCTGGCATGCCTTTCGGACCCCTGAGATGACCTTGGTACGACTGAAGGGTTCGGTCACGCCGCTGCGCTTGACCACCATCAGCGAACAGGTCTCCACCGTCGTGAAGCGACGGGAGCAGTCGGGGCACTGACGGCGTCGTCGGATCGACGTCCCGTCGTCCGTCGTGCGACTGTCCACGACCCGGCTGTCGGGGTGCCTGCAGAAGGGGCAGTGCATATCTCCGAACCCTCCTTCACAGCACGACTGAATAGCCCTCCGGGTCCGTCACGGACCCTCGAAGACAGCCCCAAGCATAGGCGATGAACTGGAGCTCGAAGGACCGGGGACCACTACTTGTGGGTGGCGATAGCAGGGCAACCACTACATCTAGGGTTTTGCTCCACCTTCACCCCCCGCGCGTGTCGCGCTCCCCCTGGGGCCGGGGGGCAGCCTACGGCCCGGCACGAGGGTACGGGAAACGCGCCACGGGCGCGGCCGCGGGGCACTGCACGGCGGATCGCACGGGCCCCTGCGGACACACCCGCGGCGGACCGGAGGAGAGACCCCCCGGACGCGGAATCGGGCCGGGGGAACGCTAGCGTGAGCCCTGGCGGCCACCACGTGATTCCGGGTCCACGACCCCAGCTCATACACCTCTCGGCAAGCCCGCGACAGCCCTTTATTTGTTTTTCACTCGAACGTGTGTTTGGCGCAACCTTTCGAAAGCTACTACCGTTGCCTAACCAGGGAGACCATTCGAGAGGGGCCGACGTGACCACCACCGCAGACAGTGCCACCATCACTGCCCAGGACCACCGCTCCCAGGGCCGACTTGAGCCGGTGCATGCCATGAATGACTCAGTCATGAACGCGGAGGGGCCTGAGCCCACGCGACCCGCACGCTCCTTGCCCGGCCGCCCTCCAGGCATCCGGGCGGACAGCTCGGGGCTCACGGACAGGCAGCGGCGCGTGATCGAGGTGATCCGGGATTCCGTGCAACGGCGGGGCTACCCGCCGTCGATGCGCGAGATCGGCCAGGCGGTGGGGCTGTCCAGCACCTCGTCCGTCGCCCATCAATTGATGGCCCTGGAGCGCAAGGGCTTCCTGCGCCGTGACCCCCACCGTCCACGCGCCTACGAGGTCAGGGGCTCGGACCAGCCCAGCACCCAGCCGACCGACACCACCGGGAAGCCCGCCGCCTCGTACGTGCCCCTGGTCGGCCGGATCGCGGCCGGCGGCCCGATCCTCGCCGAGGAGTCCGTCGAGGACGTCTTCCCGCTCCCCCGCCAGCTCGTCGGTGACGGCGAGCTCTTCGTGCTGAAGGTCGTCGGGGACTCGATGATCGAGGCAGCGATCATGGACGGGGACTGGGTCACCGTCCGGCGCCAGCCCGTCGCGGAGAACGGCGACATCGTGGCAGCCATGCTGGACGGCGAGGCCACGGTCAAGCGGTTCAAGCGCGAGGACGGCCACGTATGGCTGCTGCCGCACAACTCCGCCTACCAGCCGATCCCCGGTGACGAGGCGACGATCCTCGGCAAGGTCGTGGCGGTGCTGCGGCGGGTTTGACTCCGCCGGTTCGGACTGGGCCCCGGGATCTCTGCGCCGATCCCGGGGCTCTGACGCGTCCGTCGCCCCGCCATGGCGGCCCGTCGTGGCGGCCCGGTCCGGACCACCCCTCGGGCGCCTGCCCGATCACTGCGCGGTCTTGGCCGCCGCGTCGATGGCCGCGAGCGAGCGCCGAGCCTGGTTCCGGTCCGTGGTGTACCAGAAGTCGGGCAGCGAGGCGCGGAGATAGCTCCCGTAGCGGGCGTTCGCCAGCCGGGGGTCGAGCACCGCGACCACGCCCTTGTCCCCCATGGCCCGGACGAGCCGGCCTGCGCCCTGTGCCATCAGCAGCGCCGCATGGGTCGCTGCCACCGCCATGAAGCCGTTCCCGCCGGCCTCCTCGACCGCCTTCTGGCGGGCGCTCATCAGCGGGTCGTCCGGCCGGGGGAAAGGGATCCGGTCCATGACCACGAGCTGGCAGCTCGGCCCGGGCACATCGACGCCCTGCCAGAGGGACAGCGTCCCGAACAGACAGGTCTCGGGGTCAGCGGCGAAATTCTTGATCAGCTCCCCCAGCGTCTCCTCACCCTGCAGCAGGACCGGCTTGTCCTGCCGGCCGCGCATCTCCTCGGCTGCGGCCTGTGCCGCCCGCATGGACGAGAACAGGCCCAGGGTGCGACCGCCGGCGGCCTCCACCAGTTCGGCGAGCTCGTCGAGCATGTCCGTACGGGAGCCCTCGCGGCCCGGCGTGTCCAGGTGCCGGGCGACGTAGAGAATGCCCTGCTTCGGATAGTCGAACGGCGAGCCGACGTCGAGGCCCTTCCACTGCGGGATGTCGTCGCCGGCCGTGCCCTCGGGTGCGAGTCCCAGCGATGCGCCGACCCCGTTGAAGTCGCCGCCGAGCTTGAGCGTGGCCGAGGTCAGGACCACCGAGCGGTCGGCGAACAGCTTCTCCCGCAGCAGCCCGGACACAGAGAGCGGTGCGACCCGGACGGACGCCCCGAAGCGGTCGTGGCGCTCATACCAGACGACGTCGTACTCGGAGCCCTGCGTGATGCGCTCCGCGACACCGTGGATGGACTCGACCGAGGCCATGGCCTGTTTGCGCACCGCGTCCTCGTCCTGGACGGACTTGTCCCGGGTGCCGCCGAGGGCGGAGATCACCGTGCGCGCGGCATCACGCAGCGCCATCAGTGCGTAGCCGAGGTCTTCCGGCACCTCTTCGAGGCGTCCCGGGAGCGCCAGCTCCATGACCCGCTCGAACCCCTCCGACGCGGTCAGCAGGGCGTCGGCCGCCTTCTCGTTGACCAGCTTCGCCGCACGGCGCACCGCCCGGTTCACCTGGCCGGGGGTGAGCTCACCGGTGGCCACCCCGGTGACCCGCGAGACCAGCTCATGGGCCTCGTCGACGATGAGCACCTCGTGCTTGGGGAGCACCGGGGCGCCCTCGATCGCGTCGATCGCGAGGAGAGCGTGGTTGGTCACGACGACGTCGGCGAGCTTGGCCCGCTCACGCGCCGCTTCCGCGAAGCACTCGGCTCCGTAGGCGCACTTGGTGGCACCGATGCACTCTCGCGAGGAGACCGAGATCTGGGCCCAGGCGCGGTCCGAGACACCCGGCGTCAGGTCGTCCCGGTCGCCGGTCTCCGTCTCGTCCGACCAGTCACGCAGGCGCAGCAGGTCCTGGCCGAGCTTGCTGGACGGCGCCGCCGCCTCGAACTGGTCGAAGAGGCCTTCCTCCTCGTCCTGCGGTGCCCCCTCGTGGAGCCGGTGCAGACAGAGGTAGTTCGACCGGCCCTTGAGCATCGCGAACTGGGGCCTGCGGCGCAGCAGCGGATGCAGCGCCTCGACCGTGCGCGGAAGGTCCCGCTCCACGAGCTGGCGCTGAAGAGCCAGCGTCGCCGTGGCCACCACGACCCGCTCGCCGTGTGCCAGCGCCGGGACCAGGTAGCCGAGGGACTTGCCGGTTCCGGTGCCGGCCTGGACGAGCAGATGGGCGTTGTCGTCGACGGCCTCGGCCACGGCCTCGGCCATGGAGACCTGGCCGGGCCGTTCCGTACCGCCGACGGCGGCTACGGCGGCGTGGAGGAGCTCGGGGAGAGATGGCTTCGTCATAGCGCGTCCACCCTACGGCTCCCCACTGACACCATCGATCGCTCCCGGCCTCACGCGGAGGGGTGGAGCGGGTTGGGGACCACGCCGTGGACTGCGGCATGCGGGCGCTCGGGCCGGTCGCGGTAGCCGTCCAGATGCAGACGGTTGCGGTTGAGGCACAGACGCTCGATCGTCGGCGTCAGCATGTCGAAGAGCTCGAAGCGGTCCTTGAGCTCGGGAAAACGAGCGTGGTGGCGCAGGATCTCCGCACGGACGAGTGACCAGAATTCACCCTCCGGCACGTCCAGCTGTTCCGCGCAGAGAGGGGACAGATAGCGGAAGACACCCACGAAGAGCCCGGAGTGGATGAACTGCGTGAGGAAGGACGGATCCTCCGTGAGCAGGATGGCGCGGACGTCCTCGGGCATCGTGTCGTGCTCGGGCAGCGGCCTGGCGCTGACGTTCACGTCGTCGACGAAGTCCTTGATCGCGAGGCGCACGGGTACGTCGTTCTCGTCGAAGACGACGATGGTGTTCTCCCCGTGCGGGGAGAACACCGTGCCGTAGCGGTACAGGAAGTGCAGCAGCGGGGGCAGCAGGGACGCGAAGAGCCGGGTCAGCCAGGCAACCGGGGTCAGACCGGAACGGGCGACCAGCTCGGCGGTGAAGGAACGGCCGTCGGGGTCCGTGTGCAGGAGCGAGGCCAGCGTACGGGCACGTTCACCGGGTGCGAGTCGCGGCTGGAGGGGCTCCCGCCAGATCGCCCCGAGGATCTCCTTGAACTGGTACGGCGTCTCCGGGAGGTGGTCGTAGAGCGGATGCTCGACCGTCACCGAGGCGACCTCTCCGAGCAGGATGACGCCGCAGGTGTCCCGGAGGAACGGATCGCCGTCGCAGAGCCCCTGGACCCACGCCGTGACCGCCGGGGCGGCGAGCGTGCGTTCGGTGGGCAGGCCCCGCCAGACGAGTGTGTTGAGGATCGACAGGGGCAGCTTGACCGTGTGCCGGTCGGGCCGGCCCACATTGGTGAAGGTACGGATGGACTGCTGCGGGAGCCGCAGGTCACCGTCGGTGTGCAGCGGCACGATGTCGCCGTCCGCGATCGCGGGGGCGAAGAGCGGGACGACCCATTCGTCCCACTGCCACGGGTGCACGGGCAGGAAGAGGAAGCCCGTGGGGTCGAGCCCCCGTCCGCGCAGGATCTCGGTGAAGGATTCCCGGACAGCCGGGTCCAGTTCCTGGGCGTAGAGGTCCTCCGAGGCGGCGACCCGGCCCACGCCCCGGAAGTCCGCTATGCGGGTGCTGACGGCGATCCAGGGAAGTGCGGCGGCAGCCCGGGCCTCGGGAGTGAAGCGGGCGGCGTCGGCGGCGGAGAACCCGAGGCGGCCCTTGTTCGCGACGAGCCAGGGGTGACCCGTCTGGTGTCCTTCGAGCTCGGCGTAGGGAAGTTCGGCGAGCCGGGCGACGCCGAGCGCGGAGTGGTCGAGCCGTACGTCGGCGGTGAGTGTCGCGGTGAGTTCGCGGATGAGGTGGCCGAGGGTGGCACCGTCGAGCCCGAGGAGACGGCGGCCACGGGCGAGGAATCGCAGCGGGTCACGGAAGGGCGCGCCGTCCGCGTCGGTGCCCCCGGCGGTCGTCTCACGGATCGACCCGGGGTCGACGCGCCAGCTTCCGTAGACACCTCGCCGGGCGGTGAAGACCAGGGCCGCCCCGTCGTCGAGGGGCAGGGTGTAGGAGCCGGTCCGCTCCGCACCGTCGTCGGTGAGGCGCGCGGGGGCGACGACCTCCTCGTAGGCGAATTCACCGAGCATCTTGGCGAGGAGTCTCGCCGCGGCCCGCTCCCAGACGGTCCGGTCGAGTTCAGGGGTGTCGAGCGGCCTGTGCGGCTCCGCCGGATGATGGCTCGCAGGATATGTCGGCACGGGGACTCCTCCGGGTGGGACCGATGGGGTTCGAGCAGGACGTGTGGTGCGGCGAGTTGTTCACAGGTGATCGCGATGGGCTCGGTCACGGACCATCAGAGCGGCACGCTTGTCGGGCAGGTCCACTTCCCCGAAGAAGCGGAAGCCGGCGCTCAGGAAGGCGGACACGGACGGGGTGTTACGCAGGTCCGGCTCGGCGACGACACGTCCGCAGAGCGGGCGGTTGTCGAGCACGAGGTCGGAGACGGCTCTGAGCAGTACGGTGCCGATGCCCCGCCCACGGAATCCCACACCGCCGATGAGGAGGTGGACCCCCATGTCGTGGGGCCGTGAAGGGTAGTGGCGGGCCAGCGGGTCCAGATCCGCCCGGTAGATCTCCCAGTAGCTCATGGGCGAGCCGTCCAGGACACCGAGGCAGGGCACGCTGCGGCCGTCCCCTGCGAGCTGGCGGCGGAGGTGGGCGCCGGTGACCGACTCCGGTCCGGACAGCTCCCAGAAGGCGGCGACCGCGGGGTCGTTCATCCAGCGGCTGATCATCGGCAGATCCCGTGCGGCCTCCACCGGAACGAGTCGGAGAACCCCGGCGGAGGTAGTGACCGGGCTCCATGCGCCGGGGTCGCCCACGAGAGCGGAGGCGTCGGTCGCCGCGGGGGCCGCGGGCTCGTCACCGAGCAGGGCGAGGAGCTCCTCGGTGAGCCGCAGCTCCAGGGTGTCCTCGCTGCTGGTGGCGTCGGACGGGACGGCACCGGCCCCGGTCCCGGTGTGGGCATCTGCTTGATGCACCGTGACGCTCTCCTCTCATGGGTCAGGCGGGCATGTCTCTCAACTGCGCAGGGGGTTGGCGATGGTGACGTACACGGACTGGGTGTCGACCGGCCCGACCAGTTCGTCGAGGCCGTGCATCCGGGTCAGGAGGTTCGCCTTGCAGCGCAGCTGCCCCGTCTCCAGGAGGTAGCCGGGCAGGGAGGAGCCCAGCGGGACGGCCGCTTCGAGGAAGCGGCGGAACGCGGCGAGGAGCAGCTCTTCGCGGGCGAGCCCTTGGGCGCCGAAGGCTCCGATCAGCCCGAAGACGTTGTTGATGCCGAGGTAGTAGGCGAGCCGCTCGTCGGTGACGGCGTCGGAGACGAAGGTGTCGCTGACGGCTCCGATACCGGGGAGACGGCGTTCGAGTGCGGAGCGGTGGGACTCACGGAAGTAGTAGCCCTGGTTGTCGCGGTACCTGCCACCGACGGGCCAGCCGTCCCGGTCGAGGAGGACGAGCGTGTTCTGCTGGTGCGCCTCCAGGGCGACGCCGGCGTGTGCGTCGAGCCAGAGGACAGGGAGGACCACGCGGTCGAGGTAGCGCAGGAACCACTCTGCGCACACGGCGCCGGTCGTCCGGCCGGTGCGGGCGGCCAGGGAGGAGACCGTGTCGGCGAGCCGCGAGTGCGTGCCGGGACGGCCGGGCCACGGGCGGGGGGCGGTGAGTCCGGCGATGCACACCGCGTCGTCGGCCGGTCCGAAGGGGTTGTGACGGAGCATCACGTCGAGGCCGGGGACGGGGCTGCCGTCCGGGTGGTCGACGGCCAGCCAGGCGGGGTCCCGGACGATGTCGAAGCCCGGGTGTGCGGCCTGCCACAGCTCGGCCAGTCCGGTGCGGAGCAGGCGGTGGACCTCGGCTCCGCGGTGGAGTTCCTTGCGGAGGTTCTCCCGGCGGGAGTTGGTGATGCGTACGCCCAGGGAGAGCTTCAGCATGAGGTCGGATCCGGGCCGGTACACGGTGCGGACGGACGAGGTGGGGTGCCAGCGCTCCCCGTACGGGCCGAGGTCGTGCAGGAGGCCCTTCTCGCACAGTGCCACGACCTCGGGGCGGCGCAGGACCTCCGCGGCCTGCCACGGGTGGAGCGGGAGAGCCGCGGTCCCCTCGGGCAGGCGCAGCCCTTCGGCGTGGGGGGAGAGGAGCACCTCCGCGGGGACGGTCCTGCCGGCCCTCGTCCACGACGACTCACTGGCCAGCACGGAGCGGTCCACGGCCATCCAGTGGAGCGGGAAGGAGCCGCGCAGCTCGGGCGAGTAGAGCGGCGTCTCGGACTCGGAGAGCCCTTCGCGGCTCTTGGGCGTGGGGTGCAGGGGATGGCCGAGCACGAGGGACTGTTCGGCCGCGAGGAAGAGGTCGGCCTCGGGCGGGTCGGTGGGCCTGCCGCGCCGGTCCGCGATGAACGCCGCGGTGTGCCGTACGGAGTCGGCAACCCTGGCCACCAGATCGGCCCCCGCGTTCCGCTCGCCCTCCCGGCTCAGCAGGGCGGCCACCGTGACGGCGTCTACGCCGGGGGCGCCTGCGGGTGCGTTCTCGAGGGCCGGAGTCCCGAAGCGGTGCCAGCCCGTGGCCGACCAGTGTGCGACCGGGACCAGCAGCGCGGTGCCGCTCGCGGGGAGCGGAACGCGCAGGGTGCCGCCCTGCGGCCGGGGCAGGGCCTGCTCCCTGGTCCAGCAGCGCAGCAGGTTCTCCACGCCGGCCGAGTCCGCGGCCCTGAGCGGGTCCGGATGGTCGAGCGGGTCCTGCCGCGTGTGGCCGGGGCGCTCCGCGGGGACGCCCGTCGGGGTGTCCGACCCGGCGCGCTGGGTCCCGTGGGGACGACCGGCCTTCTGGCGCGGCACGGTCGTCGACTCGACGGCCAGGGGACCGTCCGGCAGGTCATGTCCTCGCTGCTGGCTGGTGAGGGGGCCGTCGGCCTCGGGCGCAGGGGTGGGGTTCACGGCGGTCTTCCTTGAGAGGGGTCCGGGATCAGCGGGTCGGCCCGGCAGCGGCCCGGCGGTACGGAGAGCGCTCCGCCGCTGTCAGCGCGTCGGCGAGGCGGTCGACGACCGCCGTCGCCTGTTCGTCGGTGAGCGTGAGCGGAGGGAGCAGTCGGACCACGGCGCTGTGGCGCCCGCCGAGTTCGACGATGAGACCGCGGTTCAGGCACTCCTGCTGCACCGCGGCGGCGAGGGCGGGGTCGGGCGGCGGGGCGGATCCGTTCTCCGCGGTGACGGTGAGCGGCTCGGCCTCGGGGTCCACGAGCTCGATCCCGATCATCAGGCCCCTGCCCCGGACGTCGCCGATGCCGGGATGGTCCGTGCTCAGTGCCTGGAGCCTGGCGAGCATGCGCGCCCCCAGCGTCGCCGCGCGTTCGGCGAGGTGGTTCTCGCGTACGAAGGCGAGCGTCGCGGCACCGGCCGCCATGGCGAGCTGGTTGCCCCGGAAGGTGCCGGCGTGGGCGCCCGGCTGCCAGAGGTCGAGCTCCGAGCGGTAGACGATCACCGCGAGGGGCAGCGAGCCGCCGATGGCCTTCGAGAGCACCATCACGTCGGGCACGACACCGCTGTGCCCGACCGCCCAGAACGTGCCGGTCCTGCCGACACCGGTCTGCACCTCGTCCGCGATCAGCGCGATGGAACGCTTCTGGGTGATCTCCCGCATCCGGCGCATCCAGCCGTCCGGGGCGGGGTTCACCCCGCCCTCGCCCTGGACAGGCTCCAGGATCATGGCGGCCGGGGCGGGCACACCGCCCTTGGGGTCGTCCAGGAGGTACTCGGTCCAACGAGCGGCGAGGTCCGCGCCGCGCTCCCCGCCCGCTCCGAAGGGGCAGCGGTAGCTCTGCGGGAAGGGCAGCCTCGTCACCCGCACGTCCTGGGCACCACCCGATGCGGCGAGGGCTCCCGCGGTCATCCCGTGGTAGGCGCCGGTGAACGCGAGGAGTTCGCTGCGCCCGCTCGCCGCCCGGACCAGCTTGAAGGCCGCCTCCACGGCGTCCGTGCCCGCCGGGCCGCAGAACTGGATCCTGGCGTTGTCCGCCAGCTCCCGGGGAAGCGTGGCGAACAGCTCGGTCGTGAAGGCGTCCTTGACGGGTGTGGCGAGATCGAGCACGTGCAGCGGGGCGCCGGAGTCGATGACCTTCCTGATGGCCTCGAGCACCACGGGGTGGTTGTGACCGAGCGCCAGCGTGCCCGCCCCTGACAGGCAGTCGAGATACCGGCGGCCGTCCGCGCCCTCGATGGTCATGCCCCGCGCGCGCACCGGCACGATCGGCAGGGAACGCGCATAGGTGCGGGCCGCCGACTCGCGCAGCGCCTGACGCCGGAGAATCCCCTCGTGGGCAGGGGAGAGTGCCGCCGGAGCTGGTTCGGTCACGGCCACGGCTGTCGGTCCTCCTGCTGTAACGGTTGCGTTGCGCCTCGGTACGGCTCCCGGAGGGCAAACCGCTCCGATGAACGCGGTCCGGGTGTCCCCCGTACGTACCAACGACGCGAACGCCGGGAGATCACGGGTAAATCGGAAGATCCTTGCGCCGGCGGAACCGTGGACCTGCCGCGCGCCGTCCCCATCGGCACCGGCATAGTAGGGGCCGCACTCGGGGTGGAGCCGCCGCTCCGCGGGGTGTGTGCCACGTGCCCGCAGGGCCGTGCCGCGCATCCCGGGTCCGTGGTGCGGTACCGAAGTCAGTGACGAAGTCCCAGGGGGATCAGCAGATGCGACGCATGCGCCCGACCGAAACCGCACACCGCGGGGGGAGCGCTCGTCGCACCCCCCGGGTGTTCGCGGCAGCCGCCCTCGCCGCCGCCCTCACGCTCGGCGTCTCGGCCTGCGGGCCGGAGGAGGACGGCGCGATCAGCGAGCCGAGCGGTTCCACCGGCCGGTCCTCCGACGGGAAGGTCGTGATTCCGGACGATCTGAAGGACCGTCTCAAGGAGCGCGGGATCGACCTCGACAAGTGGAGGGACGGCGAGTGGAGGAACTGGGACAAGGACAAGTGGCTGCGTGAGGCCAAGGACTACGTCAACCCGATCATCGAGGACCTCTGGGACCCTGACCGGATGCGTGAGGCCGACAAGCCCCCGGAGAACCCCGTCGACAACGACATCTCCGGCGACGAGGGCGTGACGGACCCGACGCCGGCCCCCGTCGAGGCGGCGGGCCTCCAGACGCCGTACCACGGCAGCGCACCGGCGTCCGGCAAGCTCCTGTTCGACGGGCCGGAGGGTTCGATGGTCTGCTCGGCGACCGTCGTCCAGGACCCGGCCCACCCCGGCAAGTCCAACATGGTGTGGACCGCGGGGCACTGCGTGCACGCGGGCAAGAACGGCGGCTGGTACCGCAACATCGCCTTCGTCCCGTCGTACAACGACAGCGGGATGTCGACGTCGGAGCTGGAGAGCGCCTCCAAGGAGGAGATCGCCCCTTACGGCGTGTGGTGGGGCCAGTGGGCGCAGACGTCCGACCAGTGGATCAACCAGGGCGCGGCGACCGGCGGGCAGGGCGCACCGTACGACTTCGCGGTCCTGCAGGTCGCACCGGAGAAGGGCTCTACGGGCAAGTCCCTTGAGGAGACCGTCGGTTCGGCGCTCCCCGTCGACTTCAACGCGCCGGCCGTCCCCGAGATCGACAGCATGACGGCGACCGGCTATCCGGCGGCCCCGCCGTTCGACGGCCAGAAGGCCCTGCAGTGCACCGACGAGCCGGGACGCCTCGCCGTGTTCGAGCAGCAGCCGACCATGTACCGCATCGGGTGCACGATGACCGGTGGTTCCTCGGGCGGCGGCTGGGTCGCGAAGGGCCAGGACGGTAAGCCGGCCCTGGTCTCCAACACCTCCATCGGCCCGGTGGCGGCGGGCTGGCTGGCCGGCCCCCGTCTGGGCGAGGAGGCCAAGGGCGTCTACGAGGCCGTCAGCAAGAAGTACGCGGGACAGTAGGACCTCATGCCTGGGGCCCGGTACGGCGTCGGCCGGCCGAGCCCCAGGCGCGCTGGCACCGGACACCGGGCACACGCGTGCAGGAGGCCGGGCCCCCCTCGTTGCGAGGGGAGCCCGGCCTCCTGTGTGCCCACCGCGTCAGTGGGCCGCCGGAGCGAAGCCGGCGAGGTCCGCGCCGAGTTCCTCGTGGACCCGCGCCTTGAGCAGCGTGCCCTCCGGGGTGTGCTCCTCGGAGATCAGCTCGCCCTCGGCGTGCACCCGGGAGACGAGTCCGCCCTGGGTGTACGGCACGAGCGCCTCGATCTCCACGGACGGCCGCGGCAGCTCGGCGTCGATGAGCGCGAGCAGCTCGTCGATGCCCGCACCGGTACGCGCCGACACCGCGATCGCGTGCTTCTCGGTGCGCAGCAGGCGCTGCAGCACGAGAGGATCCGCGGCATCCGCCTTGTTGATCACGACGACCTCGGGTACGTCGACGGCGCCGACCTCCCGGATCACCTGACGCACGGCGGCGAGCTGCTCCTCGGGCACCGGGTGGGAGCCGTCCACCACGTGCAGGATCAGGTCGGAGTCGCCGACCTCCTCCATCGTGGAGCGGAAGGCCTCGACCAGGTGGTGGGGCAGGTGCCGCACGAACCCGACGGTGTCGGCCAGGGTGTAGATCCGGCCGCTCGGTGTCTCGGCCCGGCGCACGGTCGGGTCGAGGGTCGCGAACAGGGCGTTCTCCACGAGGACGCCCGCGCCGGTGAGCCGGTTGAGCAGGGAGGACTTCCCGGCGTTGGTGTAACCGGCGATCGCCACCGAAGGCACCTTGTTGCGCTTGCGTTCCTGCCGCTTGATCTCGCGGCCGGTCTTCATCTCCGCGATCTCCCGGCGCATCTTCGCCATCTTCTCGCGGATCCGCCGCCGGTCGGTCTCGATCTTGGTCTCACCGGGACCACGGGTGGCCATGCCGCCGCCGCCGCTGGAACCGCCGCCGCCCATCTGACGGGACAGGGACTGACCCCAGCCGCGAAGGCGCGGGAGCATGTACTGCATCTGTGCCAGCGAGACCTGCGCCTTGCCCTCCCGGGACTTGGCGTGCTGGGCGAAGATGTCGAGGATCAGGGCGGTCCTGTCGACCACCTTGACCTTGACGACGTCTTCCAGATGGATCAGCTGGCCGGGGCTGAGCTCTCCGTCGCAGACGACGGTGTCGGCCCCGGACTCGAGGACGATGTCACGCAGCTCCAGCGCCTTGCCCGAGCCGATGTAGGTGGCCGGGTCGGGCTTGTCGCGCCGCTGGAACACTGCGTCGAGCACCTGGGCGCCCGCCGTCTCGGCCAGCGCCGCGAGCTCCGCGAGGGAGATCTCCGCGTCATGGACGGTCCCCGATGTCCAGACACCGACGAGCACCACGCGCTCGAGGCGCAGCTGCCGGTACTCGACCTCGGTGACGTCCTCGAGCTCGGTGGAGAGACCCGCCACACGGCGCAGGGCCGCGCGCTCGGAACGGTCGAGCTGGTCGCCGTCCCGGTCTCCGTCGATCTCGTGGCTCCAGGCGACGTCCTCTTCCATCAGGGCGTCGGCCCGAAGGCTCTCGGTGAGGCTCTCGGATTCGGCTTCCGGTGCGCTCTGCGCGTCCTGCGCGTCCTGGGGAAGGGAAGAAGAGGAGGTCATTGGATCCTTACGTCGATAGCAGTCCGATACGTCAGTCACAACGCGTGACCCTGCCGGAAGATTCCCCGGGGGGAGACCGTCCGGCCGGCCGCCGTGCCGACGCGTCGATAGTGGCATGTTCGCGCCCGGCTCGTCACTCGGGTTTCGGCGCCCGCGCGGAGCTCTGTGCGCCCGTGGCCTTGCGGGGTGTCTCGCTGCGCCAGTCCGGATGGCCCGGCATCGGCGGGGTCTTCCTGCCGTACAGCCAGCCGTCGAAGAACGCGGTCAGGTCCCGTCCCGCGATGCTGGAGGCCAGGGTGGTGAACTGCTGGGTGGTCGCCGATTCGTCGCGGTGCCCGCGCACCCAGCTCCGCTCCAGACGGCCGAACGCGGCCTCGCCGATCTCCTCGCGCAGCGCGTACAGGATGAGGGCACTCCCGTCGTACACGACGGGCCTGAACAGGCTGATCTTGTGGTCGGGGGTGGGGACGTCGGGGCGGGCCGGCGGGCCGCCCGCGGCGCGCCAGGTGTCGGAGCGGGCGTAGGCCTCGCGCATCCGGCGCTCCAGCGGCTTCTTCGCGTGCTCCTCGGCGTAACGGGCCTCGTACCAGGTGGCGTGTCCCTCGTTGAGCCACAGGTCGGACCAGGACCGCGGGGAGACGCTGTTGCCGAACCACTGGTGGGCGAGTTCGTGCACCATGACCGAGTCGACGTACCACTCGGGGTACCCGGTGCCGGTGAACAGGGAGCGTTCGAAGAGCGAGAGGGTCTGGGTCTCCAGCTCGAAGCCGGTCTCCGTGTCGGCGACGAGCAGTCCGTACGTCTCGAAGGGGTACGGCCCGACCTGCTTCTCCATCCAGGCCAGCTGCGCCGGGGTCTTCTTCAGCCAGGGCTCCAGCTTCTCGCGGTCGGCCACGGGCACCACGTCGCGTAGCGGCAGCCCGTGCGGTCCGGTGCGGCGCAGGACGGCGGAGCGGCCGATGGACACCTGGGCCAGTTCGGTGGCCATCGGGTGCTCGGTGCGGTAGCTCCAGGTCGTCGCGCCGTCGTGGTGCCGCTTTCCGGCGGGGAGCCCGCCCGCCACCACGGTGTACTCCTTCGGGGCGGTGACCCGGAAGGTGAAGTAGGCCTTGTCCGCGGGGTGGTCGTTGCCGGGGAAGACCCGGTGCGCGGCATCGGCCTGGTTCGCCATCGCGAGACCGTCGGCGGTGGGGACCCAGCCCCCGTTGGACTTGTCCCCCGTGGGATCACTCGTGTGCCGGACCGTGATCCGCACCGGCACTCCGGCCGGAAGCGGGACGGGGGCGTCGACGACCAGGTCCTCGCCCGCGGTGACGTACTCCGATGACAGCCCGTCGACCTCGACGCCGCGGACGGTGCCCCGGGCGAAGTCGAGGTTGATCCGGTCCAGGGGCGCGGTGGTCCGTGCGTCGATGGTGGTGACCGCGTCGAGCGGCTTGGTGTTGCTGCCCTTGTAGGTGAGCGAGATGTCGTACGCGAGGACGTCGTAGCCCGGGTTGCCGAGGTGGGGGAAGAGGCGGTCGCCGATGCCGAGCGGTTCGGGTGCGGGCAGAGTGGCGGCGACGAGGGTGACCGACGCGGTGGCCAGCAGAGCGGCGCGCAGGCGGCGGGAGGTGAGCGGCATGCACTACGGCTACCAGCGCGCACCGTCCACGGAGGTGCGGCGCGCGCCGCACCACCCGAACGGGGTCGCCGAGGCGCGGCATGGAGGGCCGGGCAGCGGGGGCTGTCAGCCCGTGGCGGCGGTCTGCTGGGCCCGGCTCACGTCGTACACACCGGGTACGTCGCGCATCGCCCGCATGAGGCCCGGCAGTCCGGCCGCGTCCGGCAGTTGCAGCGTGTAGGTGTGCCGGACGCGCTGCTCGCTGGGCGGCTCGACCGTCGCCGAGACGATGGCCGCGTCCGCCGTCGCGATGGCCTCGGTGAGGTCGGCGAGGAGACGGGGCCGTCCGAAGGACTCGGCGACGAGGGTGACCCGGTAGTCGGCGGTGCCGCTCCAGTCGCCCGGGTCGCTCCAGCGGGCAGCTACGGCCGCCCGCCCGATCGCTCGCATCCGGGCCACGGCGGGGCACTCCTCGCGGTGCACGGTCACGGCACCGCCGCGCACGGTGAACCCGACGATGCCGTCGGGCGGGACGGGGGTGCAGCATCCGGCGAGCCGGACCGGTGCCCCCGGGGCCTCGACGGCCACGCTCGGAGCCCTGCCGCCGGCCCTTCCCCGGCTTCCCGCCGCGTCGTCGGCGGGCTGGGTCTGTGCCCTCGGTGCGTCGGGGCGGCTCTTGTTGGTCCCCTGCGCGCCGTCGGGATGGGCGTCGAGCCATGCGGTGATCGCGATCCGGGCGGCGGGGGTGCGCGCGTGGTCGAGCCACTCCGGGGAGGGGCCGGACGACGCGTCCTGCGCGAGCAGCAGCTGCACGGTGTCGCCGTCGTTCAGGACGGTGCTGAGGGTGGCCAGGCGGCCGTTGACACGGGCTCCGATACAGCCGTGCGCCTCCTCGCCGTACTGTGCGTAGGCGGCGTCGACGCAGCTGGCGCCGGCGGAGAGCCCGAGCGTCCCTCCGTCGGTGCGGAAGACCGTGATCTCACGGTCCTGCGCGAGGTCGGCGCGCAGGGTGGCCCAGAAGGTGTCGGAGTCGGTGGCGGACTCCTGCCAGTCCAGGAGGCGGGAGAGCCAGCCCGGCCTGGTGGGGTCGGCGCGCTCCCCGTCGGCGGGTTCGGGGTGGTGCGCGGCGGTGGTGCCGTCCTGGGTGTACGGGTTCCCGAGCGCGACGACGCCCGCCTCGGCCACCTTGTGCATCCGGTGGGTCCGGATCAGGACTTCAGCGACGGCGCCCTCGGGACCGACGACCGCGGTGTGCAGCGACTGGTAGAGGTTGAACTTGGGGGCGGCGATGAAGTCCTTGAACTCGGAGATCACCGGGGTGAAACAGGTGTGCAGTTCCCCCAGGACGGCGTAGCAGTCGGCGTCCTCCCCGACCAGCACCAACAGCCGTCCGAAGTCGGTTCCCCGCATCTCGCCGCGTTTCATCCGCACCCGGTGGACGGAGACGAAGTGCCTCGGCCTGATGAGCACTTCGGCGCTGATGCCGGCTTCGCGCAGTGTCTTCCTGACGCTGTCGGCGATCTCCGTGAGCGGCTCCTGCGCACCGTCCCAGGCGGAGATGAGGGCCTGGGTGCGCTCGTACTCCTCCGGGTGCAGGATCGCGAAGACGAGGTCTTCGAGCTCCGTCTTGAGGGCCTGCACGCCGAGGCGTTCGGCGAGCGGGATGAGCACGTCGCGGGTGACCTTGGCGATCCTGGCCTGTTTCTCGGGACGCATGACGCCCAGGGTCCGCATGTTGTGCAGCCGGTCGGCCAGTTTGATCGACATGACCCGGACGTCGTTGCCGGTGGCGACGAGCATCTTGCGGAAGGTCTCGGGCTCGGCGGCGGCGCCGTAGTCGACCTTCTCCAGTTTGGTGACCCCGTCGACCAGATAGCAGACCTCGTCGCCGAACTCCTCCCGCACCTGGTCGAGGGTCACCTCGGTGTCCTCGACCGTGTCGTGCAGGAGCGAGGCCGTCAGGGTCGTGGTCTCCGCACCGAGTTCGGCGAGGATCAGGGTCACGGCCAGCGGATGCGTGATGTAGGGCTCGCCGCTCTTGCGCATCTGACCGCGATGGGACGTCTCGGCCAGGACATAGGCCCTGCGCAGGATGGAGAGGTCGGCGTCCGGGTAGTGCGCGCGGTGGGCTTCTGCGACATGCCCGATGGCGTCGGGCAGCCGGTCCCGGGAGACCGGCCCGAGCAGGGCGACACGGCCCAGCCTGCGCAGGTCGATCCGTGGACGACCGCGCTTGCGAAGGGGAGCACCTGGATTGGTGGCCTCTGCGCTCATGGGGCACCTCCGGCAGCGTCGACCGGCGGTGGAGGGGTGCGGATACACCCCCGGGCCGGTGCTTGATGCTATCGACCCCACCACGTGGCGCAGTCCCGCTCTCGCTCAGCGTGAAACGGATCACCCATTCGAGCGAAGCTCTAACCGATCATCGTTTCGAGCCAGGCGGGGTCGATCACACCCTCGGCGACGATCACCGCGGGCCCTGTCATGTCGATCCCGCCGTCCGGGTACTCGGTGATCACCAGGGTGCCACCGGGCAGGTCCACGGTGTACGTGGCCGGGTCACCGGTCCGCGCGGGGTCCGCTCCGTCCCTGCGTGCGGCCGCTACGGCCACGGCGCAGGCGCCGGTGCCGCAGGAGCGGGTCTCGCCGGATCCGCGCTCGTGGACACGCATGGCGACGTGCCGCGGCCCGCGGTCCGCGACGAACTCGATGTTGACTCCGTCCGGATAGACGGACTGCGGGCTGAACGGCGGTACGGAGCGGAGCTCTCCGGCGTGTGCCAGATCCTCGACGAACGCGACGGCGTGGGGATTGCCCATGTTCACGTTGCGGGCGGCCCAGCTACGGCCGTCGACCGTGACCGTGACCCCGTCCTCCGGCAGCACGGCGCTCCCCATGGAGACCGTGATGTCGCCGTCCTTGGCGATGTGCACCCGCTTGACCCCGCCCCGGGTCGCGACGGCCAGATCGCCTTCTGCCACCAGTCCGGCGCGCTGCAGGTAGTGGGCGAAGACACGCACTCCGTTGCCGCACATCTCGGCGGTCGAACCGTCGGAATTGCGGTAGTCCATGAACCACTCGGCCTGTTCGGCCATGGCCCGGGCCTCCGGGTGCGCCGCGGACCGCACGACGTGCAGCAGCCCGTCGCCGCCGATGCCCGCCCGGCGGTCGCAGAGCCGCGCGACGACGGGAACGGGCAGGTCGAGGGCGTTGTCCGGGTCAGGAACGATCACGAAGTCGTTCTCGGTGCCGTGGCCCTTGAGGAAGCTGATCTGCGAAGTGCTCACGAGGCAACTGTACGAGGCTCCGCCGTCAGGCCGCGGATCCGGGTGCGAGGAGGGCCGGCGGATCAGCGGAGCCGGGCGACGCGCCAGACGGCCAGGGCCACCAGTGCGGCGCACACAGCCACGTACAGCGTGATCACCCGCCAGTCGGGGCGTTCGTCCGATCCCCTGCCCGGCAGGCCGGGCCAGGTGTGACCCACGCGGCGCGCCGCCATCATGCCCCAGCCCGCGGCGCAGCCGCTGATGAGCAGTCCCAGCATCGCCACCACGGCGCCGCCGCCGCCGAACTCGAAGGCGAGCGGGAAGGCGAACATGAGGGAGCCGACAGCCGCCAGGCCCACGATGGGCGCGAGCTGCCAGATGCGCAGACGGCGTGCGGGGCGGAGCTCGACCTCGACCTCGGGGGTCACGACAAGCTCGTCCGGCCCGTCAGGGCTCAGGCGTCCTGCCTCGTGCCGCGCACCCGGTGCGTCTCGGTCTGTGTCGCGAGGGCCGGCCTCCATCGCCACGCGCCCTCCCAACTCGGACTCCACTGGTCGATCGATGCTCGATGATGGCACGCTCACGACCGCCGAAATGACTGGCGGGGCTTCCCGATGCCATCACGTGATCAGGCTGTTACAGCCCCGCTTCTGGGTTTGCGCAGGTCAGACACGTACCGCTGGTCGGCGAGTCAGCGAGGGGCCAGTAATAGCCCCAGGTCAGCGCCCGATTGGCCGGGCGCGGCCGACCGGGAGGAGAAACGCCGTCGAACAAGCTTGCGCGGGGTGTGGGGAGCTCCTTCCACGCCCTGCGAGTGCCGTCGGCCGTCGAGCCGCTCGCACCCCTGCGCGGTCCGCCTCCGCGACACCCGGGGCAAGCAGGCGGAGGAGTCCGGCTTCCCCACCAGGACGCCGCCGTCGAGCGCCTGACCCAGCTCCGCGAAGACCACGGGGGCACCCCGAGGACCGCAGCCGAACAGTGGGGGATCCTGGGTGGCGGAAGGCGAGGAACGGAGCAACGCCCGGGCCCGGCCAGGAGCGTTCGTCATGGCAGTGAGAACCGGAAGGACCGCACGACCGCGAGCGTCGTTCCTCCGGCGAGCAGCAGGGCGAGAGCGATCAGCTGTACCTCGTAAGCCGTTTGCTCACCGGGCTGCGCCATGCCCCTGACCGGTATGCGGCCGGTCGGGTCGTACAACACCGTGAGCACATCACCCGGATCGGTGGAACGGGTACAGCCTCTCCAGATCTTCGTGGGCGGGGACACACCTGGTCCGTCAGGGTCCACTTCGCACAGGAAGCGGCGCGGATCGTGCCCCCTGCTCTCGACGGACGTGACCTGGGCCGACTGCTCCTGACCACGGTTGGCCAACGCCCGTCCAGCAGCAGCCTGGGGGACCGCCAGGGCGAGGCACACACCCAGCACGCCGACGAGTCCGACGAGGACGCGCCCCGCCCGCAGAACCGTCAGATACAGCACCAACGCGGCGACGGTCACCAACCCGGCCTCACCGCTACGGAGCATCGAGGGGCCGGCCCACATGCCCACCACGCCCGCGCCGGTGATCACGATGACGCCGAGGATCCCCACGGTCAGCCCATGCGTCAGAAGGCCCGCCCCTGGGAGGCCGACGAACTCGGCGGGCCCCCACAGGGTCGACCTGAGGTGGGCTGCGAGACCAGGAACAGGTTCGCGCCCACGGCCCCGGTCACGCATGTTCAAGCAGCCCCTTTCCCGTCGGTCCTGGAAGGCCCGCCCGGATCGGGCGCTGCGGCCGGCGCCAGCACATGATGAAGCCCCGACCGCGCTCTCGGCACTGCCTGGATGCCGACACGTATCGCGTGCTTCCTTGCCAGATCCGAGCAGTCACGCGGACCCCATGACCCACGACGAAGCTCAGTCCCGTGACCCGTCGACAGGTCCGCCCGGCCAGACGGGCGCAGAGCGCTGTCGTCCTGCGTCGGCACAGCCGGTTCTCCGCCCGCCTCGTCGAAGGCGGTCAAGGCGCTGACGAGTGCGAGGCGCCGAACAGGGGCGAGCCGTTCGAGATCGCGGCGATCTCCCGCTGCCGCCGTGTCGTCACGCGTCCCTCCGGAACCGGGGATCACATCGAACCTCGCACAGCATCCGAGCTTCTCGCCGACCTGTTTCGGTGCGGCGACGGGGGTTCCCGTGACGCCGTCGTTCCCCTGTCATGCGATCAGGCTGTGACCGCTCGTTCGACCAACGCCAGCGCACGGTGCGGGAGTTCTCCGCGCTGCTCCTCGGCACCACTCAGCCACCGGACGCGCGGGTCGCGCCGGAACCACGAGTCCTGACGCCGCGCGAAGCGCTTGGTGGCGCGTACGGTCTCGGCGCGCGCCTGGTCCTCGGTGCACTCCCCCGCGAGTGCCGCGAGCACCTGCTGGTAGCCGAGCGCCCTGGAGGCGGTCCGCCCCTCGCGCAGGCCCCGGGCTTCCAGCGTGCGCACCTCGTCCACCAGGCCGGCGTCCCACATCCGGTCCACCCGGGTGCTGATCCGCTCGTCGAGCTCGGGGCGTTCGACGTCCACGCCGATCTGGACGGCGTCGTAGACCGCCTCGTCGCCCGGGAGGTTGGCCGTGAAGGGCTTGCCCGTGATCTCGATGACCTCCAGGGCGCGGACGACACGGCGCCCGTTGCTGGCCAGGATGGCGCGGCCCGCTGCGGGGTCCGCCGCGGCGAGCCGTGCGTGCAGGGCGCCGGAGCCGTACTCCGTCAGCTCCTGTTCGAGTCTGCCGCGCACCTCGGGGTCCGTCCCGGGGAACTCCAGCGCGTCGACGGCTCCCTTCACGTAGAGACCGGAGCCGCCCACCAGGACGGGCGTCCGCCCTTCGGCCAGCAGCCGGTCGATCTCGGCGCGGGCGAGCCTCTGGTACTCGGCGACGCTCGCGGCCTCGGTGACGTCCCAGATGTCCAGCAGGTGGTGGGGCACCCCCGAACGCTCGGGGAGAGTCAGCTTCGCGGTGCCGATGTCCATGCCTCGGTAGAGCTGCATGGAGTCGGCGTTGACCACTTCGCCACCGAGCTGCCGGGCGAGGAACACACCCAGATCGGACTTTCCGGCGGCGGTGGGACCGACGACGGTGATGACACGGGGGGCGGGAGCTGGTCTTCTCACCGGGACAGTCTCCCAAACTCCGGGGCGTGCACCGACCGGTGCCGCGTCGCCCGGGCCGCTCCGGAACCCGCCCCGGCCGTTTCAGGCCACGCGCGGACGGACACGGCGAGTGACGCATGTTTGCTCACAGACGGGTAAAATGTGACAACAGTCCCCCAGCACGGAAGGTGACCCATGGGTTTCCTGGACAACCTGAAGGCCAAGCTGGCCCCGGCCAAGGAGAAGGTCGGCGACCTCGCGCAGCAGCACGGGGGCAAGATCGACCAGGGCCTCGACAAGGCGGCACGCACGGTCGACCAAAGGACCAAGGGCAAGTACAGCGACAAGATCGTGTCCGGCACGCAGAAGGCCAAGGACGCGGTCGACCGCCTGGGCAACAAGAACGAGGGCGGCACTCCGCCTCCGCCGCCCGCCACCTGAGCCGGGCGCCGACGGAATCGAGGGCCGTGGAGCGGCTTCGCTCCACGGCCCTCGCACGTCCCGGTCACACGCACCGACGGGGCTCACGACCGGGCGGTGGTCACCGCCGGCAGGGGCTCTTCACCTGCTGTTCCTCGAAACAGGAGGCTTCACGACCAGGCGGCGACGGCGTAGCCCACGCCGTACGGGGCGCCCTCGTAGAGCAGCCGGCCACCCAGGTTCGCGCCCCGGGCCGCGCCCGCGAGCACCTGCCAGGGCGCACGGCCCGCCACCTTCAGTTCGTACGCGAGGGACTCGTCCAGAGCACTGAGCGCGGCCACGTCCGCGTCGCCCAGGGCGCGCGTCGCCTCGGCGTCGAAGCCGGCCGCCCGCTCGTCGAGGTAGCCGGGGGCCTTGACCGTGCGGCAGGCGCTGCCGTCTCCCATGACGAGCAGGGCGACCCGCTCCGCCCTGGCCGCCAGGTCCGCCCCGGCCCGCAGGCACTCTCCGGCCGGGAGCCTCTCCCCCACACCGAGTCCTTCGACCGGGGCACCGCCCCACCGGGCGCGGTCCAGCAGCCAGGCGCCCACGGCGAGGGACGCCGGGAGCGGGCGTTCCGGGGCGGACGCCCCCACGGGCCGCTTCCCCAGCCGCACCGTCAGACCGACGCCGAACCCGGCGAAGGAGCCGGCGGATCCCGGGGGGAAGGAACCCGGATCCTCCGCCCCCGCGGGCCCGGCCACGATCAGCAGATCCGGCCGCGCGGCCGCGAGTACGCCCAGCGCGTCGAGGGCCGCGTTCCTCGCGGCGTCGAGTTCGGGCCCGGCTCCCGCGGCCACCTCGGGAACCAGGAGCGGCGGGCAGGGGCAGACAGCGGCAGCGACAAGCATGCCGGTCAGCGTACTCAGTCGCAGCCGCACCCCGGGGTGGCGGCCGCGGGGAGCGGCGCCGGGGCGCCGATGCCGGGCAGCCCCAGCATGACGCCCGCGGGCTGCGGGGCGGGAGCCGACGTGCGCTTCTCCCACGCGTCTCCCGAGCGGGTGCGGCGGACGCCGAGCGGTGCGCCCTCGGCGAGCAGGTGGTGCGGGGCGGCGTAGGTGATCTCGACCGTCACCACGTCCCCGGGACGCACGTCCTGGGACGGCTTGGTGAAGTGGACCAGCCGGTTGTCGGGAGCCCGGCCCGACAGGCGGTGCGTGGCGCCGTCCTTGCGGCCCTCGCCCTCCGCGACCATGACGTCGAGGGTCCGGCCGACCTGCTTCTTGTTCTCCTCCCAGGAGATCTCCTCCTGGAGGGCCGACAGGCGCATGTAGCGCTCCTGCACGACCTCCTTCGGGATCTGCCCCTCCATGTCCGCGGCGGGGGTCCCGGGGCGCTTGGAGTACTGGAAGGTGAAGGCGTTCGCGAAGCGGGCCTCGCGCACGGCGTGCATGGTCTGCTCGAAGTCCTCCTCCGTCTCCCCGGGGAAGCCGACGATGATGTCGGTCGAGATCGCGGCGTCCGGCATGGCGGCGCGCACCTTCTCGATGATGCCGAGGAAGCGCTCCTGGCGGTACGAGCGGCGCATGGCCTTGAGGATCGTGTCCGAGCCCGACTGCATCGGCATGTGCAGCTGGGGCATGACGTTCGGCGTCTCGGCCATCGCCGCGATCACGTCGTCGGTGAAGTCGCGCGGGTGGGGCGAGGTGAACCGCACGCGCTCCAGACCGTCGATCGCGCCGCACGCCCTCAGCAGCTTGGAGAAGGCCTCTCGGTCACCGATGTCGGAGCCGTAGGCGTTCACGTTCTGGCCGAGCAGGGTGATCTCGCTGACGCCCTCGGCCACGAGGGCCTCGATCTCGGCCAGGATGTCGCCCGTGCGGCGGTCCTTCTCCTTGCCGCGCAGCGCCGGGACGATACAGAAGGTGCAGGTGTTGTTGCAGCCGACGGAGATCGACACCCACGCGGCGTAGGCGGACTCGCGGCGGGTGGGCAGCGTCGAGGGGAACGCCTCCAGGGACTCGGCGATCTCGACCTGCGCCTCCTCCTGGACACGGGCGCGCTCCAGCAGCACCGGCAGCTTGCCGATGTTGTGCGTGCCGAAGACGACGTCCACCCAGGGGGCGCGCTTGACGATCGTGTCGCGGTCCTTCTGCGCCAGGCAGCCGCCGACGGCGATCTGCATCCCGGGGCGCTTCGTCTTCATCGGGGCGAGGCGGCCGAGGTTGCCGTAGAGCTTGTTGTCGGCGTTCTCACGCACGGCGCAGGTGTTGAAGACGACGACGTCGGCGTCGCCGTCGGAGCCGTCGGGGGCGCGCACGTATCCGGCGCCCTCCAGGAGCCCCGACAAGCGTTCGGAGTCGTGGACGTTCATCTGGCACCCGTAAGTGCGTACCTCGTAGCTCTTCTGGACGTCCACTGCTTCGCTCCGGTTGCCGCTGGTCATGTGACAAGGGTAGGCGCTGGCCGGGGCGTGCCCCTACGCCGGAGCCGCGGCAGGACGCGAGCGGCAGCCGCCGGAGCACACCGCCCGGGCCGGGCACGGACGTCCGCCCCTCGTCGGCGCGCGGAACGCTACGGATCCGCCCGGCCCTCTCGGCCCGGCGCGGGACCGGAGCCGGTTGCGCCGGAAGGGGCCCGGGGGGCCGTTGAATGCCTCGTTCCGGTCTGTTCCTATGCTGACCTTCCACGCTCGAAAGGTGCATGTCATGGTCCTCTCTCTCCTCCGCGGCAGGCGATCCAGGGCGGCCTCCAGCGGCGGTGCGAGATTCGCTCTTCCCGTTCCCCCTGGGGCCGGAACCGTCACCTGCGAGGTCATCGACCCGATGGGACAGCCTCTCGGCGGCGCCGAGATCACCATCAGCGCGCAGGATTCCGCCCGGACGGTCGCGAAGGGCACCACCGACCTCTACGGCATGTTCGTCGCCGCACTGCCGCCCGGCGACTACCGCCTGCTCATGACCGCCGAAGGCATGCAGCCGGCCAGCTGGACCTTCGGTATCGCCGCGGGCGAGACCCTGTCGATGGACCGGGTGCAGCTGGACGTCGCCCGGCAGCTGGAACCCCCGGCCCCCGGCACCTGGCTCTTCGACCCTCCGCACACCGCGATCCGTTTCATTGCACGGCACGTCGGCATGGCCAACGTGCACGGGCGCTTCACCACCTTCGAGGGCGGGGTCCGGATCGCTCCCAACGTCGAGGACTCCCAGGTCGAGATACGTATCGACGCGTCGAGCATCACCACGGGCAACAAGACCAGGGACGGCCATCTGCGGTCGGCGGACTTCCTCGACGTGGAGAACTACCCGCACATCCACTTCGCCAGCAGGCGTTTCGTGTACCGGGGCGGAAACAACTGGACCGTCCAGGGCGGGCTGACGATGCACGGTGTCAGCCGCTCCGTCTCCCTGGACACGACGTACCTGGGCGCCGTCAACGGCGGTTACGGCGAGGAGCTGCGCTGTGCGGCGCGGGCCACGGGCGAGCTGCACCGCGAGGACTACACCCTCAACTGGCGCAACATGCTCGCCCGCGGTATCGCCATCGTCGGGCCGACGATCCAGCTGGAGATGGACATCCAGACCATGTTCCAGGGCCCCGACACCCCGACGCCCCCGGAATGACCGGCACGGGCGGCCTGTCCGGTCCGGTGGCGACGCCCCGTCCCGGCACCGGCACGTGACGTGACCGCCCTGGCCAGTACGGGCCGGGGAATGGCAGGATCGCGCCATGCTGCACGCACTGTCCCGTTTCGGCCGGCGACGCACCCTTCAGGGGGGCGTCGCCGCCGTGGTCGTGCTCGGGCTGCTGCTGTGGTGGGTCCTCCCGATCGGGGAGGAGGAACCGAGCGGTTCGCTCACGTTCTCCACCGGCGTACGCAGCGGGGTCTACCAGCGCTACGGGCAGCGGCTGGAGGGCGCGCTGGCCAAGGACATGCCCAAGGTGTCGATACGGCTGCGGACCAGCGAGGGCTCCCAGGAGAACATCGAGCGGGTCGCGACGGGGAAGGCCGACTTCACCATCGCCACCGCAGACGCCGTCGCCACCTACCGGCAGGGCCGGAAGCCGGGCGCCGGCCGGCTGCGCGGCTGCGTCAGGCTGTACGACGACTACGTCCAGCTGATCGTGCCCAGGGACTCCGGGATCCGCACGGTCGCCGACCTGCGGGGCAAGCGGGTCGGCGTGGGCCAGAGGGGCTCGGGGGTCCTCCTCGTCGCGGACCGCCTGATGAAGGCGGCGGCCATCGATCCGACCACGGACATCACTCCCGTCCACGCCGGCATCGACACCATGCCGGAGAGGCTGGCGGACGGCCGGCTGGACGCCTTCTTCTGGTCGGGCGGGCTGCCGACCGGCGCTGTGCAGGACCTCTCGGAGAAGTTCGCGATCCGGCTGGTGCCCCTCGACGAACCGCTGATCAGCGAGCTCCAGGCGGTGGGCGGCTCGACCCGCTACTACCGTTCGGCCGTGATGCCGGCGGACGCCTACCCCGACGCCCAGCAGGGTCAGGCGGTGCAGACGGTCGCGGTCTCCAACCTGCTGATCACCACGGACCGGATGGATCCGCTGACGACCGAGGCGTTCACCCGGACCGTGATCGACAGCAGGGACCGGATCGGCCGCGAGGTGCACTCGGCGCAGCTGGTGGACCTGCGCACGGCGATCTACACGGATCCGCTGCCGCTGCACGAAGGGGCCAGGCGCTACTACCGCTCGGCCAAGCCCTGACGGGCCGGAGCGGGACTCACGCGTGCGGAGGGTTGCGCGGCACGGTGACCGTCACCCGCAGGCCGTGCGGCTCGTGGGTGTCGTAGCCGATCGACCCGCCGCCCGCCGCGAGGAGCGCGTGCGAGATCGAGAGTCCCAGCCCGGATCCCTTGACGTTCTGGTGCCGGCCGCTGCGCCAGAAGCGGTCGCCGACACGCTCCAGCTCCTGTTCCGTGAGACCGGGACCGCGGTCCGTGACCACGACCCGGGTGTCCTCGCCGTCGGATCCGGCCGTGACACGGACCTCCTCGCCCTCCGGCGTGAACTTCAGGGCGTTGTCGATGACGGCGTCCAGCGCGCTGGACAGCGCTATGGGATCCGCCCAGCCGGTCACCGCCGGCGACCCGCCCAGCGTCAGCCGGACCCCCTTCGCCTCGGCCAGCGGGCGCCATGAGGCGACCCGTTCGCCGGTGAGCGCGGCGATGTCCGTGAGCCGCAGGTCCGCCGCGGCGTGCTCGGCCAGCGCGAGGTCCAGCAGGTCGTCGAGCACCTGGGCGAGGCGCTTGCCCTCCGTACGGACCGAGGCGATCTCCTCGTTGCCCTCGGGGAGTTCGAGAGCGAGGAGCTCGATCCGGAGCAGCAGGGCGGCCAGCGGGTTGCGCAACTGGTGCGAGGCGTCGGCGACGAAGGCCCGCTGCTGCTCCAGCACGTCCTCGACGTTGTCGGCCATCTCGTTGAACGAGCGGGCCAGGCGCCTGAGTTCCGGCGGTCCGCCGGACGCGACGACCCGCGACCTCATCCGGCCGCTCGCGATGTCGTGGGTCGCCGCGTCCAGGACCCGTACGGGCAGCAACACCCATCCGGTCAGCCGGAACGCCGCCCCGACCGCCACCAGCATCGCCACGGCCTCTCCCAGGGCGATGAGCAGCCAGCCGCGCAGGGTCCGGGACCGCATGTCGCCGGTGGGCGAGTCGGTCACGACGACGGCGACCACGTCTCCGTCCCGTACGACCGGGGAGGCGACGACTATCCGGCCGGTCTGCCAGGGCCAGACCTGGGGCGGGTCGTGGGAGCGACGGCCGAGGAGCGCTTCCTGGAAGGCCTCCCGGCCCTCTCCCTCGGCGGGCAGGGTCCAGGAGGCGGGGGCCTTGGCGAGAGCTCTGTCGTCCCGGTAGAAGACGCCGGCCCTGATGCCGTACACCGAGTCGTACGCCTCGAGTTCGGTCTGCAGGATCCGCTGACGTTCGTCGGTGCTCAGGGCGTCCTCGCTGACGAACTGGGCCAGCGCGCCGAAACGCGCCGTGTCGTCGATCCGGTCGATGACGACGCGCTGCTGTTCGGCGGCGGCCACCCGCACGGCCAGCGGGAAGCCGAGGGCGAGAAGCACGGCGGCCATCAGGACGATGAGCAGGGGGAGCAGGCGGGTGTGCACGGGGAGTCAGACGTCCTCAGGCCGGCGGGGGGACGAGCCGGTAGCCGACGCCCCGTACGGTCTCGATCAGCGCGGGAAGCCGCAGCTTCGAGCGCAGCGACGCGACGTGTACCTCGAGCGTGCGTCCCGTTCCCTCCCAGCTGGTCCGCCAGACCTCGCTGATGATCTGCTCCCGGCGGAAGACCACGCCCGGTCGCTGCGCGAGCAGCGCGAGCAGGTCGAACTCCTTGCGGGTGAGCTGGACCTCCTGGCCGTCGACACTGACCCTGCGGGTGGGCAGCTCGATGCGGACCGGCCCGACCCGCAGCGCCGCGAGCGGGGTCGGCCCGGTGTCCTCGGCCGCCGTCCTGCGCCGGGCGACGGCGTGGATACGGGCCAGGAGCTCGCCGGTGTCGTACGGCTTGACGACGTAGTCGTCGGCGCCGAGGTTCAGGCCGTGGATCCGCGACCGGACATCGGACCGCGCGGTCACCATGATGACCGGGATCGCCGAGCGCTTGCGGATCTTCCCGCAGACCTCGTAACCGTCCTGGTCGGGCAGGCCGAGATCGAGGAGTACGACCCCGAAGGGCTCCTTGTCGGCCGGCAGGAGCGCGTGCAGTGCCTCTTCGCCGCTGCGGGCGTGGACGACCTGGAAGCCGTGCCGGGCGAGCACGGCGGAGAGGGCGGCCGCGACGTGGTCGTCGTCCTCGACGAGCAGCAGTCTCATGGCTTCCTCACCGCCTCGTGTCTTTTCAAGGTGCTTCGCTTCTCTTCATGACGGCCGGGACCGTGCGTGACGGTCCACCGGTGTTCAGCCCGGCGGACCTTCCCGTGCAGGGGCGATTCACGTCATTTCCCTACCAGGGCATCCACGCCGATGACCGGTACGCCAGTCAAGTCCCTGCCCGTTACCACCGGGTTTCCGTTACCCACCCGGTACGCCTCCGAGCGCCCCGTGACGCCCCCTTCACGCCGTGTGTCCGGTTGCGGCCGGATCGTTATGCTCAATTTCCGCTCAGATGTAATGACGCTGGTAGCACTGCGTCACTAGGGTCCTTCCCTAACCGAGGAGGACGGAGCAAGAAGCCGATGAGCGGAGTTTCAGTGACCAAGGCCGCCGAGGATGCCGCACCAGCGGGAGACGACCTTGTCGTACTGAGCAACGTCAACAAGCACTTCGGCGCGCTGCATGTGCTCCAGGACATCGACCTGACCATCGCCAGCGGCGAGGTCGTCGTAGTCATCGGGCCCTCCGGGTCCGGGAAGTCCACGCTGTGCCGCACGATCAACCGCTTGGAGACGATCGACTCGGGCGCGATCTCGATCGACGGGAAGCCGCTGCCCCAGGAGGGCAAGGAGCTCGCCAGGCTGCGTGCCGATGTCGGCATGGTCTTCCAGTCGTTCAATCTCTTCGCGCACAAGACGGTGCTCGAGAACGTGATGCTGGGCCAGCTCAAGGTCCGCAGGACGGAGAAGAAGCTCGCCGAGGAGAAGGCGCGGGCCCTGCTCGACCGCGTGGGTGTGGGCGCCCAGGCGGACAAGTACCCGGCGCAGCTCTCCGGTGGCCAGCAGCAGCGCGTCGCGATCGCCCGGGCACTGGCCATGGACCCCAAGGTCATGCTCTTCGACGAGCCCACGTCGGCGCTCGACCCGGAGATGATCAACGAGGTGCTCGAGGTCATGCAGCAGCTGGCCCGGGAGGGAATGACGATGGTCGTCGTCACCCACGAGATGGGCTTCGCCCGCTCGGCGGCCAACCGGGTCGTCTTCATGGCCGACGGAAAGATCGTCGAAGAGGCCACGCCGGACCAGTTCTTCAGCAACCCGCGCAGCGACCGGGCCAAGGACTTCCTGTCGAAGATCCTTCACCACTGATCCGCACGGCTGGTCCCGTGCCGGCTGAACACTCACATCGCGTCAACCCGAGGAATCCCAACATGCAGCTTCGCAAGGTCACCGCCGCGTCCGCCGCCGTGCTCGCTCTCGCCCTCACCGCCACCGCCTGTGGCTCCGAAGACAAGGACGACGCCGCCGGCTCCGGCGGCGGCGGGAAGATCACGATCGGCATCAAGATCGACCAGCCCGGTCTCGGTCTGAAGACGCCCGACGGCAAGTTCACCGGCTTCGACGTCGACGTCGCCACGTACGTCGCCAAGGAGCTCGGTTACGACGCCAAGAACATCGAGTTCGTCGAGACGAAGAGCGCCGACCGCGAGACCGCGATCGAGCGCGGCGACGTGAAGTTCATCGCCGCGACGTACTCCATCAACGACGAGCGCCTGCAGAAGGTCGACTTCGCGGGCCCGTACCTCCTCGCGCACCAGGACGTCCTCGTCCGCGCCGACGACGCCTCCATCAAGTCGCCCGAGGACCTGAACAACAAGAAGCTCTGCTCGGTCACCGGCTCGACCTCCGCGAAGAACGTCAAGGAGAAGCTGGCCCCGAAGGCTCAGCTGCAGAACTACGGCGGCTACTCCGAGTGCCTCACCGGCCTCGAGAACAAGGCCGTCGACGCCCTGACGACGGACGACTCGATCCTCGCCGGATACGCGGCGCAGGAGGCCCACAAGGGCAAGTTCAAGCTGGCCGGCTTCAAGATGACCAACGAGAACTACGGCATCGGCCTGAAGAAGGGCGACGCCGACCTCAAGAAGAAGATCGACGCCGCGCTCACCAAGATGGTCTCGGACGGCTCGTGGGACAAGGCGGTCGAGACCAACTTCGGCCCCGCCAACTACAAGAACGACCCCGCGCCGAAGATCGGCGACGTCGTCAAGTAGGGCTCCCCACTCCGGACGGTCCGAAGCCGGGCTGACGAGGTGCGCCGCCGCCGAGGCGGCGCACCGAGCCCTCCCCACACGTGGAAGCACGGGAGATCGTGTTCGACTTTCTTGAAGGTTACGACCTACTGGGGGCCTTCTGGGTGACGGTGAAGCTCACCGTCTACTCCGCCCTCGGTTCCCTCATATGGGGAACGCTGCTGGCCGGTATGCGGGTCGGCCCGGTCCCCCTGATGCGCGGTTTCGGAACCGCCTATGTCAACGTCATCCGTAACATCCCGCTGACCGTCATCATCGTCTTCGCGTCGCTGGGCCTCTTCCAGACCCTGCAGGTCACGCTCGGAGGCGGAGACAACTTCGAGGTCATCAACTTCCGCCTCGCCGTGCTCGCGCTGACCCTCTACACCGCCGCCTTCGTGTGCGAGGCGCTGCGCTCGGGCATCAACACGGTGCCGGCCGGTCAGGCCGAGGCCGCGCGTGCGCTGGGTCTCAGCTTCACCCAGGTCCTCCGGCTGGTCATCCTCCCGCAGGCCTTCCGCGCGGTCGTCAACCCGCTGGCCAACGTGCTGATCGCGCTGACCAAGAACACCACGGTCGCCGCGGCGATCGGCGTCCTCGAAGCGGCGACCCTGATGAAGTCGATGATCGAAGCAGAAGCCCAACTGATCCTCATATCCGCCGTCTTCGCGTTCGGATTCATCTGCCTCACCCTCCCGACCGGCCTCCTCCTCGGCTGGGTGAGCAAGAAGGTGGCGGTGAAGCGATGACGACGTCCGTCCTCTTCGACGCTCAGGGCCCCCGTGCCAAGCAGCGCAACGTTCTGTACACCGTCGTCTTCGTGGTGGCACTCGCGGCCGCGGCGTGGTGGGTGTTCAGCAGCCTCCAGGAGAAGCGCCAGCTCGACTGGGTCAAGTGGGAGCCGTTCTTCACGAGCCCGCAGCCGTGGGAGACGTACATCTGGCCCGGGCTCCAGAACACGCTCAAGGCCGCGTTCTTCGCCCTGCTGATCGCCCTGCCGCTCGGCGCCCTCTTCGGGATCGGCCGTCTCTCCGACCACCGGTGGATGCGCATGCCGTCCGGCGTCGTCGTGGAGTTCTTCCGCGCGATCCCGGTCCTGATCCTGATGATCACGGCGAACGCCGCGTACGCCGAGTTCACGACCCTCGCCACGGAGGACCGGCTGCTGTACGCGGTCGTCACGGGCCTGGTGCTGTACAACGCCTCGGTTCTCGCCGAGATCGTGCGGGCCGGGATCCTCTCCCTCCCCAGCGGTCAGACCGACGCCGCGAAGGCGATCGGCATGCGCAAGGGCCAGACGATGCGGTACGTGCTGCTGCCGCAGTCGGTCACCGCGATGCTGCCCGCGATCGTCAGCCAGATCGTCGTCATCGTGAAGGACACCGCACTCGGCGGCGCGGTGCTCACCTTCCCCGAACTGCTGGCGTCGGTCCGCCCGATGAGCGCGAACTACGGGGCGAACACCATCGCGTGCTTCACGATCGTCGCGCTGATCTACATGGCACTGAACTTCGCGCTGACGTCGTTCGCGAGCTGGCTCGAGGGCCGGCTGCGGCGCGGTAAGAAGAGCACGGGCGCCGTGGTCGGTGGGGGCCCCGACGGAGGCCTCACGACCATCGGCGAAGCACCGCTCGTCATCCAGGACGGGCACGGGGTCTGACGGTCCGTCGATGACTGACCCACGCGGGGGGGGGGGGGGGGGGGGGGGGGCCCCCCCCCCCCCCCCCCCCCGGCGCGGGCCCCCCCCCCCCCCCCCCGGGGGGGGGGGGGCGGGGGGGCCCCCCCCCCCCCCCCCCCCCCCCCCCGCACCCCCCCCCCCCCCCCCCCCCCCCCCCCCCCCCCGCCCCCCCCCCCCCCCCCCCCGCCCCCCCCCCCCCCCCCCGGGGCCCCCCCCCCCGCCCCCCCCCCCCCCCCCCCCCCCCCCCCCACGGCCCTGGCCCGCGCTGCGTGCGCACCCAGCTCCTCAACCGAACCGGTACCGGACACGGCTGGACGTCACCCCCTCTGCCCCCGCGACGGTGTTGGTCACTCCCCCACTGTGGCACCCGTCACCGACATCGCAATGCCGGTGGGCCAAGTGCCGGAACGCTTGCGCCGCACCCTAGTTGGGGCCTCGGCGGACGTCATCCGGATGGCCGAGCCGTCACCCGATGGAATGGCTTTGGGTAAAGCTGCTGACGGGTGGGCCCACAGGCGTTCGGTGATACCGCGGCCGGATCGTCCCGGCGTGGGGACGATCTCGGCGTGGGGGCGATCCGGGCGTCGGGACGATCCCGGCGTGGGGGCGAACCGGGCGCCGGGGCGAACCGGGCGTGGGGGCGAACCGGGCGCCGGGGCGATCCCGGCGTGGGGGCGAACCGGGCGCCGGGGCGATCCCGGCGTGGGGGCGAACCGGGCGCCGGGACGATCTCGGCGTGGGGGCGATCCAGGCGTCGGGACGATCCCGGCGTGGGGGCGAACCGGGCGCCGGGGCGAACCGGGCGCCGGGGCGAACCGGGCGCCGTGACCCCCAGGCGCCCTTCCCGGGGCTCGGAGGCCGCCCGGACGCACCTGTGCCCGGCGCCTCCGTGGAGGGCCGGGCACAGGGACGAGCGGGTGTCAGGCCTCTTCGGCGGCCTTGCGGGCGATGTCCGTACGGTGCTGGGACCCGTCGAGGCGGATCCGGCCGACCGCGGCGTAGGCACGCTCCCGTGCCTGCCCGAGGTCCTCGCCGGTGGCCGTCACGGAGAGCACACGCCCTCCGGCGCTGACGACCGCGTCGCCGTCCTGCCGGGTGCCGGCGTGCAGGACGAACGCGTGCGGCGCATCCTGTGCCTCGACATCCGCGAGGCCCTCGATCGGGTCGCCCGTGCGCGGCGTACCCGGATAGTTGTGGGAGGCGATGACCACGGTGACGGCGGCGTCGTCGCGCCAGTTCAGCGCGGGGACGGTGTCCAGGGTGCCGTTGGCCGCGCCGAGCAGGACACCGGCGAGCGGCGTCTTCAGCCGTGCCAGGACCACCTGCGTCTCCGGGTCGCCGAAGCGGGCGTTGAACTCGATGACCCGCACACCGCGCGAGGTGATCGCGAGGCCCGCGTACAGCAGGCCGGAGAAGGGGGTGCCGCGTCGGCGGAGTTCGTCGACGGTCGGCTGCAGGACGGTCTGCATGACCTCGTCCACCAGCTTCGGGTCGGCCCACGGGAGCGGCGAGTAGGCACCCATGCCACCGGTGTTCGGGCCCTCGTCGCCGTCCAGGGCCCGCTTGAAGTCCTGAGCCGGCTGCAGGGGCAGCACCGTGGTGCCGTCGGTGATCGCGAAGAGGCTCACCTCGGGGCCGTCGAGGAACTCCTCGATGACCACGCGGTCGCAGGCCAGGGCGTGTGCGCGCGCGGCCTCGACGTCGTCCGTGACGACGACGCCCTTCCCGGCGGCGAGGCCGTCGTCCTTCACGACGTACGGGGCGCCGAAGGCGTCCAGGGCCTCGTCGATCTCGGCGGGGGCCGTGCAGACGTAGCTGCGGGCGGTCGGGACGTTGGCACCGGCCATGACGTCCTTGGCGAACGCCTTGGAGCCCTCCAGCCGAGCGGCCTCGCGCGAGGGCCCGAAGCAGGGGATGCCCGCCGCGCGCACGGCGTCGGCGACACCGGCGACAAGCGGTGCCTCCGGGCCGACGACCACCAACTCGGCGCCCAGTTCGGTGGAGAGGCGCGCGACGGCTTCGCCGTCGAGTGCGTCGACCGGGTGCAGTTCGGCCACCTCTGCGATTCCGGCGTTACCGGGGGCGCAGTACAGAGCGGTGACATCGGGGTCGAGGGAGAGAGAGCGGCACAGGGCGTGTTCGCGGGCGCCGCCGCCGATGACGAGGACCTTCACGGGGTGCAGCCTAGCCGCCGGGCGCCGGGCGCCTCGACGGGCGCCGCTCCGTGGACAGCTGCGGGCGGTCCCGGCCTGTGCGTGCCCCGGGCCGTCCCGGCTCCTTCGTGCCCGGTGCGGGGCGGGACACGGAGCCCGCTACTCGTTGGTGAATTCCTCGACGACCGTGGCACCGAGCTCGCGGACGATCAGGTCGTGGCCGGAGAGCGCCGAGTCGACCAGGTCGGGATCGTCGGCCTCAGCGGTGTCGTCCTCGGGCGCGACGGACCGCGGGGGCTCGGGGGCCGCGCGGTCGTACGAGGACGGCTCGGGCCGCCCGGGCTGCTCCGGCGGGGGCTGCTGGGCGGGCGCCGGCTGGTGGGCCGGGGCTGCGGGCCGCGGCTCGTACGACGGCGGGGACGGCGGCGCGGACGTCGGCTGGTACGGCGCGGCGGGAGGCCTGCCGCCACCGCCACCGCCGGTCTGCGGGGGCTGGCCGCCGCCTCCCGACGGGTCGACGATCGATTCGACCCGCCACTTGGCGTTGAACTGCTCGGCGAGGGCCTGCTTGAGCACCTCCTCGCTGCCGCTGCTCGCGAACGTGTCGCGGGCCCCGGCGTTGAGGAAGCCGATCTGCAGGGTGCTGCCGTCGAAGCCGGTGACCTGGGCGTTCTGGCTGAGCAGGATCCAGGTGAACCGGCGCCGGTTCTTCACGGCCTCCAGGATGTCGGGCCACATGTTCCGCACCTGGGCGGCGCCCTGCGCCATCCCCGGCCCGCCCTGCGCCGGTGCCTGCGCGGCGGGTGCCTGCGCGGCAGGGGCCGGTGCGGCCTGGACTGGAGTGGGCGCGGGTGCCTGCGGTACGCCGCTGCCGGGCGCGGACGCGGTCGGCCAGCCGCCAGGCCGGCGGGCCGGCTCGGCACCGCCCGCGCCGCTGCCGGCTCCGGCCGCCGCGGGCCAGGCTCCGGGACGCTGGCCGGCGGGCGCCTGGGGCTGCTGCGCCTGCGGCGCTTCCTGCGGCGCTGCCGGCTGAGGCTGCTGGACGGCCGGGGGAGCCGCGGTCTCCGCGGCCACGGGCACGGCCGGGGTCACGTCGGCGGGGGCGCCGCCGCCCGGGGCCTCTCCCCGGACCGCCGCGCGGGCCGCGGCAGGGCCTCCGTACCCGCCGGCGGGCATCCCGGCACCGGCCCCGTGGGCCTCCGGACCCGGCACGTATCCCACGGCGGGCCCGGGCCCGGCCGCGGTGAAGGACGCCGCCCCGCGCTCCAGCCGGTCGAGCCTGGCCTGGAGCGACCGCTCGTCGTCGAAGGCGGCGGGCAGCAGCACCCGGGCGCAGATCAGCTCGACCTGGAGCCGGGGTGAGGTCGCCCCGCGCATCTCGGTGAGCCCTTCGTTGACCAGGTCGGCGGCGCGGCTCAGCTCCGCGGCCCCGAAGACGGACGCCTGGGCCTGCATCCGCTCCACCACGTCGGCGGGGGCGTCGATGAGCCCCTTCTCCCCGGCGTCCGGCACGGCGGCCAGGATCACCAGGTCGCGCAGCCGCTCCAGCAGGTCGGCGACGAACCGGCGCGGGTCGTTGCCACCCTCGATCACCTGGTCCACGACCTCGAAGGCCGCCGCCCCGTCGCCCGCCGCGAAGGCGTCCACGACGGAATCCAGCAGCGAGCCGTCCGTATAGCCGAGGAGCGACGTCGCCATGGCGTATGTCACACCGTCGTCGCCCGCGCCGGCCAGCAGCTGGTCCATGACGGACATGGAGTCACGCACGGAGCCCGCGCCGGCCCGTACGACGAGCGGCAGCACACCGTCCTCGACCGAGCTGTCCTCCTTGCCGCACACCTCGGCGAGATAGCCGCGGAGGGTCCCGGGGGGAACGAGCCTGAAGGGGTAGTGGTGCGTACGCGACCTGATCGTGCCGATGACCTTCTCGGGCTCGGTGGTCGCGAAGATGAACTTGAGATGCTCCGGCGGCTCCTCGACCACCTTCAGCAGGGCGTTGAACCCGGCCGGGGTGACCATGTGCGCCTCGTCGATGATGTAGATCTTGTACCGGCTCGACGCGGGCCCGAAGAAGGCCTTCTCCCGCAGGTCACGGGCGTCGTCCACGCCACCGTGCGACGCGGCGTCGATCTCGATGACATCGATCGACCCCGGCCCGTTGCGTGCCAGGTCCTGGCAGGACTGGCACACACCACAGGGGGTCGGCGTGGGCCCCTGCTCGCAGTTCAGACAGCGGGCGAGGATGCGCGCGCTGGTCGTCTTCCCGCAGCCTCGCGGCCCGCTGAACAGATACGCGTGATTGACCCGGTTGTTCCGCAGGGCCTGCTGCAGCGGGTCAGTGACATGCTCCTGCCCGATGACCTCGGCGAAGGACTCGGGGCGATAGCGGCGGTACAGCGCAAGGGACGACACACATACGAGGTTATCGGGGCGGACCGACAACCGGTCCCGCCCGGGACCGCCGCCCGGCGGGACACCACACCCCGGACACGCAAGGGCCCCCCACGCACCCGCCAGAGCCAACCTACCCTTGCTGCCTTCCGGCCCTGGGGGAGTTCAGTCAGATAGCGCCACGTGAGGGGCTGACGCCCACCTTAGCCGATCCCCGCCCCCCGCCGTCCACCCTCTCCCTCCCCCGCCCTCCCCCGAGAAGGATCAGGAACGACCTCCGGGGAACGTGTTCGCGAGCACCCCTCAACGTCTTGTATTGTTTGCGGCGGAGGATTCGCCTAGTGGCCTAGGGCGCACGCTTGGAAAGCGTGTTGGGGGCAACCCCTCACGAGTTCGAATCTCGTATCCTCCGCCATTGCTCTCACCGGGCAATACGTCGAAGGGCCCCACCGCTTGCGGTGGGGCCCTTCGACGTGCGTGGTCTCAGTTTTGGTCTCAGTTGGCGCGACCGAGAGTGGGCACCATCCGCAACGAGCGAGAGCTTTGCTCAGCGCCTGACCCCACGTGTCACACTCCGGGCCGTCGCCAAGCCATCTGCTACCACGACGTACAGGCCGCAGGTCTCCTGCGGCGGCTCCAGAGGGACGGGCGAGAGTTGAGGCGCAGCGCGCATGCAGTGGCGGGCGGAAGCTGAGCGAACCTCCCAAGGAGCTTGCTGGAGTGGCGGGGCTTCGGGGCCCTGCTGCGACACGTGCCTGCTGCCGGAGGCACACGGGAACTTCGCTCATCACGAAAGAGAGCTTCGACGAGCCGCCGCGGTGACGAATCCGAGTAGCGAGGTGCGAGAAGTGCTCTGGCGGTCGCACCCACCGATAGCCTTGGAGCGAGGGCTCGTGCAGTGAGCCGTGACGAGAGGAACCCATGGCTGCAGCTGCCCCAGACGAGATCGAGTACGGCGAGGTCTTCACCCGACGATGGGTCGTCGAGACGATTCTTGATCTGGTCGGCTATACGCCAAACAAGGACCTCACCCAGATGAGGGTCGTTGAACCATCGCTCGGGTCCGGAGCGTTTTTCGTCCCAGCGTTGGAGCGACTGCTCGAGTCTGCAAAGGTCCATGGCGCCGAACTGTCGGCACTGGCTGACTGCCTGTACGGCCTCGATCTCCAGCACGATCATGTCGCGACCTGCCGGAAGAAGTCAGAGGACATGCTCCAAGCCGCTGGGGCAAGTCCGACAGAAGCCCGAACCCTGTCCGCTGGCTGGCTGCATCACGGCGACTTCCTTCTCGACGCGGTACCGACCGATGCCGACTTCGTGATCGGCAACCCGCCCTACATCCGCACCGAGGATCTCGATGACGAGACCGAGGCTACCTACCGCAAGACATGGCGGACGATGCGTGGACGAGCGGACATCTACGTCGGGTTCTACGAGCGTTCGCTGTCCATCCTCGCAAGCGGAGGGAAGGTTGGGTTCATCTGCGCGGACCGTTGGATGCGAAACGCCTACGGGAAGCACCTACGGGGCCTTGTGACCTCACGCTACGCGGTCGAGTCGGTGTGGCAGATGCACGATGTGGACACATTTGAAGCGGAGGTATCCGCCTATCCGGCGATCACGATCCTGACCAACTCCGAGCAGGGCAGCGCCACGTTCATCGACACCACTGCCGCATTCGGAGCAGCCTCCGCTAGCGAAGCCCTGTCGTTCGTGCGGGGCGAGGCAGAGGAGGCTTCAGGCCAGGGCTGGGAAGGCGCGCGCCTCCCCAGCTGGTTCGAGACCGACGACTTCTGGCCCGCAGGACCCCCTCGCACCATCAAGCTGCTCGAGCACCTACAGGAGACGTTCCCGACGCTCGAAGCAGACGGCTCGACGAGGATCAGCATCGGGGTCGCAACCGGAGCCGACAAGGCTTACATCATCAGCCCAGAAGCCGGCATCGACGTCGAGCCAGATCGGCTGACGCCCATCGTCATGGCCGACGACATCCGTACAGGTCGCCTCACGACGCCATCGCAGATGCTGCTGAACCCGTGGGACGACGAGGGCAGGCTCGTGAGTCCCGGGGACTACCCGAAGTTCGTGGCCGCCCTCGCATCACACCCGAACGTCAAGCAGCGCTTCGTCGCGAAGAAGAACCCAAGCACCTGGCACCGCACCATCGACAAGGTCTACCCCGGCCTCGCCGAACGGCCAAAGCTGCTTCTCCAGGACATGAAAGCCCAGATCACGCCGGTACTGGAGCCAGGCGGCTACTACCCGCACCACAACCTGTACTACATCGTCTCGTCGACGTGGGACATGGAAGTGCTCGGCGGGCTACTGCTGTCTCGGATCGCAGAGGCTTTCGTGAGCGCCTACGGGGTGAAGATGCGCGGCGGCACGCTGCGATTCCAGGCACAGTACCTGCGGAAGATCGCCGTTCCGCGCCCCGAAACGATCCCTGACGACATCGCCTCCAGGCTCCGTGACGCGTTCCGCGCCGGCGACAGGGCGGCTGCAACGCGTGCGGCCGAAGAAGCGTACGGGCTGCCCGTCGGCAGCATCTGAATATCCAGATAGAAGAAGAGGGGGCCATGAGCGACCTGACACCTGTCGAGACCTGGCGCGCCGCTGTTCTCGGTTACTGGAAGGGCCTGGACCTACAGGCCGCGAAGCAGGGGCAAGCGACCGGGGTGAAGGACACCGGCAATCGCGCAGCCGTCACCGGCGGCAAGCAGATGGACGCGATGCAGGAAGTCGTGGCGAAGATCTGGCGCGCCGATCCTGACATCAGCCTTGAGGTGCGCACGACCGGTCACAACCATCTGCCGGCGTACTTTCGACCGGCGAAGAACTGGGATCTCCTGGTGCTCTACCGCGGCTCCCTGATCGCGGCGCTGGAGTTCAAGTCCCAGCGAGGCCCCTCGTTCAGCAACAACTTCAACAACCGGACGGAGGAAGCCCTCGGGCTCGCGGCCGACTCCAAGATGGCCGCAGAGCGCGGCCTATTCGGCAAGTTGAAGCCCTGGTTCGGTTTCATCATGCTCGTAGAACGCGCGCCGAAATCATTGACAAAGGTCGAGTTGCCCAAGAACATGCCGTTTCCGCCGGACCCAATCTTCGAGGGAGCGTCGTACATAGGACGGTACAAGATCTTCTTCGAACGCATGGTCAAAGAGGGCAACTACGACGCTGCTGCGCTACTCACCGCCGAGGCGGGCAGCGAACACTTCATCGAGCCGTCGGTGGGCTTGTCGTTGGCCAATCTCGAGGCAGCCATCCGTGCACGCATCGCGTACATCAAGACGCTGCCGGACGATGTATTCGACGAATTGACACTCTGAATCGAGCCGTCCGAGGGCGTCGGTGATCACGTGGGTCCAGGGCCAGTACCGGGCGGGGGAGCGGGCACGGGAGAAGGCGGCAGGGCGCGGCGCGGGCGCGGGAGGAGGCGGCGGGACCGGCCCCGGGGGCGAAGGTGCGCTTCCACTGCGGTCATGTATCGCTCGCGGACATCCGCCAGCGCCCGCAGGTCGACGACCGACGTCGGGATCACCATCGCCGTGTCGTCCGCTGCTGGGGCCGAGCGCCACGCGTCCTTCATGCTCTGCCCGGCCACCGTCCGGGTACGGGCGACGAGTTCGTCATACGCTGCGCCCACCTCCGGAGCCTCGAAACGGACCCACGCCTCGTGCCAGGTCAGTCTGGACTGGATCTCCCGCAGCTGCTCCGACAGACGGACCCGCTCCTCGGCGGCGGCGTCCGCTCGGCGACGACGCACGGCATAGGCCATCTCCGCGTACTGGATGCTCACTTCATACGCGCTCGCGAACAGTTCCTGCTTCCGCTCACGCAGTTGGGCGCGGCGGATAATTCGCGCCTGGACGCCGAGGACGAGGCCGGTCACGATTGCGGCCAGAACGGCGGCGTAGGGGCCGAATGCCTTGATCGCGTCAGCCAATGATGTGGTCCTGTTCGTCGAGACCCGGCGAACCGTGGCCGTGGGGTGCTTCGAAGCCCGGCCAGATGTTAGTGGCGCGATAGGCGGACTCCCAGCGCAGATGACGGACGATGATCGCGATGAGGAGCCGCCCGCCGTCCCCGGGCGACCAGCGGCGCGAGGGGGCGTCCTTCGGGTACCAGAGGCAAAGGGAGCCGTCGGAGTTGCGGTGGGCGGGACAGTCGGGTCCGCGTGCGTGGACGCGGGGGAATGCCGGATCGCCGGGAGCGAAGACGATGCGGAGACTGTGCGAGGGCAGGATCTGCACGTGCGGGTAGACCTGGACAGTGAAACCGGACGCGAAGTCGGCGGGCCTGTCCACCTCGCGCACGTCGAGCCCCGTTGAGCGCATCCCGGTCAACAGCTTGGCGCGGGCCACGGGACGGGCGAACCAAGGACGGCGCGCGGGACGCCGGTCACCGCTCAACGGCCACATCCTCCCTCCACGAACGCGTCTTCGGGAGGAGCAGGCTCGCGCCGGCGAGACCGAGGCTGGCGGTGGTGCTCAGGGGAGTAGAGGCGGCGGAGAAGGCGCGCTCTCGTTCACGCATCGTCTTGGGGAAGAGCTGCTCCAAGACCTCCGCCACCGTGTCGATGTCGTCGGAGTCGGCTATGGCCTTCGCGAGCTTGTCGGCGGCGACCCGCAGCCGCCGCTCCGCGTCCGCGTCGGGGATCAGCGGCTTGAGGTCGGGCGAGACGGAGCGCGGATCCTTGGTCTGCTCGCCACGCTGGAGGCGCAGGGCGGCCTCCCGCAGCACCGCGTGGACCGCGCCGACGAGGCCCATTCGAGGCTCGACGAACTCATATGCCCACACGGAGAGTTGGTGCGAGGAAAAGCCTGGCTTCGTGGCCTGAGCATTCCACGCCTTGAGGATGCGGATGGCGCGGCGCCGGGTGCGCCGCAGGGCGTCGGCGCCGGATGTCAACAGCTCCACGTGGCCTTGGGGGTCGCTGGCACTCCATGCCTTCTTGGAGCCCTGGGCCCGCTCCAGGTCGGGGATCCATAGTCCGCGCCCATCGCGGCGGCGCAGCGCCACGATGAGATCAACCGTGACATCCGTGCCGTTAACCGGAGCACCGAAATGAATCTTGAGGCCCCGCCGGGACTTGCACACTCGCGCTTTGGGGTAAGACGGGGTGCGCTCCGGGTCGCGGAGCTTCGGACCGATGAACGCGACGAGTTCGTCGGTGACGGCGTGCGGGGCCTCCCCTTCGCCGTCAGGACCAAGCTCCGGGTGCCGGACACGGTCCAGGATGATCCCGCCGTCCCCGTCGCTGACGGCTCCCCCGTGCGGCTGAACGTGGGTGCCAACGGGGATAGAACCCGAGCTGTAGGACGTACGGCCCTCGGGGTGCTTCTCAGCCAACGCGCGTGCCAACACGAGACGTTCGCGCGTCGCCGCGAGGACGTCGGGCTCTACGTTGATCAGGGTGAGCAGGTCGTCGAACTGCTTGTGCAGATGTGCCATGACCGTTCCTTGCGGGTGCAGAGGAGTGAGAGGCGTGGACAGACGGCCGACACGGGTGTGTGCCGTGTTCCGAGTCTGACGCACACCACTGACAATGCCCCCGCGCACAGCAGGGGCATAGCCCAGCGCGGCCCAGTCGATGAGATGGTCACCGAGATCACGGACCGGCGCCGCCCACCGGGTCACGACTCCCCGGAGTCATCGGGTTCTTCCTTGCCCTGCGCCAGGATCCGGCCTCCGACGAAAACCACACCCAGAGCGAGCGCGGATCCGACACCGAGCATGGTCTTCTTCAGCAGACCATCCACGTGGCGCTTGTGCTCAGTGTCCTTCTGAGAAGCAAGTCTTGCCGTTTCCTGGATGAGTTCGAGGAGGTGCTTCCTCTGCTCCCAGGTCAGGTCGCCTCTGTGGAGTTCTCGCTCGAAGATCACCCGGTTCTCCCGGAGGGCCTGGTAGACCTGATCCAGGCTATGCCTGCCGTCCGCGAGAGTGGCCTCGTGGGCCTTCTCGATGGCTCCGAAGGCATCCGTGGCGAACTTCCTGAACTCGGGGAACTGTTCGACGATCTTCATGGCCACTTCGGTGTCCATGTCAGGCATCATGGCCGCGAACTTGACCGCTTTCTCCTTGGAGAGATGCCTCCAGGTGTCGATCCCGAGCGCGCGCATGATCTCGGCTTCGTTCTTGTACTTCATGCCGTGGGGCCTCCATCGCTCTCCTTCGCAGCGCGTTCTTCTGCGCTGCGGGCCGCTAACTGTGCCCATCGCCGTACGTGGCGGGATTACGCGCCCGGTCCACAGCCTGTGCGCACGCCTCCCCGTAGGCCGACGAGACCGCATTCTCGTCCGTGCCACGCACGTGGGCCTCGATCTCCTGGCCTGGCCGACGAGAAGTGTGCCAGCGGACTGGCAGGTCCGTGTATAGATCGGGCTCGAAGTCCCAGGCCCATGTCGACCATCGGGCAGGACTCCCGACGTTGAGCCGTTCACCTCCCGTCAGGAACACGGCATGAGCGTGGTGCACCATTCGGCGGTCGGGAACCTCATGGCGGATGAGCTGGGCTCCGCCTCCCGCCTCGGCCTCCCAGTGTTCCCGCCCCATCTCCTCGACCTGTGCCGCCTGGCCTGGCCGGTCCTCGCACCACTGGGCAATCACTTGCTCCGCGTGCTCGCGGGCGGCGAAGGCCAGGCGTCGACCGCCAAGGTCAGCGAGGTAGACAGCTGAGTCGACCGAGGCAGGGCCGGAGCGCACGGCGGCAGGGGAGCCAACCTCCTCCGCGCCGTCCGCAGGCACGGCCCAGAGCAGGGCTCCGATCTTGGCAGCAGTCTGCTGCAGGACGGGGCCGGTCATGTGCTGGTAGCGGCGGCGCATCCGTGCGGACTTGCCGGGCTCCCAGCCCATGATGCTGTCGACGACGGCGTCGGAGATCCCGAGGATGAGCAGGACCGTGGCCGCCGTGTGGCGGGCGTCGTGAAGGCGGCCGTCGCGAACCCCCGCAGCCTTCAGCAGGTCCTTCCACCGGTGGAAGTCGGTGTTCGGGTTCAGGGGTTCGCCGACCGGCGAGGTGAAGACGTACTCCTTCTCCGTCCAGAGGTCACGAGCGAGAGCGCGCTCTCGGCCCTGCTCCTCCTTGTGCCGTCGGAGCAGGGCCATCAGCTCGTCCGGAACGCCGATGGGCCGCTGACCGGCTCGTGACTTCACGCTCTTGGTCTCGCGCCGGACGTTGATCTTCTGCGGGCAGTAGCCGGGCTTGCGCCCGCAGCGGTTACCGCAGCCGTGCTCGTAGCGGGGCCGGAGGCGGCCTCGTCGGACGCGGATGACTCCGAGCTCGAAGTCGATGTCGGTCCACTGCATGCCGAGGACCTCGCCCTGACGGAGTCCGAGCGCCAAGGCGATGACCCAGCGGGCCGCGTTGCGGTGCTTCCCCGCCTCCGCCAGGAGGCGTTGGACCTCCTCGACCGAGTACGGCTCGACTTCGTCCTCTTCGAGGCGCGGGGCCTTCGCGATCGTCGCCGGATTCCGGACGGCGTGCCCACGACGCACGGCTTCGTTGAGCGCGGTACGGAGGGTGCGGTGCACCTGGTGGGCAGTGCCGGCGGCGCTGCCAGTCTCCTGCATCTTCTTGTAGAAGCGCTCCAGGTGCTCCGGCTCCAGCTTCTCCAGGCGGTGGGCGCCAAGGCCGGGGACGAGGTGGTAGGTCACCGCAACCCGGTAGCCGTCGATGGTGTTCTCGGAGACGTTCGGCGTTGCGATGTTCTCGACCCAGTGGGTGAGCCAGGTCGCAAGCGTCCAGCTCTGGCCGGCCTTGCGCACCGCGCCCTTGTCCCGCTGGCGCTCCAGCTCGCGGACGACCTTGGTGACCTCGGATCGGGTCTTGCGGCTGACGTGGCGCCGGTCCGGGGTGCCGTCGTCTTTCACGCCGACGGTGACACGGCCGTGCCAGCGTCCGTCCTTGCCGAGGTAGATGGAGGAGTTGCCGTTGGGCTGGCGAGACTTCGGTGCGGAGGCGCGAGTCACGCGGCAGCCCCGAAGTCGGTCGCCGACAGGCGGCGGGCCAGGAAGTCGTTCACCGCCTCCGCTGGGATGCGGCGCAGGCTCCCGATCTTGACGGATGCGATCTCGCCGGAGGAGACGTACTCGTAGAGCTTGGTTCGGCCGATGCCGATTCGACGGGCGGCCTCGGTGACGGTGAGAGCGACAAGGGTCGTGTCGCCAGTGGAGCGGCGCTCGGCCATCAGAGTGCGCAGGGCGTCTTCGGGGACATCCAGAAGCTGGGCTATCTGGGAAATGGGCAGGACGGGCTGCGGCATGGCAGTGCTCCTCGCGTCGGCCTCGCGGCGTCGCGGGAGCGGCAACTCCCGTCGACCTGGCCTGTGGCGTCGTTCAGGGATGGATGGAGCGGTGGATGATCGTCGGCGATGGCAGTCGCCGTGCGTGGGGCTTTTCGGCGTTCGTAGCGCCGCAGAAAGGACAGTGGTCGGCTACTCGCCGGCTGGTGGCTGGTTCTGGTTTCTCAGGTGTGCCCGGGACGGGTGCAGATTTCTCTGCTGGGTCCGTTCTTCGAGCCGGAGGAGTTCGTCGACCTGTCCTCTCTGCTCAGGACCCTTGTCACCGTAGGCGTTGAGTTCGACATCGATCTCACGCAGGTGCATCTGGTTCCGGTCGATCGCCGCTCGCAGTTGGCGGTACTCCAGCGTTACCTGGACGTACTCATGTGCGAGCTGGCGGATGCGGGGCGTGGCCAGCTCGTCCGGCGGTCCGGTCAGGTCCTGCATGGTGAGGTCGAAAACCTTGCAGAAGCCGAGCGCTTCATCGAGGTTGACCCTGCGACGGGGCTTGCCGCTTTCGATACGCCAGATCGCGGATTGGTTGATCGGATGGCCGACGGCGGCCATCTCCTCGGCGAGCTTCACCGTGCTCCAACCGCGGACCTCGCGTTCCAGCTTGACGCGCGCGGCGACGTGATCTTCCGGCACCGGCCGACCTGGGCCGGCGCGCTCCGCGCTTTCCTCACCGCTCACTCGCGCCTCCCTTCACACGACGACAGATCCGATCGATCCAGCATCCACAACTAAACATCGTTACGGATTGAAATGCAAGGCATTGCGCTTCCGAAAATCTCGGCTATGGTCGTAGTCCGCCGTACAGCGACGGACGGAACCGCACACGCAGGCGGCCCCGGTGCTACGAACACCGGGGCCGAAGTAGAGGCTCCACCGCACAACCATCCATCCCTGAACGATCGAAACCGGAGGCCGGGGTTGCCGCCCCGTATGGCCTGCCGGGTGAGGAGCTCCGTGAACCAGGGTACGACCCTGCCATCCCAGACGCCATCCCGCTTCGACGAAGGCTCCACCCCGACAGAGCATCCGTTCAATCTGGACGCCGAGTGCGCGGTCCTCGGCGCCTGCATGCACGAACCCGGCATCATCGCCGCGGTCAGGCCCATTCTCGGTGACGACGCCTTCTACCGGCCCGCGCACGAGACCATCTGGCGCGCGCTCCTCGCGCAGCATCGCGAGGACAAGCCGACCGACCCGATCGTTCTCACCGAGCTGCTCCAGCAGCAGGGCGACCTACAGCGCGTTGGCGGCCCCGTATACGTGTCCCAGCTCGCCGACGCCCCCTACGGCACCAGCAGCGCGGAGTACCACGCGGAGATCGTCCGCGCCAAGGCGGACCTGCGCCGCCTGGTGACCTCAGCCGTGCGCACTCTCCAGCAGATCCGGGAGCCCGGAGCTGATCCCGAGGCGATCCGCAGCGAGATCGAAACGGAAGTACGCGCCGAACGCGAGCGCGCGCTCGCGTCGGGACAGGGTCGACTGTCCCGCTTCGCCACCGATGGATGGTCGTTTGTCAAAGAGAGCGGCGCGAACGCCGAGCCCTTGTGGGGCACGGGCGAGAAGACCGTCTGGGCACCCGGCGAGAGTCTGATGATCGTCGGCGCTCCGGGCGTCGGGAAGACGACGCTGGCCCATCAGGTGATCTTCGCTCGCCTCGGCCTGACGGAGACCGTCCTGGAGATGCCCGTCGCTCCCAGCAGGCGCGTGCTCTACCTGGCGATGGACCGCCCGAAACAGATCGCCAAGGCTATGGCCCGCCGTGTCTTCTCCACCGACGAGAGGATCCTGCGCGAGCGGCTCGTGGTCTGGGAGGGCCCGCTGCCCGCCACCCTCGACAAGGAGCCCGACCTCCTGGCCGACCTTGCCGCCGCCCACCAGGCCGACACCATCGTGATCGACAGCCTCAAGGACGCGGTCAGCACGATGGTCGACGACAGCCTCGCGGTCGCCTTCCACAACGCCCGCATGCGCGCCCTGCGCAACGGGGTGGAGATCATGGAGCTGCATCACCAGCGCAAGGCAACCGCCGACGCGCCACGCGGCCAGCGCCCCAGCCTGGACCAGGTGTACGGCTCCACCTGGTTCACCGCCGGCGCCGGCAGCGTCCTGTTCATCACCGGCAGGGCAGGCGACCCCGCAGTCACCCTGCACCACCTCAAGACGCCCACCGGCGAAGTCGGCCCCCTGGACGTCACCCACAACCATGCACGTGGGACCACCACCGTCGACCCCACCAAGGACCCCGCCGTCCTGCTGCGGAACGCCCCTGGCGGGCTGACCGCACGCGAACTGGCCACCATCCTCGTCGGTGGCGATCCCGAGCGAGCCGACGTCGAGAAGGCGCGACGCCATCTCGGCCGCCTCGTCGACAGCAGTCTTGCCACCAAGACCGACGGCATCGCTGGAGGGGCCGGAGGCGGCCAGCAGGCCCGCTATTACGCCTCCGCTCGCCACCTCATCTCCGTGGGCTGATCTTCGCTCCGGCCCTCTCGGAGCGTTCACGCGACCGTACACGCGGCCTTCGCAGCCGCAGACCGTCGCGAACCGCTCACAGCGCACACGCTCACAGAAAATCCGCAGGTCAAGCGATCACACGGGCGTTCACGCCGCTCACACGCCTGAGCGATCACGCGCGGGCCCCCCTTTAGAAGGGGGCCCGCGTGTACGCCCCCTCCGTGAACGCCGTGATCGTCTTTCCTGCCCTGTCTCGGAGTAGCCCCGCACATGCCCCCCGCGATATCCGAAACGCTCGCCACCATCTCGCTCCCGAACGCCGACAGCCCGCTCCTGGCCGTGATCGTCTTGGCCGTCGCCGCCTCGGCGCTTCTTGCGGGCCTGAAGACCCGGCGCAGCCGTCGTCCCGCCCGTGATCCGAAGCGGAAGCCTTCGGCAGCAGTCGTCACAGCTACCGTGGCGGCGCTCGTGTGCACTGCCTACAGTGCCGACACGAGCTGGCGGTTCGCCGCCCACCACCTCGGCATGCGCGACACCACCGAACGTGCCGTGATGTTCGCAGCCGCTGAGCTCGCGCTGTTCTCGGTGGCGCTGATGGCCCGCCAGAACCTGCACGGGCCAAGGAGCGCGGCCGGCCTGCCCGGAGTCCTGGTCTGGGTCATCACCACGGTGCAGGCCATCCCCGCGTACGCCGAGTCCGGCCCGGTCGGGGGCACCGTGCGCGCCTTCACAGGCCCCGTAATGGCCGCAGTGCTGTGGCACCTGGCCATGGGCATCGAGCTGCGCCAGCACACACCCGACTCCGCCTCCCGCGGGCTCGCAGCCGTCCTCACCCGGCAAGCCCGCGAGCGGCTGCTCGCCCGCCTCGGGATCGCCGAGCGAGACCAAGGCGCCGCCCAGATCATCCATGACCGGGCCGCGCGCCGGGCCGTCGCACTGGCCGCCCGTCTCGCCGAGATGCCGCCCGCGCAACGCACCGGGCGGAGGGGCCGTCGCACCGTGCGTCGTCTGTCCACGGCCCTCGCCCGCTCGGGTGTCGATGCCGACCCGCTCCGCAACGAGCGGCTGCTCCGCCAGCTCGCCACCCGCCGTCAGGCAGCCGATCTGGCCACCATCGACCTGCCCAGGCGTTGGACCCCGCCCTCCGGGCAGCCCGCCAGCCCGCCCGCAGCACAGCCCGACCGCTCGCGGGCGGAGGTCGTCGAGCGGGCGAATGTTGGCGGCGAGCGGGTGCAGAAGCAGCCCTGCCCGCACCCTTCCGAGCCGGGCGACGAGGCACCCGGCTCTGGCGCTCGCCCGGGTCTCACCGCCCGCTCCAGCTCGGATCCTGCCCGCCCGCAAATGGCGGCTTCTCCTCCCACGGGCAGCCGCTCAGGAGCCACCACGGGCAAGTACTCCACACCGAAGCCGAAACGGCCCGGCCAGAAGCTCCGTGCTACCGACGAGATTCTTCGCGGCTACGCCCAAAGGCTCTTCGATGCGCACGGCCGGCTGTCTCGCGACCTCCTGGAGCAGGCCGTACGCGACGACGGATACAGCGTCGCTAGCGACCACGCCGGAGCCATGGTTCGGGCGGTCAAGAGCGAACGCCACGGCTGACGGCCATCGGCCCCCTCCAGACCGACAAGGAGACCCATGCCCCACTCCCTTCGCGAACCCACCACGCCCCAGCTTCAGTCGACCACCCACCCAGCCCCGGGCGGAGCAAGGTATGGCGTTGGACCGTCCAAGGGCCGGTCCAACGCAGAAGCCTCCGCCCCGGGAGTGGCGGAGACTGGTCCCCGGCGCGAGGGCGCACCGGGGACAGCAGGCGGGCGAGCCGCCGACGAGGCCGCGCTGCGTCGTGTCTCCCACCGTCGCGCCCGCCAGAACGTGCAACGCAAGGAGCGCGTCGATGTTCGCTACAGCGTCGACGAGAAGCGAGCGATCCTGGCCGAAGCCCGTCGCCTAGGTCTGGCCGGTGCGCACCTGGTCGGTGCGATCGTCATGGCTCACCTGGGCAACGACCTCGTCCTGCCTGGCGATCGGACCGCAACCGACGACCTGATCGACGAGCTCGCCGCTTTGCGCGCGCAGGTCGCCAAGATCGGTACGAACGTGAACCAGGTTGCCCACCGCCTCAACTCCGGTGGTGATACCCACCCGGTGGACGCTGCCGTGCTCGCCGAGGCCGGACGGGTCCTGGTCACGGTCAAGCGGGCGGCCACCGCGGTCGACACCGCCGCCGACGTGGCGGCCACAAAGCAACAGGCGGCCTAGTTGATCGCGAACATCGTCAAGCCGGGGCACAAGACCCGGGGCGTCCTGAACTACCTCTACGGTCCCGGCCGCGCCAACGAACACACCGACCCCCACCTCGTGGCCTCGTTCGACGGTTTCGCCCCCGACCCCGGCCGCGACCCGGACGCGACACTCGCCCAGCTCGCCGTCGTCCTCGACCTGAGGGTCAAGCAGGCTAGCCACAAGGCGCCGGAGAACCACGTCTGGCACTGCTCCATCCGCTCCGCCCCCGAGGACCGCCACCTGTCCGACGACGAGTGGGCAACCATCGCCCGCCGCGTCCTCGACGCCACCGGCATCGCACCCGCCGGTGACCCCGACGCCTGCCGCTGGGTCGCCGTCCGCCACGCCGACGACCACATCCACATCGTCGCCACCAAGGTCCGAGGTGACCTCCGCCCGCCCCGGAACTGGAACGACTTCCTGCGCGCCGACAAGGAACTCGAAGCGATCGAGAAGGAGTACGGGCTACGACAGGTCCAACGGGGCGACCGCACCGCCGCCAAGCGCCCCACCCGCGCCGAGCAGGAGAAAGCCCGCCGCACGGGGAACGCCCGAACCTCCCGTGAGCACCTTCGTACCGTCGTCCGCACCGCGCTCTCAGCTGCCATGGACACCGAGGAGTTCTTCCGGCTCGTCGAAGGTGCCGGAGCCCTCATCGACGTCCAGTACTTCCCGTCCGGGGACGTCCGCGGCTACAAGGTCGCCCTCGACGGCGACACCAACGCCCACGGCCAACCGGTGTGGTTCTCCGGCTCGACCCTCGCCCCCGACCTCTCCTATCCCAAGATCGCCGAACGCCTTACGGCTCCCGAGGCGGCACCGAAGGAAGGCACCGGCTTCCCGACCTGGCGGCGCCTCACCGCCGCCATTGACCAGATCCCCGACCACCTCAGGAACGACGATGCCGAAGCCGGGCAGGCCCACGTCACCGTCCTCGCCGAAGCCCTCGATGTCCTGCCCCTCGCCGTCCCCGCGAGCCTGCGGCCCGAACTCCTGCAAGCAGCCACCGCCTTCGAGCGGGCGAGCCGCTCCCGAATCCGCGCGCAGCACCAACAGACCCAGGCCACCCGGCGAGCGGTCAAAGCGATCCTGCGTGAACCCGCCCCGAAAGACGGAGTCCTCCTCGCGGTCCTTCTCGACGCCCTCCTCCTGGCAGCCGTGGCCGCGCAGCACTGGCACCGCACTCGCGGCCACACCCAACAGGCCAAGGCCGCATCACAGGCCACCGTGCATCTCCGCACCGCGTATCAGGCCGCCGCGACCGCGCCGCTGGCCGTGATCCGCCAGCGAGGAACCCAGCTGCCCGAATGGCTTCACCACCAGCAAGCGAACGCCGTGCGGCGAGCCCTACCTGAGCAGGCCGAGCAGATCCTCACCGAGGCCGGCTGGCCCGCCCTGGCAGCCACCCTCGCCCAGGCCGGCACCGCCGGCCACAATCCAGCCGCCCTCCTCACCCAAGCCGCGCACGAGCGAGAACTCGACACCGTGACCAGCGTCAGCGAAGTCCTCACCTGGCGGCTGCACCGTCTCGCCGACCTGAACCAACGAACCACCAGCCGTGGCCCGGCACCGCGGCAGGCCCCCTACCGCCCCGTCCACACCGACCAGCACCGCCGTATGCGCTGACCCCAGCCTTGCCGTCCGACAGCAGAACGGCTCTCAGACCGTCTACCGGCCAGCCCACAGAACGGTTGACACCATTGCCTTCTCACGCCCCGGAGCGGTACGCGGGACTGGGGCCCGACGACTGCATGGAGTGAGTTTGCCCGATGCGGGGCCCGCGTCAGACAGCCTGGCAGGCAGCCATATCGGTCTCGATGTCGCCGAGCGGAGTCCACTCGTGGCCCGATATCGGGCTGGCGATCGAATCGCGCCAGGCTATGTGGACCCTCACGATGTCGATGCTCATGACGGGGGACTGCCCAGCTCTCTGTCAGACCTGATCTGTAGCCTCATCGACGGTAGCCACGATCAATACTGAGCGGGGAACGATGGCCGAGCCGGTAAGGGAAGCAGCTCGCACTTTCTGGTCTACGCGTGAGAGACGCGACGCTCAACAAGCAAGAGCCAGCAATGCGTACGACACGCTGGTGACGACTACAGTCGACTCTCTTGTCGCACGCGGCATTGACCCGACCTGGATCCGGGTCGGCCGGGCTGCGGAATTCCCGGGCTCCTATGGTCTCGGCCGTTCCGCATGGGACATAGCAATATTCAGGGATGACACCCCCCTCGCCGCTGTCACCTTCAAATCACTCGGCGGACCAACCTACGGAAACAATTTCAATAACCGAATTCAGGAGCTCACAGGGAACGCCTTCGCAGTCAGGCAGCTTGACGGCCAGAGCATTGAAAGATTCCGTCCCTACCTTGGCCTATTTTTCATCCTCCAGGAGAGCGAAGGCGCAAATAAGCCAACCAGAAGGCCGCGAAGCTCCTCCGCAGAATCCTCCTGGGGCCCCTCGTATAAGGATCGACTGGGCGACACTTTTACACAGTTCCGCAGCGATGGGCTCTACGATGGAATCGCCTACGTATCCACAAGCAAGGCTGAAGATCCGTCACTTGAAGAGCCCCGCTCAGACATGTCAGTAAGCGGGCTCGTCGATTCCCTCGCCACGCGAGTGCTCTCGTACATTGCCGCAATGTCTGCACTCACTCCGGTCGCGACCACAATATCTGCGCACGCGCCATATGCCCTATCTGAAGTCGCAACAGAAGACCTCTACCACTACAAAGAAGTACTTCGCAATGCGCGTGGAGATCGTAGCGCTTATGCGCTCGACCGACTACCCATAGGAGAGGGTGCCCAGGCGCAGGTATTTCGCGCCGTTCACAAATCCTCACAGACTGAGGTCGCCTTCAAGCGCCGTCGCTCCAAGCGAGATCTCGCTGTCGCTCGAATGCAGCGCGAGATCGAGATATCCCGCCTGCTAAGCAACCATCCAAACGCCATGCCTGTGCTAGATGCCGAGCCAGATGGTGCATGGTTCGTAATGCCTATGGCTGATGCGACAGCAGAGGACCATCACGAACATCTCCAAGACCCTGAGCGGCTCCGAGACCTGGTTTATGCGATGGCGTCCGTGTTGGGAGAAGCACATAAGCAGGATTGGGTGCATCGCGACATCAAGCCCTCTAATATCCTCCGCCTACAGGGTCGCTGGGTCCTCGCTGACTGGGGAATCGGACGTCGCCCTCGGGGGCAAACGACTATGCCCGGTCGAACAGGTCACTACATTGGCACCGAAGGCTTCTCCGCCCCCGAACTTTCCATGAACCCTCACGAGACCACCACTCAATCCAGCGATATCTACAGCCTTGGGCGAGTAATCGCTTGGGCGCTCACTGGAAAGGCGCCCCAGGCAAACGTGCTCTTGCTCCCACCCGTCGGCCCGTGGCGCAGCATTGTCAGGGCCGCTACACAGCCGGAGCCCACGCTCAGGCCCCAGAGCATCGAAGAACTATTGACTCTGATCGCGCGGGAGTTCAATGTGCCCCAAGGCCCACCCACCGAGCAGGCGGTGCCACTACTCGCCGCTGCCAGGGCAGGTAACTCCGCCTCCATCGACGCACTGCTTGTACTCATCTCTGACTACCCCGACGACTATGATTTGCATCTGGATGTTCTGACTCAACTCCCCTCCGAACTGGCAGCGCCACCCCTCTCTCGCAACCCCGAACAGGCAAACGCACTCATGCACGCATTCGCGGAACATGTGGGTGGGGTCGGCACGAGACAAGTGCAGTTCGGTGAGGCAGCGCGTGCCGCCTCCTGGCTCCATGCTGTATCCACCTATGCGGCTGAGCGGAGTGAGTGGGATCTGCTAGACGAGGCCGTTCGCACCATGTGCAAATGGGATGGGGCCTGGAACCAGTGGGGCCCGCAGGATGCGATACGGCCCTGGTTGCGTTTGCTGGACGGAGACGCCGCCAGCATCGTGGCATCCGCGTTGCGAGACCATCCAGACTCGGCACGCCACTTTGCGGAACTAGCCGACGACCAAACTGTCGACTTGGGCATACGGCAGGCCGTCCGGGCTGCTGCCGGGAGACCGTTCTAAAGGGAACAGCGGTTCGGTGAGACAGGGATGTCCCCCGGATGCATGAATCGTTGCGTATCCCGCCGCTGTGGTCTCAGCCCTTGGTGGGCACGTCCCTGGCCGCGTAGTAGGCGTGTAGTGCGGCCTCGCTGCCTGATCCCAGGGCGGTCATGATCCGTTGGAAGCGGACGGAGCGAAGGTCGCCGGCCACGATGACGCGGGGGTGCTGGTCGGTCGGCGGGCAGTATCCGTCCCGGCCCCGGGTCAAATCGCCGGGCGGGGCGGTCGGGGCGTTGCCGATACTGAGGTAGGCGGAATCCGCTGTGATCATTCGCCTCGTGCCGTCATGGCCCACTGCTTCCGCCGACACCGGGGTGCCCTCTGCGGCCTTCAGCGTCAGGTGTTCGACGGGAACGAGGGCGACGCGGGGATCGTCCCGGATTTCCTCGATCTTGTACGCGTCGGCTGCCGGGTACACCACGAGCAGGTGGGTGTCTGTGGTCGGGTGGGCGCGCAGGAACGTGCCGATCGGGCGGTCACCGCCCAGGACGAGGAGGGTGCGCCCCTGAGCGTCGTCGGCTTCGGCCTCCCAGAGCGGAGGCAGGGTGAGGAAGCCGGGGGCGGTGATCCAGGTGACGTCGTGGGGCTGGAGAGGGCCGACGCCGGTGGCGACGACAGCGTACGGAGCCGTGAGACGCGCACCGGTGTCGACCGTGACGGTCACCTGGTCGTCATCGGCGCGGAGTTCGGTGACGCGCCTGCCGAGTTCGAGGCGGCACAGCTCGGTGCCCTTCAGTTCCGCCACGATGGCGTCGGCCAGATCGGGGCCGTTGGTGTGGCCGCCGAGGACGTTGTTCAGGGCCGGGATCCGGTAGAGATTACGGCACAGCCGGTCCGGCTCGACCAGGATCGAGCGCATGCCCACGCCGGCGGCCATGCGGGCGGCGGCGCAGCCGGCCGGCCCTCCGCCGATGATGATCAGGTCGGTGTCGAGCGGTGTGTCGGCCATGGGACTATTCCAGCACCGGGTCGGCCACACGCGTATCGAGTTGGCCCATCACATGCTCGGCGTCCACGAGTTGGCCTGTTCCGATCAGGCGCCGGGCGACAAGCAGACCGGCGTCGTGGACCTCCGGGCCGGCGTCGCTGGCACAGGCGTCCGTGACGATCCAGGGCGCGTATCCGTGCTCGAAGGCGTCTGCGGCGGACTTCAGAACGCAGCTCTCGGTGGCGATTCCGCAGAAGACGAGGTCGGTCCAGCCGGCCCGTCGAATCAGTTCTGCGGCCTCGGGTGTGAACAGCGTGTATCCGGTCTTGTCGACGCCTGCGTGCGCGTGGCCCGCCACCTCGGCGAGCTCGGGAACGATGTCGGTCTCGGGTGGTTCCTGGAGTCGGCGCCATTGGAAGAAGCGCTCGTAGGGGCTGTCGGGATAGTTGAAGTACCGGGTGAAGACGACAGGGCGCCCGGCGGCGGACCATCTGGCGACGAGGTCGGCGACTGCGGGCACCACGTGGCGACTGTGGTGGTTCACGAAGCCGTTCTGCATGTCGATCACGACCAGTGCGGCACTGCTGATGTCCATCGGCTCTCACTCCTGCCCGTTCTCAGCCGGCGCTCTCGCGCAGAGCTTCCTGCGCGGCGCGCAGCCGTTCGGCCAATCCGCTGGTCTTCATGATGGCCTCCCGCATCAGGACGTGTTGCGCGGTCTCCTGAGCACGGGCGGTGGTGAGCCGCGAGGCGGCGGCGCGCAGGAATCGCCAGCCGTACCGCTCCGGCATGGAGGGGTCCTGGCCGTCCTCGACCATCTGTTGGATGTGGCGAGTGAAACACCACAGGGCCTGGACGGTCAGCTCACAGGCGACCAGCTCGTCGGTGGTGAGGCTGCGCTCGCTGGAGTGGGAGGCGTAGGCGACGCCTGACCAGCCGGCGTAGGCGGTGGACACTCCCCGTACACCGAAGGAAACGATGTCCGGGTGGTCGAAGCCGGTGGCAAGAAGTGACTCCTCGACCGTGCAGGCCAGGGGCGCGGGACCACCCGGCGCCCCGCGGTCGACCAGAACCGAGGGAGTGGAGAGCAGGCGCAGCGCGGTGTCGTAGGCGTCTCCGGCCCAGGGGCCGGAGGTGAGGCAGTAGAGGGAAAGGACGTATTCGGGGTTGGGGGCCCCGGCGTGGTCCCCTTCGAGGAGTTCGCGGATCTTGTCCCGGGCCCAGGGAAGGTCGGACGCGTAGGAGCGGTAGCGCCAGACGGCCAGGTCGGTCAGCGCAGCAGGTTCGTGCGGCTGGACAAGGTGGAAGACGGCCACCCCGCATGCGAAGACGTGCAGGACACAGCTCTGCGCCTCGGGGTGGTCCAGTCGGGTCGAGGAGGACTCCAGCCACTGAGCGCCCTCATTCGGTGTCAGATGCTCGCGAAGTCGGCTGGCGTGCTCGACACCGATGAAGACCGGCAGGAACTTGTGGGAGTCGACTTCTATCCGTCCCGTGACAGGTGTAGCCGCGTCACTCATTCCCAGCGCTTCGGCGAACCGGGTTCTCGCGTCGTCGGGTGCGCGACCGAGCGCGGTGTCGAGAATTCCCTGAGACTCGGCGCGAGGCTGGTAGCCGGCACCGCCTGCCTCCCAGTTCGACACAGTGCGGTCGCTGACCCCCAGGTACGCGGCGAAGTCCCGCAGGCTCATGCGCAGGGCGTCGCGTAGCAGCCGGGCCTCCCGACCGGACCATCTCTGCACCGTGACCACCGCGGCACCCCCTGTCCGTCGCCCGGTGAAACGACCGAACGACCAGCGTAGCCAGCCTTGTTCAGCAGTGCTGCGGCATTGCTGCAGCGTCCGTACATCACACTCCGCAACCGTCTTGCTGCATGCTGAATCCACTGCGCCGGGGCCGGCCACCACCAGGCAGCCCCTCCGCCGTTCCCTCCTGTACCACCACCAGAAGGAGCAACCGGCATGACCGACATCGTCAAGCGCAACGCCCGCGCCATCCTCCTCGACGGCGACGAACTGGTCCTGATCAAGCGCACCAAGCCGGGCAGGGAGCCGTACTGGGTGACGGTCGGCGGAGGGGTCGAGGCGGATGACGCGACCATCGGGTCGGCTCTGCACCGCGAGGTGTTCGAGGAGCTCGGCGGCAAGCTGGCGCGCGTCGAACTGGTCCACCTGATCACCGATCAGTTGGAGGGCGGCGTCGGTGTCCAGCACATCTTCGCCGCGCGCCTGGAGTCGATGGACCTGGCCGCGCGTACGGGAACGGAGTTCGCGAAGCCGGAACGGGGCGAGTACGAGGTGGTACGCGTCCCGTTCACCGGCGAGGCGGTCCGCGAACTGAACCTGATGCCCCCGGGGCTCGCCGAGTTCATCGCCGCCAACACCTACGCGATCACCTCCGTCCTCGACACCCCGATCCGCGAGGCGTGAGCGATGACGCAAGCCCCGGACTTCGTCAGCCTCAACGGCCCTGACAACGTCGGCAAGACGACCCACTTGGTGCGGCTGGCCGAACGGTGGAACGCCTTCCAGCCGCTGGGCGCGGTCCACGAGCACGATCCCGAGCCCTGGGCACGGGTGGCCACCGGCGACTACGCCCGGTGGTGGTTCGAGACGTCCACGACCGTCGAGCTGACCGAGATGCTGCTCGCCGGTCATGCCAAGCGGGCCGCCGCACGCGAGACCGGGCGTACGGGTCTGCTGGACCGGGGCCTGCCCATGCTTCTCGCCGTGGCCGCTGCGACCTGCGTGGTCAAGGACAGGCTGACCGTCGGCGAGGCGTTCAGGACCGTGACGGGAATCGCCGGTTCGCGGGCTGCCACACCCGAGACGTCCATCCTCCTGCTCCCGTCATCCGACGCCGAGCGCAGCTACGCCATCACCAGCGCCCGCGAGGGCCGCCCCTGGACCGGGATCTACCCGGAGTACCAGAAGACGCTGCATGCGGTTCTGCTCCACCAGGTCGACCATGGTGCGTTCACCGCGGTCGTCGACTGCGAGGACCGCCCCTTGGACGCCGTGCACAGCGACGTGCTCGATCGCCTCGGCCTCAGCCGACCCACCGACGGGAGTCCCCGATGACGCAGAACTCCCCGCCCCTGGTGCTACCACCCAGTTTGTCCCGCACCGTGGCAGCGCTCCCGGACAAGGACAGGAACCGCCTGGACGACACCATCACCCGGCTCCACACCGTCAACGGGCGCCTGTGGGACACCGAGGACCGGGTCCGCGGCGCCTTACTCTCCGCCGCCCAGGTCGCCGACTGCAAGCGGGAGATCGACCAGCTCAACGCCGAACGGAACCTGCTCGCCGAGCGGGCTGACGAGGTCCTCGGCTCGCTGGCCGACGCAGGCCGCGCCGACGCACCGCTGCACACCGAGACGCTCGCCTCCGTCGTCGACCGCCTCTCGGTGCTGACACTGAGGATCTGGCACAGCGAACGGGCAGCTGCCCGGGACGAGCTGGCCCGCCGACGTGTCCCCGCCCTTCACGGCCAACGGGAGGAACTGTGCGCCGCCCTCGACGCGCTGGTCTCCGACGTCGTCGCAGGCCGCCGCCGGCTCCCCGTACCGGCTCGCTTCAAGCTGTACGGCCGGGACGACGCCGCCCCCGCAGAGATCAAGCCGAGTCGGCGTCTGCGCCGGGTCCTCGCCTTCGGTGGACTGAGCGAGTGCGGCAAGAGCACCAGCGCCGAGTTCGTCCAGCGCACCTGCGGTGCGCAACGCTTCAAGATCGGCTTCCTGTTGCGGCAGGCGGCCCACCGGGAGGGTCTCGCAGACCCGTACGCCCTGTCGCCCCGTCGGCAGGCCGAGCTGCTGCTCGGTGAGCTGAACCGTTTCGCGGACGCGCACGTCGACACGGAGCTGTTCACCATCGAGTCCGTCCACGACGACGCCTCGATCGCCGAGCTCAAGCGACTCATGGGCGACGCACTCCAGATCGTCTACCTGGACGCCTCCTTCGCCGTTCGCGTCGAGCGGTCCGGCACTCCGGCACAGGCCGTCGCCGCGAAGGACGAGATCAAGATAAGCCGTGGCGCCCACCAGGTAGCCGCGCTCGCCGACCACGTCATCGACAACACCGGCAGCATCGCCGCCCTCCGCGCCCGGCTCCGGCGCATCGCCGCCCCGCCCGCATCCACGCCGCTGCGCGCGGCCACTCCGTACGGGCTGGGACTGCCTGCCGCCATAGCCTCGGCGACGGCCGACTTCACCGACGCGGTACGGGCCTACGGCCCCGGCGTTCGGCTCGCCGCCCTGACCGGCAGCCCCGGCGAGGGCAGCTGGATCGCCGGCTGGTCCGACCTGGACCTCCTCGTGATCGCCGAACACGAGGCCATCGGCCGGGTCCACGAAGCCCTGGAGCAGTACCGGACGGCCCTCGGCGGTGCGGCCTCCCTCGGCCCCACCCTCGTCACCCCCGGCGAACTGACCGCCCGACGCCTCACCCCGCGCCTGGCGTTCGCCCTCCACCAGCTCCAGCAGGGCAGCCCTGTCCTGCATGCCGCACCCGGCCTCGAACTGCCGAAGATCAGCAGAGGCGAGCTGGCGTACGCCGCTGTCCGGGAACTCCCCCAGGTCATCCTGACCATGCGCCGTCTGCGCGCCGACGCGGGGCCGACCGCGCTGCGGCAGCTCTACAAGCACCTCGTGCTCGCCTGCCGCCTCCTCCTGCGCGAGCACAACCAGTGGGAGTCCGGCCCCGATCGGATCCTCGCCGTGGCCTCCCGCGTGCCGGGCCTGACGGCCCTCTCGGTGCCCTCCCTGGCCGAGATCTCCAGCGCTTGGCGCGACGGCGAGGTCGAGCTCGTCCTCAAGCCCGTCACCGTGGCCGTCGACCAGCTCCTCACCTGGTACGCCGCCCAGCTCGCCGCCTGAACAGTCTCCCTCTCCTTCCTCGTTCTCCGTCCGACAGGAGCTTCGCCATGCCCGAAACCATCGCCGTACCGCCCTTCACCGCCCGGATCGTCGAACGGCTCAGCGTTGGAGCCACGAGCCGCCGCGAGCGCGTCATCCATTCCCTGGACGGCCTGGAGAACCCTGTCCACCCCGACACCCTCGCCACCACCGGAGCCGATCTGTGGCGTCTGCTCCAGGAGCAGGTGCCGGAAGGGCTCGGCTCCGTGGACTTCCTCCTCGGCCTGGACGCCGGCGGCATCCTGCCAACCGTCTCCCTCGCCGGCGCCGCTCAGCTCCCGTACAAGATCGCCTGGAAGCTGCACCTCCCCCTCGACGGCGCGGTCCGCTTCAGCGAGCCCCACGCCATGCGCACCGACGTCTTCGCGTACGGCATCACCCACGGCCAGCGCATCATCATCGTGGACGACGAGATCACAACCGGCCGGACCTTGGCCAACCTCACCCGCCGGCTCCGCGAGGCCGGCGCCGTCCCACTGGCGGCGGCCTGCCTGGTGGAGGACACGACCCGCGGAGCCCGCGACCTGCTCACCGACCTCGGTGTGCCGCTCGTCTCGCTCACCACGATCGAGGGCGCGGAATGACAGCTGTGGCCCCGGCGGGGATCCGGTTCCACCACGGTTCCCTCGTCATCCCCGCCGGGGCCGTCCACACCACCCCGCTCGGGTACGACCGGGACAGCGTTCCCATCGGCGCACCGCTCCCGCTGGCTGCCTCCGCCGAGCTTGTCCACCGCCTGAGCGGGTGCGGCGAGATCGTAGTGGCCTTCGAGGGGAAGCTCGGTGACACGCTCCTCGCACTGTCGGGGGTCCGCGCGGTCCTCGACTGGCTGCGGCTGCGGTCGGTACGCGTGGCCGTCCGGGCGGTGGGTCCGTACGCGGGGCTGATCGCCCGCACTGGGCTGATCACGCAGCCCCAGGCCACCGCTCCCAGCGGCTGGCGGGCCGTGATCGGCGACCGCACGGGCATTGAGGCGCACGGCTCGGAGGCGGCGGTGAGCCTGGTGCTCGACCCAGCCGCCCCGCCGTGCTGGTCGAGCGACGGCCGCGCCCACCCGGACCTGCCCGCCCGCCACTACCTGGCTCTGGAGCGCCGCCTAGGCATCCGCCTGCCCGGCACGGCTCCTTTCGCTCCCACCCTCGCGACCGGGCCGAACAACCTCGTGGAGGAGCTGCGCTCGGTGGGCTGGCTGGGCGGTCTGACCATCGCCGCCATCACCGCCACCAGTTGGCCGGAGCGCAAGGACTACACCGCCCAGCGCTACATCGCCCTTGCCGAGCACATCGCCGAGGCACAACAGGCCCAGGCCCGGCTGCTGCTCATCGGCGGCAACCCGGGCGACGGCCTCCGCGTCACGACGGAGGCTCCCCGCCGCCACGTGCAAGCCCTCCACATCGACGGGATGCCAGCCGACGGCCTCGTCGACCTCTTCCCGCACTGCCACCTGATCGTCGGCAACGACACCGGCCTCACCCACCTCGCCGCGATGGCGCGCGGCGGCCGGGATGGCGGTGGCCCGCCGGTCATCGGCCTGTACGCGCGCCACAGCCACAGCAAATGGCGCACCGGCCTGCCGCACCACCACGCCCTCGCCACCAACCTGTCCGACCGCATGCACCAGGGCGACCTCTGCCCCGTCCGCGACGCCATCGCCCCGGACACAGACATGCACATGGACGCCTTCCCGCCCGCCGCGCTGGCCCAGGTCGGCCTCGAACTACTCAACGAGGTGGGGCGATGACCATCCAGCCTCTCTTTCGGGTCGGGCCGGTGCGACGCTTCACCCGCAACCTGCTCTGCCCGGTCGCCCTCTTCGGCCACTCGCTGCTCCTGAAGTACACCCGCAACCCGGCCGAGGCCAGCGAGGAGATCAACGGCCACGCCCGCCTGGCCCGGCACTACCGTGTCCCCAACCTCCACGCCCACCTGCGCGTGCCGGGCGGACACCTCCTCGCGTACGAACGCCTGCCCGGCGGCACCGACCAGGGACTTCTGCTCGACCTCCTCAACACGGACGAGCCGACCGGCGACCTCCACACCTACATGGACCAGCTCACAGCCGCGTATCAGGAGGTCATCCTCACAACGGCATGGCCGGCCGATCCGGCGTACGTCGTCCGCAAGCTGTACTGGGACCGCGCGGCCCCCGGCGGCCGACTCGACACGTATTACGCCGGCAGGGACTTCCTGATCGCCGACAGCCTCATCGACATCCCGGTCTCCCGCCTCGACACCTACACCCTGAGCATCAACGGCCGCCGACACCACCTCGACTGGGCGGCCACCCTCCGCTGGCTCCGCGCCCACTTCGCCGCGGCCGAGCCGGTCTGGGCGGCCCTCACCCAGGGTGACCCCACCGACGTCAACCTCGCCCATCCGCTCGCCTGGTTCGACTACGACACCGCAGGGATGAACAGCATCCCCGGCGAGTTCGCCAACTTTCTCTGGTACGCCTCCGCTCTCGGCGGCTGGCTCGTACCCACCTACAACCCGACCGCCTTCGCCGACCACCCCGCCACCTTCACCTACGTCCCGGCCAACACCCCCGAGATCCGACGAGCGGCAGTCGACCACACCACCAGCACCATCCACATCGACTACACGCCGCGCCTCTCTGCACCCCGGCGAGCCGCCGTGACCGCGTACTGGAACAAGCTCGTAAGACCAGTCGCGGACCGTCTCTGGCCCGGCGAGGACCTGGCGAACCTGCTCCGCCCCTACCTCGCCATGCGCATCCTCGGCGTCTACAACCTGGCCGACCTGGCCTCTGAGGACCGGCTCGTCCTCCTCGCCCGGCTCGCCGAGGCCATGAGCCCCACCTTCGACCCGACCACCTACTTCTGCCCGCTGGAGTCGCCATGCCCGGCCCTCTGAACGGCCGCACCGCCTTGGTCAGCGGAGCCACCGGCGGCCTCGGCCCGGCCATCGCCCGCCGTCTCGCTGCCGACGGCGCCACCGTCGCCCTCGCGCACCTCGACCACGACCTGGCCGCAGCCGAGCTGGCCGCCCACATCACCGGCAGCGGCGGCGCCGCAATCTCCCTGGCAGCCGACCTCCGAGACGCCGAGGCCGCGCGCGCCCTATGCCACCAGGCCCACGACCAGCTCGGCCCGATCGGCATCCTGGTCAGCAACGCCGGCGCCTACCCCCGCCGCCCGTGGACGGAGACAACGCCAGCTCACTGGGACGAGGCTCTGGCCTCTAACCTGACCAGCCACTACCTCCTCGCCCACGAGCTGACCCCTGCCATGACGGCCGCCGGCTGGGGCCGGATCATCACCATCGGCTCAGTCCTCGCCACGGCGGGCCGTCACGACCTCGCCGGCTACATCAGTGCCAAGGCCGGCCTCGAAGGACTCACCCGTGCCCTCGCACGCGAACTCGGTCCCGTCGGCATCACAGCGAACTGTGTCGCCCCAGGTTCCATCCGCGTCCCCGCTGAGGACACCGTCGTCGATGACCCGGAAGCCATGACCGCCCGGCAGCTCGCCCGCCAGTGCGTCCAGCGCCGGGGCCGCCCGGAGGACATCGCCGCGGTCGTCGCCTTCCTCGCAGCCGACGACGCTGGATTCATCACCGGCCAGACCCTGCGCGTCGACGGAGGCTGGATCCTTGGCTGACATCTGGCTCATGCGCCACGGCGCCTACGAAGGTCACCGCCCCGGCTACCACGCCCCGCACGAAGCCGCCCTCACGCAGGAGGGCCGCGAGCAGGTACGCCGCTCCCTCCCCTTGCCCGAGGGCATCACCGGGATCGTCACCAGCCCGATCCCCCGTGCACGCCAGACCGCCACCCTCGTCTCGCACCTCACGGCCCTGCCGATCGTGGCCACCTCCGGCCTCCTCGCCGAATGGCGTGCCCCGAGCATCGTCCTCGGCCGCACGGCCGAGACCTACCCGCCGGCCTACCGCGCCTGGCGAGCTCGGCGCATCGCCAGCCCCTCCCTACGCTGCGAAGACGGCGAAAGCCTCACCGACCTCCACACCCGCGCCCGCCACTGCGCCGCGTTCCTCCACCACACCGCTGGACGCCACGGCCCCCTCCTGGCCGTCTCCCACACCCTCCTCCTCGGCGTCCTCACCCACCTCCCAGAAGGCCCCGCCGCCTTCATCACGGCCGCGAAGACCCCATGGCAGTTCGCCGAACTCCGACTTCTGCCTGCCCATCAACGAGCGGCACCCAACCTTCAGCGACCTGCCCGGTAATTGGCTGGCCCCCAGCCACTACGCCCGTCGGGAGAACCCCCTACTCGTACGTCTCCTTCCAGCGCACCCGATGCCGCCGGTCCCCTTGCCCCAGCCCGTTCACCGCACCGAGCGACAACAGCGAGGCCCCGTTGTTCCACAGCCCGAGGTGATCGCGATGGACGGCCAGGATGTCGTTCTCCGTGGCGAACTTCTCAGCCGGCCCGCTGAAGTACGTGGTGGCCACGAAGATCGCTACGTCAACCTTGAAGTGCACCCTCGCGCCGAGCAGGTCCCGGACCTCTCGGCTAGGGATCTTGCTCTTGGGCGTGTACCGCTTGCACTGGATCACCATGCTCCGCCCATCGGGAAGGACCCCCAGAACGTCGGCCCCGTTGTCGTGGGAGCCGCCGACCCTCCGCACGTCGGTGCCCCCGTCTCTTCGGCACAGGCCCACGACGAAGTCCTCGAACTCCGTCCCCGTCATCGCATCGACCTCGGCGAGCGTCCGATGCCCCGCCTTTACGGCCTCGTCATGCCTCCATTGCCGATCGCCGACCTTGATGAACCGATCGGTGCGCCACAGCCACCACCCGCCGCTGACGGCGCCGCCAAGCACGAGCGCACCCACCAGATAGGGCCAGACCTCGCTCCAGAAGGCCACCAGCACGACAACGCTCACGCCCCCAGCAAGGGATCCGATCTTGAGCCGCTGCTGGCGACGCTTGCGCGCAGCCGATACCCGCCGCTTCCGTGCCGCCGCCATGACCCTCCCTTTAGTCCAACACAGCAGGATCAAGTAGGAGGCACCGAACCGTAAGGGCGCCGATCAGCCAATGGCTGACAACCGGTGCTCCGCCCATCCCGCCTATGAGGGACGGCTCGTCCGCCCGGTAACGGCGACCGATAACGCGACGGGTCACGCCGACTTCCGCTCGTTCCCGGTCACTGTTGGCGTCCATCCGACGCAAGTTGGGCAGCTGGGCGACATGGGCGCCCGATGTTGATATCTCCCGTTTCCCAGGACTCGCCAGGGGTCGGACGTTGCCCCGGCCCGACGGCAAGGGCACGGTCTCCTAGCGCAAGCCGGGCGGTTGTAGCAACCAGCGGGCGGCTGGCCAGCCGCCCTTCGAAGAGGTCGGCGAGGATGTCGCACGAGTGCCACAGATACTCGTCTAACGCCGACCAGGGTAGTCGTGGTGCGTTCTGCGGCGGCGGCGCGAAGGGGTTGGCCACTGTCACTCCGGCATGTCCGTCAGAGGTCCATCGATTACGTAGCGCAATCAAGCGTACTCACGTCGCCCCCGCACGCGTGAACTTGACGGTAGCTGAACTAGCGAGAGCCCCAATCGGCCAGCATTTCGCCCATATGATGCGACGCCAGACGTGACTTGGAGGGGGTCCTCGTGCAAGCGAACGAGAAGCAGCAGGAAGAGTCAGCGTTCGAGGCCGAGGTACTGCGGATCTCCCGCGCGCTCTTCGCGCCAGAGAACGAATTCCAGGGTTCCACATACATCGGCACCGCTGAACGAGATGGTGTCTTCATCGGACCGGACTCAGTCACGATCGTCGAGTGCACGGTCTCGCGGCGCAAGGACAAGGCGGAGAAGGACGGCAAGAAGCTCCACGATGCATGCCTGGCCATGGCCCGGAAGTACCCGTTCAAGTCCGTCAAGGGCTTCTTTGTCACGCACCACGAACCCACCGCCGACCAGCGCACGGTCATCAAGGGCTTCGGGCCACCCCTCATCGCCTGCAGCTTCGCCCAACTGCGGGGGCAACTTGTCGACTCCCTGAAGTACCTCGAACTGCGCGGCTCCTACCCTTTCGGCAGCGCACGCGAGCCGAGTAGCGGCGATCACGAGGACCTGAAGCCGTATGTCGCCGTTGATCCGGTGGAGAGCAGCACTGGTGAGCCGTTTTCGGTAGCCCGTGTGGCCGAGGAGGTCAAGAGCGGCAAGTCCGTCCTCCTGTACGGGGATTACGGGGCCGGCAAGAGCATGTTCCTGCGCGAGCTGTACCGACGTCTGGCAACGGCCCACCGCGCAGACAGCTTCGGTCCCTTCCCTATCCTCCTTAACCTGCGTGACCATCAAGGCCAGGTTCACCCAGTGGAGGCACTGGAGCGACACGCTCGCGAGATCGGGTTCCCGGCGCCCGCGCAGCTGGTTCGCGCATGGCGTTCGGGCGATGTAACCCTCATCTTGGACGGCTTCGACGAGATCGCGACGCCTGGCTGGATCGGTAAGACATCGGCCATGCGCGACATCCGCCGCCGCTCCGTGGAACTTGTGCGCCGATTCTGCCGCGACTCGCGCGCATCGGCTTCCGTCGTCCTCGCGGGCAGGGCGCACTTCTTCGACAGTGAACTCGAGATGCGCAACGCTCTGGGTGCTCGCGACGGATCCCTGTCCCTGATGGCGGGCGAACCAACGGAAGAGCAAACGAAGAAGATCCTGGACGCCTACGGCTGGCACGATGCGCTTCCCGACTGGCTGCCTTCGCGTCCCCTGCTGCTCAGCTACTTGGGCTCGTCGGGGGCACTTCAGGACTCCGTCGAAGGGACGTTCGGCCGTTCGGCGGGTGAAGGCTGGCACATGATGCTCGATCGCATCGCCGAGCGGGAAGCCAGCATGGAGGTGGGCGTGGACGGGTTCACCATCCGCAAGGTGCTAGAACGGCTCGCCACCCAGGCGCGACGCTCTACAGATGGGCTTGGCCCCATCTCGCAAGACGAGCTGACGTCCGTCTTCCAGTCAGTGTGCGGCTACGCCCCGGATGAGGGCTCGTATCAGCTTCTACAGCGGCTTCCGGGGCTTGGTGCTATGGACAGCGTCGACGGCTCCAGGCGCTTCGTCGACGTCTCCCTTGCCGATGCCGCCCGCGCCGGCGACGTCGTAACCTGCATCCTCGAACCGAACACAGAAAGCCCGCTGTTGGAGATGACGGGCAGCATCGCTTGCCTGGACGAGGTCGGCATCGACGTGGCAGCTGTGCGCTTGGAAGGGGAGAACACCGCGAGCCCAGGGCGCGCTTACTCATCCGCCAACGCTCTCCAGCGCCAGGGAGTCTCAGATGCCATCATCGCGGATATCGTTCGTGTCGCCGCGCGCCTGTGGCCTGGGGACGAGTCTCACACTCCACTCTCCATCCACGAGGTCGAGTTTCGCAGCTTCTCGCTGACAGCTGACGCCAAGGGCTACGACTGGCTGAGTTTCCACGACTGTGTGATCCAGGAGCTCGACCTCACCGACCACGACGGATACGCGCTCCCGCACTTCCAGAGTTGCCTCATCGGGCAGATGACCGGCGTGGCCAGCTGGTCGGCGCTTCAGCCAGACCGGTTCGTCGATTGCGAAGTTGCCCAGTTCGACGCACAGATGTCGACGGCCAAGGGCATCCTCGCCCTGAAGACGACGCCGCTGAACAAGGTCCTGCTCACGATATTGAAGAAGATCTACGCTCAGCGAGGCACGGGAAGGAAGGAGTCCGCGCTCTTCCGCGGACTGGATGCCAAGCACCGCGAGCTCGTCCCCGAGGCATTGCAGCGGCTCACCACAGAGGGATTCGTCACCACAGCCCGATCCAACAGCACCCAGATCTACCTCCCGGTCAGGGGTATGGCGAGCCGGGTCCGGCGCATCCTCCAGGCCCCCCAGTCGAGTGCCGATAGCCTCCTCGAATAATTCCGACCCCAGAGTCGCAGCTGGCATCCTCACGAGACATCGGCAACTGGTCTCAGTTCTGGTCTCATTCACCCCCGTCCGGCCCCGTCCAGACGAAGCCACCCTGAACTCTCCACCGCAGGTCAGGACGGGTACGGCCCCCGCCGTACCCCCATACGAACATTTGGAAAGCGTGTTGGGGGCAACCCCTCACGAGTTCGAATCTCGTATCCTCCGCCATTGCTCTCACCGGGCAATACGTCGAAGGCCCCCGCAGCTTGCTGCGGGGGCCTTCGACGTTCCCGATCTCTTCGGACCCTCCGGCCCGCTCCCCTCGGCGCCCCGAGCTACTTCCACCCGGCCCACTCCACGACGTCGTCGACAGCACCAGGAGCACGCGGGCTTCGTGCCACACGCGAAGCTCGTCCCTTGAGTCCAGCAAGCAGCGATCAGCCCTGAGCCGTGGCCGATGGCGTCGTCACCCTGTGGGCGAAGATCACAAAAAGCCTCATTTCTGGTGCAGACAGCGGACCTTCGGGCGGCGAGCATGGTGATGCACGGAGTAGCACTCACCCTCGGCGCCACAGTGCCGCCCGCAACCGGCCGCGAGGGCTACCCCACGTGGCGGTTCACCGCAGCTTCCCGGGAGACGGCTGCCGTGGGGGTGTTCGCCAGATGTTCGTCGAGGCGTCTGGACATCCTGAGAGATATACTTGTTGTACGGGCTGATATCACCGGAGGTGCTCGATGAGTCGCACAGTGATCGATCTCGACGACGAGCTGCTGGCCGACGTGGCTCAGGCGCTGGGGACCGGCACCAAGAAGGAGACGGTCAACACCGCTCTGCGCGAGGTGCTCGACAACCGCCGGCGGGCTCTCGCTCTCACTCGGCTGCGGGCCGCAGCGGGCGAGGGCGCGTTCGATCTGAATGTCTTCGAGGAGAAAGGGGACTACCGGCGGTGAGCGCGGCACAGTTCCTGATCGACACCAGTGCGCTCGCCCGATTCTTCCGCGACGACGCCGAACAGTACGGATGGGATCAGGCCGCCACAGCGGGGCTCATCGCGACCTGCCCCGTCACCGAGCTGGAGTTCTTCTACAGCGCCCGCTCCGCCGCGGACCGTGCGCGCGGCATCGAGGACGTGCGGCTGCTGTTCGGCTGGGTGCCCGTCGATGACCGCGCGTACGACCGCGCCTGGCGGGTTCAGGAGCTGCTGACCCAACGCGGTCAGCACCGCAGTGCAGGAGCTGTTGACCTCGTCGTCGCCGCCACAGCGGAACTCCAGGGGTTGACCCTCCTGCACCGCGACCACGACTTCGAATGTATCGCCGCAATCACCGGTCAGGCCATGCAGTGGTACGGCCCGGTGTCCGGTAAGTGAACGAGCGCCTGGCCTCAGTTCCGGTCTCATTCAAAGGTGTTCACCACAGTTCATCGAGCCTGTAGCCGCCGGCTCCGCCACAGGTCCAGACGCCCGCGACTGTTGCCGAACGGCCGAGCGAAGACTTGGAAAGCGTGTTGGGGGCGACCCCTCACGAGTTCGGATCTCGTATCCTCCGCCATTGCTCTCACCGGGCATCGCCTTCACTCAGAAGCGGGGTTTCTGCCGACTCAGGACGCAGGCGTCCCCCGCGATCCGCCATTCTGGTCTGTGCAGGACCGATTCCGGTCGAAGACCACCGGCACTCGTCTTTGTGAGGTGTCCCCATCGGCAAGCCCAGCGGATCGACTCTGGCCACGTGGCTGAGTGGTCTGGAAGTCGACCGGCTTGAGCGGGTCCTGGCAGCTCGCCCGGATGCCGTGTCCCCGCCGGAACCACGGTCGTTCGGCGAACTCGCGGACCGCCTTCAGCGCCCGGCGTCGGTGGCCCCGGTGCTGCCCGGACTCGCGCTGCCACACCTGCAGGTAGCCGAGGCACTGGCAGCATGGGGACCCGTTCCCGGGGCCGCCCTGGCCGATCTGCTGGATGCGTCCGGAACGGAGCGCACTCGCGGGCTGGACGCGGCCCTGGAGGCGCTGGCCGACCACGCACTCGTCTGGCCGGACGGCGAAGGACTGCTGCGCATGGCGACGCCGTTGCGGCAGGCGTGGGACTCGCCGCTGGGGCTGGACGCTCCGCTCACCCGGCTACTGGCGAACACGACCTCCGAGGAGCTGCGCCACATGCTGGTGGCCCTGGGCATCCCGTCGCCCGGCACCACCAAGAAGCATCGGCTGACAGCCCTGCTGGAACACCACAGCAATCCGGAGCGGGTGGCCGCGGTGATCACTTCGGCACCTGCGTCCACCCGGAAGCTGCTTGAGCGGCGAGCCTCTCACCAGGGTGGACAGGCTCGATCACCGGCGCGTTCGATCACGTTCAGGGCCCCGTCGGCCGACTCCGAGCCGGGTGCGCGCTGGGCACTGGAGCGGGGACTGCTGGTCCAGGACCGGTACTCGGGGTACGGATCCACACGCATGCCCGCCGAGGTGACGCTCGCCCTGCGCGGAGTCGGCTGGCACGCCCCCTTCGATCCCGTCCCGCCCGTCGTGAGGACGGCGTCCGTCACCTCGGCGGAAGTGGACCGGGAGGCGGCAGCAGCCGCCACGGCGTTCGCCGCACATGCCGCGTCGGTTCTGGCGACGTGCTCCGCTGCTCCGCCGGTCCTGCTGAAGTCCGGCGGGGTCGGAACACGTGAGCTGTCCCGGATCAGCAAGGCGGCGCAGTGCGACGACATCGTCCTACGCCTCGTTCTGGAGACGGCGTACGACGCCGGGCTGCTGGCCCAGGACGGCGACCGGGTCGCGGCGACGGACGCATACGACACCTGGGCGGAACGAGAACCAGCGGAGCAGCTCACCGCGCTTCTCCACACCTGGCGGACGCTCCCGCTGACTCCGGCCCAGGCCCGCGACGAGGACGGCAAGGTACTGCCCGCGCTCGCCGGAGCACCACCCTGCGGCGGCTGTGTACAGGCCCGGGAGGGGCTCCTCGCCGCCGCAGCGGAGTTCCCGGCGCACCGGGGAGTGCACAGCCCCGCGGAACTGGGGCCGATGGTGGCCTGGCATCGCCCGCTCGCCGAACAACTCCCCCAGGACGCCACGCCCTTCGCCACCGCAATCCGGGAAGCGGAACTGCTCGGGGTCGTCGCCCGCGGCTGCCTGTCCCCCATCGGTGCCGCTCTGCGGGCCGAGGACACCGAAGCCGCCGAAACGCTCGCCTCTGCCTGTGAGCGGCTGCTGCCGGCAGCCACCAGGGCCGCCCGTTTCGGCGCGGACCTCACCGCCGTTGTCACCGGCACACCGTCCGCCCGCCTCGCCGCACTGCTGGACACCGTCGCGGACAAGGAAGTCGGTGGCACGGCATCGGTGTGGCGGTTCAGCTCCACAACAGTGCGCCGTGCCCTGGACACGGGCCGCACGGCGGATGCCATCGCGGCCGACCTGGGCGCCGTCGCGGTCGGCGCCCTCCCCCAGCCGCTGTTGTACCTGATCAACGACTCCGCACGCACTCACGGCCGTGTGCGCATCGCCCCCGCCGCCTGTGTGATCCATGGCGAAGAAGCCGCCCTCCTCGCCGAACTCGTCACTCACCGAAGGCTCGCCGACCTCGGCCTACGCGTGTTGGCACCGACCGTGCTGGTCAGCCGGACCCCACTCGACAAGACTCTCGCCGCGCTCCGGGCCGCCGGCTACGCCCCCGTCGCCGAGAGGGCCGACGGAACCGTACGCGTCGAGAAGACCCGGCACCGACGTGCCGCCGCCCCGGTCCCCGCACTCCCTGGCCAGCGGCAGCGGTCCGTGCCGACGGTGACTCAGATGATTCCGGTGACCGTCGACCTGAGCACGCTGGCCGCCAGGCTGCGGGCCGCCCCGCCGACACTCCCGGCTCCCGACCCGTTCGGCACCGGGGTCCCCTACGGCACGGACACCGAGGAGATCGTCGCCGCGTACGCGAAGAACCTGGCGTACAGCGATGTCCGCCAGCTCGCCCATGCCGTCGACGTCGGCACAGCCATCACGGTCGAGTACGTCGCCGCGTCGGGCAACCCGACCGTACGCATCCTCAGCGAGCTCGTGCTCGACCCGCCCTACTTGTACGCCTGGTGCCACCTGCGCGACGACCAACGGGTCTTCGCCCTCTCCCGCATCCACGGCATCATGCCCGGGTAGCCGGGATCCGCGTCGTGGCTCGGTGTTCGGCCGGTCACTGCGGCCATGCCCCGCCACCGAGCACTGCGACGAGCGGCCATTACGATCGCCGACCATGGACTGGGTCGAGCGCACCGCGCGGTTGAGGCAGTGGACCAGGAGCGGGGCGCGGGCTCCGCACAAGCCGTTGCTGTTCCTTTACGCGCTCAGCCGGTTCCAGCAGGACGCCGACGACGAGCTGCGGTACAGCACGGTGGAGCAGGACCTGCGGCGGCTGCTCGCCGAGTACGGTCCTGGGAACCGGACGACGCCCGCCTATCCCTTCCACCATCTGGTGAGTGACGGCGTGTGGGAGGTACGCACCGAGCGCGGTCCGGGCAGCCCCGGGACCGGGGTCAGGGAGCTGCGCGCAACCGGCGCCGCCGGGCGGCTGACGCCGGAGCTACGGGCGGCGTTGCGGCGGGATCCGCCCCTGCTCGGCCGGATGACACGCGTGCTCCTCGATCTGAACTTCCCGCCCTCCCTCCACGGCGAGCTGTGCGAAGCCGTCGGCCTGGAACTGGAGGAGGCCGAGACCGGACCGGTCTCGGCCAAGCGCAGGCAGCGGGACCGGCGCATGCGGGAGATGGTCCTGACGGCGTACGAGTACCAGTGCGCCTTCTGTGGGTACGACGGCACGATCGGCACGGTGCCGGTCGGACTTGAGGCCGCCCATGTCCGCTGGTGGGCGTTCGACGGACCGGACGACATCGAGAACGGGCTGTGTCTGTGCTCGCTGCACCACAAGCTGTTCGACAAAGGCGTACTCGGTCTCGGCGAGGGCCGTGGCGGGGCTCACCGCATCCTGGTCTCACAGAGCTTCGTCGGCCGCAGCACCGCCGCCCGCGAGCACGTCATCACGCTCGCCGGCCGTCCGGTCATCGGCCCTCAGTCGGGCGTCCGCCCCATCGCCGCCGCCCATCGCTCCTGGCACACCAGCCAGGTCTTCCGAGGCAGCCCACGTCCCGCCACGACCGCCTGAACGCCTACCTTGCGGTCACGCGAGCGCTGGTACGGGGTGTGATACCAAGAGTATGGTCTCTTGTATGGCCACGAAGAAGGTAACTGTGACGATTCCCGAGGATCTCCTGGACGAGATCCGCGCGGAGGCGGCAGAACGGGGACTGTCGGCGTACGTCGCCGAGGCGCTGCGCTTCAAGCGCGACCGGGACCGGCTGCGGGAACTGTCCGACTGGCTGCAGGAGGAATACGGCCCCCTCACCGAGGAGGAGCGCACAGCAGCGTTCGAGGAACTGGAGGACCTCGACGCCGAACACGAGCGCCGCCGCGCCGCTGGAAAGCACAACGCCGGAGAGGCCGCGTGAAGAGGCGTGCCACTGAGCACAAGCAGCGGCCATTGCGCGTCTTCGTGCTCGACTGCGAAGCCCTGTCCCTGGCTGTGCGCGGCGACCGGAAGATGATCGCCTGGCTCGACCTCGCGGCCCGGGGTGAAGCCGAGGTGGTGACGTCTCCGCTGACGCTGGTCGAGGCGTACGACGGCAGAACCACCGAGCAGCGCTGGGACTGGGTGCTCTCCCGGCTCAAGGTCGCCGACATCGGAAAGGACGAGGCCCGCCACGCCCGCCGGCTCCTGGCCGACACCAAGCTGCACGGCCACAAGTACGCGATCGACGCGGTGCTCGCCGTCATCGCGCGACAGCAGCAGGGTCAGGTCACCGTCTTCACCTCGGACGTGGACGACCTGGAGAAGCTGGTCCCGGAGTCGATCATCGTCAAAAAGGTCTGACCCGGCTCCCAGCTCGTCATCCGGGGCAGTTGCCAGGGCATGAGGTTGTCGAAACGGGTCGGCGGGGTGACCGGACGAAGCCGTTGGCGTCACCTGTTGGCGTTGATCGGCTTCGCGCTGCTGATCGGCGCAGCCGGTGCGGTTGTCCGGCACCTGTGGACCGGCGAGTCGTGGGCGGAGTCGTCCTGGTTCGGAGCGGTCCTGGCCACGTGCTGGGCCGCGTACGCCTGTGTGGTGCGGGTCGACGAGCGCGGGCGTGCGGGCCGATGAGACGGGAGCCGAGGTGAGGTGCTGGGGCTCGGGTGTTGAAGAAGGGCGGAGAAAGAGGGGGGTGGATGCCACGGCCTTAGGCTCACAGTCCCGAGGCGGACCCGGGGACCTTTGTGCCCACCCCCCTTAGCCGCGGGCCACAAGGGCTCTCCGACCGGCCTATGACGAGCAAGCTACCAACTGGCTCTGACAGTGCGCCTTTGACCGGGAGGTGGCATCAGCGGCTGACAGCAGCAGCCCTGAGCAGACTGCCGGCCACAGGGCGACTTCACCCGGCCCCGAAGCGCAGGCAGCAGGCAGCAGGCCGCCGGATCCACGGACGCCCCTGCAGAGCAGGCGTACAGGAGCGCGGAACCGCGACCACGGCAACCGCCCCGTCCTCGTCGATGGGCCCACCGTCTGCGGGGCACCCCTGCCGCGGGTGACACCCTCGCCCGCAGTCCGGCGCCGCCCCCGGGCGGCCTCGCCCTGGCCCGACGGCCACCGCGTGCCGGATGATGGGGGTGCAGCGGACGTGAGGGGCAGCGCAGTGACAGACAACGAACCCATCGGGTCGCAGCCGGACGTCCGGCCGGGCTCCGGCGGACCGGAGACCGTCGTGGCAACCGCTCGGCCCGAGGCCGCGGCGCCGTCCGCGCCGGATGCCGGGGCCCCCGGCGAGCGCGAACGGGCTCGGGGCTCCCTGGTCAGGCGGCTGGCTGTGCCCCTTCTCGCGCTCCTCGTCCTGTGCGTCCCGCCATGGTGGACGCTCTTCGCCTCCGGCGCCGAGTGGCCGCTCCCGGTCTTCCTGGCGGGCACGGTCGTCCTGGCCGCCTGGCTGGTCTCCTTTCCCTTCCTGATGGTCGCGGGCCACGGGCCACGGCGCTCCGACCGGGCCGCTCGCGTCGCGGACACCAGCCTCGGGGTGGTCTGGGTGCTCTTCACCTGGTCGGTGCTGGGCGGCCTGGTGAACCTCGTACTGACAGGGTTCGACATCGGCGGTGCCGACCGGGCCAGGACCGTCGCGGTGGCCGTGGCCGCGGTCTCGGCAGGGCTGCTGGCCTGGGGGCATTACGAGGCCATGCGCGTGCCCCGGGTGAAGCGGCTGGACGTCCACCTCCCGCGGCTCGGCGCCGGCCTGGACGGTACGCGCGTCGTCGTGCTCGCCGATACGCACTACGGGCCGATCGACCGCGCGAAGTGGTCCGCGCGGGTCACCGAGGCGGTGAACGCCCTCGACGCGGACGTCGTGGTCCACGCCGGCGACATCGCCGACGGCACCCCGTCCCAGCGCCTGGAGCAGTCCGCGCCGCTCGGTACGGTCCGGTCGCGGCTGGCCAAGGTCTACGTCACGGGGAACCACGAGTACTCCGGGGAGGCCCAGGGCTGGCTGGACCGCATGGCGGAGCTCGGCTGGGAACCTCTGCACAACCGCCATGTCGTGGTGGAGCGCGGAGGGGACACCCTCGTGCTGGCGGGCGTGGACGACGTGACCGCGGAGTCCTCCGGCCTGGCCGGACACCGGGCGAACCTGCTCGGCGCGCTTGCGGGCACGGACCCGGGCCAACCGGTCCTGCTCGTCGCCCACCAGCCGAAGTTCGTCCCGCAGGCCGCTGCCGCCGGTATCGACCTGCAGGTCTCCGGGCACACCCACGGCGGCCAGATCTGGCCGTTCAACTTCCTCGTCCGGATCGACCAGCCCGTGGTGAGCGGCCTGAGCCGGCACGGGGAGCGGACCCAGCTCTACACCAGCCGGGGTACCGGCTTCTGGGGTCCGCCCTTCCGGGTCTTCGCGCCGAGCGAGATCACGCTCCTGACGCTGCGGCCGGGCAACGGGCCGGCCTCCGTGTAGCGCACCGGGAATCCCACCGCGCGCTCGCGTGACAGCGGCCGCGGGTGCGGGCACACGTCACGGCGGTGACGGACACGGCACCGGCAGGGACGACGAGTGAGCGCCCGCGGTGCCGGTCCGCGCCCGAGTGGCATGGACCAGCACCGCCGCGCCCTGGCCGGACGTTCTTCGGGACTCAGGCCGCGAGCGACACCTCGGTGCCCGGCTCGACGCCCGGGTAGGCCTCGACGACCAGGTTGAGCTGGCGCTGCATGTACCAGGTGTTCAGGCCGAAGACGAAGGCCAGCCACATGCTCGCGGCGGGGCTGCACGTCACCGGCAGGCCGGCCGCGCGCTGGGCGTTGGCTATGGCCTTCCCCGTGTTGTGGAAGGAGATCAGGGGAGCGATCAGGGTCCAGCCCAGGAATATCAGGACCAGCACACTGCCCCCGGGGCTCAGGGGCCTGCGCCGGTCGAACTGCTGCAGCTCGTTGTGGATCTTGAAGTACCAGACCAGCTGGTAGATCCCGAGAGTGACGAGGGGCAGGCCGAGCCACACGGCGACGGTGCCGCGGCGCTTCATGGCCAGACCGGACAGCCGGACGGCGGGTGCGCTGCCGGCGCCGGGTGCGACGACGCCGTCGGCCTGGCCCGTCATGCTCGGACCGGACGCGGTGGTGGGCTGAATGTCAGCCATGTGAGGTGCTCCATCTGCGGGTTCTGGTTTCAGCCGGAGCAGCATGACATCAAGTGAAGATCCCGTGAAGGCAATTGGGGTTTCGTGAGTGCCTCGTCATGATTTCGTGACCAGGGGCGGCTCCTCCGCCCGTGCGACCGGTCGCGGTCGCGACGCCCCCGGCCGCGCGGCCGACATCGCGACCAGCCGCTACAACCATCGGACGTGACCGCGAGTCTGGCACCTGACGGGCGGGCACAGCTCCAGCCCTGCGATAGGCGAAGCACCAACTCAGCGCGAAGGAAAGCCTCCTGATGCTCGAACGGCACCTCATACGCTCTGCGGCCGTCCCGTTGGCCCTCGCGTCCGCCCTGCTCATGGCAGGCGGAGCGGGCGCCGCCGAGGCACCCGGCTGGGAGATCTCCCTCTCCGGGAACAGCCCTGCCGAATCCCTGATGTCCGTCTCCTCCGTCGACGACGACCACGCGTGGGCGGTCGGGAGGAAGGACGGCGCCGGCGTCATCATGCGCTGGGACGGCGAGCGGTGGGTCGAGGACACCGCTCCCGGGCTTCCTGAGGTCTGGGAGTGGTCGGCGGTGAGCGCGGTCTCCGCGGACGACGTCTGGGCCTACGGCTCGGTGGGCAGGGGGCAGGCGCTCGTGCACTTCGACGGCGAGCGCTGGAACAGCGTCACCGCGGCCGGGCCCCCCGACGACTCCTGGCCCGAGGTGCCGATCGACGCCGTCCCCGGGCGGCTCTTCAAGGGGGGGAACGCGCTCTACACGTACACCGCCGGCACCTGGAAGACCTTCGCGCTGCCCGCCCGCGTGGACATCAGGGGCATCGACGCGATCTCGGCGGACGAGGCCTACGCCACCGGAATGAAGTACCCGGTCGACGGCGGACACCCGGTGACGTACCGCTGGGACGGCACCACCTGGACGCTGATGGACCAGCCACCGGTGCGCACCGGAACGGACACCGCGGAGATCGCCGCCGAGTCCTCCGACAGCGTCTATGTCGCCGGCTGGGCCGACGCTCCCGACGCCGCCCCGGCGATACCGGGCGTCGCCCACTGGGACGGCTCCGCCTGGGAGGACATCACCGGGACGCTCACCGCCCTCTACGTCCACGCCATCGCGCCCGACGGCCATGGCGGTCTGTGGGTCACCGGGAACGACCGGTCCGAACCCGCCCACGCCGATCCGGTCTTCTGGCACTACGACGGCGCCACCTGGACGAAGGAGGCCGGGGTGCCGGCACCCGACGGCGACACCCGGTGGCCCTCCTACTCGTTCTACGACCTGGCCCCGGCGGGCGCCTCCGGCGGGTTCTGGGCCGTCGGTGACTACTCCACGCCGATGGACGCCAACGGCGACGACACGGTCAACGGCCTGATCGAGCGGTCCACGGCGTCCCCGGAGGCGGCGGACCGCTGAGGACACCCGCCCCGTCGCCCGGGGGCGAGGCCCTCCACCCCAGGCGAGGGCCGTCGCACCGGGCGACGGGGCGACGGGGCGACGGGGCGACGGGCCAGGGAGCAACGGAGCAACGGCACGGGGCCCGGAGCCCGGGGGCGCGGGGCCCCGGCCGCTCACGGCCGTATCCGGCCGTGAGCGGTCACTACCGTGGAGTGCTCAGCTCACTTCCTTGATGCGGATCAGGTTGCCGGCCGGGTCACGGAAGGCGCAGTCCCGCACCCCGTACGGCTGCTCGGTCGGCTCCTGGACGACCTCGGCGTCGCCGGCCTGCAGCTTCTCGAAGGTGGCGTCCAGGTCCTGGGTGGCGAGGAGGATCCAGCCGTAGGTCCCCTTGGCCATCATCTCGACGAGGGTGCGGCGCTCGTCCTCGGTGATGCCCGGGTCGACGGCCGGCGGCGCCAGGAGGATGGATGTGTCCGGCTGCCCTGCGGGACCGACCGTGATCCAGCGCATCGCGCCTGACCCGACGTCGCTGCGGACCTCGAACCCGAGGGTGTCGCGGTAGAACGCGAGGGCTGCGTCCGGGTCGTCGTGCGGAAGGACGCTGGTGTTGATGGTGATGTCCATGGACATCACGCTAGCGGCGGCTCGGCGGGGCGTGCTTCTCGATTCCTGACCGGTCTGGTCACCTGCTTCGCCACGCACGGCGGCACTCCCGCCGCCCCGCTCGCCGCCTGGCGCCGGTACGTGCTGGGAGGCATGCCGACCAGTTCGGTGAAACGCGTGCTGAAGGTGCCCAGCGACGAGCAGCCGACCGCCCAGCAGACATCGGTGACGCTGAGGTCTCCTCGGCGCAGCAACGCCATCGCGCGCTCGATGCGGCGCGTCATGAGATATCCGTACGGCGACTCGCCGTAGGCGAGCCGGAACTGGCGGCTGAGGTGGCCCGCCGACATGTTCACGCCCCGGGCGAGCGCCTCGACGTCCAGCGGCTGCGCGTACTCCCGGTCCATCCGGTCACGGACGCGGCGCAGCCGCGCCAGGTCGCGCAGGTGCTGTACTTCGGCGGGTCTGCTGGTCACGTACGCGATCGTGCCACGCGCCCCGGGGCCGTGCGGCGCATTCGGAACGGCCGGCGGACAGAGCCCGCCCGTCTCAGTCCGACGTCTTCTCCCACGCGAAGCCGTCCGGGTCAGTGAAGGGCCCGAGGTCGCTGCCGAGCGCGATCCGGTGCGATCCGGTGCCGTCGGGCGCCACTCCGGCGTCCTTGGCCAGGGCGCCGCGGCCGTAGAGCGCCAGGGTGGCGGGGCTCGACTGCGCCTCGAACTCGACGTACTTGCGGCCGAAGCTCTTGCCCACGGTGAGGCCGCGCTCCACGTAGAACCGCTTGGTCGCGAGCACATCCTCGACGCCCAGCAGGAGCACGAAGCGGTCGATCCGCCGGGTGGCGGGGCCCTTGTCCTTCTTCGCCGAGGAGGCGATCTTCCAGAGGGTTCCGTCAGGGGCCTGCACGACACCGCCGTAGCCCCAGAGCGACTTGGCGGCCGGTTTCACGGACGTGGCGCCGGCTTCCAGAGCGGAGTCGACGAGGCTGTTGACGGTGGACGGCTGGGAGACCGTGAGCGACAGCGTGAAGCCGCGGAAGCCGCTCGTCGGAGCCTCCGAGGCCCGTACGCGCAGCTGGGTGCCCAGGCCGAAGGCCTCGGCGTAGAAGCGTTCGGCGGCGGCGGGGTCGGCCACCTCGAGGGTGACGGATGCGATGGAGGTCATGGAACGAAGTTATGGCCGTCGCGAGCCGTGCGCTTCTTGATTCCTGACCGGTCCGACGGGCACTCCGGCGGGGCCTGGGGCCCCGGGTCGCCGCACCGGTCCGCTCCGGTGAACCCCTCCACCCGGGAAGTGAGGCAGATCGGCGCCGGGGCCGTCCTCGTCGTACGCCGGCGCAGGTCAGGGTCCGCCTCCTGGGCGTACGGGCCGCGCGCGTCGGCGCCGGGGTGCCTCCTGGGCACCCCGGGCGGCGCTTGCGCGGTCAGCCGCCGAGGGCGAGGCTCCTGGTCACCCGGTCCGCCGAGGACAGCAGGCTCTCGCGGACCTGGCTGGTGCGGTACATCCGGTCCGCGCGGAAGGAGACGCCGAGCGAGCCGAGCTTGTCGCCGCTGCGCACGGGCACCGCGATGCACACCGTGCCGAGGTCGTACTCCTCCCGGTCCATGACCACCGGTGCCGACGACTCGAGCTGCCGGATCAGCTCCTCCCGGTGCGTGATCGTGCGGGGGGTGAGATCGGGCAGTGCGTGCCGCGAGAGGTACTCACCGCGTGCGTCCTCGTCCAGTTCACGCAGCACGCACTTGCCGAGCGCCGTGGCGTGCCCCGCGTCCTTGAAGCCCACCCAGAGGTCCACCCTGGGCGTCTGCGGGCTGTCGACGATCTCGGCGATCCGGATCTCGCCGTCCTCGTAGAAGGTGAGGTAGGCGGCGGCCGACACGTCGTTGCGCAGCGAGGCGAGGGCGGGGCGGAAGCGGCTCACCAGATCCTGCGCGGAGTGCCCGGCGTGCAGCTTGTCCCCCAGGACGAACCCGCCGTCCTCGAGCCTGCGGAGGTAGCCGTCCTGGGTGAGCGCCCACAGCACTTCCTGGGCCGTGTCCGGACTCAGCCCGGTCCTCCGCGCCAGCTCGTGCGCGGGCGCACCGCCTTCGTGCGCCGCCACGGCCTCCATCAAGCGGAACGCGTGCTGCACGGAACGGGTGGGCGCGTGGCCCGCTCGGTCACCCATTCCTCCAGCTTGGACCCACCGCCCTGAGGCAGCAAGGCAGGGACGGCGTGCACCGGCCGGGGGTACCCGGCCGGTGCACGGGCTCAGTCCTCGCCCTCCAGGTCGCCCTCGGTCTCCAGGAACACCTGGCGCAGTGCTTCGAGCACCGCCGGGTCGGGCTTGGCCCACATGCCCCGCGACTCGGCCTCCAGGAGGCGCTCGGCGATGCCGTGGAGGGCCCAGGGATTGGCCTGCTGGAGGAATTCGCGGTTCGTGGGGTCGAGGACGTACGTCTCGGTCAGCTTGTCGTACATCCAGTCCGCGACGACGCCGGTCGTCGCGTCGTACCCGAACAGGTAGTCGACCGTCGCGGCGAGCTCGAAGGCGCCCTTGTAACCGTGGCGGCGCATCGCCTCGATCCACTTCGGGTTGACCACACGGGCCCGGAAGACCCGGGACGTCTCCTCGACGAGGGTGCGCGTGCGGACCGTCTCGGGGCGGGTCGAGTCACCGATGTACGCCTCGGGGGCGGTGCCCTTCAGCGCGCGCACGGTCGCGACCATGCCGCCGTGGTACTGGAAGTAGTCGTCCGAGTCCGCGATGTCGTGCTCACGGGTGTCGGTGTTCTTCGCCGCCACCGCGATCCGCTTGTACGCGGTCTCCATCTCGTCCCGAGCCGGGCGTCCGTCCAGCTCACGGCCGTAGGCGTAGCCGCCCCACACCGTGTACACCTCGGCGAGGTCGGCGTCGGTGCGCCAGTCGCGGGAGTCGATGAGCTGGAGCAGCCCGGCGCCGTACGTCCCCGGCCGGGAGCCGAAGATACGGGTGGTGGCGCGCCGCTCGTCCCCGTGTTCGGCCAGGTCGGCCTGGGTGTGGGCACGGACGAAGTTCCGCTCGGCCGGCTCGTCGAGGGAGGCCGCGAGGCGTACGGCGTCGTCGAGGAGGCCGATGGTGTGCGGGAACGCGTCGCGGAAGAAGCCGGAGATGCGCAGCGTGACGTCGATACGGGGGCGCCCCAGCTCCTCGTACGGGATCGGCTCCAGACCCGTGACCCGGCGGGAGGCGTCGTCCCACACCGGGCGGACGCCGAGCAGGGCGAACGCCTCGGCGATGTCGTCGCCGGCGGTGCGCATGGCGCTGGTGCCCCACAGGGACAGGCCGACGGAGGTGGGCCACTCGCCGTTGTCGGCGCGGTAGCGCTCCAGGAGCGAGTCGGCGAGCGCCTGACCTGTCTCCCAGGCGAGGCGGGAGGGGACGGCCTTCGGGTCGACCGAGTAGAAGTTGCGGCCCGTCGGCAGGACGTTGACGAGGCCCCGGAGCGGGGATCCGGACGGGCCGGCGGGGACGAAGCCGCCGTTCAGCGCGTGCACCGCGTGGTCGAGTTCGTCGGTCGTCGCGGCGAGCCGGGGGACGACCTCGCGCGCGGCGAAGTCGAGGATGTCGGCCACGGCACCCGGGTGTCCGGCGGCGACCCCGGCGACGGCGGCCGGGTCCCAGTCCGCGTCGTCCATCGCCTGGACGAGGGCGCGGGCCTGCTCCTCGGTCTCGTCCGCGGCGGTCCGGGTTGCCGCCGACTCGTCGAGGCCGAGCGCCTCGCGCAGGCCGGGCAGCGAGGCCGTGCCGCCCCAGATCTGGCGGGCACGCAGGACGGCGAGGACCAGGTTGACGCGGTCCTTGCCGGCCGGCGCGCTGCCCAGGACGTGCAGGCCGTCGCGGATCTGGACGTCCTTGATCTCACAGAGCCAGCCGTCGAGGTGCATGATGAACTCGTCGAAGCCCTCGTCCTCCGGCCTGTCCTGCAGGCCCAGGTCGTGGTCGAGCTTCGCGGCCTGGATGAGGGTCCAGATCTGGGCGCGGACCGCCGGCAGCTTGGCCGGGTCCATCGCGGCGATCTGCGCGTGCTCGTCCAGGAGTTGTTCGAGGCGGGCGATGTCGCCGTAGCTGTCCGCGCGGGCCATCGGCGGCACGAGGTGGTCCACCAGGGTGGCGTGCACACGGCGCTTGGCCTGGGTGCCCTCGCCCGGGTCGTTGACCAGGAACGGGTACACCAGCGGCAGGTCGCCGAGGGCGGCGTCGGGGCCGCAGGCGGCGGAGAGGCCCGCGTTCTTGCCGGGCAGCCACTCCAGGTTGCCGTGCTTGCCGAGATGGATCATCGCGTCGGCGCCGAAGCCGTTGTCGTCGGCGGACGCGGCGATCCAGCGGTAGGCGGCCAGGTAGTGGTGCGAGGGCGGCAGATCGGGGTCGTGGTAGATCGCGATCGGGTTCTCGCCGAAGCCGCGCGGCGGCTGGATGAGGATCAGCAGATTGCCGCGGCGCAGGGCGGCGAGCACGATGTCGCCCTCGGGGTTGCGGGACCGGTCGAGGAACATCTCGCCGGGGGGCGGGCCCCAGTGCTGCTCGACGGCCTCGGTGAGTTCGGCGGGCAGCGTGGCGAACCAGCGGCGGTAGTCGGCGGCGGGTATACGGACCGGGTTGCGGGCCAACTGCTCCTCTGTCAGCCACTCCTGGTCGTGGCCGCCCGCCTCGATGAGGGCGTAGATCAGCTCGTCGCCGTCGCCGGAGACCAGGCCCGGGATCTCCTCCTCGGGGCCGAAGTCGTAGCCCTCCGCCCGGAGCCTGCGCAGCAGGGCGACCGCGCTGGCGGGGGTGTCGAGGCCGACGGCGTTGCCGATGCGGGAGTGCTTGGTCGGGTACGCGGACAGGACGAGCGCGATCCGCTTCTCGGCGGCCGGGATGTGGCGGAGCCTGGCGTGGCGTACGGCGATCCCGGCGACCCGGGCGGCGCGCTCGGGGTCGGCGACGTAGGCGGGCAGGCCGTCCTCGTCGATCTCCTTGAAGGAGAACGGCACGGTGATCAGGCGGCCGTCGAACTCGGGGACGGCGATCTGCGTGGCCGCGTCCAGCGGCGAGACGCCCTCGTCGTTCTCCTCCCAGGCCGCGCGCGGGCTGGTCAGGCAGAGCGCCTGGAGCACGGGCACGTCGAGGCCGGTGAGGGCGCCCGCGTCCCAGGACTCGTCGTCCCCGCCCGCCGAGGCCGTGGCGGGCTTGGTGCCGCCCGCGGCGAGGACGGTCGTCACGATGGCGTCGGCGGCGCGGAGTTCGTCGATCAGCTCCGGTTCGGGCGTGCGGAGCGAGGCGACGTACAGCGGGAGGGGGCGGGCGCCCGCGTCCTCCACCGCCGTGCACAGGGCCTCGACGAACGCGGTGTTCCCGCTCATGTGGTGGGCGCGGTAGTAGAGCACCGCGACCGTCGGGCCGGTGACGTCACGGGCGGTCCGCTCCAGCGGGCCCCACGCGGGGGCCGGGGCGGGCGGTTCGAAACCGTGGCCGGTGAGCAGCACGGTGTCGGAGAGGAAGCGGGCCAGCTGCTCCAGGTTGGCGGGGCCGCCGTGCGCGAGGTAGGCGTGCGCCTCGGCCGCGATGCCGATGGGCACGGTCGACGCGGCCATCAGCTGGGCGTCGGGGGCCTGTTCGCCGGTCAGGACGACGACCGGGCGGCCGGTGGCCAGCACCTGGTCCAGCCCTTCCTGCCAGGCGCGTACGCCGCCGAGAAGGCGTACGACGACGAGGTCGGTGCCCTCCAGGAGCTGCGGCAGGTCGTCGGCGGAGAGGCGGGACGGATTCGCGTAGCGGAAGCCGACCGGGCCGCCGGAGGCGCGGGCGCTGAGCAGGTCGGTGTCGGACGTCGACAGGAGCAGGATCATGCGGCGTCAGGCCTTCCTCGGGGTGTCCACGCCCCGGGCGGTGTCGGACGGCTGGAGTTCCTGACTCGCACGGCCGGTGGCCGGGCTCACAGTGGCGGGACCGCGCCGGGTTCTCACCGGGCTTCCTCCGTGTCGCCGTCTGGCGGTGGCGGACCGAACGGACCGCCGCTAGGCATAGTAGGCAGAGGGTGGGGGAGTCTGACCAGACGGCCCCCGCCTGGTCAGACGGCCGGGTGTCCCACAGGTCACAGTGATCGCAGGCGTCCGCCGCGGTCACGGTCGGTATGCTCGCCGCCATGTCCGCCTCCCCCCTTTCGCCCCGGTCTCCGGGCGATGCCTGTGCCAGGAGCAGCGGTGACGCCTGCCCCGGTGCGCTGCGTCTGCACGAGGCGGACGACGGCGCGCTCGCGCGGATCCGCATACCCGGCGGGGTGCTGACACCCCATCAGGCCGATGCCCTGGGGCTGGCCGCCCGGCGCTTCGGTGACGGCGAGCTTCATCTCACCTCCCGTGGGAACGTGCAGCTGCGCGGGCTCGGCGCGGACTGCGGCGCCGAGCTGGCCCGGCTGCTGGACGAGGCCGGACTGCTGCCCTCCGCACGCCATGAGCGCGTGCGCAACGTGGTCGCCTCCCCGCTCTCCGGGCTCGACGGGCTCGGGGCGGCCGACGTCCGGCCCTGGCTGACCGGGCTGGACGACCTTCTCTGCACGAGTGACGGCGCGACGGCGCTCTCCGGACGCTTCCTCTTCGCGCTCGACGACGGCCGCGGCGACGTGGACGCCCTCGGTGCCGACCTCACGCTCCTCGGCCACGATGACGGCGGCCACGGTGACGGCAGCGCGCTCCTGCGCGTCGGGGACGGTGACGACGTCCTGCGGGTCCCCGCCTCCGGTGGTCCCCGGGCCGCGCTGATCGCCGCCGAAGCCTTCCTGGACGCGGCCCGGGACACCGGCGCCTGGCGGGTGAGGGACCTGCCGGACGGCGAGGCGGCGGCGCTCCCCGCCCAGGTGGAACGACGGCTGCGGGAGGCCGGCTTCCCCGTCACCCCGGACCGGCGCCCGCGCCCCCTCGAAGCGCTGCCCCCGGCACACGGCCCCGTCCACGGCCCCCACCGCGAGGCCGCGCTGTCCGTCGGCGTTCCCCTGGGACGGCTGGACCCGGCTCAGTGGGGGCTGCTGTCAGGCGCGGGCGGACTGCGGCTCACTCCGTGGCGCGGGGCAGTCGTCACCGGCGTCGCGCCCGACCGCGCGGACGCCCTTCTCCATGAACTCTCCGGAGCCGGGCTGATCACCGGGCCCGGTTCCCCGTGGGCCGGCGTCGGGGCCTGCATCGGGCAGCCCGGCTGCGCGAAGTCCCTGGCCGACGTGCGGGCCGAGGCGGGGGCCGCCGTCGGACCGCCCGGGCGGCTCCCTGTGTACTGGTCCGGGTGCGAACGCCGGTGCGGCCACCCGCACGGGGAGTGGATCGACGTGGTCGCCACCTCCGACGGACACCGGATCTCCCATGTGCGGGGAGACCGGACGACCGGGACGGTGACGGTCCGGGACGACCCGCCGGCGCTCGCCGCCGCCGTGGCGACGGCCCGGGGCACGCACCCCTGACCAGCACGCGTCACACCCTGTTCGACCCACTCCCCGTTCGATGAAGAAAGCGACAGCACTGTGCATCAGTACGAGAAGGACGGACCGGCGATCTACCGCCAGTCCTTCGCCACCATCCGCGCGGAGGCGGATCTGGCAGGGCTGCCCGCCGATGTGAGCCAGGTGGCCGTCCGCATGATCCACGCCTGCGGCATGGTCGATCTCGTACGCGATCTCGCCTTCTCACCGAACGTGGTCGCCGACGCCCGCGCCGCCCTGCGCTCCGGCGCGCCGATCCTCTGCGACGTGGCCATGGTCGCCAGCGGGGTCACCCGCAAGCGGCTGCCGGCGGACAACGAGGTGGTCTGCACCCTCTCCGACCCCTCCGTACCCGAGCTGGCCGCGAAGCTCGGCACCACCCGCAGCGCCGCCGCCCTGGAGCTGTGGCGGGACCGGATGGAGGGTGCGGTCGTCGCCGTCGGCAACGCGCCCACCGCGCTCTTCCGGCTGCTGGAGATGATCGAGGAGGGCGCCCCGCGCCCCGCCGCCGTCATCGGCGTGCCCGTCGGCTTCATCGGCGCCGCCGAGTCCAAGGAGGCCCTGGCCGCCCACCCGTCCGGGCTGGAGCACCTCGTCGTGCGGGGCAGGCGCGGTGGCAGCGCCATCGCCGCGGCCGCCCTCAACGCGATCGCCAGCGAGGAGGAGTGAGCATGCCCGAGCAGCAGCGCGCCACCGGCTCCGGACGGCTGTACGGCGTCGGGCTCGGCCCCGGCGACCCGGCGCTGATGACCGTACGGGCCGTGCAGATCATCGGCGAGGCCGACGTCGTCGCGTACCACTCCGCACGGCACGGCCGCTCCATCGCCCGCTCGATCGCGGAGCGGTACATCCGCGCCGACCACATCGAGGAGGCGCTGGTCTACCCCGTCACGACGGAGACCACGGACCACCCCGGGGGCTACCGGGGCGCGTTGGACGAGTTCTACGCCGAGGCCGCCGCCCGTCTCGCGGTACACCTCGACGCCGGGCGCACCGTCGCGGTGCTCGCCGAGGGGGACCCGCTCTTCTACGGCTCCTACCAGCACATGCACAAGCGGCTCGCGGACCGTTACGAGACCGAGGTCATCCCGGGGGTCACGTCGGTCAGCGCCGCGGCCGCCCGCCTCGGCACCCCGCTCGTGGAGGCCGAGGAGGTGCTGACGATCCTGCCTGGCACCCTGCCGGAGGAGGAGCTGACGGCACGTCTGGCGGCCACGGACTCCGCCGTGGTGATGAAGCTGGGCCGGACCTTCCCCGCCGTGCGCCGGGCGTTCGAGGCATCGGGGCGACTGCCGGAGGCCCGGTACGTCGAGCGCGCCACCATGGCCGGGGAGCGGACCGGAGACCTGGCGGACACCGACGCGGACTCCGTGCCGTACTTCGCGGTCGCCGTGCTGCCCAGCCGGATCGACGCGCCGCGTCCCGAGCGGAGTCCCGGCACCGGAGAGGTCGTCGTGGTCGGCACCGGACCGGCCGGGCCGCTGTGGCTGACGCCCGAGACGCGTGGGGCGCTGGCCGCCGCCGACGACGTGGTCGGCTACACGACGTATCTGGACAGGGTGCCCGTCCGGCCCGGCCAGCAGCGCCACGGCTCCGACAACAAGGTCGAGTCGGAGCGCGCCGAATTCGCCCTCGACCTCGCCCGCAGGGGGCGCCGGGTGGCCGTGGTGTCGGGGGGTGACCCCGGGGTCTTCGCGATGGCCACGGCGGTGCTGGAGGTCGCCTCCCAGGACACGTACACGGACATCACCGTGCGGGTGCTGCCCGGGGTGACCGCGGCGAACGCCGCCGCGGCCAGGGCCGGCGCGCCGCTGGGCCACGACTACGCCACCATCTCGCTCTCGGACCGGCTCAAGCCGTGGGAGGTCATCGCCGAGCGGCTGCGCGCCGCGGCCGCGGCCGACCTGGTGATGGCGCTGTACAACCCCGGCTCCCGGAGCCGGACCTGGCAGGTCGGCAAGGCCCGCGACCTGCTGCTGGAGCACCGCTCCCCGGACACCCCCGTGGTGCTCGGCCGTGACGTCGGGGGCCCGACGGAGAGCGTGCGTACGGTGCGGCTGGCCGACCTGGACCCGATGGAGGTGGACATGCGGACGATCCTCATCGTCGGCTCCTCGCAGACCCGGTGGGTGCACCGGGGCGACGGGCGGCAGATCGTCTGGACACCGCGCCGCTACCCGGAGGCCTGACGGGACGGGCCGAGCCCAGCACGAACCACGGCGCCGCCTCCCACCCGGGGAGGGGGGCGGTGTGGGAGCTTTCCGCCCGGTGAGAACGGGTGCGGGCGCGGTCTCCCGGCGGTCCGGCCGTTGCGGTCACCGCCGCGGTCCGGCCGTTGCGGTCACCGCCGCGTGAGGGTGCTCAGCAGAGCGAGCGCCTCCTCCGGGGTCCCTGCCACCGGCACACCCGGGGGGACCGGCGGCCGGGCGACCACGACCACGGGGATCCCGGCCTCGCGGGCGGCGGTGAGCTTGGGCGCCGTCGCGTCTCCGCCGCTGTCCTTCGTGACGAGGACGTCGATCCGGTGGCGCCGGATCAGCTCCCGCTCGCCCTCCAGCGAGAACGGTCCGCGGTCCAGCAGGACTTCCATCCGCGCCGGGCACGGAGCCTCGGGAGCGTCCACCGAGCGCATCAGGAACCACAGCTGGTCCAGGGCGGCGAACGCCGCCAGGCCCATGCGTCCCGTGGTGAGGAAGACGCGCGACCCCAGTTCCGGCAGCAACTCCGCCGCGTCGGCCAGGGACTCGGTGACACGCCAGCGGTCGCCCTCGACGGGCACCCAGCCGGGCCGCCGGAGAGCGAGCAGGGGAACATGGACAGCGGTGGCGGCCGAGGCCGCGTGGAAACTGATCGTTCCGGCGAAGGGATGGGTGGCGTCGATGACCGCGTCCACACGGTGTGCGCAGAGCCACTCGGCCATGCCCTCGACCCCTCCGAAGCCGCCGACGCGCACCTCGCCGGGCGGCAGCTTCGGCCGGGCGACGCGGCCGGCGAGCGAGCTGGTCACCCGGATCCCGTCCGCGGCCACCAGGGACTCCGCCAGCCGGCGGGCCTCCGTCGTGCCGCCGAGGACGAGTACGTGCAAGGACATCCGATCGGTCCATCCATGAGCAGTGAGCCCCAGGGCGGGCGCGCCGCCCAACTCAAGCACACCGGTCTGCGGCCGGGATGGACGACCGGGGCCTGCGCGACGGCGGCGACCACGGCCGCGTACACCGCCCTGCTGACCGGCGAGTTCCCCGATCCGGTGACCATCACGCTGCCCAAGGGCCAGCAGCCCGCCTTCGCCCTGGCGGTGGAGGAACTCGGCGACGGACGGGCCACGGCCGGTGTGGTCAAGGACGCGGGCGACGATCCGGACGTCACCCACGGCGCCCTGGTGCGCTCCACCGTGCGGTTGCTGCCCGCCGGGTCCGGCGTGGTCTTCCGGGCGGGACCCGGGGTGGGAACGGTGACGCTCCCCGGGCTGCCGCTCGACGTCGGGGAGCCCGCGATCAATCCCGTCCCCCGCCAGATGATGCGGGACCACGTCTCGCGGGTGGCGGCGGAGCACGGCGGCACCGGCGACGTCGAGATCACGGTCTCGGTGGACAACGGCGAGGAGATCGCACGTTTCACGTGGAACATTCGCCTGGGCATCCTGGGCGGGATCTCGATCCTGGGCACGACCGGCATCGTGGTGCCCTACTCGTGCTCGGCCTGGATCGACTCGATCCGCCGCGGGGTGGATGTGGCACGCGCGGCCGGACACCGTCATGTCGCGGGGTGCACGGGCTCGACCTCGGAGAAGACGGTGGTGGCCGAGTACGGACTGCCGGAGATCGCCCTGCTGGACATGGGGGACTTCGCGGGCGCCGTACTGAAGTACGTACGGCGGCACCCCGTGGAGCGGCTGACCATCTGCGGCGGGTTCGCCAAGCTGTCCAAGCTGGCCGCCGGACATCTCGACCTGCACTCGGGCCGCTCCCAGGTCGACAAGCCGTTCCTGGCACGACTGGCACGCCAGGGCGGCGCGAGCGAGGCGCTGGCGGAGGAGATCGAGGTCGCCAACACCGGCCTCGCGGCACTGCAGTCGTGCATGGCGGCCGGGGTGCCGCTCGGCGACCTGGTGGCGGTGGCGGCCCGGGACGAGGCCCTGTCGGTACTGCGCGGAGCGCCCGTGGCGGTCGACGTCATCTGCGTCGACCGGGCGGGAGCAGTCGTGGGGCGCAGCGAGGTGCGCTGAGCGGGCGCGGGGCGGCAACCGCCGCCCCGCGCGGGCCCGTCAGCAGCTGTGGCGATCCCGCTCCGGGGAGTACAGGTGGCTGTCACGGAACTGCTCCGCGCCCAGCGTCCGGCCGACCATGATCACCGCGGTCCGGATCACCCCCGCCTCCTTCACCTGCCCTGCGATGGAGTCCAGCGTGCCGCGCAGGACGATCTCGTCCGGGCGCGAGGCCATGGCGACCACGGCGGCGGGGCAGTCCGCACCGTAGTGCGGCAGCAGTTCGTCGACCACACGGTCCACGTACCGTGCGGCGAGGTGCAGCACGATCAGCGCGCCGCTGCGGCCCAGGGTCGCGAGGTCCTCGCCCTCGGGCATGGCCGTGGCCCGCTGGGCGATCCGGGTGAGGATCACGGTCTGGCCGACCGTGGGCACCGTCAGCTCCCGCTTGAGCGCCGCCGCGGCCGCGGCGAAGGCGGGCACCCCGGGCACCACTTCGTAGGGCACGTCCGCCTCGTCGAGGCGGCGCATCTGCTCGTTCACCGCGCTGAAGACCGACGGGTCGCCGGAGTGCAGCCGGGCCACGTCATGGCCCTCCGCGTGGGCGCGCACCAACTCGGCGGTGATCTGGTCGATGTCGAGCTGGGCCGTGTCCACCAGCCGTGCGCCGGGCGGGCACTCGGCGAGCAGTTCGCGCGGCACCAGGCTGCCCGCGTACAGGCAGACCGGGCTGGCCGCGACGACACGGGCGCCGCGCACCGTGATCAGGTCGGCGGCACCGGGGCCCGCGCCGATGAAGTACACGGTCATCTGTCGTCTCCTGGGGCGTACGGGGGTTCTGGAGCGTGTGAGGGTTCAAAAACGGGAGCGAGTCCGGAAGCGGGCAAGGGTCCGGAAGCGGGCAAGGGCTTCCGTACGGACCACTGGGTGACGGGCATCGCCTGACGCCAGCCCGTGAATCCGCCGACGGGTACGGCGTGCGCCACCGCGAGGCGGACCAGGTCACCGCCCAGCCGCCGGTACCGGTCGGCGAGGAGCGCCTCCGACTCCAGCGTCACGGTGTTGGCGACCAGCCGGCCGCCCGGGCGCAGCGCGTCCCAGCAGGCGTCGAGCAGCCCGGGGGCGGTCAGCCCGCCGCCGATGAACACCGCGTCGGGCTCCGGCAGTCCGGCCAGGGCGTCCGGTGCCCGGCCGGTGACCACGCGCAGCCCGGGGACGCCGAGCCGGTCCGCGTTGCGGGCGATGCGCCCCGCCCGTACCGGATCGCGTTCCACGGTCACGGCACGGCAGGCCGGGTGGGTCCGCATCCACTCCGCCGCGATCGACCCGGAGCCGCCGCCGACGTCCCAGAGGAGCTCACCGGGGGCGGGCGCGAGCACGCCGAGCGTGGCCGCCCGGACATGGCGCTTGGTGAGCTGCCCGTCGTGTTCGTACGCCTCGTCGGGGAGGCCGGGCACAGCTCCGAGCCGCAGGGCCTCCGGGGTGCTACGGCACTCCACCGCGATGACGTTGAGCGGGTCCCCGGGCGGGTGCTCCCACGTGTCGGCCACCCCGTCCACGCACTCCTCGGCCATGGAGCCGAGCTGTTCGAGCACCCGCATCCGGCTGGGCCCGAAGCCGCGCTCGCGCAGCAGGGCGGCCACGGCCGCGGGCGTGGCGGCACCGGCGGAGAGCACCAGCAGCCTGCGCCCGTCGTGCAGCGCGGCGGCCAGCCGGGCGGTGGGCCGTCCGACGAGGGTGACGGTCTCGGTGTCCTCCACCGGCCAGCCGAGCCGGGCGCAGGCGTACGACACCGAGGAAGGGTGCGGCAGGACCTGAAGCGCCCCGGCGCCCAGCTCCTCGGTGAGGGCCCGGCCGACGCCGTAGAACATGGGGTCGCCGCTGGCCAGCACGGCGGTCCTGCTCCCCGCGTGAGCGGCGAGCAGACCGCGCACGGCGGGACGCAGAGGCGAGGGCCAGGGCACACGGCGGCCCGCGCACTCCGGGGGGAGCAGCCTCAGCTGGCGCTCCCCGCCGATCAGGACCTCGGCGTCCAGGAGCACCGCGCGCGCGGTGCCCGGAAGGCCGGCCCAGCCGTCGGCGCCCACGCCCACGACGCTCACGGCGGAGGCGCGCGCCGGGACGGCGGGCGGGGGTGACACGGGTGGCACAGCCGGTACCTCGGGGTTGGCGGGACGACGCAGCCGAACTCTACGGGGGCGGCTCCCGGACCCGTGCGGCGGAGTGATTCCGGAAAACCTCCCGCGTGGTGTCGAGAACCCGCCGCCGGCTCCGACGTCCCCTGTGAGAGTTGCCCACAAGGGGCGGCGACCGAGAAGCCGAGGAGCGACACCATGAAGTACCTCGTGATGGTTCAGGGCTCGCAGGCCGACTACGAGGCCATGAACGGCCGCCCGTCGGCCGGGAGCCCCGCGTGGAGCAAGGAGGACGTGCAGGCGATGTACGCCTTCATGGGAAGCCTCAACAACGACCTGGCCGAGACCGGAGAGTTGGTCGAAGGCCAGGGCCTGACCGAACCCGCCAGGACCCGCTCGGTGCTGCCGGGCGCGGACGGCCGGCCGGTGATCACGGACGGTCCCTACGGGGAGACCAAGGAGCAGCTCGCCGGGTACTGGGTGCTCGACTGCGCGAGTCTGGAGAGGGTCACCGAGATCGCCGGGCGCATCCAGGAGTGCCCACAGCCCGAGGGGGCGCCCGTCTACCCGGTGCTGATCCGTCCCATCGACGAAGGCGGGGACCCGGGCGCTCGTGAGTAGGGTGCCCGCGCTCCGGGCGGGAGCCGTGTGAACGAGACGCCGGCCACCATCGAGGACCTGCTGCGCCACCACGCGCCGCAGGTCCTCGGCGCGCTCGTACGCCGCTACGGACACTTCGACACGGCGGAGGACGCCGTGCAGGAGGCGATGCTCGCGGCCTGCCGGCAGTGGCCCGCCGAGGGGGTGCCCGGCAATCCGCGCGGCTGGCTCATCAGGACCGCGTCCAGGCGGCTGACGGACCAGCTGCGAGCGGACTCCGCCCGGCTGCGGCGTGAGAAGAGGGCCGCGGCGCTCACTCCCCGCGACGCCTTCACCTCCCCGGCCCCCGGGGAGAGCCGGGCACCGTCCGCCGACGACACCCTCACCCTGCTCTTCCTCTGCTGCCACCCCGAGCTGTCCCCGGCCGCCCAGATCGCTCTGACGCTGCGCGCCGTGGGCGGCCTGACGACCGCCGAGATCGCACGGGCGCATCTGGTCCCCGAGGCGACGATGGCGCAGAGGATCAGCAGGGCCAAGCAGAAGGTGCGCGGCGTGCCGTTCCGGCAGCCGGGCGCCGCCGACCGCGACAGCCGTCTCGCCGCGGTGCTCCAGGTCCTCTACCTGATCTTCAACGAGGGTTACACCGCGACGTCCGGCAGCGATCTGCACCGCGCCGACCTGGCCGGGGAGGCGATCCGGCTGACCCGCGCCGTGCGCGCACTGCTCCCCCGGGACGGCCGGGTGACCGGACTGCTGGCCCTGATGGTGCTCACCGAAGCCCGGAGCGCGGCGCGCACCGGGCCGCGGGGCGAGCTGATCCCGCTCGACGAGCAGGACCGCACCCGCTGGGACCGGGCCGCCGTCGACGAGGGCACGGCCCTGGTGGAGGAGGCCCTGTCCGAGGGGCCGGCGGGGGCGTACCAGCTGCAGGCGGCGATCGCCGCGCTGCACGACGAGGCGGCCCGTGCCGAGGACACCGACTGGCCCCAGATCCTGGCCCTGTACGACCTCCTCGTACACCGGACCCCCGAGCCGATGGCGGAGCTGGGCAGGGCGGTGGCCCTCGCCATGGTGCAGGGCCCCAGGGCCGGACTGGCCGCTGTCGCGGCCCTGGAGGACCGGCTGGCGGACCACCACAGGCTGGACGCCGTCCGGGCCCATCTGCTGGAGAGGGCCGGGGACCACGAGGCCGCGCGCGCCGCCTACCGGAGGGCGGCGGGCCGCACGCTCAGCGCACCCGAGGCCCGCTATCTGCGGATGCGGGCAGCCAGGCTGACGCCGCCGGAGCCCTAGCCCGGGCCCGCCGGGGCGGTTCGCACCGAGTCGCCGATCCGGATCTCTCTCGCAATCATCGAATACATGACCAAGAGCGACAACGGCAAGGCGCGCACCCTGCGGATCGCCCAGGAGCCCGAGGCGGACGAGCTGCTGGGCCGCAGTCCGCTGGCCGCCCTCGTCGGCATGCTGCTGGACCAGCAGGTACCGATGGAGTGGGCGTTCACGGGACCGCACACGCTGGCGGGGCGTATGGGGTCGGACGATCTGGACGCCCGGAACATCTCCGCGTACGACCCCGAGGCCTTCACCGGTCTGTTCACGGAGAAACCCGCCCTGCACCGGTATCCCGGCTCCATGGCCAAGCGGGTGCAGCAGCTCTGCCAGTTCCTGGTGGCGGAGTACGACGGGCGCGCGGAAGCGGTCTGGGAGGACGCTGCCACCGGGGCCGACCTGCTGAAGCGGCTCAACGCCCTGCCCGGGTTCGGCACCCAGAAGGCACAGATCTTCCTGGCCCTGCTGGGCAAGCAGCTGGGGGTGCGTCCGGCGGGCTGGCGCGAGGCCGCCGGGGCGTACGGCGAGGAGGGCTCGCACCGGTCGGTGGCCGACATCACCGGACCCGAATCACTCGCCGAGGTGAGGGCGTACAAACAGCAGGCCAAAGCCGCGGCCAAGGCGGCGGGCCGCTCCACATGACCGCGTACGGCCGAGCGCCCCGGCGGGGAGGCGGCACCGGCACGTCCGTCCGGAACCGGCCACGCATCCGGCCAGGAAGGGCCGGACCTGTTCACAGACGCCGGCCCGCTCGCTAACTTGCCCGCACATCCGTTCACACCGGAAGGACTCCTGTGCACGCACAACGTCGCAGAGCCATGGCAGTCGTGGCCGCCACCGCCCTGGCCGCACCGCTCCTCCTCGCCGCGTCCCCCGATCACGGACACGCGCCGAAGGACCCTGCCCGGGACGCCGCCAAGCTCTCACGGCAGCTGGTCAAGAGCTCCTCCGCCAAGGACGCCCACCGGCACCTGGAGCGTTTCCAGGCCATGGCCGACGCGGCGGGCGGGCACCGCGCGGCCGGGTCACCCGGCCACGACGCCTCCGCCGCCTACGTCCACCGGCTCCTGCGGAAGGCCGGATACCGCGTCGAGTACCAGGCGTTCGAGTTCCTCTACACGGAGACCCTCGCCGAGAAGCTCGCCGTGGTCTCCCCGACGCCCCGGGACGTCTCGATCCGGGCGATGACGTACACGCCCTCCACCGCCGAGGGCGGCATCACGGCGGCTCTCGCGGCCGTGCCGACCGACGACACCACCGGCTGCGAGGCCGCGGACTACGCCGCCGAGGCGTTCACCGGCAGGATCGCCCTGATCGAGCGGGGCGGCTGCTCCTTCGCTGACAAGCAGGCGGCGGCCGCGGGTGCGGGCGCGGCCGGTGCGGTCATCTACAACAACACCGACGGGGCCCTCTCGGGCACGCTCGGCGACGCCGCGTCGGGGAGGATACCCACCGGCGGACTCACGCGGGACGAGGGCGAGAAGCTCGTCGCGGACCTGGCGAAGGGCGAGGTGAAGGTCTCCTTCGAGATCCGTGAGTTCCAGGAGGAGCGCACCACCCGCAACGTCGTGGCCGAGACACCCGGCGGGAACGCGGCGAAGACCGTCATGCTCGGCGCCCACCTCGACTCGGTCACCGACGGCCCGGGCATCAACGACAACGCCTCGGGCTCGGCCGGACTCCTCGAAGTCGCCCTGGAACTGGCCCGGTCCCACCGTTCCCCGGCCAACAAGGTCCGTTTCGCCTGGTGGTCGGCCGAGGAGAACGGCCTGCTGGGCTCGGAGGCGTACGTCACGAAGCTCTCCGAGGCGCAGCGCGCGAAGATCGCGCTCTACCTGAACTTCGACATGATCGCCTCCCCGAACGGGGTGCAGTTCGTCTTCGACGGCGACGACTCCGACGGTGAGGGCGAGGGTCCGGGCCCGGCGGGATCCGCCCAACTGGAGCGTGACATCAACGCGTTCCTGGACAGCGAGGGCAAGCCCCACACCGGCACCGACTTCACCGGGCGCTCGGACTACGGGCCGTTCATCGAGGTCGGCATCCCGTCCGGCGGCACCGACACGGGCGCCGAGGGCATCAAGACGGCCGCGCAGGCCAAGACGTACGGCGGCGAGGCCGGCGTCGCCTACGACCCCTGCTACCACGCGGCCTGCGACGACATCGACAACGTCGGCATGAAGTACTTCGACACCAACATCGATGTGATCGCCAACGCGGTCGGCACCTACGCGTACGACCTGCGCTCCCTGAGCCGCCCGGTACCGGCGGCGCCGGCCGCCGGCGAGCACCGGAGCGACGGGGGGCCGCGCGAGGGCCACGCGCACGGCCTCACGGAGTAGCGCGCACGTGCTCCGCGGGCGGCGGACCCGTCCCGCGCGCGGAGCACGGCCCCGGAGCTTCACCGGGCCGCCACCGGGCCGCCGCCGCGGATCCACCCGGATGACCTCACCGAGATGACCCGGACGCATCACGGAGCGTTCGGCAGTATGCACCGCTTCATCCGCATACGACCGGCATTCTGGTCCCGGTCCGCGGCTGCGCCCGGAGGCCCTTGCCCGGTAGGCTTTCCGTGTGATCTTCAAGCGCATCGGAAATGGGCGGCCATATCCCGACCACGGCCGGGAAAGCACCCGACAGTGGGCGGATGTAGCGCCGCGCCCGGTCCGCCTGGACCAGCTCGTGACCACCAAGGGGCAGCTGGATCTCGAGACCCTGCTCGCCGAGGACTCCACGTTCTACGGCGACCTGTTCGCCCACGTCGTGAAGTGGCAGGGCGACCTCTACCTCGAGGACGGACTGCACCGGGCCGTGCGCGCCGCCCTGCAGCAGCGCCAGGTGCTGCACGCACGTGTGCTCGAAATGGGCTGAACCCGCCACTCCCACCCCTGGCGCATTTCGGGCCTTTCGGGTGCTTTTATGCTCGTACGGGTGCCATAGGTTGATCGTTTAGTAGGCATCATCACCAGGTCGCACTACGCTGCGCCCATGAGCATGCTGACCCCTCCGGGCATGGGCGGAAAGTACCGCATCACGGGTAACACCTATCCCCGCATGCGCCGCCCCCGTCATCGCCGCAAGCTGGTCCTTTCCGCGGCTGCCGCCGTGGTGGCCCTCGGCCTGGCCGGTTGGGGCACACTCCAGCTCATCGACGTCTTCACCGGCGGCGACAAGCAGGCCAGCGCGGCGGACCGACCGAAGGCCTGCCCCACCCCGAGCGCCACGGCGGCCGCGAAGGCGCTCCCGAAGCCGGCCGCCATCAAGGTCAACATCTACAACGCCACGCCCCGCAGCGGGCTGGCCAAGGCCGCCGCGGACGAGCTCAAGAAGCGTGGCTTCGCCATCGGCAAGGTGGACAACGCCCCGGCCGCCTACGACAAGAAGGTGCCGGGCACCGGGATGCTGCTCGGCGGCCCGACGGCCATGAACGGCTCCTTCCCGGTGCTCGCCACACAGCTGCCGGGGGCCGCGCAGAAGACCGACGCCCGCAGGACCACGGACGTCGATCTGATCATCGGCACGAAGTTCAAGGCGTTCAGCACGCCCGCGGCCGCCGCCTCGGCGCTCACGGCCCTGACGAAGCCGTCCCCGGCACCGTCCTCCTGCTGAGACAGCTGACCGCCGGCCGTCCGGGGCCCCGGACGGCCGGCGGTCAGTCCGGTCAGTCCGGTCAGTCCGGTCAGTCCGGTCAGTCGACGGTGCCGTACATCCGGTCACCGGCGTCGCCGAGTCCCGGCACGATGTAGCCGTTCTCGTTGAGCCGCTCGTCCACCGAGGCCGTGACCACCGTGACCGGCGTTCCCGCCAGCTCGCGCTCCATCACCTCGACGCCCTCGGGCGCCGCGAGGAGCACCACCGCGGTGACGTCGTCCGCGCCACGCTTGATGAGCTCCCGGATGGCCGCGACGAGCGTGCCGCCGGTGGCCAGCATCGGGTCGAGGACGTAGACCTGACGGCCGGAGAGGTCCTCGGGCATCCGCGTCGCGTACGTCTCCGCCTGGAGCGTCTCCTCGTTGCGGATCATGCCCAGGAAGCCGACCTCGGCGGTCGGGAGCAGCCGCACCATGCCGTCCAGCATGCCGAGGCCGGCACGCAGGATCGGGACGACCAGGGGGCGCGGATACGACAGCTTCACACCGGTCGTGGGAGTCACCGGGGTCTCGATGTCGACCTGCTCGGTCCGCACGTCCCGGGTGGCCTCGTACGCCAGGAGGGTGACCAGTTCGTCGGCGAGCCGCCGGAAGGTCGGGGAGTCGGTGCGCTTGTCGCGCAGCGTGGTGAGTTTGTGCGCCACCAACGGGTGGTCGACGACGTGGATCCGCATGCCGACAACAGTAACCGGGCCCCGGACGGGCTTCCCGCCGGTCCGCACTGGCATCAAGCACCTGTTCGGGGGGAAGGTGGGGGCATACGGACCCGGGCTTGGGGTGGTGTGTCGATTGCGCGACGGGGAGCAGCGGGATCAGCGGCAGGCCGGACGCGACGCGCGCGACCTGCCCGACGCCGGCGAGAACGTGGCGGACGCGCAGGAGAGTGACGCGGCGCGCCGGAGGCGGAGGGCGCAGTTCCTCCGCGAGTTGCACGAGGCGAAGCAGTTGCGCGACCGGGTTCAGCCGCGCCGGGCCCGCGCGGCCCGTATGCGCCAACAGATGCGGATGCGAACGTTCCGCTGGTGAGGCCGTCCGGCGGGGCCGCTCGGGACCTTCCGCGGGACGCGGGCGGACACCGTCGCCCGGCACCCCCTCCAGGAACTGATGGCCGACGCAACGGCCGAAGAGGTCTCGCATCGCGCTCGTTTCTGCCACGATGCCGATTGGGCGGGGCCCAGAGCAGCCGGATGACCGGCTGCCCTCCCGTCGGACCGATTCACCTATGACCAGTGGGAGAGTCACGGTGTACTTCGCCGCACTGCTCGCGCGCACCGAAGACGGGTGGGAAGCGAGCGATACAGAGCTCGACGATGTGGAAACCCTGTCCGACCTGACGGATCTGGCCCGTGAGGCCTCGGTGGACGAGGACACGGTCCTCGTCTACATCGAGCAGGAGGACGCCTGGTTCGGCGTCGTCCGGGTGGACGGTGAGGAGGACCCCCGTATCTACGTCTCGGACGCGTCCGCCGCCGCCCGCTCCTCGTACGGGGAGATCCTGCTCACCGATGAACTGCTCGGCCGCGAACCGGGGGCCGAGGACGAGATCGCCGCACTCGAGGAGCTCGTCGACCTCGACGGTACGGAGGACGGCGAGCCGGACGAAGCCCAGGACAGCGGCGACGGCCGGGCCGGCGCCGCTGTCACCGAACCCGACCTGGATGACGACCCCGACGCCGTACCGGCGGGGCCGCTCGGCGATCTCGGGGTCCTCGCCGACCTCGGGCTGTCCGAGAAGGATCTGCTGACCCTGCGTACCGACGCGCTGGCGGAGATCGCGGACGCGCTGGGAGCGGCCGAGGTCCTGGAGGCCGTCCGTTAGGGTCCGCGGGTGACCGCACCACCATCCACCCCCTCCTCACCGCCGCCCGCCGATCCCGTACGGGACCCGTGGATGGCATCCATGCGCCAGGCCCTGGACGAGGCCGCGCAGGCGGCGTCGGCCGGCGATGTGCCGGTCGGCGCCGTCGTCCTCGCCCCCGACGGCGCCCTGCTGGCCACCGGCCACAACGAGCGCGAGGCCACGGCGGACCCGACGGCGCACGCCGAGGTGCTGGCCCTGCGCCGTGCCGCCTCGGCACTCGGCTCCTGGCGGCTGACCGGCTGCACGCTGGTGGTCACCCTGGAGCCCTGCACGATGTGCGCGGGCGCCCTCGTCCAGTCCCGTATCGGCCGGGTGGTCTACGGGGCCCGGGACGAGAAGGCCGGCGCCGCCGGTTCGCTCTGGGACGTCGTACGCGACCGCAGGCTCAACCACCGCCCCGAGGTGATCCACGGCGTCCTGGAGGACGCCTGCGCGGACCTGCTGACCGCTTTCTTCCGCGAGCGCTGAGGCCGCCGGGCGGGCGCTGCGGGCGGGTGCCGGGAAACGGATTTCGGACCAGGGCCCGGCATGGTCTAAGCTCTCTCTCGGTAGCGTGTCCGAGCGGCCGAAGGAGCTCGCCTCGAAAGCGAGTGTGGCGTAACCCGTCACCGTGGGTTCAAATCCCACCGCTACCGCTGTGAATGAAGGGACCGACCCTCTCGGGGGTCGGTCCCTTCACTGCGTTCCGGCCCGTGCCGAACCGCTGGAGCGGCTTCGTCGACGCAACCTCCACCGATGGCTGGTCCCGGGGCCGCCGCAGGTCACGCTCTCCCTGGTCCGGGCCCGTCGCGCCCGAGGAGCCGAACGGGCCGTTCCGCAGGCCGGCCACGAGGAGGGCGACATCCCGGTGCCCGGCGGTCGTTCCGCGCACTGCCCAGGACGCGGCCGGGCGGGTGAGGGCACCGTTCGGCCATCTTCACGCGGGCGGGGCCAAATAATTTTGCATGATGTGCATCTTTGCCTACTATGCACGTTGTGCCGAAGACGACGACACCCGTTCCCGGGCTGCGGGAGCGCAAGAAGCAGGCCACGCGCAGGGCCATCGCCGAGGCGGCCGTACGGCTCGCCGCCGAGCACGGCGTCGAACACGTCACCGTCGAGGCGATCAGCGAGGCCGCCGGTGTCTCGCCCAGGACGTTCTTCAACTACTTCCCCAGCCACGACGACGCGTTCGTCCTGGTCGACGAGGAAGTGGGCGAGCGCATCCGGGAGTCCGTGCGCCGGGCCCCCGCCGACCGGTCGCCGCTCGATGTCGTGCGCGGCGCCCTCGCCACCGAGCTGGGCGGATTCGAGAGCCGACAGGAGCTGTGGGCCCTTCAGTCCAGAGTGCTCCAGCGGTCCCCGCACCTCATCCACCGCGGGCTGAAGGCCCAGGTGGCGGAGGAGCGGGCGCTCGCCGTCGCCATCACCGAGTGGCTCGACGCCACTCGGCCGGACCAGGCGGGGGCGTCCGGCACCGGACTCTTCCCGAGGCTGCTGGCCGCCGTCACCCAGACCGCCCTCCGGGTCGCCCTGGAGCACTGGTGCGAGCACCCCGGGGAGAGGGTCCTGGCGAACACCTTCCAGGAGGTCTTCGCCCAGCTGGCGCAAGGGCTCCCGCGGCCTGCCGAGTAGTCCGGCCCGCCACCCGCCCACCACCGAACCCGTTCTGATCCTGCACCGAAGAAGGACACCGTGACCGCAACCGAGGCGCCCGCACAGGCGCCCGCCCCCATGTCCAACCGCCAGATACTCCAGGCGATGTCCGGCCTGATGGCGGGCATGTTCGTCGCCATCCTCGCGGGCACGGTCGTCGCCAACGCCCTGCCGCGCATCATCGCCGACCTCGGCGCGAGCCAGTCCTCGTACACCTGGGTCGTCACCTCCGAGCTGCTCGCGATGACGGCCACCGTGCCGCTCTGGGGCAAGCTCGCCGACCTGTTCAACCAGAAGCTGCTGCTCCAGCTGTCGCTCGCCCTGTTCGTGGTCGGCTCCCTGGTGGCCGGCTTCTCCCAGGACGTCGTCACCCTGATCATCAGCCGGGTCATCCAGGGCGTCGGCGCCGGCGGTCTCACCGCGCTGGCCCAGATCGTGATGGCCGCCATCATCCCGCCGCGCCGGCTCGGCAAGTACGCGGGCATCTTCGGCGCGGTCTTCGCCGTGGGCACGGTCGCGGGGCCGCTGATCGGCGGCGTCCTCGTGGACACCTCGTGGCTCGGCTGGCGCTGGTGCTTCTTCATCGGTGTGCCGTTCGCGCTGGCCGGGATCGTGCTGCTCCAGCGCACCCTGAAGCTCCCGACGGTCCGCCGCCAGGTCAGGATCGACTGGACGGGCGCCTTCCTGATCGTGGCCGGCGTCTGCGCGCTGCTGATCTGGACCTCGCTCGCGGGCAACAGCTTCGACTGGGCCTCCTGGCAGACCGCCGTGCTGGTGACCCTGGGCGTCGTGCTGCTGGGGGCGGCGGTCTTCGTCGAGTCCCGGGCCGCCGAGCCGATCATCCCGCTGGACATCTTCCGTAACCGCACGGTGTCGCTCACGACCCTGGCGAGCTTCTTCGTCGGTATCGCGATGTTCGCCGGGACCGTGTTCCTGTCCCAGTACTTCCAGATCTCGCTGGGCAAGTCCCCGACCGTCGCGGGGCTCATGAGCCTCCCGCTGATCGGCGGTCTGCTGGTGTCCTCGACCGTCGCCGGACAGATCATCTCCGCCACCGGCAAGTGGAAGATCTACCTCGTCGCGGGCGCCGTGGTGATGACGGCGGGCCTCGGCCTGCTGTCGACCATCGACGCCGACACGCACTTCGGCCTGCTCAGCGTCTACATGGCGTTCATGGGCATCGGCGTCGGCATGCTGATGCAGAACCTCGTGCTGGCGGCGCAGAACGACGTGCCCGCGCACGAACTGGGCGCCGCGACCTCCGTGCTGTCCTTCTTCCGCAGCCTCGGCGGCACGATCGGCACCAGCGTGCTCGGCGCGGTCCTCGCCAACCGGGTGGCCAGCGAGATGAGCAAGGGCCTCGCGGAGAGCGGCATCCCGGTGACGGGCGGCGGCCACAGCAGCGCCGTCCCCGACATGACCACTCTGCCCGAACCCATGAAGAACATCGTCGAGCACGCGTACGGCGTCGCGACCGGCGACCTCTTCCTCATCGCCACCCCGTTCGCCTTCCTCGGGCTGCTCGCCGTGCTCTTCATCAAGGAGAAGCCCCTCAAGACGACGAGCGGCATGGAACGCCTCGCCGCCGAGGACGCTGCCGCGGTCACCGTCCCGGCACCCCGAGTCGGCTCGGACACCGCTCCCGGCACGGTCGGCCTGCTGAAGGACCGACCCGCAGGCGCGGAACAGCACGAAGGGCCCGGCGCGTGCGCCGGGCCCTTCGGACGTCAGGTCGGGGGGAGCGGCATCGGGGGGACAAGCCGCTCCCCCCGATGAGAACGGGGACCGGGGTCCTCGCCGCGGTCGGGGGGAAGTCACGCGGTGGGGACCTCGTGGAGGTCCCGTTCCTGGGCCCGCGCATTCCTGCGGGTGCGGCGGGCACGCGTCCCATCCTCCCCCTCGACGTAAGCCGCAGCCGCCGACAAAGGGCCTGAATCGCCGGGCCCTTCGGCCTTAAAAGCCGCGTAAGTGATCGGAAACGGCCCATGGATACGGCCATACGTGCGGCTAGAATCACGCGACTGCACAGGTGATCGAAGGGGAGAGGCGGGGCTGGCCGTGGTGCAAGCGAGGAAGATCGCGCTCTACATGATTGTGGTCTTCGTGCTGTACACGATCATCACCTCGCCCGAGCGGGCCGCCGACCTCGTCCAAGTAGGGTTCGAGGGTATTTCGAGCGCCGCGCAGGGCGTCGGAGACTTCATGTCCGAGCTCGTGAAGTAGGAGAACCCATGATCCGCCACCTGGTCCTGTTCAAGCTGAACGACGGCGTCGAGCGGGACGATCCGCGGGTCGTCGCGGGCGCGGAGGCCTTCCGGGAGCTCGGCGGGAAGATCCCCGAGCTGGAGTTCTGGGAGTGCGCCTGGAACATCACCGACCGGCCCATCGCCTACGACTTCGCCATCAACTCGGCGGTCGCCGACGAGGACGCGCTCAAGCGGTACGTCGAACACCCGGAGCACCAGGCGGCGGCCGGTCAGTGGCGCGAGTTCGCCACTTGGGTGATCGCCGACTACCCCTTCTGACCCTTTCGAGCACCCGGTACCGCGAGCCCCTCCCCTACAGGAGAGGGGCTTTTCGGCATGTTTAAACCAAAACACCCTCAACACGACTCCAAGCGGTGCTTGCACGCAGTGGACATGTCTTGTGATGCTATGACCGCTTTTGACGGATGAGTTGACCGTAGTTGACCGCGAAGGGGTGGCGACACCGTGCCGGCCAGTACAGCGCCTCAAGTCCCGCCCCAGAACGTCCAGACGGAGGACGTCCAGACCGAGACCCCCGATCCGACCACGCCCGCCAGGACCCGGGGCGCGGACACCAGGGCGCTGACCCAGGTGCTCTTCGGGCGGCTCAAGGACCTCGAACCCGGCACCGCCGAGCACCACCGGGTGCGCACCGCGCTGATCGAGGCGAACCTGCCCCTCGTGCGGTACGCGGCAGCCCGTTTCCGCAGCCGCAACGAGCCGATGGAGGACGTCGTCCAGGTCGGGACCATCGGTCTGATCAACGCCATCGACCGCTTCGACCCGGAGCGCGGCGTCCAGTTCCCCACGTTCGCCATGCCCACGGTGGTCGGGGAGATCAAGCGCTACTTCCGGGACAACGTGCGGACCGTGCACGTGCCGCGGCGGCTGCACGAGCTCTGGGTCCAGGTCACCGGCGCGACGGAGGACCTGACGACCGCTCACGGCCGCTCGCCGACCACCGCCGAGATCGCGGAGCGCCTGAAGATCTCCGAGGACGAGGTCCTCGCCTGCATCGAGGCGGGCCGCTCGTACCACGCCACCTCGCTGGAGGCGGCCCAGGAGGGCGACGGGCTGCCCGGACTCCTGGACCGGCTCGGCTACGAGGACCCGGCACTGGCCGGTGTCGAGCACCGGGACCTGGTGAGGCACCTGCTCGTACAGCTGCCGGAGCGCGAGCAGCGGATCCTGCTGCTGCGCTACTACAACAACCTGACGCAGTCACAGATCAGCGCCGAACTGGGCGTCTCACAGATGCATGTGTCAAGGCTTCTCGCCAGAAGTTTCGCCCGGCTGCGATCCGCAAACAGGATCGAAGCGTAACCAGAACGGGTAGACCCCCAGAGGGCTGGATCCCGGGGCTCAAAAGCCGTACACCCCCTGTTTCCTGCGCAGTTCAGGCGCTGACTTGTCGACATGTCACTACAGCGTGTTGCCGACATGTGACATTCTGCTCGAACCGCGTTTGCCGCAGCCCTACCTCCGGTATTCAGGTGGAGGCTGCGTTCCTCCGATGGTCGTGGCCACCGCGACCGTCCGCGACCTCAAGGGGGTGGCATGTCCACAGAACAGGGCAGCTCGAAGGTGCTCACGCTCACGAAGAGCGTGCCGGCACCTGCCGTGCTCACCAGCTCGCCGGAAGCCATCGACACCCGCACCCTGTCCCGCTCCCTGTTCCTGCGGCTCGCCGCGCTGGGTCCCGCATCGGGCCCCGACGGAACGGACAGCCCGGAGCGGGCCTATGTGCGGGACACACTCATCGAGCTCAACCTCCCGCTCGTGCGGTATGCGGCGGCACGGTTCCGGAGCCGTAACGAACCCATGGAGGACATCGTCCAGGTCGGGACGATCGGCCTGATCAAGGCGATCGACCGCTTCGACTGCGAACGGGGCGTGGAATTCCCCACGTTCGCCATGCCGACCGTCGTGGGGGAGATCAAGCGCTTCTTCCGCGACACCTCGTGGTCGGTGCGGGTGCCGCGCCGGCTCCAGGAGCTGCGGCTCGCCCTCACCAAGACCAGCGACGAGCTCGCCCAGAAGCTGGACCGCTCGCCGACGGTGCCGGAGCTGGCCAAGGCGCTCGGGGTCTCCGAGGAGGACGTGGTCGACGGCCTGGCCGTGGGCAACGCCTACACGGCCTCCTCGCTGGACTCCCCGTCCCCCGAGGACGACGGCGGCGAGGGCTCACTGGCGGACCGCTTGGGGTACGAGGACGCGGCGCTGGAAGGCGTCGAGTACCGCGAGTCCCTGAAGCCGCTGCTGGCCAAGCTCGCCCCGCGCGAGCGGCAGATCATCATGCTGCGCTTCTTCGCCAACATGACCCAGTCGCAGATCGGCGAGGAGGTCGGCATCTCGCAGATGCACGTCTCCCGGCTGCTGACCCGGACGCTCACCCAGCTCAGGGAGGGGCTCATCGCCGACTGACCCCGCAGCGGGTCCGTACGGCACGGCTCACGAGGCCGCCGGGGCAGCACGATCGCCGCCCCGGCGGCCTCGCCGCGCCCGGGTGCCTCGCGGCGCGGGGGGCAGGGTCACGGCGCCCCCTGCCCGGACGACGCAGACGCTCCCGCCCCGACGTGCGGAGCGGGAGCGGATACGGAAAGGCGGCGCGCACACCCAGGTGGGCGCCTGGCAGGCCCTGAGCCCTCCGGAGAGGGGCGCGACGGACCCGCCGTGAAGGGGACGGGGTCAGCCGAGCGCGAGCCAGGCGACCGCGCCGAGGACGACGATGACCGCGACGACGGCCACGATCACCCCGGACTTCGAGCCGGACGAGGCCGGAGCGGGCTGCTGCCTGCGCTGCGGTTCGCCCTCGTCGACAAACGCGCGGAACATCTGCGTGCTGCCCGCCGGGTCGTGAGTGCCCTCGGGGCCCGGCTGCGGGGCGTGGGGGTTGTGTGCCATGGCCCAGGACCCTAGCGAACACAGGCCTTCCGCCCAACCCCCGGGTCAACGACGGCCGATGCCCCCTCTACGCGCACACGGCCCCTTCACCCGTACGCCGGAGCGCTCCGCACCGCCTCCACGAGCCTCCTCCGGTGGGTCCGCCTGTGTCGAGGAACACATCCGGAGCACCACACCCCCTGTGCGCTGCGGGCTTGACCACGCCCCTACGCAGGCTTTTGCGTTCCTTTACTCCTGCAAGGCCCATTTCGTTTGCCTGCGGCAACCAACCGCTTCTATCGTTGCCCTAAGCAACAAGATGACCTCGCGAGACGTCTGGAGGGTCAGTGGCCGCACGGAGCCAGTACGAAGAACTGGCCCGGCAGCTCAGCGCCGTCGGAGCCGTCAAACGGGGCCTCGCCCGCATCCTGCCCGCCGAGTGTCCCGGTGGCTCGGCCACCGTGCTGACGCTGCTGGGCAAGTACGGGGAGATGCGGATCTCCAGGCTTGCCGAGCTCTTGGCCGTGAACATGTCTGTGACCAGCAGACATGTGACCCACGCGGTGGAGAACGGCTGGGTCGAACGGTCTTTGGACCCGGCGGACAAGCGGTCCCGCATCCTGCGGCTGACCCCCGCCGGCGCCGAGATGATCGATGAGCTGGGCCGACGGACCACCGAGATGTTCGCTCAGAACCTCGACGACTGGTCCGACGAAGAAGTCGGCCAGCTCAACACGTTGTTGTCCCGGCTGCGCGACAGCTTCTCCTGCCGCGTCCCCGGAGGGTGCGCCCCCGGACGGCACAGCGGCGACTGCCGCGCCGGGCACTCCGACGATGCGCACACCCGTACACCCGTGTAACAGAAGCAAAGAGAAGGAATTCAATGGCTACGACCACACCATCCGGTGTGCGGGGCGGCCACGCCAAGCACGGGGCTGCAGAAGCCCCTGCCGGCACGCCGATGACACACCGGCAGATCATGGAAGCGCTGACCGGGCTGCTGCTCGGCATGTTCGTCGCGATCCTGTCGTCGACGGTCGTCTCCAACGCCCTGCCCGAGATCATCTCCGACCTCGGCGGCGGACAGAGCGCCTACACGTGGGTCGTGACGGCCTCGCTGCTGGCCATGACCGCCACCACCCCCCTGTGGGGCAAGCTCGCGGACCTGTTCAGCAAGAAGCTGCTGGTCCAGATCGCGCTGATCATCTACGTCGGCGGATCCATAGTCGCCGGTCTGTCCACCAGCAGCGGCATGCTCATCACCTGCCGTGTGGTCCAGGGCATCGGTGTCGGCGGTCTCTCCGCCCTCGCCCAGATCGTGATGGCCGCGATGATCGCCCCCCGCGAGCGCGGTCGCTACAGCGGCTACCTCGGCGCGGTCTTCGCCGTCGCCACCGTCGGCGGCCCGCTCCTGGGCGGTGTCATCACCGACACCAGCTGGATGGGCTGGCGCTGGTGCTTCTACGTGGGTGTGCCGTTCGCGATCATCGCTCTGATCGTGCTCCAGAAGACCCTGAAGCTCCCCGTGATCAAGCGCGAGGGCGTCAAGGTCGACTGGACCGGCGCGTTCCTCATCAGCGCCGCGGTCTCGCTCCTGCTGCTCTGGGTCACCTTCGCGGGCGACAAGTACGACTGGATCTCCTGGCAGACCTGGACGATGCTCGCCGGGACCGTCGTCCTGGTCGCGCTGTTCCTGTTCACCGAGACGAAGGCCCGCGAGCCGATCATCCCGCTGCGCCTCTTCCGTAACCGCACCATCGCGCTGGCCTCGCTGGCCTCGCTGTTCGTCGGTATCGGAATGTTCGCGGGCACCGTCTTCTTCAGCCAGTACTTCCAGCTGGCGCGGGACAAGTCGCCGACGATGTCCGGCGTCATGACCATCCCGATGATCGCCGGGCTCTTCCTCTCCTCGACCGTGTCCGGTCAGGTCATCACCAAGACGGGCCGCTGGAAGGCCTGGCTCGTCACCGGTGGCTTCCTGCTCACCGCGGGCCTCGGCCTGCTGGGCACGATCCGGTACGACACCGAGTACTGGCACATCGCGATCTTCATGTTCGTCATGGGTCTCGGCGTCGGCATGATGATGCAGAACCTGGTGCTCGCCACACAGAACCAGGTGGCTCCCTCCGACCTCGGTTCCGCCAGCTCCGTCGTGACGTTCTTCCGTTCCCTCGGTGGTGCGATCGGCGTCTCGGCGCTGGGCGCCGTCCTGGGCAACCGCGTCACCCACTACGTCAAGGACGGCATCGCCGACCTCGGCCCCGCGGGTGCGGCCTTCGGCCACGGCGGAACGGGTGGCGGGGGCATCCCCGACCTGGACAAGCTCCCGGCTCCGCTCCGTACGGTCATGGAGGTCGCCTACGGCCACGGTGTCGCCGACGTCTTCCTCTTCGCCGCGCCCGCCGCGCTGCTCGCCTTCCTCCTGACCCTCTTCATCAAGGAGGTCGCCCTGAAGACCAGGTCGGGCAACGACAGCGCCTCCCCCGAGGGCGCCTCCCTCGAGGCGTCGACGGCGACGGAGTCCGACGAGTCCGCCACCGGCACCGCGCCGGTCGCCGGGGGCACGGCCGCGGCCACCTCGGCCGACGTCCTGGAGCAGACGGCTGCCACGAAGGAGCTGACCCTGCGGGGAACGCCCGTACGCGGTGTGGTGCGGGGCGCCGAGGGCGCACCCGTCGCCCGTGCCGCGGTCACGCTGATCTCACTGGGCGGCCGGCAGCTGGGGCGCTCCGTCGCCCAGGCCGACGGCAGCTACGTCCTGGACGCGCCGGGCTCCGGCAGCTACGTCCTGATCGCGTCCGCCGACGGCTTCCAGCCGCAGGCGTCCACCGTGGTCGTCGGCGACGAGCCGCTGGCCTTCGACATCCTGCTCGCGGGTACGAGCGGTCTCTCCGGGACCGTGCGGACCGAGGAGGGCCAGGCCCCGGTCCGGGGTGCCATGGTCGTCGTGACCGATGTGCGCGGCGATGTGCTGGCCACGGGTGTCTCGGGCGACGCGGGTGAGTTCACCTTCGGTGAGCTGATCCCCGGCTCCGTGACCGTCGCCGTCACGGCCGCGGGCTTCCGTCCGATGGCCCTGCCGGTCGAGGTCGGCGGCCAGGGTGTCACCCGGGTCGACGTGGCCCTGCGCTCCGGTGCGCTGGTCCAGGGCGTCGTCCGGGCCGGCTCCGGCCGGGGCCCGCTGAACGACGCCCGGGTCACGCTGATCGACGCGGCCGGCAACGTGGTCGCCACGTCGACGACCGGGGAGGACGGCGTGTACGCCTTCACCGACCTGGACGCCGGTGAGTACTCCGTGATCGCGACCGGCTACCCGCCGGTGGCCGGCTCGCTGACCGTGAGCGGCAGCGGAGTCGACGGACACGACATCGAGCTCGCCCACCCGGGCCAGTAAGAACCGGAAGATCCACAAAGACCCCTGGCGGAACAGCACTTCGAGCGGAGAGGCTGTGTCGCCGGCGGAAACGGGCTCCGTGGCGGGATCGGCAGGCAGGGGACGGCCTGCCGGTCCCGCCCGGGGCCCGACTCATCGGGTCGCTGCTTCACCAGTGATTTGAGCAAGGAGAGAACACGGGATGGGACTTCGCGCACAGGTACGCACACGGGACGGCTGGGCGGTCCAGCACGCGGTCGTGACGGTGACCGACATGACGGGCACGCAGGTGCTCCGGGCCGCCGCCGACGAGAACGGGGCCGTCCGCACCGACGATCTCCTGCAGGCCGGCGCGTACACGGTGATCGTCACGGCGGTGGGTTACGCCCCCGCCGCGTCCACCGCACTCGTCACGGCCAGCGGACGGGTCGAGGCCGGGACGGTCGTACTGGCCCGGCAGGGCGGTGTGGAACTGCCGCCCCCCGGCACCTGGTCGCTGGACCCGGTGCACTCCTCGGTCGCCGCGGTCGCGCAGCACCTGGGCATCTCCAGCGTGCACGGCCGGTTCACCGAATTCGGCGGGCGCATCGAGATCGCCGAGGACGTCCAGCACTCCCGGGTGGAGGCCTTCATCGCCTCCACCAGCATCGACACGGGCAACGCCATGCGCGACAAGCACCTGCGCTCGCCGGACTTCCTGGACGTGGAGACGTTCCCGGAGCTGACCTACCGCTCCCGTGCGCTGACCCCCGCCGGACCGGACCGCTGGACGGTGCACGGCGTGCTGACCATGCACGGCATCGCACGCGACGTCGATCTGGACCTCAGCTACCTCGGCACCGGACCCGACCCGTGGGGCGGGGTGCGGGCGGCGTTCAACGCCACCGCGGAGCTGCGCCGCGACGACTTCGCCATGAACTACAACCAGGTGCTGCAGGCCGGCATCTCCGCCATCGGCACGACGCTGCGCGTCGAGCTCGACATCCAGGCGGTCCAGGGCGACTCCGTCCCCGGATAGGACCGCCCCGGGCCTGGGCCGTGTCACGGCGTAGGACCGCCCCGGGCCTGGGCCGTGTCACGGCGTCACGCCCGGCACACGACGTCCCGCACGTGTCGCGGGCGTGCGCCGGGACTTCGCGGACACGGCCTAGGGTTGGGCGTATGGCACCCAACATCGCGACCAACACCGCTGTGGAACTCGGGGAACTGCTGGACTTCGTGCGCCCCAGGCACCGGGCGATCCTGCTGACGACCCGGTCCGACGGCCGTCCCCAGGGCTCTCCGCTCACCTGCGGCGTCGACGACGCGGGACGGATCGTCGTCTCGACCTACCCCGAACGCGCCAAGACCCGCAACGCCAAGCGGGACGAGCGGGTGAGCGTGATCGTCCTGTCGGACGACTGGAACGGCCCGTGGGTCCAGATCGACGGCTCGGCCGAGGTCATCGACTCACCGGACTCGGTGGAGCCCCTCGTCGAGTACTTCCGCACCATCTCCGGGGAGCACCCGGACTGGGACGAGTACCGGGCGGCGATGGTCAAGCAGGGGAAGTCCATCATCCGGATCACTCCGGAGCGCTGGAGCCCGGTCGCCACCGGCGGCTTCCCGGCCCACCTGGCCGGCGGCGGCTGAGCCGGCCGATGCTCCTGCCCCACCCCGAGCCGCTCGCACACGCCCGGCTGCTGACCTCCCCGTCCGTGGACCCGTCCGTGGTCCGTGAGCTGGAACGGATCACCGGGCGACCGGCCGGACCGGCGCACGCGACCGCCCCCGACGGCCCCTTCGTGTACGTGGGGGACGTCCTGCCCGAGTCGCTGCGGAGTCCGCGGCTGCTGTGGTTCCACAGTGTCAACGCGGGGACGGACGCCCTGCTCGCCGCGGGGCCGTGGCCCGAGGGGGCCCTGCTGACACGGACCGTGGGACGGATGGGCGAGCGCATCGCCCAGTACACGCTGGCCTGGGTGCTCGCCGAGTGCCAGTCCGTCCCCGAGCACACCGCCCAGCACTCCAGGGCGCAGTGGCACCGGATCCCGTCCGAACTCGTCGGCGGGCGTACGGCCGTCGTCCACGGCACCGGACGCATCGGCTCCGCCGTCGCCGGCCTGCTGCGGGCCTGTTCCGTGCGCACGGTGGGCGTGGGCCGCACTCCCCGTGAGGCGCCCGAGGGCTTCGACCGGGTGGTCCTGGCCGGTACGGAGGAGGAGGCCGCCGCGCTGGCGGACGCCCGGTGGGTCGTGTCCGCCCTGCCCCTCACCGGCGCCACGGCGGGCTTCTTCGACGTCTCCCGGTTCACCGCGATGCGGGGCGCCTCCTTCGTCAACGTGGGGCGGGGAGCGACCGTGGACCTGCCGGCCCTGGACGCCGCGCTGCGTGCGGGGAACGTGCGCCGGGCCGTGCTCGACGTGCTTCCCGACGAGCCCGCCGGCCCCGGCCACCCGGCCTGGCGGCTGCCGCGCACGGTGATCACGTCGCACTCGGCCGGAATCACGGCCGACGAGGACGTCGTCGCCGACTTCGGGAGCTGCTGGGAGGCGGTGGCCGAGGGGCGTACGCCCGCGCTGGCCGTGGACACCCTGCGCGGTTACTGACGTCCGGCGGCCCCGCGGGGACGGGACCAGGGCCTCGCGTCCGGATCGTGCCGGGCTCGCGTGCCCCGGCCCCGATCCAGTCCGGTCCGGCCTCGTCCGGCCTCGTCCGGCCTCGTCCGGCCGAAGACCCTAGGACCGGTGCGCCGCCCGGGCGCACATCGCCTCGATGCCCGCGATCAGCAGGTCCAGCGCGAACACGAAGTCCCGCTCGCGCATCTCCTCCACGGTGCCCCCGCCACGCGCCGCCATCAGTTCCTCCGAGGGCCGCATGACCTGCCGGAGCTCCGGATCCGCGCGGATCGTGCCCATCGCGCGCTCGACGTACTCGTCCTGGGTGAGGCCGGCCTCCAGCGTGCGCTGCACGAAATGGCCCTCGGTGGTACCGAATCCGTAGACGAACTGGAAGACGGCCGCCGTCGCACCGGTCTGCCGCTCCAGGGGCAGACCGGTGGTGCGCACGACGTCCTGGACCGCGTACGAGAACAGCATCGAGTGCGGGCCGATGTTCAGGAACCTGCCCGCGAGAGCCGATGCCCAGGGGTGGCGTACCAGCATCGCGCGGTAGCGGCCGGCCAGTTCGCGCAGTCGTTCGCGCCAGTCGGAGTCCTCGGGCGTCGCCGGAATCTCGCCGAAGACCGTGTCCAGGGCGAGTTCCAGCAGATCGTCCTTGGTGTCGACGTACCAGTAGAGGGACATCGCCGTGACGTCCAGCTCGGCGGCGAGGCGACGCATGGAGAACTTCGCGAGGCCGTCGGCGTCCAGCAGGCGCACGCTGGCCGCCGTGATCCTGTCCCGGTCGAGTCCGGTCGGCTGATCCGCCTTGCGGGCGCGCGAGGGTGTCCGGTGGTCCAGCCACACACTGACCCGCGAAGGGCTGTTCTCACGGTCTGCCGCGGACCCCATGGCGCACGCTCCTCGTCTTGCTGCGGCACTCCTGCGTACCGGCACAACCCCTGTCACGATGCTATGCCCGCCACCTGGGGTCTCAGTCCGTTTCCGTACGCTCCGCCCTCCGCAGCAGTGCCGCGGCCAGCAGCCCGCCGGCCAGGACCGCCGTGGCCCCGACGAGTTGGCTGGTCTCCAGACCGGAGGCGAAGGCGTCCGTGACGCGCTCCCGCTCCGCCGGACCGTCCGCCGAGGCGAGCACCGTCGGGAGCGAGGCGGCCCCGACGGCACCGGGGACGAGCGCGGCGAACCGCGAGTTGAGCACGGCACCGAGCACGGCGACCCCGAGCCCGTTGCCGAACTCGGCGAGCGTGCCGTTCACTCCGGCGCCCACGCCGGCCTTCTCGCGCGGGATCGCACTCATGATCGCGTTGGCCATGGCGGGCATGGCGAGCGCGACGCCCGCCCCCATCACGACCAGGCCCAGCAGCATGCCGGCGTAGTCACGCCCGCCCAGCACCGCGATCGCGGCGAGCCCCGCGGCCAGCAGGGACATCCCGGCGCCGATGACGGCGGGTGTCCCCAGCTTCCCCACGAGCCGGGCGCCGAGCCCGGTGAGGTTGAGCGCGACGACGGTGAGGGCGAGCGGGGCGGTGCGCAGCCCGGCCTCCAGCGGCTCGTAGCCCAGCACGAACTGCAGGTGCTGGGTGAGCAGGAAGAGGGAGCCCGTCATCCCGAAGGCGACGAGGATCGCACCGGCCACCGCGCCGGTGAACCGCTGGTTCCGGAAGAAGTGCATGTCCAGCATCGGGTGGGGGATGTGGAGTTCCCACAGGACGAATCCGGTGAGGACGGCGATCCCGGCGAAGGCGGTGAGCAGCACCGGGCCGGATCCCCAGCCGTGCTCCGGCCCGGAGATGATCGCGTAGACGACGGCCGCCATTCCCAGGGTGGAGAGCAGCGCCCCGATCAGGTCGGGACGGTCACCGATCGGGTTCTTCGACTCCGGTACGAGCCGGACCACCGCGATCAGTCCGATGACCGCCACGGGGATGTTGATCAGGAAGATCGCGCCCCACCAGAAGTGGTTGAGCATGGCCCCGCCGAGCAGCGGGCCGGCCGCGAACCCCAGGGAGTTGACGGTGGACCAGATGCCGATGGCCTTCACGCGTTCGGTGTCGTCGAAGATCTGGACCACGACGGACAGGGTCGTCGTGATCAGCAGTGCTCCGCCCACGCCCATCCCCGCGCGGGCCGCGATCAGCTGTCCGGAGGACTGCGCGAGCCCGGCCGCCAGCGAACCCACTCCGAAGACCAGAAGGCCCGCGACCAGCATCTTCTTGCGGCCGTAGCGGTCGGAGGCGCTGCCCGCGGTGAGCAGGAGTCCGGACTGGACGAGCGAGTAGGCGTTGATCATCCACTGCACGTCGGCCGTGGAGGCGTTCAGTTCCGTGGTGAGCGAGGGGATCGCGACGTTCAGGACGGTGTTGTCGAGCAGCACCGTGAGCTGGGCGAGGCAGATGACCCCGAGGATCAGCCAGCGTTGCGCATGGCCGTTCCGGGGGGCGAGGTCGTTCTCCTCGGGCGTGGTCGCCGTCATGCGGACTCCTGGTTCCGGTGCGGTCGTACGGTGTATGGCCAGCGCGTCGCCATACACCGTATGGCAACTCCTGTACGCCGTACAACTCAGTTGTGGAAGGAGCCGCAGCCGACGCGACGGAGGGGCGGTGGTCCCGGAGCCTCCGCCCCGGGACCACCGCCCCTGTCCACGCCGTCGTGCCCGGTGGCCGCGACCGTCAGCCGGCCGGCCGGGTGAGGTCGTAGAAGGTCGCGCTTCCCACCGTGACCTCCTCGAAGTTCTCCTCCACCCACGCCGAGATCCGGGACGAGGTGCCCTCGCCACCGGCACCGCCGCCCATGCCGCCGCCCATGCCGCCGCCCGAGATGAAGTAGTGGATCTTCCCTTGCTCCACGTACTTCTCGAACTCGGCGAGCGTCGGGGACGGGTCGCTGCCGTTGAATCCGCCGATCGCCATCACCGGGTCGCCGGTGGCGAGCTGGTAACTCGCGGCGTTCTGCGAGCCGATGGCCGCGGCGGTCCAGGTATAGGCGTCGGAGTTCTGCTTCAGGAGCGTCCTGGCCTCGGAGCCGACGGAGGCTCCGCCGAGCAGACCGCCCATGCCACCGCCTCCCATGCCGCCTTCGCCCATGCCGCCGCCTCCCGTACCGCCCTGCTGACCACCGGGTGCCTGCCCCTGACCCTGCCGGCCCTGGCCCGGCATCCCGCCGCCCGGGAAGCCGCCGCCCTGCGGCGCGTTGCCCTGCGGCGCGTTGCCCTGCATGCCGCCCGGGGCCTGGCCGCCCTGCGCGTTGCCCGGCGCCTGACCGCCCTGCTGGGTGCCCTGGCCGGGAGGCTGCATGCCACCACCGGGGCCCTCGCCGCCGGGGCCGCCGCCCCGCCCGCCGCCGGGACCGCCCATGCTCGCGCCCGACGGTCCCGCGGTGACGATCGAACCCTGATGCCCGGTGTTCAGCGTGCTGATCGTGTACGCCGTCGGCCCGGCCAGCGACGCCGCGAGGCCCAGCCCCGCCACACCCAGCGCGAGCGCCCGGCCCAGCCGTGCGGCGAACAGCAGCCCCACCGCGGCCACCGCTCCGCCGATCAGGACGGCCCAGCGCAGCCAGGGGAGGTAGTCCGGCGTGCGTCCCAGCAGGACGTACGACCAGACCGCCGTCACCGCGACGGCCGCCCCGAGCGCGGTACCCGCCCACCATGTGGCCCGCTCCTCCCAGAGGACCGCGGCACCCATGCCCACCAGCGCCGCGACGTAGGGGGCCAGGGCGACCGTGTAGTACTGGTGGAAGATGCCGGCCATGAAGCTGAAGACGAGGGCCGTCATCAGCAGCGAGCCGCCCCAGGCGAGGAAGGCCGCGCGGGCCGTGTCGGTCCGCTTGGCCCGCCAGGTCAGCCAGACGCCCGCGACCAGCAGGATCAGCGCGGCGGGCAGCAGCCACGAGATCTGGCCGCCGATCTCGGAGTTGAACATCCGGCCGATGCCGGTCTCGCCCCAGCCGCCGCCCTGGCCACCACCGCCCCCGACACTGCCGGTCTCCTCGCCGTTGATCCGGCCGAGTCCGTTGTAGCCGAAGGTCAGCTCCAGGAAGGAGTCGTTCTGCGAGCCGCCGATGTACGGGCGCGAGGAGGCGGGCCACAGCTCGACGATCGCCACCCACCAGCCGCCGGAGACGATCATCGCCAGCGCGGCCAGACCGATCTGGCCGAACCGCTTCCGCACGGAGACCGGTGCGGACACCGCGTACAGGACGGCGAGCGGCGGCAGGATCAGGAAGGCCTGGAGGGTCTTCGACAGGAACGCGAGGCCCACCGCGACGCCCGCCCAGACCAGCCACTTCGTCCGGCCGCCCTCCAGCGCGCGCAGCACGCAGTAGACGGTGACGGTCATCAGGAGCGCGAGGAGCGCGTCCGGGTTGTTGAAGCGGAACATCAGCGCGGCGACCGGGGTCAGGGCGAAGACCGCCACCGTGATCAGCCCGGCGGCGGCGTTGAAACGACGGCGCACGGCCGCGTACAGCACGCCGGCCGTGGCGACGCCCATCAGCACCTGGGGTGCCAGGATCGCCCAGGAGTTCAGGCCGAAGACCCGGACCGACAGGGCCATCGGCCAGAGGGTGGCGGGGGGCTTGTCGACGGTGATCGCGTTCGCGGAGTCCAGCGAGCCGAAGAAGAAGGCCTTCCAGCTCTGGCTGCCGGCCTGCACGGCGGCGGAGTAGAAGGAGTTGGCGTAGCCGGACGCGCTGAGATTCCACAGGTACCCGAGCGCGATGACCAGCAGCATCCCGAGGAGGGCGGGCCTCGCCCAGCGCGGGTCCTCCGGCCTGCCCCGGAGGACCCGCCGCGCCGCCGGTCCGGGCCGGACCGCGGCGTGCGCCGGCGTCCCGGGGGTGCCGGGTGGTGCCTGGAAGTGGTCGGAGTGCGTGGCCGAGGTCATCGGACGTTCCTCAGTTCGTGTGCGGCGCCCTCGCGGGCGTCCTGATGGTCGGTGCGCCGGTCGGGGAAGACCCAGGCGCGGAAGAGCAGAAACCGCAGCACCGTTGCCGCGAGGTTGGCCGCGATCAGCACGGCGAGCTCCGTGCCGTGCGACGCCGATCCGGACGCCGTGCCCAGCGCGGCGAGCGAACCGCTGGTCAGGGCGAGCCCTATCGCGAAGACGACGAGGCCCTGCGCCTGGTGGCGCACGGCGCCTCCCCGGCCGCGCACTCCGAAGGTGAGCCTCCGGTTAGCCGCCGTGTTGGCGACGGCGGACACGAGGAGAGCGGCGGCGTTGGCGAACTGCGGGCCGACGCCGAGCCGGAAGAGGGAGTAGAGGGCGAGGTAGACCAGGGTGGAGAGCGCCCCCACGACGCAGAAGCCGACCAGTTGCCGTGCGAGTCCGCGCGGCACCCCGGGGACGACCCGGTCGCGCGGGTCGTCCCCGAAGGGGCGTGCCAGCCGGTCCAGCGGCAGCGCTCCGGTGGCCAGGGCCCGGCCCACCCGCCAGACACCCTTCAGGTCGTCGGTCGCGGTCCGCACGATGTGCACCGTGGAGTCGGGGTCGTCGACCCAGTCGACCGGCACCTCGTGGATCCGGAGTCCGGCCCGCTCGGCGAGCACCAGCATCTCCGTGTCGAAGAACCAGCCGGTGTCCTCGACCATCGGCAGCAGCCGCTGCGCGACCTCGCGCCGTATGGCCTTGAAGCCGCACTGCGCGTCGCTGAACCCCGCGGCCAGCGAGGAGCGCAGGATCAGGTTGTAGGCCCGCGAGATGAACTCCCGCTTCGACCCCCGCACCACCCGCGAACTGCGGGCCAGGCGCGAGCCGATGGCCAGGTCGGAGTGGCCGGAGATGAGCGGGGCGACCAGCGGCAGCAGCGCGTTCAGGTCGGTGGAGAGGTCCACGTCCATGTAGGCGAGGACGGGGGAGTCCGAGTGGGACCAGACGGTCCGCAGCGCCCGGCCCCGGCCCTTCTCCTCCAGCCGGTACGACCGCACCTCGGGGATCAGGGCCGCGAGCCCCGCCGCCACCTGGGGCGTCCGGTCGGTGCTCGCGTTGTCCGCCACGGTGATCCGGAAACCGTAGGGGAACGTCCGCGCCAGGTGGTCGTGCAGGCGCAGCACACACGTCTCGAGGTCCTTCTCCTCGTTGTAGACGGGGATCACGATGTCGAGTACGGGAGCGCCGACCGCTGCGGCCAGGAGATGTTCCCGGGCCGGCAGGGTGCTCCAAGGAGTGTCGGTTCGCATGGCACAGACACTCGCCAACCCCGCTGTCACGCCCTTGTGCTGAGCCTGTGGCCCGTCTGTGAGTGCCCCTCGGGGATGTACGAGGGGTGGCCCGGAGCCGCCGCGGGCGCGTACGGAGCACCGCCCGGGACCGCCGCGGGCGCGTACGGAGCACCGCCCGGAGCCGCCGCGGGCGCGTACGGAGCACCGCCCGGAGCCGCCACCTGCGCGCAGGAGGGGCCGCTCGCCCCGTCCCCCGCGTGCACCTCGTCCGCCGGGAGATGTACGGCGAAGACGGTGTTCCCGGGGGCGGAACGCACCTCGGCCGTGCCCCCGTGGGCGGCGACGACGGCCTGGACGATGGCGAGGCCGAGCCCCGTCGACCCGGCGTGGCGGGAGCGCGAGGCGTCACCGCGCGCGAACCGCTCGAAGACGCGCGGCAGCAGCTCGGCCGGGATGCCCGGCCCGTTGTCCTGGACCTCCAGCGTCACCCAGGGCAGCTCCCTGCGCGCCTCGCGCACCCGGACCGTGACGGTGGTCCCGGGCGGGGTGTGCGTACGGGCGTTCGCCAGCAGGTTGACCAGCACCTGCTGGATCCTGGTCGGGTCGGCAGACACCGTCGTGGGCACCTCGGGCAGCTCCAGACGCCAGTGATGCCCTGCCCCGGCAGCCCCCTCGGACACACGGTCCGCGACACGGGCGTCGCTGACCGCGTCGATGACGAGCGGCGAGAGATCGGTGCTCTCGTAGGAGAGCGGCCGTCCGGCGTCGAGGCGCGCCAGGAGCAGCAGGTCCTCGACCATGCCCGTCATCCGCTCCGCCTCGGACTCGATCCGCCCCAGAGCGTGCCGGGTGTCGGGGCCGGCGTCCTCCCGGCCTCTCCGGGTCAGTTCGGCATACCCCCGGATCGAGGCGAGCGGGGTGCGCAGCTCGTGGCTGGCGTCCGCGACGAACTGCCGGACCCGCGTCTCGCTCTTCTGCCGGGCGTCGAGGGCCGAACCGACATGGCCCAGCATCCTGTTGAGGGCCGCGCCGACCTGCCCGACCTCCGTGCGCGGATCGGACTCGGCCTCCGGCACCCGCTCGAAGAGGGCGACCTCGCCGCTGTGGAGCGGCAGTTCGGAGACCCGGGTCGCGGCGGCGGCCACCCGGCGCAGTGGGCGCAGGGCGACGCCGACCATGGCGGCCCCCGCGATCCCGGCGGCGACGAGCCCGGCCCCGGTGACGCAGACCTCGACGAGGATGAGGGTGGTGACGGCCTTGTCCACCTCGGCCGTGGGGATCCCGACGAGGACGGTCGGGCCGGCCGCCGCTCGGACGGCTTCGACGCGGTAGCCGCCCAGACCGGGCAGCTCGACGTCGCGTGCCCCCTCTTCAACCGCGAGCTCCGCCGTCTCCAGGGCCTCCTTCTGCGCTCCGGTCAGGGACTCCGCACTCTCCTGCGCGCCCGGTCCGCCGTCCTCCAGGTACTTCGAATCGGTGACGGCCCCGTCGACGTAGACGGCGCCGACCGTCCTGAAGGGCTGGCCGATCCCGATGAAGGCCAGCGGCTCGTCGCTCCCGGGACCATCCGGTCCGGGCTTGTCGCTGCCGGGCGGGCGCGCCTTGGCGCGCATCGCGATGTCGTGCAGCTGGCCGTCCAGCTTCCCGTACATGTACTCGTGGAAGGCGATCGCCGTGACCGAACCGATCACGGCCGCGACCACCGCGATGAGCGCGACCGCGTACACGACGAGCCGGGTCCGCAGTGTCCACGGGCGTCCCGCGCTCCTCCTCCTGCTCACGGGACTACTCCCCGGGCTTGATGAGGTATCCCGCCCCGCGCCGGGTGTGGATCATCGGGGTCCGCCCCGCGTCGATCTTCTTGCGCAGGTAGGAGATGTACAGCTCGACGACGTTGGCCTGGCCGCCGAAGTCGTAGTTCCAGACCCGGTCCAGGATCTGCGCCTTGCTCAGCACCCGGCGCGGGTTGCGCATCAGGAAACGCAGCAGCTCGAACTCGGTCGCGGTGAGATGGATGGAGTCGTCGCCCCGGCTCACCTCGTGGCTGTCCTCGTCCAGCACCAGGTCGCCGACGACAAGGGTCGACTCGCTGCGTACGGAGGCCGTGCCCGATCGGCGGATCAGCCCGCGCAGCCGCGCCACGACCTCCTCCAGGCTGAACGGCTTGGTGACGTAGTCGTCGCCGCCCGCGGTGAGCCCCGCGATCCGGTCCTCGACCGAGTCACGCGCGGTCAGGAACAGCACGGGCACATCGGAGAGCTCGCGCCGTAGCCGGCCGAGCACGGCGAGGCCGTCCATGTCCGGGAGCATCACGTCGAGGACCACCGCGTCGGGACGGAAGTCACGCGCCGTGCGGAGCGCCCCCGCGCCGTCGCCGGCACTGCGCACGTCCCACCCCTCGTAGCGCAGGGCCATGGACAGCAGCTCGGCGAGCGGGGCCTCGTCGTCGACCACGAGTACACGGACGGGATTGCGATCGGGCCTGAGCAGCTCTGTACGCCCCTGGGGCGAGGTCGTCGTCATGGCTCAAGCCTGTGAGACGGCGGTGAGAGAGAGCTTTCGCCAACCTGTGAATCTCCTGAGAAACGCCGCTCCCGCGAGGCTTCCTGGCAGCACCGCCCGGACACCGCTCCCGGGCGGTACCGCCCGGGCCGCCCTCCCTCACCGGAACAGCGTGCTCGCGTTCCCGTGGCAGACCGCCCGCAGCCAGGCGTCGCCCAGCCCCAGCCGCTCCAGGGCCTCCAGCTGATGGACGTACGGATACGGGATGTTCGGGAAGTCCGTGCCCAGCAGGATCCGGTCCCCCAGATCCGCGAGGCGCCCGCGCTCCACGGCCGGGAACGGCATGAAGCCCTCGGTGAAGTCGGTGAACGCCATGGTCGTGTCGAGCCGCACCCCGGGATACGCCGCCGCCAGCTCCAGGAACTCCGCGTACTCGGGCATCCCCATGTGCGCGACGACCAGTTTCAGCCGGGGGTGGCGGGACAGCAGCCGCCCGATCGGGCCGGGGCCGGTGAACGCTCCGGGCGCCGGGCCGGAGCCGCAGTGCGTCACCACCGGGATTCCGGCTTCCGCGAGCAGCCCCCAGACGGGCTCCAGCAGCGGGTCGTTCGGGTCGTAGGCCCCGACCTGGAGGTGCGACTTGAAGACGCGCGCCCCCGCCTCGACCGCCTCACGCACATAGCCCTCCACGCCCTCCTCCGGGAAGAAGGTCGCGGTGTGCAGGCAGTCCGGCACCCGGGCCGCGAAGCCGGCCGCCCAGGCGTTCAGCCAGGCCGCCATGCCGGCCTTGTGCGGGTAGAGCATCGAGGTGAACCGCAGCACTCCGAACGACCGCAGCAGCGCGATGCGTTCATCCTCGTCCCGCCGGTAGGTGATCGGCCACTCCAGCCCGGTCAGCGGGCCCGCCGAGTCGAAGTACGCCCACACCTTGCTGAGCACCCGCTCCGGCATGAAGTGCGTGTGGACGTCGATGATCCCGGGCAGCCCGATCCGCTTCCGGAACCGCATCACATCGTCACGGTCACGGTCACTGGCACGCTCACGGTCGCTGGCACGCTCACGCTCACGGTCGCTGGCACGCTCACGCTCACGGTCGCTGGCACGCTCACGGGCGCTGGCACGCTCACGGTCGCGCGCACCGTCGTACCCGCTGTCGCCGCTGCACATCAGCCCCACCTGCCTCGTACGTCACCAGGAACGATCCCGGCGACGATCTCAGAACAGGCCGTCCTGCACGCCACCGGCCCCCACCGCCACGGTCGGCACGCTCATCCCCGACCCCGCGTCGGCGCCCGCCAGGTCCCACCCGGTGACGAGCCGCGTGTCCAGCACGACGATTCCGTCGTGCGGGGTCTCCAGGTGGAGATCGGGCCCGGCCGCCGCCACCAGCCGCCCGGCCACCACGCCGCCGTCCACCAGCCCGGTCACCGCGCGCTCCGCCGCCCCCGCACCGGCCAGCCCGAACACCTCCGCGTGGTCGACAGCCTCGAACGGCAGCCGCTCCAGCGCCTCCGGCCACCCGGCGCCCTCCAGCGCCGCGGACCGCCGGTACAGCTTCTCGATCTCGGCGGCCCGCTCGGCCGCCCCCGGAAGCCCGCCCCGCACCGCCCGCTTGCGCGCGTACGGAATCCGGTCGGGCACCCCGAGCGCCGTCCGGAGCAGCTCCTCCGTGCGCCGCGCGGCCATCAGCGGCCCGCGCCCCAGCCAGCTGAACACCACGGCACCCTGCTCCCGGAGCCGGGCCGCGTCCCGTGCCTCGCCGGTGATGCCGACCTTGACCATCCCCGGCCCGAACCAGGCCAGGTAGACGCGGTACGGGCGCGGGTCGTCGGCGAGGGTGTCGGCGGCCACCGAATGGGCCCGGTCCAGCCGCCCGCACTCCTCGCACCGCGCCCCCGTGCTCCGTGCGGGCACCACGGCCCGTACCGGGCACGGGTTGCCGCGCGCCCCCACGCAGTGCCGCTCGCCCCCGGCCCGGAACCCGAGCTCCCTCCCGTACGCCAGGACGCTCACCCGCCCCCGCCCGGACCCGTCGCTCCGCACCCACCCGAGCACGGGACCGCCGTGACCGGGCCAGCTCAGTCCGGTGCACCTCCAGCCGCCCATGCTCAGGCCGTTCGCAGGGCGGTGACCCGGGCCCGGGGGGCCTCGCGGCGCGGGGGCATGGCGGTCTCCTCCGGGGATGTGGCGGCCTCGGCACGGACGCCGCGCGGGACCGGTTCGCGTCCGCGACGGCGAACCCGAAGAGACCCTAACGGAGGGAACGGCCCGGCCGGAGCCCGTCGGAGTGCGGCCGTCGAGCGGCGTGGCGCCGGCCGACGTGTGAATTTCTAGAGTTAACTTCTAGAAATACTCTCCAATTGTGCCTACGCCGGACCACAATGGCCCTCGTGTCCTTACCGGAGATCCCTCTCTCGCTCGCCGACACCGCGCCAGGCCGCCGAAGGTGCGGCGCTCGCACCGCCTGACCCCCGACGGGGCGTCGCTCGGCGAATGCGAGTACGAGTACGAGTGCGAGTGCGAGTGCGAGCACGAGTACCGCCTGGTCGGCCTCGGAGCGTACGCGCGCCGAGGTGCCGCTGGTCCGACCCGTCGGGGGGCGGGTCGGGCCACACGGACGAGCCGCGTTCACCTCCGTCCCCGTAGGGCCCGGGAGGGACGCCATCCGCGGACGGGTGAGCCCGGTTCGTCCTCCAGGCGCTCCGGCCCCTCGGCGCTCTCGGCGTGCAAGTCCCGCCGGGCTACTATCCGGTCCATGGCTCTGACCATGAACGACGTGGCCCGCTTCGAGGCGTCCCGGCCCCGCCTGCAGGCCGTCGCCTACCGCCTCCTCGGCTCCGCGAGCGATGCCGAGGACGCCGTGCAGGACACGTTCCTGCGCTGGCAGGCCACCGACACCGACCGCGTCGAGGTCCCCGAGGCCTGGCTGACCAAGGTCCTCACCAACCTCTGCCTCAACCAGCTCACCTCGGCCCGCGCCCGGCGCGAGACCTACGTGGGCCAGTGGCTGCCCGAACCGCTGCTCGCCGGGGACCCGATGCTCGGCCCGGCCGACACCGCGGAGCAGCGTGAGTCCGTCTCGTACGCGGTCCTCGCCCTCATGGAACGGCTCTCCCCCAACGAGCGGGTGGTGTACGTGCTGCGGGAGGCCTTCGGCTACCCGCACCGCCAGATCGCGGAGATCCTCGACATCACGGAGGCCGCGGCCCAGCAGATCCTCCACCGCGCCAAGAAGCACATCGCGGACGGCAGGACCCGCGCCGAGGTCGACGAGGCCGCCGCCCGGCGGATCGTCGACGAGTTCCTCGCGGCAGCCACCAGCGGCCGGACCGAGCCGCTCGTCCAGCTGCTCACCGCGGACGCCGTCGCGATCGGTGACGGCGGCGGAAAGGTGCCGGCCCGCACGAAGGCGTTCGAGGGCGCCCTCGCGGTCGCGACGTTCATGCGCGGCCTGTTCAAGCCCAGCCAGGCCAAGCGGACCCTCGTGGGCGGCTCGCCCGAGGTCCACGCCGCGACGGCGAACAACACCCCCGCCCTCGTGGTGGTCCTCGACGGACGGGTCATCGGCGTCATGTGCCTGGAGATCACCGCCGACGGCATCGCCGCGTTCCGCAGTCAGGCCAACCCCGACAAGCTGGAGCGCGCGACCCGGCAGTGGGCGGCCACCGACCACGGAGAACCCCTGCTCAACGTCTTCTGACCGCCATGTGAGCTGCTTCACATCCGACTCCTGTCAGGAAACGGCGGGCTGCCCGGTTCAGGGGGCAAAGCCGCGCGAGACAGGAGCCAGGAAATGCCGCACCGGATCATCGTCCTCGGAGCCGGATACACCGGAGCCATCGCCGCCGGCCGCCTCGCCAAGCGGCTGCACCGCGAGGACGCCACCATCACCCTCGTCAACGCCGAGCCCGACTTCGTCGAGCGGGTCAGGCTGCACCAGCTGGCGGTCGGCCAGGACCTCAAGCCCCGGCCGTTCACCGAGATGTTCGCGGGCACCGGGGTCCGGCTGACCCTCGCGAAGGTCACCGGCGTCGACGTCGACCGCAGGACGGTCGCCGTCAGCGGAGCGAACGGCGCCGAGGAACTGGAGTACGACAGCCTCGTGTACGCCCTCGGCAGCGGCTGGGACGCACAGGGCGTCCCCGGCACCGAGGAGCACGCCCACGAGATCGCGGGCCGCCCCGGAGCACTCCGGCTGCGCGAGCGCCTGGCCGGCCTGGAGGCCGGACAACCGGTGCTCGTCGTCGGCGGCGGACTGACAGGAATCGAGGCCGCGACAGAGATCGCCGAGGCCCGCCCGGACCTCGACGTCGCCCTCGCCGCACGCGGCGGGCTCGGCGACTGGCTCTCGCCCAAGGGCCGCGCGCACCTGCGCAAGGTCTTCGGCACGCTCGGCATCACCGTCCACGAGAACACCGCGGTTGCAGGCGTGGAGGCCGACCGGGTCGCCACCGCCGACGGCACGTCCGTCCCGGCCGCGGTCACCGTGTGGACCACCGGCTTCGCGGTCCACCCGCTCGCCCTGGCCACCTCCCTGGAGGTCACCGACACTGGCCGGATCGTGGTCGACCGGACCATGCGCTCGGTCTCGCACCCGGACGTGTACGCCGTCGGCGACGCCGCCATGGCCATGGGCCCCGCCGACCGGCCGCTGCGGATGTCGTGCGCCTCGGGCACCCCCGCCGCATGGCAGGCCGCCGACGCCATCGCGGCCCGCCTGACCGGCGGCAAGGTTCCGACCACACCGATCCGCTACTTCAACCAGTGCATCTCCCTGGGCCGCAGGGAAGGCCTGATCCAGTACGTCACCGCCGACGACCGCGCCGTCCGGGCGGCCCTGACAGGACGGTTCGCCGCCGTCTACAAGGAACTCGTCTGCAAGGGCGCGGCCTGGGGCGTCGCCAACCCGCTGCTCGGCATCCCGGCCCGGCGCCGCCGCGTCGTGCACGAGCAGGCCCGGGAGGGCACGGCCGCCGAGGCGTCGGCCTGACCCGGCCGGCGCACCCGGTCGGCCTCCCGTCGCCCGCTCGACCGTGAGGGGCGCCGCGGAGACCGGGCCGCTGGCCGGCTTCGGGCAGCCCGCCTTCAGCGCAGACCGAGGAGCATCACGTCGTGGAGGTCCGCGCCGCCGCCCCCCGGCCGGGCCTCGCCGACCTTTCGGTATCCCCACGCCCGGTAGGCGGCCGACGCCGCCCCGCTCGCCGGGTGGACGTTCAACAGCACGCGCTCGGCCCCGATGCCGGCGATGAGCGTCCGGTGCAGACGCCGCGCGACCCCCTGTCCGCGCCACGGTCCGCGCACGGCGAGTTCCATCAGCCCGAAGGTGCGGTGCCCGTCCTCGTGCCGCACGGCGTCGGGAACGGGCTCGGCCAGTTCGTCCCACCACACCGTGTCCGGCTGAAGCAGGTGGCCGTACGCCATCCCGATCGGCTCACCGTCCCCGGTACGGGCCAGAGCGGCGTGAAAGGAACGGTTCAGCGCCTGCGCGGGGAAGCGGCGGAAGGCGGCGGCCACGTCGTCCTCGGTCTCGCCGTAAGGAGGCTCCGCGAACGCTTCGGCATAGATCAGCTCGAACGCGTCCTGCGCCCGCACCGCTGCCGGTCCGTCCATACGCTCCACCGTCACGGACCGTGCCGCGTCCTGTGGTTCCCCGTCGTCCAGCCGTATCAACTCCAACGGCTCACCACTCTCCACCACGGATCCCCCTCCGGCTCACACGGTTGCCGTACTCCGCTGCTGTACTTCGATGCCGCACAGCCCAACGCGAGAGGCCCCCAGGATCTCTCCTGGGGGCCTCTCACTTGCTGTGCACTCGGCAGGATTCGAACCTGCAACCTTCTGATCCGTAGTCAGATGCTCTATCCGTTAAGCTACGAGTGCGTGTCCTTGGCCTGGGCCTCGGTCCCGCTTCCCGGACTTTTCTGCCCGGTCGGCGTTGCGAGAACAACATTACATGACCTGCGCCGTGACGCGAAATCCATTACCCAAACCACACCTGACCTGCGGAAACGCCGTTCCTCAGGAAGATTTCACCGCCCGGGTACGACCGAAGCCCCGTGCCTGGGGCACGGGGCTTCGGTTTCCTGCGGAGGCGGAGGGATTTGAACCCTCGATGGGCTTTAAGACCCAAACCGCATTAGCAGTGCGGCGCCATAGACCGGACTAGGCGACGCCTCCAGCACACCCCGCGCGAGCGCGAGTGGTGCGTGCAGATGATGACACAGACGAGCGCGCTGTCACCAATCGCCGCCCACGGTACTAGGCAGGTGGGCGGCGAGGCAAAGCGCTTCCCGCGGTGCCGGGACCGGCCGCCCGACGGAGGGCGCGGCCTCCCCCTCCCCGCGCACGGCGAGACCGGCCGTCCGGGCGGCCGTTCCGGGCGGCCCCCCATGAGTTGCGCAACGTGCGGGCGTAAGGAGCGTTAGAGAGGACGAGGGCTCCGCCCTCCGTCCGTCACCCCCGTGCCGCCCCGCGCGCGTCCCCAACCCCGCGCGCCCGGCAGGCAGGCGCGCCCTCGGGCGCGCCGGAGCAACAGGAGCCCCGCATGCTGCGCCGTCTCACCCTCACCGCCGTCGCCTCCCTCGCCGCGCTGTCCGCGGCGGCGCCCGCCGCAACGGCAGTGGCCCCGCTGGTGCCACTGCCTCCGCTCCCCGTGCTCCAGGGGGACTGGCCGTTGGCGCAGGACACACGGACCCGGCTCACCGTGACGGTCTCGGAGTCCGGCAACCCGTCGGCCGACGGGACCTTCGAGCTGGAGTGCGGCCCGGCGGGCGGCAGCCACCCCGCCGCACAGCGGGCCTGCGACCTGCTGGACGAGGCCGCGGAGTCGGGGGACAACCCGTTCGTGGCGACGGACCGCAACGCCATGTGCACCCAGCAGGCCGGCGGGCCGGCCGCCGCCCGGGTCCAGGGCACCTGGCAGGGGCAGAACGTCGACGCGCGGTTCAGCCGGGCCAACGGCTGCGAGATCTCGCGGTGGAACACCCTCGTGCCGGTGCTCCCCACCGCGAGGTAGCCGGTTCGGCGGGGCGTGCGCCGGGACTTCGGCCGGTCCGGACGGCGCGCGCCCGGGGCGCGCGACGGCCGCTCCGGAGTCCGGCCGGACGGGTTCACGGGCCCTTTCCGGCAGGCTCCGAGCACGCCCGGCACCACATCGGCGCACGTCAGAGGGGGCGCTCGCGGTCACACCAGGACCCACCGGCGTACACCGTGTGCACAGAACCTTGGTGAGAGCTCCCCCTCATCCGCCGCCCGCCACGCGCTCCCTGCCTTTAGACTCCTCCAGTGACAGCCTGAGGCCCGAGGGGCAGGATGGGGCCCGCTGTCGGCAAGGTGCGGTATTCAGGGAGGAAGCGTCTCGTGAGCAGCAGGCCATCCCGAGGCGCTGCTCGCCTCGCAGCCATACTCGACGCCCTCCCGGACGGGCTCCTGCTCGTCAACTGCAACGGCACGGTCGTCAACGCCAACACCATCGCCCTCGAGATGTTCGAGACCCCGGGCACCGCGCTCGTGGGCCGCGGGCTGCTCGATCTGCTTCCGGAGTTCGACTCCAGGCTGATCCCGGGGTCGATGCGAAGGCCGGAGTCTGCGGACGAGCAGGGCAGGACCAAGCCGACGCGGATGACCGCGCGCCGGACCGACGGCACCGACTATCCCGTCGAGGTCACCAGCGCCTCCCTGGACAGCGGCCAGGCGGGCTACAACGACATCCACTCCAGCTACACCGGCGACGAGCTGCTCATGCTCGTCGTGCGGGACCTTTCCGGCACGGTCGACACCGAGGCCGAGCTGGCCCGTTCGCAGCGCCAGACGGAGATGATCCTGCGGGCCGCCTCCGAGGGCGTCGTCGGCACCGACACGGACGGCCGGGTCGTCCTCGTCAACCCCGCGGCCGCTCAGATCCTCGGCTTCCGTGCCAGTGACCTCGGCGGCAAGGAGCTCCACCCGCTGATCCTGCACTCGCGTGCGGAGGGCGGGCAGTTCCCGTACGAGGAGTCGCCGCTCGCCGACACCCTGAAGTCGGGCCGCAAGCACCGGGTCCGCGGGCAGGTCCTCTGGTCCAAGAGCGGTGCGCAGGTGCCGGTCGATCTGACCACCGCACCGGTGCGCGACGGGGACCAGTTGGTCGGCGCGGTCATGACCTTCACCGACCGCAGGCCCTACGAGGAGCTGACGCAGCAGCACACCGACGAGGTCGCCGGGCTGACCGAGCGCCACGCGACGGAGGTCGCCGGGCTCACCGAACGGCACGCGGCGGAGATCGCGGAGCTCACCGAGAGCCACCGTGCCGAGGTCGCCGGGCTCACCGAGCAGCACGCGGCCGAGTCGGCCGACCGGACCGAGCGGTACGCCTCCGAGCTGGAGGAGCAGGCGGAGCGGCTCACGGGCATCGACGCACGGCACACGCAGTTGACCGCCGTGCTCGGCGAGTCCCTGCGCGGGCCGCTGGAGGAGCTGCGGGGCGAGCTCTCGGGGCTCGCCGCCGACCCGGCCGGCCAGCTCTGGCCCGAGGCCAACCAGATCCTGCACCACCTCGCCGCCGGCTACGCGCGCATGACGACGCTCGTCGACAACGTACTGAGCTACCAGCGTCTGGACAGCGGTACCGAGGAGCTCGTCAAGCAGCCGGTGCTGCTCGACGCGGTGGTGACGGCGGGCATCGACGGGGCGGTCGAGCTGATCGGCCCCGGGCGTGCGCAGTTCGCCGTGCACGCGCCGCCGATCGAGGCCGAGGTCGACGCGGGCCGGCTGGTCACGGCGCTCGCCCACCTGGTCGCCGACGTGGCCGGTGTCGACTCGACCGGCAAGGCCCGGCCGGTGCCGGGCGGCGGCTACGTCGACTCCACGATCGTCGTGGCCGCGGCGCAGCGCGGTGACGTCGTGCGGATCGAGGTGCGCGGACCGTTCGCCGGTGGCGACCCGGTGCACGTGCCGATCGTGCGCGGGATCGTGCGGGCCCACGGCGGTGTGCTCCAGACGCACGAGATGCCGGGGATGAGCGGCAGCGCGTACGTCCTGGAGGTACCCCTCGGTTCGGGCGCCGGGGCCATCGCTCCCGAGCCGCTCCCGGCGCCCGCGGAGGCCGACGTACCGGAGCCGTCCTCCCAGTCCTCCCAGTCCTCCCAGTCGGCGCAGTCCCCCCAGTCGGCGCAGTCCTCCCCGTCGGTGCAGTCCTCCCCGTCGGCGCAGTCCCTCCCGTCGGTGCAGGGCGGCCGGCGCAGGGCGCGCAGGGCGTCGACGGACGCCTTCCTGGACAGCCCACTCGACGGTGGAGCGGCCGGTCCCGAGGCCGGTGACACGGCGGCGGCGGAGCCGACCGGGCGGCGCAGGGCGCGTCGTGAGTCCACGGCCCCCCAGGAGCACCAGCCGCAACAGGACATGACCCCGCCTCAGCGGAGCGAGGGTTCCGGCCGCAGGCGCGGCCGTCCCAGCCCCGCCGAGACGGGAGCGGAGGCCGCGGCGGACCAGCCCCGTCAGGCACTGGCCCTCCCCGCGGCGCCGTCGGCGCCCTCGGAGGGTGCTGTCGTGACAGCGGCCGAGAACGCCCAGGGGGGTGGCGGACGCCCGCAGCGCGGACAGACGGTGCCGCCCCAGGGCGTGCCGCAGAACGCCGGCCGGACCGGGCGCCAGGGCGGCGGCCGACCCGCGCTGCCCGCGCTCGCCTCTCCGGACGCCCCCGCCGAGCAGGAGCAGCCGGCACAGCAGCCCGGGGGCCGACGGGCCCGGCGGGCTCTCGCCGCGGCGCAGGAACGCGCTGCCGCGGCCGAACCCTCGGGACCCCGCACGCCCTTCGCGCTGCCTCCGGCGGCGGCGGACCGGATCCCGCCGATGGCTCCGGGCTCGCCCGTCGTGGCACCGCCCTACGCGGTCTCCCCGGCTTCCCCGGCCCCCGCGCCGGTCCCCGCGCCGCCTGCGCGGCCGGTGCCGGACGAGGCCGGTCCGCAGCCCGAGCGCCACGACGCCGTACGCACCGCGCCGGACGCGGACCACACCCCGCCGCAGCCGCATCCCGTGCCGTCGGGCCGCCGTAGGGCCCGGCCCTCGGAGGCACCGGCGCCTCAGGCGCGGCCCGGCCATCCGGCGCCCGGGCAGCCGATGCCCGCCGTCCCTCCGCAGCCCGACTGGGCACAGAGCGGTTCCCCGGAGCAGCCGCCGGCACCGCCGGCCCCACCGGCACCCTCCGCACCCTCCGCACCCGAGGACGGTCCCGGCCCGGTCGCCGAAGGGTCCTGGACGGAACCCGGCACCACCACGCACACCACGGGCACGGCGGGTCCCGTACCCGCGCCGGAACCCGCGCCCATGCAGGAGCCGCATCCGGCCGACGGCGACGCCCCGGCCCCCGTCCCGGACGCGCGGCGCCAGCCGCTGCCCGCGGAGGCGCCGATGCCGGCGTCCGCGGACTCCACCCAGGGGCGTGCGTTCAGCGTGCGGACCCTGGGGCAGGGCGTGCCCTTCGCCCAGCACCTCGCGCACCAGCAGAACCAGACGCTGGGCGGGGCGGGGCGGCGCCGCAAGCTCGCCGCCCCGCCCGGGGCCGAGCGCCCGGCCCCGGCCGCCGTGGCTCCCGCACCACCGCAGCCCACCGGTACACAGGGCGGCACGGTGCAGGGCTCCGGCCGGCTGCTGTCCCCGCCCGCGTCCGAGGGCCGCTCGTACGCGATAGGGGCACCCGACGAGGGTGCCGAGGGCCCGGAGCCGCTGGACGGGCCCGGTGGCGCCGTCGAGGTGGCCAACCGCCCGCAGCCGCAGCCCGTCGACGACGAACTGCCCCCGGAGCCTCTGGACAATCCGCGCCGGCTGCTGGTCTGGCCCGCCCCGGACGTCTCCACTCAGCAGGCCCTCAGCGACCGTGGCTACCGGCCGGTGATCGTGCACTCCCGCGAGGAGGTCGACGCGCAGATCGCGGCGTTCCCCGCCGCGCTGTTCGTCGATCCGCTGACCGGGCCGATCACCCGCACGGCGCTGCAGTCGCTGCGCCAGGCGGCCGTTGCGGCGGAGGTCCCCGTGCTGGTGACGGCGGGTCTGGGGCAGGCGACCCGGGAAGCGGCGTACGGCGCCGACCCGGCGGTACTCCTCAAGGCGCTCGCTCCGCGCGACAGCGACCAGCACCCTCCGAGGGTCCTGGTGATCGAGGAGCACGAGGAGATCGCGCTCGCGCTGACGGAGACGCTGGAGCGGCGCGGCATGCAGGTCGCGAGGGCGTCCGGCGACAGCGAGGCGGTCGACCTCGCCACCCGGATGCGGCCGAATCTGGTGGTGATGGACCTGATGCAGGTACGCCGCAGGCGCGCCGGGATCATCGACTGGCTCCGTGCGAACGGCTCCCTGAACCACACGCCGCTGGTCGTCTACACCTCGTCCGGCATGGAGGAGGCGGACCTGCCCGGGCTCGCCTCCGGTGAGACGGTCCTCTTCCTCGCCGAACGCTCGACGAGCGACGAGGTGCAGTCCCGGATCGTGGACCTGCTGGCGAAGATAGGGACGAACTGACGGCCGGACGCGGTCGGACGCCGTCTGACGACTACGACGAGGGCGGTACGGGAAGACCCGTACCGCCCTCGTCGTGTGCCGTGGCCCTGCGGGAAGCCCGGCCTCAGAGCTGCGTGACGTCCAGCTCCCCGTCGGCGTACTGCCTGCGGATCACCTTCTTGTCGAACTTGCCCACGCTCGTCTTCGGCACCGCCGGGATGATCGTCCAGCGCTCAGGCAGCTGCCACTTGGCGATGGACTGGGCGAGGAAGGTCCTGAGCGCCGCGTAGTCGGCGGTGGCGCCCTCCTTCAGGACGACGGTCGCCAGAGGACGCTCGCCCCACTTCTCGTCCGGGACGGCGACGACCGCGGCCTCGGCCACGTCCGGGTGCGCCATGAGCGCGTTCTCCAGCTCGACGCTGGAGATCCACTCGCCACCGGACTTGATGACGTCCTTGGCCCGGTCGGTCAGCGTGAGGTAGCCCTCGGCGCTGATCACGCCGACGTCACCGGTCTTCAGCCAGCCGTCCTCACTGAACTTGTCCTCCGGACGCAGGTGCTCGCCGTCCGCGCCTCCGTAGTAGGCACCGGCGATCCAGGTGCCCCGTACCTCCAGTTCGCCCGCGGACTCGCCGTCCCACGCCAGGTGCTCCCCGCCGGGGCCGACGAGGCGTGCCTCCACACCGGCCGGGAAACGGCCCTGTGTGATGCGGTACGGCCACTCCTCCTCGTCGGTGAGCCCGGCGGGCGGGTTGGACATGGTCCCGAGCGGCGAGGTCTCCGTCATTCCCCACGCATGGCAGAGGCGGACGCCCAGCTTGTCGTACGCCTCCATCAGGGAGGGCGGACAGGCGGCGCCGCCGATGGTGACGGTGGCCATGGAGGAGAGGTCGCGCGGCTTGGCGGTGACCTCGGCCAGCAGCCCCTGCCAGATGGTGGGGACGGCCGCCGCGTGGGACGGGCGCTCCCGCTCGATCATCTCGGCCAGCGGGGCAGGCTGCAGGAAGCGGTCGGGCATCAGCATGTTGATGCCGGTCATGAAGGTCGCGTGGGGCAGCCCCCACGCGTTGACGTGGAACTGGGGCACGACGACCAGGGTCGTGTCCTTGTCGGTCAGACCCATCGACTCGGCCATGTTGACCTGCATGGAGTGCAGGTAGATGGAGCGGTGGGAGTACACGACGCCCTTGGGGTCGCCCGTGGTGCCGGAGGTGTAGCACATGGCTGCGGCCTGGCGTTCGTCCAGCTCGGGCCAGTCGTAGGAGGTGGGACGGCCGGCGATCAGCTCCTCGTACTCGTGCACCCGGGGCGCGGCACCGTCGAGAACCGAGCGGTCGCCCGGACCGGACACCACCACGTGTTCGACGGTGGGCAGGTGGGGGAGCAGCGGTGCGAGCAGCGGCAGCAGCGAACCGTTGACGAGGACGACCTTGTCGTCGGCGTGGTTGACGACCCAGATCAGCTGTTCGGCGGGAAGCCTCAGGTTGAGCGTGTGCAGCACGGCGCCCATGGAAGGGATCGCGAGGTAGGCCTCGACATGCTCGGCGTTGTTCCACATGAGGGTCGCGACACGCTGGTCGCCGTCGATGCCCAGTTCGTCACGCAGGGCGTTCGCCAGTTGCGAGGCGCGCCTGCCGATGTCGGCGAAACTGCGCCGGTGCGGCTCCGGCTCGCCGGTCCAGGTCGTCACCTGCGACTTCCCGTGGATGGTCATCCCATGGGTCAGGATGCGGGTCACAGTCAGCGGTACGTCCTGCATGGTGCTGAGCACGGCGTCCTCCCGGTGGGCGCTACGCGGCAGTAAGGGTGCGCTGATTCTGCTCACATACCAAGCGGTATGTCACTACTTCCGGGAGTACGAATCGATGTCGGCCTGCGGAAAGGGGCCGGGGCACGGGCTGTACGGGGAGCCCGGCCGCCGGCGCGAAGGGCCGGCCACCCGGGTGCGGGCCGGCGGGCCCATCCGCGGGAAGAGGCCGGCGGAGAGGCGGGGGCGACGGTCCGCGTCACCGCACCGGGCTGAGCTCCGGATCCTCGCGGAGCTTCCCGAGCGCCCGGGACACGGCACTCTTGACCGTGCCGACGGACACCCCCAGCACCTCGGCCGTCTGCGCCTCACTGAGGTCCTCGTAGTACCGCAGGACGACCATGGCCCGCTGCCGGTCCGGAAGCTTGAGCACGGCCCGCCACATCGCGTCGTGCAGCGACTGCTGCTCGGCCGGGTCCGGCGCGGGCGCGGCCTCCTTCTCGGGCAGCTCCTCGCAGGCGAACTCGTCGACCTTGCGCTTGCGCCACTGAGAGGTACGGGTGTTCACGAGGGCGCGGCGGACGTATCCGTCGAGCGCCCGGTGGTCCTCGATCCGCTCCCAGGCGACGTACGTCTTGGTGAGGGCGGTCTGCAGCAGATCCTCGGCATCGCTCGGGTTGGCGGTGAGGGAACGCGCGGTGCGCAGCAGCACCGGGCCCCGGGCCCGCACGTACGACGAGAAGGACGGATAGCGGCGGTGTCCGGCGGAGGCAGCGGCCGCCCTGGAGGCGCCGGTGCAGACTGGCGTGGTCATCACTCCACGCTAGGAGCGGGCGAGGGCGGGGTAATCGGCCACAGGTCCCGAAGCCACGTCCGCCTCAGGTTGTAGGGGCCGGGCGGGCTCCACCTCCTGAAGGTGGAGGGGGCGGCCCCCGTCCTCAGGGTCCTCACCCCGGGACCGCGGCCCCCTCCCCCCTCCGGCGGAGGGTGCCGTGCGGCGCGCGGCGACGCCGCACGGCACCCGGGACTCAGTTCACCCAGAGCGGCGGGAAGATCACGTAGAAGTTGTAGGTGGACTGGTCGATGTACGTGAAGGGCGATCCACTCACCTGGACCGTGTTGCTGTGGTTGGAGGCACCGGCGCCGACGGCCTGCTGCTGCTGCGTGGACGAGTTGCCGGTGTTGTCCCCGCCCACACCGGCGGACCCGATGGTCGCCACACCCGCGTTCGATCCGTCGCTCGCGAACGCGCCGTTGTCCGCCACCGCGACCCCTCCGAACAGCGCTGCGGCAAGGGGCAGAGCGGCGACGGCGGCGAGGGCGCGAGCGGTACGGATACGTGCCATGTCAATTTCCTCCAGTGCCCGGAATGCGGCTTGATACGGCTGGTTCCGAGGCGGTCGGCCGACCGCCTCGCTGCTGATCACGACGTCGCGGGAGCAGAGATGCCCACGGCACCCCCGGCGAACCGCCCACGGCGCGCGGTTCCCCCGCACGCATGAGGGCGCCCCGGCAAACCTCCCGGACGGGGGAGGCGCGACGGTCCGGACGCCGCGCCCCCTTCCGTTCTTCGAACGCTTGTACGAACATGGATCCATGGCCACCACTGACCGGCAGACCGCCACCCCGGCCCTGACCCACGCGCTCGCCGCCGCCGAGCGCGGGCTCCCCGTCTTCCCGCTGTCCGCCACCAAGGTCCCGGCCCTGCGCTCGCCCCACCGCGGCGAGACCCCTCCCGTGCGCTGCAAGGGCGCCTGCGGACTGCCCGGCCACGGCGTCCACGACGCCACCACCGATCCGGCCGCCGTCCGCGCCCTCTTCGCCGCGGCGCCCGGAGCCACCGGGTACGGCATCGCCTGCGGGCGCCCGCCGCACCGCCTCATCGGCATCGACCTCGACATCGACACCACCCACGGCAACGACTCCGTCGCCGCACTCCAACAGCTGGCCCTCCAGCACCTGTTCACCATCCCGGCCACCGTCACGGTCCTCACGCCCAGCGGCGGCCGCCACCTCTGGCTGACGGGCCCGCCCGGCGTCTCCGTGCCCAACTCCGCCGGCCGCCTCGCCCCCGGCATCGACGTACGCGGAGCAGGCGGCTACCTGGTCGGACCCGGCTCGGTCACCACCCACGGCAGGTACCGCCTCGCCCCCGGCACGGCCCATCTGACACCGGCCCCCTGCCCCCGCTCCCTCCTGAGGCTCCTCACACCCCCGCCGCGCCCCCATCAGCCGGACGGCCGGCCCTCTCCCACCTCCCGGCAGGGCGAGGGCCTGGTCCAGTTCGTGCGCGCCGCACACGAGGGCCAGCGCAACACCCGGCTGTTCTGGGCTGCCTGCCGGGCGTACGAGCACGGCTTCGGCGACGCCCTCGCGGACGCCCTCACGGAAGCGGCGATCCGCACGGGCCTCACCGAACAGGAGGCCCGCGCCGCGATCGCCTCGGCCGCCCGCCTGACCACCCCGCGGCGCAACTCCTGACCACTGCGCCTCCGTTGCCGGCCAGCGGCAGCGAGGAGCCGGTCCGAGGCAGGCTGCTGACAGCCGGACAGCCCGCACGCTGCCGGACCTACCGGTACCGGGCCCGCCCGGGCACGACGAAGACCCCTGCCCGCATGTATCCGGTCAGGGGCCTTCGCGCACTGCGGTGGGTGTGGGATTCGAACCCACGGTGACTCGCGCCACGACGGTCTCCAGGACCGCCATGGACGGGGGAAGCGCAAGACGCTGACTCGCGCTCAAGCCCGCTTCAGGCTCCCCATGGGGCCCTCCGGACCACACATGGCCCATAGGGAGGGCTCGGCCGGGCTGAACACCGCTTGAGGAGTTCGCCCGGGGTGGCACTCCGACGCCTCCGGCCGGGGGTACCGATGTCGCTCAGGCTTACCCAGGGTTGCTGCTGTCCGGCGTCGTTGATGTCAGCCGTGGATGTCAGCGGCTCGCCTTCACGGCCTCCGACGTCGCTGCTCGGAACGACCCGGTCGCCTCGAAGTGCGCGCGGAAGTAACCGCGCCCCGCATCGGCGATGTCGGCCGAGAAGGCGTGGCCGCTACCGGACCAGGTGGCCTCCGTCGTGAGCAGGTCCGCCCACTTCTTGCCGTCACGCGAGTACTGGATGTGCACCGGGATGGTGGCGGGCGTCCAGCCCTCGGGGAAGTCCATCGCACCCTCGACGTGCACGCCGTGGTCCTGTGTACGGGTGGCCGAGAACGAGGAGAAGACCGAGGCACGCAGAACGGTGATCTGGGGACTGTTCGTGGAGGCGGGGGCGATGAACGGGTCGTCGCTGCGCGATGTCACGCGGAAACTGCCGGTTTCCCACGGGGCGTGAGTAAAGGTGACCGTACCGTCCTCGCCCGTGGTGAAGTAGCCGACACTGGCCGACTGGCCGCCGGAAGAGGGCTCGAAGAGCACCCCACCGCTCTGGCCCTCGAAGGGAACCCAGCCCTGCGGGGTCTCGCGCTCCAGCGTCGCCGCGAGGGTGACCTCTTGCCCGAAGTCGATCGTCTGGGCCTTTTCCGGGGTCTGGACGGTCCAGCGCGTGGCTACCTGCCGGACGCCGATCTGCGTCGACGGGGACTCGCCGTACAGGACGTACGGGTGCTCGTTGGCGTGCCGGTAGACGGCCTGGACCGGCACCGCGCCGTTCACGTTGACCGTGCCGGAGAAGCGTCCCTCCGTGTCGGTGCGGACGGTGTTCTCCGTCCAGTAGTCCACATCGATGTCCACCGGGTGGTCCGCCAGGGGTTTCAGCTCACGGGTCGCCGGCCATCGTCCCTTCAAGAGGCCGTCGATGCGCACCTGCCGGTGGTCGATGTCGACCTCCGCGCGGTCGGTGCGCACGTTCTCGAACACCGGCGCGACGTAGTAGGCAAGCGAGCCCGCGGAGTTGTCGGTGGTGCGGTCGCCGTCGGCGTCCGTGGCCTCGATTCGGACGGTGTAGCTGCCCAGGTCGGCAAGGCTCAGAGGCTGCTTCGTGTGCCACACGCCGTTGTCCGGTGTGCCGGAGACGAGGCCGAACGCGTCGTTCTCCACGACGGCGACTTCCTGCTGTGTGGCTGCGGAGACGATATGGGCCCTGATCGCCGTGATGGCGCTGTCGGAGCTGATACTGACGGCCAGGGTGCCCAGGTCGTCCGAGACGCTGTTCGCCCACCTGACGTCAGGAGCCTGCCCCTCCGCGGCGTTCGCTGCCGGACTGCCGGCCAACAGGATTGCGAAGGTGCCGATGGCGGCCCAAGCCGCCCGTGTTCTGAACATCAGTCCCCCCAAGGACGTGTCGAACCGTGCCGCGCCTTCTCCGCGTCTCTGCGGTTGATGCCGCGGCTGAACCGCATTTCTATCGCACGGCTGTGACATCGGTTCCATGAGTTTCGCTGCTCGGCGGCAGCGAGACACCGGGCGAGCATCGCGGAATCCCTGGCGGTCGTAACGCCGTCTTCGCCGTCGGCACCGGCGGCCCCCTCTCTGATGCCCGAGTGCCCCGTGGCTCGAAGGACCAGCTCATCTCGCGGGTCGAGGCCGAAGAGCCTCCTGCCGACGTCCGGAGGGCGTTGGAGTGGGTGGGTCAGCACTCAATGCGGGTGGACGAAGCAGCGAAGCCGGAGCATGTCCGCGCGGCACTGACGGCCCTCTCCAAGCTTCTGAACGGGAAGCCCGCGGCGGAGAACACCGCGAACCGCAAGCGCATGGTGCTGAGCAACGCCTTCCGATACGCGGTCGAGGAGCGAGCACTCCTCACCCGTCACCCGTTCCTGTCGGTGGACTGGGCGGCTCCCCAGACCTCGGACGAAATCGACTTCCGTTGGGCGCCCGGCCCTCGGCTCGCCAGGACACTGCTCGCTGCCGTGGCAGAGCAGGGCAACCGTGGCCAGCATCCGGAGGCGTGAGGGCGGGCCTCCGCACCGGAGACCCGCCCTCTGACCTGCTACTTCTCTGACCTGCTGCGGTGGGTGTGGGATTTGAACCCACGGTGACATCGCTGCCACGACGGTTTTCAAGACCGTTCCCTTAGGCCGCTCGGGCAACCCACCCCGCGTCGCGCCTGTCCCGGTGGCCGGGGCCGGCTCGATGCGTGGAACAGCCTAGCCGGTCAGCTGTCGCCCTTGCGCTCGCCCAGGGTGAGTTCGGCCGTGGCCGTCTTGCCGTCGCGCTCGTAGGTGAGCGTGACCTTGTCGCCCGGCTTGTGGGTCCAGATCTCACCGATCAGCGTCGGGCCGCTCTCGACCGCCGTGTCGTTGAACTTGGTGATCACGTCACCGGCCTTCAGTCCCGCCTCGGCCGCAGGGCCGTTCGGAGTGACGGCGGGGGTGCCACCCGCGCCCTCGTCCGAGATGACGGCGCCGCCGGTCTTCTCCTCCATCGTCACCGTCGCGCCGATCACGGGGTAGACGGGCTGGCCCGTCCTGATCAGCTGCTCGGCGACGTTCTTCGCCTGGTTGACCGGGATGGCGAAGCCGAGGCCGATCGAGCCGGCCTGCGACTGGCCGACACCGCCACCGCTGGTGGACTGGATGGCCGAGTTGATGCCGATGACCGCACCGCCCGCGTCCAGGAGCGGACCGCCCGAGTTGCCGGGGTTGATGGAGGCGTCGGTCTGCAGGGCGCTCATGTACGAGTTCTTGTTGCTGGAGCCGTCGCCGGAGGCGACCGGGCGGTTCTTCGCGCTGATGATGCCGGTGGTGACCGTGTTCGAGAGTCCGAACGGCGCCCCGATGGCGATCGTGGAATCGCCCACCGCGACCTTGTCCGAGTCACCCAGAGCCAGCGGGGTCAGCCCGTCCGGGGCCTTCTTCAGCTTCAGTACGGCGACGTCGTAGCCCTGGGCACGGCCGACCACCTCGGCGTCGTACTTCTTGCCGTTGGAGAAGGTCGCGGTCAGCTGGCCGCTGTCCGCCGCGGAGGCCACCACGTGGTTGTTCGTGAGGATGTGGCCTTCCTTGTCGTACACGAAGCCGGTGCCCGTGCCGCCCTCGCCGTCGCCCGACTGCGCGTCGATGGTGACCACGCTGGGCAGCGCGCCCGCCGCGACGCCCGCGACCGTGCCCGCGTCCCGCTTGAAGTCCTTCGGGCTGTTGGAGGCGGCGACCGTGGTCGACCCGGAGGAGCCGGAGTCGTTGCTGTCGGCGGCCCAGTAGCCGAGTGCCCCGCCGACACCGCCCGCGACCAGCGCGGCCACGGCCACGGCGGCGACCAGTCCGCCCGCGCGGCGCTTGCGAGGCGGCTGGGGCTCCGAGTGCACCGGGGCTCCCCAGGCCGGGGGGCTGCCGCCGTCGGCGTACGCGGGGACCGCGGGAGGCGGCGGCGGCCACGCGGCCGGGTCGGCCGGAGGCTGCTGCGGCGACGGCGGCGCGTACGGATACTGCTCATGCCCGGCGCCGGACGGCCCGGCGCCCTCCTGGTACGTCGCGCCCGGAACCTGGGCCGTCGGCGCGTCCGCGGGAGCGGCAGGCGGGGCCTCCGGCGCGGGCGGACCTCCCTGCGGGGTGCCCTCGGGAGCGGCAGCCGGCACGGGAGGTGCGGACGGAACAGACGGTACGGACGGACCCGCGGTGCCCTCGTTGCCCTCGTTCTCGGTGCTCACAGCTCTTTACTCCTCGGTTCCACTCGGCATTCGGCAAGAGATCCGCTGTGCACGTGTCTGCGGTCAGCTTTTCCCACAGCACGTCAGGCCACTGTAAGCAGGACCTGTGCATCCGCACACCAATCTTTACATCAGGCAAAACGGTCCTACGCAACAAGGTGTCAGCACCCGACGCGTCTCGGTGACACGATGTCGCGGTGACCCACGCACGCCTACCCTCCGGACAGCCTCCCATCCAGGTCATCGCCCACCGCGGGGCCTCGGACGACGCCCCCGAGCACACCCTGGCCGCCTACCGGAAGGCCATCGAGGACGGGGCGGACGCCCTGGAGTGCGATGTACGCCTCACCGCGGACGGACAGCTCGTCTGCGTGCACGACCGCAGGGTGAACCGCACGTCGAACGGCCGGGGTGCCGTCTCCGCGCTGGAACTGGCAGATCTCGCCACCCTCGACTTCGGCTCCTGGAAGGACCACGAGGAGTCCCCGGACTGGGACCCGGCACCTGGGGAGCTCACGTCCGTACTCACGCTGGAACGCCTGCTCGAGCTGGCCCACGACGTACGCGCCTCCGGACGGCCGCTCCAGCTGGCCATCGAGACCAAGCACCCCACCCGCTGGGCCGGCCAGGTCGAGGAGCGGCTGCTCCAGCTGCTCGAGCGCTTCGGCCTGGACTCCCCGCCGGCGGACGGGCCCTCGCCCGTGCGCGTCATGAGCTTCTCCGCACGCTCCCTGTACCGCGTCCGGGCCGCGGCCCCCACGCTGCCCACCGTCTTCCTGATGCAGTTCGTCTCACCACGACTGAGGGACGGCCGGCTCCCCGCCGGGTCCCGCATCGCGGGGCCGGGGATGCGGATCGTACGCAACCACCCCGGGTACATCGAACGGCTGCACCGGGCGGGTCACCGGGTGCACGTGTGGACCGTGAACGAGCCGGAGGACGTCGAGCTCTGCGTACGCCTCGGAGTGGAAGCAATCATCACGAACCGCCCCAAACAGGTCCTGTCACAACTTGGCCGCTCTTAACATCAGTTACACGGGGTGCACCGGCGCATTCACTCCGCAAACGATCGTTACGAGTGCATCACTGACAGGGCTTTGGCCGGTTTCCGGCGCAGTCCAGGGGGGCATCCAATCCGTGGCGTGGGGCGAAGGAGGTCTCGGGGGTGGCGTTTGTGGTGGCACAGGAAGTGCCCGCGTCGTCGAGCATGGATGTACCCCACGGCCCTGCGGGCGTGGGGCAGGCGAGGCACCGTATGCGCGAGCAGTTGCGCAGCAACGGAGTCTCGGACGCCGTGGTCGACGACGCTGTACTGATCCTTTCCGAACTCCTCAGCAACGCCTGCCGGCACGGCAGGCCGCTGGGGAAGCACTCAGAGGTGGGTGACGGCGACATCCGCGCCGCATGGCGCGTGGACAGAAGAGGCGGCCTGACCGTCGAGGTCACGGACGGCGGCGGGCCCACCAGGCCGGTCCCGGCCACACCGTCGGTCACCGCGCGCGGCGGGCGCGGGCTCAACATCATCAGCGCCCTCGCCCAGGAGTGGGGCGTCCGGGACGACACAGCCGGCGAGGTCACCGTCTGGGCCCTCGTCTCCGCGGGGCACGGACGCGGCGGCTTCCCGACATCGGCACCGGGCCGCACGAGGCCCTCGCGCCGGAACCGGTCCGCAATGAACGGGCTGGACGGGCTGGACGGACTGCACGGGCTGGGCGGCTTCGGCTCGCTCGACGGGCTGGACATCGCCGACGCCCTGGAAGCCTTCGACGACGCGGGCTGAGAGCGACAGGGCCCCGCGAGGGGCGTGGTGGGCGGCGAGGACGCCACGGCAGGTGTGCCCCGGCGCTGACGGGGACGGCTAGGCTCGCGCCCGAGACCGCACTGTCGCAATCGGGAGAACGCCCACCATGGCCAAGAAGCGCCCTCAGTCCAAGGCCGGGAAGCCGCAGCTCAAGGACGGTGAAATCCCGGTCGTAGGGGCCCGCGAGCCCTGCCCGTGCGGTTCGGGCCGCCGTTACAAGGCGTGTCACGGACGCGCAGCCGCCCACGCGGTGACCGAGCTGGTCCAGCGCCCCTTCGAGGGAATCTCCGGTGAGTGCGACTGGATCGCGCTGCGCGAGCTGGTCCCCGCCGCCACCGTCGAGTTGACGCTGAAGGGCGGGCTTCCCGAGGGCGTGCCGTCCGTGTCGCTCGCGACCGTGCTGCCGATGGCCTGGCCGGCGCTGCGCCGTGACGACGGCTCCGTCCTGCTCGCCCTGCAGAACGACACCTCGTCGGGCGACCTCAGCCGCGATCTCGCGGACACGCTGCAGCGTGCGCTGGAGGCCGAGCCCGGTTCGCCGGTCGCCGCCCGCAGGGTGCCCGCCGACGGCCCCCGGCTGCAGGACGTCCTCGATCCGGACGCCGCCTTCGCGCCGGTCGTGCACTCCGGCTTCGAGTTCTGGGTGCCGGACGCGGAGAACGCCACGCCGGAGGTCTCGGCCTCGCTGGAGCGCGCCAACGCCGCGGCCATCCCCACCACCCGGCTCTCCGGTGTGGACGCGGCCTACTGGTGCGAGACACCGGAGAAGAACCACCTGCGCTGGGTCATGCCTCACCCCGAGGAGCAGCTCCTCGACGCCCTCGCCCGGCTGCACGCGGCCGGCGCCTCCTCGCTGGGCGAGGAAACCCGTCTGGTGGGCTCGTTCCGCGCCCACGGCCTGATGGTCCCGGTCTGGGACCTGCCGAGCGCGATGGGGGCGGAGGAGTGCGAGAAGCCCGCGGCGCAGTTCGCGGAACGGCTCGCCGGGGCCCTCGCCTCCGACGCTCCGCTCACGGCCGACGAGCGCAGGGCACGCGGCGGGCTCACCAACCGCCAAGTGACGCTCAGCTGACAGTGACGAAAGCCGGGGCGCGGCGGTGACTCCCGTCACAACTCGCTGTACTCGTCGGTAAATAGCTGTCCGAATAGGCGAGATCGAATTTGCTCACGGCAGATCTCTTGTTACGGTTCTAGAAGTCCGGTCGCTGGTGCATCCCCCGTCGCCAGCGGCCGGACGTTCTCGTTTCCGGGCCCGTACGGCCGGGGCGCACGCCGGAGCGCGCAGCGCGTCGGCCACCTGCGGGGACCGCCAGGCCCGCGGTCCGCCCCCCGCTCGCCTCCCTGACCCGTCGCAGGCATCCGCCAGGCAGCGGCTGTCCACAGGCCGGCTCCGATTCGACGCCGGGGCCACGCGCGCCCCCGGCCCCCGGCCGTACCGGGCGTTCGCTTTCGGACAGAAACTCCGGGATGCCTCTCGGTTACCTGGAATGCCCCCACGACACGTGGGAATCGCGCACGCCCGCATCACCGTCCGCCCGTTTCCGCGATCCGCGAATGGCAGTCAGAAAGCCTGCGGTCGCCGCCCTTTACCGGGATGCAATTACACGCCCGTCCGGAGCCACCCGTCCCGATCGCACGGGACAGGGCGGCCCCGCGCCCCTGAACGAGCGGGCGGCCCGCCGCCCCCGCGTCACCTTCGCAGCCACCGCCGTTCCCGCGCGGCGGCGCTTCCCGTCATCACCGCGCGGCCGTGCGCTCAGTACGCGAGCCGGCTGCCGCCGTCCGGGGCCTCGTTGCTCGCCTCGACGAGCGCGTCCAGGACCGACTCCACGTCCGGGAGCCACGGCACGGCGTTCCCGGCTGCCGGAGCGCGCTCCCAGCGCACCTGGCCCGTACCCACCTCGGACGGAGGCAGGACGAGGTAGCCGCCCTCCCCGTGGAACCGCAGGGAGCTGGGCACCCGGTCCTTGGCGTGCAGCAGTTCGCCGAGCCGCTCCAGGGTGTAGGGGGCGACCATCAGCGACCACCGGGTGGGGGTCGCCACCACCGGGCCGAGCCGCGGCCCCATGGCGTCGAGCGCGGCCAGCGCACGGGCTCCTGCCACGGCGGGCAGGCTCAGCGCGCAGGGCGACTGGCCACCGGTGGCCAGCAGGACGGGGGCGGTGGGCCGGTTGGTCCACCACCAGCGCACCATGCGTGCGTCGGTGGTCGCCGCGAGGAGACCGGGGTCGAAGGGATGTGCGCCGGGCACGGCGCACTCGGGGTCGGGGCAGGCGCAGCCGCGGCCGCGTTCGCCGCGTACGGCTCCCGCCGCCAGCCCCGCTCCGGGGAGTACGGGCCATCTCCGGACGGTGGCGAAGAACAGCGCCGCGTCGAGCTGGGCGGAACTTCCCTTGCGCCGGGGCCGGTGCCTGCGTCGCCTTCCGAGGATCTCGCGCATGAGCGCTCGTTCCTTTCCGTTGAACGCCGAGGTCCACATCACACCACGCGTTCGTTACACCGCGTGTGCGTCTCTTCGCTGTGCGTGCTTGCTCATCGGGTCTGCGGTACGGACGAGTAGTCGGTGCCGAGCGTGAGCCGAGCCGAGCAGAGTGGAACCGAACAGAATGGAGCTGAGCCGAGTCGAACCGAGTTGAGCCGAGCCGAGTCCAGTCAATACATCGCGCGGTCGGCGTGCGCGTCGCGCGTGCCGTCCCTTGTGCAACCCCGCCGTTCGGGCGGTGGGCGGGCGGCCGTCACCAGTGAGGACGCCCGGGCTCGCTGTCGGGTTCCGGGGCGGTCAGAACTTCCCCTGGCCATCCACGATTACGTACCCAGCATGCTCGGAATGACGCTCCCTCCGGCATTTCACCCCGAGGGTGCCCCCTGTCGAGCGCACCCAGTCGACCGCAAAAAGCGGCCCGGGGGTGCATTTTTCGGCCAAGTTAACTGTCTCACGGCACCATAAACCCCGTAAGGACAATGCTGGACATCACCTCACTTGTACGTGTACATGTGGGTGCGTGTACCTGTGGTTGCACCGATAGCGGCGCAGAACGACATGGGGGTTTGCGATGCTATTCGACACAACGCACCGGTCGGAAAGCCGACTGCCATGAGCGCCCCCCACCTTCCGAAAGTGGCTGGAATCGATCCCATGGTTCCCGTTTCAACGCACACTGCCGCTCCTACGGAAACCGCGCTCTCCGCGCCGGGAGCCTTCCTCCAGGACCGCCTGGCCGGCTGGGTGTCCGACCTCACCACACTGCACGAACTGACCGAACGGCTGGCCGGAACCACCACCCTGGACGGCGCCCTTCACGAGCTCCTGGCCGCCGGAGCCGCCCTCGTCGGGGCGGGCCGGGGTCTCCTCGTCCTGGAACCCGCCGACGGCAGCGCTCCTTCCCGCACGATCGGCCTCGGCCTCGCCCACGCCGAACTGGGCCACATCGAGACGGTGCCGCGCGACACCACCGCCCACGGCCGCTTCCTGGACGGTCTCCCCGACACCGACACCCCTCTGGCCAGCCCCGACATCCTCGGTGACCCCGGCCTCGACCCCCGCTGCCGCGAGGTCGCCGCACAACTCGGATACGCCGCCAGCTACACGCAGCCCCTCGCCACCAAGGACGCGCGCCGGATCGGTGCGGCGGTCTGGCTGTACGACGAACCGGCCCGGCCACTGGAACGCCAGTGCCATCTCGTCGAGGTGTACGCCCGCTACGCCGCCGAGCACCTGGCCCGCCTGCTCGAGCTCGAACGCACCAGGGCCGAGGCCTCGGCCATCACCGAGGAGCTTCTCCCCGGCAGACTGCCCCGGTTCCCCGGAGTGCGACTGGCCGGGCGCCACCGGGCCTCACCCGGGGGCGGTGGGCACTGGTACGACGCGCTTCCCCTCCCGGACGACGCACTCGGGCTGGCCGTCGGCTCGGTCGGCGGTTCCGGGCCGAGCGCCCTGGCCGCCATGGGCCGGCTCCGCGCCGGTCTGCGGGCCTACGCCGTGATGGAGGGAGAGGACCCCGTCGCCGTCCTCTCCGACCTCGAACTGCTTCTGCGGCTGACCGAACCGTCCACCGCGGCGACCGCCCTCTACGCCTACTGCGAACCGGACCGGCGCACGATCCTGCTGGCCGGCGCCGGGCACACCCCGCCGCTGGTGACCGGCGAGCGGCGCACCGAATTCGTGGAGACGGCCCTTTCCGCGCCGCTGGGCATGCTCTCCTGCTGGGAGGCGCCGAGCGTGGAATTCACGCTTCACCCGGGCGAGACCGTGCTCTTCTGTACCGACGGGCTGCTCCACCGGACCGGCGACACCATGGACCGGGCGTTCGCGCGGCTGCACGCTGCGGCGGCGGGAGTGCCGAAGGCCCTGCGCCAGGATCCCGGGGCGATCGCGGACCACGTCCTGCGCCTGATGCTGCCCGACGGCCTCGACGGGAGCCACGGCACCGAGGACGTCGCCCTGCTGGCCGCGCGCTTCGACTGAGGCTCTCCGGCGACCGCCCCAGGGCGGGTAAGAGGTCTTCCGGCACCGGGCCCCCTTCCGTACGCCCGTACGATGGAGACGGTCCAGTGTCGTACAAGGAGGACATAACGTGTCTGAGGAGCTCGCCCCGGAGACCCCGGAAACAGCAGAGACAGAGCCGATCAAGCAGCGGAAGAACGGCCTGTACCCGGGCATTTCCGATGAGCTCGCCGAGAACATGAAGTCCGGCTGGGCCGACACCGAGCTGCACGGCCTGGAGCCGATCGCCCAGGCCTCGCACACCGCCGCCCGTCGCGCCGCGCTCTCCTCGCGCTTCCCCGGCGAGAGGCTCGTCGTCCCGGCGGGCAACCTGAAGACCCGCTCCAACGACACCGAGTACGCCTTCCGCGCCTCCACCGAGTACGCGTACCTCACCGGCGACCTGACCCAGGACGGCGTCCTGGTGCTCGAGCCGGCCGACGGCGGTCATGAGGCGACGGTCTACCTGCTGCCCCGCTCCGACCGTGAGAACGGCGAGTTCTGGCTCGACGGCCAGGGCGAGCTCTGGGTCGGCCGCCGCAACTCCCTCACCGAGGCCGAGCAGCTGCTCGGCATCCCGGCGAAGGACGTCCGCGAGCTCCCCGCCGCCCTGACGGAGGCCACCGGTCCGGTGCGCACCGTCCGCGGCCACGACGCGGGCATCGAGGCAGCCCTGACCGACAAGGTCACCGCGGAGCGTGACGAGGAACTGCGTGTCTTCCTCTCCGAGGCCCGCCTGGTCAAGGACGCCTTCGAGATCGCCGAACTGCAGAAGGCCTGCGACGCCACGGCGCGTGGCTTCGAGGACGTCGTGAAGGTCCTCGACAAGGCCGAGGCCACGAGCGAGCGCTACATCGAGGGCACGTTCTTCCTGCGCGCCCGTGTCGACGGCAACGACATCGGCTACGGCTCGATCTGCGCGGCCGGCCCGCACGCCACCACGCTGCACTGGGTCCGCAACGACGGCGCGGTCCGCGCGGGCGAACTCCTGCTGCTCGACGCGGGTGTGGAGACCAACGAGCTCTACACCGCCGACGTGACCCGCACCCTGCCCGTCAACGGCACGTTCACGCCGCTGCAGCGCAAGATCTACGACGCGGTGTACGAGGCCCAGGAGGCGGGCATCGCGGCCGTGAAGCCCGGCGCCGCCTTCCGTGACTTCCACGACGCGGCGCAGCGGGTCCTCGCCGAGAAGCTGGTCGAGTGGGGCCTGCTGGGCGACCTGACCGTGGAGAAGGTCCTGGAGCTGGGCCTGCAGCGCCGCTGGACGCTGCACGGCACCGGCCACATGCTCGGCATGGACGTCCACGACTGCGCCGTCGCACGCACCGAGGCGTACGTCGAGGGCGTCCTCGAGCCCGGGGTCTGCCTCACGGTCGAGCCCGGTCTCTACTTCCAGGCGGACGACCTGACCGTGCCCGAGGAGTACCGGGGCATCGGCGTCCGGATCGAGGACGACATCCTCGTGACCGAGGACGGCAACCGGAACCTCTCCGCCGCACTGCCGCGCCGGGCCGACGACGTCGAGGCGTGGATGGCCCGGCTCAAGGGCTGACACGGCCCGCGCGTGCTGCCGCGCCCCGTGCACCGGAGGGCGTGCTGCTCAGGACACCATGAGCAGCGCGCCCTCCCGCCATTTGAGGATCTTGTCGAAACTCACCACCGCGCCGCGCCCCGGGCGGTTCCCGAAGTGGACGTGATCGGCGAGCTCCTCGATCAGGCCGAGCCCGCGCCCGCTCTCGGCCGTGTCCGGCGGGGGCATCACGGTGCACGGGTACGAAGGGTCGCCCGAGAGGTGCGCGGGCGACGGCTGCGGGTCCGACGGATACCCGGCGGATGACTGTGCGGCGGTGCGAAGCGTGCGCCGGGAGGGGAACCCTGGTCCCGAGTCGGCGACTTCGATACGGCATTTCTCGCCGTCCAGATACGCGGTGACCCGGTACTGCCCGCAGGCGTGTCCGGGCTGCTCGTCACCGGCGGGGAAGAGACCCACTCCTCCGGCCTCACCGGCGTCCCGGCGGTCGCCGCCGTGCTCGACGGCGTTCGCACAGGCTTCGCTGAGTGCGACGGAGAGATCGTAGGAGACGTCCGGATCCACCCCCGCGGTCTCCATGGTGCCGAGCAGAAAACGACGGGCGAGCGGAACGCTCGCAGCTTCGCGCCGCAAATGGAGTGACCACCACATGCTCATGCTCCAGCCTCCTGGCTGCGGCTCGACATACCGTTACGTATTGCCGCGATGAGCGAGTCGTAAGCGCGGATCCGCTGTGACAGCGCTCATTCGGCGGATGCGGGTATTCCGTTCGCCGGTGTATGCCGGGCCGGAACGAGGCCCCGGAGCATCCATGAACAGGTGCAACACCCCCCGATCACTCCCCGATGGGGACGGATGCCGACCTTCCGGACCTGCCGTACGGAGGCCGGGGTCGCAGTGGGATGATGACCCGGCCATGTCTATGCCTGTCGCACGCGCCGGAGCCGGTATGCGGCTTCTGAGGACCGCGGTGTTCACCGCGGTCTGCGTCGTGCTGGCCGCCGCCGGACATGGGTTCGCCGCGGGCGCGAGTGTGCCCGGGTGGACTCTGCTCGCGGGCTTCGCGGGCGTGTTCGCACTCGCCGCGGCACTCGCCGGACGTGAGCGGACCCTCCTTTCGATCACGGCCGCCCTCGCGGCCGGGCAACTCGCCCTGCACGTCCTCTTCGGGCTCGGACGGCACACGCCGACCGCTGCGGCGGGCTCCGGGGACGACTCGCTGATCCGCTTCGCCGCCGGCCTGGTGTGCGGTGCCGGACCGGCGCAGCTGAGCGCAGGCGAGGCCCACCGCATCGTGACCACGGCGGGCCTGGATCCGGCGGCCGTGGCACAGGGCCACACACACGGGCTGCCGGGAGCCGCCTCCGCGGCCGACCCGACGGCCCTGACGATGGTGACGTCCTGCCTGCCCAGCCTGCCCATGTTCCTGGGGCACCTGCTCGCCGCGCTGGCCACCGGCTGGCTGCTGCGCCGCGGCGAGATCGCGCTCTTCCGGCTGGCCAGGCTGTCCGCGCAGGGCGGCCAACAGCTCGCGGCCGCGGCCAGACTGCGCGCGCTGCGAGCGGCCGTGGCACTCGTGCGCGCCCTGCGCACGGGACTTCCGGGGCGTCCCACGACCGGGCCGCTGCCCCTCCCCCGCTCATCGGACGCCGCCACTCCGGCCACCGGGGATCCTCTGCAGCACATGGTGATCAGGCGCGGGCCACCGCCCGTATACGTCCACGCAGCCTGACGCGACCCCCTCCGCTCCGGTCTCCGGTGACGAGGTGGTCGTGATGACGTCGCGCCCGCGCGCGCCGGACCGCCCCTTCCTCGTGACCCGTGGAGTGATCCCTGCCATGAACGTTTCCCGTATCGCCCTCGTCGGCGGCGTCGCCGCTTCCACCGTCCTGCTGCTCGCCGGCACGGCCTCCGCGCACGTCAGCGTGCAGCCCCAGGGCGAGGCCGCCAAGGGCGGCTACGCCACCGTCAACTTCAAGGTCCCCAACGAGCGTGACGACGCCTCCACCGTGAAGCTCGAGGTGAACTTCCCGACGGACCACCCGCTGGCGTCCGTCAGCGCGCAGCCGGTGGCCGGCTGGAAGATCAAGGTCACCAAGAGCAAGCTGGCCGAACCGCTCGACGTACACGGGAAGAAGATCAACGAGGCCGTCTCCAAGGTCACCTGGACCGCGGACGGCAAGGGCATCGAGCCCGGCTTCTTCCAGCAGTTCCCGCTCTCCGTCGGGCAGCTGCCCGAGGACGCCGACCAGATGGTCTTCAAGGCGCTCCAGACGTACAGCAACAAGGAAGTCGTCCGCTGGATCGAGGAGCCCACGGAGGGCGGCGAAGAGCCCGAGAGCCCGGCTCCCGTCCTCGCGCTGACGGCCCCCGCCGCCGACGCCCACGGCGCACCCGCGGACGACAAGGGCGGCGCCGCGGAGAAGACGAAGGAGACGACGGCGTCCTCGGACGACACGTCCTCGTCGAACAGCGACAGCACTGCCCGTGTCCTGGGCATCGTCGGCATCGTCGTCGGCGTCGCTGGGGTCGCGTTCGGCGTACTGGCCGGCCGTCGCCGCAGCGCCGCCTGATCCCACCGGCTCCACCACCCGCATTCACAGATCAGGAATCAGTTCCCCATGTACAGCAAGAAGACGGTGCTGGCCGCGGCGTTCGCCGCCGTGGCCGCACTGACCCTGTCGGCCTGCGGCAGCGACGGCGGAGACTCCGCGGACGATTCCGTCGCCGATGTCTCCTCCGGGACCGGGTCCGACCCCGCCACCGTGCTCGACCAGCCGTTCACCAAGCCGGATCTCGTCCTCACCGACACGCACGGCAAGAAGTACGACCTGCGCGAGAAGACCAAGGGCAAGCCGACCCTCATCTACTTCGGCTACACCAACTGCCCCGACGTGTGCCCGCTGACCATGAGCAACATCGCGCTCGCCAAGCGGGCCCTGCCCAAGGCCGACCAGGACAAGCTCCAGGTCGTGTTCGTCACCACGGACCCCGAGCGGGACACCCCCGCGTCCCTGGGCAGCTGGCTCAAGGCTCAGGACCCCGACTTCACCGGCCTCACCGGCGACTTCCCGACCATCCAGGCGGGAGCACGGCAGATCGGTATCGGCATCGACGCCCCGAAGAAGGAGAAGGACGGCACGGTCGTCTCGATGCACGGCTCCCAGGTCATCGCGTTCTCCCCGAAGACCGACAAGGGGTACGTGCTCTACAGCGAGGACACCACCGCCGAGGACTACACCGAGGACCTCCCGGAGCTCGTCAAGGGGGAGACCCCGTGAACCGTCGCACGGCCGTCGCCGGCGTCCTGGCCCTCACCACGGGGCTGGCGCTGACGGCGTGTTCCTCGGACAGCGTGCCGCAGCTGAAGGTGACGGGGGCCTTCATGCCCCAGCCCGTCAGCGACATGGCGGCCGGTTTCCTCCTCGTGAAGAACAGCGGCGGTGCCACCGACCGGCTCACCTCGGTGACCAGCGCTCTCTCCGACCACGTCTCCATCCATGAGACGAAGAACCGGACGATGCGCATGGTCACGTCGTTCGAGGTGCCCGCCGGTGGCGAGCTCGATCTCGAACGCGGCGGCAACCACATCATGTTCACGGGCCTCAAGCAGCAGCCCAGGCAAGGGGAGACGGTCTCCGTCGAGCTGCACTTCGAGAAGGCCGACCCCATCACGGTCGACATCCCCGTGAAGGAGACCACCTACAACCCGAAGAAGCAGTGAGGTACTGACACCCCATGACAGCCACCGCCCCGCGCTTCGGGCCCTCCCCGACACGACGGCCGCACGCCGCGGTCGCGCTCCTCGCCGCGCTGATCAGCCTGCTGTTCGGCCTGGTGCTGGCAGGCGCGAGCCCCGCGTCCGCGCACGCCGCTCTCACCGGGAGCGACCCGCAGGACGGGGCGGTGGTCGCCACCGCGCCCGAGGAGGTCACGCTGACCTTCTCCGAACAGATCGCGATGGGCGACGACTCGATCCGGGTCCTCGACCCGAGCGGGAAGCGGGCCGACGACGGCGCTCCCCGTGACCTCACGAGCGGCGGCGCCGTCCGGTACGGCGTCCAGCTGCACAGCGGTCTGCCCGACGGCACGTACACCGTGGCCTGGCAGGCCGTCTCCGCCGACAGCCACCCGGTGGCGGGAGCCTTCACCTTCTCCGTCGGCGCCCCGTCCGACACCACCGTCGCGCTTCCCTCGGCAGGAGCGGGCGGCGGCCTCGTGGGCGCGCTCTACGGCATCGCCCGCTACGCCGCCTACGCCGGCTTCATCCTGCTCGCGGGCGGGTCGGCCTTCGTGCTCGCCTGCTGGCAGCGCGGAGCGGGGGCGCGTCCGCTGCAGCGCCTCGTCGTACGCGGCTGGGTCACGCTCACCGCCGCCACCCTGGTCATGCTGCTCCTGCGCAGCCCGTACACGGGCTCCGGCAAGCTCGCGGACGCCTTCGACCTCGACGGCCTCCAGTCCGTGCTCGACACCAAGCCGGGGGCCGCGCTGGTCTCCCGCCTGCTGCTTCTCGGCGCCTCCGCGCTGTTCATCGCCGTCCTCTTCGGGGCGTACGCGAAGCGCGAGGACGCGACGGAGAGGAAGGACCTCACCTTCGGACTCGCGACGGGCGGCGCCGTCATCGCCGCGGGGATCGCCGGCACCTGGGCCCTGGCCGAGCACGCCTCGACGGGAATCCAGCCGGGTATCGCCATGCCCGTCGACGTGCTCCACCTGCTCGCCGTCGCCGCGTGGCTGGGCGGGCTCGCCGCGCTGCTGGTCGCTCTGTACCGCACACCGGACATCACGAGCGGCGCGGTACGGCGGTTCTCCCGCATGGCGTTCGGCAGCGTGCTCGTCCTCACCGCGACCGGCCTGTACCAGTCCTGGCGTCAGGTGGGTTCGTGGTCCGCGCTGACCGGCACGCGGTACGGCCAGCTACTGCTCGTCAAGGTGGCGCTCGTCGCCGTGCTCGTCGGCGTCGCGTGGATATCGCGGCGGTGGACGGCGCGGCTGACCGAACACGCCGTGCCGGACGACGCCGCTGCCCCGGTGGAACAGTCGGAATCCCCTGTGCCGGAGGAGCCGGCCGTCCCGGCCGCCACGTCAGGAGAGGAAGTGGACCCGGAGCGCGCCGCACAGCTCTCCCGGCAGCGCGCCGCTCTGACGGCGACGAAGGAGAAGCGCACCCGTGACGCCGATCCGGACCGCTCGGGGCTGCGCCGGTCCGTGCTGGTGGAGACGGGTATCGCCGTGGTGCTGCTCGTGGTGACGACGATCCTGACGTCCACCGAACCCGGCCGTACCGAAGAGGAGGCCGCCCGCGGCAACACCACGGCGGCCCCAGCACCTCTGACCGGCGGGCAGGTGAATCTGAGCCTGCCCTTCGACACCGGTGGCCCGAAGGGCAAGGGGACGGTACGCCTGGACATCTCGCCCGGCAGGACCGGCGCCAACAGCGTGCACCTCTGGATCGACGGGCCCGACCGGCGCCCGATGGACGTGCCCGAGGTGAAGCTCGCCTTCACCCTGGAGTCCAAGGACATCGGCCCGCTGCCCGTGGTCCCCGACCGCCTCACCGAAGGGCACTGGACCGCCGGCGGCGTGCAGATCCCGATGGCGGGCGACTGGACGGTCGCCGTGACCGTCCGTACGTCCGACATCGACCAGACCACCATCGACAAGAACGTGAAGATCGGCTGAGCAGGGTGAGCAAGAAGAAGGACGACCCCGAGGTGAGGGGCGCCACCGCCGACCAGCAGGACGGACCGGGGACGGGAGGCACGGGAGCCGTCTCCCGGAGACGGCTGATCGGCGGGGCGGGAGCAGCCGGTGCGGCAGGGCTCGTCCTGGGCGCGGCGGGCGGTGCCGGCGGCTACGCCGCGAGCCGTGGGGAGACTCCGGCAGCGCTGACCTCGGTCGGCTCGACCCGAGCGATGTTTCACGGGAAACATCAAGCGGGGATCACCACTCCACTTCAGGCGCGCGGGCACCTGGTCGCCTTCGATCTGGCTCCCGGAGCCGGGCGCGCCGAAGCGGCCGCCCTGATGCGCCGCTGGTCCGCCGTGTCGGAACGGCTGATGGCAGGTGAACCGGCCGAGAGCACCCGGGGCCACGACACCGGCATCGCGCTGGACGCCGGCCCGTCCTCCCTGACCGTCACCTTCGGCTTCGGTCGGACCTTCTTCTCCCGGACCGGCCTGACCGGCCGCCGTCCGGCCGCCCTGGATCCGCTGCCGGCGTTCTCCTCCGACCACCTCGACGCCAAGCGGTCCGACGGCGATCTCTGGGTGCAGATCGGTGCCGACGACGCGCTCGTCGCCTTCCACGCACTGCGCGCCCTGCAGAAGGAGGCCGGTCCGACGGCCCGGGTGCGCTGGCAGATGAACGGCTTCAACCGTACCCCGGGCGTCACGGACCGGCCGATGACCGCGCGCAACCTGATGGGCCAGGTCGACGGCACCAACAATCCGCGACCGGCCGAGAGCGACTTCCAGGAGCGGATCTTCGTCCCGTCCGGCGGCTCGTCGGAGTACGCCTGGATGGCGGGCGGCTCCTACGCCGTCGTCCGGCGGATCCGGATGCTCCTGGACGACTGGGAGGAGCTCACGGTCACGCGCCAGGAACAGGTCATCGGCCGGCGGAAGGCGGACGGCGCCCCCCTCAGCGGTGGCTCGGAGGACACCGCGATGGACCTGGACAGGGCGGGGCCGGACGGCAGGCTGCTGATCCCCGACAACGCGCACGCCCGTATCTCCTCCCCCGAGAAGAACGGTGGTGCCGCCATGCTGCGCCGCCCGTTCTCGTACCACGACGGCATCTCGGGCGACGGCACCCCGGATGCCGGGCTGCTCTTCGTCTGCTGGCAGGCCGATCCGTTCAAGGGCTTCATCCCGGTCCAGCGCAAGCTGGACCGCGGGGACGCGCTCTCGCCGTTCGTCCGGCACGAGGCGAGCGGCCTCTTCGCCGTACCCGGAGGCGCGGCGTCCGGGGAGTACGTGGGGCAGCGGCTGCTGGAGTCGTGAGGCGCACGGGCCCGTCCGTCGGCCCATTAGGGTGACCGTATGTCAGCCACGCGCTACGCCTATCTCGGCCCCGAAGGCACCTTCACCGAGGTGGCCCTCCGCACGCTCCCCGAAGCCGCCACCCGTGAGCTCGTCCCGATGGTCTCCGTGCCGGCCGCGCTGGACGCCGTGCGCGGCGGGCAGGCCGCGGCGGCACTCGTCCCCATCGAGAACTCCGTGGAGGGCGGGATCAGCGCGACCCTCGACGAGCTGACCACGGGCGCTCCGCTGATGATCTACCGCGAGGTGCTGCTCTCCATCACCTTCGCGCTCCTGGTGCGTCCCGGGACGAAGCTGTCGGACATCAAGACGGTGACTGCCCACCCTGCCGCGCAGCCCCAGGTGCGGAACTGGATGGCGGCCCACCTGCCCAGCGCGGTGTGGGAGTCGGCCGCCTCGAACGCGGACGGTGCCCGGCTGGTCCAGGAGGGGCGCTACGACGCGGCCTTCGCCGGCGAGTTCGCCGCGGCGACCTACGGGCTGGAACCGCTGGTGACGGAGATCCACGACGCGGAGAACGCCCAGACGCGCTTCGTGCTGGTGGGCCGCCCCGCCAGGCCGTCCGCGCCCACGGGAGCCGACAAGACGTCCGTGGTCATCTGGCTCGGCGACGACCATCCCGGCGCCCTTCTCGAACTGCTCCAGGAGTTCGCCGTACGTGGGGTCAACCTGATGCTGATCCAGTCCCGGCCCACCGGGGAGGGCATCGGGAACTACTGCTTCGCCGTGGACGCGGAGGGGCACATCGCGGACCGCCGTGTCGGCGAGGCGCTGATGGGGCTGAAGCGGATCTGCCCGAAGGTGCGGTTCCTGGGTTCGTATCCGCGGGCAGGGGTGACGCCCGACGAGGTGAGCCCCCTGCGGACCGGGACGTCGGACACGGACTTCACCGAGGCGTCCGACTGGCTGGCCCGCAGCCAGGACGGCCGGGTCTGACGTCTGCTGTGGGGATCGGCTCGATCCCACCGGATCGGGTCGGGATCGGCTCGAACCACGATGCGGGTCGGGATCGGCTCGATTCCCGGCGGTGGAGGTCGGCTTCGATTCCCACCGGGCATGCCGTCCGGGCGACTCTTCCGCCCGGGCGACTCTTCCGTCCGGGGGCGCCCTCTCGCTCCACCGCCTGGTCGTACTGTCAGTTTTCCGTTCCACACAGGGCGATCAGAGTTATCCACAGGAGGCGCTCTCAACCTGGGGACAAGTCGACACCGCACTACTACATGGTCGACAAATCACCTCAGCAGCCCTGGATCCCCCACAGGGGAACAGCTCACCTCGTGTCCCCCAATTCCGTTGATCAACTCATTGAGACGGGGAATACCCACCCGAATGAGTGCACAGATCAGGTTTGAGCAGCGAATCGATGCCCCATGATGCCGCTTTCGGAACGATCCCTTCCGGTGTCCACAGATCTTCTTCACAGCCTGTGGATAACTAATGGAATCGCCGGACACCTGTGGACAACGAGATCGCCCGCGCGACGCCAACTCCCCGCGCGCACAACGGCGATGCGCCACGGGGTGGCGGCATTCGCTCCCTTTTCGAGGCGATCCGGCCCTTTCGCCGACGATCCCCCTCCCGTCGGGCGATGATTCGGCTCAGGATTATCGATTCCGGCAATTCGGTCAAAGCGCCGCGCTCGCCGATATCGGTTCGAGCAGCGGACGCCCGCACCGGTAGCCTTGAGGGGTGATTGACCTTCGCCTGCTCCGTGAGGACCCCGACCGTGTTCGCGCCTCCCAGCGCGCCCGTGGAGAGGACGTCGCGCTCGTCGACGCCCTGCTCTCCGCCGACGAGCTGCGCAGGTCGTCCGGCGTCCGCTTCGACGAACTCCGCTCCGAGCAGAAGTCGCTCGGGAAGCTGATCCCCAAGGCCACCCCCGAGGAGCGCGCCGAACTCCTCAAGAAGGCCGATCAGCTGAAGGCCGGAGTCAGGGCGGCAGACGCCGCGCAGGCCGAGGCCGAGGCCGAGGCCAAGCGTCTGCTCCTGCTGCTCGGCAACATCGTCCACGAGGACGTGCCGGTCGGCGGCGAGGAGGACTTCGTCGTCCTGGAGACCCACGGGACGATCCGTGACTTCGGCGCGGAGGGCTTCGAGCCCAAGGACCACCTGGAGCTCGGCGAGGCGCTGGGCGCCATCGACATGGAGCGCGGCGCCAAGGTGTCCGGATCCCGCTTCTACTACCTGACCGGTGTCGGCGCCCTGCTGGAGCTGGCCCTGGTCAACGCGGCGATCGCACAGGCCACCGAGGCCGGTTTCGTCCCCATGCTGACCCCCGCGCTGGTCCGCCCGCGCGCCATGGAGGGCACGGGCTTCCTCGGCCAGGCCGCGGAGAACGTGTACCACCTGGAGAAGGACGACTACTACCTCGTCGGCACGTCCGAGGTGCCCCTCGCGGCCTACCACATGGACGAGATCATCGAGGCCGACAAGCTGCCCCTGCGGTACGCCGGGTTCTCCCCCTGCTTCCGCCGCGAGGCGGGCACGTACGGCAAGGACACCCGGGGCATCTTCCGTGTCCACCAGTTCGACAAGGTCGAGATGTTCTCGTACGTCGACCCGGCGGAGGCGGAGGCCGAGCACCGCAGGCTCCTCGACTGGGAGAAGCAGTGGCTCACCGGCCTGGAGCTGCCGTTCCAGGTGATCGACGTCGCCACCGGGGACCTGGGCTCCTCGGCCTCGCGCAAGTTCGACTGCGAGGCGTGGATCCCGACCCAGGGCAAGTACCGCGAGCTGACCTCCGCGTCCAACTGCGACGGTTTCCAGGCGCGCCGGCTCTCGGTCCGGATGCGCGACGGCAAGAAGGTCCAGCCGCTGGCCACGCTGAACGGCACGCTCTGCGCCGTCCCGCGCACCATCGTGGCGATCCTGGAGAACCACCAGCTGCCCGACGGTTCGGTGCGTGTGCCGGAGGTCCTCCGCCCCTACCTCGGCGGACGCGAGCTTCTGGAGCCGGTCTCCAAGTGACCTTCCCCTACAAGCTCGTCGCGACCGATCTCGACGGCACCCTGCTCCGCGACGACCACACGGTTTCCGGTCCCACCCGGGAGGCGCTGGCCGCGGTCACCGCGGCCGGCGCGGCGCACATCGTCGTCACCGGACGGGCGGTTCCGTGGACCCGGCACATCCTGGACGACCTGGGCTACGAGGGCCTCGCGGTCTGCGGCCAGGGTGCGCAGGTCTACCACGCGGGCGAGCACAAGCTTCTGACCTCCCTCACCCTGGACCGGCAGCTCGCAGGGCTGGCGCTGTCCAAGATCGAGGCGGAGGTCGGTCCGCTCGCGCTGGCGGCGAGCCGTGACGGGCTCGAGGGCGAGGTGCTGGTCGGGCCCGGCTACCAGGTGCAGGAAGGACCGCTGCCGGCCGTCTTCATGAACGACCCCGCAGAGATGTGGACCGCTCCGTTGAACAAGGTCTACATCCAGCATCCGGAGCTCGATGACGACGCTCTCGCCGAAGCCGCGCGCAAGGCGGTCGGCAGCCTGGTGAACGTCGTCATGGCGGGCCCGGGCGTCGTGGAGATCCTCCCCCTGGGGCTGAGCAAGGCGACCGGTCTCTCGCTGGCCGCACGCCGCCTGGGGCTCAAGGCGTCGGACACCCTGGCCTTCGGTGACATGCCGAACGACATCCCCATGTTCGGCTGGGCGCAGCACGGCGTCGCCATGGCCAACGCGCACGACGACCTGAAGGCCGTGGCGCACGAGATCACCGCGTCCAACGAGCACGACGGCATCGCGCTGGTGCTGGAGGAACTGCTCCGGACAGCCACACACGCGTAGGGCTGTTCCGCGCTCGGGCGGAGGATGCGCGGATCGAACGCGCGCGGGGCTCGCACCCCGACGACGGCTCAGCAAGCCGCTGCCTTACCACTCGGCCAATCCTCCGGGGGGTGGCCAGGCGCGACGCGCAGCGGGGGCCACCCGGGGTCCTGCCGCGGGCAGCTGAAGAGGCTACCGCGGTGCGGGCTGCGGACCGCCCTGTCGGGAACACCACGGACTCGTACTCCTGGTCATCGCCGCGCTCCTCTCCCGGTCCTCGATGAGCGGCGCCTTCCCGCGCCGTCCCCCTCACTGTGCAGGAGGCCGCCGTCGGGGGCCACCCGTTTTCCCGTGGCCCCCGACGTGCCTCAGCCGTTCGTGCGGCGGCCCAGATCCCTCAGCAGGTGGGAGAGTTCGTCCATGCGGGCATCGAGCCGGATGACGTCGTGCGAGACGTCGGTGAGCCTGAGGCTGATCGAACCGACGGCCTGATGGGTCGCATCGAGCTTCCGGTCGAGGGAGTCGAGCCGCCCCGACATCCGGCCGAGCACCGGGCCGAGCTCCTGGAGCGCGCTTCCCACACCGGCGAGGCAGCCCTCGATGCGGGTGACGCGCCGGTCGAGCGAGACGTAGGAGGCCCTGAGGTCCTCCTCCGCGTCGAGCAGGTGGGTGCGGACGCTGCGCGCGATGTCGCTGTCCCGAAGAAGCATGGCGACGTTGAGCACGGTCCTGCGGGTGTAGAGACGGAGTTGCGTGGCTGCCTGTGGATAACTTTCCGGCCCCTCACCCTTCCATAGCGACACCATGTCGCTATGGAAGGACTGCAGATCAGCGCCCCGCAGCACCTTCATGCCGTTGCTGACCAACTCGTTCAGGTGCCGGTCCGTCAGCCTCCTCACGGAGGTTGTGGACACTTCGAAGTAGCGAGCCACTTCCTCTGCGCGGAGGTGGATTCCATCAGGGAGCATGGCAAGGCTCTTGACCTTGTCGAGCACTTCGACGCGCCCCATCTGCTCGACCCGGAGGGCTTGGGATTCGAGCAGGGCGACTTCCGTGGGCATGGGTGTTCCTCTCGTGCGTGGGAACTGCGAGGAGAGCCCTGTCCCCGGGCTGCGAGGGCGGAGGACGCTCACGATTGCCACTCACTCGATGACCGACCCGGGCGGGCACTGCCTCACCGCCGTCGGCATTCCCCGAATTCACGAAAGCTCGACGCCACGGATTCCAGTTGCCTCCACGCACCCGTCCAACGAGCCGATAAACGTACGGTTACGCCATTTGTCCTGCGCCCATGCGACAGCCCCCGTCCGAAGGGGACGGGGGCTGGTGAGGAGTCCGGTCTCACTCCTCGCCGGCGAGCTTCAGCGCCCGCAGCTTCTGACCCGCGTACCACGTGGCCACGGCGGTGACTCCGACCAGCAGGACCGTCGCGAGCGGCAGGCCGACGTCCGAGGTGACCAGGCCGTCCCCGGCGACCTTCTCGGCGACGGAGAGGGACCACTGCTGCACGCTGAGCGTCCTGGCCCCCGGGACCAGACTGCCGAACAGCGCCTCCCACACCAGGGCGTACACCAGACCGAAGACCACCGCGTGCCGGCTGACCGTGCCCAGCAGCAGGAACAGCGCGCTGTACGCGATCGAGGCGACCAGCGCCGCGATCGTGTAGGCGACGGCGATCTGTCCGCCGTTGCCGTTGAGGATCAGCCCCGCGACGAACGTCGGCAGCGCCGAGAAGAGCATCGTCACGGCGACGGCCACGATCAGCTTGGTGAAGATGATCGTGGGCCGCTTCACCGGCTTGGCCAGCAGATAGACGATCGACCCGTCGTCGATCTCCGGCCCGATGGCACCCGTTCCGGCGATGACGCCGATGAGCGGCACCATCGTGGCGATCGCGAAGCCGCCGAGCACACCGGAGGCCACGCCGTCATCGGCTCCGGCGAACGCCCGTACCGCCACGGAGATGGCCACCAGGAGGACCGGCAGGACGAACAGGATGGCGGCCCGGCGCCGGCCGAGCAGCGCCCGGTAGGTGAGCCGGGCGACTGTGGGGTCGTACATGACGCTTCACAGCTCCTTATGGGCCACTACTCAGGCCGCTACGAGGTAGGAAAAGACCGATTCGAGGGACTCGTCGGACGGGGAGACGGTGAGCAGCCGGATGCCGTGCTCGCGCGCGACCTTCGGCAGCAGCGTCGTGAACCGCCCGAAGTCGACGGCCTGGATACGCAGGGCCCCCTCCGCCACATCGACCTCGATCCCCGCCGTCGACGGGTCCGCGATGAGCGCGGCGGCGAGCGCCCGGTCGTCGCTGGACCTGACGAGATAGCGGTGCGGCCGGTCCGTCATCAGCCGGCGGATCTTCCGGAAGTCGCCGGACGCGGCGTGGCGGCCCGCCACGATCACCTCGATGTGCGAGGCGAGCTGCTCCACCTCCTCGAGGATGTGGGAGGAGAAGAGCACCGTGCGGCCCTCCGCGCCCATCCGGCGCAGGAGCTCCATCAGCTGCATCCGCTGACGCGGGTCCATGCCGTTGAACGGTTCGTCGAGGAGGAGCACGGACGGGTCGTGGACCAGCGCGGACGCCATCTTCACCCGCTGGCGCATGCCCTTGCTGTACGTCGAGATCTTGCGGTCCTGGGCGTACTCCATCTCGACCGTGGCCAGCGCCTCGTGCGCGGCCGCGTCGCCCAGTCCGTGCAGTTCGGCATTGGCGACGACGAACTCGCGGCCGGTCAGGAAGTCGTACATCCCCTCCCGCTCCGGCACGATCCCGATCGCCTTGTAGACGGACTCGTTGCGCCAGATCCGGGCGCCGTCGAGCGTCACCTCGCCGGTCGACGGCGCGAGGAAGCCGGCCATCATGTTGATCAGTGTGGACTTTCCGGCTCCGTTGGGGCCGAGCAGTCCCGTCACCCCGGGGCCCACGGTCATGCTGACGTCGTTCACGGCGACCACGTTGCCGAACCAGCGGGAGGTGTGGTCGATCTCGATGGTGGTCACAGCCCGACCCTCCGGTAGCGGCGCATCAGCACGGCGTACGAGCCGGCGACGAGCGCGAGTACAACGATCAGATAGACCACGCCGGCGGCGGCTCCCGGTCCCTCACCGCCGGGGAAGGCGGAGGCTGCGCCGAGGAACGCGGTCTGCACACCGTCGATCAGCGTGATGGGCGAGAAGAGCCCCAGCCAGGTGATGGCATCAGCCGAATTCGTCTCCCAGGCGATCGCCTGGACCGTGGAGACCGCTCCGTAGGTGATGGTCAGAACGGCGATCACGGCGGCGACCCCGAAGCCACGGCGCGGCGTCAGCGCGGCGACCACGAGTCCGAGCCCGGCGAACAGCACGGAGAGCAGCGCCACCGAGACCATCCCCTGTCCGAAGCCCTTGCTCTGGTCGGCGAAGTCGAACTTGGCCAGCAGTGCGCCCGCGTACAGGATGACGAGGGGCAGCCCGGTGAGGATGAGCAGGGCCGAGGCCATGGCGGCGAACTTGGCGACCACGTAGTCGACGCGCTCGATCGGCCGCGAGAAGTAGAGGGGCACGCTCTTGAAGCGGAGGTCCCTGGACACGGACTGCGGCGCCTGGGAGGCGATGAACAGCCCGATCACTGCCTGCAGGTAGATCGCGAAGTCCGTGTACTTGATCGGTAGTTTCGTCATGTTGGGCGTGGCCATGGCGACAGCGACCAGGATCAGCGCCACCATGCACATCACCCCGCACAGCAGCATCGGCAGCACCTTGGACTTGGCGGACCTGCCCAGTCCGAACGAGCCGCGAAGCGACTGCGAGAACAGCGAACGGCGCGCGTAGGCACGCCCCAGGCGGACGCCGTCATAGGAGCGGTATCCGATGTTGTGGATCCGGGAGGTGTCGCTCCCGGTCACGGTTCCCGTCTCAGTGCTCATCGTGACCGTTCCCCTTCTGCTGTCCGGCGCCTGCCGGCACGGCCGCGGCAGCCCGGGGCGCCGCTTCGGTGCGGAAGACCTCGGCGATGTGGTGACGCCGTTGTTCCATCCGGATGAGCCCCAGCCCGAGCCGGGCGACGCTGTCGCGGACCACGTCGTACGTCTCCTCGCCCGTCGCCTCCACCAGGAGGATGTGGCCCGCGCCCGGCAGCCCTTCGACGTCGAGTCCGTCGGCTCCGACGAGCTTGATCCCGGCCGCGGTGAGGGCCTGGCGCAGCGCGTCCGTGCCGTCGGGGTGGGCGTCGCTGTCGGTCACTTCGACCGCCAGCGTCGTGGTGGTCTGGGTGAAGTCGCTCGTGGAGCTCGATCGCAGCAGCGCGCCGCCGTCGATGACGACCACGTGGTCGCAGGTGCGCTCCAGCTCGCCGAGGAGGTGTGAGGTGACCAGCACCGAGATGCCGAAGTCCGTGTGGACACGGCGGATCAGACCGAGCATCTCGTCGCGGCCGACCGGGTCCAGGCCGTTCGTCGGCTCGTCGAGAAGCACCAGCTTCGGGTCGTGGACGAGGGCTTGGGCCAGCTTCACCCGCTGTTTCATGCCGGTCGAGTAGCCGCCGATGGGTCGGTAGCGCTCCTCGTACAACCCGACGTGGCGCAGGGTGTCCGCGGTGCGCTCGCGCGCCGCGGTGGGCGGCAGCCCGGACATGCGCGCCATGTGGACGACGAACTCGGTGGCCGAGACGTCCGGCGGCAGGCAGTCGTGTTCGGGCATGTACCCGACCCGCTCCCGGATGGCGGCGCCCTCGGTCGCCACGTCGAGCCCGAGCACCGCGGCCCGGCCTTCGGTGGCGGGGGACAGACCCAGAAGGATCTTGATCAGTGTGGACTTGCCGGCTCCGTTGGAACCCACCAGGCCGGTGACGCCCGGTCCGATGTCCAAGGAGAGCCGGTCAAGTGCGGTCACCCTCGGGAACCGCTTGCTCAGGCTTTCGGTTGCGATCACAGTCACGTCATCGACGGTAGCGGCGAGCGCGCCGGACGTCGTCAGCCCAGACGGCTGTATCCACGTCAGACTCCAGGCGTACGGACCCGTAGGGGGACCCCACGGGGAAGGACATCGCGCACCGGTCCGGTCCCAGGACCCGGGTCACGCGCGACTGATGCGAGGCCGGCCTGTTCCTGTATGTCAGAGTTCCTCCGGAATCAGGGTGCCCGTTCGTCCGAGATCCCCGCGCGCAGTGGTGTTGTCCACAGGATCTCGCCCACGGCCCTTGTCCACAGGTTCGGGGCATCCCTTGACGCGGCGTGCCGTCGGTTGCCACATTTCAGCGGTGTCACGTTACGGACGCGTACCGCAACGCCGGCACCGGACGAGGAGGCTGCGTGGATCTGCGAGGCGCGCGCGAGCGCTGGGTGCGTACGGGCGGAATCGAGCTGTGTGTCGCCGAGTCGGGCGATCCGTCACGGCCGACGATCGTGCTCGTGCACGGCTATCCGGACAGCAAGGAGGTCTGGTCCGAGGTCGCGGCGCGACTGGCCGAGCGGTGGCATGTGGTGCTGTACGACGTCCGGGGACACGGGAGGTCGGCGGCGCCCGAGCCGCTGCGCGGAGGCTTCACCCTTGAGAAGCTGACCGATGACTTCCTCGCCGTCGTGGATGCCGTGAGCCCGGACCGGCCTGTCCATGTGGTCGGCCACGACTGGGGTTCGGTCCAGTCGTGGGAGTTCGCGACGGTGGAGCGCACCAAGGGCCGCATCGCCTCGTTCACCTCCATGTCCGGCCCGTCCCTCGACCACTTCGGGCACTGGATCAAGGGGCGCGTGTCCCGTCCGAGCCCGCGCCGCGTGGGGCAGTTGCTCGGCCAGGGCGCCAAGTCCTGGTACGTGTACGCGCTGCACACACCGGTTCTGCCGGAAATGGCCTGGCGTGGGGTGCTCGGCAGGCAATGGCCGCGGATCCTGCAGCGCATGGAGAAGGTTCCGTCGGACGGGTATCCGACGGCCTCGCTCCCGCAGGACGCGGCGCACGGGGCCTGGCTCTACCGCGACAACGTCCGCTCCCGGCTGCGCCGCCCCCGCCCCGACGCGTACGCGCACGTCCCGGTCCAGCTGATCACACCGACCGGCGACGCCTTCCTCTCACCGTCGCTCTACGACGAACTGGACTCCTGGGTACCACGTTTGGTACGCCACACCCTGCCCGCCAAGCACTGGGTCCCGCGCACCAGGCCGGATCAGCTGGCCTCCTGGATCGGCGAGTTCGCCATCAGGGTGGAGAGCGGCGAACTGGGGGTCGTCGCAGCCGAGCACGCACCGGGCGCGGCGCCCGTGGGCGCCCATGCAGCCAGATTCGGAGGCCAGTTGGTACTGGTGACGGGTGCGGCCTCGGGGATCGGGCGGGCCACCGCCCTGGCGTTCGCGGAAGCCGGCGCACGGGTCGTCGCCGTGGACCGTGACGCGGAGGGGGCCGCCCGCACGGCGGACACGGCACGCACGATCGGCGCTCCGTCGGCGTGGAGCGAAGTGGTGGACGTCGGGGACGAGCAGGCGATGGAGAAGCTCGCGGAGAAGGTCGCCGCCGAACACGGGGTGGTGGACGTCCTGGTGAACAACGCCGGTATCGGACTGTCGGGTTCCTTCCTCGACACGACGAGCGCGGAGTGGCGCAGGGTGCTCGACGTGAACCTGTGGGGAGTCATCCACGGCTGCCGCGTTTTCGGCCGGCAGATGGCCGATCGTGGGCAGGGCGGTCACATCGTCAACGTCGCCTCGGCTGCGGCCTATCAGCCGTCCCGCGCGCTGCCTGCCTACAGCACGTCCAAGGCAGCGGTACTGATGCTCAGCGAATGCCTGCGTGCCGAGCTGGCCGAGAGGTCTATCGGGGTCAGCGCGATATGCCCGGGACTCATCAACACCGGCATCACCGGGACCGCCCGTTTCGCCGGCGCCGACGAGGCCGAGGAGGAGCGCCTCCGCAAGCGCGCCGCTCAGCTGTACGCCCGGCGCAACTACCCCCCGGAGAAGGTGGCTCACGCGATCCTCGAAGCCGTGCTGCACAACCGGGCCGTGGTGCCGGTGACACCCGAGGCCAGAGGGGCACGTCTGCTCCAGCGGATCAGTCCCAGACTGCTGCGAGGCTTCGCGCGGATAGAGCCACCGCTGTGACGTCCAAGTGGAGTTGCGTGCACGAGTGCTGCAACAAGGCTCCGCTACGGCCTGGTTGTCCTCGATCCGGGTGCCCTTCTTGAACTTCGCTCGTTTCGCACGCACTTCGCGATCTGGGTTGGCGTGGGCGGGACTTGTGATGAATGCAGTGGTACGCAACGCATATATCCGGTCATTACAGGGCGAGTTGCCCAAATAGTTTGAATGGCATGTCACTTGTCCACAGGTTCGCCAAAAGACCTGTGGATAAACCGAGTTGGTTGTGGATCAAACCTGGCGCCGGCAACAATCGCAGTGACGGTCGAGTGAAATCGAGGTGCGCCGCAGGAGGCGCCGCGGGCACTCTGACGGGATGGACGAAAGACGCACCGTCAAGGTGTCCAAATACCTGTCGAAGCATCTACGGCACGAACCCGGCCGGATCGGTCTCACTCTCGACGCTCACGGCTGGGTGGCCGTCGACGAGCTGCTCCGCGCATGCGCCCTGCACGGCTTCGCCGTCACCAGGGCCGAACTCGACCACGTCGTCGCGGTCAACGACAAGCAGCGCTTCGCCGTGGTCGGCGACCGCATCCGGGCGAACCAGGGCCACTCCGTCGTCGTCGACCTCGGACTCCCTCCGGCCGAGCCTCCCGCGTACCTCTACCACGGCACCGTGGCACGCTCGCTCGACGCCATCCGCGCCGAAGGACTCCGGCCCATGGACCGCCACCATGTCCACCTCTCGCCCGACCGCGAGACGGCGGTCCGCGTGGGTGCCCGGCGCGGTGCCCCGGTCGTCCTCGCCGTGGACGCGGGGGCCATGCACCGGGCGGGACACCTCTTCCACGTCAGCGCCAACGGGGTATGGCTCACCGACGCCGTCCCGCCGGCCTTCCTCCGTCTGCGGGAGTGACGCGCGGGCCGCAGGGCAGCGCTCCAGGCCCCACGAGCCGCACGCACAAGCCGTCGAGGTTCATGGCGGGCCGCGGGCCGGCCTCGGAACCCGCGCGGCGCCGGACCCCGGTGGCTGTCACCGCCACCCGCCCTGCCGCAGCAGCGCTCCTCCTGTGTGCCGCCGTTCCCGGTCGTCTGCGGAGCTCCTGGGGTCATCGCCGTAAAGTCGTGGTCATGACCTCGACCCGCCGACTGAGCACCGTGATCCTGCCCATCCACCGCTGGCACAACGGCGGCCGGGCCCTGTGGGCCCGTGCCGAGGAGCTGGGCTTCCACGCGGCCTACACCTACGACCACCTGGCCTGGCGGACCTTCCGCGACGGGCCCTGGTTCGGCGCGGTCCCGACGCTGACAGCCGCCGCTGCCTCCACCGAACGGCTGCGCCTGGGCACTCTCGTCACGTCGCCCAACTTCCGGCACCCGGTGACGCTCGCCAAGGAGCTCATCACCCTCGACGACATCTCGGGCGGGCGGATCACGCTCGGCATCGGCGCCGGAGGCACCGGTTTCGACGCCACCACGCTGCGCCGGAGCGACGAGGAACCCTGGACTCCACGCGAACGTGCGGACCACTTCGACGAGTTCGTCCCCCTGCTCGACCGGCTGCTCCGGGAGCCCTCCGTGACACAGGAGGGCCGGTTCTACACCGCGAACGAGGCACGGAACATCCCCGGCTGCGTCCAGCGCCCCAGGCTGCCCTTCGCGGTCGCCGCCACCGGACCGCGCGGGCTGAAGCTCGCCGCGCGGCATGGTCAGGCCTGGGTGACCACGGGTGATCCGAAACTGTTCGAGTCCGGCACCCCTGACCAGTCCGTGACGGCCGTCCGCGGCCAGATCGACCGGCTGGGTGCGGCGTGCGAGGCGGTCGGCCGGGACGCGGCGGTGCTGGACAAGATCCTGCTCACCGGTTTCACACCGGGTCGGCCGCTGCGGTCGCTCGACGCGTTCGTGGACTTCGCGGGGACGCACTTCGACCTCGGCTTCACCGAGATCGTCGTGCACTGGCCGGTGCCGGACTCCGTCTTCGCCCTGGACGCCGAGGTGTTCGAACAGATCGCCACCGAGGCCCTGGCCCAGCTCCGCTGAACGCGGGACCACGGCCTCCGGCCCGGGACGGAGCCGATAAGCCGGGCCCATGAGGCAGCCGGGCGGCGTCTCGGGGGGCCGACAGAAGCCGACCGGCCTTCGGCATATGCCGAAGGCACGTTCCGCAGCTCAAGGGCTCACCCTCTCAGATGTGCGCCCCTCTGCACGCACGTGCGACTGTATGCGGGAGAATGACCCGGTGACCTCAGCTACCGACCCGCCTCTGCCTGCCGTGACCCGGCTGATCGCCACCGACCTCGACGGCACCCTGCTACGCGACGACAAGACCCTGTCGGACCGTACGACCGCCGCCCTCGCAGCCGCCGAAGAGGCCGGGATCGAGGTCTTCTTCGTGACCGGCAGGCCCGCCCGCTGGATGGACGTCGTGAGCCCTCATGTCCAGAGCCACGGCATGGCGATCTGCGGGAACGGGGCCGCGGTCGCCGATCTCCGCGACGGCCGTCTGCTCAAGGTCTATCCGCTGGACCGCACGATCGCCCTGGCCGTGGTCGACCTCCTGCGCGAGGCGGCGCCCGGTGTTTCGTTCGCCGTCGAGCTGACCACCGGCATTCACTACGAGCCCGCCTACCCGCCGTTCCACATGGACCCGGGCGCCACGGTCGCCCTCGCGGAGAAGCTGCTCCACGAGGAGGCCCCGGGCGCGGGCACTCCGGTCCTGAAGGTGCTCGCCCACCACACCGAGCTGGCGCCTGACGCCTTCCTCACGCTGGCCCGCGAGGTCGCGGGGGACCGTGCGTCGTTCACCCGGTCCAGCCCTACCGCTCTGCTGGAGATCAGCGCCCTCGGGGTCTCGAAGGCCGCCACGCTCGCCGCCTGCTGTGCCGAACGCGGGATCGCACCGGCCGAGGTGGTCGCGTTCGGGGACATGCCCAACGACGTGGAGATGCTGAGCTGGGCGGGTGCCTCGTTCGCCATGGGCAATGCCCATCCGGCCGCGGTGGCCGCCGCGTCGGGTGTGACGCTCACGAACGACGAGGACGGTGTCGCGGTGGTCATCGAGCGGATTCTCGCCACCCACTGAGGCCGACGCCGGGACCGCACGGTGCAGGAGGCCCCGGCGCTGTCACAGCCCGGACCCGGCCACGGTGCAGGAGGCCCCGGTGTTGTCACAGCGGGACCCCCGCCACGCTGTGGGAGGCCCCGGCGGTGTCACAGCGGGACCTGCCAGGTCACCGTGGTGCCACCGCTGTCCTGCCCGGCCCCCGGCCCGAACCAGCTCGCGCCGCCCAGCGACTCGGCACGCCTGGCGAGATTCCGCAGACCGCTGCGCCGCCCGCCCTCCGGGATGCCGACCCCGTCGTCCACGACCGTCAGCCGGACCGCGTCACGCCCGTCGGGCAGCACGGCGGTCGCGTCCACCTCCACCTCGACGCGCGAGGCGTTCGCGTGACGGAACGTGTTGGACAGCGTCTCGCGCAGGGCGGCGATGAGGTTCTTGCCCGCGAGCTCGCCCACCAGGGAGTCGACGGGGCCGAGGAATCGGTGTGAGGGCGCGAAACCCAGGGGCACCGCCGCCATGTTGATCTCCCGCAGCACCCGGGTCCGCAGTCCCGACGGCGCCTCGGCCGGTTCCTGCTGCAACGCGAAGATGGCCGTACGGATCTCCTGGATGGTCACATCCAGTTCGGCGACGGCCCGTCCGATCCCGGCCTGCACCGCTGCGACCGGAGAGCAGCGCTGCGCGCCCTCCAGCATGATCCCGGTGGCGAACAGACGCTGGATGACGAGGTCGTGCAGGTCGCGTGCGATCCGGTCCCGGCCTTCGTAGACGACCAGCTGCTCCCGGTCCCGTTGCGTCTCGGCCAGCTTCAGGGCCAGGGCCGCCTGCGCGGCGAAGTGCGCGGCCAGCGTCCGCTCCGTCGCGGTGAACGGCCGCGCCCCCCGGATCCGCGGGATGGAGAGCGCTCCGAGCACGCGTCCGCCGCTGCGCAGGGGGAGCAGCATGTGCGGGCCGAACCGGTCGGCCATCCTGGTGATCAGACGGGGGTCGGTCGCCGCGTCGTCCAGGAACACCTCCTCACCCCTCAGGAGCGCCGCCACCACCGGGCTCTGCGGCGGGATGATCACTCCGAGGGACGCGGACGGCTTGTCCCCGGCCACGGCGACGATCTCCAGACCACCCGCGGCGGCCGGGAGCAGCACGATTCCGGCCGCCGCGTCGGCGAGGCGGCGGGCCTGTTCGGCGACGACCGCGAGTGCCTCGTCCGCGTCCCCGCCCGAGAGCAGGGCGGTGGTGACGGCCACCGAGCCGTCGATCCACTTCCCCCGCTGCCGGGCGTCCTCGTACGTCCGTGCCAGTGTGATGGCGATGCCGGCCTCCGTGGCCAGTACACGCAGCATGTGCAGTTCGTCGTCCCCGAAGACGCCGCCGTCGCGCTTCTCCATCACGTAGAGGTTGCCGAAGATCTTCCCCTGGACCCGGATCGGAACCCCGAGGAAGGTGCGCATCCTCGGATGGGCGGCGGGAAAGCCGGCGAAGCGCGGGTCGGCTTCCAGGTCCTCCAGCCTGATGGGCACGCCCTCCTCGATCAGGGCGCCCAGGAGACCCGTGTGGCCGTCGGGCGGGCGCCCGATCGCCTGTCGGACCTCGTCGGGAACCCCGTGCGTGATGAAGTCGCAGAGGCTGTCACCGGGCCCTTCGACGACACCGATGGCCGCATAGCGGGCATGGGCGAGTTCGGCCGCGGTCTCGCAGATGCGATCGAGGGTGGAGTGGAGCTCCAGGCCCGTTCCGACCGACCTCGTCGCTTCCAGCAGCTGCGGAACGCGCGCGGTGAGCTCGGCGGAGAGCCCTCGTAGGCCTCCGGTGCGCCGCGCGGCTCCGGGCGAGTCCTTGGGATCCGGCTCCGGCATGACCTGAGCCTAGTAAGGAACGAATAGTCCGGAAAGTCGGGCTGTGCCGGAGCCGCCGCCCTCAGGCCCGCACAGACGCCGCAGCCACCGGCCGCCTCCACTCAGACCCCGTCAGCCCCGGCCCCTGCTCGCGTTCGAGCATCCGCCGCAGCGGACCCTCCTGGGCAGCCAGGGCGGCGTACGGGCCCTGCTGCACCACGTGGCCCCCGTCCAGCACCAGCACCTCGTCCACCGCGTCGAGCCCGGCCAGCCGATGGGTGATCAGCACCGTCGTACGCCCTTCGGTGGCCGCCAGCAGATCCGCGGTCAGCGCGTCCGCGGTCGCCAGATCGAGGTGCTCCGCGGGCTCGTCGAGCACGAGTACGGGAAAGTCGGCGAGGAGCGCTCGGGCCAGCGCCAGCCGTTGCCGCTGGCCTCCCGAGAGCCGCGCGCCGTGCTCGCCGACCATCGTGTCGAGGCCGTCGGGCAAGGACTCGGCCCAGTCCAGCAGCCGGGCCGCCGCGAGGGCGTCGGTGAGCTGACCGTCCGTCGCACCGGTGCGGGCGAGCCGCAGATTCTCGCGGATGGAACTGTCGAAGACATGAGCGTCCTGGGCACACAGTCCGACGAAGGTCCGGACCGTGTCCCCGTCCAGCGCGGAAGCGTCGACCCCGCCAAGACGGTACGTCCCCTCCCGGGCGTCCAGGAAGCGGAGAAGCACCTGGGCGAGCGTGGTCTTCCCCGAACCGGACGTGCCCACGACCGCGATCCGTTTGCCGGCATGGAGCGTCAGATCGACGGCGTGCAGGGCGTCGCGTCCAGCGCCCTGGTACGTGGCCGACAGCCCTCGCACCTCGATCGGGAAGGGTGAGTCGGGCGCCTCGGCCGGTGCGGCCGGTTCGCCGACCGGCACGGGAGCGTCCAGCACCTCGAAGACACGCTCCGCACTGCGCTTGACCCGCTGGCGGTACTGCACCGCGAGCGGGAGCCCCGTCACGGCCTCGAACGCCGCGAGCGGAGTGAGGACGACGACGGCGAGCTCCACGCCTTCCAGCCGTCCGTCGAACACCGCGGGAAGTGCCACGGCTGCCGCGCAAACGACGGTGAGGCCGCAGATCAGGGCGGAGAGTCCGCCTCCCAGTGCGGTCGCGCCCGCCGCACGCGAGGCGATCCCCGTGAGGACCCTGTCCGCCACGCGCACCCGCTCCCTCCGTGCCGGCAGCGCACCAGCGACGGTCAGCTCGGCCGTCCCGCCGAGGAGGTCGGCGACCCCGACCGCCAGAGCGGCCCGGGCCGGCGCCAGTCGGCGCTCGGCACGCCGGGCGCAGGCACCGCTCAGCAACGGCACGCCCACACCGGCGAGAAGCAGACCGGCGGCCAGGACGCCGCCTGCCTCCGGCAGCATCCAGCCGGTGAAGGCGACGGACCCCGCACCGACCGCGAGCGCGGTTCCCACGGGCAGCGACCAGCGCAGCCAGTAGTCCTGCAACGTGTCCACATCGGAGACCAGCCGGGACAGCAGGTCGCCCCGCCGCGTCGCACGGAGGCCGGCGGGCGCGATGCGCTCCAGGCCCCGGTACACAGCCACCCTGAGTTCGGCGAGCATCCTGAGCACCGCGTCGTGCGACACCAGCCGCTCGGCGTAGCGGAAGACGGCACGGCCCATGCCGAAGGCCCGCGTCGCGGTGACGGCGACCATCAGATACAGCACCGGCGGCTGCTCGGAGGCGCGCGAGATCAGCCATCCGGAGACAGCCATGAGGCCGACGGACGACCCCACGGCAAGACTGCCCAGCAGCAGAGCGAGACCCAGTTTCCCGTGCTGGGACCCAGCAGCCTTCCGGACCCTGGCCAGTACACGGCCGACGGCCCCCGGCGCGGTGTCCACCAGCAGCCCGCCGGTGTCTCGGAGCCCGGCGGCGTCCGCCCTGGAAGGCTCCCCCGGGCCCAGGACGCCCGCGTCGTCCGGACCACTCCGAGCGGCGGGAACACCTGCGTCCGTGGGGCGCGCCCCCACCCGGCCGGGCAGCGAATCAGGTTCCAGCGCCACCACGCGGTCCGCGACCGAGAGCAGCGCCGGCCGGTGTACGACCAGCAGCACGGTGCGGCCCACGGCCAGCCTCCGCACCGCGTCGACGATGCCCGCCTCCGTCTCGCCGTCCAGGCTCGCCGTCGGCTCGTCGAGCAGCAGCAGAGGCCGGTCGGCGAGGAAGGCCCGCGCCAGGGCGAGCCGCTGGCGCTGCCCCGCGGAGAGTCCGGCACCGTCCTCGCCCAGCAGCGTCCCCGTACCCTCCGGGAGCGCGTCGACGAAGTCGTACGCCCCTGCCTCGCGCAGCGCGGCCGTGACCGCCTCGTCGTCCGCCTCCGGGTGGGCCAGCCGTACGTTCTCCGCGATCGTCCCGGCGAAGAGGTGGGGGCGCTGGGGCACCCAGGCGATCTGCTCGCGCCAGCGCTCGGGGGAGACGGCGGACAGATCGGTTCCACCGATCCGGACCCGCCCCTCGTCGGGTGCCGTGAAACCGAGCACCACATGGAGGAGCGTGGACTTTCCTGCCCCGCTGAAACCGACCAGGGCTACCGTCTCCCCCGGCTCGACCACGAGGGAGGCCCTGTCCAGCGAGGGCGTGGTCCGGCCGTGGTGCCGGACCGTCACGCCCTCGAGCTCCAGCCGCAGCGACCGCGGCACGTCCTGGGTGCCCGCGGCGGCGGGCTCGGTCTCCAGCACCGCGAAGATCTCCTCCGCGGCCGAGAGCCCCTCCGCCGCCGCGTGGTACTGGGCGCCGACCTGGCGGATCGGCAGATATGCCTCCGGCGCCAGGATGAGAACCACCAGCCCGGTGTAGAGGTCGAGCTCTCCGTGGACGAGCCGCATCCCGATCGTCACCGCGACCAGAGCCACGGACAGGGTTGCCAGAAGCTCCAGGGCGAAGGACGACAGGAAGGCGATCCGCAGCGTCTTCAGTGTGGCTCGGCGGTACTGCGTGGTGATGGAGCGGATCGACTCGGCCTGCGCCTTGGCCCGCCCGAACACCTTCAGGGTCGGCAGTCCGGCGACCACGTCGAGGAAGTGTCCGGAGAGCCGTGACAGCAGCCTCCACTGACGGTCCATCCGGGACTGGGTGGCCCAGCCGATCAGAATCATGAAGAGCGGGATGAGCGGGAGCGTCACCACGATGATCGCCGCCGAGACCCAGTCCTCGGTGACGATCCTGGCCAGGACCGCCGCGGGCACGACGATCGCGAGCCCGAGCTGGGGAAGGTAGCGGGAGAAGTAGTCGTCCAGAGCGTCGACCCCCCGGGTGGCCAGCGCGATCAGTGACCCGGTGCGCTGTCCGCTCAACCAGTCCGGCCCCAGGCCGGAGGCCCGTTCCATGAGCCGGTCGCGCAGTTCGGACTTGACCGCGGAACTCGCCCGGTAGGCGGCCAGTTCGGTCAGCCAGGCCACGAACGCCCTGCCCAGCGCGGTGGCGGCCAGCAGAAGCAGCGGTGTGCGGAGTTCGGCAGCCGTCAGGCCGTCCTCGAAACCGCCCACCACCACCTCGGCCAGGAGCATGGCCTGAGCGATGACCAGGGCGGCCCCGACCAGGCCCAGCGCCACCACGGCCGCCAGGAAGAACCGGGTGGCCCGGGCGTACCGGAGTAGACGCGGATCGATCGGTTTCACGTGAAACAGCTCCCCAGTGAGCTCGTCGCTCGCTCAGCTAGTTCAATGCACGGGCCAGGTTCAGTACGTCCCGCCGGCGAGTCCCTGCGGATCGGCGCGGTCACCGTGCGGCGGGTCGTCCAGTGGACGCCGGGACGCTCAGTGCGCGTCGGCGATGTGGTGCGTGCCGATGCGCTTGCGGAACACCCAGTACGTCCAGCCCTGGTAGAGCAGCACCACCGGAGTCGCGATCCCGGCACACCAGGTCATGATCTTGAGGGTGTACGGGCTGGACGAGGCATTGGAGACGGTCAGGTTCCAGGCGTCGTTCAGCGAGGACGGCATGACGTTCGGGAAGAGCGTCAGGAAGAGCATCGCGACCGCCGCCGCGATGGTCACTCCGGAGAACGCGAAGGACCAGCCCTCGCGCCCCGCCGCGATGGCACCGATGGCCAGGACCAGCGACACCACGGCGACGGTCATGGCCGCCAGGCTCCGCCCGTTGCCGTTGTCCGCCTGGGTCCAGACGAGGAAGCCCAGCGCGAGCACCGCGGTGGCCGGTCCCAGCTTCAGGGCCAGCCCACGCGCCCGGCCCCTGATGTCCCCCACCGTCTTGAGCCCGGCGAAGACCGCCCCGTGGAACGTGAAGAGGAACAGTGTGACCAGTCCGCCGAGGAGGGCGTACGGGTTGAGCAGGTCCCAGAGGTTGCCGACGTACTCCATGTCGGCATCGATCTTCACTCCGCGGACGATGTTCCCGAAGGCCACACCCCAGAGAACGGCGGGGATCAGCGAGGTCCAGAAGATCGCGTGTTCCCAGTTGGTCTGCCAGCGCTCCTCGGGCCGCTTCGCCCGGTACTCGAATGCCACCCCGCGCACGATCAGGCAGAGAAGGATGACCAGCAGGGGCAGGTAGAAACCGGAGAACAGAGTGGCGTACCACTCCGGGAAGGCAGCGAAGGTCGCGCCGCCGGCACTGAGCAGCCAGACCTCGTTCCCGTCCCAGACCGGCCCGATCGTGTTGATCAGGACCCGCCGTTCCTTGCGGTCCCTGGCCAGCAGCTTGGTGAGGACCCCGATTCCGAAGTCGAATCCCTCCAGGAAGAAGTAGCCGGTCCACAGGACGGCGATGAGCACGAACCAGACGTCGTGGAGTTCCATCTCTCAGCTCCGCTTGATCTCAGTAGGAGAAGGCCATCGGCCGGTCGGCGTCCTGGTCGTGGCCGCCGATCCGGGTGGGCGGGTTGAGGTCGGCCTCGGTGAGCTCGGGCGGTCCGGCCTTGACGTACTTCAGGAGGAGCTTGACCTCGATGACCGCGAGCACCGCGTAGAGCGCCGTGAACCCGATCATGGAGGTGAGGATCTCGCCCTGCGACACCCCGGGGGAGACGGCGTCCCGGGTCTGGAACACTCCGTAGACCACCCAGGGCTGGCGCCCCGTCTCGGTGAAGATCCAGCCCCAGGAATTGGCGATCAGCGGGAAGAGCATGGTCCACAGGGCGGTGATCCAGTAGAGCCTGGCGAGCTTGGGGCTCAGCACCTTGTTCCTGAAGAGGACCAGATTCGGCACCTCGTCCTCACCGGTACGCAGCGCCGGTGGCAGCAGGAGCTTCCGTCGTGTGAGCCACAGCCCCAGCAGACCGAGCCCGAACGACGCCATACCGAAGCCGATCATCCAGCGGAAGCTCCAGAACGCGACCGGGATGTTGGGCCGGTAGTCGCCCGGTCCGTACTTCTCCTGCTCCGCCTTGTTGATGTCGTTGATACCGGGGACGTACGAGGTGAAGGTGTCGTCCGCCAGGAAGGACAGTATTCCGGGGATCGAGACCTCCACGGTGTTGTGCCCCTCGGCGACGTCACCGACCGCGAAGAGCGAGAAGGGTGCTCCGCTCTCGCCCTCCCACAGAGCCTCGGCCGCAGCCATCTTCATGGGCTGCTGCTTGAACATCACCTTGCCGAGCACATCGCCGCTGACGGCGGTGAGCAGGCCCGCGACCACCACGGTGACCAGACCGAGCCGCAGGGAGGTCCGCATCACCCGGATGTGCCTCTTGCGCACCAGGTGGAAGGCGGCGATCCCGACCATGAAGGCACCGCCCACGAGGAAGGCCGCCGTGATCGTGTGGAAGAACTGGGCGAGCGCGGTGTTCTGCGTGAGCACGTGCCAGAAGTCCGTGAGCTCGGCGCGACCGCGCTCCTCGTTGATCCGGTAGCCGACCGGGTGCTGCATCCACGAGTTGGCGGCCAGGATGAAGAACGTCGAGAGGATCGTGCCTATGGACACCATCCAGATGCAGGCGAGATGGATCTTCTTCGGCAGCTTGTCCCAGCCGAAGATCCACAGGCCGATGAAGGTCGACTCGAAGAAGAAGGCGATCAGCGCTTCGAAGGCCAGCGGAGCACCGAAGACGTCACCGACGAACCGCGAGTAGTCGGACCAGTTCATACCGAACTGGAACTCCTGCACGATGCCGGTGACCACGCCCATGGCGATGTTGATCAGGAAGAGCTTGCCCCAGAACTTCGTGGCCCTGAGGTACTTCTCGTTCTCCGTACGCACCCAGGCGGTCTGCAGGCCGGCGGTGAGCGCCGCGAGAGAGATCGTCAGAGGGACGAACAGGAAGTGGTAGACGGTGGTGATGCCGAACTGCCATCGCGCCAGGGTCTCTGGTGCCAGAGCCAGGTCCATGACTCTTCTCCTTACGTCGCCGTGATCACAGCCGCAGCCCGCCCAGTCAATCCACCCGATCAGGGAGGAAACGGGACGCGCTTGTGAACGCGTTCACATTCACAAGCATTATGGCGCACATGTTCTGGTGCCGGTCGGGTGGGGGGTGCTTTCCGGCCGCCCCGACCGAGCAGACCGAAACCGGACAGTCCCCCGGCCGGGCAGACCGAAGCCGGACGGTCCCCGGACGGCGCGGCACACCGGCACGAAACACGGTGGCCCCGGACCTCGGTGATCGAGGTCCGGGGCCACCGGAGGTCCGTCGGGAGCGTCCGAGCCGCTACAGCTCCTGGCGGAAGGACTCCGCCACCTTCAGGAACACGTCGTTGGCCTCGGTCTCCCCGATCGTGACGCGCACGCCCTCGCCGGCGAACGGCCTCACGACCACACCCGCCCGCTCGCAGACCCCGGCGAAATCGAGCGTGCGGTCCCCGAGCCGCAGCCAGACGAAGTTCGCCTGCGACTCCGGCACGGTCCAGCCCTGCCGCACGAGCCCGTCGTACACCCGGGCACGCTCACCCACCAGCGATCCCACCCGCCCCAGCAGCTCGTCCTCGGCACGCAGCGAGGCGACCGCGGCGTCCTGGGCGACCTGACTGACACCGAACGGGACAGCGGTCTTGCGCAGCGCAGCCGCCACCGGCTCGTGCGCCACGGCGAAGCCGACCCTCAGCCCCGCCAGGCCGTACGCCTTGGAGAAGGTCCGCAGCACCGCGACGTTGGGACGGTCCCGGTAGATCTCGATACCGTCCGGCACCTCGGCGTCGCGGATGAACTCCTTGTACGCCTCGTCGAGCACCACCAGGACGTCGTCCGGCACACGGTCGAGGAACCGCTCCAGCTCCGCCCGGCGCACGACGGTGCCGGTCGGGTTGTTCGGATTGCAGACAAAGATCATCCGCGTCCGGTCCGTGACCGCCCCCGCCATGGCGTCGAGGTCGTGCACCTCCCCGGAGGTCAGCGGCACCTTCACCGACGTCGCACCGCTGATCTGCGTGATGATCGGGTAGGCCTCGAACGAGCGCCAGGCGTAGATCACCTCGTCACCCGGGCCCGAGGTCGCCTGGAGCAGCTGCTGGGCGACACCGACCGAGCCCGTGCCGGTGGCCAGGTGGGAGACCGGCACCCCGAACCGGTCGGCCAGCTCGTTCATCAGACCGGTACAGGCCATGTCCGGGTACCTGTTGAAGCCGGAGGCCGCCGCGAGCACCGACTCCATGACGCCCGGCAGCGGGGGATACGGGTTCTCGTTGGAGGAGAGCTTGAAGGCAACCGGTCCGTCCGCCGCCGCCGGCTTGCCCGGCACATACGCAGGGACGCCGTCCAGCTCGGCGCGCAGCTTGGGGCTCGTCTCGCTCACCGCAGGTCCTCCTCGACCGTCCGTACACATCAATACTGCTCACCTTATGAGGATTGGGCGTCCGTGCGAACGGCCAGGATCCGAAATCGCCCCCTCCGGCAGGAAAGGCCGGTCCCGCATGCCCCCGGCAGGCTCCGGGAGGGGGGAGCACTGCGCATCTCGTCGCGCGCCGGTCGCTCACTCCGTGGCGCGCATCCCTCGAACAGGTGAGTTGAGACCTCTTCGAGACATGGGCCACTTAGCAGGTTCATGCGCGTCGATGCATGACACATTGATCCTTAGGGCCTCAACACCCTTGATTTGCAAGGCATTTACACGTTCTCGATCATGCAAAAACGTGCCTGTCAACGTAGGCATATGCGACCGGCCCAACTCGGCACCGGAGCCCTACTATCGGCTCGCCATGACAGCAGCAGGGAAGCACCAGGTGAGCCGGACAGAGACGCCCCGGCGCAGCGGCCGACAGGGACGGGCGGGGATCCGGGATGTGGCCGCGGCGGCCGGGGTCTCCATCACGACCGTGTCCGACGCGCTCAACGGCAAGGGCAGGCTTCCGGATGCCACCCGCCGCCATGTCCGCGAGGTCGCCGAACGGCTGGGCTACCGCCCGTCCGCGGCGGCCCGAACCCTCCGTACCGGCAAGTCGGGGCTCATCGGCCTGACCGTGACCACGTACGGGGATGAACCTTTCACCTTCACCGAGTTCGCGTACTTCGCCGAGATGGCGAGAGCCGCCACGTCGGCCGCGCTCGCCCGTGGCTACGCCCTCGTGATCCTTCCGGCCACCTCACGCCACGACGTCTGGTCGAACGTCGCACTCGACGGAACGGTCGTCATCGACCCCTCCGACCAGGACCCCGTGGTCACCGAACTCGTGCGCCAGGGTCTTCCCGTCGTCTCGGACGGGCGCCCGGCCGGCACGCTTCCGGTCACCGCCTGGGTCGACAACGACCACCGGGCGGCCGTCCTCGACCTGCTGGATCACCTCGCGGCCGCGGGAGCCCGCCGCATCGGGCTGCTGACCGGCACCACCACCGACACCTACACCCGCCTCTCCACCACCGCCTACCTCCACTGGTGCGAGCGGGTCGGCCAGGACCCGGTCTACGAGTCCTATCCGGCCCACGACCCCTGCGCGGGTGCCGTCGCCGCAGACCGCCTCCTCGCCAGGCCCGACCGCCCCGACGCCGTCTACGGGCTCTTCGACCCCAACGGCACGGATCTGCTCGCCGCCGCCCGCCGCTACGGCCTGAGGGTGCCCGAGGACCTCCTGCTGGTCTGCTGCAGCGAATCCACGGTGTACGCCTCGACCGAACCCCCCATCACGACGCTCTCGCTCAAGCCCCGCAGAATCGGCACGGCGGTCGTCCAGCTCCTCATCGACGCCATCGAAGGGGTCGAGCACGACGGACCGGTGGAGCAGGTGATACCGACGGAACTCATCGTCCGGACGTCCTCCCAGCGGCGTCCGCCGCGCACCACGGTCAGCGCTCCCCGGTCACCCGCCGGGGACTGATCGGATTAATCCGGACCAAACGGCCGATGAACCAGGTGCGCGCACGGATTCACCACCCCTGGTGCGTCACACAGCACGATCCGCATTCCTATGATGGGCGCACGACACCGCGGACCACCTCTACCAGGCAGGGCCCGTCAGGTGTACGGAGGCGCGACGGTGGTGGAGGGGTCGATGACTCAGGGGGCCGGTCAGGAACCCGTAGTGCGGACTGCGACGTTGCGTGACTTCCGCGTACCGCCGTATGCCCAGGTGCCGAGGGAGCCGCTTCCGCCGCATCCCGGCAACGCAGCGGTGGGCGACGAGCTGCCGGAGGGGTACACCCCCACCGAGCGCGACCTGCCGGTGATCAAGCGGGGCGACACCGTCCAGGTGCAGGCGGTGCCCGAGGCCCGGTCCTCCGGCGGATCCGGACGGGGGCCGCTGTTCGTCGTCGGCGACGTCCACGGCTACCTGGACGAGCTCCTGGCCGCACTTCACGAGCAGGGTCTCGTCGACGCCGACGGCCGGTGGGCGGCCGGCACCGCCAGGCTGTGGTTCCTCGGCGACTTCACCGACCGCGGCCCGGACGGCATCGGCGTCATCGACCTCGTCATGCGGCTCTCCGCGGAGGCCGCGGCGGCCGGCGGGTACTGCAAGGCCCTCATGGGCAACCACGAACTGCTCCTGCTCGGCGCGAAGCGGTTCGGCGACACCCCGGTGAACTCCGGAGCGGGAACGGCGACCTTCCAGGCCGCCTGGCTGCTCAACGGCGGCCAGAAGACGGACATGGAGCGGCTCCAGGACGTCCATCTCCAGTGGATGGCCCGGCTCGACGCGGTCGTCGAGGAGGACGGGCACCTGCTGATGCACTCCGACACGACGGCCTACCTCGACTACGGATCCACCATCGAGGACGTCAACGACACGGTGCACGCCATTCTGACGCGGAACGACGCCGACGAGTGCTGGGACCTCTTCCGCAAGCTCACCAAGCGCTTCGCCTTCCGCGACGAGGGCGGCGCACAGGCCGTCCGCGACCTGATGGCGACGTACGGCGGGCAGCGCGTCGTCCACGGTCACAGCCCCATTCCGTACCTGCTCGGTGAGGTCGGGTCGGAGGACGGCGAGGACGTGCAACGGACCGTGGTGGACGGCCCGCACGTATACGCGGACGGGCTCGCCATCGCCATGGACGGCGGAGTGACCATGGCCGGAAAGCTGCTGGTCGTCCAACTTCCCCTGCATGACTGACGAGTACCGGGGAAGACGCATCACGACCTGACACGTCGACGGCTGGGCCTATTTCCGGAAACCCCCTGTCACCCCGCGCCGTAGGCGCTCTACCATCGGCGTATCAGTAGCAGGCTCTCCTCCGTTTCGCCCGACCGCACGGCCCGCACGGCCGGTCAGGCACTACGGAGCATCGGGGGATGCACATGAAAAGCGCTCCGCACCTGCTGGCCGAGGACCGCCCGGAATACGAGCGGATCCTTGCCGACGCGCTGCGTCACGCCCACGAACGGCCGGATCTGGACGGGGTCGGCGACCGTCTCAACACGGAACAGCTGCGGACGATGGCGCTCAACGCCACCCTGCTGATCACCGCGGCGGCCGCCACCGAGTACGACCACTACGTGAAGGTCCGCAGCGAGCTGCGCGGGCCGGAGGCCCCGGATGCCCACGCGTCCGTCCTCGGGACGGCCACGGACGAGGCCGATCCCACGGGGGCCGGAACCCTGGCGGTGATCGCCGTGCTGGCGCCCGTCCTCGCAGGTGCGGCCGCCCTGATATTCCTGCTGATCGGGTACCCCCTGAAGGCACTCAGCCCCGCCCCGGCCTTCGCCGGAACCATGGTCGCCGCCGGCTGGTTCTTCGCGGCCGTCGCCGCCGCGGCCATCCTGGTCGCCGCGGTGGGGCTCCTCGTCACGGCCCTGCGCAACGGCGCCACCGCGCTGCCCGCCGTGGACGAGGAGGAGGAACTGCCGGAGGATGTCGCGCGCGCCCGGGAGGCCTGGCGCCACGCCCTCCTGGAACGTGGCATCCTGCCCTTCCTCCGGGACGCGCTGGCCGACCCGACCGCGGGACCCGCGTCGCGGATGCCGCACCGATCGGCCAACCGGATCCCGAAGATCGGCTACAGCAGACCCGACTTCTCCGGGCCGGAGGACGGCCCGTCGGCCGGCCCCCGGCCGACCTTCACCAGCCCCGACTTCACCAGTCCGGACTTCGGCGGCCCGGAGCACCAGCCGGAGTGACCAGGCGGAGGCGGGCGGAGCGGGACGGCCGGGCCGGAGCGATCAGGGCCTGGTGAGGGTGACGCCCAGGTCAGGGCGGCACCCTCACCCACCCAGGAGAAGGCGTCAGTCGGCGATCGGCAGATAGACCCTGTTGCCCGCCGCAGCGAACTCCTTGGACTTCTCGGCCATCCCCGCCTCGATCTCGTCCTGCCCGTCCCCGTGCTCCCGCCGGATGTCGTGGGAGATCTTCATCGAGCAGAACTTGGGGCCGCACATCGAGCAGAAGTGCGCGGTCTTGGCCGGTTCGGCCGGCAGCGTCTCGTCATGGAACTCCCGTGCGGTGTCCGGGTCGAGCGCCAGGTTGAACTGGTCCTCCCAGCGGAACTCGAACCGGGCGTCGGACAGGGCGTCGTCCCACTCCTGCGCCCCGGGGTGCCCCTTGGCGAGGTCCGCCGCATGCGCGGCGATCTTGTACGTGATGACGCCGGTCTTCACGTCGTCGCGGTTCGGCAGCCCCAGGTGTTCCTTGGGCGTGACGTAGCAGAGCATCGCCGTCCCCCACCACGCGATCATCGCCGCACCGATTCCGGAGGTGATGTGGTCGTAAGCGGGGGCGACGTCGGTGGTCAGCGGGCCCAGCGTGTAGAACGGGGCCTCCTCGCAGATCTCCTGCTGGAGGTCGATGTTCTCCTTGATCTTGTGCATCGGGACATGCCCCGGGCCCTCGATCATCGTCTGGACGCCGAACCGCTTGGCGACGGTGTTGAGCTCGCCGAGCGTGCGGAGTTCGGCGAACTGCGCCTCGTCGTTGGCGTCGGCGATGGAGCCGGGGCGCAGACCGTCGCCGAGCGAGTACGTCACGTCGTACGCGGCGAGGATCTCGCAGAGGTCCTCGAAGTGCTCGTACAGGAACGACTCCTTGTGGTGCGCGAGGCACCAGGCGGCCATGATGGACCCGCCGCGCGAGACGATGCCGGTCTTGCGGCGGGCCGTCAGCGGGACGTAGGGCAGCCGGACCCCGGCGTGCACGGTCATGTAGTCGACGCCCTGTTCGGCCTGCTCGATGACCGTGTCCTTGTAGATCTCCCACGTCAGCTCCTCGGCCCGGCCGTCGACCTTCTCGAGGGCCTGGTAGAGCGGCACGGTGCCGATGGGCACGGGGGAGTTGCGCAGGACCCACTCGCGGGTGGTGTGGATGTTGCGTCCGGTGGAGAGGTCCATGACCGTGTCGGCGCCCCACTTGGTCGCCCAGGTCATCTTGTCCACCTCCTCCTCGATGGAGGAAGTGACGGCGGAGTTGCCGATGTTGGCGTTGACCTTCACCAGGAATCGCTTGCCGATGATCATCGGCTCGATCTCCGGGTGGTTGACGTTGGCCGGCAGGACCGCCCGGCCGGCGGCGATCTCCTCGCGCACGACCGCGGGTTCGACGTTCTCCCGGATGGCGACGTACTCCATCTCCGGGGTGATCTCGCCCCGACGGGCGTACGCGAGCTGCGTGACCGGCTGCCCGTCGCGGCTGCGGCGTGGCTGACGGGGGCGGCCGGGGAACACCGCGTCGAGATTGCGCAGACCACCGCGCGGGGAGGTGTGCTTGAGCCCGTCGTCCTCGGGGCGCGCGGGACGGCCCGCGTACTCCTCGGTGTCCCCACGGGAGATGATCCAGTTCTCCCGGAGCGGGGCGAGGCCGCGCCGTACGTCGGTGTCGGTGGCCGGATCGGTGTACGGCCCTGACGTGTCGTACAGCGTCACGTCCTTGCCGTTGGTGAGGTGCACCTGACGGACCGGCACACGGAGGTCCGGGCGTGAACCCTGGACGTATCCCTTGTGCCAGCCGATGGACTTCCCGGCCTCGTCGTCCTTCACATCCTGCGCATTCCGCGCATCCTGTGTCGAGGCAGGCGTGCGTGCGTCCGCTGTGGTCATGAGACCTACTCCCTACGCCGGCATTACCCGGTAACAGGTTCGGCGGTCGGCGCAGCGTGTCCCGTACGGATGTACGGAGGTCAGCGCCCTCTCAGCCCGGTGCTCCGAGCTCCCGCGTGTGCAAATGTGTCTCCACGCTAGCCTCCCGCCTGGCGTGCTGGCCAGAGGGCCTCCCTCGTTCTTGGGATGATCGCGGGGTGACGTCCCCCGGAAGCGCCCCCGAACCCCACGGCCCCGCAGCAGGCAGCACCCAGAGTCATGCACACGGCCACACACACAGCCACGGTCCCGCCGCGCCCGTGTCCAAGCACCTGCGCAAGGTCATCGCCGCCGTGGTGATCCCCTTCGCCGCAGCGGTACTGGTCGGCCTGGTGGCGTTCTGGCCGGGAGGGGCACCCGCCCATGAACGCACGGGTGTCGGCTTCGACCGGCAGACCCAGGACGGGCGGGTGACGAAGGTCGTCGCGGTCGACTGCGCGGATGTCAACGCCTCGCAGGTACCTCCGACGGGCGACACCTCCACTCCCTCGGGACGGGAAGCCGTCGACGAGCAGTCGGGGGAGTGCAAGAAGGCAACGATCGAAGTGACCACCGGTGAGGACAAGGGCCGTACGTTCGTCGAGGTCGTCCAGCCCGACGCGCCGCGCCAACTGCGGGAGGGCCAGGGAGTGGTCGTGGCCTACGCGCCGGACGCGCCCCGGGACCTGCAGTACTCGGTGACCGATGTGGACCGCACGGTCCCGATGGCGCTGCTCGCGGGGATCTTCGCCCTCGCGGTGGTGGTGGTGGGCAGGCTTCGCGGACTGATGGCACTGATCGCGCTCGCCGTCTCCTTCGGCGTGCTGACCCTGTTCATCCTCCCGGCGATCCTGCAGGGATCGAACCCGCTGGTCGTCGCGGTGATCGGGGCCAGTGCCATCATGCTGATCGCCCTCTACACCTGCCACGGCCTGACAGCCCGCACCTCCGTGGCCGTGATCGGCACCCTCATCTCGCTGCTGCTGATCGGGCTGCTGGGCTCCCTGTTCATCGGCTGGGCCGGCCTGTCCGGCAACACGGACGACAACACCGGCCTCATCCACGGGCTGTATCCGGACATCGACATGAGCGGCCTTCTGCTGGCCGGGGTGATCATCGGCTCCCTCGGCGTCCTCGACGACGTGACCGTCACCCAGACGTCGGCGGTGTGGGAACTGCACCAGGCCGACCCGACGATGGGCGTGCGAGGGCTCTACCGGGCGGGCATCCGGATCGGGCGCGACCACATCGCGTCCGTCGTCAACACGCTCGTGCTCGCCTATGCGGGCGCGGCGCTCCCTCTGCTGCTGCTCTTCTCGATCGCGCAGAGCAGCGTGGGCACGGTGGCCAACAGCGAACTGGTCGCGGAGGAGATCGTCAGGACGCTGGTCGGATCGATCGGGCTGGTCGCCTCGGTGCCGGTGACGACGGTGCTCGCGGCCCTGGTGGTCTCCGCGGACCGCACGGGGCTCGGCGCGGAAGCCGCGGCTCCTGCACCCGCACGGACCGGGAGGGGCCGACGCCGCAAGACGTGAGCCGGGACACCGGACGCGTCACCACGGGCCCCCGGTGTCCGATGAACGGCCGGACCTTCCTCTTCAGCCGGCGTTCTGCTCCTTGGCGAGGATGCGACCCAGTGCCTCTTCCAGATTGCCGTCGAAGTCACCCAGCGTGTGCTCCTGCCCCAGTGGCACCAGCTTGTCCGTCCGGTCGAGAAATGCCACCAGAGGCGCCGTGCCGGCCCTGAAGAGCGCACGGTCGGCGCCGACCTGAAGGCGGATGTGCACATCCGACAGCCCCTCGGGATCGGTCGGGCCGATGTGCACATCGCCGTCACCACTGGGGCTGTTGAGACCGTCGAGCAGCAGCTCACGGCCGAATGCCCAGGTGACGGGGGCGTCACCTGGCAGGTGGAAGGTCATCCGGATCGCATATGGATCACTGACCTCGTACCGGAGCTCCACCGGAATACGGAAGGAGAGCTCCTCGGAGACGAGGAAGCTCATCATGACCTCTGCTTGAACCGACTCGCGCATCGTTCAACCCCGCAGTAGATGAAACTGGCCAGGAATGATCCCCCATGGCCCTATTGACGCCATCGTGATGCACGCGATAGCAGATCACAAGGAGTGATTTTTCAGATACTGATAGAGAACACGAACGAGCGCAACAGAGTGGTCACTTCACAGCGTAGTTGTTCGACTGCGGGGAGCAACCGTTCTTCTTGGTGCAGTGGGAGAGAAACAGCCATCGCCGCCACGGCACTACCGACAGTGATCGGAATGGCCGCACAGACCGTCCCCATGACGTACTCCTGCCGTTCGACGACAGGTTCCGTATGTTTCATCGACCGCAGTCGGCGCAGGAGCGCCTGACGGTCCCTTACGGAGTAACGCGTCAGCGGACGCACGGGGTGCCGGTCCAGGTGATCCTCACGCTCCCGCTCGTCGAGCTGGGCCAGGAGGCACTGTCCGAGGGCGTGGGCATGACCCGTCTCGCGGAACGAGGCCCACTCGCGGACAGCGGGAACGGCAGGGGTGTCGGCGACGGCGACCATCTCGATCTCGCCATCCTTGTACAGGGCGCAGTACACGGGAGCCCCGATGACGTCCGCCCAGTGGGCGAGGGAATCGACGATCACCCCGGGACGCGGGGTAGCCGGGCCGCCGCCCAGACGTTCGGCCGCGGCCCCGAACAGGAAGACGCCGTTCTCCCTGCGCAGATAGCCCTCATGGGTCAGGGTCCGCAGCAGGTGATAGGCGGTGGGGAGGGGAAGTCCGGCCTCCCGGGCGAGCTGCTTCGCCGGCGCCCCGTCCCGATGGGTGCCCACAGCCTCCATAAGTCTCAGCGCCCGCTGAACCGAACCGATCAACGTCGGGACAGCGGTACTCGATGCCGTGGTCACAGGTCACCCCCAGGCATGGTGACGGGCTGTCAGCCCTCCCGCGGGGGCCGCCCCCACGGGCCCGCCGCGAGCCTGGGGTCCGGAGACCGGACGGTCGCACAAACCACTGGGCAGGATGATGACGGACCGTCATTTCCCAGCTGGCGGCAGCGGTACGCCACTGTATCGGCACGCACAGTCACGGGAGAGGTTTCGTCCTGGACTTAGCTCCGCTGGGCTAACGGCCGAATGAACGACCTGTCATGCGGGCCCCCGGCACCGCATGATCCACCACCCGCCGCCCGCCGTTCGTTCCTACCAGTCACTTCGCTCGGACGAGGACATGAACTTCCGCACGACGAAGATCAGACCGCCCACGAGGACGACGAAGACCAGCACCTTGAACAGCAGCCCGATGACGAACCCGACCACGCTGGCGATCAGGCCGCCGAACACGACGATCGCGATGAGTGGCACCGCTACCCACTTCACCCACCAGGGCATCCCCGCGAAAATCTCCCGCACCGCCATCGCCGCTACCTCGTCTCTGTGAGTTCCTTCCTCGATGCTAGAGGCGCCGGGGTGGCCGGCGGGGGCCCGGGAGCCCTTGAAGTCCCCTGAACGATCCCCTAGGGAACATCGGGCCCGGGTCCCGTACCGGCGGAACCTCCGGGAGGCCTGCTCAGCCCTCCGGCGGGGAGAAGACCACCATGACTCTGAGGTCCTCGGTGACGTGGTGGAACTTGTGGGCCGCCCCCGCGGGGACGTAGACGACGCTCCCCCGCCCGACCTGGGTGGTCTCCATGCCGACCGTGATCGAGGCGCGCCCGCTGACGACGAAGTACACCTCGTCCTGCTTGTGCGGCTGCTGAGGATCGAGCGCACCGGCGTCCAGGGCGTACAGGCCGACGGACATGTTGCGCTCCCGGATGAACTGCAGATAGGCGCCGTCGTTGGCGGCGCGCTCCGCCTCCAGTTCGTCCAGTCTGAATGCCTTCATCGTCCGTCCGCCCCTCGCGCCTGTGCTGCTCTGTCCTGCCGGTGTCCGCCACCGATCACGTCTGCCACGATCAGACACATGAAGAATTTCGTAGTCAAGACGATCGCCAACGCGGGTGCGCTGGCCGTAGCGATCTGGTTGCTCAGCGACATCACGCTGACGGGTGACAACACAGGGCGCAAGGTACTGGCGCTGATCGTGGTGGCCCTGTTGTTCGGCGTGGTGAACTTCGTCGTCAAGCCTGTGGTGAAGCTCCTGACACTGCCGCTGTTCATCCTGACACTCGGGCTGATCACGCTCGTGGTCAACGCCCTCATGCTGATGCTCACCTCATGGCTGGCCGGCCTCTTCGATCTGAACTTCCATGTCGACGGCTTCTGGACCGCGGTCCTGGGCGGGCTGATCATTTCCGTCGTGTCCTGGGCGCTCAACGTGGTCCTGCCCGACGAGGACTGACCTGCCCCGATGCACACGGCCCGGAACGGACCGGTCAACACCTGGGAGACGAGGAGACCACCATGAAACCCATGGGCGACGGGACAAGGTCCGTACGGGCGGGCCTCCCCGAACCGGAGCAGTACGAGCCCACCCTTCCCGGCCCGGTCTTCGCCGCGCACTTCCATCTGTCCGGCGAACCGGTCGGCCCCTATACCTACGGCCGGGACACGAATCCGACCTGGACCCACCTGGAGCGCGCCATCGGCGAGCTGGAGGCGCCGGGGGAGCCGGTCGGGACCACGGTCTTCGCCTCCGGGATGGCCGCCGTCTCGGCAGTGCTCCTGTCCCAGGTACGGGCGGGCGACGTCGTGGTCCTGCCCGACGACGGCTATCAGGCACTCCCGCTGGTGCGGGAGCAACTGGAGGCGTACGACGTCGAGGTGCGGACGGCGCCGACCGGCGGCGACGGCCAGCTGGAGGTCCTGGACGGGGCGAAGCTGCTGTGGATCGAGACACCGTCCAACCCCGGGCTCGACGTCTGCGATGTGCGCAGACTCGTCGGGGCCGCCCACGCCTCGGGTGTGCTGGTCGCGGTCGACAACACCCTGGCCACCCCTCTCGGCCAGCGCCCCCTCGGTCTGGGGGCGGACTTCTCGGTCGCCAGCGACACCAAGGGCCTGACCGGACACGGGGACATCCTGCTCGGTCATGTGACGTGCCGGGATCCCGGGCTCACCGCGGGAGTGCGACGTTGGCGCAAGGTGGTCGGCGCGATTCCGGGGCCCATGGAGGCCTGGATCGCCCACCGCTCCCTGGCCACGCTGCAGCTGCGGATCGACCGCCAGTGCGGGACGGCCCTGAAGCTCGCCGAGGCCCTGGCCGGGCGGACGGACGTGACGGGGCTGCGTTACCCGGGCCTGCCCAGCGACCCCTCGTACCCGGTCGCGGTGCGCCAGATGCGGCGCTTCGGTTCGGTGGTGTCGTTCGTGCTGGCGGACAAGGAGACCGCTGAGCGCTTCCTCGCGGCACTCCAGCTGGTCGACGACGCGACCAGCTTCGGCGGCCTGCGCTCCACCGCCGAGCGCAGGGCGCGGTGGGGAGGGGATGCGGTGCCGGAGGGCTTCATCCGGTTCTCGGTCGGCGCCGAGGACCCCGAGGACCTGCTGGCGGACGTGGAACGCGCGCTGGCGGGGTCCGTGCGCTGACCGGCCCTCGCGGTCCTGGCAGGACCGGTCCGGGACGGGCGTCCCCGTCCACCGGACCGGTCCTGCTCGGGACGGGTGGTCCGAGCCTCCCCCCTCGTGGCTCGGACCACCCCGGTTCCGGCGCCTGGAACCGTCTCGACAAGGCTAATTGACTCTGCGTCAGTGTCCAATCACAGTAGCGACAGCGGCCTATCGACATTTTTATAGTTGGGGCGGTCGCGAAGGGCGGTGCGGGACGGCGCAGCGTCACGCCTAGATGGGGGGCTGACCATGGACCTGGCCCTGTTGCGGACGTTCGTCACGGTGCACCGGGCAGGATCCTTCACCCGGGCCGCCGCCCTGCTCGGGCTCTCCCAGCCTGCCGTCACCTCGCAGATAAGGACCCTGGAGAGACAGCTGGGCCGCCCGCTCTTCCTGCGCAGAGCCCGAGGGGTGACCCCGACCACCGTCGGCGACGAACTGGCCCACCGGGCGGCCCCGCATCTCGACGCACTGGTCGACATCGTCGAGGCGGGGCTCGACGAGGCGTCGGGGGTACGGACGCTGCACCTGGCGGGGCCACCCGAATTCGTCTCCCTACGGGCGTTGCCCGCCCTCACCCCGCTGGCCTCCCAAGGGCTCGCGCTGCGCAGCACCTTCGTCGCCAACACCGAGGAAACACTGGAGGGGCTGGCGGCCGGACATCATGATCTGGCCATCACCACGGCTCGTCCGCGCGGTGGACTGCTGACGTCGACCACCCTCTGCGACGAAGAGCATGTACTGATCGCCGCGCCGCGCTGGGCAGCACGCCTGGGCCCCGGAGCGCTGCGGCACAAGGGCCCGGTGCTGCTGGAGCAGCTGCCGGTGGTCGAGGTGCACGAGAGCCTTCCCCTGGTCTCCCGCTACTGGGCGTCCGTATTCGACGGCCGGCCCGCGGCTGCCGCCGCCGTGATCGCACCCGACCTCCGCGCGGTCCTGGAGTGCACGGCAGCGGGTGCCGGCCTCGCCGTGCTCCCGCGCTATCTCTGTGAGGCCGCGCTGGAGCGGGGTGAGGTGGTGGCGCTGCTCGACCCTCCCGTGCCACCGCTGCGCACGTACTTCCTCATCGCGAGGACCGGCACACTGGGTCTCCCGCACATCGCACGGGCGCACGAGTGGCTGGTGCGTGCCGCTGTGGACTGGTGACCGGTCGCCCGGGAGGAGTTTCAGATCGGGTTTCCTGGGCCACTCTCTTGCCATGACCGAACGCCCCGTGGTCAAGCGCACCGCACGCGCCGTCCTGCTCGACGGCGATGACCTCATCCTGATCAAGCGCACCAAGCCCGGTGTCGACCCGTACTGGCTCACACCTGGTGGCGGGGTCGAGCCCGAGGATGCCACCGTCGTCGACGCGCTTCATCGCGAGGTCGACGAGGAACTCGGCGCCAAGATCGTCGATGTCGTGCCCTGCTTCGTCGACACCGTCGAGCACATCGCCGGCGGCGGAGTCAAAGGCGTGAAGGTTCAGCACTTCTTCGTCTGCCACCTAGCGTCGATGGACCTGTCGCTTCGGCACGGACCGGAGATCGACGAACCGCGCGGGGAGTACGAGGTGGTCCGCGTGCCCTTCAGCCGCGTCGGAATCGCTGCCGTGCACCTCGTACCCCTTTCCCTGCGGCACTACCTGGACGCCAACATCGAGGGCGTACGCGCGATGCACGCGCCGGACCTGGGCTGAGACACGGCCACTGGCACGCTGAAGCCGAGCTGGGCAGAGGCACGGCTACTGGCATGCCGAAGCCGAGCTGGGGCACGGCCACTGTCACGCCGCACGACGGTCCGGGCGACACCCCGGCGCCCGGGACCGGACGGTCGGCGAGCAGGCCGCGCACCGCGTGTACGCCGAGGCCGGTAGCGGTGATGCTCCCGCTGCCGGAGGCCCTCACCGCCAGCGCTCGGCGTCTTGTTTCACGTGAAACCGCTCAAGCGACCCGTTCGGCAAGGCGCTGAGCCGCCCTCTCACTCCGCCCAGGCATCAGCGAGGCCGCGGGCCGGGGTACGACCGGCGCAGACCTGACCATCGCACCCTCGGCGGCCGCGGCCACGCCTCTCTTCATCGCTGCGGGATCGGTGCTGAAGCCACGGGGACCGACTCGTCGGCGCCGGGGCCGGCGCCTGGGTCGGCGCCTGGGTCGGCGCCTGCGGCAGGCCCCGGGACGTGCGCGGACACCAGTCGGCCACCGGTGACCGTCCGGCGCTCGATCGCCCCGGAGAGTACGGCCAGAACCAGTGCCGACGCCGCGAGTACGGCACCGACCCAGTTGGGTGCGGTGTATCCGAGCCCCGCCGCGATGACGATCCCGCCGAGCCACGCCGAGAGCGCGTTACCGAGGTTGAAGGCTCCGATGTTGACGGCCGAGGCCAGAGTGGGAGCCCCCGCAGCGTGATCGAGCACCCGCTTCTGCAGCGGCGGTACGGTCGCGAAGCCGAGCCCTCCGATGAGGACGATGGTCACCGCGGCTGCGATCTTGTTGTGTGCGGTCAGCGTGAACAGGGCCAGGACAATGGCGAGCGCGCCGAGCGACACGTACAGCATCGGCATCAGGCGGCGGTCCGCGAACCTTCCTCCGAGCAGATTCCCGCCGACCATGCCGAGCCCGAAGAGGACCAGCAGCCAGGTGACGGATGATGTGGCGTAGCCGGCGGTCTCCGTCATCATCGGAGTGATGTAGGTGATGGCGGCGAAGACGCCACCGAAGCCCAGAACCGTCATCGCCATGGCCAGCAGCACCTGGACGTTGCGGAACGCGGCCAGTTCGTGCCGGATCCGCACACCCTGGGGCTTCGGCTGATCGGGCACGAGCTTCGCCACACCGAGAAGGCCCAGGACGCCGAGTGCGGCGACGACGACGAACGTGACGCGCCAGCCGAAGTTCTGGCCGATGAACGTCCCCAGCGGCACCCCCACGACGTTGGCCACGGTGAGCCCGGTGAACATCATGGCGATGGCACCGGCCTTCTTCTCCGGAGCGACCAGGTCCGCGGCCACGACGGAGCCGATACCGAAGAAGGCTCCGTGGGCGAGCGAGGCGATCACGCGTCCGGCGAGCATCACGCCGAAGACGGGTGCGAGCGCGGACACTACGTTTCCCACGATGAACAGGCCCATGAGGAGCATCAGCATCCGTTTCCTGGTCACCCGGGTGCCCAGGACGGTCATGAGAGGAGCGCCGAGGACCACGCCCAGTGCGTAGCCCGTGACCAGGAATCCAGCGGCCGGGATCGACACGTGGAAGTCCGTCGCGACGTCGGGAAGCAGCCCCATGATGACGAACTCGGTGGTTCCGATACCGAATGCCCCAATGGCGAGGGCGAGGAGTGCGAGCGGCATGGTTCACCTTCCTGAAGATTGCGTCTGCGCCTTACGAGCGCCCACATTAATTGCAGACGCTCATTAATTGCAAGCGCGGGCTATTGCGCACGTGCCCTATCCTGGAGGCAATCAGCTCCCGCACGGAGGAGAGACCCATGACAGCGACAGATCCCGCACTGACGGCCCTCGCCCAGAGCTGGTGCGCCCTCTCTCTGCTCCACGGGAAGATCGAGGCCCGCATCGAACGGGCCCTGCAATCCCGCCACAGCCTCAGCGCGCGTGAGTTCTCCCTCCTCGACGTCCTGAGCCGCCAGCACAGCGGGACGGGTGGCCACCTGCAGATGAAGCAGGTGGCCGACGCCGTGGTGCTGAGCCAGAGCGCGACCACCCGGCTCGTCACCCGGCTCGAGGACCGCGGACTGCTCACGCGGTACCTGTGCGACACGGACCGGCGCGGCATCTACACCGACGTCACCGAAGCGGGCCTCACCCTGCTGAACGAGGCCAGGCCGACCAACGACACCGCGCTCCGGGCCGCGCTCGACGAGGCCGCCGAGAACTCTGAGCTCGCCCCGCTGGTCCGGACGGTGGAAGCGCTGAAGATCCCGGCCCGTACCGGCGGTCTTGCGTAGTCTGCCGATCATGAGCGATCTCGACATACGCCCCGCAGCACTCACCGACATCCCCGCGGTCGTGGCCATGCTCGCCGACGACCCGCTGGGTGCGCAGCGAGAGTCTCCGGACGACCTCGACCCCTATCACGCGGCTTTCCACCGCCTCGCCGAAGACCCACATCAACACCTGGTCGTGGCGGTGCACGAGGAGCGCGTCGTGGGGACCCTCCAGCTCACGATCATTCCCGGGCTGTCCCGGCGTGGCGCGACCCGCTCCGTCATCGAAGGTGTCCGCGTGCACGCCGATGAGCGCGGCAGCGGTCTCGGCACCCAGCTGATCCAGTGGGCGGTCGACGAATCCAGGCGTCAGGACTGCCAGTTGGTGCAGCTGACGTCGGACGCCGTCCGCACCGACGCCCGCCGCTTCTACGAGCGGCTCGGCTTCACAGCGAGCCACGTGGGGTTCAAACTCGTACTCTGAACCGCGGATGCCGGGCAGATCCGGCCGCCAGGAGATCGCATGGACCGCATCACCGACGAACAGCGCAGGATCCGGATCGGCCGACGGCACCTGCTTACCCCTTCCGCGCACGCCGGCTCCCCCGTCGCGGTGGCCGACGCGGTGGTCGCCCTCCACGCGACCGACGCCGCCACCGTCTACCTCTCCGCCTGCGCGCGGCTGACCGATCCCGGGGTCGCCGCAGTGGAGCGAGCACTCTACGAGGATGTCTCGCTGGTGCGGCTGCTCTCCATGCGCAACACCTTGTTCACCATGTCCACGGACGTCGCCCCCTTCGTCGACGCGTCGAACGCGAGGGCGGTCGCGACGAAGGAACGCCGCAGACTCGTCAAGCACCTGCGGGAGGACGGCAACGGCCTGGACGAGCGGTGGCTCGCCGACACCGAGCGGCTGACACTCGCGGCCTTGACCGCACGAGGGCATGCCACGGGGAGCGAGCTCTCCAAAGCCGTACCCGCTCTTCGCACCAAGATCACCATCTTCCCCGGTACGAAGCAGGAGGCGGTGCAGGGCGTGGCTTCCCGGGTCATCCGTGTCCTCGCCGCCGACGGGCGAATCCGGCGGGACCGGCCACGCGGCTCCTGGACCTCCAGCCAGTTCCGCTGGACGGCCGCCGAGGCCTGGCCCGTGTCGGACCCCGCCGCGGCACGTACGGAGGTCACCCGACGGTGGCTGCGTTCCTACGGTCCGGCCACCGAGGCCGACCTGAAGTGGTGGACGGGCTGGGGCGTCCGTGAGACGCGCACGGCCCTGGCTTCCGCCGGCGCCGAGGAGGTCCTGCTCGACAGCGGGGCCGTCGGCTGGGTCGCCCCTGGGGACTTGGCCACCGAGCCGTCTCCGGAGCCCTGGGTAGCACTGCTGCCAGGCCTGGACCCGAGCGCGATGGGCTGGGCGGACCGGGGTTTCCATCTGCCCTCTGATCACCGGACCGCACTGTTCGACCGCGCCGGCAACGTAGGCCCCACGGTGTGGTGCGACGGCGGCATCGTGGGCGGATGGGCCCAGCGCGAAGACGGCGAGGTGGTCTGGCGCCTGCTGTCCGACGTAGGACGGGACGCCTCGCACCTCATCGAGGCGGAGGCGGCCCGACTGTCGGCATGGGTGGGCGCGACTCGCATCACCCCACGCTTCCGTACGCCCCTGGAACGCGCGCTGACGTCCTGATTCCCCTCCGGGGCCCTTGGGGGCGGGGGGTGCCTGGGACCGGCCGTGCAGCCTTCACATCCGTCGTCTCGCGTCTCGCGTCTGTCGTCTCACGCTTCATGTATCGCGTCTCACGCTTCACGTATCGCGCTTCACGTATCGCGCTTCACGTATCGCGCTTCACGTATCGCGCTTCACGTATCGCGTTTCGCTTATCGCGTTTCACGTGAAACCCGCCCGCTCGCCCTGCTCAGGCGCCGAGCCCACGCCAACCGCCCGCGTCCACGCCGCCGGGAACGGCCGCGCTCCGGTCGTAGGGCTCCCGGGTGAAGACGAACGACCCCAGATCGAGGTGGTCCACCGTGCCGTCCGCAGCGCGCACGATCCTGAGCGTCTCCCCCGCGTAGTAGCCGTCGAGCCCCGTCCAGGTTCCGTCGGGTCGCGCCCGGAACCGGGCTCCGCGGCCGGCGCCCCGCAACGGCTGGAACTCGAGTCCACCGTCCGCGATGAGCTTCAGCCCGTGCACCTGCGTGCCCCAGTACCAGGGCCCTGTCAGCGCCAGCAGCTCTTCGTCGAACTCGGGCAGGGGCCGCCAGGGCTCAGGGATCCTGGGCTCCGCGTCGGCGACGATCTGCAGGAGGTCCGCGGCGACTGTGCCGATCAGCGGGCCTGAGGTGGCATTCGACAGCACCACGACCGCCACATCGTCCTCGACGCTGAACCACAGCGTCGCCAGGAAACCGGGGAGCGACCCCGAGTGACCGAGGAGAGTGCGGCTGCCACGCCGTACGACCTGCAGCCCGAGGCCGTACGCCCCTGCCCAGTCGCCCGCCTCAGAAGGCGCGGCCGGAGCGCGCATCTCCACGACCGAGGAGGCGCACAGCACGCGTTCGTCGCCCTGGGCCAGGAAGGCGGCGAAGCGGAGCAGATCGTCGGTGGTCGACCAGAGCTGACCGGCCGGCGCCATCAGACCGAGGTCCTCGGCAGGCTCCGGCAGCATCACGTCGGCCCACGGGTGAACGGCCCAGCCTCCCGCGTGCGGGGCATGCGCCTGGGTGGTCGTCCGGTCCATCCCCAGGGGTTCCAGAATCTCGCGGCGCAGGACCTCGGCCCAGGAGGCACCGCGCAGCCTCTCCACGAGGGAACCGAGCAGCGTGTAACCGGGGTTGGAGTAATGGTGCCGATGGCCCGGCGGGTGGACCGACGGCTTCTCGCCCAGCACATCCGCAAGCTCCGGGCGGGTGGCGCCCGGCGTCCTCTCCCACCACGGAGCGGGCGTCTCGGCCGCCAGTCCCCCGCTGTGGCCCAGCAGTTGGAACACAGTGGTCTGCCCGGCATCCGTGCCCGGCAGGTGCTTCTCCAGCGGATCGTCCAGATCCAGCAGTCCTTCGTCACGCAGGCGCATCACCAGCACCGCGGTGAACGTCTTGGTGATGGAGCCGATCCTGAACTGCGTGTCGCCATCGGGTTCGTGGCCGTCCACGCAGCTGCGCGCACCGCTCCAACCGATCTGTCCGCCCCGCTGGACCGCGGCGACCAGGGAGGGCGTCCGTCCTTCGGCCTGAGCGGTGGCGATGCGGTGCAACAGGGCCCGCCGGGTGGTGGGAAGCAGAACTTCGGAAGAGGTCATGCCCAAGGATGGCCCGTGCGTCGTCCGCCTGGCCAACCTGCAGAGGGGCGACAACGCGGTTGGCCGGGAACCTCCCGAGAGCAGCAGCGCCGGCACACGGCACGCCGCGCGAACCGTGGACCTGGACCGTCACCGTCCGCGCGCCCGACCGGTTGCGCTGCACAGGCAACGCATCGGGCTGCCCGCGCACCGTCCTGTGCGCCCGCGCGCTCGGTGGGTCGTCGTCCTCTTCAGCCGCTCTGGAAACTCGGCTACGTTACACAGCGCGCCGATAAGGAGGCCGCAACCATGTCAGTTCGGCACGAGCAGCCCCGTCCCACCGATCGGCGCGTCCGGCTTCACGGCCGCCCGGTCGACTCGTATCCGGCCTTGTCCCCGGAGGGGGAACGGGGTTCGGTGCGCCGGGTCACGGTGGTGGGTGAGGAGATCCTGAACCGTCCGTGCGTGGAGGTGACCGAGTTCGGCTCCCGCGATCTGTCGGCGCTGATCGACGACATGTTCCGGACGATGTACGTGGCGGACGGCGCCGGCCTGGCTGCCAACCAGGTGGACGTCGGCCTGAGGCTGTTCGTGTACGACTGCCGGGACGACTACGGGATCCGGCACGTCGGTCACCTCGTCAACCCGGTCCTGGACCTGCCCGATCCCGGTGGCCGCCGACTCGTCGACGACTACGAGGGATGCCTGTCCGTGCCCGGGGCCCGCATGGTGGTCCCCCGCACCGATCGTGCCGTCGTTCGCGGGTTCGACATGGACGGCAACGCCCTCGTCATCGAAGGCACGGGCTACTTCGCCCGGTGTCTGCAGCACGAGAGCGATCACCTCGCCGGCCACACCTACCTCGACCGGCTCTCCAGGCGTGACCGGAAGGACGCACTGCGGCAGATGGCCGACCGCTGCGAGGGCGTTCTCGCCCGACGAGACATCAAGGCGGCCGGCCTCAGCCGGTGAGGGCTGGTGCGCTCACCGCCCTGTCTGTCTCTCCGGGCGGTGCCGATCCCTCACCCGCTTCGCCGGCACCAGGAAACCGGCAGGGACCGGGCCGGTGAGACCGGGCCGCTGAGGGCCTCGGGCGGGACGACCGGCCGGCGGCCGCCTCCGGCCTCCGTGCCGCGTGCGTCAGGTCTGGGCCATGTCCACGAAACGGGAGTAATGGCCCTGGAAGGCCACAGTGATCGTCGCCGTCGGGCCGTTACGGTGCTTGGCCACGATCAGGTCGGCCTCTCCCGCGCGCGGAGACTCCTTCTCGTACGCGTCCTCGCGGTGCAGCAGGATCACCATGTCGGCGTCCTGCTCGATGGAACCGGACTCACGGAGGTCGGAGACCATCGGCTTCTTGTCCGTGCGCTGTTCGGGGCCACGGTTCAGCTGGGAGAGGGCGATGACGGGAAGCTCCAGCTCCTTGGCGAGGAGCTTGAGGTTTCGGGACATGTCCGAGACCTCCTGCTGACGGCTCTCGGCGCGCTTGGCCCCACCGGACTGCATCAGCTGCAGATAGTCGATGACCACGAGCTTGAGGTCGTTGCGCTGCTTGAGGCGACGGCACTTCGCGCGGATCTCCATCATCGAGAGGTTCGGCGAGTCGTCGATGTAGAGCGGAGCGGCCGAGACGTCCGGCATCCTGCGGGCGAGCCGCGTCCAGTCCTCGTCGGTCATGGTGCCGGAGCGCATGTGGTGGAGGGCGACCCGGGCCTCGGCGGACAGGAGGCGCATCGCGATCTCGTTGCGCCCCATTTCCAGGGAGAAGATCACGCTCGGCAGGTTGCTCTTGATCGAGCAGGCCCGGGCGAAGTCCAGGGCGAGTGTGGACTTACCCATGGCGGGGCGTGCCGCGATGACGATCATCTGACCGGGGTGCAGCCCGTTGGTCAGGGCGTCGAGATCCGTGAATCCGGTCGGTACACCCGTCATCTCACCGCTGCGGGAACCGATGGCCTCGATCTCGTCGAGAGCACCCTCCATGATGTCGCCGAGCGGGAGGTAGTCCTCGCTGGTGCGCTGTTCCGTGACGGCGTAGATCTCCGCCTGCGCCGAGTTGACGATCTCGTCGACGTCACCGTCGGCCGCGTATCCCATCTGGGTGATCTTCGTACCGGCCTCGACGAGACGCCGCAGCACCGCCCGCTCGTGGACGATCTCCGCGTAGTACGAAGCGTTGGCCGCGGTCGGAACGGACTGGACCAGGGTGTGCAGGTACGGAGCCCCGCCGACTTTGGTGATCTCGCCGCGCTTGACCAGTTCGGCCGCCACCGTGATCGGGTCGGCCGGCTCGCCCTTGGCGTAGAGGTCGAGGATCGCCGTGTAGACGGTCTCGTGGGCCGGACGGTAGAAGTCGTGCCCCTTGATGATCTCCACGACGTCGGCGATGGCGTCCTTGGAGAGCAGCATGCCGCCGAGGACGGACTGCTCGGCGTCGAGATCCTGCGGAGGCACCCGCTCGAAGCCCGACGACCCACCGTCCCAGCCGCTCTCCCGGCCCCGCTCGTGCTGCTCGTCGCGCCCCTTGCCCTCTCCGCGGCGCTGACGGGAAACGGGCAGACGGTCGCTGGGACCGACATCGGCCCAGGGGTCGTCCAAAGGCTCGGGAATGCTCACCGGGCCACCTCCTCCCGTCCGCTTCGCGGACCTAACCGTGCCACTCTTTCTTACGGCACGGCACCGACAAACAAGACGCCCGACTCCGGTTCCGGCGCGTCAGGTTCTGCGGACTTCCAAGCCGGAACGGAGTGCGGGCGCCGCACCACGGTAGGCCGGTCCGCACCGTCAGCCAATCTGGTTATCCACAGGGCATGTGGACGACGGACCAGATGCTGTGGAGAACCCGTCGGATCCTGTGCACGGACCAGGGGACAGCACTGTGGACAAACTCATACGGAGCCTTCGAAGGACGGCCTGACCTGGCGTTTCTCCATCCACCGGCTGTGGGGGAGAAAAACTTTTGCCGTCGGCCCAAGATCACCGCAAACGACCTTCCGTCCTGCCGCCGAACCGAGGCGGTGTAAGGCTCACAGGTGCATTGCATCTCTTACCTGTGGAAGATTAGATTGACCCTCATGATCCAGGCGCCCCCTGCCCAGCCGCCATCCCGTCGCCGCCATGACCGCGAGATCATCGCACTCGCCGTCCCTGCCTTCGGCGCACTCGTCGCCGAGCCGCTTTTCGTCATGGTCGACAGCGCCATCGTCGGCCATCTCGGCACTCCGCAACTGGCCGGCCTGGCGATCGCCGCCGCCCTGCTGACCACCGCGGTGAGCATCTTCGTCTTCCTGGCCTACGCCACCACGGCAGCCGTGGCCCGCCAGGTCGGCGCAGGGGATCTGGCCTCAGCCATCCGCCAAGGCATGGACGGCATCTGGCTCGCCCTGTTGATCGGCGGTGCGGTCGTCGCCGTGACACTCCCCCTGGCACCGTGGCTGGTGGAGATCTTCGGCGCCTCCGACACGGCGACCCCGTACGCCACCACCTATCTGCGGATCTCCAGCCTGGGGATCCCCGCGATGCTCGTGGTGCTCGCCGCGACCGGAGTACTGCGCGGACTGCAGGACACCCGAACCCCTCTCTACGTCGCCATCGGCGGCTTCGCGGCCAATGGCGCCCTCAATGTCGGTCTCGTCTACGGTGCCGGTCTGGGCATCGCGGGATCCGCCTGGGGGACCGTCATCGCCCAGGTGGGCATGGCGCTCGCCTATCTGATCGTCGTGGTCCGTGGCTCCCGCAAGCACGGGGCATCGCTTCGCCCCGACTTCGCAGGAATCCGGGCCAGCGCCCAGGCAGGCATGCCCCTGCTGATCCGCACGCTCTCCTTGAGGGCGGTACTGATGATCGCGACCGCCGTCGCCGCACGCCTCGGCGACACCGATATCGCAGCACACCAGATCATCCTGTCGCTGTGGAGTCTCACAGCCTTCGCGCTTGATGCGATCGCCATCGCGGGCCAGGCAATCATCGGCCGCTATCTGGGGGCGAACGACGTCCAGGGAGCGCGGGAGGCATGCCGGAGGATGGTTCAGTGGGGCATCGTCTCCGGGGTCGTTCTGGGGGGACTGATCGTCCTCGCGAGGCCTCTGTTCGTGCCGTTGTTCACCAGCGACACATCGGTGAAGGACACACTGCTGCCGGCACTGTTGGTCGTGGCCCTCTCCCAGCCGATCTCCGGAGTGGTATTCGTCCTCGACGGGGTACTGATGGGCGCCGGGGACGGACGCTATCTCGCCTGGGCCATGATCCTGACTTTGGCCGTCTTCGCCCCTGCCGCTCTCCTCGTCCCTCACTTCGGAGGAGGGCTCACCGCCCTCTGGGGGGCGATGGCGTTGATGATGACCGTCCGCCTGGCAACCCTGTGGCTGCGCACACGGTCCGGCCGGTGGATCGTCACGGGAGCCACTCGCTGAAGTCCCGGAAGCCGAGCGAGGGCGGCACACCGCCTCGTTTCACGTGAAACGACGAAGGGCCGCACCCATCGGTGCGGCCCTTCACCTAGCTCTGACGAGCTGTGCCCTTAGGCAGCAACGACCTCGATACCGAGCTTCGCGGCAACCTCGGGGTGCAGACGGACGGACACCTGGTGTCCGCCGAGCGTCTTGATCGGCGAGCCGAGCTCGACGCGACGCTTGTCGACGTCCGGACCACCGGCGGACTTGATCGCCGAGGCGATGTCAGCCGGGGTGACGGAACCGAAGAGACGGCCGGCGTCGCCGGAGCGAACAGCCAGACGAACCTTGACGGCCTCGAGCTTGGCCTTGATCTCGTTGGCCTGCTCGATCGTCGCGATCTCGTGGATCTTGCGGGCGCGGCGGATCTGCGCCACGTCCTTCTCGCCACCCTTGGTCCAGCGAATGGCGAAGCCACGCGGAACCAGGTAGTTACGGGCGTACCCGTCCTTGACGTCCACGACGTCGCCGGCGGCACCGAGGCCAGTGACCTCGTGGGTGAGGATGATCTTCATGATTCGGTCACCCTTCCCTTATCGCGCGGTGGACGTGTAGGGCAGCAGCGCCATCTCACGGCTGTTCTTGACAGCCGTGGCGACGTCACGCTGGTGCTGCGTGCAGTTGCCGGTGACGCGGCGGGCACGAATCTTGCCACGGTCGGAAATGAACTTCCGCAGCATGTTCGTGTCCTTGTAGTCCACGTACTGGGTCTTGTCCTTGCAGAACGCGCAGACCTTCTTCTTAGGCTTGCGCACAGGCGGCTTCGCCATGGTGTTTCTCCTGTGTGATCAAGAAGTGGGGGTACGAGCAGCCCTAGAAGGGCGGCTCGTCCGAGTAGCCGCCGCCGGAACCGCCGGAACCGCCGGAGCTTCCGCCCCAGCTGCCCCCGCCGCCCTGCTGGCCCCCGCCCTGCTGGCCGCCGGCCGGAGCGTTGGTGGCCCACGGGTCGTCGGCGGGAGCACCGCCGCCGCCCTGCTGGCCACCGCCACCGGGACCGCCGCCCCAGTTGCCGCCGCCCTGCTGGCCGCCGCCGTATCCACCCTGGCCGCCGCCCTGGCCACCGCGACCGGTGGTCTTGGTGACCTTGGCTGTGGCGTTCTTCAGGCTGGGGCCGACTTCCTCGACATCCAGCTCGTAGACCGTGCGCTTGACGCCCTCACGGTCCTCGTAGGACCGCTGCTTCAGCCGGCCCTGCACGACGACGCGCATGCCTCGCTGGAGCGACTCCGCGACGTTCTCCGCCGCCTGACGCCAGACCGAGCAGGTGAGGAACAGGCCTTCGCCGTCCTTCCACTCATTGGTCTGCCGGTCGAAGATGCGGGGAGTGGACGCGACACGGAACTTCGCGACCGCCGCACCGGACGGGGTGAAGCGCAGCTCGGGGTCGTCGACGAGATTGCCGACGACCGTGATGACGGTCTCGCCTGCCATGGGTGAACCTCTCGGCGGGGATTGCTTCTGGCTGCTTGCTACTCGAACCCGATGACCACTGAGCTAGATGCTCAGTGGGTCTCGGGACGGAGGACCTTGGTCCGGAGGACCGACTCGTTCAGGTTCATCTGTCGGTCGAGCTCCTTGACGACCGCAGGCTCGGCCTGCAGGTCGATGACCGAGTAGATGCCCTCAGGCTTCTTCTTGATCTCGTAAGAGAGACGACGACGGCCCCAGGTGTCGACCTTCTCAACCTTTCCGTTGCCCTCACGGACGACGGAGAGGAAGTTCTCGATCAGCGGGGAGACTGCTCGCTCCTCGAGATCGGGGTCGAGGATGACCATCACCTCGTAGTGACGCATGTGGAACCCACCTCCTTTGGACTCAGCGGCCACGGTCGTTCCGTGGCAGGAGGGTCGTGATGCGTAAAGCAACAGTGTCTCCGAGTAAAACAGCCGCCACTGACAACGCCCGTCTTCGAGAGTCGAGGGGGGCCGCAGTGCTGGCTCAGGGCAGACACCGGTGCAGACCGTACAGAGTACCCGCAGACAGCCTTCCGGTTGAAATCCGGTGTTCAGGGCGCACAATCAAGACAGATGCGGTGTGAGAGGCACTACATTGCACCGCCCTTCCGCCAGGAGGTGCTCCATGGCACAGACAGTCCGCCCTGCCGGCAGCCGGCCGGCGCCCAGCCGGATGGCCCGCGGCCGTCCGGCCACAGGATCCCTCTTCGCGACGGACGGCAGGCCGCATCCGCTCCAGGACGCGCTGATGGTGGTGACAGGGGTCCTCGGCGTCCTCGCGTTCGTGACGGCGATGTTCCACAGCCTGCACCTGATCAGCTCGTGGGCCGGGCTGATCGGCATCCTGACAGGCATCTACGGGCAGTACATCTCCAGGACCACCTGGGAACGGTTCGGTCTGATCATGGGGATCGGCGCGTCCGCGGTCGGCTTCTATCTCGGCATGGCGCACGGCGGCCTCTTCGGCGGTGTCATCACCTGACCGGCAGAGCGGCGCCCGACGAGCCCGGCATCCCCGCGCAGTGCTCAGCAAGGCGATCCCGCGCGGGTGGCGCCCGGTCCGGTCCAGACGGGCCAGACCGGGCGCCCCTCGGTCACAGTAGGCTTCGGCGCGAGAGCCGGAGCCCCTGACCGATGGGGACACACCTGCCGAGGAGCGCCCCGCATGAGCCTGACCCTGAGGACCATCAGCCGAGAACAGCATCTGGCGTACATCCAGAGTCTGCCCTCGGCCAGTCACTGCCAGGTCCCGGCGTGGGCTGACGTGAAAACCGAATGGCGCTCGGAGAACCTGGGATGGTTCGACAAGAACGGCGAGATCGTCGGCGCCGGGCTGGTGCTCTACCGCCAGCTGCCCAAGATCAAGCGCTATCTCGCGTACCTCCCCGAGGGCCCGGTCATCAACTGGTACGCCCCCAACCTGGACGAGTGGCTCCAGCCGATGCTCGCCCACCTGAAGCAGCAGGGCGCCTTCTCGGTGAAGATGGGCCCTCCCGTCGTCATCCGCCGCTGGGACTCCGCCGCGATCAAGTCCGGCATCCAGGACCCTGATGTGAAGCGGCTGCGTGACGTCGAGGCCAGCCACATCGAGCCGCGTGCCTTCGAGGTCTCCGACCGGCTGCGCAAGATGGGCTGGCAGCAGGGCGAGGACGGCGGCGCCGGCTTCGGCGACGTGCAGCCCCGCTACGTCTTCCAGGTCCCGCTGGCCAACCGCTCCCTCGAGGACGTGCTCAAGGGCTTCAACCAGCTCTGGCGGCGCAACATCAAGAAGGCCGACAAGGCCGGTGTCGAGGTGGTCCAGGGCGGCTACGAGGACCTCGCCGAGTGGCAGCGGCTGTACGAGATCACCGCCGTGCGTGACCACTTCCGCCCGCGCCCGCTGTCGTACTTCCAGCGCATGTGGTCGGTGCTCAACTCCGAGGACCCCAACCGCATGCGCCTGTACTTCGCGCGGCACAACGGGGTGAACCTCTCCGCCGCCACGATGCTCGTCGTCGGCGGACACGTCTGGTACTCCTACGGAGCCTCGGACAACATCGGCCGCGAGGTCCGGCCCTCCAACGCCATGCAGTGGCGGATGCTCCGCGACTCGTACGCGATGGGCGCGACCGTCTACGACCTGCGCGGCATCAGCGACTCGCTGGACGAGACCGATCACCTCTTCGGCCTGATCCAGTTCAAGGTCGGCACCGGCGGCGAAGCCGTCGAATACGTCGGTGAATGGGACTTCCCCCTCAACAAGCTGCTCCACAAGGCGCTGGATATGTACATGTCGCGCCGCTGACCGCATCCCGACCCCCATCCATCAGCTCCTCTTCTCTCTCACTTACACCGCTGCCACCAGAAAGGTTCCGGGCCGGCCATGGCGCTCTCCCTCTACGTCGACACCGCGCGCTGGCGGGCGCACCAGAAGTCCGTCCTGGACCAGTTCCCCGGTCTCGTACCCGTCTGCAAGGGCAACGGATACGGCTTCGGCCACGAGCGGCTGGCCGACGAGGCGATCCGCTTCGGGTCCGACACACTGGCCGTCGGGACCACGTACGAGGCCGCGCGCATCAAGGACTGGTTCAGCGGCGACCTGCTGGTGCTCACGCCCTTCCGCCGGGGAGAGGAGCCGGTACCGCTCCCCGACCGTGTGATCCGTTCCGTCTCCTCCGTTGACGGCGTGCACGCCCTGGTGGGCGCTCGGGTGGTCATCGAGTGCATGAGCTCGATGAAGCGCCACGGTGTGAAGGAGGAGGAGCTCGGTCAGCTTCACGCGGCCATCGAGGACGTACGGCTCGAAGGCTTCGCGCTGCATCTGCCGCTCGACCGTACGGACGGTTCGGACGCGGTGGAGGAGGTCATCTCCTGGATGGACCGGCTGCGTGCCGCCCGGCTGCCCCTGCACACGATGTTCGTCAGCCACCTCCGGGCCGAGGAACTGGCCCGCCTGCGGCAGCAGTTCCCGCAGACCCTCTTCCGCGCGCGCATCGGTACGCGGCTCTGGCTGGGTGATCACGAGGCGACGGAGTACCGCGGTGCGGTGCTGGACGTCACGCGTGTCGTCAAGGGCGACCGGTTCGGTTACCGCCAGCAGAAGGCCGCGTCCGACGGCTGGCTGGTGGTCGTCGCCGGCGGAACCTCCCACGGCGTCGGTCTGGAGGCGCCGAAGGCCCTGCACGGGGTGATGCCGCGCGCCAAGGGCGTCGCACGCGCCGGCCTGGCCACGGTCAACCGCAACCTGTCACCGTTCGTCTGGGCGGGCAAGCAGCGCTGGTTCGCCGAGCCGCCGCACATGCAGGTGTCGATCCTCTTCGTTCCCTCGGACGCCCAGGAGCCGAGGGTCGGCGACGAACTGGTGGCCCATCTGCGCCACACGACCACCCAGTTCGACCGCCTGGTGGACCGGTAGCCCGGACTCCGCTCAGTCCGAGGCCGCCCGGCCGGCGGTCCCCCACTCCACCCGCGGTCCTTCGACCGCGGGTGACGCGTGCCCGGACGGGTGAGCGTGCGTCTGCATCAGCGCCATCCGGTCCGGCGCTCCGTCCAGCACGCCGCCCGACGGATCGTCGGACCCGTCGAGGCGTACGGGATCCCGCTCGGGCCTCAGGATGTCCCTGACGATCACCGCGCACAGATAGAGCGTTCCCAGCAGGTGCAGGGCGATCGCGACCTGGTAGCCGTCCTGCGGCAGCCCTTGGTGCTTGTCGCCGCTCGTGGTGTAGGCGAGGTAGAACCAGATCCCCAGGAAGTACATGACCTCGCAGGCCTGCCAGACGAGGAAGTCCCTCCAGCGGGGCCTGGCCAGCGCGGCGAGCGGGATCAGCCAGAGCACGTACTGCGGTGAGTAGACCTTGTTCGTCAGGATGAAGGCGGCCACCACGAGGAACGCCAGCTGGGCGAAGCGCGGCCGGTGCCTGGCGGTCAGCGCGAGTCCGGCGATCCCCGCGCACAGCACGATCATCAGCAGGACCGAGGCCGTGTTCACCGTGGCCACGTCGATGGGCCGTCCGGTGCGCTGGGTGATGATCAGCCAGAACGAGCCGTAGTCGATCTGCCGCTCCTGGCTGAACGTGTAGAACTTCTTCCACCCCTCCGGGGCGTACGCCATCACAGGCAGGTTGACCAGCAGCCAGGCGGCCGCCGCACCGAGGACCGCCACGCCGTAGGCACGCCACTTCCCGGCCCGCCAGCACAGCACCAGCAGGGGTCCGAGGAGCAGGACGGGGTAGAGCTTGGCGGCGGTCGCCAGCCCGATGAGGAGGCCGAAGGCGAGGTTCCTCCCGCGGGACCACATGAGCATCGCCGCGGCCGTCAGCGCGACGGCGAGCAGATCCCAGTTGATCGTCGCGGTGAGAGCGAAGGCGGGGGCGAGCGCGACCAGCAGTCCGTCCCAGGGACGGCGCCGGTGCGTGCGGGCGACACAGACCGCGAGGATCACGGCGCAGACCATGAGCATGCCCGCGTTGACCATCCAGTACATCTGCTCGCGCTGCTGCACGGGGTCGGAGGAGGGGGTCAGCGTGAGCCAGGACGCGACCTGCATGAACAGGCCGGTGAGGACGGGGTACTCGAGATACGCCATGTCCCCGCTGAGCCGGTCGGCGTAGGGCACGAGGCCGTCGGCGAATCCGCGCCCGACGTAGAGGTGCGGGATGTCGGAGTAGCACGCATGCGTGTACTGCGAGCCTGCGCCGCGGAACCAGGCCCAGTCGTAGCAGGGGATCTTCTGCACCATGCCGAGTGCGAACATCCCGATCGCCACGAGGACGATGACGCGGACCGGTGTGAGCGGCCCCGTTCCGAACCGTGCCCAACGGCCCGCGGGCCCGCCGATGAGTTCGCTGCCCGCCGCGGCGATCTCGTCCTGTCGCGTGGGCGGTACGACGGACGGCTCCTGGTGCACGCTCGTGTCTTCTGCGCTTGGCATGCCGCACATCCTGCCGCACGGCGCTGTGTGCGGGCGTGGCCCACGTCCAGGACACACGACGAGGGCCGCCGGCACCTGGCAGGTGCGGCGGCCCTCATCGTCTGTCTCCGGCCGGTCTCCGAGGGGGTTTCCCGGAGGCCACGGCGTCGTCCCCGGTGGTGCTACCCGCCGCCGCCGAAGATCCCGCCGCGACCATTCTCGTCGCCTTCCGTCGTACCCTCCGTCGTGCCTTCGGAGGTCCCGGTGTCCGTACCACCGTCCGTGGTGCCGGCGTCCGTACCACCGTCGGTCGACCCGTCCGTGGTCCCTTCGGTGCCGTTGCCGTTGCCGTTGCCGTTGGTGGTACCGCCGTTCTGGTTGTTCCTGCACTCCCAGTCGAGCGGCGCGCACGTCTCGCTCGGCGTGGGGGACGGGGACGACGGAGTGGGAGACGGCGGCGGCGGCGTCTCGCTGGACTCCGAGGGCGACGGCGTCGGACTCGGCGTGGGGCTGGGACTGACCGCGCCACCGCCGAAGACCGTGTCACCGTACGGTTCCGGCTTCGGGAAGCTGACGACCTTCGAGCCCTTCACCGCTTCCGTCATGTAGTCGTGCCAGATCTGCGCGGGGAACGAGGCACCGTGGATGGAGGTCTCACCGCCCGTCCCGTACATCTCCAGGAACTTGCGGTTCTTCTTCGTCTCGTCGTCGTCCATGCGGAACATGCTCACGGCGGTGGACAGTTGCGGGGTGTAGCCGACGAACCACGCCGACTTGTTGCCGTCCGTGGTACCCGTCTTGCCGGCCACATCGCGTCCAGGGATCCGGGCGGGCTTACCCGTCCCCTTCTCGACGACGTTCTTCAGCACGTCGGTCACGTTGTCCGCGACGACGCTCGGGAAGGCGGGCTCGGTCTTCGTCTCGTGCTGGTAGATGACCGCCCCGTCGTGCTTGACCTCGGTGACCGAGAAGGGTTCCCGCTGCTTGCCGCTGGTGGCGAAGGTGGCGTACGAGCCTGCCATCCGGATGGCACTCGGCGAGGAGGTGCCGATGGAGAAGGAAGGGACACTCGCATCCGCCATGTATTCGTCGTCGCGCAGCCCCGCGGCGATCGCCGCCTGCTTCACCTTGTCGGTGCCGACGTCCATCCCGAGCTGGACGTACGGGGAGTTGGCGGAGCGCTCCATGGCATAGCGGAGGCTGATGTCCCCGTAGCTCTCGTCCCCGTCATTGGTCTGGAGCCACTCCTTGTTGTCGTCGTTCAACCAGACGGTGCCGTCGTAGTTGGTGATCTTCAGCTTGTTGTCGCCGTTGTACATGCTCTTCGGAGAGACGGGCGTGCGCTCCGACGCACTCTGCTCCTTCTGGAGCCCGGGATTGCGCTTCCCGTACTCCATCGCGGCGGCCAGCACGAACGGCTTGAACGTCGAGCCGACCTGCGCACCGGTCGCGTCGGCGTTGTTGGTGTAGTGCTCTGTCGCGTCCTGGCCGCCGTACGTGGCGACGATGGCGCCCGTCTTGGTGTCCACCGACGCGCCACCGAACTCGACGTGGGTGTCCTCGTCAGGACGCTTATCCGTGTCGATCTCGGCCTTGTAGACCGCCTGGATGGACTTCTCGAGACTCGCGACCTTCTTCCTGTCGAAGGTCGTGTGGATCTCGTATCCGCCCTGGGCCAGTTCCTTCTCGGTGACGTTCTCCGTGTTGTGCGCGAGGAAGTACTTGGTCGCGAGTTCGACCAGGTATCCGGTCTGGCCGCCCAGCTTGGCGTCCTTCCTCGGCTGGATCGGCATGGGGAACTCGTCGAACGTCGCCCGCTTGGCCGCGCTCAGCTTCTTGTCCTTGACCATTTCGTCGAGGATCCAGCTCCAGCGCTCCTTGGCACGCTCCGTGTTCGCCTTTGCCGAGGCCGCCACCTTGTCGACCTCAGGGGCGCCCGCGGGGTCGTAGTAGCTCGCACCCTTGAGCAGCGTCGCGAGGAAGGCGCACTGGCTCTCGTCGAGGTCCGCGGCGTCCTTGTTGTAGTACGCGCGTGCTGCCGCCTGGAGTCCCGACGCACCCCGGCCGTAGTAGGAGACGTTGAGGTAGCCCTCCATCACCTTCGGCTTGCTCACCGTCTCGCCGACCTTGAGCGTGATGAAGAGTTCCTTGACCTTGCGGCTCAGTGTCTGGTCCTGGGAGAGCATGGAGTTCTTCACGTACTGCTGGGTGATCGTCGAACCGCCCTGGGTCTCGCCTCCCTTCGCCATGTTCCACACGGCGCGGGCGATGCCCATGGGGTCGATGCCGCGGTCCGTGTCGAACGACTTGTTCTCAGCCGAGATGACGGCGTTCCGCATCGCTGGGGGAATCTGGGCGTACTCGAGCTTCTGGCGGTTGACGGAACCGCCTGTGGCGACCATCTGGGTGTCGTCGGCCCAGTAGTAGACGTTGTTCTGCGCCTTGGCGGCGTCGAGGACCTTGGGTGGCACCACCATCGCGTACGCGATGCCGGCCGCACCCATCATGAGGCCCAGGAAACCCAGGCACAGGCCGGAGACCAGCTTCCACGACGGGACCCAGCGGCGGAAGCCGTACTTACCGACCCGCGGGTAGTCGATGAAGCGCTTCTTCCCGGAGTCCGCGCGACCCCGGCCGCGGCCCTCGTGACCGCCGCTGTCACCGCCTCCGCGGCGCCGGCCCCCGCCGCGCTGGGCGGCTCGACGCGCCTCGGCTCGGCTGCCGTACGACGGCTCCTCACCATGCGCTGCTGACGGTGATTCCTGCGTTGCTCTGCGTGACGCGTCACTGCGGCGTCCGGCAGGCTGTTGGGCGGCTCGTCTGGCCGCTGCGCGCCCGCCACCTTGTGGTTGCGGCGCTTTGCGACGGTGCTCGCTCATCGAACGACTACTCCTCGGGCAGGCGAGAGCGCCTGGAAGCGGCAGTTGAGATCCGGTCCCCCCGAATTACGGACAAGCCCTGCGGAAGGCTCACCCGCGATACATCCGGCAGTCCGCGAATACTGACGCACGGTGGCGCCTCACGGTTCCCGGTGGTCTGCATGCCGCACAGACTACGCACGGTCAAAAACCTCCGGGGACCGAACTTCACCCCAAATTACGCAAGTCACTCCCTATGAATCGGGGATGTGACGCCGCTCACGAACCGCCCCCTTGTCGAACATCACGAGTCGATCTATCGTGCTGATGTATCGAGTCGATACATCAGCACGGCATAAGGTGGGCCCATCGGCCCGCGGGGGCACCAGGCGAAGGAGGAGGCGAAGGTGAGCAGACGCTCCGGCATCCTCGAATTCGCCGTACTCGGCCTGCTCCGCGAGTCCCCTATGCACGGGTACGAGCTGCGCAAGCGCCTCAACACGTCGCTGGGGATCTTCCGCGCCTTCAGCTACGGCACTCTCTATCCCTGCCTCAAGACGCTGGTCGCCAGTGGCTGGTTGATCGAGGAGCCGGGCAGCGTCCCGGTTCTGCCGCCTGCCACAAGTCGCGGGGTCGCTCCCGCCTCTTCGCTGGCCGGACGCCGGGCCAAGATCGTCTACCGGTTGACGGCAGAAGGTAAGGAGCACTTCGAGGAGTTGCTCTCGCACACCGGCCCCGACGCCTGGGAGGACGAGCACTTCGCGGCTCGTTTCGCCTTCTTCGGGCAGACGGAGCGCGAGGTGCGGATGCGCGTGCTCGAAGGGCGCCGCAGCAGGCTGGAGGAGCGGCTCGAGAAGATGCGCGCCTCTCTCGCCCGCACCCGTGAACGACTCGACGACTACACGCTTGAGCTGCAGCGACACGGCATGGAGTCCGTGGAGCGCGAAGTGCGCTGGCTGAACGAGCTCATCGAGAGCGAGCGGTCGGGACGGGACCAGCGACGGTCCTCGCCCGAGGGCTCCACTCAGCAGGACACATCAGGAGAGACGGGCGGCCTGCCCCGGTACCGGGACGACACCCGGCCGGATCCGTCCGACGACACCAAGTGACACCCCTGAAGATCCGCAAGACGTCATCAGGGAACACCGAGAACAGGGAGCAATCGGCATGGGTTCGGTTCGCGTAGCCATCGTCGGCGTGGGCAACTGCGCCGCCTCGCTGGTGCAGGGCGTCGAGTACTACAAGGACGCCGATCCGGCCGGCAAGGTGCCCGGTCTGATGCACGTTCAGTTCGGCGAGTACCACGTGAGTGACGTCGAGTTCGTCGCCGCCTTCGACGTCGACGCGAAGAAGGTCGGCCTCGACCTCGCGGACGCCATCGGCGCCAGCGAGAACAACACCATCAAGATCGCCGACGTGCCGAACACAGGCGTGACCGTTCAGCGCGGCCACACCCACGACGGTCTGGGCAAGTACTACCGCGAGACGATCGAGGAGTCCGCCGACGCCCCCGTCGACATCGTCCAGATCCTCAAGGACAAGCAGGTCGACGTCCTCGTCTGCTACCTGCCCGTCGGTTCCGAGGTGGCTGCGAAGTTCTACGCGCAGTGCGCCATCGACGCCAAGGTCGCCTTCGTCAACGCCCTCCCGGTGTTCATCGCCGGCACCAAGGAGTGGGCCGACAAGTTCACCGAGGCCGGTGTCCCGATCGTCGGCGACGACATCAAGTCCCAGGTGGGCGCCACCATCACGCACCGCGTCATGGCGAAGCTCTTCGAGGACCGCGGCGTCATCCTGGACCGCACGATGCAGCTGAACGTCGGCGGCAACATGGACTTCAAGAACATGCTCGAGCGTGAGCGCCTGGAGTCCAAGAAGATCTCGAAGACGCAGGCCGTCACCTCGCAGATCCGTGACCGCGAGCTCGGTGCGGACAACGTCCACATCGGCCCCTCGGACTACGTGGCCTGGCTGGACGACCGCAAGTGGGCGTACGTGCGCCTCGAGGGCCGTGCCTTCGGTGACGTCCCGCTGAACCTGGAGTACAAGCTCGAGGTCTGGGACTCCCCGAACTCCGCGGGTGTCATCATCGACGCCGTGCGCGCCGCGAAGATCGCCAAGGACCGCGGCATCGGCGGCCCGATCCTCTCGGCCTCCTCGTACTTCATGAAGTCTCCGCCGGTCCAGTACTTCGACGACGAGGCCCGCGAGAACGTCGAGAAGTTCATCAGCGGCGACGTCGAGCGCTGACCCGGCCGGTCACCGCTTCACCCTGTGGGGGGCCACCGGCAATCCGCCCGGAGGCCCCCCACGTGTGTGACCCTTGCACACATGCCTGTCGTGCGTGATCTGGGCGTACTCCTGCGCCTTCGGAACTTCCGTCGCCTGCTCGCCGTACGACTTCTCTCGCAGTCGGCCGATGGCGTCTACCAGGTCGCGCTCGCCACCTACGTCGTCTTCTCACCCGAGAACCAGACGACGCCGGGAGCCATCGCCTCGGCCATGGCCGTGCTGCTGCTCCCGTACTCCCTGATCGGCCCGTTCGCGGGAGTCCTGCTCGACCGCTGGCCCCGCCGCCAGGTCTTCCTGTACGGGAACCTGCTGCGCGCCACGCTGGCCTGCTGTACGGCCCTGCTGCTCCTGAGTTCCGTACCGGACTGGCTCTTCTACGCCTCGGCCCTCTGCGTCACGGCCGTCAACCGTTTCGTGCTGGCAGGGCTGTCGGCCGCGCTGCCACGCGTCGTCGACGCCGAACGACTCGTCATCGCCAACTCGCTCTCACCGACGGCCGGCACACTGGCCGCCACCGCGGGCGGAGGCCTCGCCCTGGCCATCAGCCTCCTGACAGGCGGGTCCGATGCCTCGGTGGTCATGCTCGGCGCGGTCCTCTACCTTCTCTCCGCACTGGTCTCCCTGACCCTGCCCCGCACCCTCCTCGGACCGGATCGCGGGCTGCACCATGTCCCGCTACGGGAAGCACTCACCACTACCTCCCGGGGCCTCGTCGCCGGGTTGCGCCATCTGGCCGAGCGGAGGGACGCGGCCCACGCACTCGCCGCCATAACAGTGCTCCGCTTCTGCTACGGGGCACTGACCGTGATGGTGCTGATGCTCTGCCGCTACGCCTGGTCAGACGGGGAGTCCGACGGCCTGGCCCTCCTCGGCCTCGCGCTCGGCGCCTCAGCCGCCGGGTACTTCGCAGCCGCTCTGCTGTCCCCCTGGGCGGTCGGACGCTTCGGACGGTACGGCTGGCTGGCGGGCTGCGCCGGAGCAGCGGCCCTCCTTGAGCCGGCGCTCGGCCTTCCCTTCGCCCCCGCTCCGATGCTGGCGGCGGCCTTCGTGCTCGGGCTCGTGACTCAGGGGGCGAAGATCGCGACGGACACCGAGGTGCAGACCTCCGTGGACGACGCCTACCGAGGCCGTGTCTTCTCGCTCTACGACGTGTTGTTCAACGTCGCCTTCGTGGCCGCGGCGGCAATGTCCGCCCTTGTGCTTCCCGCTGACGGGGAGTCCGTCGTCGTCGTGCTCACCGTGGCGGTGCTCTACGCCCTTGTCTCGGTCGCCATGTTCCGCCGGCGACGTGTCAGCCTCGCGCTTCAGCGCGCCGACAGCAAAGAATGAGGGGCGTTGTTTCACGTGAAACAACGCCCCTCTCACTCTGCCCGCAGACCGCCCTGCCGAGGTCGTCATCCTGTTTCACGTGAAACAGGGGAGCTCTCAGAGCCCGACACCGTGGGCAGGTGACCGCGATGCCCCTCAGCTCTGTGCGGCCCACCAGTCCTTGAGGGCGGCGACTGCGGCCTCACGGTCCATGGGCCCGTTCTCCAGACGCAGCTCCAGAAGGAACGCATAGGCCTTGCCGATCACGGGACCAGGGCCGACGTCCAGGGTCTGCATGATCTCGTTGCCGTCCAGGTCGGGCCTGATCGCATCCAGCTCCTCCTGCTCCTGCAGTTGAGCGATCCGCTCCTCGAGACCGTCGTAGGTGCGTGAAAGGGCGTTCGCCTTTCGCTTGTTCCGCGTCGTGCAGTCGGACCGCGTCAGCTTGTGCAGGCGGTCCAGCAGCGGGCCCGCGTCCCTCACGTACCTGCGCACCGCCGAGTCGGTCCATTCGCCGTCGCCGTACCCGTGGAAGCGCAGGTGCAGCTCCACCAGCTTCGAGACGTCCCTGACCATCTCGTTGGAGTACTTGAGCTCGGTCATGCGCTTCCTGGCCATCTTGGCTCCGACCACCTCGTGGTGGTGGAACGAGACCCGGCCGTCCTTCTCGAAGCGCCGCGTCCTCGGCTTCCCGACATCGTGGAGCAGGGCCGCGAGGCGCAGCACGAGGTCCGCACCGCCCTCCTCCAGATCGATCGCCTGCTCCAGGACCGTCAGGGAGTGCTCGTAGACGTCCTTGTGACGGTGATGCTCATCACTTTCCAAGCGCAGCGCGGGCAGTTCGGGCAGCACATGGTCGGCCAGGCCCGTGTCCACGAGGAGCCCCAGTCCCTTGCGGGGGTGGCTGGAGAGCAGCAGTTTGTTGAGTTCCTCGCGGATCCGTTCGGCCGAGACGATCTCGATGCGTCCCGCCATGTCCGTCATGGCCTTGACGACTTCGGGAGCGACCTCGAAGTCGAGCTGTGCGGCGAAGCGGGCGGCACGCAGCATGCGCAGCGGGTCGTCGGAGAAGGACGCCTCCGGTGTGCCCGGTGTGCGAAGGACACGCTGGGCGAGGTCGTCGAGCCCACCGTGCGGGTCGATGAACTCCTTCTGCGGCAGCGCGACGGCCATGGCGTTGACCGTGAAGTCACGGCGTACGAGATCTTCCTCGATCGAGTCGCCGTAGGAGACCTCGGGCTTGCGGGAGGTCCTGTCGTACGCCTCGGACCGGTAGGTCGTGACCTCGATCTGGTATCCGTCCTTCTGCGAGCCGACGGTGCCGAACGCGATGCCCACCTCCCAGACCGAGTCGGCCCAAGGCCGGACGATCTTGAGTACGTCCTCCGGGCGGGCGTCGGTCGTGAAGTCCAGGTCGTTCCCGAGCCTGCCGAGCAGTGCGTCGCGGACCGACCCGCCGACCAGGGCGAGGCCGAATCCGGCCTCCTGGAATCGCAGGGCGAGGTCGTCGGCGACGGGGGACACCCGCAGCAGTTCACTGACTGCGCGGTGCTGCACCTGGCTCAGTGCACGGGGGCTGTCTTCGTTGGCGTTCGACACAACAGAAAAGGGTACGTGCCCGGACCGGCCCGGGCGTCATCGTTTCTTGTGGCCCTGCGAGACTCTCCCGATCATGTGGCACGGTCCCCGGCACTCAGGCATCGGGCGCATCGTTACCATGCGGGGACGCAGAGACCGGCAGGGCCGGCACCAGCTGACGACGACGAGGGACGGATACGCGTGGCCGAGGCGGCAGACTTTCAGGGGATGAATCCCTCCCCTGCCCGCCGGTGGCTCCGGCGCACGGCCTCCTTGATCGTCGGGGCACCGCTGATCGCCGGCCTCCTGGCCGGTCCCGCAGCGCCCTCGGCTCAGGCCGGGACGGCGGCGAAAGCCCCGACCGGATCACGCACCGTCGATGTGTCCCTGGACACGCTCGCCCCCAGCGCACCGACCGAAGGCGACACCCTCACCGTCTCCGGCACCCTGACCAACAGGGGCAGGAAGACGGTCACGGACGCCGAGGTCGACCTGCGCGTCGGGCCGAGGCTCTCCGGCAGGGGGACGATCGACGAGACGGCCAAGCGCACGGGGTACCTGCCCGGCAGTGACCCGGCCAGGCTCGGCGGCTCGTACACGCTGAAGGTTCCCAAGCTCGCCTCCGGCGTCAGCCAGGACTTCACACTCGCCGTCCCGGTGGACAAGCTGGACCTGGGCGCCGATGGCGTCTACCAGCTCGGGGTGTCCCTGACGGGCCGGACCACCGACTACGCGTACGACCAGGTGCTCGGTATCCAGCGGACCTTCCTGCCGTGGCAGCCGGAGGACACCGACAGCAAGACCAAGCTCACCTTCCTCTGGCCGCTCATCGCGTCAGCTCACGTCACCGCCGAGACAGGCTCCGACGAACAGCAGACCCCGGTGTTCGCCAACGACGATCTGGCCCTCGAGCTCGCTCCGGGCGGACGCCTGGAGCAGATGGTCTCGCTCGGGCGCCAGCTCCCTGTCACGTGGGTGATCGACCCGGACCTGCTCGCCTCTGTCGACGCGATGACGAAGAACTACCGGGTCAAGGCCGGCAACACCACGGTCGCGGGAACGAACCAGACGATCGCCAAGAAGTGGCTGACCGATCTGCAGGCAGCCGTACAGGACGGAAAGGTCGTGGCCCTGCCGTTCGCCGACCCCGACCTCGCGTCGATCGCCCACCGGGGCAAGAACGTCTCGGGCGCCCTCAGTCATCTCCAGACGGCGACCGAGGTCGCGGGGACGACGGTGGAGACCGTCCTCCATGTGAAGCCGTCCACGGACTTCGCGTGGCCGGTGGACGGTGCGATCGATCCCTCAGTGGTCGACGTCGCCACATCCGCCGGCGCGCACAAGGTGATCGCCCGCAGTGACAGCCTCAAGGAGACGGCCGGGCTGCCCTACACGCCGACGGCTGCCCGCCCGATCGGCGGGGGAACCACCGCCCTCGTCTCGGACCACCGGCTCTCCACCGCGTTCACCGGAGACATGACGAAGGCCGGGGCCTCGACGCTCGCCGTCCAGAAGTTCCTCGCTCACACCTTGGCACTGACCGAGCAGGCCCCCGACAACGAACGCAGCATCGTCGTGGCCCCGCAGCGGACACCCACCGCCGGCCAGGCACAGGCCATGGCGCGCGCCCTCCAGACGCTCACAGCCGAACGCTGGACCCAGCCCGTCGACCTCGCAGCGGCAGCCGAGCAGAAGCCGGACGCACAGGCCACCACCAAGGTGCCCGCCGCCTCGCAGTACCCGAAGAGGCTGCGGAGCCAGGAGCTGCCCACCCAGGCGTTCCAGGACATCAGGACGACTCAGGACTCGCTCGACAGCTTCCAGATCATCCTCACCCAGCCCGACCGGGTGGTCACCCCGTTCGGAAACGCGATCAACCGCGCCGTCTCGACGTCGTGGCGCGGCAGGCCGCTGGAGGCACAGCAGTACCGTGACGCGGTCCGCACCTACCTGCAGGGCCTCACCAACGAGGTCCAGCTGATCACGAAGTCGGACCTGACCCTGTCCGGGCGCAGCGCGACGATCCCCGTGACCGTGCAGAACAAGCTGGTCCAGGGTGTCGATCACCTGGTCCTCCGTCTGACGTCGGGCAACGCGACACGTCTCAAGCTCAACGACGGCCGAGCTGTCGCCGAGGAACCGGTCGAGATCGCGGGCGGGCACAGCCAGTCCGTGAAGTTCGACGCCGCGGCCAATGCCAACGGACAGGCGCAGGTGACGGCGCGACTCTTCACCGAGGACGGCGCTCCGTACGGCGAGGAGATGACCTTCACGGTGAAGGTCTCGGAGGTCACGCCGACGGTGCTCCTGGTCATCGCGGGCGGGCTGCTGCTGCTGGTCCTGGCCGGCATCAGGATGTACACCCACCGCAAGCGCACGGTCGCGGGCGGAGCGGTGGACGGCAACGGCGGTGAACCCGAGCAGCCGAGTGACCCGGCGCCGGACACCGGTCCGGAAAGCGGTAGCGCGTCGGGCCCGGGTGAGAAAGTGGACCGTTGAGCGATGTCTGTCGGGGCCTGTCGGCCGGGGACAATGAGGTGGGGTTTCGATGAACGCGCCGTACGACGGTGACCGCGGACAGGGCGCGGGCGGGGCTGGGTCTTCCAGCGGTCCGCCGGTGCCCCCGGGCGCCGGCCAGGACGGGGAGGCACCCGACCCGTACCTGCAGCACGCGTACGACCACGATCCGTACCGGGCTCAGGACCTCGCCTCACAGGATCCTGTGGCCGAGGCGCTCTACGACCGCGCCTCGCACCCTCCACCGCCTCCGGGCACCTACCAGGAGCCGCAGGCCCTCTACCAGCAGCCTCCCGCAGCCCAGTACGCCCCCGACCCCCGCATCTGGGCCCAGACGCCGCCACCGGAGCCCGCAGGCCCCTCCCGGCACCTTCCCTACGGGGACAACGCCGGGACCACTCAGTACGTAGGGGTGGACGATCTGGTCACGCAGGCTTCGGGGGACCGCGGCGAGCAGGACGCGTTCGCCCACCTCTTCCGTGACCAGGAGGGGTCGGGGCGCCCCCCGGGTCCGCCTGCGGAGCCCGAGGCCGCTCCGGCACCCGTTCCGCCGAAGTCCGGCGGCAAAGCCGCGGGGATACTGAAGTCGAGCGCGCTGATGGCGGCCGGCACCCTGGTGTCCCGGCTGACCGGCTTCGTCCGCAGCCTGGTGATCACCGCCGCGCTGGGTGCGGCGGTCCTCGGTGACGCCTTCACCATCGCGTACACCCTGCCGACGATGATCTACATCCTCACCGTCGGCGGCGGCCTGAACTCGGTTTTCGTTCCCCAGCTCGTCCGGTCCATGAAGGATGACGAGGACGGGGGTGAGGCGTACGCCAACCGGCTGCTGACGCTCGTCATGGTCGCACTCGGCCTGATCGTCGCGATCGCCGTCTTCGCGGCGCCGCAGCTGGTGCACCTCATGTCGAGCACCATCGCGAACGACCCTCCGTCGAACACCGTGGCGGTCACCTTCGCCCGCTACTGCCTGCCCACCATCTTCTTCATGGGCGTTCACGTGGTGATGGGCCAGATCCTCAACGCCCGTGGAAAGTTCGGCGCGATGATGTGGACCCCGGTCCTCAACAACATCGTCATGATCTTCACGTTCGGTCTGTTCATCTGGGTCTACGGCACCTCCGCCGAATCCCGGATGGGTGTGGAGACGATCCCGCCGGAGGGCATCCGGCTGCTCGGCGTCGGCACACTGCTCGGCCTCGTGGTCCAGGCCCTGGCGATGCTTCCCTATCTCCGCGAAGCCGGATTCCGTTTCCGTCCCCGCTTCGACTGGAAGGGCCACGGGCTCGGAAAGACGATCAAGCTCGCCAAGTGGACGGTTCTGTTCGTCCTCGCCAACCAGGCGGGCGTGCTGGTCGTCACACAGCTCGCGACGTCCGCGGGCGAGGCCTCGGGCAAGGACGGTTCCGGCTTCCTCGCCTACTCGAACGCCCAGCTGATCTGGGGCATGCCGCAGGCCATCATCACGGTGTCGGTCATGGCCGCCCTGCTGCCCCGCATCTCGCGTGCCGCCCATGACAACGACCCCGGGGCGGTCCGCGACGACATCTCGCAGGGTCTGCGCAACTCTGCCGTGGCCATCGTGCCGGTGGCCTTCACCTTCCTCGCGCTCGGCCTGCCGATGTGCACCCTGCTCTACGCCTCCAGCGGCACCGAGGCCGCGCGGTCCATGGGCTTCATCCTGATGGCGTTCGGTCTCGGCCTCATCCCGTACTCCGTGCAGTACGTCGTGCTGCGCGGCTTCTACGCGTACGAGGACACCCGCACCCCCTTCTACAACACCGTCATCGTCGCAGCGGTCAACGCAGCGGCGTCCGCCGTCTGCTACGTGATTCTTCCGGCCCAGTGGGCAGTCGTGGGAATGGCGGCCTCCTACGGACTGGCCTACGCGGTCGGTGTCGGCATCGCCTGGCGTCGGCTCAGCAACCGGCTCGGCGGCGGACTCGACGGGGCCCGTGTGGTGCGTACCTACGCCCGCCTCTGCCTGGCCGCGGTCCCTGCGGCAGTGGTCGGCGGCGGGGTGGGCTTCGCTCTCCTGCAGGCTCTTGGTGACGGGGCCGGCGGCTCGGTGGTGGCACTGGTCTGTGGCAGCGTGGTCCTGCTGGGCATCTTCTTCGTCGCGGCGAAGAAGATGCGTATCGAGGAGCTCAACGGCATGGTCGGCATGGTGCGAGGACGGCTCGGGCGCTGAACACACACCGGACCGCACAACCATCGCGGGGCACCGCGTGTCGTGCATAGCGCCGGAGTGTGGGCACAATTGGCGTGACTGTGCAGGGCTGGCTGGCTGGCATCGCGCAACGGATGGGGAGGCAGGAACGACGGTGGCGGAACGTAGCACGGCTGCTGTCGACGTGGCCGACAACAGCGGCGACGAGCCGCTGACCGCCAAGGCGGACGCGGCCACGACCGACGGGACGGCACAAACCCAGGACGCGGAGGGCACGAGCGCCGAGGACGCGGTGACCGGGCATGACAGCTCGGACGCCGTGCCGGCGTCTCCCGATCTGCACAGCGGTCACAAACTGGCACGACGCTACCGCCTCGAGGAGTGCGTCACCCGGCTGGACGGATTCAGCAGCTGGCGCGCTGTCGACGAGAAGCTGCGGCGGGCGGTAGGCGTCCATCTGCTGCCCGCCGACCACCCGCGTGCCCGCTCGGTGCTGGCCGCGGCCCGCTCCTCCGCCCTGCTCGGCGACCCCCGCTTCGTCCAGGTCCTGGACGCCGTGGAGGAGGATGACCTCGTCTATGTCGTCCACGAGTGGCTCCCCGACGCCACCGAGCTCACGGCCCTGCTCTCGGCCGGTCCCCTGGAGGCCCACGACGCCTATCAGCTCGTGAGCCAGATCTCCCAGGCCATGGCCGCCGCACACCGCGAAGGGCTCGCGCATCTGCGCCTCACCCCCGGAGCGGTCCTGCGCAGCTCGACCGGCCAGTACCGGATCCGTGGTCTGGCCGTGAACGCCGCTCTGCGCGGCATCACCGCCGATCAGCCGCTCCGCACGGACACCGAGGCCATCGGGGCGCTTCTCTATGCCGCCCTGACCCGGCGCTGGCCCTACGAGAGCGATGCCTACGGCCTGTCCGGGCTCCCCAAGGACCTGGGGCTGATCGCCCCGGACCAGGTACGCGCGGGCGTCCACCGCGGTCTGTCCGAGCTCGCCATGCGCGCGCTCGCCAACGACGGCGCCACCGCATCGCGGCAGGAGCAGCCCTGCACCACCCCGGACGAGCTCGCGAAGGCCGTCGCGGCCATGCCGCGGATCCTCCCCCCCGAGCCGGTCTTCACGGCGCCACCCGAGTACCAGCGCACGACGTACCAGCAGGGGACGTACGGGCGCCCGTCAGCGCGTCCCACCTCAGCCACGCAGCCGGTCATCACAGCCCCTCCGGCGCCTCTTCAGAGCCGCACGGGCAAGGTACTGAAGTGGGCGGTGTCCGCGCTGCTCATCGCGGCCCTGGGCCTCGGCAGCTGGCAGCTCGCAGAAACCGTTCTCGACCGGCGCAAGGACTCGGGCGACTCGGCCCCCACCCAGACCACCGAGGACAAGAGCGACGACAAGAGCGCTGTCGCACCCAGCAAGCCCGTCACCATCGAGGGGGCGCAGGACTACGATCCGCTCGGCGTGGACGGTTCCGAGAAGCCCGCTTCGATAAACAACGTCTACGACGGGGACACCAGCTCCTACTGGAACACGGACGGCTACTTCAGCGCCGATTTCGGACGCCTCAAGGAAGGCGTCGGGGTCGTTCTCGACCTCGGCAAGGTCCAGCAGGTGGGGAAGGTCGACGTCTCCTTCCTCGGTGGCAGCACCGCCGTCGAACTGCGGACCACCAAAGACTCGTCCGTTCCTCAGATGCCCGACGGATTCGGCAAGGTCGCCACGGGATCCGGAACAAAGGTGGCCCTCAAGCCCGACAAGCCCGTGCAGGCAAGGTACCTTCTGGTCTGGCTGACCAAACTGCCTCCGACTTCCGACGGGAACTACAGGGGCAAGATCTCGGACATCAAGGTCACCAGCTGACGGCATCAGGGGAGGGGGCTCACTGTTGGACGACGCCGGATTCGCCGACACCAGCGACCAGGACCTCCTGGCCCAGCACGTCGCAGGCGACCCCGATGCCTTCGGTGAGCTCGTACGGCGCCACCGTGACCGGCTCTGGGCCGTGGCCCTGCGCACGCTCGGCGACCGGGAGGAGGCCGCCGATGCCGTACAGGACGCCCTGGTCTCCGCGTTCCGCGCGGCCCACACCTTCCGCGGCCAGTCCGCCGTCACCACGTGGCTGCACAGGATCACCGTCAACGCCTGCCTCGACCGCGCTCGCAAGGCGGCTTCACGCAGAACCGCGCCGGTGGACGACGCCGAACGGCTGGATCAACTCCTGGAGCCGCACGAGTCCGCCGAGGCTCCGGCCGAGCGGCAGGACCTCCACCGTCAGCTGATGGCAGCCCTCGCCACCCTCCCCGCCGAACAGCGCGCCGCCCTCGTCCTCGTCGACATGCAGGCCTACCCCGTGGCGGAGGCCGCCCGCATCCTCGATGTGCCGACCGGCACGGTGAAAAGCCGCTGCGCCCGGGGCCGGGCCAGACTGCTGCCCTTGCTGACCCACCTGCGCAGCAGCAGAGGGGGAGCCAAGGACAGCAAGGAGAGGAACCGGACGCAGGGGGCATCCGTCCCACCTGCGTCAGGACCACGAGATGCAGATGACGGCGACCCTGCCGCGGTAAAGGGTGGAGGTGGGCTCGCATGACAGACACGGCCGACACGGCTCGACACCCGGACGTCTCGGAGATCTCCGATCTCACCGAAGACCTCATCGCTCCGGCCCGTGAAGCAGCCCTTCGTCGTCATATCGAAGCCTGCGAAGAATGCGGCAGCGTCTACACGTCACTGGAAGAGATCCGCTCCCTCCTGGGGGGGACTCCGCCGCTGCTTGACGAGCCGATGCCCGAGGACGTCGCCGCCCGTGTCAACGCTGCTCTTGCTGTGGAGGCCGCATCTTCCCCCGAGGCAGCAGCAGTCTCTGTTTCACGTGAAACATTCGACCCGCCCGCAGAGGGCGGTGCCGCACTCCGCCCGGCCGGTCGTCCTCGCGGGGCCACCGGCCCCGGTCGGAGTCCCTCCCGCCGTCGACGCCGCGCGCTGATCCTCGGAACCGCCTTCGGTGCGGCGGCCGTCGGCATGAGCGTCTTCCTGCTGCAGACCCTCCAGGGCTCCCAGGAGTCGGCGAGTTCGATGGCCGACAGTGGAGCCAGCTCCGCACAGAAGCGCCAGGGAGAGTTCTCGGAAGGCACGCTGGAGGGTCAGGTCCGCGTACTTCTGAGCCGAGCGACGGCTTCTGAGGCCCCGAGCAGCGATCCGGGCAAACCGCCCTTGAACACCAAGTCGTCCCCCGAGAACATGTCACCCCGCACCCCGTTGCGTGCGCCGATCGTGGATGTGCCGCCCTGCGTCCAGAAGGGCACGGGCAGGAGCACTCCCGCCTTGGCCGTGGAGGAGGGCAGCTACGACGGAACCGCTGCCTTCCTCGTCGTCCTGCCGCACTCGACCGACCCGAGCCGCGTCCAGGCGTATGTCGTCGACGCAGCGTGCGTCGATTCCGCGCCCGCGACAAAGGGACAGCTGCTGCTCACGCACTCCTACACACGCCCCTGAGGACCGCGCCGGGAGCCGGGCCGGGATTCCGGGAATGCATGCCCCGTAGGATCCGTTGGGTGGGGTGAGAGTCGTGGAACCGACCCCAGTAGGCAGCAGGCAGTCCGCAGAGACGAGGAAGAACCCGTGAGCGACGTCCGTAATGTGATCATCATCGGCTCCGGGCCGGCTGGTTACACCGCCGCCCTGTACACCGCTCGCGCGTCCCTGAAGCCGCTGGTTTTCGAGGGCGCTGTCACGGCCGGCGGTGCGCTGATGAACACCACCGACGTGGAGAACTTCCCGGGCTTCCAGGACGGAATCATGGGCCCCGAGCTCATGGACAACATGCGCGCCCAGGCCGAGCGCTTCGGTGCCGAGCTCATCCCCGACGACGTGGTCTCCGTGGACCTCTCCGGAGACGTCAAGACCGTCACGGACACCGCGGGCACAGTGCACCGCGCCAAGGCGGTCATCGTCACCACCGGGTCCCAGCACCGCAAGCTCGGTCTGCCCAACGAGGACGCCCTTTCCGGACGCGGTGTCTCCTGGTGCGCCACCTGTGACGGCTTCTTCTTCAAGGACCAGGACATCGCCGTGGTCGGTGGCGGGGACACCGCGATGGAGGAGGCGACCTTCCTCTCCCGGTTCGCCAAGTCCGTCACGATCGTCCACCGCCGTGACTCCCTGCGTGCCTCCAAGGCCATGCAGGAGCGCGCCTTTGCCGACCCGAAGATCAAGTTCGCGTGGGACAGCGAGGTCGCCACGGTGCACGGGGAACAGAAGCTCTCGAGCCTCACCCTCCGCAACACCAAGACCGGCGAGACCTCTGAGCTTCCGGTGACCGGCCTGTTCATCGCTGTCGGCCACGACCCCCGCACGGAGCTCTTCAAGGGCCAGCTGGACCTCGACGACGAGGGTTACCTCAAGGTCGAAGCGCCCTCGACGCGCACCAATCTCAAGGGTGTCTTCGGCGCCGGCGACGTCGTCGACCACACCTACCGCCAGGCGATCACCGCGGCCGGGACCGGCTGCTCGGCTGCGCTCGACGCAGAGCGCTTCCTGGCTGCGCTCTCCGACGAACACCTCGCCGAGCCGGAGAAGACCCCGGCAGTCTGACCGCATCCCCCCACACCCACACCCCTAAGGAGGCCGCCGTGGCCGGCGCGCTGAAGAACGTAACTGACGACTCCTTCGATGAGGACGTCCTGAAGAACGACAAGCCGGTACTGGTGGACTTCTGGGCGGCATGGTGCGGTCCGTGCCGCCAGATCGCTCCCTCGCTGGAGGCAATCGCGGCTGAGTACGGCGACGAGATCGAGATCGTCAAGCTCAACATCGACGAGAACCCGGCCACCGCGGCAAAGTACGGCGTGATGTCGATCCCCACCCTCAACGTGTACCAGGGCGGCGAGGTCGCCAAGACCATCGTCGGTGCCAAGCCGAAGGCCGCTATTCTCCGCGACCTCGAGAACTTCATCGTCCAGAAGTAGCAGCTGACGGTTTCACGTGAAACGGGCCCACCCTCCGGGGTGGGCCCGTTCTGCATGTTCCCCGCCATGAGCCTCGCATGTTCCCCTCAGACGCGACTTTCAGAGAGGCCGCAGCGCCGGCTCCTTCTGCACCGCACCCAGCAATCTGTCCAGTGCCAGCTCGACGTCTTCCTTCCAGGAAAGCGTCGTACGCAGCTCGAGCCTCAACCGCGGATGAACGGGATGGGGGCGCACGGTCTTGAACCCGACCGCGAGCAGGTGATCCGCAGGCAGCACGCAGGCCGGTTCTTTCCACCGGGCGTCGCCGAAAGCCTCGATCGCCTTGAAGCCTCGGCGCAACAGATCCTTGGCCACCGTCTGCACCATCACACGGCCGAGCCCCTGGCCCTGGAAGCCCGGCACGATCAACGCGGTCATCAGCTGCACGGCGTCAGGGGAGACAGGGCTCGTGGGAAACGCCGTGGAGCGGGGTACGTACGCAGGGGGTGCGTAGAGAACGAAGCCGGCCGCGACATCATCCACATAGACGACCCGCCCGCACGAGCCCCACTCCAAGAGCACGGCGGAGATCCAGGCTTCCTTCTCGGCCTCTGGTCTGCCTTCTTTTACCGCAGCTTCCCCGCTGACCGGATCAAGTTCCCAGAAGACACATGAACGGCAGCGCCTGGGGAGATCGGGAAGGTTGTCCAGTGTGAGCGGTACAAGCCGTCGCCCCATGTAGGCGGTTCCTCACTTCCTTCGCCCGCCGCATCACGTGCGGCTGCCAGCGCACTCCGTTCACGGAACAGGCTGCCGACGAAGCCTCCGACAGCACCAAGCCCCAGCCCGACTGTCACCAGGTGGCCGCGATTCACTGATCGCACTGCCCCCGCCTCCTCTGAGGTGGATCACGGTGGTGGATACGCCATACCAGAACGCATCGTATCCACCCAGAGGTGATGGGGATACCGAGAGACGGCAAAGGGCGGGCCGAGTTCCCGGAGAACTTCCCGGAACTCGGCCCGCCCTTCGACGCCCGACGGACTCAGGCCTCGTCAGCCTCCGCCTGCTCCTCTTCGACACTCCGCTCCAGCACTCGTCCCTCACCAGGGGCAAGGCTGCCGAGAATGCGGTCCAGATCCTCCATCGAGGCGAACTCGACGACGATCTTCCCCTTCTTCTGCCCGAGGTCGACCTTCACGCGCGTCTCGAAACGGTCCGAAAGACGCGACGCCAGATCGGTCAGAGCCGGTGAGACCCGACCGCCGGCGCGGGGCCCCCGGGGCTTGGCCGAACTCGTGGGTTCGGATCCGAGAAGATTCACGATCTCCTCGACGGCACGCACCGAGAGCCCCTCGGCCACGATGCGGTGAGCCAGCCGGTCCTGTTCCTCGGAGTCGTCCACCGACAGCAGCGCCCGCGCATGCCCGGCCGAGAGGACCCCTGCCGCGACCCTGCGCTGGACCGGCGGGGAGAGCCGGAGCAGACGGAGCGTGTTCGACACCTGCGGACGGGACCGTCCGATCCGGTCCGCCAGCTGGTCATGGGTGCACTTGAAGTCCTTCAGCAGCTGGTCGTACGCCGCTGCCTCCTCCAGAGGATTCAGCTGTGCCCGGTGCAGGTTCTCGAGGAGCGCGTCCAGGAGTAGTTTCTCGTCGTCAGTCGCACGCACGATGGCCGGGATGCGCTCCAGGCCGGCTTCGCCGCAGGCCCTCCAGCGGCGCTCACCCATGATCAGCTCGTAGCGGTCACCGGCGACCTGGCGCACGACGACGGGCTGGAGGAGACCGACCTCCTTGATGGAGGTCACCAGTTCCGCCAGAGCATCCTCGTCGAAGACCTCACGAGGCTGCTTCGGGTTGGGCGTGATCGACTCCAGGGGAATCTCAGCGAAGTACGCCCCAGCAGAATCGGTCTGCTCCGTAGCAGGCGCCTCTTCGCCAACGGGAGAGCTCGGCTCCGGCACCAAGGCGCCGGAGGGGAGCGCGGCCAGTTTCGCCGCGGCCACCCCCCGCTCGGCGGTGAGTACGGGAGACACACCAGCCGCGCCGGCACCCGACGCAGGGCTCGCGATCTGCTTCTCCTGCGGAGCTGCGGGAATCAGCGCACCGAGTCCACGCCCCAGCCCTCTACGACGCTCACTCACTGCATGCCCTCCGAATTGTTCTGCTGGCTGTTCTGGATGCCCGTGTGGGCAGGCTGCCCCGCAGAGGCGTGCTGGGCCTCGTAGTGCACCCCAACACCTCTCAGCGCGATCTCACGAGCCGCCTCGAGGTAGGACAGGGATCCACTGGACCCCGGGTCGTACGTCAGGACCGTCTGCCCGTAGCTGGGCGCCTCCGAGATCCGAACGGACCGCGGGATGCTGGTCCGCAGCACTTCCTTGCCGAAGTGGGTGCGCACCTCCTCCGCGACCTGCGAGGCAAGCCTGGTCCTGCCGTCGTACATGGTGAGCAGGATCGTCGACACGTGCAGGTCGGGGTTGAGATGCCCTCGGACCAGATCGACATTGCGCAGCAGTTGTCCGAGACCCTCCAGTGCGTAGTACTCACACTGAATCGGGATGAGTACCTCTGCTCCGGCCACGAGGGCGTTGACCGTCAGGAGACCGAGCGAGGGAGGACAGTCGATGAGGATGTAGTCCAGCGGCTGGTCATACGCCTGGATCGCCCGCTGCAGCCGACTCTCCCGCGCCACCAGCGACACCAGCTCGATCTCCGCACCGGCGAGATCGATGGTCGCTGGGGCGCAGAAGAGACCTTCAACGTCTGGTACGGGCTGCACCACTTCGGAGAGAGGCATGCTCTCCACCAGGACGTCGTAGATGGAGGGGACTTCCGCGTGATGGTCGATCCCCAGAGCCGTGGAGGCATTCCCCTGCGGGTCGAGGTCCACCACCAGTACGCGCGCACCATGCAGTGCGAGCGATGCGGCAAGGTTGACCGTCGAGGTTGTCTTGCCCACACCGCCCTTCTGGTTGGCCACGACCATGACGCGTGTCCGGTCCGGCCGTGGCAGCCCCTCACCGGCGCGGCCAAGGGCCTCGACAGCCAGCTGAGCAGCACGACCAATGGGTGTGTCGTCCATCGGTGGCGGTGTTTCACGTGAAACACCGTCCCCCAGGGACTCGGTACGGGGACCGGGGACCGGATCGGTCATCGGTCCCGCGATGTTGGCGTCGGACCGCAAGGATTCACTCTCCTCGACTTCAGGCTCGCAATGAACAGAGCCTGCCATGCTTTCGGGGTCGTGAACCAGCGAGGCCGACTGTTCTGTGGATGAATCCGGTTCTGTGGACAACTCGGCAGCCCTTACGGGCCTACGGTCGCGCGGCGCGGCAGCCGCACGACCGCGACCGATGATTCCCTGCAGCAGAGAGCGACGTTTCACGTGAAACACGATGCCTCTGCAGTACAGCGGCGGGCTCCCGACACTCCGCAGGCGGCGCATATCGCTGCTTGCATGGAGCATCTTCACGAAGAAGCATCAAGCGCCCCAAAGACCAACAAAAGAGCTATGTGGAGCTCTCGCTCAACGGCGCCGCCGGGTCCGGCCCACTCGTGCAGCCTTGGCGCGCTTTGCGGCGAACCTCACACCACCCGGACTCTCCCCGACGACCACACGCACGACAGTGGTCGCTGGATCAACCAGCCCCTCGCCGACGTGCAGCACCTCGGTCTCCACCACACCGAGCTTGCTCAGGGCGGCACGAGCCCCCTGAATCTCCTCCTCGGCCGTCCCGCCCTTGAGGGCCAGCATCTCTCCGTAAGGGCGGAGGAGGGGCACTCCCCATCCGGCGAGCCGGTCGAGCGGGGCAACGGCCCGGGCGGTCACCACTTGAACAGGCTGAAGCGTTCCGAGTACCTCTTCGGCACGCCCGCGGACAACCGTCACATGATCCAGCCCCAGAAGCTCGACGACCTCCTGGAGGAAATTCGTGCGCCGCAGCAGTGGCTCGAGCAGCGTGATCTTGAGGTCGGGACGCACCAGGGCGAGGGGAATCCCCGGAAGGCCGGCCCCGGACCCGACATCGCACACCGTGACACCCTCGGGAACCACCTCGGAGAGGACCGCGCAGTTCAGCAGGTGCCGTTCCCAGAGCCGCGGCACCTCGCGAGGACCGATCAGACCACGCTTGACGCCCGCGTCCGCGAGCAGCTCGGCATACCTGACAGCCTCTGGGAAGAACTCACCGAATACCGTCTGCGCCTCCTTGGGCGCCTGAGGGAGCACTGCTTCCTCCGTCACGGGGACCGTCCTTCCGTACCGCACTAGCACGCTGACTATCAGGCTGACAAAGATCGGCCCCGCCTGCGAACAGACGGGGCCGACAGTACAAGGATCCGGTCAGGCCGGCAGAACGACGACGAAGCGCTGCGGCTCCTCGCCCTCGGACTCACTGCGCAGACCCGCTGCCGCGATCGCGTCGTGCACGACCTTGCGCTCGAACGGCGTCATCGGCTCCAGCTTGACCGGCTCGCCCGAGCTCTTGACCTCGTCCGCGGCCTTGGCACCCAGCGCGGCGAGCACCTCACGCTTCTTGGCACGGAAACCGGCGATGTCCAGCATCAGCCTGCTGCGGTCCCCGGTCTCCCGGTGCACGGCCAGGCGCGTCAGCTCCTGGAGCGCCTCCAGCACCTCACCGTCACGGCCCACGAGCTTCTGCAGGTCACGCCCCGATTCGCTGATGATCGAGACCGCGGCCCGGTCCGCCTCCACATCCATGTCGATGTCGCCGTCGAGGTCGGCGATGTCGAGCAGGCCTTCGAGGTAGTCCGCTGCGATCTCCCCCTCCTGCTCGAGGCGGGTCAGAGTGTCGCTGCCCTCAGCGGCCGTGGTGATGGTGCCGTCCGTCACGGATGGACTCCTTCTTACTTCTTGGACGGGTGCTTGGGCCGCTGGGGACCCTTGCGCTGTCCGGACTTGGCTTGGCGTGAGGAGCCGGACGCGGCGGGCTTGTCCGCCGTCTTCGGCTTGTCGTCCTGCGGTGCGGCCTGCTTCTCCAGCGACGTCTTGGACTCCGCGTCGGTGGATCCGGAGTCCTTCGCCGCGCCGGGGTGCGTGGCAGCGGTGTGACGCTTCGCCTTGGTCTGCCGCTTCGGCTGCTGGCGCTTGGGAGCGGTACCGCCCTCGGCCTCGAGCACGGCGGCTTCGCTCTTCGCGACCGTCCCGTCCTCCTGGGCGGCGAGACCGAGCTTGCTCAGGCCGGTGATGAACTTGCGCTCGATGTCGTTGCGGTCGGTCCCCTTGGCGACGACGCGCTTGACCGTGTTGCGCCGCGTCCTGCCGCGGACCTCGCCGTGCGAGGTCACACTCTTCAGCAGCCGGGTCAGGTACTGGTCCTGCGCCTTGCTGCCGGGAGTCGGGTTCTGGTTGATCACGTACATCTGCTGACCCATGGTCCAGACGTTGGTGGTCAGCCAGTAGACGAGGACACCGACGGGGAAGTTGATGCCCATGACGGCGAAGATCACCGGGAAGATGTACATCAGCATCTTCTGCTGCTGCATGTACGGGGTCTTGACCGTCAGGTCCACGTTCTTCGTCATCAGCTGGCGCTGGGTGAAGAACTGCGACGCGGACATCATCACGATCATGATCGCGGTGACCACCCGGACGTCGGTCAGCGAGGCGCCGAGCGCCGAGACCTTCTCTTCGCTGTCCATGAACTTCGCGGCCAGCGGGGCACCGAAGATGTGTGCCTGCCGGGCGCTGTCCAGCAGCGGCTGGTCGATGACACCGATCGTCTTGCCCGAGGCGATGGCCGAGAGCACGTGGTACAGGGCGAAGAAGAACGGGGACTGCGCCAGGATGGGAAGGCACGAGGAGAGCGGGTTGGTACCCGTCTCCTTGTACAGCTTCATCATCTCTTCGGACTGACGCTGCTTGTCGTTCTTGTAGCGCTCCTGGATCGCCTTCATCTTCGGCTGGAGCACCTGCATGTTCCGGGTCGACTTGATCTGCTTGACGAACAGCGGGATCAGACAGATCCGGATCAGGACCACCAGGGACACGATGGAAAGGCCCCAGGCCCACCCCGTGTCATCGCCGAAGAGCGCTCCGTAGAGCTTGTGGAACTGGACGATGACCCACGAGACAGGTGTGGTGATAAAGCTGAACAGACTGGCAATCGTGTCCACTAATCAGGCTCCTTGAGCATTGGGCGAGGTCTCTGTGGCCGGGCTCAGAGGTTCGGAGACCGACCCCCCGGGAGGCACATCGGCGGCGGAGTCCCCGCCCTTGCCACCACGCACACAGCTGCGCAGCAGTTCGTGCCAACGCGGACGTTTGCGTGGCGGTACGTGATCCACGCCGCCGGGTGACCACGGATTGCACCGCAGGATGCGCCATGCGGTCAGCGCTGTTCCCTTGATCGCACCGTGCCGGTCGATCGCCGTATATCCATAGTGGGAACACGACGGGTAGTACCGGCAGACGGGCCCGAGGAGCGGGCTGATCGTCCACTGGTACAGCTTGATAAGAGCCAGCAGCGGGTACTTCATCGCGCGCCCCCTCCCAGAAGCCGCTGAAGGGCGGCGTCCAGGTCTCGGGCCAGCTGTGCATGGTCGGCGTCACCCGATCCGGGCAGCGCTCGTACGACAACAAGGCTACCGGGGGGCAGCTGAGGAAGCCGATCGCGGACCAGATGGCGAAGCTTCCGCTTCACCGCGGTGCGAACGACCGCTCCACCCACTGCTTTGCTGACAACGAAACCCGCACGCGGCGGGGGAACACTCTCCCCTGTCACGTGCGGGTCCGTAACACCGCTGCGTAGATGTACGACGAGTAGCGGGCGTCCGGCCCGACGTCCCCGGCGTACAGCGGCTGCGAAGTCCTCGCGCCGCCTCAGCCGATTCTCGGTAGGCAGCACGTCATGACCTGGCCGCGATCAGGCGGACAGGTTGGCGCGACCCTTGCCACGGCGGTTCGCGAGAATCGCGCGGCCGGCACGGGTACGCATACGCAGGCGGAAACCGTGGGTCTTGGCGCGACGACGGTTGTTCGGCTGGAAGGTGCGCTTGCTCACTCGGGGGCTCCAGAAATGATTCGTGTGTTGGCGGGACATCGCCTGGCTGTCACCGTGCGCCCACGAGGAACTCGCGTAAACGCCTTAGTGCACCGCTTCACAATCACAGATCGTGATCTTTGCCCATCGGAGGCAGGCGGCAGCAGCCATCGACAACTCGACCTGGTCACGGTACGCGCGGCTGCGCCATTCGGTCAAACCGGCTCCGCGCCACCCCGTGCTGTACACAGCCTGTGGACAACAACTTGAACCTCGCGGGTCGGGCTGACTACCGTGGCTGAACTCCGGTTCTTTTCCTTCCCCCCTGCCGGGCCTCACCCGACCCGACCCATCCCGTCCCGAGAAGCACACATTCGTGGGACATGCGAGAGAGCGTGCCTTGTGGCTGACGTACCTGCCGATCTTGCCGCAGTGTGGCCACGAGTGCTGGAACAACTCCTCGGGGAGGGCCAGCAGGGCATCGAACCGAAGGACAAGCAGTGGATCGAGCGCTGCCAGCCTCTGGCCCTCGTCGCCGACACCGCACTGCTGGCCGTGCCCAACGAATGGGGCAAGCGCGTCCTGGAGGGCAGGCTCGCGCCGCTCATCAGCGAGACGCTCACCCGTGAGTGCGGGCGGCCGATCCGCATCGCGATCACCGTCGACGACTCCGCCGGCGAGCCCCCCGCTCCGCTCGCGCCCCCCATGCACCAGTCGCACCAGCCTCCCCAGGGGCAGCCGCCCCATCGCTACCAGGGGCCCCCGCGTGACGACCCTCCGCACAACGACGGTTACGACAACTACGGCCCCAGGCCCTCCGACGACGGTATGCCGACGGCCCGCCCGGCATACCCGGACTACCAGCAGCACCGTCCCGAGCCGGGCGCCTGGCCCCGCGCCCAGGAGGACCTGTCCTGGCAGCCGCGGCACGGCGGATACCAGGACCGCGATCCGTACGCGAGTCCCCGGCCCCAGCAGCCCCAGCACGACTACCGTCCGCAGCAGCCCGAGCACCAGGGCTACGAGCAGCAGCGCGACAGCCGCGACCGCCACGATCTGCAGGACCAGCAGCCCCAGCACCGCCAGGGCGGTCCTGGTACCGGACGGACCGGCGGCGGCCCCATGGGCACGCAGTCGGCACCGCCGCCGGGAACCGGTGAGCCGCACGCCCGGCTGAACCCCAAGTACCTTTTCGACACATTCGTCATCGGCGCTTCCAACCGCTTCGCCCACGCGGCCGCGGTGGCTGTCGCCGAGGCCCCCGCGAAGGCGTACAACCCCCTCTTCATCTACGGGGAGTCGGGGCTCGGCAAGACCCACCTGCTGCATGCCATCGGGCATTACGCGCGCAGCCTCTACCCGGGCACCCGGGTGCGGTACGTGAGCTCCGAGGAGTTCACCAACGAGTTCATCAACTCGATCCGCGACGGCAAGGGCGACACCTTCCGCAAGCGGTACCGCGATGTGGACATCCTCCTGGTCGACGACATCCAGTTCCTGGCGAGCAAGGAGTCGACGCAGGAGGAGTTCTTCCACACGTTCAACACGCTCCACAACGCCAACAAGCAGATCGTGCTGTCCTCCGACCGGCCGCCCCGGCAGCTGGTGACGCTGGAGGACCGGCTGCGCAACCGGTTCGAGTGGGGCCTCACCACCGACGTGCAGCCGCCGGAACTGGAGACGCGCATCGCGATCCTCCGCAAGAAGGCGGTGCAGGAGCAGCTCAACGCCCCGCCCGAGGTGCTCGAGTTCATCGCCTCCCGTATCTCCCGCAACATCCGTGAGCTGGAGGGCGCGCTGATCCGTGTGACGGCCTTCGCGAGCCTCAACCGGCAGCCGGTGGATCTCGGTCTGACCGAGATCGTGCTCAAGGACCTGCTGCCGGGAGGCGAGGACTCCGCCCCCGAGATCACCGCGCCGGCCATCATGGCGGCGACCGCGGACTACTTCGGACTGACCGTCGAGGACCTCTGCGGATCGTCCCGCAGCCGTGTCCTGGTGACGGCGCGCCAGATCGCCATGTATCTGTGCCGCGAGCTGACGGATCTCTCCCTGCCCAAGATCGGCGCCCAGTTCGGCGGGCGTGACCACACCACCGTGATGCACGCAGACCGCAAGATCCGCGCGTTGATGGCGGAGCGGCGCTCCATCTACAACCAGGTCACGGAGCTCACCAACCGCATCAAGAACGGCTGACGCGCAGGCACAGCAGCCGGAGACAACCGCACAGGCGCACTCAGGGCGCCCCGCCGAGGACCGGACGACGGCCTCCGCGGGGCGCCCTTCGTTCGTCCGGAGCCTCCGGGAGCGGCGCCAGGAGCGTTCCTGGGCACCGCTGAAAGGTGCGTCGAGGACGGCTCCAGGACGGTCCGGGGTCGAGTCCTGGCCCGGCACGGTCCTGAGGATCCGGCCCGCGAGAGGGCTGAGACCTCACGGAGTGTTCGAATACGCACCGCGTACAAGCCCTTCTCCACAGAAGAGTGAGGAAATCGGCGTCCACAGCCTGGGGACTGTGAAGTTGTCCAGATTGCGTCCACAGGCTCGACTGCCGATACTCCATCAGGCCAGGTCACATGCCTGGGGATTTGTGGTCAACCGTGATCCACAGCCTGTGGACAGAAAATTCGTCCACAGGGGCTCGCCCCTGTTGTCCACCGGCGGCCCACAGGCGGGCCGTGGTTGTCCCCAGCTTCTCCACACCCCTGTCCACTGTTCGGCAACCCGACACCGCCTTTCACTGCCCAGAGTGAAAGGCGTCACACGAGGAGGGTCGGTTGAGCTGTGGGGAACGTGGGTAAAGCTGGGGACAGCCCTGGGGAGAAGTCACCCCACCCTGTGCATCGGGTGTGCAGAACTTTCGTGTGTCCACAGAAACGTCTGGTTGTCCACCGGTTCCACCCACAGGGTCGGTGGACAAAAAACAGCATCTGACCTGCGCTGATGACGTTATCCACGGTTTCCACAGGGCCTACTACTACTACCACTCAGAGTTAGCCAGGAATCAGCTTCGAAGTGGGGCCTGTGCACAACTCGAGCGGCGACCTCGGCGAACCTCTCGGCTCGACTTGACCCCGAGCAGCAACGAGTGTCGGCGCCGTACGTCAGACTGGACCCCGGTGGTCTCCCCAGCCCCTCGGCAGGGAGCCCCAGTCAGACGACGAAGGCCGGCAGGGCGAGCGAGCAACAGCAGGAGGCGGTTCCGGTGAAGATCCGGGTGGAGCGCGATGTACTCGCGGAGGCGGTGGCCTGGGTGGCCCGCAGCCTCCCGGCCCGTCCGCCGGCGCCCGTTCTCGCAGGCCTTCTGCTGAAGGCTGAGGACGGAGCCCTCAGCTTCTCGAGCTTCGACTACGAGGTCTCGGCGAAGGTCTCCGTGGACGCGGAGATCGAGGAGGACGGCACGGTCCTCGTGTCCGGCCGGCTCCTCGCCGACATCTGCCGTGCGCTGCCGAACCGGCCCGTGGAGATCTCCACGGACGGTGTACGGGCGACGGTGGTCTGCGGTTCCTCGCGGTTCACGCTCCACACCCTCCCTGTGGAGGAGTACCCGGCGCTCCCGCAGATGCCGACGGCCACGGGCACCGTCCCCGGTGAGGTCTTCGCCTCCGCCGCCGCCCAGGTCGCCATCGCGGCCGGGCGGGACGACACCCTGCCCGTCCTGACCGGCGTCCGGATCGAGATCGAGGGCGACACCGTCACCCTCGCGTCGACCGACCGCTACCGCTTCGCGGTCCGTGAGTTCCTCTGGAAGCCGGAGAACCCCGACGCCTCGGCCGTGGCCCTGGTGCCCGCCAAGACCCTTCTGGACACCGCCAAGGCTCTGACCAGTGGCGACACGGTGACACTGGCGCTGTCCGGCTCGGGCGCGGGTGAGGGCCTCATCGGTTTCGAGGGCGCCGGCCGCCGTACGACCACCCGGCTGCTCGAGGGCGACCTCCCGAAGTACCGGACGCTCTTCCCGACCGAGTTCAACTCGGTCGCGGTCATCGAGACCGCTCCGTTCGTCGAGGCCGTCAAGCGCGTGGCCCTCGTCGCCGAGCGGAACACCCCGGTGCGGCTCAGCTTCGAGCAGGGCGTCCTGATCCTGGAAGCCGGTTCCAGCGACGACGCACAGGCTGTGGAGCGCGTCGACGCCGTGCTCGAGGGCGACGACATCTCCATCGCCTTCAACCCGACGTTCCTGCTGGACGGGCTGAGCGCGATCGACTCCCCGGTCGCCCAGCTCTCCTTCACGACCTCGACCAAGCCGGCCCTGCTCAGCGGGCGCCCGGCCGTCGACGCCGAGGCGAACGACGCGTACAAGTACCTGATCATGCCGGTCCGCCTCTCCGGCTGATCCGGCGGTCGCCCCTGTCATGGCAGTCTCCGGCGGGCAGGCTCAGCGCAGAGCGGGCCCACCGTGCTGCACCCCGCCGGGCTGCCCCGGCCGGGCGTAGGCTCGGTCCTGGGTACGAATCGGCACAACGCAAAAGGAATCTCTGATGGAGCTCGGTCTCGTCGGCCTCGGCAAGATGGGCGGCAACATGCGCGAGCGCATCCGCCGCGCAGGCCACACGGTCATCGGTTACGACCGCAACCCGGACGTCGCCGATGTCCACAGCCTCGAGGAGCTTGTGGGCAAGCTCAAGGGCCCGCGCGTCGTGTGGGTGATGGTCCCGGCGGGTGCCGCGACCCAGTCGACCATCGACGAGCTGGCCGACCTGCTGTCCCCGGGCGACGTGGTCGTGGACGGCGGCAACTCGCGCTGGACCGACGACGAGAAGCACGCCGTCGAGCTGGGCATCAAGGACATCGGCTTCGTCGACTGCGGAGTCTCCGGCGGTGTCTGGGGCCTGGAGAACGGCTACGCCCTGATGTACGGCGGCACCGAGGAGAACGTCGCCAAGGTCCAGCCGGTCTTCGACGCGCTGAAGCCCGAGGGTGACTTCGGTTCCGTCCACGCGGGCAAGGTCGGCGCCGGTCACTTCGCCAAGATGGTCCACAACGGCATCGAGTACGCCATGATGCAGGCCTACGCCGAGGGCTGGGAGCTCCTGGAGAAGGTCGACTCCGTCACCGACGTGCGCGAGGTCTTCCGCTCCTGGCAGGAGGGCACGGTCATCCGTTCCTGGCTGCTCGACCTCGCCGTCAACGCGCTGGACGACGACGAGCACCTCGACCAGCTCCGTGGCTTCGCCGCCGACTCCGGTGAGGGCCGGTGGACGGTCGAGGCCGCCATCGACAACGCGGTGCCGCTGCCCGCGATCACCGCGTCCCTGTTCGCGCGCTTCGCCTCGCGGCAGGACGACTCGCCGCAGATGAAGATGATCGCCGCACTGCGCAACCAGTTCGGCGGCCACGCGGTCGAGAACAAGAAGTAGCCCGCAGGAAGCAGCCGCGGGCAGTGGACAGCCCGCGGCACAGCGGTACACAGCAGAGCGCAGTCGGAAAGGTCGGCGACCATGCACGTCACGCATCTCTCGCTGGCCGACTTCCGCTCGTACGCCCGGGTCGAGGTTCCTCTCGACCCGGGCGTCACCGCGTTCGTGGGGGCCAACGGCCAGGGCAAGACCAATCTGGTGGAGGCCGTCGGCTATCTCGCGACGCTGGGCAGCCACCGTGTGTCGTCCGACGCCCCCCTGGTGCGGATGGGCGCGGAGCGCGCCGTCGTACGGGCGGCGGTCACTCAGGGCGAGCGGTCGCAGCTGATCGAGCTCGAGCTGAATCCGGGGCGCGCCAACCGGGCCCGCATCAACCGGTCGTCGCAGGTCAGGCCACGTGACGTCCTCGGGATAGTGAGGACGGTGCTTTTCGCCCCGGAGGACCTGGCCCTGGTGAAGGGCGACCCGGGTGAGCGCCGGCGCTTCCTGGACGAGCTGATCACGGCGCGCTCCCCCCGCATGGCCGGGGTCCGCTCCGACTACGAACGGGTGCTGAAGCAGCGCAACACCCTGCTGAAGTCCGCGGCGATGGCCCGCAGGCACGGCGGCCGTTCCATGGACATGTCCACCCTGGACGTGTGGGACCAGCACCTGGGACGTGTGGGGGCCGAGCTGCTGGCGCAGCGGCTCGACCTGATCGCCACCCTGCAGCCGCTGGCGGACAAGGCCTACGCGGACGTCGCCCCCGGCGGTGGGCCCGTGACTCTCGAGTACCGCAGCTCGGTCGGCACCGACGTGGAGCCGGCGCGCACCCGCGAGGAGCTGTACGAGCAGGTGATGGCGGCGCTGGTCCAGGCGCGTAAGCAGGAGATCGAGCGCGGGGTGACGCTCGTCGGCCCGCACCGTGACGACCTGGTGCTGGGGCTGCGCGGCATGCCGGCGAAGGGGTACGCGAGCCACGGTGAGTCCTGGTCGTACGCCCTGGCGCTGCGGCTGGCCTCCTACGATCTGCTCCGCACCGAGGGCAACGAGCCGGTGCTGGTGCTGGACGACGTGTTCGCCGAGCTGGACGCACGACGCCGTGAACGGCTGGCGGAGCTGGTGGCCCCCGGCGAGCAGGTGCTGGTGACGGCCGCGGTGGACGACGACGTCCCGGGTGTGCTGGCAGGAGCCCGGTACGCGGTGTCCGCCGGTGAGGTGGAGCGGCTGTGAGCGCACAGGAGGACAAGGGCGGATCCACGCCCGGCCCGGCCAAGCAGCCGGAGGTGTCGGGTGTCGATCTGGCGCGGGTGGCACTGCGCGCGGCCAAGGAGCAGGCCCGCGCCCGGGGTGCGGCGGCGCAGCAGAAGAACCAGGCGCGGCGCGGTGGCGGCCTGAGGTCGGGCGCCCGTTCCGACGGCCGGGATCCGCTGCCCCTGGGTTCGGCGGTCAACCGCTTGATCACCGAGCGTGGCTGGGAGACTCCGGCGGCCGTCGGTGGCGTGATGGGCCGCTGGCCGCAGATCGTCGGTGACGATCTGGCCAATCACTGCGTCCCTGTGCGGTACGACGAGGACCCGTCCGAGCGGGTCCTGACCGTGCAGTGCGATTCGACGGCGTGGGCGACGCAGTTGCGGCTGCTGGCCCCGCAGCTGGTGGCCAGGCTGAACACCGATCTCGGCCATGGCACCGTGCGCATGATCAAGGTGCTCGGTCCGGGCGGGCCTCAGCGCAGATTCGGTCCACTCCGGACTCCAGGGAGCAAGGGCCCCGGCGACACCTACGGCTGAGCAGGGCTTTTCCCTCGCCGACGTGCTGGGGCCCCGTCCTGTGCCGGGAGGGGCGGAGAGCTGGAACATCCGCGTCTGCCCCGGTTTGCTCGCAGCCCGGCGTTTCCGTTCTGCACGGCTATGGGAGATTTTGCGTCACGTGGCGGGTGGGGAGCGTCCCTCACCGTAGCCGGAGGTTGACAGGCCGAAGCGCGCAATGCCCTCGTGAGCCCCCCGGGGGCCCTTCCCGAATATGGGGAGTCGTCAACCGCTCATTCAGGGCGGCACATGCGTACTCAGGCACCGGCAAACCCCCATTCATGTCAGCGCTACCGGTAGACTGGTGGACAATCCCGCTTCCTCGCGGGAGTCGTCGATACACGCCGAACGACGCAGCCGCTCCCGCGAGCCGGAGAACGGCCTGTGCTGTGCCAGAAAGGGCGCTTCGTGGCCGATTCCGGCAACCCCAACGAGAACATTCCGTCCACAGCCGGTGAGCACGGCGAGGTGACCGCCTCGTACGACGCCAGCGCGATCACCGTGCTCGAGGGCCTGGACGCGGTCCGCAAGCGACCCGGCATGTACATCGGGTCCACCGGTGAGCGCGGTCTCCACCACCTCGTGCAAGAGGTTGTCGACAACTCGGTCGACGAGGCGATGGCCGGGCACGCGGACACCATCGACGTCACGATCCTCGCCGACGGCGGGGTGCGCGTGGTCGACAACGGCCGCGGTATCCCGGTCGGCATCGTGCCGTCCGAGGGCAAGCCGGCCGTCGAGGTCGTGCTGACCGTCCTGCACGCGGGCGGAAAGTTCGGCGGTGGCGGTTACGCCGTCTCCGGCGGTCTCCACGGCGTCGGCGTGTCCGTCGTCAACGCCCTGTCCACACGGGTGGCGGTGGAGGTCAAGACGGACGGCTACCGCTGGACCCAGGACTACAAGCTCGGTGTCCCGACTGCTCCGCTGGCCCGTCACGAGGCCACCGAGGAGACCGGGACGACCGTCTCCTTCTGGGCCGACGGAGACGTCTTCGAGACCACCGACTACTCCTTCGAGACCCTCTCGCGCCGCTTCCAGGAGATGGCGTTCCTCAACAAGGGACTCACCCTCAAGCTCACCGACGAGCGCGAGTCGGCGAAGGCCACGGCGGGCGCCGACAGCGCCGAGGTGGTCGACGTACCGGAGGAGGAGCCGACCCGTACGGTCACGTACCACTACGAGAACGGCATCGTCGACTTCGTCAAGTACCTCAACTCCCGCAAGGGCGACCTCATCCACCAGTCGGTGATCGACATCGAGGCCGAGGACAAGGACAGGCTCCTCTCGGCCGAGATCGCCATGCAGTGGAACACGCAGTACACCGAGGGGGTCTACTCCTTCGCCAACGCGATCCACACACATGAGGGCGGTACGCACGAGGAGGGCTTCCGCGCCGCGCTGACCTCGCTGGTCAACCGCTACGCGCGCGACAAGAAGCTGCTGCGCGAGAAGGACGACAACCTCACCGGTGAGGACGTCCGCGAGGGTCTGACGGCGATCATCTCGGTGAAGCTGGGCGAGCCGCAGTTCGAAGGCCAGACGAAGACCAAGCTGGGCAACACCGAGGCGAAGACGTTCGTCCAGAAGGTCGTCCACGAGCAGCTGACGGACTGGTTCGACCGGAATCCCAACGAGGCCGCCGACATCATCCGCAAGGGCATCGCGGCGTCGACGGCCCGGGTCGCGGCCCGTAAGGCCCGTGACCTGACCCGTCGCAAGGGCCTCCTGGAGAGCGCCTCACTGCCCGGCAAGCTGAGCGACTGCCAGTCCAACGACCCGACGAAGTGCGAGATCTTCATCGTCGAGGGTGACTCCGCCGGTGGTTCGGCGAAGTCCGGCCGTAACCCGATGTACCAGGCCATCCTGCCGATCCGCGGCAAGATCCTGAACGTCGAGAAGGCCCGTATCGACAAGATCCTGCAGAACACCGAGGTCCAGGCGCTGATCTCGGCCTTCGGCACCGGGGTCCACGAGGACTTCGACATCGAGAAGCTCCGCTATCACAAGATCATCCTGATGGCGGACGCCGATGTCGACGGCCAGCACATCAACACCCTGTTGCTGACCTTCCTGTTCCGCTTCATGCGGCCGCTGGTCGAGTCCGGGCACGTGTACCTCTCACGCCCGCCGCTCTACAAGATCAAGTGGGGCCGGGACGACTTCGAGTACGCGTACTCGGACCGTGAGCGCGACGCCCTGGTGGCTCTCGGCAAGCAGAACGGCAAGCGCATCAAGGAAGACTCGATCCAGCGCTTCAAGGGTCTCGGCGAGATGAACGCCGAGGAGCTGCGTGTGACCACGATGGACGTCGACCACCGTGTGCTGGGCCAGGTGACGCTGGACGACGCGGCGCAGGCCGACGACCTGTTCTCGGTGCTCATGGGCGAGGACGTCGAGGCGCGGCGCTCGTTCATCCAGCGCAACGCCAAGGACGTCCGCTTCCTCGACATCTGAGTCGGCCGTACAAGGAGGAGGTCCGGCGAGTGGCCGGGCCCTCCAAGCCGTAGCGCGAAAGGACTTTGACCAGCAATGGCCGACGAGAACACCCCTGTGATGCCCGAAGAGGAGCCCGCCGTCCCGGGCGTGGGCATGCGTGTCGAGCCCGTCGGGCTCGAGACGGAGATGCAGCGCTCCTACCTCGACTACGCGATGTCCGTCATCGTGTCGCGTGCGCTGCCCGACGTGAGGGACGGTCTGAAGCCCGTTCACCGCCGCGTGCTGTACGCGATGTACGACGGTGGCTACCGGCCCGAGAAGGGCTTCTACAAGTGCGCCCGCGTCGTCGGTGACGTCATGGGTACGTACCACCCGCACGGCGACTCCTCGATCTACGACGCGCTCGTGCGCCTGGCGCAGCACTGGTCGATGCGCATGCCGCTGGTGGACTCCAACGGCAACTTCGGCTCCCCGGGCAACGACCCGGCCGCGGCCATGCGGTACACCGAGTGCAAGATGATGCCGCTGTCCATGGAGATGGTCCGGGACATCGACGAGGAGACCGTCGACTTCCAGGACAACTACGACGGCCGCAACCAGGAGCCGACGGTTCTGCCGGCGCGTTTCCCGAACCTCCTGGTGAACGGTTCGGCGGGCATCGCGGTCGGTATGGCGACCAACATCCCGCCGCACAACCTGCGCGAGGTCGCCGCCGGTGCGCAGTGGTACCTGGAGCACCCGGAAGCCTCGCACGAGGAGCTCCTGGACGCCCTGATCGAGCGGATCAAGGGCCCGGACTTCCCGACCGGCGCGCTGGTCGTGGGCCGCAAGGGCATCGAGGAGGCGTACCGCACGGGCCGTGGCTCCATCACGATGCGCGCGGTCGTCGCGGTCGAGGAGATCCAGGGCCGTCAGTGCCTGGTCGTCACGGAGCTCCCGTACCAGACCAACCCCGACAACCTCGCGCAGAAGATCGCCGACCTCGTGAAGGACGGCAAGGTCGGCGGCATCGCGGACGTCCGTGACGAGACGTCCTCGCGCACGGGCCAGCGCCTGGTCGTCGTGCTCAAGCGGGACGCGGTCGCCAAGGTCGTCCTGAACAACCTGTACAAGCACACGGACCTCCAGACCAACTTCGGCGCCAACATGCTGGCGCTCGTCGACGGGGTCCCGCGCACGCTGTCGATCGACGCGTTCATCCGCCACTGGGTGACGCACCAGATCGAGGTCATCGTCCGGCGTACGAAGTTCCGGCTGCGGAAGGCCGAGGAGCGGGCGCACATCCTGCGCGGCCTCCTCAAGGCCCTGAACGCCATCGACGAGGTCATCGCTCTCATCCGGCGCAGCAACACGGTGGAGATCGCGCGCGAGGGCCTCATGGGCCTGCTGGAGATCGACGAACTCCAGGCGAACGCGATCCTGGAGATGCAGCTGCGGCGTCTTGCCGCGCTGGAGCACCAGAAGATCACCGCCGAGCACGACGAGCTCCAGGCGAAGATCAACGAGTACAACGAGATCCTCGCCTCCCCCGCGAAGCAGCGTTCGATCGTCAGCGAGGAACTGGCCTCGATCGTCGACAAGTTCGGTGACGACCGGCGCTCGAAGCTGGTGCCCTTCGACGGTGACATGTCGATCGAGGACCTCATCGCCGAGGAAGACATCGTCGTCACCATCTCGCGCGGCGGGTACGTCAAGCGGACCAAGACGGACGACTACCGCTCGCAGAAGCGCGGCGGCAAGGGCGTGCGCGGCACGAAGCTCAGGGAAGACGACATCGTCGACCACTTCTTCGTGTCGACGACGCACCACTGGCTGCTGTTCTTCACGAACAAGGGCCGTGTCTACCGGGCCAAGGCGTACGAGCTGCCGGACGCCGGCCGGGACGCGCGTGGCCAGCACGTGGCCAACCTCCTGGCGTTCCAGCCGGACGAGCAGATCGCGCAGATCCTGGCGATCCGTGACTACGAGGCGGCGCCCTACCTGATCCTGGCCACCAAGGGCGGCCTGGTGAAGAAGACGGCGCTCAAGGACTACGACTCGCCCCGCTCGGGCGGCGTCATCGCCATCAACCTGCGTGAGACGCAGGACGGCAGCGACGACGAGCTGATCGGCGCCGAGCTGGTGTCGGCCGAGGACGACCTGCTGCTCATCAGCAGGAAGGCCCAGTCGATCAGGTTCACCGCCACGGACGACGCGCTGCGTCCGATGGGCCGTGCGACCTCCGGCGTGAAGGGCATGAGTTTCCGCGAGGGCGACGAACTGCTCTCGATGAATGTCGTCCGGCCCGGTACGTTCGTGTTCACTGCCACCGACGGTGGGTACGCGAAGCGGACCGCTGTCGACGAGTACCGCGTCCAGGGCCGTGGCGGTCTGGGCATCAAGGCCGCCAAGATCGTCGAGGACCGGGGCTCGCTCGTCGGTGCGCTGGTGGTGGAGGAAGCGGACGAGATCCTCGCCATCACGCTCGGCGGTGGTGTGATTCGTACGCGAGTCAATGAAGTCAGGGAGACGGGCCGTGACACCATGGGCGTCCAACTGATCAATCTGGGCAAGCGCGATGCCGTCGTCGGTATCGCGCGCAACGCCGAGGCCGGTCGTGAGGCCGAAGAGGTCGACGGGACCGATGAAGCCGAAGGCGCCACGGTCGAGGCTCATGCCGAGAGCGTGGTCGAGGGCACGGCCGAGGGCACGGCGCCTTCGGCAGGGGAGCACGAGGAGTAGAGCGTGAGTGGAGCCACGGGCGCGGGTTCGGCCGCTTCCGAAGCCGGCGTGAACGGCGCCCGTGGCCCTGCCACGGACTCCCAAGGGGGCACTGTGACGGACACTCGGGGACCTCAGCCGCAGTACGAGGGGTACGCGACCGGGCCGTTGCCCGGCGAGCGGGAGCCCGCACCGGGTCAGGCTGGCCCCTACCACCCGCCCCAGGCGTACCAGTCGCCTGCGGGCGGTACGCAGGGCGGCGGCACCCAGGGCGGTGGGAAGGGCGCGGGCGGCGCGCAGGCGACGCGGCTGCCCCGCACGGGGGCGCGGACCACTCCGCGTACCCGCAAGGCGCGTCTGCGGGTGGCGAAGGCCGATCCGTGGTCGGTGATGAAGGTCAGTTTCCTGCTCTCCATCGCGCTCGGCATCTGCACGGTGGTCGCGGCAGCCGTCCTGTGGATGGTGATGGACGCCATGGGCGTCTTCTCCACCGTGGGCGGCACGATCAGCGAGGCCACCGGATCGAACGAGAGCAACGGCTTCGACCTGCAGTCGTTCCTGTCGCTCCCGCGCGTCCTCATCTTCACCTCGGTCATCGCGGTGATCGACGTGGTGCTGGCCACCGCGCTGGCGACGCTGGGCGCGTTCATCTACAACCTGTCGGCCGGCTTCGTGGGCGGTGTGGAGCTCACTCTCGCCGAGGACGAGTAGGGCGCCGGGTATCGATTTTGGGACTGGCCCCGACGTGCGCTAATCTTCAGAAGTCAGCGCAACAGCGCGGCGGGGCTATAGCTCAGTTGGTTAGAGCGCATCCCTGATAAGGATGAGGCCACAGGTTCAAATCCTGTTAGCCCCACCGAGGCCCAGTGCCTGGTCAGAAGGCCGGTAGATCCCCAGGATCTACCGGCCTTCTGCGTGCCGGATCGTGCAGGGGATGCCCGGGCGTGAGAGGGCCGGCGAGTTCACCGGCTCCGCGCACGGGCCGGTCACGAAATCGCAGCCCGTGGACCGGGTTCGGACTCTACTGTCCGGACCATGAACAAGGACGCTCAGCGGTTCTGGTACTCGTCGCAGAAGTGGATGGCCGCTGCATTCACGGCATTCTCCGACGGCCCCATGCTGCAGGACATGGCGGTCCATCACGCGGGCGTGGCGACCGAGCACCTTCTCAAGGCCTATCTGGCGAGCCTCCACCCCGCTCTGGTCGTGGAGGGCAGGGACTTCAGTTCGCTGCTCCATGCGACGGGCCTCGGGGCCCATGCCCCCGGGCCTCTCAGCCAGACCAAGACGATCGGTCTCGTCGAGTCCTACGTCCGGGTCTCGGGGCTCCTGAAGGGGACCATGCCCGTCTCCCGCCAGGAGCTGCTGCCGCTCGCCGACGCCCGTAACGGGGTCGCCCACGCGGCCTTCCACGACTCGGCGCAGGTCAACGCGGTCTTCACCACCTGTCTGCGCATAGCCGATCGGCTGCTCCCCGAACTGCCGCCCCTGGGGGACTTCTGGGGCCGCTACCTGGGGCTGCACGACAAGCTCCTCGACATACGTGTCGAGGCGGCGCGCGTCCAGCTGGAGGGGCGGCTCGCGAGGGCTCGGCAGGTCTTCGCGGAGCGCTACGGGCACTTCAGCGAAGAGGACCGCAGCCTGGTGCTGGCGGCGATCGCCAACGTCTCCTCGCCGGGGTACATCGACCACGACGAGCCCGCCACCTGCCCGGCCTGCTCGTCGCGGGGGTGGCTGGGTGGCGAGACTTCCGTTTCCGAGAGAACCGACACGGTTGTCATGACCCCCATCGTCTTCGACTGCCCCGCATGTGACCTGCACCTCGAGGTGGGGGAGCTGGGGATGCTGAAGGAGCCGTTCGCAGAGGAGATCGACCTGAAGGTGTCTCCGCGGGAGTTCTGGCCCGAGCACCCGGGAAGCCGGTTCCCGTACGGGGGCGGCCACCCGTACGACATGTTCACCGGGGACGAGGGAGTGGACGAGAATCTGGTGCTGGACACGTACCGGCTCCGGTGAGCGGGCTCCGCGCGGCTGCTGGAGTACCCCTCATCGGTGACGGTGGAGGGGCTGCGGCGTCCCGCTCGCGGCCGCGGGGCGAGGGGCTGCGGGGCGAGGGGCTGCGGCGTCCCGCTCGCGGCCGCGGGGCCGCCCGGCTCCGGTGTCCGGCGGTCGCAGGGCATGAAGAAGGCCCCCGCCGGTGTGGACCGGATCGGGGGCCTGGAGAGCGTGGGCGGCGGGCTCAGGGTGGCAGCGGGGAGGAGTCCCCGGCAGGTGAGGCGCCGTGGGCGGAGCGGGGGCTGTGGGTCGCGTGGGCCGCTTCGGTGGTGTCCGTGGCCGGCTGGCGGGTGGCCGGGGAGGAGCCGTGGGCCTCGGCGCGGATGCGCTGCTTCATCGTGGGTGGCAGCGCCCTGTCACGCGGAAGGGTCCAACGCACCGACGGCGTGGTCGCGGTTGCCGGCGTCACGCCCGTGTGCTCGTGGCTCGTGATCGTCGGCTCCGCGGCCGCGGCCTGGGCGGTGGCGAGGCCCAGCGACGCGAGAAGTGCGAAGAAGGCGGTGACGAAGGCGGTCCAGATGCTCTTGGCCCTGAAGGTGCTCATGGCCCCTCGCTTTCAGGTGGTCCGGTTTGCTTACCTTTCCGATGATGTGGATCCGGTGCCTGGAATCCGGGACCGACGCCCCCGGTGCGCCGATCTTCCGATGAACACCACTCTTATGGTTCAACCGGCTCGGAAAAGCTGCTTCAGGGGGTGCGAGGGGTCCTCGGGAGGGTCCGGAGCGGGCGGCGGCCGGGTTCCGGGGAGGTCACCGATCGGTATCGGCCGGTGTGTATAGTCGGGCGGCAGAAGTCCCTTACGTCAAGGAAAGACGAGGTCGCGCGGTGAAGAAGCTTCTCCTGGTCGCACTGGCCGCCATCGGCGGGCTCCTCGTGTACCGCCAGATCCAGGCGGATCGCGCCGAGCAGGATCTGTGGACGGAGGCGACCGACTCCGTGCCCGCAGGTTCAGGTGTGTGAGACGGAACAGTCTGCTACAAGCCCCGGTCGCCGAGCGGCCGGGGCTTCGTGCTGTCCGGGGCCCGCTGTTGCGTGACTGTGACGACCGGACCCTTGAGTTCACCTGAGCAAATCACTAGGTTGCTTGAGCAAAGCAGTCATGGTGCAGCGGGTGACCGAGGGGGATTTGGTGGGCGCACGGACGAGGGCGGGGACACACCGGCGTACGGCGAGAGCGGCGATCATGGCCGGCGGGGCGCTGTTCGCCCTGGTGGCGGGGGTGCTGCCCGCCGGTGCCTCCGGGGCGGGGGGCTTCGGCGCGGCCACCCGGGACGGCGCCGGCACGGGCGCCCTCGTCATGGTGCTCGACTCCTCGGGCTCCATGGGCGACGACGACGGCACGGGCCGGACCCGGATGGAGAGCGCCCGTACGGCCGTGGGTGCCGTGGTCGACGCGCTGCCCGACGGGCATCCGGCCGGCCTGCGCGTGTACGGCGCCGACCGGGCCCGGGGCTGCGCGGACACCCGGCTCGTCCGGCCGGTGGGCGCGCTGGACCGGCCCGCCATGAAGAAGGCCGTCGCGGACCTGCAGCCCCGTGGGGACACCCCGATCGGGATGTCCCTGCGGAAGGCCTCCGAGGACCTCCCGGCGCCGTCGGGCGGTGCTGTCGGGACGCGGACGATCCTGCTGATCTCCGACGGCGAGGACAACTGCGGTTCGCCGGCGCCCTGCGAGGTCGCCGAACAGCTCGGCAGGGACGGCGTCGGGCTGCGGATCGACACGGTGGGCTTCCAGGTCGAGGGTGCGGCCCGGGAGCAGCTGGAGTGCATCGCGGAGGCGGGCAACGGGCGCTACTACGACGCACCGGACGCCGAAGCCCTCGCCCGGCAGCTGCAGAGGTCCGCGCAACTGTCCGCCGACGGCTACCGGTTGGAGGGTGACAGGATCGGCGGAGGGGCCACCGCGGACGCGGCACCCTCCATGGCCCCCGGCCAGTACCTGGACAGCATCGGCCCCGGCGAGAAGAGGTACTACGCCGTCACCCTCGACGCCGCCTCCACGGCGGACTTCGCGGCCACGGCGGTTCCGCAGCCCGGTGCGGCCGTCGACAGCCTCGACGCCCTGAGCACCCGGCTGGTCCGCGGCGACGGCGACGTGGTCTGCGAGTCCGACACCACGCGCTTCCTCCAGCAGGAGGGAGCCACTCCGCTCACCTCGGCCGTGTCCCGGATCCGATCGGAGGACGGCAACCGAAGCTGTGACGAGGCGGGCCCCTACTGGCTGGTGGCCGAGCGGCAGAGCAAGAAGGGTTCCGACAGGGCCCGTTGGCCCCTCGAGCTGCTGTACGGCGTGGAGAGGCCGCTGCCCGACGGGGTCACGCCCGCGCAGTCCCGACCGGAGTACGGGAAAGGCGGCGAACAGGCAGCGTTGCCGACGGGGGACCCGCGTGAGGTGCGGGGCGGCACCGGTTTCAACGACGCCGAGGAGATCGGCCGGGGTGTGTGGCGGGACAGGATCCTCCCCTCACAGACCCTCTGGTACAAGGTCCCGGCCGGCTGGGGCCAGCAGGTGCGCTACGACGTGGAGTTCGCCAACGAGCCCACGGTGGAGGGCGGGTCCACCACCGCGTCGTACGGTGGCACGCAGCTGTTCACTCCGGCGCGCTTCCCGGTCCCAGGCGCGGGCGGGTTCCGTCCGACGGCGATGTACGTCGGGAGGCCCGCGGCGCTGCGGATGGGGTCGGTCCCCGTCGCGTGGACCAACCGCTACGAGTCTCGGGCCGCGGTCCGGCCCGTGCACGCCGGAGGCGACTTCTACATCGCGGTGACCCTCGGGGCGGAGGCGGCCGAGATCGCCGAGAACCCGCGGATCGGGGTGGTCCTGCGGGTGGCGGTCCTCGGCAGCGAGCTGACCGGCCCCCAGCACGGAGCTCCAGCGGCGGCCGAAGCACGTCGTGACGGCAGGACGACGGGGGCCGCAGACACCGGTGGTACGGGCGGGGCAGGATGGACCGGCATCGCGGTGGCTGCCGCAGCGGGCGCCGCGGTCGCTCTGATCGCCGGTCTCCTGCTCGTACGCAGCCGGCGCGGGGCAAGCACGCAGACGACGAGGGGAAGCGCGTGAACAGGGAGCGCAACAGGGGCCGGGTGACGCTCGCGACGCTCGCGGCGGTGTGTGCGGTGGCGGCGCTGCCGGGGCAGGCACACGCGGCCGACGGCCCCGCGGCGTACGCCTTCGATCCGGCCGCGGCATCGGTCCAGGGCACGGAGACGAACGCCGACGCGCCGGAGCTGAAGCCCGGGGCGGTCTACCGGAGCTCCATCAAGAACGGTCAGAAGCTGTACTACCGCCTGGAGCTGGACTCCACGACGGACGCCTACGTCTCCGCCGTGGCCGTGCCGAAGACCGGCGGAAAGGTCGCCTACGGGGACGGCATCACCGTCAGCATGCGGGACCTCGACGACACCCGGTGCAGCTCGGAGCAGGCCGCGTTCGGGTCGGCGGAGTTCCCGCGTCCGATCGCCGCCTACGCCCACCGGACCGTGGAGAAGGGCAGCACCACCTGTAAGGCGGGCGGTACGTACAACGTCCTGATCGAGCGGGAGAGCAAGGCGACCTCCTCCCCCGACGCCTGGGAACTGGAGCTGCGCTACGAGGCCGAACCCGCGGTGAAGGACGCCGACGCGCTGCCGACCGGGGCCCCGGAGGACTGGTCCTCGGCCTCACCGGTGCCGCCCGCCGGCAGGCAGGAGAGGTCCGGCGGAAGCGGCTTCCACGAGGCCGCGAGCCTGGAGTCGGGTGAGTGGGGGGACAAGATCGCGCCGGGACAGACCCGCTTCTACCGGGTGCCCGTGGACTGGGGGCAGCAGATCTTCGCCACGGCCGTGCTGAGCAACAGCAAGAAGTCGACGGAATACCTCGGCAACGCCTTGGCGCTGGCGCTGGACAACCCGGCCCACGGGCATGTCGACGACGCGACCCTCTCGTACTCCGGCGCGTCCAACTCGGTGGCACTGGACCCGCTGCCCCCGGTGGCGTACGAGAACCGCCACGACTCGGCGACGGACGTCAGCGCCATGCGCTTCGCGGGCTGGTACTACCTGTCGGTGACCCTCTCACCGAAGGTCGCCGAGCATTACGGGGACGAGGCCCTCGGGCTGACGCTCAAGGTGAAGGTCGTCAACGACAGCGAGCCGTCGCCCTACGAGGGGGATGCCGGGATCTTCGCGGTCACCGACGACGACAGGGACCTGGCAAGGAGCGGTAAGAGCGCTGCCGAAGCCGGTGAGAGCGACACGATGAGGATGGTGGCCGCGGCAGGGATCGGTGCGGGGTCCGTGCTGGTGCTGGGACTCGGCGCGTGGACCCTGCTCGCACGGCGCCGTGCCACCCCCACCGCCGTACCGCCGGGCGCCGCGGGCGGGCAGCCGCCGGTCGGGGTCCCACCGCGGGCCCGGTAGGGCGTTCAGGCCTGGGTGAGCGCCCAGATGCCCACGGCGAAGCAGATCAGCGCCACCACCAGCACCGGGACCGTCACCTTCGGGGACGGTCCCGGCCGCTTCGCCGGGGAAGAACGCACCCGCGCGGCGTCGTTCCGGGGTTCCTGCGGGTGCTCAGCGGTGTAGGCGCGGGTGGGCGCGGTCCCGTACGGCGCGGCGTCCGTCACGGCCTGGGCGAGATCCTGGGCGGCTCCGTTGGCGTAGGGGGACGCGATGTGTGCCGGGAGCGGGCCGGACGGCTGTGCCACGTGTGGGAGGGGCGCGGGGTGCTGCGGGGGCGGGGCCAGATGGAAGCTGCCGGTCTCCGACATCGATGAGGGCGGGGCGTACTGCTCGTGGCCCGGGCCCGGCTGGGGTGCCGGACTCTGCGATGCGTACGGCTGCTGTGCCGGACTCTGAGATGCGTGCGGCTGGGGCGAAGGGATCCGCGGTGGGTACGCCTGCTGGGCCGGCTGATGCACGGGCGAGGCGCCCTCGACGGACTGGGCGGGCCTTCCCGAAGCGCTGACCGGCGCTTCGGGGACATCGGGGCCGTCGGGGCCGAATCCTGCGGGCAGGGGACCGATCTGGTCGAACACCTCGACCGATTCGTCGTCGTCCGGCCCGGCGTCCGGCAGCATCTCGACCGCGTTGGTCAACGCCTTGCGCGCGCCGGTGGCCGTACGGAATCGGGCGTGCGGATCCGGCTGCAGCAGGCCGGCGATGACCTGCCACAGGGGCTCCGGAACACCCTGGGGAGCGCTCGGGGTGCCGTGGGCGGCGAAGTACTCGATCAACGCCTTGGAGTCCGGCTTCTTGCCCTGGAGGAGGTAGAGCGCGACGAGGCCGACGGCGAACAGGTCCGCCGGGAAGTCGGGCTCCGCTCCCATCATCTGCTCGGGCGCGAAGTAACCGGGCGTGCCCACGACGTAGTTGGTCTCGGTCAGTCGGGGCTCGCCCTTGCGCATCGAGATGCCGAAGTCGGAGAGCCGCAGGTGCGGACGGCCCGTACCGGTGGCCTCCATCAGGATGTTGGCAGGTTTGATGTCACGGTGAACGACCCCCTCGGCGTGCACCGTGGACAGTCCGGACAGCAGCTGGTCGAGCAGTAGACAGACGAATCGCGGTGGCAGCGGACCGTAGTCGCCGATGACGTGGGCCAGCGAACCACCGCTGACCAGGTCCATCGTGAACAGGACCTTGTCGTCGTCGGCGGCCCAGCTGGCCGGTGCGAGGACGTGCGGATGCTCGATCCGCAGCGCCTGCTCGCGGACGAAGCGCAGCAGGGTGTGCGCGTCGCTCTGCTGCAGGACCTTGGCCGCCACATAGCGGCGGCGCCGGTGGTCCCACGCGCGCCAGACGGCGCCGACCCCACCACGTCCGATCGGATCGATCAGCTCGTACCGACCAGCGAAGACCTCACCCATTGCGCTGCGCCCCGCTCCCGTTCCCGTTTCGGTTCGTGCCCCGGCTGTCGGGATACTGCCACGGCTCCACAGCCCCGGGGCCGCCCCGGGGCCGGGGTCCGTCCTAGCTCTGGTGTCCTTCGTAGTGCGCGACCGCGTCCGCGGTGCGCCCCGCTCCGTACACCCGGAGGAACTCTGCCAGTTCGGGGTGGGCCGGGGCGAGGGAGTCGGCGGCATCGATGATGTCGCCGGCTGCCGCGACCGACCGCAGGAGCGACTGGATCTCGCGGACCACGCGCCGCACCGTGGGGGCACCGCCGGTGGTCGAGGTCTGACCGGTGTTGGTCAGGACCGAACCGCCCTGCGACTTCTTGATCTCCTCCATCCGGTCGGTGGCCTCTCCCGCGCTGACGCTGCCGTCCGCCACCTGGCTGGCCAGCTCCTGCAGGGCCTGGACCCGCTGGACGACCGCGGGATTGCCGATCTTGGCCCGCTGTCCGCTCATCAGCTGGGACAGCATGGGCGCGGACAGCCCGAGCACCGCCGCGAGGCGTGCCTGGTTGAGGCCGAGGTCATCGATCAGCCTGCGGAAGAGCGCCCCCAGCGGCTCTCCGTACCAGCTGCGCTGGAGCTCCCGGGCTCTAGCCGTCGCCTCTTGCTGCGCTGCGTCCATTGCGTCTCCCCTTCGCTGCGGCTTCGCTGCTGCGAACCTTGTCGTGCATCTTACGGAGAGCGGTTGCGGGCCGGGAGTCCCAATCCTTTTGCAGGATTCGGGGGGTCACCCGGTACTCTGTTCTGCGACGGACGTCGCGGCATGGATGTGTCCCACGGTGTCCGGTTTTCGGGGCCTTAGCTCAGTTGGTAGAGCGCTGCCTTTGCAAGGCAGATGTCAGGAGTTCGAATCTCCTAGGCTCCACAGCAGAACGCCCCTGGCCTGTGTTCCATAAGGTCAGGGGCGTTTTGTGTGTCAGGGGGCGGGCGGGGCCGGGAGATGTCCCGGCCCCGCTGGTGACGTACAGCTGGGTGTCGTCGACCCTCCCGAGGCCGGCGACGACGGGGTCACGGAAAGAGGGGCGCCGGAAGACCCTGAGGTCTTCCGGCGCCCCTCGTGGGCGTCGTTCCCGGCGGACCGGGTCAGCGCTTGTCGTCGCGGTCGGTGCCGTCCACCGGGTCCGGTCCGGCTTCCGCCTCGTCCTGCTTGGCGCGGACCTCCGGGTCGAGCACCGTCCGGCCACTGCCGTCGACCGAAGTGAGCGGCGCGCGGTCGTCGGCCACCTCGGTGGGGGCCGGGGGCTCGACCAGCCAGTCCGGGTTGGCCTGCTTGTCCCACCACTTCCAGGCCGCGAACGCTCCACCGGCCAGGATGCCCAGGACCAGGAACCCCTTGGCCGCGCGCCCCGCCTTGGCCCGCCGCTCGTGCTTCCTGACGAGCTTCTGGATCTCCTTGGCCGTCACCTGGCCACGGAGTGCGGCCAGCGCGGCCGTGCTGCGGGCGGTGGCCTCCTCGGCCATGGGACGGCTCGCCGCCACGGCGTACTCGACGCGCGGCACGGTGTAGTCCGCCGCGGTGCGGGCGGCACTGCGCGTCCGGACGGCGGCCTTGTGCGCGGCCTCGTCGACCTTGGGCGGTACATGGGCCAGGGCCTGTTCGATACGTGGTGCGAGATGGGCGCCGTACTGGACGCGGGCCTGCGCGGCGGCCTTCGACACCTTGGGCGCGAGCCGCGCGCGGGCCTCCTGCGCGTAGTACGCGGCCTGTTCCTTGGCCGTGTCGGCGTAAGGCGCCACCACTTCCGCGGCGTGCTGCGCGCTGTCCTTCGCCGAGTAGGTTGCGGCGCGCACGCTGTCGATGCGGGTCACGGGATCCTCCTCCTTGGTGGCGGGTAGGTACTCCGCCTATCCACCCAATTCGAAATCATGCCCGCTGTGGCCTTCTGCGCCATGCGGGACGGGCATCCGGGTCATGGACGTCATTCTCGGGCAATGCGGCGCAAGCGGAGCTTGTCGCCGACCCTGTCACGGTTCGTGTCGGCGTGCTCCCTGCCGTCCGGCACCTGGCCCACGGGGACCCGCAGGAAGTGTGGGAAAGGTGCAGGAAAGCGGGCAACGAGGTGAGTGCCGTCCGTCCTGGGCCGTGACCGCGCTGCGGAGCGGTGCCCCCGTGCGAGGATCGGTGGTCATCAGCGAAGACTTACGGAAGGCGGATCGTGGCCGAGCAGCTGTACGCCACTTTGAGGACCAACCAGGGCGACATCGCGATCCGGCTTCTGCCGAACCACGCGCCCAAGACGGTCAAGAACTTCGTCGAGCTCGCCACGGGTGAGCGTGAGTGGACCGACCCGGAGACCGGCAGGAAGTCCACGGACAAGCTGTACGACGGCACTGTCTTCCACCGCGTCATCAGCGGTTTCATGATCCAGGGCGGTGACCCGCTGGGCAACGGCACGGGTGGCCCCGGCTACGAGTTCGGTGACGAGTTCCACCCCGACCTCGCGTTCACGAAGCCGTATCTGCTGGCGATGGCCAACGCCGGTCCGGGGACCAACGGTTCGCAGTTCTTCGTGACCGTGTCGCCCACCGCGTGGCTGACCGGCAAGCACACGATCTTCGGTGAGGTCGCCGACGAGGCGGGCATGAAGGTCGTGGACGCGATCGCCGCGGCTCCGACCAACCCCCGGACCGACCGTCCGCTCCAGGACGTGGTGATCGAGTCGGTCGTCATCGAGAGCCGGTGACCTGACGACCGGCAGGCCTCGGGGCCGCTGACCCCACGGCCGCCGCCCCTCGGGGAACCAACCGCCCTGCTCGTCCGTAGTGCTACATAACGGGCGAGCGGGGCGGCCGCGTGTGCGGCGCCTCCACGGACGAGGACCGAAGGGGCCATGACCGATGGGCGAGCAGCCGCCGGAAGACCAGGACGGGTCCGCGGCCGGGCCGCTCACGTGTTACCGGCATGCGGGCAGGGAGACGGGGATCCGCTGCACGCGGTGCGAGCGGCCGATCTGTACGGACTGCATGATCGAGGCCTCGGTGGGTTTCCACTGCCCGGAGTGCGTCCGTGAAGGTTCCGGTACGGGCCACCACCCTGCGGCGAGCCGGCCGCGGACGCTGGCGGGCGGGCGCATCGCCGCCGATCCCAGGCTGGTCACCAAGATCCTGATCGGCGTCAATCTCGCCGTCTTCGTGGCGGTGCTCGTCTCCGAGCGGAGCAGGTTCCCGCTGGTCGACGATCTCCTGCTGTTCGGCCGGGCCTACACGGGCGATCCCTCGGGCGGGCTCGAAGGTGTGGCGGAGGGCCAGTGGTACCGGCTGGTGACGTCGATGTTCCTGCACCAGGAGGTGTGGCACATCGCCTTCAACATGCTGGGGCTGTGGTGGCTCGGCGGTCCCTTGGAGGCCGCGCTGGGCCGTGCCCGTTACCTGGCGCTCTACCTGCTCTCCGGGCTCGCGGGCAGTGCGCTCACCTACTGGATCGCCGACCCCGCTCAGGGTTCCCTCGGCGCCTCGGGGGCGGTCTTCGGCCTGCTGGGAGCCACGGCGGTGCTGATGCGCCGGATGAACTACGACATGCGGCCCGTGATCGCGCTCCTCGTGGTGAACCTGATCTTCACGTTCAACCCCTGGGGCGCCATCGCCTGGCAGGCTCATGTGGGCGGGCTGGTCGCCGGGGCCCTGATCGCGGTCGCCATGGTCCACGCACCCCGGGAGCGCCGGAATTTGGTGCAGTACGGCGCCTGTGCGCTGGTGCTGGTGGTCGTCGTGGTGGTGGTCCTGATCAGGACTGCGGCGCTCACCTGAGCGGAATCGCTGCCCCAGGAGCTCCAGTTGTCCACAGAGGGTGCCGGATCTTGTGCATGACGTGGGGAACAGGTGTGCCCCTTGTCGCTGAACTGGGTTCTTCCAGTCAGGACAAGGGGCGTACCGCCTCGTGATGCGTAAGTGTGTAGTCACACCGGCGTCAACTTCGAGGGAAGTTATCCACAGATCGTCTGACCTTTTCCCCCGCCTGTGGATAACTCTGTGGGTAACTTCAGGGCAGAGCTACTTCCACTGCGTGGAGACGCCGAAGCCGCCGGCGATGAATCCGAAGCCCACGACGATGTTCCAGTTGCCGAGGGCGTCGATCGGCAGGTCGCCCTCGGTGACGTAGAAGACCACGATCCAGGCCAGGCCGACCAGGAAGAGCGCCAGCATCACCGGCGCCACCCAACTCCGGTTGGTCAGCTTTATGGTCGTCGACTGCTTCGCCGGCGGGGGCGTGAAGTCTGCCTTCTTGCGGATACGTGACTTCGGCACGAGGGACTCTCCTGTCGATGCGCTGCGTGACCGCGCAGGGATCTGTGGCTGGCGCCGGGGCGCGAGGGGGAATGCTGCCTCCCCGGGGCGTCCGTTAGCGTAGTGCTTCCGTGGCGCCTAAGGAGATAAGGGTACGTTGAGCAATTCTGCCGACTCTCCTCGCAGCCCGGCCCGGCGCATGTCCCGGTGGCCGGTCCAGGGCCTCACCGCTGCCGTTTTCGCTCTGGCCGGACTGATCTTCGTCACCAGTGCCAACGCGGCCAAAGGGACCGATATCCGGACCGATTCCTCTCTGCTGAAGCTCTCCGACCTCATCCAGCAGCGCAGTGAGAAGAACGCGGAGCTGGACGAGTCGACCGCTTCCGTGCGTGCGGACATCGACACCCTCGCCCGGCGTGACGACGGCAGCACCCGTGCCGAGGACGCGAAGCTCGACGCGCTGGAGAAGGCCGCGGGCACCACGGCGGTCACGGGTGAGGCGCTCTCCGTCACGTTGAACGACGCCCCGCCGAACGCAACCGCCAATCCCGGCTATCCCGAGCCTCAGCCCAACGACCTGGTCATCCACCAGCAGGACCTGCAAGCCGTGGTCAACGCCCTCTGGGAGGGCGGGGCCCGCGGGATCCGGGTGATGGACCAGCGGCTGATCTCCACCAGCGCGGTGCGCTGCGTCGGCAACACGCTGATCCTGCAGGGCAGGGTGTACTCGCCTCCGTACAGGGTCACCGCCGTCGGTGACCAGGGCCGGTTGAGGCAGGCGCTCAACGACTCGACGGCCATCCAGAACTATCAGTTGTACGTAAAGGCGTACGGACTGGGCTGGAAGGTCGAAGAGGACGACAACCTGACGCTTCCCGGCTATTCGGGCACCGTCGACCTCCATTACGCACAGCCGGTGAAGTAGTCCGGGCGACTGACGCCACGGGATGCGCGTCGGACCGTGACAAGCGGCTCCACAGGCGGCTTTCCACAGCTGACCCACGCCTGTGCCCCGGCCGTTTAGTCTGGTGCCGTACCGAATGGAGGCAACAGCATGTACGGCTGGATCTGGCGGCATCTGCCGGGTAACGCATGGGTGCGGGGCTTCATCTCGCTCGTGCTGGTCCTGGCGGTTGTCTACGCGCTCTTCCAGTACGTCTTCCCCTGGGCGGAGCCACTGCTTCCGTTCGGTGATGTGACGGTGGACGGCGAAAGCACCAGCGGAGCGGGGTCCGGTCAGTGAGCGCACGCATTCTCGTCGTCGACAACTACGACAGCTTCGTCTTCAACCTCGTCCAGTACCTCTACCAGCTCGGTGCCGAGTGCGAGGTGGTGCGCAACGACGAGGTGACCACGGGCCACGCCGACGACGGCTTCGACGGGGTCCTGCTGTCGCCCGGACCCGGTACACCGGAGCAGGCGGGTGTCTGCATCGAGATGGTGCACCACTGCGCGCGGAACGGCGTCCCGGTCTTCGGAGTGTGTCTGGGGATGCAGTCGATGGCCGTCGCGTACGGCGGTGTGGTGGACCGGGCGCCGGAGCTGCTGCACGGCAAGACCTCCCCCGTCCTGCACGACGGCAAGGGCGTGTTCGCCGGCCTGCCGTCGCCCTTCACCGCGACGCGTTACCACTCGCTCGCCGCCGAACCCACGACGGTTCCTCCCGAGCTCGAGGTCACCGCCCGCACGGCCGACGGCATCATCATGGGGCTGCGCCACCGTGAACAGGCGGTGGAGGGCGTGCAGTTCCACCCCGAGTCGGTGCTCACGGAGCATGGCCACCTGATGCTCGCCAACTGGCTCGAGCAGTGCGGGGACGCGGGGGCAGTCGCGAGATCGGTGGGGCTCGCCCCGGTGGTGGGCAAGGCCGCAGCGTGACCTCGCTCCGCCCCGGCGCCGGGCAGGACGGCCCGTACCCGCAGGGAGCGTACGAGCCCGACGGCACGTTCGCGGCGGCGGTGGAGCAGCTCGCGGATCCGCTGAACGATCCGCTTCCGGGGCAGCACACCTCGCCCTGGTTCCGGACGGAGACGGAACAGACCGGCGACGGTTCACCCCAGATGCCTCAGACGCCTCAGGCGGCGCCTCAGGGGCCTGCGGAGACCCCGGGCGAGTGGTACGACCCGGAGGGGTATCAGAGGGACTGGTACGGGCAGCAGGGGCCGGAGGCGGCTCCCAGGGAGGCGACCGTCCGGGGGACGGCGGTGACAGCCGATCCCGCCGCGGGCGTGCCCGGCCCCAGGAGCGGGGTCCAGGACCCGATGGCGGAGACGCCCGCCCGCGTGCCCACGGCGCCCGGACCGGATCGTGTGCGGCCCGTTGCCGGCGTACCTCCGGTCCTGCACGACGAGACGGTGGCCCTGCGGACGGCCGACACGCGGAGGGCGGCGCGGCCCGCCGCCCCCGATGACGCCGGGACCGGTCCCGAGCCGTTGCCGGCGGGCGGCAGGGCCGAGCGGCGCCGGGCGGCCAAGGGGCAGGGCAGACGGCGGGGCGAACCCCGGGCGGCGGCGGACCCGGGGGCCGTCGGGCCCGCGGTCCCGATGTCACGGCTGGAGGCCCGGCGAGCGGCCCGTGCCGCCAAGGACAGCCCCGCCGTGGTGGCCAGCCGGGTCGTCGGCGAGGTGTTCATCACCTTCGGCGTGCTGATGCTCCTGTTCGTCACCTACCAGCTGTGGTGGACCAACATCCGTGCCGACCAGATCGCGGGCCGGGAGACGCACAAGATCCAGGACGACTGGGCGAGCGGTGAACGCAGTCCGGGGGTCTTCGAACCCGGTCAGGGGTTCGCGATCATGCACATCCCCAAGCTGGACGTGGTCGCGCCGATCGCCGAGGGCATCAGCAAGGAGAAGGTCCTCGACCGCGGCATGATCGGCCACTACGGCGAGGGCAAGCTGAAGACCGCGATGCCCTCGGACGAGCAGGGGAACTTCGCGGTGGCGGGTCACCGCAACACCCACGGCGAGCCCTTCCGCTACATCAACAAGCTGAAACCGGGCGATCCGATCGTGGTCGAGACGCAGGACGCCTACTACACGTACGAGATGGCCAGCATCCTTCCGCAGACGTCGCCGTCCAACGTGGCGGTGATCGACGAAGTGCCCCCGGGCTCCGGTTTCACCGGTCCGGGCAGGTACATCACGCTGACCACCTGCACGCCGGAATTCACGAGTACGTACCGAATGATCGTGTGGGGCAAAATGGTCGACGAACGGCCGCGCAGCAAGGGGAAGCCCGACGCGCTCGTCGACTGAAGCGGGCTGGACGACATCACGACAGGGGCGGGTGCGGTGGCAGCGAGGACCGAACAGGAAGAGCGCACCGACGAGCCGGTCGTCCCGGTGCGCCGCAGGGGCCGCCATCCGGTCGCGACGGCCGTGAGCGCCTTCGGTGAACTGCTGATCACGGCCGGGCTGGTGCTGGGCCTGTTCGTCGTCTACTCGCTGTGGTGGACCAACGTGCTCGCCGACCGTGAGGCCGACAAGCAGGGCAACACCATCCGCGACCGGTGGGCCGGGGGCCCCGGGGCGCTGGACACCAGGGACGGCATCGGCTTCCTCCACGTCCCGGCCATGAAGAACGGCGAGGTGCTGGTCAAGAAGGGCACCGACACCGAGACCCTCAACAACGGCATCGCCGGCTACTACACGGACCCGGTGAAATCGGCCCTTCCGTCGGCGGAGCAGGGCAACTTCGCGCTCGCCGCGCACCGGGACGGGCACGGCGCCAAGTTCCACAACATCGACAAGGTGAAGACGGGTGACGCGGTCGTCTTCGAGACCAAGGACACCTGGTACGTCTACAAGGTCTTCGCGGAGCTTCCGGAGACGTCGAAGTTCAATGTCGACGCGATCGCTCCGGTGCCCAAGGGATCGGGTGCGAAGAAGGCCGGACGCTACATCACGCTGACCACGTGCACGCCCGTCTACACGTCGAAGTACCGCTACATCGTGTGGGGCGAACTGGTCCGCACCGAGAAGGTCGACAGGGACCGCACGAAGCCGGCGGAGCTGCGGTAGCGGTCCGGCGCTCCTGTACGGACGACAGGCCCCGACCACCTCAGCGGTGGTCGGGGCCTGTCGTGTGTGTACGCCGTGCACGGCTCCGTGGCGTCAGTCCTGCCGGCCGCCGAAGAGGTTGCCGTCCCCGCCCCCGTCGCCGCCGAAGGTGGTGAGGGTGACCGTGGTGCCCTTGGCGACCGGCGAGTTGGCCCCCGGGTCGGCCTGCACCACCAGGGCGTTCGGCTTGTCGGGCGAGTTGGCGGCCAGCGCGACGACCAGCCCCATGCCTTCGAGCTGGGCCTTCGCCTGCTGGTACCGCATGCCGACGATGTTGGCCGGGATGGTGACCTGCTCGGGCTGCGCAGGGCCCTTGGAGATCTTCAGGACGATCTGAGTGTCCTTGGCCTGCTTGCTCGGGGCTTCCGGGGTCTGTCCGATCACCGTGCCGGCAGGTTTGTCCGATTCCTCTTCGGCACTGGCGATGCTGGTGAAGCCGATGCCCTTGAGCTGCGCCTCGGCGTCCGCGAACGACCTGTCGGTGACGCTCGGCAGGTCGAGCAGCTTCTCCTTGGCCACGGTGATCGTGACCTCGGTGTCCTTCTCGACCTTCGAACCGCCCTCGGGATCCTGCGCGATGACCGTGTCCAGGGTCTTCTCGGACTCCTCCGCCTTCACGTTCACCGTGAAGCCGTCGTCCTCCAGGGCCTTGCGGGCATTGTCCACGGACTTCTCCAGGACGTCAGGCACCTCGACCTTGGGGGCCCCTGTGGAGACGACGACCGTCACGGTCTCGCCCTTCGACATCTCCTCGTCCGTGTCCGGGGTCTGGCTGCAGATCTCGCCCTTCGCCTGGTTCTCGCAGGGCTCCTTCGACCCGACCTTCAGTTCGACCTCGGCGTTGTCCGCCAGCCTCTGCGCCTCCTTGACCGTGGAGCCGACCATGTTCGGCACGCCGAACTTGCCGCCGTCCCCGCCGTCGGTGGAACTGAAGAGCGTCTGGCCGATCAGGATCGCGCCGATCAGCACGAGGACGCCGGCGACGACGAGGAGGATCGTCGAGGTGTTGCTCTTCTTCTGCTGGCGCCGGCGGCCGGGGCGGTCGTCGTAGCCGTAGCCGCCGTCGTCCGGGTTGACCGGGGGCAGCATCGACGTCTGGCCGCCGCCCGGGTCCGTCGCGCGCAGGGCGGTGGTGGGCTGGTCGTTTCCGTAGCCGTCGTACCCGCCGTAGCCGGCCGCTCCCATGGCGGCCGTGGCCGCGACCGGGCGGCCGTCGAGGCATGCCTCGATGTCGGCGCGCATCTCGTCGGCCGACTGGTAGCGGTAGTCAGGGTCCTTGGTCAGCGCCTTCAGGACGATGGCGTCCATCTCGGGCGTGATCTCGGAGTCGAAGTTGCTCGGCGGCTGCGGCTCCTCGCGCACGTGCTGGTACGCGACGGCGACGGGTGAGTCCCCGACGAACGGGGGGCGGACCGCGAGCAGCTCGTAGAGCAGGCAGCCCGTGGAGTAGAGGTCGGAGCGCGCGTCGACCTGCTCGCCCTTCGCCTGCTCCGGGGAGAGGTACTGGGCCGTGCCGATGACCGCCGCGGTCTGGGTCATCGTCATTCCGGAGTCGCCCATCGCGCGGGCGATACCGAAGTCCATGACCTTGACCTGGCCGGTGCGCGTCAGCATGACGTTCGCCGGCTTGATGTCGCGGTGGACGATCTGGGCGCGGTGCGAGTACTCCAGCGCCTGGAGGATCCCGACCGTCATTTCGAGGGTCCGCTCCGGCAGCAGCTTGCGGCCGGAGTGCAGAAGCTCTCTGAGGGTCGACCCGTCGACGTACTCCATCACGATGTACGGGATCGAGACCCCGTCGACGTAGTCCTCGCCGGTGTCGTAGACGGCGACGATCGCGGGGTGGTTGAGCGAGGCGGCGGACTGGGCTTCACGGCGGAACCGTGCCTGGAAGGACGGATCGCGGGCGAGGTCGGCCCGCAGCGTCTTCACAGCGACGGTGCGGCCGAGCCGGGTGTCGTGGGCGAGGTAGACCTCGGCCATGCCACCACGGCCGAGCACCGAGCCCAGCTCGTACCGGCCGCCGAGGCGACGCGGCTCTTCCATAACTGATCCAGCCCTCTCCGTCAGTCCCGACCGCACCCGTGTGTGGTCCGGCGGTGCGCTGCTCGCGCATACGCTACCGGGCACCCCCGGCGTGATCGGCCCGCACCCGTCAGCTGATATCCGACCGGTATCCCAATGTGCTGGTGCGGACAGAAGTTGTGACGGGTGTCACTACTTTCCGTCGAGTACCGCCTTCATCACGTTCTTGGCGATCGGTGCCGCCAGGCCGCCACCGGAGATGTCGTCCCGGTTGGCGTTCCCGTCCTCGACCACCACGGCTACGGCGACCGGTGAGCCGCTGTCGGTCTTGGCGTACGAGATGAACCAGGCGTACGGCTTCTCGCTGTTGTTGAGTCCGTGCTGGGCGGTGCCGGTCTTGCCACCGACGGTGACGCCGTCGATCTGGGCGTTGGTTCCCGTGCCCTCCTTGACCACGGTCTCCATCATCTGCTGCACCTTCTGGGCGTTCTCCGCCGAGAGCGGCTCGCTGAGCTGCTCCTTCTCGTGCGTGTAGATGACGTCCAGATTGGGTGCCTGGCGCTGGGCGACCATGTACGGCTGCATGAGCTTGCCGTCGTTGGCGATCGCCGACGCGACCATGGCCATCTGGAGCGGAGTGGCGCGGTTGGAGGCCTGGCCGATGCCCGCCATGGCGTTCTGCGGCGGGTTGTCCTTCGGGTAGACGCTGGCGTCGGCCCGGACCGGAGTGAAGACTTCCTTGTCGAAGCCGAACTTGTCGGCCTGCTCGATCATCTTCTCGTTGCCGAGGTCGTCGCTCATCTTGCCGAAGACGGTGTTGCAGGAGTAGCGCAGTGCCACTCGGAGCGAGGCGTCCTTGCAGGGGATGTTGCCCTCGTTCTGCAGCAGGTTGGTCGACTGCGGGAGACGCCAGGGCAGCGGGGAGTCGGTCTTCGCGTCGATGTCGGTGTAGAGGCCGTTCTCGAGGGCCGCGGACGCCGTGACGACCTTGAACGTCGAGCCGGGCGGGTAGGTCTCCCGCAGGGCCCGGTTCAGCATCGGCTTGTCCTTGTCGTCCAGGAGCTTCTGCCGTGCGTCGGAGTCCTTCATCGAGTTGCCCGCGAACACCGAGGGGTCGTACGAGGGCGTGCTGGCCAGCGCGAGGATGGCGCCGGTCTGCGGGTCGAGCGCGGCGACGGCGCCCTTCTTGTCCCCGAGTCCTTCGAAGGCGGCCTTCTGGGCGGCACCGTTGAGCGTGGTGACGACGTTCCCGCCGGTCTTCTTCTCGCCGGTGAACATCGACAGGGTGCGGTCGAAGAACAGCTGGTCGCTGTTGCCCGTCAGGATGCCGTCCTCGAGGTTCTCCAGCTGCGAGGAGTCGAAGGCCTGCGAGGAGTAGCCGGTGACGGGGGCCCACATGGGGCCGTTCTTCCAGACGCGCTTGTACCTGAAGTCGCTGTCCTTGGTCTCGACGGAGCTCGTGACGGGTTCGCCGTCGACGATGATGTTGCCGCGCTCGTGGGCGTAGCGCTCGATCTGGACGCGGCGGTTGTGCTCGTTCGCGTTGAGTTCGTCGGCGCGGACGTACTGGATGTAGTTGGTGCGGATCAACAGGGCCAGGACGAGGACGCCGCAGAAGATCGCGATCCTGCGGAGCGGCTTGTTCACGGTCGGACCACCTGGGTCATCTCGGCGTCCGGGGACGGTGCGGGTGCGGGGGCGGGACGCCGGGCCGTGTCGCTGATTCTGATCAGGATCCCGATGAGGGCCCAGTTGGCGATGACGGACGAACCACCGGCCGCGAGGAACGGCATGGTCATACCGGTCAGCGGGATGAGCCCCATGACACCGCCGGCGACGACGAAGACCTGGATGGCGAAGGAACCGGACAGGCCGATCGCCAGGAGCTTGCCGAAGGGGTCGCGGGCGGCGAGGGCCGTACGGACGCCGCGCTCGACGACGAGGCCGTAGACGAGCAGGACGGCCATCATTCCGGCCAGACCGAGTTCCTCGCCGACGGTGGCGAGGATGAAGTCGGAGTTGGCGGCGAAGCCGATCAGGTCCGAGTTGCCCTGGCCGAGGCCGGTGCCGAGGGTGCCGCCGGAGCCGAAGGCCATGAGGGACTTGGCCATCTGCTCGCTTGCGTCGAACTTCCCCCAACCTGCGAACGGGTCGAGCCAGGCGGTGACGCGCTCCTGGACGTGCGGCTCGAACGTCGCCACACCGACGGCGCCTGCTCCCGACATCAGCAGGCCGAAGACGATCCAGCTGGTGCGCTCGGTGGCGACGTACAGCATGACGACGAACATGCCGAAGAACAGCAGCGAGGAACCCAGGTCGGTCTCGAAGACCAGGATCAGGATCGAGAAGGCCCAGACCATGAGGATGGGTCCGAGGTCTCGGCCGCGGGGCAGGTACAGCCCCATGAAGCGGCGGCTGGCGAGGGCCAGGGCGTCGCGCTTGACCATCAGGTAGCCGGCGAAGAACACCGCGATGATGATCTTGGCGAACTCGCCCGGCTGGATCGTTCCGACGCCGGGGATGTTGATCCAGATCTTGGCGCCGTTCACCGCGGGGAAGAACATCGGAAGGATGAGCAGGAACAGCGCGACCAGCATGGAGATGTAGGTGTAGCGCTGCAGGATGCGGTGGTCCTTCAGAGCGATCAGGACGCCGACCATCAGAGCCACACCGACCGCCGAGAACATCAGCTGTTTGGAGGCGGCCGGGGCGAAGGTTCTGATTGCCTGGAACCGCTCAGACTGGTCCAGGCGCCAAATGAGGGCCAGTCCCAGCCCGTTCAGCAGGGTCGCCAGTGGCAGGAGCAGCGGGTCCGCGTACGGGGCGAATCTCCGTACGGCGAGATGGGCCACTCCGCCGAGCAGCGCGAGGCCCAGGCCGTAGCCGAGCATGCCCGCAGGCAGTTCGCCGTTGAGGGCGAGGCCCACGTTGGCGTACGCGAACACCGAGATCAGGACGGCGAACGCGACCAGCACCAGCTCGGTGTTGCGGCGGCTCGGCGCGTCGATCGCGCCGATGGTGGTCGTGTTGGTGACAACGCTCATGTGCTGAAGGCCCCCTACGGCTTACTGCTTACCGCACTGCAGGGCCAGCTTCTTCTCTTCCTCCGAGAGGCTGGGGCCGGGAGTGGGAGTCGCGGTCTTGGTCCCCTTGGCGGGAGACGTGGCGGAAGTGCTGTCGGCGGCTTCGTCCTGGCTCTTGGCGGCGTCCGCCTCGGCCGCACGGCGCTGCGCGTCCTTCTTGCAGGCGGAGGCCTGTGCTTCGAGCTCGCTGAGCTTCTTGTGGGCATCGGTGAGGTTGCCCTGGGAGATCGTCGCTTCGACCTTCTTGCGCCAGTAGGGCGGGAGGTACTTGAGTTCGATCTTGGTGTCCTCTTCGACCTTCGAGAGGGACACCCAGGCCAGGTCCTGGCTGATTCCTCGGTACAGCGCGACGTTGTCGTCCTTCGCGCCCACGTAGAACTGCGTCTGGGTCCAGCGGTAGCCCCCGTAGACGCCGCCGCCGATGACGGCCAGCGCGAGCACGATGTAGAACGAACGCTTCAGCCACCTGCGGCGGCCACGGGGCTTGACGAAGTCCTCGTCGGTGTACGCGTCGAAGGCGCCGTCAGGACCGGAGCCGTAGCCCATGTCGTCGCCGCTGCCGGGCGGGCCGAAGCCTCCGGGCTGCGGAGGCACGGGGCGGCCGAGGCCGGCCGCGCGGCCGGCCGGTGTCTCCATCGCCCGGCCGTCGTTCGCCTGAGCGGCCTGGTTCTCGGCGACCGCGCCGACGATGACCGGGGTGTCGTTGAGCTGTCCGGCCAGGGTGTCGTTGCTGTCGACGTCCAGGACGTCGGCGACGATGCACGTGATGTTGTCAGGGCCTCCGCCGCGCAGGGCGAGCTGGATGAGGTCCTGGATCGTCTCCTGCGGGCCCTGGTAGCTGGCCAGGGTCTCCTCCATCGTCTGGTGGGAGACGACGCCGGAGAGTCCGTCCGAGCAGATCAGATAGCGGTCGCCGGCCCGGACCTCCCGGACCGAGAGATCGGGCTCCACGTGGTCGCCGCTGCCCAGGGCCCGCATCAGCAAGGAGCGCTGCGGGTGGGTGGTGGCTTCCTCTTCGGTGATCCTGCCCTCGTCGACGAGACGCTGCACCCAGGTGTGGTCCTGGGTGATCTGCGTCAGCACGCCGTCGCGCAGGAGGTACGCACGGGAGTCGCCGACGTGGACGAGGCCGAGGCGCTGACCGGTCCAGAGCAGGGCGGTGAGCGTGGTGCCCATGCCCTCCAGCTGGGGGTCCTCCTCGACCATGACGCGCAGTTGGTCGTTGGCCCGCTGGACCGCCGTACCGAGCGAGGTGAGGATGTCGGAGCCCGGCACGTCGTCGTCGAGCTGGACGAGCGTGGAGATCACCTCGGAGCTGGCGACCTCTCCGGCCGCCTGGCCGCCCATGCCGTCGGCGATGGCGAGAAGGCGGGGCCCGGCGTAGCCGGAGTCCTCGTTGCCTTCCCGGATCATGCCCTTGTGCGATCCGGCGGCGAAGCGCAGGGACAAGCTCATGCGCACCTCGCCCGTCGGTTCGGGGTACAGCCGGTCTCGAGCCACACTGCCCACCCTCCGGTCGGGAGCCGGGCCGGGTCCGTCGTAAGGACCGCCGCGGCTCGCTCGCTCCGCTCGCTCATTGTCGTACTACTTCCGCAGCTCGATGACGGTCTTACCGATGCGGATCGGCGCGCCCAGCGGAACAGGCGTCGGGGTGGTGAGCCGGGTCCGGTCGAGATAGGTGCCGTTGGTGGACCCGAGGTCCTCGACGATCCACTGGCCGTCACGGTCCGGGTAGATCCTGGCATGCCTGCTGGACGCGTAGTCGTCATCCAGCACGATTGTTGAATCGTGCGCCCGGCCCAGGGTGATGGTCTGGCCCTGCAGAGCGACCGTGGTACCGGTGAGTGTGCCTTCGGAGACGACCAGCTTGGTGGGTGCCCCACGGCGCTGGCGCCCGGACTGCTGGCGCTGCTGAGGCGGCGCCGCTTGCTGTTGGCGTCCTTGTTGCGGGCGCGTGTCACCGGCAGTGCGGCGTGAGCCGCGCTGCGTGACACGCGTACCGAACAGGTCGCTGCGAATGACCTGGACGGCCACGATTACGAATAGCCACAGAACAGCCAGGAAACCTAGCCGCATGACCGTCAGGGTCAGCTCTGACATTGCCCCCGCTTCACCCTTCGGCTTGCCGGTAAACGATGGTGGTGCTGCCCACGACGATCCGCGAGCCGTCGCGGAGCGTAGCGCGGGTGGTGTGCTGCCCGTCCACCACGATGCCGTTGGTGGACCCGAGATCCTGGATCGTCGAGGGCGTTCCGGTCCGGATCTCACAGTGCCGGCGGGATACGCCGGGGTCGTCGATCCGCACGTCGGCGTCGGTGCTTCGTCCCATCACCAACGTCGGGCGGGAGATCTGATGGCGGGTGCCGTTGATCTCGATCCAGCGCCGCACCTGGGCGTCCGGCGCGGAGCCGGACGCGGCCGGCGGGCGCCAGTCGCTGGAAGGACCTCCGGAGCGCCCGGCACCCGGCGGCGCCGGGGGCATGGGCGGGGCGGAAGCCGGTGGGTAGCCGTAGCCGCCCTGCTGCCCCTGGGGGGCGGAAGGGCGGTTCGGCTGGGCGTGAGGGGCAGGGCCGCTCTGCTGGCCCTGCTGTGACGAACTCGACGCCAAGGTCCGGCTGCGTACGCGGTACAGACCGGTGTCGAGGTCGTCCGCCTTCTCCAGGTGGACCTTGATCGGTCCCATGAAGGTGTACCGCTGCTGCTTGGCGTAGTCGCGTACGAGGCCGGAGAGCTCGTCGCCGAGCTGGCCGGAGTACGGGCTCAGCCGCTCGTAGTCCGGAGTGCTGAGCTCGACGATGAAGTCGTTGGGTACGACGGTTCGCTCGCGGTTCCAGATCGTCGCGTTGTTGTCGCACTCGCGCTGGAGTGCTCCCGCGATCTCGACCGGCTGCACCTCGGACTTGAAGACCTTGGCGAAGGTGCCATTGACCAGACCTTCGAGACGCTGCTCGAAACGCTTCATGACTCCCATGGGGCACCTCCTCCGGTGTCGTCGTCCCTGTACTGCTTACTGATCGTATCCACGCGTCGGGAAATCGGCTGGTTCCCCTTGTCTGCACAGTGGATGAGTGTCACCTCTCACACGGATCGTAGAGGTGGCCTCCTGACAGTGTCCCGCACTCCGGCTGCACTCAGGAGGAGTGGGGCCGAGCTTCCCGCGTTCCCGCTTCCCTCCGTGGGTCGGGCGAAACAACGGATGTGAATCCACCCTGTCCAGCGTGCTAATCTTCCGTTGTCGCCAGGCGCTCGCACCACACGGTGAGAGAGTCTGAAAACACCACTCATGCGCGAGTGGCGGAACGGCAGACGCGCTGGCTTCAGGTGCCAGTGTCCTTAGGGACGTGGGGGTTCAAATCCCCCCTCGCGCACAACGCGCAGTCGCTTGCGACTGCCGGGTTGGTTCGACAGAACCCCCGCACCGGAGAGATACGGTGCGGGGGTTCTTCGTTGTGCGGACCTCACTAAGGGCCCCTCAGGGCGGCCGGTGCGGCCTGTCGGACCGGCCGCCCTGACCGGGTGGTCGGGTCCGGCGATGCATGGGAGAGCCTGCTGGCTCATGTCGGCCGCACGCCGGAGTTCTGTGATGAAGCACGCATCCCGTTCAGGGGCGTGGGCGACCGGGGGCCGTTGTTTCACGTGAAACGTCGGATCCGTACCGAAGAGGCGGTTCGCGCGAACCCGGGTGTGGAGCTACGTCAGGCCGCGAGGCGCGCTGCGAGGGCCTTGGCCTTCTCCTTGGCGTCGGTGAACGCCTGGCTGCGGGACGCGTCGGCGAGCGGGATGAGCTCGGCCATCTCCGGCTTCGAGTGGGCCAGCGTCAACTCCGGCACGATGAAATCGACTTCGGCGCCGAGCATCCCGGTCAGCACCTTCTCCAGGTAGTTCTGGACGAACTCGAAGTCCTCGCGAGGAGTGCCGGCGGCGTACGAGCCGCCTCGGCTGGCCACCACGGTGACGGGGGTGCCGGCGACGGGGCTCTCCGGCCCGGCGTTGTGGCCGACGATGATCACCTGATCCAGCCACGCCTTCAGGGTGGACGGGATGGAGAAGTTGTACATGGGTGCGCCGATGAGCACGGCGTCCGCGGCGTTCAGCTCCGCGGCCAGTTCGGCGCGCAGTGTGTCGGCGGCGCCGGCGGCTGCGGCCGAGGCGTCCAGGTGGGGCAGGGGGTCGGCGGCGAGGTCGCGGTACACGACGTTCCCGTCGGGGTGCTGCTCTCGCCAGGTCGTGACGAAGGCGGCCGTTACCTCACGCGACGTAGAGCCCTGAGGGAAGACGGCGGAGTCGAGGTGGAGAAGCGTTGCCATGGAGATCTCCATAGGAGTCGAGTGGTCGGCTCGGTGCGCGCGGGTGTCGGTCGCGGGGCGGAGAGCACGACCCTGCTTTTGAGTACGTACCTATTGATAACACAGTCCCTTACTTTTAATAAGCCCCTCACTGTGGCGCAGTACTCTGGGGGCATGGCGGATCACAGCGAACAGGCCTGTCGGCGAGTGGATGTGGGCATCACTCGCGTCTTCGAGCTGTTCGGGAAGCGCTGGACGGGCCCGATCGTCTCCGTGCTGATGCAACAGCCGGTGCACTTCGCGGATCTCCGCCGAGCGATCCCCGGCATCAGTGAGCGGATGCTGTCGGACCGGCTGTCCGAGCTGGGGGCGGCGGGTCTCGTCGTGCGTGAGGTCGATGAAGGGCCCCCGCTGCGGGTCGCGTACCGGCTGACGGAGGCGGGTGCCGCCATGGAGCCCTCGCTCAAGGAGCTCGCGCAGTGGGCGGATACCTATCTGGCGGAGCCCGGCGGCTGCTGACCCGTCGCCGGATGCGCCGGCGGCAGGGGGCCGCCAGGAGGGCCGCGTCTTGCCGTCGGGCTCGCGTGCGGCGCTGCGGGGGCGCTTGTCTGTGAGCGGACGGTTGTGGTGTGCGGGGTTCGGCGGGGTGCCTAGCGGGGAGGGAAGTCCTCGCCTGCCGAGTTGTAGCGCAGGAGGTACTCCGCGAACTGCTCGAGATCGTCCGAAGTCCAGGTGCCCAGCCTTTCCCGGTAGGCGGCACGTCGGCTGGCCTGCGTCGAGGCGAGGGTCTGGGTGCCGGCGGCGGTGGGCCGCAGTACCTGGATGCGCTGGTCGTCCGGATCCGCGTGTCGCTCCACCAGGCCGAGTCTCTCCAGCACGGCGACCTGTCGGCTCACCGTCGACTTGTCCAGCATGTAGTGCGCCGCCAGGTCGGTCGCACGGCAGCCGTGCGAGTGTTCGATGTGGGCGAGCAGTGTGTATGAGACCAGCGGCAGATCCGGGTGGAGCCGTGCCGCGGTCGAGCGTGCGCGGCGCGCGAAAGCGGTCAGCTCGCGCTGGATGACATCCAGCGACTCCTCGCGGCCTCCGGGGTTCTCCGCCACGTGCATCACCTTTCCGAAATTTTAGTTGTATGCTACAACGAATATGAAAGTTGTAAAAGCCAACTACTGGAGGAACGGTCGAATGCCCGCAGGCCCGAGCTCCGCCTCCGGCTCAACCGCCGGTGCGCTGCGCCATGTGCTCAGTCATCTCGTTACGCCGCTGCTGATGTGTATCGGCATGGGGCTTGCCTACCTGGGGGCCTTTCATGCCCCGGAGCCGCACGACCTCAAGGTGGATGTCGTCGGCTCGGGAGCAGGCGCGCAGGTGCTTGCGCAGACCCTGCAGGACAAGGGCGACGGCGCATTGAGTGTGCGTACCGTAGCCGACCGCGACATCGCGGTGAACCACTTGCGGACACAGCGGAGCTTCGGCGCCTACGTGCCGGGCGACAGCCCCGGACTGATGGTGGCCGGCGCATCCTCGGACACCAGCGCGACGGTGGTTCGGAAGATCTTCACCGAGGTTGCCGCAGAGCAGGGCGCCCCCCTCCAGGTGACGGACGTGGCCCCCACGGCGGACGGGGATCCGACCGGGCAGGGGATCTTCTTCCTGCTGGTGGCGGTCAGCATCGGGTCGTACGCGTCGGTCGCGGTGATCGGCGGCGCGGGCGCGGTGCTCGCCCTACGGATCAGGGCAGTGCTGGCCATCGGAACCTCCTTCGTGGTGAGTCTGATCGGTGCCGCCTTCGCGGGGCCGGTGTTCGCTCTGGTGGACCACGGTCTCGGCGGACTCTGGGCGATGGCATGGCTGTATTCGACGGGGATTCTGCTGATCGGGGTCGGGCTGCACACCTTCCTCAAGCGGTGGACCACGCTCGGAGTGATGCTGCTCTTCGTCATGCTCAACTTCACGAGCTCCGGCGGCATCTTCCGGCCTGAGCTCCAGCCCGGCTTCTTCGGATCCCTGCACTCGTTCTGGAACGGCGCCGGCTTCGTCGAAGGAGTCCGCAGCCATGTGTACTTCGGCGATCACGCGCTGGGTGGCCATCTGCTGGTGCTGGCTCTGTGGTTCGCTGCCGGCCTGGCTCTCGTGGGTGTGGCGGGTGCGGCCGAGGCCAAGCGGCGCCGAGCTGAGTCGGAGCGGGTGCGCGAGGTGGCGCAGCAGGTCCATGAGGCAGTGGAGTCGGCGCGTGAGGCGGACGACGCGAGGACGCCGGGCGGTGCGTGGTCGACGGGCGGTGCGGCGACCGGTGAGGTGGCGGGCGGTGCGGTGCGGACATCGGCGGGCGAGGCGGGCGAGAACTCGGCGGGCGCGAATTCGGCGGGTGCGAGTTCGGCGGGTGCGAATTCGGCGGGCGCCGAGGAGGAGATGGAGGAGGCCGTCGGTGTGTGATCCGGTCAGGTGCCAGGCCCGTGGCCTGCACATGTACGGGGTTGTCAGGGGAGTACCGGCTTACCGAAGAGGCCGTCGTCAGCCACCGAAGCACAGTTGTCCACAGGTCGGCTCCCGAGTTGTCCACAGGGGAGGACGGTTGTCGCGCACCGGTTGTACCGTCGTCCGCAGTTGATGTTGACCGGACGAACGGCTGACGAGGGCGGGGGAGGCGGCGCTCCATGGGCGAAGTCGAGGCGACGGTGCCGGCACGGCGGGCGGCGGGGGACGGGCGCATTCCCGTCGTTCCAGGTTTTGCGCGGCGAGTGGCCCGAGGAGTGCGGCCGGCAGGAAGCGGGGCGGTGTCCCCGAAGGCGGCCGGCAAGAAGCTGCGTCTCAAGGTGCCCAGGTCCGCGCAGAGTTCCCTGGTCCTGCCCGCCGGAAGGCCGGACGCGGTGCAGGCGGTCGAGGAGTCGAACCGGGGCAGGGTGCCCGGCCTGACCCCCATACGAGTGGGGCGGATGGCGGCATCGCCGTTCGCGTTCCTGCGCGGCTCAGCCGGACTGATGGCCCATGACCTGACGGGCACACCGGTCACAGGGGTGGGCGCCCAGCTCTGCGGCGACGCGCACGCGGCCAACTTCGGTCTGTACGGCGATGCGCGCGGCAATCTGGTCATCGATCTCAACGACTTCGACGAAACCGTCTTCGGACCGTGGGAGTGGGATCTCAAGCGGCTCGCCACCTCGCTGGTGCTCGCGGGCCGGGTGGCGGGCGCGGACGAGGACACCTGCAGACAGGGCGCGTACGCCACGGTGGGGACATACCGGCGCACGATGCGTCTGCTGGCCGGACTGCCCGCGGCCGATGCGTGGAACGCCATCGCGGACGAGGAGCTCGTGTCCCACACGGACGCGCGCGACCTGCTGGGGACCCTGGAGCGTGTCTCCGCCAAGGCGCGCAACAACACGAGTGCGCGCTTCGCCGCCAGATCCACGGAGGACTGCGAGGACGGGGGGCGTCGCTTCGTCGACGCTCCGCCCGTGCTGCGCCGGGTGCCGGACGCGGAGGCCGCGGCCGTCGCGGCGGGTCTCGAGGGCTACCTCGGGACGGTCTCGGAGGACAGGGTCCCGTTGCTGGCCCGCTACGCGATCCACGATGTGGCGTTCCGCATCGTCGGCACGGGCAGTGTGGGCACGCGGTCGTATGTGGTGCTGCTGCTCGATCACCGTGGCGAGCCGTTGGTGCTGCAGGTGAAGGAGGCCCGGCCCTCCGCGCTCACCCCGTATCTTCCGCAGGCGGGCTTCGAGGTACCGGACGTGGTGCACGAGGGTCGCCGGGTGGTGCTCGGCCAGAAGCGGATGCAGGTCGTCAGCGACATCCTGCTCGGCTGGGCCGAGGTCGACGGCAGGCCCTATCAGGTACGCCAGTTCAGGAATCGCAAGGGCAGTGTGGACCCGGCCGCTCTGGCGGCCGACCTGGTGGACGACTACGGGCGGATGACCGGTGCGCTGCTGGCCCGGGCCCACGCGCACAGCGCCGACCCCCGGCTGCTTTCGGGCTACTGCGGGAAGAACACCGAGCTGGACGCGGCGGTGGCCGATTTCGCCGTGACCTACGCGAACAGGACGGAGGCGGACCACGCCGAGCTGGTCCGGGGCATCCGATCCGGGCGAATAGCCGCCGAGCTCGGCGTCTGAGGGGGCCGTGCGGCCACCAGGTGTCTCCGGTGCCCGGGCGGTGGCCATACGCTGGACGGGTGACCCACGAAGCCGCCGGGGTGCCGACCACCCGGAACGACGAAGACCGGCAGGACCAGGACCGGCAGGATGAGCCGCAGCGTGCGCAGGACGCGCCGGAGGGCGGCCTGAGGGCGGATGCTGTCGATGCCCCGCAGGTGGGTCCCGCCACGGCCACCGGTGACGGGGACGGCGGTCCAGCCGGATCCATGGACGGTGCGGTCGGTGACGACGCGGAGGGCGAGACCGCTGCTCCCCGGCCCGAGGAGAGACTCGCGAAGGCAGTTCGGGTGGCCGAGCAGGCGCTGATCGAGTTCGAGATCGCTGTGGAGACCTTCCGGGTCGAGGTGGAGAACTTCTCCCGGCTGCATCACCAGAAGCTCGGCCCGATGTACGCCCGCCTGGACGAGCTCGATGCGCAGATCGCGGAGGCGCGGGCCGCGAGGACCGGCGATCCCGAGGATCTGCGCAAGGCCCAGGAGGCGCGGGCGATCGTCATGCCGATGCCCGGGGTCGACGAGCTCTTCCACGACTGGATGGACTCGGACGGGCTGTCGCCGGAGGCTTCGGCGATGCTCACGGAGCAGCCCGTCAGGCCGCCGAAGCGGGTCAGGCCGGGCGAGGAGGCGCGCAAGCTCTACCGGGAGCTGGCGCGTCAGGCCCACCCGGATCTCGCGCCGGACGAGACGGAGCGGACACGACGGGACGAGTTCATCGCCCGTGTGAACGCGGCCTACGGACGTGGCGACGTGGCGTTGCTCAAGGAACTGGCCGCCGAGTGGGCGGCTGGGCCCGTGACGCCGGAGCTGCGTCTGAGCGAGAGCGAGGAGCTCTATGCGCGGCTGGAGTGGCTCAGCCGCCGCAAGGAGCTTCTGACGGTCCTGGCCAAGGAACTGGAGGAGAGCGCGATCGGCTCGATGCTGCGGATGGCACCGGACGACCCCGACCGGCTGCTGGACGACATCGGCGAGAAGCTTCTGGCCGACGTGTCCCGGCGTGAGGACGAGCTGGCAGGGCTGGTGCAGTAGCGTTCCGGATGACTCTGGCGCGTACGTACGAGAGAAGGCTTACCCATGAATTTCGCTCCGCTGCCCTCGGTGGACGTCGCGGCGGTTCCGTCGGACGGCTTCGTGCTGGACGTCCGGGAGGACGACGAGTGGGCGGCCGGGCATGTCGAGGGTGCTCTGCACATTCCCATGAGTGACTTCGTGGGCCGCTTCGGCGAGCTGACCGAGGCGGCCGACGACGGTCGGCGCGTGCATGTGATGTGCCGGGTCGGGGGCCGGTCCGCCCAGGTCACCCAGTACCTGGTGCAGCAGGGGGTCGACGCGGTGAACATCGACGGCGGCATGCTGGCCTGGGACGGCGCCGGGCGCCCGATGGTCGCGGACAACGGGAGCCCGGCCTTCGTACTCTGACGGGCTCCTCCCCGGCGCTCTCCGAGTCGCGACCGGCACCGGCACCGGCACCGGCGGTGGCACCGGCACCGGCGGTGGCTGCCGGTTCCGGTAACCGGTACCGGCGGTGGATTTTTGTGCGTGCCGTCAGCGGTCGAAGTCGAGTGCCACTTCCGGGGTGACGGGGTGGGACTGGCAGGCCAGCACGAAGCCCGCGTCGGTCTCCTCCGGTTCGAGTGCGAAGTTGCGGTCCATCCGCACCTCGCCCGAGACCAGGAAGGCCCGGCAGGTCCCGCACACTCCCCCCTTGCAGGCGTACGGAGCGTCCGAGCGGCTTCGCAGCACCGTGTCCAGCAGCGACTCGCCGCTCTCGACAGGCCAGCTGCCCGACCGCCCGTCAAGCGTCGCGGTGAGGATGCTCTCCGACGGCGCGGCCACCCGCGCGGCCGTCGCCAGGGCCGGCCCCTCGTCGGCGACGTGGAAGAGCTCCTGGTGGATGCGTGAACGGTCGGCGCCGAGTGCGCGCAGGGCGCTTTCCGCTCCTCGGACCAGACCGAGTGGTCCGCACAGGAACCAGCCGTCCACATCCGGCACCGACAGCAAGGCCGGCAGCAGGGTGGTGAGCCGCTCGCGGTCCAGCCGGCCCGAGGGCAGCCCGGCGGCCTGCTCCTCGCGGGACAGCGCCGTCACCAGCTGGAAGCGGTCCGGGTAGCGGTCCTTCAGGTCCGCCACCTCGTCGAGGAACATCGTCGAGGCGGCCGTGCGGTCGCTGCGGATCAGGCAGAAGTGCGCGAGCGGTTCCCGCGCCAGCAGCGTCGACGCCATCGACAGCACCGGTGTGATGCCACTGCCGCCGACGATCGCTGCGAAGCGGCCCGGGCGCGGCTCGAGAAGGAAGCGGCCCGTCGGAGCCATCGCCTCCACCTGGTCCCCGACCGCGAGCTCCTTGAGGGCGTACGTCGAGAACGCGCCTCCGTCGACCATGCGGATGCCCACACGCAGCAGGGGGTCACCCGGCTGCGCGGGGGCGGGTGCGCAGATCGAGTAGGACCGCCGGATCTCCTCGCCGCCGATTCGGTAACGCACATTCAGGTGTTGACCCGGAGTGTGGCGGAAGGTCTCGCGAAGGTCCGGCGGCACGGCGAAGGTTACGGCCACCGCGTCGTCCGTGATCCGTTCGATCGTGCTGACCCGGAGTGGATGGAACATCTACAACTCCTTGAAGTGGTCGAACGGTTCGCGGCACGCCACACAGCGGCGCAGTGCTTTGCACGCCGTGGAGGAGAAACGGCTGAGCAGTTCCGTATCCCTGGAACCGCAGTGCGGACAGCGAACGGTGAGGGTCAGGGGCACCGGCCCTCCCTGCCGGCTCCCGGCGCGTGGCGGGGCTATGCCGAACTCGGCGAGCTTGCGGCGCCCTTCGGCGCTGATGTCGTCCGTCGACCAGGCCGGGGCGAGAACCGTGATCACGGACACCTCCGCGACGCCGTGGTCGTGCAGCACGCGCTCGATGTCGTGGGACATGGCCTCGATGGCCGGGCAGCCGGTGTACGTCGGGGTGAGCCGCACGGTGACCTTGTTTGGCCCGTCCACCCGCACACCGCGGAGAACGCCGAGTTCGTCCAGGGTCAGGACCGGGAGCTCGGGGTCCGGCACGCTGCCCGCCAGCCGGTGGAGCTCCGCCTCCAGCGGGGTCTCGGTGGTCACCATGACGCCCCCGGGTGGCTGCGGTGCAGATGCTGCATCTCCGCGAGCATCCGCCCGAACGGCTCCGTGTGCAGGCCCTGCCGGCCCGCTCCGGCCGCCCACCCCCCGGACTGCGGCCCTGACGGGAGCGTGAGGGTGGCCCGCTCCACCACGGAGGCCACGGCGGCCATCCAGCCGTCGCGCAGGGTGTCCCGGTCGACGGAGACTCCCTCGACGGGCTCGAAGAGTTCGCCGGTGAAGCGCCACAGCGCGTCCAGCGCGAGCTGCATGCGCTCATGGCTCTCCGCGGTGCCGTCCCCGAGTCGCAGGACCCACTGCTCCGCGTGGTCGCGGTGGTAGGCGACCTCCTTGACGGCCTTGGCCGCGAGATCCTTGAACTCGCCGTCACCGTCGGCCAGTGCGCCGTACAGCAGGTGCTGGTAGACGGAGAAGTAGAGCTGCCGGGCGATGGTGTGGGCGAAGTCGCCGTTCGGCTGCTCCACGAGCTGGACGTTGCGGAAGGCCCGCTCCTCACGGAGGTAGGCGAGCTGGTCCTCGTCGCCCACGAAGGAGAGCAGCATCCTGGCCTGTCCCAGCAGGTCCAGTGCGATGTTGGCGAGGGCGACCTCCTCCTCCAGGACAGGGGCGTGGCCGGCCCACTCCCCCAGCCGGTGCGAGAGCACCAGTGCGTCGTCGCCGAGGGCGAGGGCCGCGGTCACAGGTGCTTCACCCCTTCCGGGATCTCGTAGAACGTGGGGTGGCGGTAGGGCTTGTCCCCGGCGGGTTCGAAGAACGAGTCCTTCTCGTCCGGAGAGGAGGCTGTGACGGCCGTCGAGGGAACCACCCAGAGGGAGACGCCCTCCGAGCGGCGTGTGTACAGGTCGCGGGCGTTGCGCAGGGCCATCTCGGCGTCCGGTGCGTGCAGGCTGCCCGCGTGGGTGTGGGACAGCCCGCGCCGGGAGCGTACGAACACCTCCCACAACGGCCAGTCGGTCGAGCTGCTCATGCGGTCGCCTCCACGGGCTGGGCGGTCGCCCCGGCTGTACCGGGCCGTACCGCGTGCTTCTCTGCGTAGGCCGCTGCCGCGTCGCGGACCCAGGCGCCTTCTTCGTGGGCCGTACGACGCTGGGTGAGCCGTTGTTCGTTGCAAGGGCCGTTGCCCTTGAGGACCTCCTGGAACTCCGTCCAGTCGATCGCTCCGTACTCGTGCCGACCGAGCTCCTCGTTCCACCGGATGTCGGGGTCGGGGAGGTCGAGCCCCAGTGCTTCCGCCTGCGGGACGCAGATGTCGACGAACCGGCGGCGCAGCTCGTCGTTGGAGTGCCGCTTGATCTTCCAGGCCATCGACTGGGCCGAGTGCTCCGAGGAGTCGTCGGGCGGGCCGAACATCATCAATGAGGGCCACCACCAGCGGTTCACCGCGTCCTGCGCCATCTCGTGCTGGGCGGACGTGCCTCGGCTGAGGGCGAGCAGCAGCTCGTACCCCTGGCGCTGGTGGAAGGACTCCTCCTTGCAGATCCGGACCATCGCCCGTGCGTACGGGCCGTAGGAGCAGCGGCAGAGCGGCACCTGGTTGGTGATCGCGGCGCCGTCCACCAGCCAGCCGATCGCCCCGACGTCCGCCCACGTCAGCGTGGGGTAGTTGAAGATCGAGGAATAGCGCTGGCGGCCTGCGTGCAGCTTGTCGAGCAGCTCCTCGCGGCTGGTCCCCAGCGTCTCCGCCGCGCTGTAGAGGTAGAGGCCGTGTCCAGCCTCGTCCTGCACCTTCGCCATCAGGATCGCCTTGCGGCGCAGGGAGGGGGCCCGGGAGATCCAGTTGGCCTCGGGCTGCATGCCGATGATCTCCGAATGGGCGTGCTGGGCCATCTGGCGGACCAGTGAGGCGCGGTACGCCGCGGGCATCCAGTCGCGCGGCTCGATCCGGTCGTCGGCCGCCACCGCGGCGTCGAAGGCCGCCTGGAGCTCGGCGTCCGCTTCGTCCGCCGCTCCTGCCGTCCTCTGCGTCGTCTGGTCCGCAGTCACTGCCGCCATCTCGAGCCCCCTACCGACCGATCGTTCGGTTCCTTGACTTCAATGGTGGGTCGGAGGCCCGTAGGGTGTCAACCCTGTGGATAACTGAGTGGTGATCGACGGTGATCGGGGCGGGATGGATGCGGACCACGGTGGGCGCACCGGAAACGAGAAGAAAGCCCCCTGGCCCGGCGTGGCGAACCGCCCGCTGACGGATCACGACGCGGAGGACGCACCCGCCGGGATACCGGCGGCCGGGGAGGGCCATCCGAGTGGACCGGTCGCCACGGCGCCGGCGGCGGACACCGCCTCCGCGGCCGGGACAGCCGCGGGGCGTCCGGGCGGCGGCATGGCCGCGCTCTCGCTCCCGTACCAGATCGTCGCGGCGCTCGCGCTGTCCGTGATGGGGCTGGTGGCCTGCGCGCACGTAGCCATGATCTTTCTGCACGTCGCGCCGTCCAACACGCTGACGAAGCAGCACGGTGACGTGGTCGACCGCTGGGTCTATCCCGAGTTCGAGCAGAACTGGAAGCTGTTCGCCCCCAACCCGCTCCAGCAGAACGTCTCGGTGCACGTGCGGGCGGAGCTGGCCGACGACGGTGCCGACGGCAGCAGCATCACGCCCTGGATGAACCTCTCGCGGGATGACGGCGAGGCCATACGCGGCAACCTCCTGCCGAGCCACGTCGACCAGAACGAGCTGCGCCGCGCCTGGGACTTCTACACCGGGTCCCACGACAGTGAGGACCACCCCAACGGCATGCGCGGCGAACTGTCCGAGCGCTACATCCGCCGCATCGTCATGCTCCGCCTCGACGAGCACGGCTACGGCGGAAAGGTCGAGCGCATCCAGGTGCGGTCCGTCGTCCGCTCCGTCGGGGCCCCGGCGTGGAGCGACGAGAAGATCAGCACCGAGCCTGAATTCCGGGAGCTCCCGTGGTGGACCGTCACCCCGTCCGACCTCCCTGGGACGACTCCCGCGGACCAGGCTTCGCAGGCCCGGAGGGCGGACCGATGAGGCCGACCGCTCCGGCCCGTGGAGGCGTCGCGACCGTCGGCCTTCCGCTCGCCCACGCCGTCCAGCGCGTCACGGCGTCACCCCTCGGCGCCTACCAGAGCGCCGTCGTCCGGATCGGTGTCTCCGCCACCTGTCTGCTGTTCCTGCTGCGCGAGGTGCCCCACCGCCACGAGCTCTACGGCCCCGACAGCCCGTGGGGCTGGGACATGGCGCGTCGGCTCATCACGAACAACGGCTCCTTCACCCTCCTCATGTGGTCGGACAGCGCGTTCTGGTTCGAGACCGTGTACGCGCTCACGCTGGTGTCCGCGGCGCTGCTGATGGCCGGCTGGCGCACCCGGGCCACGTCCGTGCTGTTCATGGCCGGTGTGCTCTCCCTGCAGAACCGCAGCATCTTCATGGGCGACGGCGGGGACAACGTCATCCACCTGATGGCGGTCTACCTGGTGCTGACGCGCTGCTCGCGGGTCTGGTCCCTGGACGCCCGCCGAGCGGCCCGGGACGCCGCGCGCCTCGCGGAGGGAGGCCGGGCCGCGCGTGACCTCACCGGGCGGGCCCTGTGGGCGGTCCTCGGCTGCGTCCTCCTGCCCGCCACCCTCCTGGGCGGACTCGGCGGCACCTGGTGGCTGCCGTCCCTCATGTGGGTGCTGTGGCTCGGCAACGGTGCCTGGTGGGCCGTGAAGCGGTACGCGCCGGGCCATGAGCTGCGCGCCCTCTTCGACGTACTGGCCAATCTCGCCCACAACGCCACGCTCGCCGTGATCATGGCCGAGGTCTGCCTCATCTACGCGACGGCGGGCTGGTACAAGGTCCAGGGCTCCCGCTGGCAGGACGGCACTGCCATCTACTACCCGCTGAAACTGGACTACTTCGCCCCGTGGCCCGGGCTGTCCGGGCTCGTCGCCTCCAGCGCGCTGGTGATCATGGTGCTGACGTACCTGACGGTCATCGCGCAGGTCGCCTTCCCGTTCACGCTGTTCAACCGGCGGGTCAAGAACGTCCTGCTGGTCCTCATGATCGGCGAGCACGCGGGGATCTCCGTCCTGCTGGGGCTGCCCTTCTTCTCCATGGCGATGATCGCCGCGGACGCCGTCTTCCTGCCGACGGCCTTCCTCCTGTGGCTGGGGAACCGGGTGACGCTCGGTCGGCAGCGGCTCTTCTCCCGTACGGCGGGAAGACTCCGGCTCCCCGGTCAGCGCCGGGCGGAGCGGAAGGACGAGGAGGCCCCGCGCGGTGGCGGCGGCCCTGGCCATACGCTCGTCGGGTGACCAGCGAGACCGGCAGTACAGAAGAGCCCCCGGCGGTGCCCGATCCGTCGGCGGAACCGATCCAGTACGACGACGGGTTCGGTGCCGTGGTCGGCGTCGGACCGCACCCGCTGCCCTGGCCCGAGGGGGAGCGCTACGACCCCGAGCTCCTCGCCCAGGGAGACCGGCGCAACGTGGGCGACGCCTACCGGTACTGGACGAGGGAGGCGATCGTCGCCGATCTCGATCTGCGGCGGCACGACTTCCACGTGGCGGTGGAGAACTGGGGCCATGACTTCAACATCGGCTCGGTGGTGCGCACCGCCAACGCCTTCCTCGCGAAGGAGATCCACATCGTGGGGCGGCGGCGGTGGAACCGGCGGGGCGCGATGGTCACCGATCGTTACCAGCATGTACGGCACCACCCGGACACGGCGGACCTGACCGCCTGGGCGGAGGCCGAGGGGCTTCCGATCATCGGGATCGACAACCTTCCCGGGGCCGTGCCGCTGGAGCGGACGGAGCTGCCGCGCCGGTGTGTGCTGCTGTTCGGGCAGGAGGGCCCGGGGCTGACCGAGGAGGCGCGCGAGCACGCCTCGATGGTGTGCTCGATCGCGCAGTTCGGCTCGACGCGGTCGATCAACGCCGGCGCGGCGGCGGCCATCGCCATGCACGCCTGGGTACAGCGGCACGCGGACATCCCGGAACTCGGCGCGTGACCAGGTGACCGGGCAGGGCGGCTGAGCAAGGTGGCCGGGTATCCGGTAGAGCGGATACCCCGCTCCACCGGATGCCTTCGCGAGGCCGTCGGCGCTCCGCTCAGGCCTGGCGGCGGACCTCCACGACCCGGAAGCGGTTGGACACGAAAGCTCCGTCGCAGAGCGCCGCGTTGGCCGCGGGATTGCCGCCCGAACCGTGGAAGTCGGAGAAGGCCGCCGTCTGGTTGACGTACACACCGCCGGTGAGATTCAGCGAGAGCTGAGCCGATTCGTCGAAGCAGACGTCCTCCACCGCGCTCTCCACCTCGCGAGAGGTGGTGTACGCGCCGACGGTCATCGCGCCCTTCTCGCGGACCGTGCGGCGCAGCAGGTCCAGAGCGTCAGCGGTCGAGTCGACGGAGACCGCGAACGAGACCGGACCGAAGCACTCCGAGAGGTAGGCGGCCCCGTCGTCGGGCTTCGTGCCGTCGATCTTCACCAGAACCGGCGTGCGGACCACGGCGTCGGGGAAGTCGGGGTTGACCACCGGCCGCGAGGCGAGTGCGACATCGCCCAGGGCCGCCGCACCTTCCAGCCGGTCCTTCACGTCGGCGTTCACCAGTGCGCCGAGCAGTCCGTTGGCACGGGCGTCGTCGCCGAGGAGTCCGTTCACCGCCTCGGCGACGTCCGCCACCACCTCCTCGTAGGACTTCGCGCCCGCGTCGGTCGTGATGCCGTCGCGGGGGATGAGCAGATTCTGCGGGGTGGTGCACATCTGGCCGCTGTAGAGGGAGAGCGAGAAGGCCAGATTGGAGAGCATGCCCCGGTAGTCGTCGGTGGAGTCGAGGACGATCGTGTTGACGCCGGCCTTCTCCGTGTAGACCTGCGCCTGCCGGGCGTTGGCCTCCAGCCAGTCGCCGAAGGCGGTGGACCCCGTGTAGTCGATGATCTTGATCTCGGGCCGCAACGCCAGGGTCTTTGCGATGCCTTCGCCGGGCCGCTCGGCCGCCAGCGCGACGAGGTTCGGGTCGAAGCCCGCCTCGGACAGTGCCTCGCGTGCCAGCCGGACGGTGAGCGCCAGCGGCAGGACGGCCCGTGGGTGCGGCTTGACCAGGACGGGGTTGCCGGTGGCCAGCGAGGCGAAGAGGCCCGGGTAGCCGTTCCACGTGGGGAAGGTGTTGCACCCGATCAGCAGGGAGATCCCGCGCCCGGCCGCGGTGTACGTCTTGTGGAGCTGCAGGGGGTCGCGCTTGCCCTGTGGCTTCGACCAGTCGGCGCTGTGCGGCGTACGCGTCTGCTCCTCGTAGGCGTATGCCACGGCCTCCAGGCCGCGGTCCTGGGCGTGCGGGCCACCGGCCTGGAAGGCCATGACGAACGCCTGCCCGCTGGTGTGCATCACCGCGTGGGCCAGTTCGTGCGTACGGGCGCTGATCCGGGCGAGGATCTCCAGGCAGACCAGGGCCCTGGTCTCGGGCCCCGCCGCTCGCCAGGAGCCCATGGCGGCGCTCATGGCGGGGAGCAGGACGTCCACGTCGGCGTGCGGGTACTCGACGCCGAGCTCCGGACCGTACGGCGAGACCTCTGCGCCGGTCCAGCCGTCGGTGCCCGGCTGGCCGAGATCCATCCGGGTGTGGAGCACGGCGTCGAACGCGGCCTTGCCCTCGGCCGCGCCGAGGCTGCCGGGGAGACCTCCCTCGCCGTAGGCCTTCGGGTGCTCGGGGTGCGGGGACCAGTAGGCACGCGTGCGGATCGTGTCGAGGGCCTGGTCGAGCGTCGGTCGGTGGATCTCGGACAGCTTCTCGGGGGAAAGCTCGGCGGCCATGACGGACCAACTCCTCGTCGAGCCGGGCAGGGATGTGCGGACGGAGTTAGAGTAACCGAACGATCGGTCGGGACAAGGGGCCCCAGGGAACCTGTGGACAACTCATGGGGGAGGATCGCGGTCATGACCACGGCCAAGCGGGACACGTACACCCCGGAGACACTTCTTACCGTCGCTGTCCGTGTCTTCAACGAGCGCGGCTACGACGGTACGTCGATGGAGCACCTCTCCAAGGCGGCGGGGATCTCCAAGTCGTCCATCTACCACCATGTGGCGGGCAAGGAGGAGCTCCTGCGGCGCGCGGTGAGCCGGGCGCTCGACGGGCTCTTCGGCATCCTCGACGAGCCGGGGGCGATACAGGGGCGGGCGATCGCCCGGGTCGAGTACGTCACGCGCCGCACGGTCGAGGTGCTGCTGGCGGAGCTTCCGTACGTCACGCTGCTGCTGCGGGTGCGCGGCAACACGAAGACGGAGCGCTGGGCGCTGGAGCGCCGGCGCGAGTTCGACCAGCGGGTGTCCGACCTGCTGAAGGCCGCGGTGGCCGACGGAGACCTGCGGGCCGACGTGGACATACGCCTGGCGACCCGGCTCCTGTTCGGCATGGTGAACTCGCTGGTCGAGTGGTACCGGCCGCAGCCTGGGAGTTCTTCGGAGGCGGACCAGCTCGCCGACACCGTCGTCCAGCTCGCCTTCGAGGGGATGCGGGCCGGCTGATCCGGTCCGGAGGCGGGGTGGACCGACCGCCGTCGGCCTGTCGGCGTCGGGGCGCGCGCCGACGTCACGCGGGGGGCGCGTCCTGGGTGAGCTCGGTGGGGTGGTCCGGGCGGGGCCCCAGATCGGTCTCCTCGAACACCAGCAGGGTGCGGGTCGACAGCACTTCCGGAATCGCCTGGATCCGGGTCAGGACCAGCTCGCGCAGTGCCTGGTTGTCCGGGGTGTGCACCAGGAGGAGTACGTCGAAGTCGCCGCTGACCAGTGCGATGTGGGTGGCGCCCGGAAGGGCCTGGAGCTGCTCCCGCACGGCGCGCCAGGAGTTCTGGACGATCTTGAGCGTGATGTAGGCGGAGGCGGCCTCCCCGGCCCGTTCGTGATTGACGCGTGCGCTGAAACCCCGGATCACTCCGTCCTCGACGAGTCTGTTGATGCGGGCGTACGCATTGGCCCGTGAGACGTGGACGCGTTCGGCGACGGCTCGTATCGAGGCGCGGCCGTCCGTCTGGAGGATGCGCAGGATGGCACGGTCGGTGGAGTCCAGCGGCCGCGCGGGCGGCGTGCGGCCGGGATTTCCGGACCCGTCGGCCATTTGTTCAGCTGCCATCTGCCCGCGCCTTCCTGTTGTGGACGACCTGCCTCTATCCCAGGCTGTGGAGAACCGTTTGTCCACAGGCTGAAGCCGCCTGTAGCCAAATTGCGCCCGCGACCGAACAATCGGTAGGTGAGGCGCACCACACCGGTGCCTCACCCACGCCTCGACATTCCTGCGGATTTCGACACCCCTCGATATATCTCGATGCCAGGAGGTGCTTGTCATGACGGTCCAGGAGCTGCCCGGCGCAGCCGCCTACCGGCCCACGCCGCCCCCGGCCTGGAAGCCGCTCACCGATCCCGCGCCGTTGCTCCCGGATCCCGAGCCGTTCCGGGTGCTCGGTACGGACGCCGCGGCCGACGCCGATCCCGAGCTGCTGCTGAGGCTCTACGCCGAGCTGGTGCGCGGTCGCCGGTACAACGCGCAGGCCACCGCGCTGACCAAGCAGGGCAGACTGGCGGTGTACCCGTCGAGCACCGGCCAGGAGGCCTGTGAGATCGCGGCCGCACTGGTGCTGGAGGACCGTGACTGGCTCTTTCCGAGCTATCGCGACACCCTTGCCGCGGTGGCGCGTGGCCTGGACCCCGTCGAGGCACTGACACTGCTCCGAGGAGACCGGCACACCGGGTACGACCCGCGTGAGCACCGCATCGCCCCGCTGTGCACCCCTCTGGCCACCCAGTTGCCGCATGCCGTGGGCTTGGCGCACGCGGCGCGTCTCAAGGGTGACGACGTGGTGGCGCTCGCGATGGTCGGCGACGGCGGGACGAGCGAGGGCGACTTCCACGAGGCGCTGAACTTCGCGGCCGTCTGGCGTGCCCCGGTCGTGTTCCTTGTCCAGAACAACGGCTTCGCGATCTCCGTGCCGTTGGCCAAGCAGACCGCGGCGCCCTCCCTCGCCCACAAGGCCGTGGGGTACGGCATGCCGGGACGGCTGGTCGACGGCAACGACGCGGCGGCCGTGCACCAGGTGCTGGGCGAGGCAGTCGCACGGGCCAGGCGTGGAGAGGGGCCGACGCTGGTGGAGGCGGTCACGTATCGCATGGAAGCCCATACCAACGCTGACGACGCCACCCGTTACCGCGGCGACAAGGAGGTCGAGGTGTGGCGGGCCCACGATCCGATCCGGCTGATCGAGCGGGAGCTGACCGGGCGAGGGCTGCTGGACGAGGACACCATCGGCACGGTGCGGGAGGCGGCGGAGCGGATGGCCGAGGGGCTGCGTGACCAGATGAACGCGGATCCGGTGCTTGACCCGATGGATCTGTTCACCCATGTCTACGAGGAACAGACCGGCCAGCTGCGGGAACAGTCGGCGCTACTGCGTGGCGAGCTGGACGCCGCGCAGGGCCCGCACGACGAGAGCGGCGCGGAGGGCGGGCGATGAGTACCGCTGCGGCGACGGCCGGTGTCCAGACCGGCAGGGCGAAGCCGGCCACGATGGCGCAGGCCCTCGGCCGGGCGCTGCGCGACTCGATGGCCGAGGACCCCACGGTGCACGTCCTCGGCGAGGACGTGGGCACGCTCGGCGGAGTCTTCCGCGTCACCGACGGTCTGGCGAAGGAGTTCGGCGACGACCGCTGTACGGACACACCGCTGGCCGAGGCGGGAATCCTCGGAGCGGCCGTGGGCATGGCGATGTACGGGTTGCGGCCCGTGGTGGAGATGCAGTTCGACGCCTTCGCGTACCCGGCGTTCGAGCAGTTGATCAGTCATGTCGCCAAGATGCGGAACCGGACGGCGGGCGCGATGCCGCTGCCGATCACGGTGCGGGTTCCCTACGGCGGGGGGATCGGCGGCGTCGAGCACCACAGCGATTCCTCCGAGGCGTACTACATGGCGACCCCGGGCCTGCACGTCGTCATGCCGGCGACGGTCGAGGACGCGTACGGGCTGCTCAGGGAGTCGATCGCCTCCGACGACCCGGTGGTCTTCCTGGAGCCGAAGAGGCTGTACTGGTCGAAGGCGGACTGGTCGCCGGACGCACCTGCGGCGGTCGAGCCGATCGGACGGGCCGTCGTGCGGCGCCCCGGGCGCAGCGCGACTCTGATCACCTATGGCCCGTCCCTTCCGGTCTGCCTGGACGCCGCTGAGGCGGCCACCGCCGAGGGATGGGACCTGGAGGTGGTCGACCTGCGTTCGCTGGTGCCCTTCGACGACGACACCGTCGCCGCGTCGGTCCGGCGCACGGGACGTGCCGTGGTCGTCCACGAGTCGTCCGGTTTCGGCGGCCCGGGTGGTGAGATCGCGGCGCGGGTCACCGAGCGGTGCTTCCATCATCTGGAGGCACCGGTCCTGCGGGTCGCCGGGTTCGACATTCCATATCCGCCGCCCATGCAGGAGCGGCACCATCTGCCGGGCGTGGACCGGGTGCTCGACGCGGTCGCCCGTCTTCAGTGGGAGGCCGAGAGCTGATGGCGCAGGTGCTCGAATTCAAGCTGCCGGACCTCGGCGAGGGGCTGACCGAGGCCGAGATCGTGCGCTGGCTGGTGGAGGTCGGCGACGTCGTCGCCGTCGACCAGCCGGTCGTCGAGGTCGAGACGGCCAAGGCCATGGTGGAGGTTCCCTGCCCCTACGGGGGTGTGGTGACCGCGCGATTCGGTGAGGAGGGGGCGGAGCTCCCGGTCGGCGCACCGCTCCTGACCGTGGCGGTCGGGTCGATGGAGCCGGTGGACGGGGCGGTGGTCTCCGGGCCCTCCGGCACCGGTGACGAGAGCGGTACGTCAGGCAATGTGCTGGTCGGCTACGGAACGGGGGCACCGGCCGCGCGGAGGCGACGGGTCAGGCCCGCTCCGGCCCCGGTCGCACCGGTGCCCGTGCCGTCGGCTTCCGGCACGACCACGCCCACGGCCCCGGCCCCGGTGGATCCTCAGGGTCCCGTGGCCGTCATCTCCCCTCTCGTCCGGAAACTGGCGCGGCAGCACGGCCTCGATCTCCGGATGGTCGCAGGCACGGGACGTGACGGGCTGATTCTGCGGACCGACGTGGAGTCCGCGATCAGGACCGCGGACGAGGAACGTGCCGTCGGCGCGGTTCCGGTGGCCGGTCCGGGGCCGGACACGGCGGTCGAGCGGATCGCGTTGCGCGGGGTCCGGGGCGCGGTCGCCGACAAGCTGTCGAGGAGCCGACGGGAGATCCCCGACGCCACCTGTTGGGTCGACGCCGATGCCACCGAGCTGATGGCGGCGAGGGCCGCCATGAATGCCGTAGGGCCCAAGGTCTCGGTGCTCGCTCTGCTGGCCCGCATCTGTACGGCGGCACTGGCACGGTTCCCCGAGCTCAACTCGACGGTGGACACCGAGGCCAGGGAGATCGTGCGGTTGTCCGCGGTCCATCTGGGTTTCGCCGCACAGACCGAGCGTGGCCTGGTCGTTCCGGTCGTGAAGGACGCGCACACGCGGAACGCGGAGTCGATCGGTGCCGAGATCACGCGGCTGACCGAGGCAGCCCGGGGAGGAAGACTGACCCCGGCACAGCTCACTGGAGGGACGTTCACGCTGAACAACTACGGGGTTTTCGGGGTCGATGGGTCGACTCCCATCATCAACCACCCCGAGGCAGCCATGCTGGGCGTCGGCCGCATCATGGCCAAACCCTGGGTGGTCGACGGCGAGTTGGCGGTCCGTCAGGTAGTGCAGCTCTCCCTCACCTTCGACCACCGGGTCTGCGACGGCGGCACGGCGGGCGGCTTCCTGCGGTACGTCGCCGACTGCGTGGAGCAGCCGGCGGTGCTGCTGCGCACGCTGTAGCGGTGCCCGCCCTGGGCGGTGCCCGCCCTGGGCGGTGCCGCGGCCGACGGCGGTAGCGGTCGGGGGCGGTCCCGGCGCGCGGCGGTGCAGGCCGGGGCGGTCCCGGCTCGCGTCGGTGCGGGCCGGGGACGGTCACGGCCTGGTGTCGACCGTGGGTGGTCCCGGTCCGGGGGCGTTGTGAGTTCGGTCCCTGAAAGGACTCTCATGACCGAGGGCCCCGCATACTCGGGGCATGACCGCGTATGACGCCATCGTTCTGGCCGGCGGGGCCGCGAAGCGGCTCGGGGGAGCCGACAAGCCTGGGCTCCGCGTGGGTGGCCGCGCGCTGCTCGACCGGGTTCTCGCCGTATGTGCCGATGCCGGGTCCACCGTGGTGGTGGGCGGGCGCAGGCCCACCGTGCGCCCGGTCACCTGGGCACGTGAAGAGCCCCAGGGGGGCGGGCCGTTGGCCGCGCTCGATGCCGGAGTACGGCAGACGGAAGCGGACAGCGTCCTGGTGCTCTCCGCCGATCTGCCGTTTCTGGGGGAGGAGACCGTCCGCTCCTTGCTGGCCGCAGCACGGACGGGAGGGAACGAAGGGGCGCTGTGCACCGACGGGGACGGCCGGGACCAGCCGTTGGTCGCCGTCTACCGGGGCGAGCCGCTCCGCCGTGAGCTGGCCCTTCTCGCCACGGAACACGGCAGCCTCGCCGGTCTTCCGCTGCGGTTGCTGACGGCCGAGCTCGACCTGGCCCGGGTGCAGGCCGGCCCTCTCGCCTCGTTCGACTGCGACACCTGGGAAGACATTGCTGCCGCCAGGGCGCGGATCAGGGAGCATGGGACCGTGCTGGACGAATGGATCACCGCAGTCAAGAACGAACTGGGCATCGAACTCGACGTCGACACCGACGTCCTGCTCGATCTGGCCCGTGACGCCGCGCACGGCGTCGCCCGGCCCGCCGCCCCGCTCACCACCTTCCTGGTGGGATACGCGGCGGCGATGGCGAGCAGCGGAAAGGGCCCGGAAGCGGCTGCCGAAGCGGTCTTGGAAGTCTCCCGCAAGGCCACCGCCCTCGCCCTCCGGTGGGAGGAGGAAACGGCAGCGGGCAGCGGGCCCGGCACGCCATGACAGCCCACGGGCGCGAGGCGCGGGCGGCCGCGGCGGAGCGGACGGCCGAGGCGTGGGCGGCCGAGGAGGAACGGGCCGTCGAGCAGGCATTGGCGATCGTCGGACACCAGCCGCAGGCCACCCACTCTCCGCCGGACCGGTCCGGCGGAGCAGCTCCTGCTCCACATCCCCCGCCCCCGCCCGCGCCCGCGCCGAAGGATTCGAGCGGGCCCACCAGCCCCGTACCGGACTCCCAGGCACCGGACTCCCATGCACCGGCCTCCGCGACACCGGGCGGCTCCCCCGCACCGGGTGCGTCGGGCTCCGGCCCGTCCGGCAGCCCTGGTGCTTCGGCCCCTGTTGCCCCGACTCCTGGTGCCCCCGCCGCTGTTCATGGCCGTCGTCGAGCCGGGGCCGACGCCTGGGCCGAGGTGCGCGCCCTGGCCGAGCGCCTGGGCCGGGGCGCGCCCCTGACCGCCCACCGCCTCCCCCTGGACCGCGCTCTCGGGCACGTCCTGGCCGAGGCCGTCGTCGCGCTCACCGATCTGCCGTCCTTCGACACCTCCGCCATGGACGGCTGGGTCGTAGCGGGGCCGGGGCCCTGGACCGTACAGGAGGGGGAAGGGCTGCTCGCCGGACGCGGATCTTCGGAGCCTCTGCCCGACGGGCACGCCCTGCGCATCGCGACGGGCGCCCGCCTCCCCGCGGACGCCACCGCCGTCATCCGCAGTGAGCACGCCCACTGCGACGAGGCCAAAGGCCTGCTGCACGCCGCACGTGAAGTCGTCCCGGGTCAGGACATCCGGCCCCGGGGCCAGGAGTGCCGGTCCGGCGACGAGCTCCTGCCGGTCGGCACGGTGGTGACCCCGCCCGTTCTCGGTCTGGCCGCTGCCGCCGGATACGACGCTCTCGTCGCCGTACCCCGGCCTCGCGTCGATGTCTTCGTGCTCGGTGACGAACTGCTCACGGCGGGGCTGCCGCGCGAAGGGCTGATCCGCGACGCGCTGGGTCCCATGCTTGCCCCCTGGCTCCGCGCCATGGGTGCGGAGGTAGCGGACCCCCGGCGGCTGGGCGACGATGCCGCGGCACTCCGTAAGGCCCTCGTCTCCTCCGACGCCGATCTGATTCTCACGACAGGAGGGACGGCCGCCGGCCCGGTGGACCACGTCCATCCGGTCCTCGCCGAGATCGGGGCCGAACTGCTGGTCGACGGGGTGGCCGTGCGCCCAGGCCACCCCATGCTGTTGGCGCGGCTCCCCGACGGCGGCCCCTGTCTGGTGGGCCTGCCTGGCAACCCGCTCGCAGCGGTGTCCGGGTTGCTGACGCTGGCTGAGCCCCTGCTCCGGGGAATCGGCGGCAGGCCCTCCCCGGAGCGCTATCGTGCGCCCGTCCACGACGAGGTGCACGGGCACCCGCAGGACACCCGGCTGATCCCCGTGGTCCATCGCGACGACACGGTCGTTCCCCTCCACTACAACGGCCCCGCCATGCTCCGGGGGATCGCCGCGGCTGACGGGCTGGCCGTGGTGCCGCCCGGCGGGGTACGGTCCGGCACCGAGGTGGAGATCCTCGATCTACCGTGGGCCTCGGCATCGCCGTGGACGGAAGGGTGTTTCACGTGAAACTTCCCGGCCAGGACGCGATGGCCAGGCGCGCGGACGAACACGTCGTGCCGACGCGCGTGCTGCTGCCCCGGCGGGTGGTCGACCGGCCCCTGCGACAGGTGGCCAAGCGGCTCGCGATGGCTCTCACGGTGCTGGCGCTCACGGTCTTCATCGTCTGGGCCGACCGGGACGGCTACCACGACAACGCGGACGGCCAGGTCGATTTCCTCGACGCCGTCTACTACGCGACGGTGACGCTGTCGACGACCGGGTACGGCGACATCGTCCCGTACAGCGACCCCGCCCGGCTGGTCAACGTCATCCTGGTGACGCCGTTGCGCGTGCTCTTCCTCATCATCCTGGTCGGCACCACCCTCGAGGTCCTGACGGAGCGGACCAGGGAGGACTTCCGGCTGAACCGTTGGAGAACCAACTTGCGTGAACACACCGTTGTCGTCGGCTTCGGCACGAAGGGCCGTTCGGCGATCCAGACGCTCTGTGCCACCGGTCTGAAGAAGGACCAGATCGTCATCGTCGACCCGGCCGGCAAGGTGATCGAAGCGGCCAACGCCGAGGGGTTCGTGGGTGTGCTGGGCGACGCCACGCGCAGTGATGTACTGCTGCGGGCCGAGGTGCAGAAGGCGCGTCAGATCATCATCGCCACCCAGCGGGACGACACCGCCGTGCTGGTCGCCCTGACCGCGCGACAGCTCAACAGGGGCGCGAAGATCGTGGCCGCCGTGCGCGAGGAGGAGAACGCGCCGCTGCTGCGGCAGTCCGGAGCCGATGCCGTGATCACCAGCGCGAGCGCGGCGGGCCGGCTGCTGGGTCTCTCCGTCCTCAGCCCGAGCGCGGGCACGGTGATGGAGGATCTCATCCAGCAGGGCAGTGGCCTCGATCTCGTCGAACGGCCGGTGATAAAGGCCGAGGTGGGCAAGAACGTCCGGGAGACCGATGACCTGGTGGTCAGTGTCCTGCGCGGCCATCGCCTGATCGGTTACGACGATCCGGCGGCCAGCCCCCTTCAGCTGACGGACCGGGTGATCACGATCGTGCGGGCCTCGCCGCTCCACACGTCGCCGCTGAGCCACCCGCAGCATCCCAACCAGCGCTCCTAGGCCACGGACCCGGGCGCGGCGCAGACAGGTCCGCACCGTCCTGGACTCCGCACGGAGTAGCCTCGCGGCCATGTATGCGATCACGATCCCCGAACCCGGCGGCCCCGAAGCGCTCGTATGGGCAGAGGTCCCCGATCCCGTACCCAGCGAGGGAGAAGTCCTCGTCGAGGTCGTGTCCAGTGCGGTCAACCGGGCCGATGTCCTCCAGCGGCAGGGCTTCTACAACCCCCCGGCCGGCGCCTCTCCCTACCCGGGCCTGGAGTGCTCGGGTCGCATCGTGGCGCTCGGCCCCGGTGTGACCGGATGGGCCGAGGGCGACGAGGTGTGCGGACTTCTCTCCGGCGGCGGATACGCGGAGAAGGTGGCCGTCCCGGTTGGCCAGTTGCTGCCCGTGCCCGACGGCGTGGACCTCGCGCAGGCCGCCGCGCTGCCCGAGGTGACGGCGACGGTCTGGTCCAACGTCTTCATGGTGGCCCACCTGCGCCCTGGCGAGACCCTTCTGGTCCACGGCGGGTCCAGCGGCATCGGCACGATGGCGATCCAGCTCGCGAAGGCCGTCGGTGCACGCGTCGCGGTGACGGCGGGCGGCCCCGAGAAGCTGGCGCGCTGTGAGGAACTCGGCGCCGACATCCTCATCGACTACCGCGAGCAGGACTTCGTCGAGGAACTGCGCAAGGTGACGGACGGTGCCGGGGCGGACGTCATCCTCGACATCGTCGGGGCGAAGTACCTGGACCGGAACGTGCGGGCGCTGGCGGTGAACGGCCGCCTCGCGATCATCGGTCTCCAGGGCGGTGCCAAGGGCGAGCTGAACCTGGGTGCCCTGCTGAGCAAGCGGGCCGCTGTCACGGCGACGTCGCTGCGTGCACGGCCGCTCGCGGAGAAGGCCGCGATCATCGCGGCGGTACGTGAGCACGTGTGGCCGCTGCTCGCCGACGGTGTCGTCCGGCCGATCGTGGACCGCACGATGCCCATGGCGGATGCCGCGGAGGCTCACCGGCTGATGGAATCCAGCAGCCACGTCGGCAAGATCCTCCTGGCCGCCCCGAAGGCCTGACCCGAGCGGGCCAGGTTCACCAGCACGTCCGGAGGCCTGACCCGAGCGGGCCAGGGTCACCAGCACGTCCGGAGGCCTGACCCGAGCGGGCCAGGGTCACCAGCACGTCCGGAGGCGTGACCCGAGCGGGCCAGGGTCACCAGCACGTCCGGAGGTGTGAGTACGTCCAGGGTGGGGTGCGAGCAGCCGGATGAGGGTGCACTCCCGGGCAGTGGTCCGCCGCGCCTCGACCGTGTGCGCGCATCACGAGGAGCCGCCGGAAGACGCCGGGGCCCGGCACACACCGCGTGTGCCGGGCCCCGTGCGTACCGCGCTCGGTGGATTCGGTTCGTTACAGGTACGGGCCGGAGCGCGCCGGTCCGTGCGGGTCGACTCCGCCTTCCTCGTCCTCATGACCGACGCCCGGAGGAAGGGCGCGGCGCATGGACTCCAGCTGCGCACGGGCCGCCATCTGCTGGGCGAACAGCGCCGTCTGGATGCCGTGGAAGAGGCCCTCCAGCCAGCCGACCAGCTGGGCCTGCGCGATCCGCAGCTCGGCCTCGGAGGGTACGGACTCCTCGGTGAACGGCAGCGAGAGCCGTTCGAGCTCCTCCACGAGCTCCGGCGCCAGACCGTCCTCGAGCTCCTTCACGGAGCTCGCGTGGATCTCCTTCAGCCTGACCCGGCTCGCCTCGTCGAGAGGAGCCGCCCTGACCTCTTCCAGAAGCTGCTTGATCATGCTGCCGATGCGCATGACCTTCGCGGGCTGTTCGACCATCTCCGTCACCGGGATCTCACGCGACTCGTCGTCACCGCCACCGCCGCCGATGGCCATTCCGTCCTGCCCCACCACGAGGACTTGGGGGTGCTCCTGCGACCGTTCATTCCTCGGCATCTCCATGACGCCATTGTCTCGCATGCGGGCCTCACCACGTGGTGTGCCCCCGGAAAGGGATGATCACCCCTGTCCGGGGGCACCGGGCGGGCCGCGTGCGAACCGAACCCGAGGGAGAACCGGAACCGCGGGGGGACCGGAGGCGAGGGGAAGCAGAACCGTGACCGGTCAGTGGCCCTCGCCCGTCACCCCACGCGCCTGGTCAGCGCCGACCGCGATCCGGTGAACGCGGCGGCCAGCAGCCCGGCCGCCACCGGTACGACGAGGGCCAGCAGCCCGATGGTCTCCCACGGCATCACCACAGGGGTGTAGGCGGAGTCCATCGGCTGCTCCCGCATGGCCGCCATCGCCTCGCGCAGGTCCACCAGACGCAGGGCCACCGCGGGCACGATGCCCGCCGCCGTGCCGAGCAGTACGCCCGTGAGCGCGACCACCAGGCACTGGAACCCGGAGAGCGAGCGCCGTACGCCGGGCGGGGCCCCCACCGCGCTGAGCGTGGTGAGGTCGGCTTCCGCGTCCGCCTTGGCGAGACCGGTGGTGATCGCGGCGGCGCCCAGGGTGACGACGCCCGCGAACAGCGCGAGGATCAGCAGGACCACGTCCTCGTCACGCCTCTCCATGGGGTTCTCGGTCACCAGGTGGATCCCGTTCCCGGCCCTGGTGAACGCCGCCGACACCGCCTGCGACTCGGCGTCCGTCGGCACGTGCGCGACGGTGTAGACGGTCCCGTAGTCCGCGGAGTGCAGACCGAGCCGGTCCGCTGTCCGCTGCGGCAGGATCATGCGGATCCCGGGGGTGGAGGCGTACTTCGCGGGCGCGACGTAGACCTTCAGCCGGTCGGTGGTGGTCTCGGCCCTGCCCGGGTGGAGCCCGCGGTTCTCCTTGTCGTGCGCGTTGTACGTGTGGACGGCGTTGAGCGTGACCTGGCCGTCCCGCGCGTACGCCGAGTTGAGCAGCACGGGGGTCCCGGCCGCCAGGGCTTCGGCTGCCGCCGGGTCGCCGAGTTCCACGTACGACCTGAGCAGTGCGGCGTCCCCCACGGCGATGTTGCCGTCGCCGGTGGAGAGTGCCTGCGCGGTGGCGTATTCGTCGGCGCACGCGGGGGAGTTCATCAGCTTCTTGTGTTCCTGGGCGGAGAGGCTCTCGGCGAGCTTCGCGGCACCGGCTCCCTGGAGCGGGCAGCTGTGGCCCTTGCCGGTCGGCTTGACCAGTTCGAGGGTTCCGCAGCTGTTCTCCCCCTCGTAGTAGACCGTGCAGTCGGAGCCGGCCCAGACACGCCGGATGTCGGCACGCCCGCCGCTGACCGCGAGATTCCGCTCAGCGGCGGCCCGGGCGAGGGGAAGTTGGCCGACGGCGGCCGGATCGGACGCCACGAGCGCCACTGTTCCCGGAGTGAGCGCCTGCAGGTGGTCGTAGTCGTGTTCCGCCATGACGCTGGTGGTGTACGTGGCGATGGCGACGGTGCCAGCCACCGCGGCCATGACGGCGGCGACCGCCGGTGCCGTACGCCCCCGGTTGCGTGCCGCGTCGCGCAGCGCCATGCGCGGGGAGAGCGGCAGCCGGGTGCCGAGCCGGCCGAGGAAGCCGACGATCACCGGGATGCAGCCGAGCAGGCCGAGTTCGGCGACCACGGAGCCGCCGGCGACGAACTGGGTGTCGCCGGTCGTGCCGCCGTACACGGCGACCGCCACGCCCGCCGCCAGCGCCACGCAGCCCGCGACGGGCAGGACGCGTGAGCTCCGGCGTGTTCCACGGCGCCCGGTGAGCGATTCGAGCACCGACTGCCGGCCGGCGACGATCGCCGGGGTCAGAGCCGCAAGGACGCCGGTGACGAGTCCGATGAAGGCGATCCCCAGCAGCTCCGGAGGACGGATGTCCAGCTCGCCGAAACGGCTTGCGGTCCATCCCTCGATCATCGGACGGAACAGCGCGGTGAGGCCGATTCCGGCGGCGACACCGGTCACGGCTCCGACCGCGCCGAGCACCAGGCCCCCGGACAGCACGACGGCTCGTACCTGGCCCCGGTCGGCGCCGCAGGTGCCGACGAGGCCGAGCTGCCGGCGTGAGCGCCTCGCGCCGACGGCGAAAGCGGGCCCTGCCAGCAGGACGATCTCCAGGACCGCCATGGCGACGACGGTCGCCACCCCCGCGCTCAGCTCCTCGGAGCTCTCTCCGAAGGACATGTCCTGGTGCGCGAGCAGCGGGACATCGGAATCCGGCGGCGGGTCGAGAACGACCTGACGTGACAGCACCAGGACGCCCTTCTCGTTGGCCCTGAGCACGTCCGGCCAGGAGACGCCTGCACCGGCGGGGCTCCGTACGAGCCAGGTCCTGCCGTCGGGGTAGGGAGGGACGACCTGCTCGTCGCGGGCGGCCGCCGCCTTCCACGGGGCGATCACCGTCCCCGGGTCGGCGTACAACGCGCTCTTGTCGAGCTCCTGCGGCAGCTCGACGCTGCCGGTGATCGTGTACGTCTGCTCGGGGCCGCGCAGTGTCGTGCGGGAGCCGATACGGAGTCCGGCGGATTCCAGGAAGCGCTCGGTCGCGACGGCCTCCCCCTCGCCGTGCGGGTACGCCCCGTCGACCAGGTCGAGCCTGCCCCGGACCGCCGGATCGGAGGTGCGCAGCTCCACGATCTCGGTGTCGGCGACCCCGTGCCGCGTCGTGACCACGGCAGGAACGGACTGCTCGGTGAGGTACCGCGAACCCTTCGGGAACGTGGCCGGTACATCGACGGGTGCGCGGTGGCCGTCGTCGGCCGGGCGGGCCCCTTCGTCTCCCTGGGCGCCCCAGGTGGTGAGGTCGGGCATCTGCTGCAGGGGGACCGGCCCGGCGCCCGCCGAACTGAACACGGCGTCCGCCGATCCCATCTTCGCCGTCAGTTCCTCGGCGGCGGTGGGCGCGGAACTGCGGTACGTGACGTCGGCGGCCGTCACACCGAGGACCGGCAGGGCGATCATCGAGACGACGAGTGCGCTGCGGCCCTTGGCCCGGAGGGCGTCGCGCCGGGCGATCCGGAGGGCGGCGCGCCACCCGGTGAGAACGCTCACTCCGCACCTTCAGCGGCGAGCAGGGACTCGGCGGCGGTGGCCACCGTCTGGTCCACGATCGACCCGTCCCGGAGGAAGACCACCCGGTCCGCCCAGGCCGCGTACCGGGGCTCGTGCGTCACCATCACACCGGCGGCGCCCTGGTCGCAGCGGTTCCGGAGCAGTGCGAGCACGGCTTCGCCGGTCTCCGAGTCGAGTGCCCCGGTCGGCTCGTCGGCGAGCACGAGCCGCCGGTCGCCCACGAGGGCGCGGGCGATGGCGACGCGCTGCTGCTGGCCGCCGGACATCTCGTCCGGGAAGCGGTCGGCGACCTCCGCGAGGTGCATCTCCTCGAGTGAGGCCATGGCCTCCCTGCGCGCCTTGCGCACGGAGACGCCGTCGAGTTCGCGCGGCAGGGCGATGTTCTCCGCGGCGGTGAGGGCGGGTATCAGGTTGTAGTCCTGGAAGACGTAGCCGACGCTGCGCCGGCGCAGACGTGCGAGGCCCTTGCGGCCGAGCGTGGAGATGTCCTGGCCCTCGACGACGACCTGGCCGCTGGTCGCGGTGTCGAGGCCGCCCGCCAGGGTCAGGAGCGTGGACTTGCCGGAGCCGGAGGGGCCCATCACGGCGACGAGCTCTCCGGTGTGGACCGAGAGGTTGATGCCGCGCAGGGCGTGCACCTCGGCGACGCCGGAGCCGTGGGTGCGGGTCAGGGCCCTCAGCTCGAGGACGGGGGCGTCCACGGAGAGATCGGCGGGCGGTGTGGGAGCGGGCGAGGACATGGTGAGCGGTTCCCCCCTGAGAACGGTGTACGGAAAGCGGCCGCTGTGACGCGGATCGGTGTGGGTGCGCTGCGGCCGGAGTGACAAGGACCGGTCTGGTGCGCTGCGGCCGGAGTGACAAGGACCGGTCTGGTGCGCTGCGGCCGGAGTGACAAGGACCGGTCTGGTGTGCTGCGGCCGCTGTGACGCGGACCGGTGTGGTGTGCTGCGGTCGCTGCGACGCGGACCGGTGTGGTCTCCCGTGGCTCGGCCCGAACGACGCGGGCCGGTGCGGGGTCCGCCGCGCCGCCGGTGGTCAGCGGTGGGTGGACGGGCGCGAGGCGGCGGACCGCGTGGCAGCCCGGCTCGTGGAGGTGGTGGGCTCCGTCGCGGCGGCGGCGGCCAGGCGTACGAGCCGGGACTCGCAGTGGTCCAGCCAGCGTGCTTCGGCCTCTGCCTGGAAGATCAGCTGCTCCACCACCAGCAGCCAGGCGACCTCGTCGCGATCGGCAGGTTCGACGGCGAGTGCCTGGGCCTTCAGCCGGGTGTAGTCCTGCATCGCCTTCAGCGTGTGGCTCCGCTGGGACTGGATGACGGCGCGGATGTCGACGCCGGGTGCCCCGACCGCCATCGCCAGCTTGATCGCCAGCTCGTCACGGGGCGGGCTGCTGCGGTCGACGGGAGTCTCGAACCAGCTCCTCAGCTCGCCCCGTCCGTCGTCGGTGATCGAGTAGAGCGCGTGGCCCGCGTCGTCCTCACCGTCCTGGGCGACCATGCCGTCGCGCTCCAGGCGGCTCAGGGTGGTGTAGACCTGACCGACGTTCAGCGGCCAGGTGGAGCCGGTGCGGGACTCGAACTCGGTGCGGAGCTGGGAGCCGTAGCGAGGGCCCCGTTCCAGGAGGGCCAGCAGCCCGTGACGGATCGACATACTGAGTATGTATACCCGGTATGCTGCTGTTCGCAAGTGCCCCGACCGGAAGGTGCGACCGGTCGCCCGCGTCAGCTCGCGCGGCGCATGCGCAGCGCCAGGAACGCCAGCCCCAGTCCGACCAGGGTGATCCCCGTCCCCAGGGAGACGTCCCGCACCTGCCGCAGGCTGGGTTCGTCCAGCGCCTTTCGCTGCCGCTGCCGTTCGCTCTCACCGGGCTCGGGGAAGGCCCCGGGAGGCGGTGTGAAGGCGGGGACGTCGACGGGGTCCGGATCCGGCGGCACCTCGTCCGCCGCGGCCTCGGAGTCCGTGATGTCCTGGGGGGAGAGCGACCGCCCCGGCCGTGCCCGCCCCTCCCCTGCCTGCCGCCCGGCGAAGGGTGGCTCCCCGGCGGACGCGCTCGCGGAGGGGGACGGGGATTGCGGGGGCCTCGCCGGCGCCAGGTGGCCAGGGGGTGCGGAGCCGGGGGCCCCGCCTTCCGCCTGCGCCCAGGCCGGCGGTCCGAGTGCCACGCCTACGGCGATCACCAGGCAGACGGCGCACCGTGACGGCCATGGAACCGGGAGTCCTGGAGGCATGAGATCAGCGTCACATGCCCCGAAATGTCCGGCATCCCGAAAGCGTCAGGAAGCCGCGGCCCGACGGCGCGGGGAGTCAGCTCCGGCGGAACCGGAGGGGCCCCTGCGGCGGAACCGGAGGTGGTACCGGAGGGGTGCCCCTGCGGCGGGACCGGAGGTGGTACCGGAGGTGGCCGGTCAGGCCGGGTCGCCGGTCGCGATCCGCAGCTCGAAGTGGGCGCCCCGCTCGGACACGGCCGTGCCCGAGGTCGGGAACTGGTCGATGACCTGGTCCTCGGCGTAGGTGTTGCCCTCCACCTCGATGACCTTGACCGTCCAGCCCGCCGCGGCGGCACAGGTCTTCGCCGAGTTGATGTCCTTGTAGACGAAGTTCGGAGCCTGGACCTTGGCCGGATCGTCGCTGTCCTCCGTGGGGTCGGTGCACTCCTCCTCGTCCATCGTCCGGTACCGCTCCGGGGGCTTGTGCTCCCCTGCCACGGAGGAGGACTCGCCGGTGCTCGGATCGCCGCCCTTGCCGGAGTCGTCGTCCTGCAAGCTCAGGAAGGCGACGAGTCCGCCGATCGCGACGAGGGCGACCACGATCGCCCCGACGACGACGGGCATGTTCCGCGAGGAGCCGCCACCCGAGCCTCCCGCGGTCGTGTGCGGGGTCATCGTGTACGGAGGCGGAGTCTGGTGCCCCAGGGGCCCCTGCGTCCCGTACGGCTGGGCCGCCTGCGGGTAGCCGTAGCCCGGTGTGGGAGCGGGGGTCGGGGCGCCGTACGGGCCCGGCTGGTGCTGCTGCTGGTGTGCCTGCGGCTGGTACGGCGTCTGCACGCTCTGCGGCGCCGGAGTGGCCTGGTCGACGGGCGGGAAGACCGCCGAGCCGACGCCCGAGCCGCTGTTCGCCGGACCGCTGCCGCCCGCGATCACCGGGGCGCCCGCGGGTCCGCTCGCGCTCAGGACGCGCGCGATCTCGTCCTGCATCGCCGCGGCGCTCGGAAAGCGCTCGTTCGGGTTCTTTTTCAGCGCGCGGGCGACGAGGGCGTCCATCGCGGGCGTGATCGACCGGTTGATGCTCGACGGGGCGACCGGCTCCTCCTGCACATGCGCGTACGCGATGGCCAGGGGCGAGTCCGCGTCGAACGGGATGCGTCCCGTGAGCAGCTGGAAGAGCATGATGCCGACCGAGTACAGGTCGGAGCGCGCGTCGACGCCGCGGCCGAGCGCCTGTTCGGGGGAGAGGTACTGCGGGGTGCCGACGACCATGCCGGTCTGCGTCATCGAGGTGACCCCGGACTGCATGGCCCGTGCGATGCCGAAGTCCATGACCTTCACGACGCCGCGCCTGGTCATCATCACGTTGCCGGGCTTGATGTCGCGGTGGACCAGGCCCATCTCGTGGCTGGTCTCCAGCGCGGCGAGCACGTCGGCCGTCACCTTGAGCGCCTTGTCGGCCGGCATCGCGCCGTACTGCTGGATGTCCGACTGGAGCACGGAGCCGAGCGGCTGCCCCTCGACGTACTCCATGACGATGTACGGCATCAGCGCGCCGCCGAGCTCGTCCTCGCCCGTGTCGAACACGGAGACGATGTTGGTGTGCTGCAGCTTGGCGACGGCCTGCGCCTCGCGGCGGAAGCGCTCACGGAAGGACTGTTCGCGTCCCAGCTCCGTGTGCAGCGTCTTGATGGCGACCTGGCGGTCGAGGGCGGAGTCGTACGCGAGGTAGACGGACGCCATGCCGCCCTCGCCGAGCAGGTCGCGCAGCTGGTAGCGGCCACCGGCCACGGAACCGCCCGCGTAGCGTCCCTGTGCACCGTCGTGGCTCATGAGCTCGCATCCCCCTCGGCGCCCGGCGTGGACGCGATCATCCCTATGACGGGCCAAGTCTGCCCGAGGGGTACGACACGTCAAGCCGGGTGCCCGTTCCGTGACCGTACGCACAAGAAGCGTCTCGGAAGCGTTACCGGACGCGCATGGAATTTGCGCGGACGGCGCGCGAGCCGATTGGATGGCCCGTCACTCTGAAAACCGGCGTGTCGGCCAGAGGCTGTAGCGTGACGTGGCAATGCAGCAAGGCACCGTGAGAACCCGCGGACGCGCGGACAGATACGACGGCGAGGACTGATGGCACCCGAATCCGAAGCAAACGGCGGCGGAGTTTCGGATGGCACCGACTCCTGGGGTGTCGGCGGTGTGGTCGGAGACGGCCGTTACCGCATGACCCACCGGCTCGGCCGCGGCGGCATGGCCGAGGTCTACGCCGCGGAGGACGTCCGTCTGGGACGCACGGTAGCGGTGAAACTGCTCCGTTCCGATCTTGCCGAGGACCCGGTCTCCAAGGCCCGCTTCACGCGTGAGGCACAGTCCGTGGCCGGGCTGAACCATCACGCGATCGTCGCCGTGTACGACTCCGGCGAGGACGTCGTGGGCGGATCGACGGTGCCCTACATCGTCATGGAGCTCGTCGAGGGCAACACCATCCGCGACCTGCTGCTCGAGGCCGAGGCTCCGCCGCCCGAGCAGGCGCTGATCATCGTCTCGGGAGTCCTGGAGGCCCTGGCCTACTCCCACCAGCACGGCATCGTGCACCGTGACATCAAGCCGGCGAACGTGATCATCACGCACTCCGGCGCGGTCAAGGTGATGGACTTCGGCATCGCCCGCGCGCTGCACGGCGCCCAGTCGACGATGACCCAGACCGGCATGGTCATGGGCACCCCCCAGTACCTCTCCCCCGAGCAGGCGCTCGGCAAGGCCGTCGACCACCGCTCCGACCTGTACGCCACCGGCTGTCTGCTCTACGAGCTGCTCGCGCTGCGGCCCCCGTTCACGGGTGAGACCCCGCTCTCGGTGGTCTACCAGCACGTGCAGGACATGCCGGTGCCGCCCTCCCAGACCGCCGGGGACGTACCGCCGGAGCTGGACGGGCTCGTCATGCGCTCCCTGGCGAAGGACCCGGACGACCGGTTCCAGAGCGCCGAGGAGATGCGCGGCCTCGTCCAGTACAGCCTGCAGATGCTGCAGGTGCAGGGCGGGCACACGGGCACCTGGAACACCGGCCCGGTCGACGCGCACGACAGCGGCCGTACGGCGGCGATGAACATGGGCGGCAGCACGACGGCCATGGGGCGCCCCTCGTACGGGGACACCTCGCAGGGCCCGATCCTGCCGCCGATGAACCCGGACGACGGGGCGTACGCAGGCGGGAACCACAACGGCGGCGGTCGCGGCAAGATGTGGCTGTTCGTGCTGCTCGCGCTCATCGCGATCGGCGCGGGTGTCGCGTTCGCCCTCCAGGCGGCGGACCTCGGCGGCAGCAAGAAGTCCCCGTCCACGCCCTCCACCACCGTCTCGCCCTCGGCGACGCCCTCATCGGCGGACCCGACGGACGAGGAGACCGAGGAGACCGAGGAGCCGGACAGTTCCTCGGGCGGTCAGACGTGGGAGACGCGGGAGCCGTCGTACACCCCGACGGAGGACCCGACCGAGCCGACGAAGGAGCCGAGCCCGACACCGACGGCGACCGAGCCGGGTACGGGCGGCACGACCGACGGCGGTACGACGACGGACGGCGGGACCGGTGACGACGGCGGTACGTCGGACGGTGGCACCGAGGACGGCGGTACCGGTGACGACACGGGGGGCACGACGGAAGGGACCACCGCGGGCACTCCGGCCGGCGGCGCCGCGGCGGGAGCCGCCGCGGGGGCGACGGGCACCACGGGGGAATGACGATCCGCCTCACCGGACGGTGAGGCGGGTTCCACCGGACGGTGTTTCACCGGGGGCGCCCGCGAGGCTCGCGCGCGGGGAGTGCGGGGAGCGCCGGGAGCGCCGGGAGGCCCTCACTCCGTGAAGGCCTCGCCGACCGCCTCGTACTCGCGCGTCCACCACACCGCCAGGGCCGACACCGCGGGAAACTGCGGGTCGGCCCTGCGGTCGTGGAGGCGGTAGCGCCAGCGCAGTATCCAGAAGTCGTTGAGGCGCTCCCACCACACCCGGTGCACGGCGGCCGCCAGCTCGGCCGCCCCCGCGCCTGCCGCCCGCCGGTACGCGCGTGCGTACGCCCGCACCTTCTCCAGCGCCAGCTCACCGTCGGGCCGGACGAAGAAGATGGCCGCGGCACGGACCGCCTCCTCCGCGCGCGGCTGTACGCCCAGCCGGTCCCAGTCGACGATCGCCACGGGGTCGGCGCCCCGGTAGAGCAGGTTCAGCGGGTGGAAGTCACCGTGCACCCACCCCCTGGCGGAGCCCTCGGGCGTGGGCGGACGGCGGTGCGCGTGCTGTTCCAGCAGGGCGCGGCGTTCGACGAGACGGTGTACGGCGAGTTCGTCGAAGGCGTCCCGGGGGCCCATCCGCCGCGCGGCGGTCAGCAACTCGTCGATCAGCGCGAACGTGTCGACGGGGTCGGGGCTGGGACTCTGAGCCCGTGCGGGCGGCGGCGGGTCCGCCTCCATGACCTGCTCCAGGCCCATGTGCACGGCTCCGAGGAGCGCCCCGAGCCGGCGTGACTCGGCCGTCGTCAGCTGGGCGCCGTCCCGGTGGAGGCCGTCCACCCAGTGGTGCAGGGCGTAGCGCTGCCCGCCGATCACCGTGACCGTGTCACCCTGTGTGTCCGCGAGGGGCGGGGCCACCGGTACACCGAGGGAGTGCAGCTGCTGGGTCGCCCGGTGCTGCCGGACGATCGTGGCGTGGTCGCCGCTGGCGTCGTCGAGGTGGTGCTTGTCGAGGTGGTGCTTGAGGAAGTACGAGCCTCGCGTGGTGGACACGCGGTAACCGTGATTGAGCAGGCCCTTGTTGAGGGGTTCGCAGGCGAGGGGCGCCCCGGCGCCGGGGTAGCGGCGCAGGACCTCGCCGACCGGAGGGACAGGCGGAAGGGTCACAGATGAGCGCAGCACTCGCCACATGTTAGGTGACGCTGTGTGTCCGCCCTGACGGACTTGCGCCGAAGCCCAGAGTGTGCATATGGGCAAGGTGCGGATCGAGCTTGAGGTACACGGGATCGAAGTGCTCGCCGTTCACCACGGACGGGCCGGTCCCGAAGCGTTCACGCTGGTCGGAGGCCGGGTGCACTATCTCCACGGGGCCGGTGAACTGCACCGACCAGAGGCCCTCCTTGCCGTCGGGCTCCGGGAAGTTGAAGTTGTCCGCCCCGTAGGCGATGACGCTCCCGTCGCAGGACTCGTGGAAGCCGAGCCCCCGGTGCATCCGCAGGAGCACGCGGCCCTCGGTCACCAGGTGCCGGGCCACGGCCAGGAAGGGCAGGGCGCGCATGCTCATGGCCAGCCGGCCGTAGTGGACGCTGCCGAGCAGTTCGATCGCGCGGAGCTTCTCCGCGACGGATGCGGCCGGGGAGCCGGAGGGGCCGGTGCCTGCGGCGTCGGAGGGGCGGGAGGAAAGCATGCGTCCCACTCTGGGCCACGGGTAGGAGCCGTGTAAGGGTCCGCCGCCCCGACGGGCCGGGACCAAAGTCCCTGCTCCGCCCTCGCGCGGACGGGGAACCGGGGCCGGTGTCCCCGCCCCGCCCTCGCGCGGCGCCGGTGCCGCGCCCCGCCTCTCGGCCCCCCGCCCTCGCGCGGTGTGATTGGTGCCGGTACCGGTGCGGTGCCCCGTTCCGCCCCGCTCAGCGCTTCTCGGCCTGCAGTCTCGCCACGTACGCCGCCGCCTGCGAGCGCCGCTCCATGCCCAGCTTGGACAGCAGGCTGGAGACGTAGTTCTTGATGGTCTTCTCGGCGAGGTGCAGCCGTTCGCCGATCACCCGGTTCGTCAGCCCCTCGCCGATCAGGTCGAGGATCCTGCGCTCCTGGTCGGTCAGGCCCGCGAGCCGGTCGTCGCCCTTGCCGTCCTTGCCCTCGCGCAGCCGCTCCAGCACACGGGCGGTGGCCGCCGGGTCCAGCAGGGACTTGCCCGCCGCCACGTCGCGCACGGCGCTGAGCAGCTCGTTGCCCCGGATGGCCTTCAGTACGTATCCGGAGGCGCCGGCCATGATCGCGTCGAAGAGGGCCTCGTCATCGGCGTACGAGGTGAGCATCAGGCACTTGATGTCCTCGTCCCTCGAGCGGACCTCGCGGCAGACCTCCACACCGCTGCCGTCCGGCAGCCGCACGTCGAGCACGGCGACGTCGGGCCGGGTCGCCGGGATGCGCGCGAGGGCGTCCGCCGCCGTGCCGGCCTCGCCGACGACCTCGATGTCCTCCTCGGAGGACAGCAGCTCATGGACGCCGCGCCGGACGACCTCGTGATCGTCGAGCAGGAATACCGTGATTTTTCCTTCTTCGCGCACCTTCGCAGTCTCACACACTCCTTTCCCGTCCGCCCTTCCCTAGGGCTGTCGGCCGGGATAACGTGCCGGTGTTCCGGCCGCCTGCCGAGCCGTTACCGGCGCTGTGACCAGCGGGAGTTCGCGATTTTTGCGATTTACTTGGAAATCCAAGCAAAATTGCAGGTCACAGGGTGTTTCGCAGTTGTGCGATGCACTGGGTAACGTGCTTATGACAGGAAGCTCGCCGGGGCACCTGTCACGCCTGTTCCGGCCGAGTGGCACCCACCCCGTGCACGGGTCCGGACACAGGCGAGCCGCACTGGTTCCCGGCCATCCCGGGGGCCGGACCGACGGAGGAGCACGCACGTGACCGTGGAGAGCACTGCCGCGCGCAAACCGCGACGCAGCAGCAAGCGGACCAGCGCCGCGAAGACACCCGCGCAGACGCCGGAGGCTTCCGAGCCCCAGCTGGTGCAGCTGCTGACGCCCGAGGGTGAGCGCGTGGAGCACCCGGACTTCGAGATCGACCTGAGCGCGGACGAGCTCCGGGGCCTCTACCGGGACATGGTCCTCACGCGCCGCTTCGACGCCGAGGCAACCGCGCTCCAGCGCCAGGGCGAGCTGGGCCTGTGGGCCTCGCTGCTGGGCCAGGAAGCCGCGCAGATCGGCTCCGGCCGGGCACTGCGCGACGACGACTACGTCTTCCCGACCTACCGTGAGCACGGTGTCGCCTGGTGCCGCGGCGTCGACCCGACCAATCTGCTCGGGATGTTCCGCGGAGTGAACCACGGCGGCTGGGACCCCAGCAGCAACAACTTCCACCTCTACACGATCGTCATCGGCTCGCAGACCCTGCACGCCACGGGCTACGCCATGGGCGTCGCCAAGGACGGCGCGGACTCGGCGGTGGTCGCGTACTTCGGTGACGGCGCCTCCAGCCAGGGCGACGTGGCGGAGGCGTTCACCTTCTCCGCCGTCTACAACGCCCCCGTCGTGTTCTTCTGCCAGAACAACCAGTGGGCGATCTCCGAGCCGACCGAGAAGCAGACGCGCGTGCCGCTCTACCAGCGCGCGCAGGGCTTCGGTTTCCCCGGTGTCCGGGTCGACGGCAACGACGTACTGGCGTGTCTGGCGGTCACCAGGTCGGCGCTGGAGCGTGCGCGGCGGGGTGAGGGCCCCACCCTCGTCGAGGCGTTCACCTACCGGATGGGCGCCCACACCACCTCGGACGACCCGACCAAGTACCGGGCGGACGAGGAGCGGGTGGCCTGGGAGGCCAAGGACCCGATCCTGCGGCTGCGCACGTACCTGGAGAAGCAGGAGCTCGCCGACGCGGCGTACTTCACCGCGCTGGACGAGGAGAGCGAGGTCCTCGGCAAGCGGGTGCGCGACGTGGTGCGGTCGATGCCCGACCCGGAGCCCCTTGCGCTGTTCGACCACGCCTACGCCGACGGCAGCCCGCTCGTCGACGAGGAGCGCGCCCAGTTCGCCGCCTACCAGGCATCGTTCGCCGAGGAGGGCAACTAGCCATGGCCACCGAGAAGATGTCCATCGCGAAGGCGCTCAACGAGTCGCTGCGCAAGGCTCTCGAGACCGACCCCAAGGTCCTCATCATGGGTGAGGACGTCGGCAAGCTCGGCGGGGTCTTCCGCATCACGGACGGGCTCCAGAAGGACTTCGGCGAGGACCGGGTCATCGACACCCCGCTCGCCGAGTCCGGCATCGTCGGCACGGCGATCGGCCTGGCTCTGCGCGGCTACCGCCCGGTGGTCGAGATCCAGTTCGACGGCTTCGTCTTCCCCGCGTACGACCAGATCGTCACCCAGCTCGCCAAGATGCACGCCCGCGCCCTCGGCAAGGTCAAGATGCCGGTCGTCGTGCGTATCCCGTACGGCGGCGGCATCGGTGCCGTCGAGCACCACAGCGAGTCGCCCGAGGCCCTGTTCGCGCACGTGGCGGGCCTGAAGGTCGTCTCGCCCTCCAACGCGAGCGACGCCTACTGGATGATGCAGCAGGCCGTCCAGAGCGACGATCCGATCATCTTCTTCGAGCCCAAGCGGCGCTACTGGGACAAGGGGGAGCTCGACACCGAGTCGATCCCCGGCCCGCTCCACAAGGCCGCCGTGGCCCGTGAGGGTTCCGACCTCACGCTCGTCGCGTACGGCCCGATGGTGAAGGTCTGCCTGGAGGCGGCGGCCGCGGCTCAGGAGGAGGGCAAGTCGATCGAGGTCCTGGACCTGCGGTCGATGTCCCCGATCGACTTCGACGCGGTGCAGACCTCGGTCGAGAAGACCGGCCGGCTCGTGGTGGTCCACGAGGCGCCGGTGTTCTACGGCTCCGGCGCCGAGATCGCGGCGCGGATCACCGAGCGCTGCTTCTACCACCTCGAGGCGCCCGTGCTGAGGGTCGGCGGCTATCACGTCCCCTACCCGCCGGCCAGGCTCGAGGACGAGTACCTGCCGGGTCTCGACAGGGTGCTCGACGCCGTCGACCGCTCGCTGGCGTACTGAGGAGAGGGCCGTGACGACGATGACCGAAACGTCTGCTCGTTTCCGCGAGTTCAAGATGCCCGATGTGGGCGAAGGGCTGACCGAGGCCGAGATCCTCAAGTGGTTCGTCCAGCCCGGCGACACCGTCACCGACGGCCAGGTCGTGTGCGAGGTCGAGACGGCCAAGGCCGCGGTCGAGCTGCCGATCCCGTTCGACGGGGTGGTGCACGAACTGCGCTTCCCCGAGGGCACGACCGTCGACGTCGGCGAGGTGATCATCGCCGTGGACGTGGCGCCCGGCAGCGGTGACGCCCCGGCCGCGGGGGACACCGCTCCGGAGCCGGCCCAGCCCGTCGCGGAACCTGAGGCGGAGCCGGAAGCGCCCAAGGGCCGCCAGCCGGTGCTGGTCGGCTACGGCGTGGCCGAGACCTCCACCAAGCGCCGTGCCCGCAAGGGCGTCGAGATCCCCGGTCCGGCCGCCGCCGCGATCCAGGCGGAGATGAACGGCCACGCTGCCCCGGCGGCACCCGAGGCGCGCCCGCTCGCCAAGCCGCCGGTGCGCAAGCTGGCGAAGGACCTGGGCATCGACCTCGCCACGGTCACCCCGACCGGCGAGGGCGGGATCATCACCCGCGAGGACGTCCACGCGGCCGCCGCGCCGGCTCCCGCCGACGCCCCGGTGCAGGCCGCCGCTCCGGCCGTGACGCCCGCACCGGTCGCCGTGTCCGTGGACGCGGCCGGCCGGGAGACCCGCATCCCGGTCAAGGGCGTACGCAAGGCCATCGCCCAGGCCATGGTCGGCAGCGCCTTCACCGCGCCCCATGTCACCGAGTTCGTCACCCTCGACGTGACGCGCACGATGAAGCTCGTGGCGGAGCTCAAGGAGGACAAGGACATGGCGGGGGTGCGGGTCAACCCGCTCCTGATCATCGCCAAGGCCCTCCTCGTCGCGATCAAGCGTCACCCGGAGATCAACGCCGCCTGGGACGAGGCCAACCAGGAGATCGTCCAGAAGCACTACGTCAACCTGGGCATCGCCGCCGCCACCCCGCGCGGTCTGATCGTGCCGAACATCAAGGACGCGCACGACAAGACCCTGCCCGAGCTGGGGCAGGCCCTGGGCGACCTGGTCACCACGGCCCGGGACGGCAAGACCTCCCCGGCCGCGATGGCGGGCGGCACGGTGACCATCACCAACGTCGGCGTCTTCGGCGTCGACACCGGTACGCCGATCCTCAACCCGGGCGAGTCCGCGATCCTCGCGGTCGGGGCGATCAAGCTCCAGCCCTGGGTGCACAAGGGGAAGGTGAAGCCCCGCCAGGTGACCACGCTGGCCCTCTCCTTCGACCACCGCCTGGTCGACGGCGAGCTCGGTTCCAAGGTCCTCGCGGACGTCGCGGCGATCCTGGAGCAGCCGAAGCGCCTGATCACCTGGGGCTGAGGCTCCCCGCTGTACGTGTTTCCGGTGGGTCCGCGCAGTGCGTGCGCGGGCCCATCGGCATGTGCGCCGACGGTGCGCGCGACTACTCTGCGGACAAGACGTGTCACCCGACGCAGTCAGCCGAGGAGGCGCTCCGTGCCATCGAGTTGCGACCCGCAGTACGCTCCCGCCGGCGATGTGGGCGGGGCGCTGATGATGATCGACTCCCGGCTCAAGGGCATTCACGACGGCAACGCCGTGAATGATCTGGAACAGAGGGCGCTGGCGGAACAGGTCGTCGCTTCCCTGGGCCCCGGCGGTGCCGAAGACGTCCTGGACGGCACCTGCACGATCATCTACATGTTCATGAGCTGGCTGCGGCAGGCGCATGAGGCACAGGACAAGGACGTCCTCGAGTACGTGGTGCCCACGCTGGTGGCCTCGATGCGCCAGATGCCCAGGAGTATCCGCCCCGAGGCCATCCCCACCATGGCGGGCCTGGTCGTCGCGGCGGGCATGGGCCTGAGCCCCAACCTGTGGCGCAAGCAGTACGGGGAGTGGACGGAGGAAGAGATGAATCCCTTGGAGGCCACCGCGTTCCTGCTCGCGGAACACATCAACCGCATCACGGGCGACCCGGACTTCGCCACCCGCACGATCGCCGAAACGCTGTCCCTCTCGGAGGAGGGGGCCTGAGCCGACGTTCCGCGGTCATCGCACGACGAGTTCGGCGAACACGGTCTTGCCGACGGTGCGCGGCTCGACGCCCCAGCGGTCGGCCAGCCGGGCGACGATCAGCAGGCCGCGCCCGTAGCAGTCGTCGTCGGCGGCTTCGCGCAGCCCGGGCAGCCGCTCCCCGCGCGGATCGCTGACCTCGATGCGGAGGGCGGTGCCAGTGAGGGTGAGGTGCACCCGGAAGAGCCGGCCCCGCATGCAGCCGTGCAACAGGGCGTTGGTCGCCAACTCGCTGACCAGCAGCGCCGCGTCACCGGCCAGCTCCGGATGCCCCCACTGCCGGACGAGCCGCGCGGTGCGGTGGCGGCTGAGGGAGATGCTCCGCGCGGTGGGGGTGTAGTCGAGCCGGTCCTCATGGAGCGGGGGTTCGGGTACAGGGATTTCCTGGGCTGCGCCCATGGGGTCTGCCTCCGGTGTACGTGGATGGCGGTGGCGATGTCGCGCTGCGGTGGGCCGGGTTCCGGTCGTCGGTTCCGGCGCAGGGCAGGGCGGTGCACTTCCGCGCCTTGATCTCGCTGTGTGAGTGGTACGGCACTGACAGTAGCGGTGTCATTGCGTGGGCAGCAATAACTTCAAGCAGAGAATTCTCTGCCCTAGTTGGTGTTCGAGAAGGGTGGGTCCCAGACTTGGGCCCACTCGGCGGAGGGGATGTGACGTGGCGGGCAACAGCCCTGATCGGGGCCGGACGGTATCCACGGTGCTCGGGCGCCGTCTCGGCGGTGAGTTGCTGCGGTTGCGTGAGATGCGAGCCCTGCGCCAGTCGCATGCGGCAGAGGCGCTGACGGCCTCAGTTGCGAAGGTCGCGAAGATCGAGCGTGGTCTCGTGCCGATCAGGGATCCTGACGTCAGGGCCCTGTGTCACCTGTACGGAGAGACCGATCCGGTGGTTGTCGCCAGACTGCTGGCTCTGGCCAAGGCCGACCGCGAACGACGTAAGGCCAGCGGCTGGTGGAACCAGTACCCGGGCTTGCGGTCCATGGTCGAATACGTGGCCCTGGAGGACATCGCCACCAGCCTTCGTACGTGGCAACTCGCCATCGTGCCCGGTCTGCTCCAGACACCGGACTACGCACGGGCGCTCGCTGTGGGCAACGGGTCCTGGGACGACCCCGATGAGATCGAACCGTTCGTCGAGGCCCGGATGACCCGGCAGGCGCGGTTGGGCGGAGACCGGCCGCTCGAGTTGCGCGTGGTCGTGCACGAGGGCGCCTTGCGCCAACTGGTAGGCGGGCGAGAGGTGATGCGGGAGCAGCTCGGCAGGTTGCTGGACGTCGCCCGACAGCCGAACGTGAAGCTCCAGGTGATGCCGTACATCGCGGGTGCTCACCCCGGAATGACATCCGCGTTCACGATCGTCTCCTTCGCCGAGCCGGGCGCGCTGGACGTGGTCCACATGGACACGACCTCGACCACTCTCTGGCTGGAGAGCGATACTGATGCCGAACGGCATGGCATCCACTTCGACCGCATCTCGCGGCTGGGGCTTGCGCAACACAACTCGGTCAGACTGATCAACGGGATCCTCAAGGAGCTGTAGGCCGCGTGCTCGCGTACAAGTTCGTCAAGTCCAGCTACAGCGGCGGTAACGCGGGCCAGGAGTGCGTCGAGGTGGCCCGCAACGTGCCCTTCACCGTGGCAGTCCGCGACTCCAAGCGACCGGACGGTCCTGTGATTGCCGTCGCGCCTGCTGCCTGGTCTGCTTTCCAGGCTGGGATCCGCCGATGGCCGTAGGTCCCCCTGGCGCGGGTTGAGAGCCCCTTCCCTGTGCACTCCCGAGGGGCGACACTTGGCTGTACTCGCACATGTGTGCGGGAGGTCGTTGTCGCACCGCTCGGTGCGGTCCACGGAGTGCATCGCCAAGGGGGACGGCCGAATGAGCGAGTACCGCTTCAAGAAGTCCAGCTATAGCAGCGGGAACGGCGAGTGCGTCGAGGTGGCCCGGAACGTACCCGCTGTCATAGGTGTCCGCGATTCCAAGCGCACCGACGGCCCCGTCCTCGCCCTCGCCCCCGCCGCGTGGGAGGCCTTCACCGCCGGCCTGCGCCGACAGCAGGCGTAGCGACGGCGAAGGGGGCCTGCCCGCACGGACCGTGCGGGCAGGCCCCCTTCGCCGTCGCGGGGCTACTTCTTGAAGCCGTAGTCCAGGAGCTTCTTGGCGTCCGCGGTGCGGGTGGTCGCGGACGTCGAGGTGAGCACGGTGCCGATGACCGTCTTGCCGTTGCGGGTCGCGGCGAAGACCAGGCAGTACTTGGCCGAGGGGCCCGAGCCGGTCTTCACGCCGATCATGCCGGTGTAGCTGCCCAGCATGGCGTTGGTGTTGGACCACGACATGTAGCGGTAGCCGCCGCTCTTCGTCGTGACCTTCTGCTTCGTCGACTTCGTCTTCACGATCCCGCGGAACGTGGAGTTCTTCATCGCGCTGCTGGCGATCTTCGTGAGGTCGCGGGGCGTCGAGTAGTTCGAGCCGCTCCCGATGCCGTCGAAGGAGTCGAAGTGGGTGTTCTTCAGGCCCATGCTCTTCGCGTCGGCGTTCATCTTGCCGATGAACGACTTGACCCGGGCCGCGCGCGTGGTGCCGGAGCCGAACTTGTCGGCGAGGGCGTACGCGGCGTCGCAGCCCGACGGCAGCATCAGGCCGTACAGCAGCTGGCGGACCGTGACCTTGTCGCCCACGATGAGCCGGGCCGACGAGGCGGTCTTCGAGACGATGTAGTCGCTGTACGCCTTCTGGACCGTGACCTTGGTGTCGAGATTCAGGTTCTTCTGGGCCAGCACCACCTTGGCAGTCATGATCTTGGTCGTCGAGCCGGTGGAGCGGCGGGTGTCCGACGCCTTGCCGTAGAGCGTCCCCCCGGTGCCGTTGTTCATCACGAAGCCGCCCTTGGCGGTGATCGTGGGAGTCGGCGGGGTCGCTGCCTGCGCCGTGGAGGCGAATCCGCTGCCCGCGAGGACGGCGCCTGCGGTGAGGGTCACGGTGACGGCGACCCGTGCGCGGTTTGTACCCTTAAGACCGATTTTCAAGTCGAACACTCCAAATACGCCTGCATTGCGGCCACATGAGGGTGCCGCTCGGTGGTGAGACGCGTGAGGCGGCCTGATGGATGTGCCCCCGAACGGGTGAATTCGGATCGGCTGTCCAGATCGAGCGCGTCCGGCGTTCGGTGCCCCTGTCGCGCGGACTCCTGTCCCTGCGACGGCTCCTGCCCGCGCTTCCCTCCCCTACGCCCACCGCCTTGGCCGGGTGCGGCGCAGGCGTCCCGCATCATGGACCGGATCCGCCATGCGTGCATCTTGTATCTATGCTGTGTGCATGCCTGCTGCACCTTCAGCCTCCCCTCTCGCCCGCAAGGCGGACCCCAAGCCCCCGCCCGCGGCCGAGCGCGTCTACACGCACATCAAGGAAGCGGTTCTCGACCGCCGGTACGAGGGCGGCACGCTCCTCACCGAAGGCGACCTGGCCGAGGCCGTCGGCGTGTCCCGGACACCCGTGCGGGAAGCGCTGCTCCGGCTGGAGGTCGAAGGGCTGATCAAGCTCTACCCGAAGAAGGGCGCCCTGGTCCTCGCGGTCTCCGCCCAGGAGATCTCCGACGTGGTCGAGACCCGCCTGCTCGTGGAGGAGTTCGCCGCGCGCAAGGCCGTGCCCGCACCGGACCGGCTGATCGCCCGGCTCGAACTGCTCCTGGAGGAGCAGAGGGAGCTCGCCGAAGCGGGCGATCTGGCCGCCGTGTCGGTCAAGGACCGCTGCTTCCACGCCGAGATCGTGAAGAACGCGGGCAACGAGATCCTCTCGCGCCTCTACGACCAGCTCCGCGACCGGCAGCTCCGGATGGGTGTGGCCGTCATGGAGGCGCACCCCGGCAGGATCGCCGCCAACATCACCGAACACGGTGAGCTGCTGGACGCCATCAGGGCCGGCGACGCCGACGGCGCCGCGCAGGTCGTGCGGCGCCACGTCAGCCGGGTCAAGGTGCTGGTCCGGGGTGATGACCGGTGAGCTCCGCGTCCCCCACCCTCTCCCTGCCCGGGGACCCGCCCGGCGGCCGTCGTGCCCTGTGGGTCTGGGGCATCGGTGTCGCCGTCTACTTCGTCGCGATCATCTTCCGTACGAGTCTGGGCGTCGCCGGACTCGACGCCGCCGACCGGTTCGACGTCAACGCCTCGGCCCTGTCGACGTTCTCCATCCTGCAACTGCTCGTCTACGCCGGCATGCAGATACCCGTGGGCCTCATGGTCGACAGGCTCGGCACCAAGAAGGTCCTCACCATCGGGGTGGTGCTCTTCACGCTGGGGCAGCTGGGCTTCGCGCTCTCCCCGTCGTACGGCATGGCGCTCGCCTCACGCGCGCTGCTCGGCTGTGGCGACGCGATGACGTTCATCAGCGTGCTGCGGCTCGGCGCCCGGTGGTTCCCGGCCCGGCGAGGACCGCTGATAGGACAGGTGACCGGGCTGTTCGGGATGGCGGGCAACCTCGTCTCGACGCTCTTCATCGCCCGCGCGCTGCACGGCTTCGGCTGGACTGCGACCTTCGTCGGCAGCTCGCTGGCCGGAGTGGTGGTGCTGATACCGCTGCTGCTCTTCCTCAAGGACCACCCCGAGGGCCATGAGCCGCCGCCCTCCGAGCACGCAGGAGCGGCGTACGTACGGAAGCAGATCGCCGCTGCCTGGCGGGAGCCGGGCACCCGCCTGGGCATGTGGGTGCACTTCACGACGCAGTTCCCCGCCATGGTCTTCCTGCTGCTGTGGGGCATGCCGTTCCTGGTCGAGGCGCAGGGGCTGAGCAGGGGGACCGCGGGTGAGCTGCTCACCCTGGTGGTGCTCTCCAACATGGTGGTGGGACTGGTCTACGGCCAGGTCATCGCCCGCCATCACGCGGCGCGGGCCCCGCTGGCCCTCGGCACGGTCGCGGTGACGGCGCTGCTCTGGGCGACCACGATCTTCTATCCCGGCGACCACGCGCCGATGTGGCTGCTGATCACCCTGTGCGTGGTCCTCGGCTCCTGCGGGCCCGCGTCGATGATCGGCTTCGACTTCGGCCGCCCCGCCAATCCGCCGGAACGCCAGGGCACCGCTTCCGGGATCGTCAACATGGGGGGCTTCGTCGCCTCGATGACGACCCTGTTCGCGGTGGGGGTCCTGCTGGACGCGACGGGGGACAACTACCGCGTCGCGTTCGCCTCGGTCTTCGTCCTGGAGGCGCTGGGTGTCGTACAGATCCTGCGGCTGCACGCCAGTGCCACCCACAGGGAACGCGACCACCACGTCGTCAGCCGCGTCGAGGCCGTGCACGTGCCCGTCTGACCGTCTCCTGTTTGACCGTCCCCGCCGGCGGAGCCCGCCCGGGTCCGCCGGCGGACGGGGTACCGCCGGGTGCCGGCTACGGGGTCACGGCGAAGTGGCGCAGGATCTCGGCCGCGAGGTCCTGGTCGCCGTCGGTCTTGATCCGGTCCTCCACGGCCCCTGCCCTGACCCTGCCGCAGGCCAGCCGGTAGTACGTCTCCCAGTCCATCGACAGGGTCGCGGCGGGCCCCAGGGACGGCGCACCGTCGACCGAGCCGCGCCCCTCCCCGTCGACCCTGACCGTACGCAGGAACTCCAGTGGGCCGTGCACGTCGAAGACCACGGCCGAGTTGGGCGGCGCGCCCGCGTCCTTGGCGACGACCTTCGCCAGGCCGATCAGCAGGGTGTCCCGGACGATCAGGGCGCCGGGGGAGTCCAGGTTGCCGGGCTGCCCCAGCGTCGTGCGCAGGTCCTGCTCGTGCACCCAGACGTCGAAGGCGCGCATGCGCAGAGCGAGTTCCAGCGTCTGCTCCGCACCGAGGGGTGCCCGCACCATGGTCTCGGGATCGCGCGACTCGTTGCGCAGCTGACGCATGCGCCGGATGAGCGTGTACTCGAGCTCCGAGGTCATCTCCGGTGCTGTGTGGTGGCGCCGTACGTCGACCTGCATCTCCATGTAGCGCTGGTGGTCGTTCTGCACGTGGTAGAGGTCGCGCGGCAGCGTGTGGATCGGACGGGGGTCGCCGAGCTGCTCGCACTCCATGCCGATGACGTGCGAGACGATGTCACGTATCGACCAGCCCGGGCAGGGCGTCCGGCGGTTCCACTCCCCCTCGGCGAGCGGCTTGACCAGCTCGGATATCGACTCGACGGAGTGGGTCCAGGCATCGGCATAGGTCTGGAGGCTGGGATGGACGGTCACGGGACCCCTCGTGCGGTTCTGCGGTGCATGGGCTGGAGAGCAGGGAGTGCCGGACAGGATGGCCGGCACCGACGGTGCTGTCTGCGGGCTGCGTGGGAGGTTCGCTCGCTAAGTTACGCTGCGAGCAGGCACCCCGGCAGTGCTTTCGTGTGACGATCGTAGGCCCGCGTTGACGGCTTCCATGCCAGGACGGTGGTAGTGTGCACGCCTCCCTCATCCAGATCGCAGTAAACGAGGATGAATCGGTCAATTCCCGTAGAGAGCGCGCGGCTTCCCTGGTCGTCGCGCAGCGGGGAGCGGACCTGGTCGTCCTCCCTGAACTCTGGCCGGTCGGCGCCTTCGCCTACACCGCGTTCGCCGATGAGGCCGAGCCGCTGCACGGACCCACGCACGACGTCATGGCGAAGGCGGCGGCCGAGGCCGGGGTCTGGCTGCACGCCGGATCCTTCGTGGAGCGCGCCGAGGACGGCACGCTCTACAACACCTCGCTGGTGTTCTCGCCGGAGGGCGGACTGGCCGCCTCGTACCGGAAGATCCATCGCTTCGGCTTCGACAAGGGTGAGGCGGTGATGATGGGTGCCGGTGAGGAGCTCGTCACCGTCGCCCTGCCGCAGACCACGCTCGGCCTTGCCACCTGCTACGACCTGCGCTTCCCGGAGCAGTTCCGGGGGCTCGTCGACGCGGGGGCCGAAACCATGATCGTCGCGGCGGGGTGGCCGGAGCGCCGCCGGGCGCACTGGACGCTGCTGGCGCAGGCCCGTGCCGTGGAGAACCAGGCGTACGTCCTGGCCGTCGGGTGCGCGGGTACCCACGCGGGGATCGAGCAGGCGGCCCACAGCATCGTCGTCGACCCCTGGGGCGAGGTGCTCGCCGAGGCCGGAGCGGGCGAGGAGGTGCTCACCGTGGAGTTCGACCCCGCGAGCACCGCCACCACCCGGGAGCGGTTCCCGGCGCTCAAGGACCGTCGCCTGGGCATCCCTCCGCGGCGCCTGGCCTGAGCCGCACGTGGCCGTCCCCCGGTGGCCCGGTTTCACGTGAAACCGGGCCACCGGCGTCTCCGGGCGCGCCGGCGGTCAGTCGTCCCCGTGCTCCTTGTCCCCGAGGGCGATCACGCACACGGCCACCGCGATGAGCAGGGGCACGTCGGCGTCCTCCCTGACGATGTCGACGCCGTAGGTGTCGCGAACGCTCAGCCGGCGCCGGGAGATCTGTGCCAGCAGCTCACCGTCGTAGTCGACGGCGAATTCGCGGTCCAGGATCTTGCCGCTGACGTCCAGCTCGGTGCCGTCCACCAGGGTCACCCGGTAGTGGTTGCGCAGGAGGGAGAGCCGCTTCTTCCTGACCTTGGCGAGCTCCTCTCCGTTCCGCTCGATCAGCATGGTGTCGCGCAGGCTGATCAGCTTCTGACGGATCTCCACCAGCACCCGGCCGTCCGCGTCCTTCAGCTCGAAGGTGTCGCGGATCCGCATGGCCTTGCCGTCGACGAGGAAGAGCTTGTGCCCGTCCGCGTCCTCGATCCAGTAGTCGTCGCCGATGCCGAAAAGCCGCTCACGCACGAGAAGTCTCATGGATCACAGGTTCCCCGACGCCCCAGCGGAATGCGGGCAGGCGGCGTTGCTGTTGACTGGTGTCATGACCGCACGTGCACGTGTCCGCGCCCCCGAACTCATCGGCAAGGGCGGCTGGCTCAATACAGGCGACCGGCAGTACACCCTTGCTGAGCTGCGGGGACGCATTGTCATTCTGGATTTCTGGACCTTCTGCTGTGTGAACTGCCTGCATGTGCTCGACGAGCTGCGTGAGCTGGAGGAGAAGCACCGCGACACCGTGGTGATCATCGGTGTCCACTCGCCGAAGTTCGTGCACGAGGCGGAGCACCAGGCCGTGGTCGACGCCGTCGAGCGCTACGAGGTGCACCACCCCGTCCTCGACGACCCCGAGCTCGCCACCTGGAAGCAGTACGCCGTCCGGGCCTGGCCCACGCTCGTCGTCGTGGACCCCGAGGGATACGTCGTCGCCCAGCACGCCGGGGAGGGGCACGCCCACGCCATCGCGAAGCTGGTCGAGGAGCTGGAGACCGAGCACGCCGCGAAGGGCACCCTGCGCCGTGGCGACGGTCCGTACGTGGCTCCGGAGCCGGTCGCCACGCACCTGCGCTTCCCGGGCAAGGCGCTCGCCCTGCCCGACGGCGGATTCCTGGTCTCGGACACCACCCGCCACCGCCTGGTCGAGCTCGACGCCGACGGGGAGACCGTGCGGGGGCACTTCGGCGCCGGTGAGCGTGGATTCGCGGACGGGGGCCGCGAGGACGCCCGGTTCAGCGAGCCGCAGGGCCTCGCCGTCCTGCCCGACGGCCGGATCGCCGTCGCGGACACGGTCAACCACGCGATCAGGGCGCTCGACCTCGCGACGGGCGTGACGACCACGCTCGCCGGGACCGGCCGCCAGTGGTGGCAGGGCTCCGCCACCGACGGCCCCGCGACGGAGGTGGACCTGTCGTCCCCCTGGGACATCGCCTGGTTCGGTGACCGGCTGTGGATCGCGATGGCCGGTGTGCACCAGCTGTGGACGTACGACCCCGGGCAGGGCACGGTTCGGGTGGCCGCCGGGACGACCAACGAGGGTCTGGTCGACGGGCCCGGCGGAGAGGCGTGGTTCGCGCAGCCGTCCGGCCTGGCCGCGGCCGGGGACCGCCTCTGGGTCGCCGACCCGGAGACCTCCGCGCTGCGCTGGGTGGACCTGGAGGGCGCCGTGCACACCGCCGTCGGTACCGGGCTCTTCGACTTCGGCCACCGCGACGGCCCGGCCGGTCAGGCGCTGTTCCAGCACCCGCTGGGCGTCACCGCCCTCCCGGACGGTTCCGTCGCCGTCAGCGACACCTACAACCACGCCCTGCGGCGCTTCGACCCGGAGAGCGGCGAGGTCACGACGCTGGCCACCGACCTGCGGGAGCCGAGCGACGCGGTGCTGGTGGACGGCGATCTGGTGGTCGTGGAGTCCGCACGGCACCGGCTGACCCGGCTGCGGCTTCCCGAGGAGGCCGTGCGCGTGGCGGAGCGGGCCCACCGCACGCAGCGGGCGGCCACCGAGGTCGCCGCCGGGACACTGCGCCTGGACGTCGTCTTCCAGGCGCCCGCCGGACAGAAGCTGGACACCCGTTACGGTCCCTCGACCAGGCTGCTGGTCTCCTCGACACCGCCGGAACTGCTGGCCGAGGGGTCAGGCCCGGGTACGGACCTGAGCCGCGAGCTGGTCCTGGCGGACGGGTACACCGAGGGAGTTTTGCACGTGTCCGCGATGGCGGCGTCCTGCGACGACGACCCGGCGAACGAGTACCCGGCCTGCCATGTGCACCAGCAGGACTGGGGGGTTCCCGTCAGCGTCACCGCGGCGGGTACGTCCAGGCTTCCGCTGGTGCTGGCCGGGATGGACGAGCAGGGCTGACGGCCCGAGCACGAAGCCCCGCCTGCCCGGCAGGAACGTCCGGGCGGGCGGGGCCTTCACATGCCGTCACCGGTAGCGGCGATCGTCCTCCGAGACCACCGTGGTGGTGGGAGGCACGACCATGCGGCGGCGACGCGCGATGCTCGCGTAGACGAAGACCCCGACGAGGCCGACGAGCATCATGATCCAGCCGACCAGGTCGACATTGACGGTATCCATTTCCCAGTCGGTGGCGAATGCCAGAATCGCTCCGGCACCGATCAGGAGAATGCATCCTCCGAGTCCCATGACTTCCGCCTCCTCGACGGCCCGGTGAGTCCGGGCCGGTGTACGGGTCGCGTACCCGGCCCGGGAACAAGCATGTCCGGGAAGGCGGTTGGGACGGCCTGCGGTCAGTCCGTGAGGAACGCGGTGAGCGAGTTGGCCAGCAGGTAGGGGTCGTCGGCGCCGCACAGCTCGCGCGCGCTGTGCATCGACAGGATCGCCACACCGATGTCGACGGTCCGGATGCCGTGCCGGGCCGCGGTGATCGGGCCGATCGTCGTGCCGCACGGCATCGAGTTGTTCGAGACGAACGTCTGCCAGGGCACACCCGCCCTCTCGCAGGCCGCCGCGAACACGGCGCGGCCGCCGCCGTCGGTCGCGTAGCGCATGTTGACGTTGGTCTTGAGGATCGGGCCGCCGTTGACCACCGGGTGGTGCGTGGGGTCGTGCCGCTCGGCGTAGTTGGGGTGGATGGCGTGGCCGGTGTCCGAGGAGAGGCAGACGGCGCCGGCGAAGGCGCGGGCCCGGTCCTCGTACGAACCGCCGCGGGCGAAGACCGAGCGCTCCAGGACCGTGCCGAGCAGCGGGCCGTCCGCGCCGGTGTCGGACTGGGAGCCGTTCTCCTCGTGGTCGAAGGCGGCCAGTACGGGGATGTACGGGAGCTCGTCGTCCGGCAGTGCGGCCACGGCGGCGAGCGCGGCGGTCGCGGCGTGCACGGAGAGCAGGTTGTCCATGCGCGGGCCGGCGACCAGCTCGCGGTCCCGCCCCAGGTAGGCGGGCGCCTCGACGGGGTGCGGCATGAGGTCCCAGCCGGTGATCTCGTCGGGCTCGACGCCGGCCTCCTCGGCGACGAAGCGGATGAGGTCGCCCTCCTCGACCTCGCCCAGTCCCCAGATCGGCTGCATGTGCTTCTGGCGGTCGAGCTTGAGGCCGTCGGGGTTGGCGGACCGGTCCAGGTGCACGGCCAGCTGGGGGACCCGCAGCAGTGGCCGGTCGATGTTCACCAGCCGGTGTGTGCCGTCGCGGAGCGAGATGCGGCCGGCCAGCCCGAGGTCCCGGTCCAGCCAGGTGTTCAGGAGCGTCCCGCCGTAGATCTCGACGGCGATCTGGCGCCAGCCGTACGCCCCCGAGTCGGGCAGCGGCTTGACGCGGAGGTTGGGGGAGTCGGTGTGGGCTCCCACGATCCGGAACGGGGTGTGGGCGGCGGCCCCCTCCGGCACGTACCAGGCCACGATCGCACCGCCCCGCAGGACGTACTTGCCGCCTGTGGTGGCGTCCCACGCGGCCGTCTCCTCGACCTGACGGAATCCGGCCTTCTCCAGCCGTGCGGCCGCCGTGGCCACGGCGTGGTACGGGGAGGGGGAGGCCATCAGGAAGGCCATCAGATCGTCGGTGTGGCCGCGGTCGAAGCGGGCGGGAGAGCTCATGTCCTCACTGTAACGAGAGCGAGGCGTCCGGAATCCGGCAGGCTGTGGGCCGCTCTCCGGACGGATCCGCAGCTCGTCGGCCGTCGTCAGGCCGATGTCCACGCCGTACGGGGCGGAGAGCCCGAGCCGGTCGTGGTGGACGCCGGAGGGGACGTAGGCCCAGGTCCCGGCGGGATTCCAGGCCGTGCGCCCGGACACGACAGCGCCGCCACCCGGGCGAGGTCCGGGTGGCGGCGCTGTCGTGGATCAGGGCGCTGTGCCTAGAACGCGGCCTCGTCCAGCTCCATCAGCGAGTTGTCGACGGTCTCGGCGAGCGCACGCTCGGCGGAGACGCCGGGCAGGACGTTCGCGGCGAAGAACTTCGCCGCGGCGATCTTGCCCTGGTAGAAGGGGGCGTCCTTCGCGGAGGCGTTGCGGAGCTTCTCGGACGCCACGACCGCGCCCTTGAGGAGCAGGTAGCCGACGACGACATCGCCCGAGGCCATCAGGAGGCGGGTGGTGTTGAGGCCCACCTTGTAGATGTTCTTGACGTCCTCGCCGGTCGCGGTGAGGTCGGTGATCATCGTGCCGACGATCGCCTCCAGGTCCACCGCCGCCTTGGCGAGGTTGTCCAGCGAGCCGGACAGCTCCTCGTTGTCCTGGGCGCCCGCGAGGAACTTCTTGATCTCCTCGGAGAGGGCGTTCAGCGAGGCACCCTGGTCGCGGACGATCTTCCGGAAGAAGAAGTCCTGGCCCTGGATCGCCGTCGTGCCCTCGTACAGGGTGTCGATCTTGGCGTCGCGGATGTACTGCTCGACCGGGTACTCCTGGAGGTAGCCGGAGCCGCCGAAGGTCTGGAGCGACTGCGCGAGCTGCTCGTAGGACTTCTCGGAGCCGTAACCCTTCACGATCGGGAGCAGCAGGTCGTTCAGGCCGTTGAGCGCCTTGGAGTCCTCGCCCGCGGCCTCCTTCACCTGGATCGCGTCCTGGACGGAGGCGGTGTACAGGACGAGGGAGCGCATGCCCTCGGCGTACGCCTTCTGCGTCATGAGGGAGCGGCGCACGTCGGGGTGGTGCGTGATGGTGACCTTGGGGGCCGTCTTGTCCATGAACTGCGACAGGTCGGTGCCCTGGACGCGCTCCTTGGCGTACTCCAGCGCGTTGAGGTAGCCCGCGGAGAGGGCCGCGATGGCCTTCGTGCCGACCATCATGCGGGCGAACTCGATGATGCGGAACATCTGGCGGATGCCGTCGTGCTTGTCACCGATCAGCCAGCCCTTGGCGGGGTGCTGGTCGCCGAAGGTCATCTCGCAGGTGTTCGACGCCTTGAGGCCCATCTTGTGCTCGACGTTCGTCGCGTAGACGCCGTTGCGCTCACCGAGCTCGCCGGTGGTCCAGTCGAAGTGGAACTTCGGGACCAGGAAGAGGGAGAGGCCCTTGGTGCCCGGACCGGCGCCCTCGGGGCGTGCCAGAACGTAGTGGAGGATGTTCTCGGACATGTCGTGCTCGCCCGAGGTGATGAAGCGCTTCACACCCTCGATGTGCCAGGAGCCGTCCTCCTGCTCGACCGCCTTGGTGCGGCCGGCGCCCACGTCCGAACCGGCGTCCGGCTCGGTCAGCACCATCGTCGAGCCCCACTGCTTCTCGACGGCGATCTCGGCGACCTTCTTCTGCGCCTCGTTGCCCTCGTCGAAGAGGATGCCGGCGAACGCGGGGCCGGAGGAGTACATCCAGACCGCCGGGTTGGAGCCGAGCAGAAGCTCCGCGTAACCCCAGATCAGGGAGCGCGGGGAGGTCGTGCCGCCGATCTCCTCGGGCAGGCCCAGGCGCCAGTACTCGGAGTCCATGAACGCCTGGTACGACTTCTTGAAGGAGGCCGGTACGGGCGCGGTGTTCGTCGCGGGGTCGAAGACCGGCGGGTTGCGGTCGGCGTCGGCGTACGAGTCGGCGAGCTCGTTCTCCGCGAGGCGGGTGACCTCGTCGAGGATGCTCTTCGCGGTGTCGACGTCCATCTCCGCGAACGGACCGGTGCCGTACAGCTTGTCGCGCCCGAGGACCTCGAAGAGGTTGAACTCGATGTCGCGGAGATTCGACTTGTAGTGCCCCATGGGAAGGCTCCGTAATCAATAGCAGTGGCGCGCAGCGCCCCGTGGAGGAACAGAGGGTCGGGCGGCGGACGGCCGGGCGTGGGTATATCACCTGACCTCTCCGATGATGCTACCCGTCAGTAATAAGACGCAACCCCCCGAGGCACAGATGTGTCCGATTACTCTTTGCGGCATGTATGGCTACGACCAGAACCAGGGCGCGCAGCAGCAGATGGGCGGCGGCTACGGCGAGCAGCCGTTGTACCCCGAGCCCTCGCCGCCGTCCCTGGCCGACGCGGTACGGGCCTTCACGACCGGTTCGCTGTCCGCGGAGGACTTCCAGCAGATCTTCGCCACGGCGAAGGTCTACTGCCCGCGGGGCGACAACCCCGGCTTCCTGGCCCTCCACAACACCCAGCAGCCGGTGATTCCCATGTTCACCACGCTCAAGGAGCTGCGGAGCTACGCGGGCAAGGAGTCCAAGTACTTCGTGATCACCGGTGCCGAGGTGATCGACCTGCTGCCGACCGGCTACGGCTTCGTCCTGGACATGGAGGGCGATCACCGCATGGTGTTCGACGCCAAGGCGGTGGAGCAGATGGTCGACTTCGCGATGCGCCGTATGTACGGCTGAGCGGCACCCTCCGCACACGCCGCCCCCGAGGGGCCCGCACCGGCACGGTGCGGGCCCCTCGGGGCTGTCCGGGGCCTGTCCGGGGGCGCTTGCGGAGGCGCCGGGAATGAAGGCCGCCTTGCAGGATGTTCACCGTTCAACTAAATTGGGATCAGAAGACTCCCGGAGGTGGCTCCCATGCCCGCAGTGACCGTCGAAAACCCGCTGACCCTGCCGAAGGTCGCGGCCCCGGCCGAGGCCGTGGCCCGCCCCGTGCTGACCGTCACGACCGCGCCGAGCGGTTTCGAGGGTGAGGGGTTCCCGGTGCGGCGCGCCTTCGCCGGGATCAACTACCGGCACCTCGACCCGTTCATCATGATGGACCAGATGGGTGAGGTGGAGTACGCGGCGGGCGAGCCGAAGGGGACTCCCTGGCACCCGCACCGCGGCTTCGAGACCGTCACCTACATCATCGACGGGAGCTTCATCCACCAGGACAGCCATGGTGGCGGTGGTTCCATCGAGAACGGCGACACCCAGTGGATGACGGCAGGCAGCGGCCTCCTGCACATCGAGACGCCGCCGGAGGCCCTCGTCATGTCCGGCGGCCTCTTCCACGGCCTCCAGCTCTGGGTGAACCTGCCCAAGGCCGACAAGATGATGGCCCCGCGCTACCAGGACATCCGCGGCGGCCAGGTCCAGCTCCTCGCCTCCCCGGACGGCGGCGCCCTGCTCCGCGTCATCGCGGGTGAGCTCGACGGTCATGAGGGCCCGGGCATCACGCACACCCCGATCACCATGGTCCACGCGACGGTCCGCCCGGGTGCCGAGGTCACGCTGCCCTGGCGTGAGGAGTTCAACGGCCTCGCCTACGTCCTCGCGGGCCGCGGGAGCGTCGGTGCGGAGCGCCGCCCCGTCCGCATGGGCCAGACCGCGGTCTTCGGCAAGGGGTCCTCGCTGACCGTCCGCGCCGACGAGGCGCAGGACGGCAACACCCCGGACCTGGAGGTCGTGCTGCTCGGCGGGCGTCCGATCCGCGAGCCGATGGCGCACTACGGGCCGTTCGTCATGAACACCCAGGACGAGCTCAAGCAGGCCTTCGAGGACTTCCAGAAGGGCCTGCTGGGCACCGTCCCCGCCGTGCACGGGATGTGACGCGGACGTGCCGGCCCCGGCCACCGGGGCCGGCACGTACGGCTCTGCCCGGCTCCGCCGGCCGTGTCCGGTGTCGACCGCCGGCGGGTCTCCCCCGGCTCCTGGCGTTCCCGCGGGTCGCTGCATCGCTGCACCGTCCCGACCCCGTACGGAATATGACGTGGCGTCCGGCGTCGTCACCCGTACGCCCGTGAGCAAGGGACACCGCTCCGGGCCCGTGGTCGGGTGGGAGGGTGCCTACCCGGAAGCCCCTCCTGCCCGACGTCGCGCGGCGGACGGCCGCCTGGTGTGGCGTCATGCTCTTGGTCGCCGGTGTGGCGGCCGTGGCCATCTGGCTGTGCGTGGCGCTCAAGACCGCGGTCACCCCGGTCCTGCTGGCGCTGCTCGGCACCGCCCTGCTCGGTCCCGTCCATCGCTGGCTGGCCGCACACAGGGTGAACAGGTCGGTGGCCGCCGGGCTCACCTGCGCCGCACTGGTCGCGGTGGGCGGGGGTGCCGGCTACATCGTGGTCACCGTGCTCGTCGACACCGGCGGCCAGATCGTGGACTCGCTGAAGGACGCCGCGCAGTGGGTCATCGACCACTTCCAGATCGAGGGCGTCGCCGATGTCGACGACCTCGCGGACAACGCCAAGAACCTCGTCGAGAAGTTCGGGGCCAGTGCCGCGGGCGGACTGCTCACCGGGATCAGCCTCATCGGGTCGCTCGTGACGACCGGTGTCCTCGCGCTCCTGCTGACCTTCTTCTTCCTGCGCGACTCCGACCGTGCCGTGAACCTGGCCCACAGCCTCGCGCCGCGTGGCACCGGCGACCTCGTGGAGGCCATGGGGCGCCGGGCCTTCGAGGCCGTCGAGGGGTTCATGCGCGGCACCACCTTCATCGCCCTGATCGACGCGTTCTGCATCACGGTGGGCCTGCTGATCCTGCGGGTGCCGGGTGCGGCGGGCCTGGGGGCGCTGGTCTTCGTCGGCGCCTACATCCCGTACCTCGGGGCCTTCATCTCCGGAGCCGTGGCCGTGCTCGTCGCACTCGCCGACCGGGGCATCGTCATCGCGCTCTGGGCCCTGGGCGTGGTGCTCGCCGTCCAGGTCCTGGAGGGCCACGTGCTGCAGCCCGCCATCCAGAGCCGCACGGTCCAGATGCACCCCGCGATGATCATGATCGCGCTGACCGCGGGAGCGAGTGTCGCGGGGCTGCTGGGCATGCTGCTCGCCGTACCGGTGTGCGCCGCGGCGTTCGGCGTGATCGGCGAGCTGCGCAGGGACTACGAGGCCACCGATGAGGGCGGCGCGGTCCCCGGGAGCTCATGAGCCGGCGGCTGCGGCCAGTTCCGCGGGCTCCGCCGACTCGTACAGCTCGAACCAGATCGACTTGCCCTCCCCCCGGGGGTTCACCCCCCACGCGTCGGCGAGCATCTCCATCAGCACCAGCCCCCGGCCGCTGGACGCCATCTCGCCCGGCCGGCGTTTGTGGGGCAGCTCGTCGCTGGAGTCGGCCACCTCGACCCGCAGCCGCCGCTCGCCCCGCTCACCCGTCACCTCCGCCACGAGCAGCGCGTCGCCGTCCGTGTGGACGAGCACGTTGGTGGACATCTCCGAGACCATCAGTTCCGCGGAGTCGACCTGTTCGGTGTCCTCCCAGTCGTGCAGCAGCTCCCGCACCTGCTGCCGGGCCGCCGCGATCCGCTCGGGTTCCGCCTGGGCGATGGTCATCGCCGAGCGCCGCCTCGGGGTCCTGCGCGTCCGCGCGGCCTCGCGGCGCAGGACCAGGACCGCGATGTCGTCCTCGCGGCGGTCGACGAGAGGTCCGGTCGTGTAGTGCGAGCCCGGACCGTGCACGGTCCGGACGAGGGCGTCCGCGAGCTCGTCCAGGTCCTCGACGGGCTTCTCCAGCACCGGCCTGAGCCTGGTCCATCCGGTGGCCATGTCGTGTCCGCCGGTCTCGATGAGGCCGTCCGTGCACAGCATGATCGTCTCCCCGGGCCCCAGGACGACGCGGGTCGTCGGATAGTCGGCGTCCTGCTCGACGCCCAGGGGCAGCCCTCCCGCGGTCTGCCGGATCACCGCGGTGCCGTCGGCGCTGATCACCACCGGGTCGGGGTGGCCCGCGCGGGCGATGTCGAGGGTGCCGTTCTCGGGGTCGGCCTCCGCGTACAGGCAGGTCGCGAAGCGTGTCGCGTCGGACCGGTCCTCGCCGTCGGCCAGGTCGTAGGTCTCCGTCAGGCCGAACAGGAAACGCGAGGCGCGGGAGAGCACGGCGTCGGGGCGGTGCCCCTCGGCGGCGTACGCGCGCAGGGCGATCCGCAGCTGGCCCATCAGTCCGGCCGCCCGCACGTCGTGGCCCTGGACGTCGCCGATGACGAAGGCGATCCGGCCGTTGGGGAGCGCGATCATGTCGTACCAGTCGCCGCCGACCTGGAGCCCTCCCCCCGTCGGGACGTAGCGCGCCGCCACCGTCAGGCCGGGCACTCCGGGGCCGAGGGACGGCCTCATGGCCCGCTGGAGGCCCATCGACAGCTCGCGCTCGGTCTCGGCGACCCCGGCGCGCGTCAGGGCCTGTGCGAGCATCCTGGCCACCGTGGAAAGCACGGAGCGCTCATCCGGTGTGAAGGCCACGTTGTGCCGGAACCCGGCCATCCAGGCGCCCATGGTGTGCCCGGACGAGATCATCGGGAGGAAGGCCCAGGACCGGCGCCCGAACTCCTCGGCGAGGGGCCAGGTGGCGGGGAACCGCCGCCGGTACTCCTCGGGCGACTCGAGGTAGATCGCCTGGCCCGTCCGGACGACCTCCGCGGCCGGATAGTCGGTCTCCAGCGGCATGTCGGTGAACGGCTTCTCGTCACCGACGTTGTGGCCGTGGTGCCCGATGACCGTCAGCCGGTCGCCCGAGACCCCGAAGACGGCGAGCCCGTCCGGTGAGAAGCCCGGCATGGAGAGCGACCCGGCGACCCGCAGCACCTCCTCGGTGGACCCGGCCTCGGCCAGCGCCCGGCCCGCGTCCAGCAGGAACGCCTCGCGCGAGCGTCGCCAGTCGCCCGTGAGCGGGGTCTGCGCCGCGGTGGCCTCCGGGGGGGACGACACCTCCTGGAGGGTGCCCATCAACACGTACGTATGGCGTCCCGGGGTGTCCAGAGGGACGGGCTTGGACCGGGTGCGGACCGTGCGCACGACCCTGCCGTCCTCGTCCACGACCCGCATCCTGGCCTCGGCCAGCGTGCCCTCGGCGATCGCGAAGTTCACGATGCCGTCGATCTCGTTCCAGTCGGCCGGGTGGAAGCGGGGGCGCACCTCCTCGCCGGGGCGGGCTGTGGACCTGGCGGGCAGTCCCACCAGGCGTGCCGCCTCGGCGTCGAGCGTGACCGTGCCCGATGAGCTGTCCCAGCTCCACAGGCCGGTCCCGATCGCAGCCAGGATCTCCTCGGTGCGCATTGCCCCACTTTAGGAAGATGTTCTTCGCGGTCGCCACCGAGGGACAGCCGCCCGGCGGTCGACCGGAGCGGCCTCCCGCACGCGTCCCGTACGGCCGTACGGCGACAATCCCAATGAAGCGGCGCGTCCGCGGGCGGTAGCCTGGGGTGTCAATCCACCCCGACCGCGAAGACTGGATGAACGACGATGCATCGGTACAGGTCCCACACCTGCGGCGAGCTCCGCGCCTCTGACGTCGGCACCGACGTCCGGCTGAGCGGCTGGCTGCACAATCGCCGAGACCTGGGTGGCATCCTCTTCATCGACCTGCGCGACCACTACGGTCTGGTGCAGCTCGTCGCCCGCCCGGGCACACCCGGCAACGAGGCCCTGTCGAAGCTGACCAAGGAGACCGTCGTCCGGATCGACGGCAAGGTCTCCGCGCGCGGCGCCGACAACGTCAACCCGGAGCTCCCGACCGGTGACATCGAGATCGAGGTCACCGAGGTCGAGGTGCTGGGCGAGGCCGCCCCGCTGCCCTTCACGATCAACGCCGAGGACGGCGTCAACGAGGAGCGGCGCCTGGAGTACCGCTTCCTCGACCTGCGCCGCGAGCGCATGCACCGCAACATCATGCTGCGTTCGTCCGTCATCGCCTCCATCCGCTCCAAGATGGTGGCCCTCGGCTTCAACGAGATGGCGACCCCGATCCTCGCCGCGACGTCCCCCGAGGGCGCCCGCGACTTCGTGGTCCCGTCCCGCCTGAACCCGGGCAGGTTCTACGCGCTCCCGCAGGCGCCGCAGCAGTTCAAGCAGCTGCTGATGATCTCCGGATTCGACCGCTACTTCCAGATCGCGCCGTGCTTCCGCGACGAGGACGCCCGCGCGGACCGTTCGCCCGGTGAGTTCTACCAGCTCGACGTCGAGATGTCGTTCGTCGAGCAGGAGGACGTCTTCCAGCCGATCGAGAAGCTCATGACCGAGCTCTTCGAGGAGTTCGGCAACGGCCGCCCTGTCACCTCGCCGTTCCCGCGCATCCCGTTCCGCGAGTCGATGCTGAAGTACGGCAACGACAAGCCGGACCTGCGTGCCCAGCTGGAACTCGTCGACATCTCCGACGTCTTCGCGGACTCGGAGTTCAAGGCCTTCGCCGGCAAGCACGTCCGCGCCCTCCCGGTGCCGGACACCGCGGGCCAGTCGCGCAAGTTCTTCGACGGCCTCGGTGCGTACGCGGTCGAGCACGGCGCCAAGGGCCTCGCCTGGGTCCGCGTCGGCGAGGACGGCACGCTGGCGGGCCCGATCGCCAAGTTCCTCACCGAGACGGACATCAAGACCCTCACGGAGCGTCTGTCCCTCGTCCCCGGCCACGCCGTCTTCTTCGGCGCGGGCGAGTTCGACGAGGTCTCCAAGATCATGTCCGTCGTCCGCGTCGAGGCCGCCAAGCGCGCCGGCCACTTCGAGGAGGGCGTCTTCCGCTTCTGCTGGATCGTCGACTTCCCGATGTACGAGAAGGACGAGGACACCGGGAAGATCGACTTCTCGCACAACCCGTTCTCCATGCCCCAGGGCGGCATGAAGGACCTGGAGGAGAAGGACCCGCTCGACATCCTGGCGTGGCAGTACGACATCGTCTGCAACGGCATCGAGCTGTCCTCCGGCGCCATCCGTAACCACGAGCCCGAGGTCATGCTGAAGGCCTTCGAGATCGCCGGCTACGAGGCGGAGACGGTCGAGCGCGAGTTCGCCGGCATGCTGCGCGCGTTCCGTCTCGGCGCCCCGCCGCACGGCGGCATCGCCCCGGGCGTCGACCGCATCGTGATGCTGCTGGCCGACGAGCCCAACATCCGGGAGACGATCGCCTTCCCGCTCAACGGCAACGCGCAGGACCTGATGATGGGTGCCCCGAGCGAGTTGGACGAGACCCGCCTGCGCGAGCTGAACATCCAGCTCCGCAAGCCCGTCGCGTCGGCCAAGGACAAGGCGGAGGCCCGGGACAGGGCGGAGGCCAAGGACTCGGTGGCGAGGGACACGGGCGCGAAGTAGGCGTCAGCGGTTCCGCTTCGGTTCCACGTGAAACAGTCCCCGGCCCTCCGGCCGGGGACTGTTCTCGTAGGAGCACGGGATACGCACAGGAACGCACAGCCCGCACCCACGTCCCTGCCAGCCGGGCTGCCTAGCCTCACCCCTCATGACAGACAATCAGGGACCCGCGCACAAGAAGGATCTGACCCGCCGGCGCGTGATCCTCGCAGGAGGCGCGGTCATGGCTGCCGCGGGCATCGGCGCCGGAGTCGTGGCGACTGCCTCGGCAGGCGAGGAGAAGAGCGGCAGCAAGAAGGCCGGCCAGGGCGAGGAGTGCTACCGGCTGACCTCGGAGACCACCGAGGGGCCGTACTACATCGACGCCGACAGGATCCGGAAGGACATCACCGAGGACAGGGAGGGCATCCCGCTGACCCTCCGTCTCAAGGTGATCGACTCCGACACCTGTACACCGCTGAAGAGGGCGGCCGTCGACATCTGGCACTGCGACGCGCTGGGGATCTACTCCGGTTACGAGAGCATGAGCCAGGGCGGTCCCGGCGGCGGGACTCCGCCCAGCGGCGCCCCCACGGACGCGCCGACCGGTACGCCGACCGGGACACCCCCGTCCGGAGGCCCCGGCGGTGGAGGCGGTGGGCACAGTGAACCCACCGACGACGAGCGGTATCTGCGGGGCACCCAGCTCACCGACCAGCACGGGTACGTGGAGTTCACCACGGTCTTCCCGGGCTGGTACCAGGGCCGGGCCGTGCACATCCACACCAAGGTCCACGTCGGCGGGACGATGACGGACGCCGGGTACGAGGGCGGGCACACCTGTCACACGGGCCAGTTCTTCTTCGCCGAGTCCGCGGTGCTCGACTCCGCGGAGGAGGAGCCGTACTCGACGAGCACCACCACCCGCACGACCCTGACCGAGGACACCATCTACGACCGGAGCGGAGTGACCGGCGGCCTGCTGAAGCTCTCGTACCGCAAGGGCAGGATGGCGAGGGGCGTCATCGGCTCGATCACGATGGGCGTCGACCCCGACGAGACCCACGACGGCACGGACCTCTAGGGACTCCGCGGGAGTCCGGTGAGAGGTGGCCCAGGGCCGCTGCGGTCCCGGGCCACCTTCCTGCGTACGGGTGAGACGTGCGGAACTCGCCGTGAGCGGGTACGCGGAGCGGGTACATCCGGATGGCCCCGGTTCGGGTTCGGCGCCGCCCGGCCCGGCAAGGACTGGCACCGGAAGTGCTCGCCCGCCCGCCACCGAGGAGTTCCGCACCGTGTCCGTACCGCGTCGCCCGTACGTCCTTCTCGTCGCCCTCTTCGTCCTGGTCATCGGCTGTTCCGCCGGTGCGGTGCAGACCTCCGACCCGTCGGCGCCCCGGGGCGCGGGTGGGCCCGGGGCCTCACCCGCGCCGTCCCGCACGGTGGAGCCCTTCGTCGCTCCGGCTGAGATCCCGGACCTCGGCCCGGAGACCCGGGCGCGGATCCCGGTGACCGCGAGGCAGGCCGTGGTGGTCACCGGGCAGGGGCCCGACTCCAACCGTTCCGCGGTCACGCTCTACAGCCGGGACGATCCCGCGCGCGGCTGGAGACCCGGGGCGGGGCCCTGGCCCGCCCACAACGGGATGGAGGGCTGGACGGACCACCACGTCGCCGACGATCTCCGCTCACCCGTCGGGGTCTTCGGCCTCACCGACGCGGGCGGCCGCCTCCCCGACCCGGGCGCACTGCTGCCGTACGACGAGCAGTCCCGCTTCTCGGTGAGCGGAGAGGGCTTCCTGGGGGAGCCCCTGGAAGGCTCCTTCGACTACGTCGTCGCCATCAACTACAACCGCGCCCCCGGTACGAGCCCGCTGGACCGTACCCGGCCGCTCGGCGGGGAGAGGGGTGGCGGCATCTGGGTCCACGTGGACCACGGCGGTCCCACGCAGGGCTGTGTCTCGCTGACCGAGGACCGGATGCGGGAGCTCCTGCTCACCCTGGACCCGGAGAAGAACCCGGTGATCGTGATGGGGGACGCGGCGTCGCTGGCCCGCTGAACCCGGCAGGCCGCCACCGGGCCGCGCGAAGGAGCCCGGCCCCTGGACATCGGGGGCCGGGCTCCTTCACGCGTACGCCGGTTATGCGGGCTTCTCCTCCAGGCGCGGGAACAGCACCGCGCCCTTCGTCACCGTCGAGCCGACGGGCAGCAGACCCCAGTGGCCCGCGTCCTGGACCGGCTGGTCGGCCAGGGCACCCAGGGACGCCTCGGCGCCCAGGGAGTCCCACAGCTTCTGCGAGGTGTCCGGCATGACGGCGTTGAGCAGGACCGCGACTCCGCGCAGCGACTCGGCCGCCGTGTACAGGATGGTCGCGAGGCGGGCCTGTCCCTCCGGGGACGTGTCCTTGGCGACCTTCCAGGGCTCCTGCTCCGTGATGTAGCCGTTGACCTGCTTCACGAAGTCGAAGACCGCCAGGATGCCGCCCTGGAAGTCCAGCTCCTCGCCGATCTTCTGATCGGCCGCCGCGACCGCCTGCGCCAGACCCTCCTGGACCGCACGCTCGGCGTCCCCGGCGGCCGTGGCCTCCGGGAGCGCGCCGCCGAAGTACTTGCCGACCATGGCGGCGACGCGCGAGGCGAGGTTGCCGTAGTCGTTGGCGAGCTCGGAGGTGTAGCGGGCGCTGAAGTCCTCCCAGGAGAACGAGCCGTCGCTGCCGTACGCGATGGCCCGCAGGAAGTACCAGCGGTAGGCGTCCACGCCGAAGTGCGAGGTCAGGTCCTGCGGCTTGATGCCCGTCAGGTTCGACTTGGACATCTTCTCGCCGCCGACCATCAGCCAGCCGTTGGCGACGACCTTGCCGGGCAGCGGCAGGCCCTGCGCCATCAGCATGGCCGGCCAGATGACCGAGTGGAAGCGCAGGATGTCCTTGCCGATCAGGTGCACGTCCGCCGGGAAGGTGGCGTCGAACTTCTCCTGGTTGGCGCCGTAGCCGACGGCCGTCGCGTAGTTGAGCAGCGCGTCGATCCACACGTAGATGACGTGCTTCGGGTCCCAGGGGACCGGGACGCCCCAGTCGAAGGTCGAGCGGGAGATCGACAGGTCCTGCAGGCCCTGCTTGACGAAGTTCACGATCTCGTTGCGGGCGGACTCGGGCTGGATGAAGCCCGGGTTGGCCGCGTAGAACTCCATGAGCTTCGGGCCGTACTCACTGAGCTTGAAGAAGTAGTTCTCCTCCTTGAGGAGCTCCACCGGCTTCTTGTGGATCGGGCACAGCTTGGTGCCGTCCTCGGCCTCGATCAGGTCGCCGGGGAGCTTGTACTCCTCGCAGCCCACGCAGTACGGGCCTTCGTACCCGCCCTTGTAGATCTGGTCCTTGTCGTACAGGTCCTGCACGAACTCCTGCACACGGTCGGTGTGCCGCTTCTCCGTCGTACGGATGAAGTCGTCGTTCGCGATGTGCAGGTGCTCCCAGAGGGGCTTCCAGGCCTCCTCGACGAGCTTGTCGCACCAGGCCTGGGGCGTGACGTCGTTCGCCTCGGCCGTGCGCATGATCTTCTGACCGTGCTCGTCCGTGCCGGTGAGGTACCACACCTTCTCGCCGCGCTGGCGGTGCCAGCGGGTGAGCACGTCGCCTGCGACGGTCGTATAGGCGTGCCCCAGGTGAGGAGCGTCGTTGACGTAGTAGATGGGGGTCGATACGTAGAAACTCTTCACGCCGTCGCCCCCTTGCTTCTCGGATCCAGTGGCCGCCATGGTCGAAATCCTAACGGCCCGTGGAAGATCCACTCACATCGATATCGCCCGCCCCGGCTCCCGAGAGCTTTGCGAAACATCCTTTCCCGTACCAAAGACGCATCCTGGGAGGAGTGGGCACGCGTGCACGAGGCAGGGGACAACACGATGCGGGTACTGGTCGCCGAGGACGAGGAGATCCTGGCGGAGCTGGTGGCGACCGGACTGCGGAGGGCCGGCTTCGCCGTCGACACCGTGTACAGCGGTGACGCGGCGCTCGCCTATCTGGGGCTGCACGACTACGACGTCGTCGTCCTGGACCGGGATCTTCCCCGGGTGCACGGCGACGACGTGGCCCGCAGGCTCGTCTCCGCCGGCTCCAGGACCAGGATCCTGATGCTCACCGCCTCCGGGACCATGGAGGACCGGGTGGAGGGGCTCGATCTCGGCGCCGACGACTACGTGAGCAAACCCTTCGAATTCCCGGAGCTGGTGTCCCGGGTGCGCGCCCTGCGCCGGCGCAGCGCCCGGCCGGTGCCGCCGCAGCTGGAGAGACACGGCATCCGGCTGGACAGCGCCCGGCGGGCCGCCACCCGGGACGGGCGGGACCTGGACCTGTCTCCGAAGGAGTTCACGGTGCTGCAGCTGCTGCTGGAGGCGGACGGGGGCACGGTCAGCGCGGAGGAGCTGCTGGAGCGTGCCTGGGACGCCAACGCGGATCCCTTCACCGGCGCCGTCCGTGTCTGCATGAGCAAGCTCCGCGCCAAGCTGGGGGAACCCGCGCTGATCCGCACCGTGCAGGGCGTCGGGTACGCCCTGTGAGCCGGCTGCTCGGACCGGTGCGGGCCGCGGGGGCACCGCCGGTCAGGCACACGACCATCCGGATGCGGATCGCCCTCGTCTACGGCGGTGTCTTCCTGGTCCTCGGCACGGCGCTGCTCGCCACGGTCAATCTGGCCTCGCGCGCCGGTACGGACTCGCGGGCGCGGGCCATCGCCACCTCCGCCGCGGTCGCCCAGCCGGGGTTCGCGGTCAACGGCCCCCTCCACGCGCGGGGCCGCATCGGTCCGCCCACGGTCTACGACGTCACCGACGACGTCAGCGACGCCGCGAGCCGGGAGCTCCTGTACTGGTCGGCCGCGGCCCTGCTCGTGATGACGGGGTGCGCGGTCGGCGTGGGCTGGTGGACCGCGGGGCGGGTGCTGCGGCCCGTCCACGCCATGACGGCGAAGGCGCGCCGGCTCTCCGAGCACACCCTGCACGAGCGGATCGCCTCCAGCGGCCCCGACGACGAGCTGAGGGAGCTGGGGAAGACCCTCGACGCGCTGCTGGCCCGGCTGGAGAAGGCCTTCGACAGCCAGCGGAGGTTCATCGCGAACGCCTCGCACGAGCTGCGTACGCCGCTGGCGACGCAGAGGGCGGCCATCCAGGTGGGCCTCGACGACCCGTCGCCGGAGGACCTCGCACGGACCCGGCAGACCCTGCTGGACAACAACCGGCGCAGCGAGCGGCTCATCGAGGGGCTGCTGGTGCTGGCGCGCAGCGAGCGGGGGCTGGCGAGGAGCGAGAGCGCGGAGGTCGACCTCGCTCAGGTGGTGGCGGAGGAGACCGGGCGTCCGCCGGTGGCCGCGGGGCGTGCGGCGGCGTCCCACCCGGAGATCACCGTCACGGCCGAGCTCTGCGTCGTACGGGGGAACCGGCAACTGCTCGCGCAACTCGTGGCGAACCTGCTGTCCAACGCGGTGCGGTACAACGTGCCCGGCGGCCGGGTGGAGGTGTCGCTGTCGGCGGACGGGTCCCTGGCGGTCCGCAACACGGGGCCCGTGGTGGCCGAGGAGGACATCGCCGGGCTCTTCCAGCCGTTCCGGCGCGGGGAGGGCCGGGACCGGATGGGGCAGGGGTCGGGGCTCGGGCTGTCGATCGTGCGGTCCATCGCCGTGGCCCACGGCGGTACGGCCACGGCGGTACCCGGCCCGGAGGGCGGGCTCGCCGTGACCGTACGACTGCCGGCCGGTCAGGCCTCCGCGGCCACCTGGCGGGCGGCGGCCCAGGCGGGCAGCCCGGCGAGCACCTCCCGGTAGAACGTCGCGTCGGGCACCTCGCGCGGGGCGGGGCCCGCGTGGAAGAACCCGGCGTTCTCGACGTCCAGCCTGCGCAGGAAGTCGAAGCCCTTCGCGTCCTCGTCGCCGAAGGCGACGAACTGGAAGTACAGCGGCAGTCGTGCGGCGTCCGCCAGCGCCTGCTTCGCCGCCACCTTGGCGTCCGGGGCGCCGTCCGTCTGGAAGATCACCAGTGCCGGACCGGTGGCTCCGGACTTCTCGTAGTGCGTGACGATCTCCTCGACGGCCCGGTGGTAGTTCGTACGGCCCAGGCGGCCGAGTCCCGCGTGCAGCTCGTCGATCCTGCCCTCGTGGGAGGTGAGGTCGATCGCCCCGGTGCCGTCGATGTCGGTCGAGAAGAAGACGACGGGCACGGTGGCGTTCGCGTCGAGCTGCGCGGCGAGCGCCAGGGTGCGGTCGCCCAGGTGCTGGGCGCTGCCGTCCTTGTAGAACGACCGCATGGACCCGGACCGGTCGAGCACCAGGTACACGGTGGCCCGCATCCCGGTGAGGCCCTGGGCCTTCAGCCCGGCCTGGGCGGCCTTGTACGGGGCGACCAGCCCGGGTGCCGCTGCCTTGACCCGGGCGAGGGTGACGGCGGGCTTGCCCGCGGGGACGGCCTTGACCTCCGGCGCGGGCTCGGCGACGGGCTGAGGCGCGGCTACCGGCTCGGGCGCGGCGACGACGGGCTCAGGCGTCGCGACGGCCTCGACGGCGACGGGCTCAGGCGTCGCGACGGCCTCGGCGACGACGGGCTCGGCCGCGACCGGCTCGGGCTCGGCGACGGCCTCGGTCACGGGGGCCGCGACCGGCTCGGCGACGGCCTCGGGAGCCACGACGGGCTCGGGTTCGGCGGCCACCGGCTCGGGGGCCGCGACGACCGCGGGCTCGGCGGCGGCCACCGGCTGGGCGGCCGCCTCGGCGACGCGCTTCTCGTCGGGCTCCGCGGCGGCGGCCGGCGCGGGAGCGGCCTCCGTCCGCGTCTCGACGGCAGGTACCTCGGCGGTGGCGGGCTCCTCGACCGCAGGTGACCGCGTGTCACGTGCGGCAGGAGCGTCGGCCTCGTCAACCGCGTCGACCGCGTCAACTTCGGCGGGTGCGACGGGGGCGGCATCGGTCCCGGGGGCGGCCTCGACCGCCCCCTCCGGCTTCGCGGGCGCGGCGACGGACGCCTCCTCGGCCCCGGCCTCCGCTTCCGCTTCCGGCTCCGGCTCCGGGTCCATGTCGATCGTGATCGGTGCCGCGGTGACCGGTTCGGCCTCGACGGCGGTCACCGCGGTCGCGTCCTCCACGGAGTCCGCCACCGGCTTGGCCTCCGGGTCCGACCCCTGGGCCGGAACCCTCGGCGCGGGTGCGGAGACCGGAGCAGCAGTCGTGGCCGCCTTGTCGAAGGCCGCCGCCACCAGGTCCGACGCCTGTCCGTTGTCGTGCTCGGCACCGGTGGACCGGTCCGAGGAGGAGGCCGGGGCCGGTACCGAGGCCTTCGCGGGCTCGGCCGCCGAAGTAGTGGTGTCCGGCTCCGTGGGCTGGGTGCGCTCGGCCTGGGGCGGGACGGTGGCCGTGGTCGGCTCGTCCTGCTCCGTCCGGCCGAACACCTTGCGCAGCATGCTCCGAATGCCCATGGGCGAGGCCTTTCGCATGAGTTGGGTGCGATAAATGTCCGTACTGCGGGAATTCATCCCTGGCCAGGGCGGATACGTAAGGTTAGCGGCCGGATCCGGCCGTTCGGCTGCGCGGCCCGCCCCTGCGTCAACCGAGCTCCAACCGAGTCGTAACCGAGCCCTGGAAGGCCGGGAGGCCAGCGGTGTCCCGGACTTCACCCTCTGTTCACCGGCAGTCCCACGGATGGCGTGGATGCGCACCTACCGTCACGCGTGACACACAGACGGAGGGACGAAAACGTGCGCAACCTGCTGCCGCTCATCGGCTCGCACCCGGGCGGGCGCTCTGCGCTGACCTGCCGCTACCGCTGCGGTGACGCCTGCTTCCAGGAGATCCCGAACACCAGCGACAACGAGTACGCCGGCGACATCATCGCCGGTGCCCTGTCACGCCGGTCGATGATGCGCGCCGCCGCCGTGGTGACCGTGGCCACCGCCGCCGGAACCGTCGCGCTCGGTGGTCCCGCTGCCCCGAACGCCGAGGCCGCACCGCTCCCGGGCCGTACCGGCGGCAGGCCGAAGCCCACTCCTTCGGGTGCCCGTGGCCTGCGTTTCGCGGCCGTCGCGCCCAACAAGGACGACAAGGTCACCATCCCCGACGGCTACGGCCAGAACGTGGTGATCCGCTGGGGCGAACCGATTCTTCGCGGCGCCCCCGACTTCGACCCGGACAAGCAGTCCGCGAAGGCGCAGGCGAAGCAGTTCGGTTACAACAACGACTTCCTCTCCCTGCTCCCGCTCACGGGCGAGCGCGGCCGTCAGGTGCTGGTCGCCAACCACGAGTACACGGACGAGATCCTGATGTTCCGTGGCTACGATCCGGCCAACCCGACACGGGAGCAGGTGGAGATCGCCTGGGCCGCGCACGGACTCTCCGTGGTCGTGGTCCAGGAGGAGAACCGCACCGGCAAGCTCACCCCGGTCAACCGCCACCCGCTGAACCGCCGCCTCACCGCGACGAGTGAGTTCCGGGTGACCGGCCCGGCCGCGGGCAGCCCGCTGCTCCGCACCTCCGCCGACCGCACCGGCAGCCGGGTCCTGGGGACCCTCAACAACTGTGCGGGCGGCACCACTCCGTGGGGCACCACGCTGCACGGCGAGGAGAACTTCAACCAGTACTTCGCCAACGGCTCCAGCGACACCGACAAGCGCTACGGCATCGGAACGGCCGCGACCGAACGCAAGTGGGAGCTGTTCGACAAGCGCTTCGACCTGAAGCAGGAGCCCAACGAGGCGCACCGCTTCGGCTGGGTCGTCGAGCTCGATCCGTACGACCCCGACTCCACGCCCCGCAAGCGGACCGCGCTCGGCCGTTTCAAGCACGAGGCCGCGCAGCCCCGGCTGACCGCCGACGGACGCCCGGTCGTCTACATGGGCGACGACGAACGCTTCGACTACCTCTACAAGTTCGTCTCCAGCAAGAGGATGAAGAAGGGGAACTCCCGGGCCGCCCGCGAGCACAACCTGACCCTGCTGGACGAGGGCACCCTGTACGTCGCCAAGCTGACGGGCGACTCCCCGGCCGCCGAGTTCGACGGCACGGGCAAGCTCCCCTCGGACGGCGAGTTCGACGGCAGCGGTGTCTGGATCCCGCTGGCGACCGGAGAGACCTCGCACGTGCCGGGCATGACCGCCGACGAGGTCTACGTCTTCACCCGCATGGCCGGTGACAAGGTCGGTGCCACGAAGATGGACCGCCCCGAGGACGTCGAGCCCTCGCCGCGTACCGGCCGGGTCTACGTCGCCCTCACCAACAACACCGACCGCGGCAAGGCCGGCAAGCCCGGCGCCGACGAGGCCAACCCGCGCAACGCCAACAAGCACGGTCAGATCCTGGAGCTCGCCGAGCACTGGGACGACCCGGCGGGCGACGGCTTCGCCTGGAGGCTCTTCCTCGTCGCGGGTGACCCGGAGGACCCGGCGACGTACTTCTCCGGCTTCCCCAAGGAGAAGGTCAGCCCCATCTCCTGCCCGGACAACGTGGCCTTCGACGCCCACGGCAACCTCTGGATCTCCACGGACGGCAACCAGCTCGGCTCGCACGACGGGCTGTTCGGTGTCGCCACCCAGGGCGACCGGCGGGGTGAGCTCAAGCAGTTCCTGACCGTGCCGACCGGGGCCGAGACCTGCGGGCCGCTGATCCAGGACCGCCGCGTCCTGGTCGCCGTGCAGCACCCGGGCGAGGTCGACGGGGCGTCCGTCGAGAAGCCGGCGAGCGCCTGGCCGGACGGGCCGGGCCGGATCGTCCGGCCGTCGGTCGTGGCCGTATGGCGCAAGGACGGCGGCGACATCGGCGTCTGAGCGGGTCCGGGCGGGCCGGCCGGTCAGGGCGGGCCGGCCCGCCCGCGACGGCTCGAACCGGAGGCCCGCCTACGGCCTGTGCCTGCGGCGTGGACAGCTGATGTGTGTCGTTCAAATGTGCCCATGTGGAGCCGAGTCGCGTTGCTAGCGTGACCGGCCGGTGCGCCTGATGAGGCATCAGGCGCACCGGCCGGTCACTCAGCGCACTCACGAAGGGCCCCACATGGGACAGCCATCCCGCAGGACACGCCTCGCCGCCTGTGCCGTGGCAGCAGGCGCACTGCTGTCCGCACTCGTGCCGGCGACGGGCGCCACTGCCGCCCCCGCCCCGCGCACCGTCGCGGCGGACGATCCCGTCCCGGGCCATGAAGGCATGCCGGACGACGGCTTCGCGGACGCCCCGGAGGGGGAGCAGGACGACCTGGCGGGCACGGGTGCCGCCGCGCCCTCCGCACGGGCGAGGGCCGGCGCGCAGGCCGTGGTCCCCGGGCGCCCGGCCGACTTCACCCTAGAGGCCGGCACCGGCCTGACCGGCCTGGTCGACAAGCTGGACGCGGCCCTCCCGAAGCAGGGCCTCACCGAACTCATGACGCAGGCCAACCGGGACGCGGGCTGGAACTCGGCCTGCGGCGACGCCGGCATCTACGGCCCGGACCTGGTCGCCGCGCCCCGCGTCTGCTGGGAGGACGACGACGCCACCTCATCGGAGTGGATCCCGCAGGCCGTCACCGGCGTGTCGGACGCCCAGGAGGACGAGGACTGGGGCACGTCCGACGCGGAGCCGATCGCGGTGGGCGGCTACGACGGCCAGAACCCGGGCCGCAGCAACTACGTCTCCGGCCGGGACAACTGTGTGCAGGCGTCCGCCTCCGACGCCTGCAACGAGAAGGGCATACGGGTCAGCTTCTTCAATCAGGCCACCGACAAGTACCGCCATGTGCTGCTGGCCTGGCCCTACATGAACTCCAAGGACCACATCTCCTTCGACGCGTTGCACGCGAGCGAGGGCACCTGTACGCCGGCGTCCGGCGTGACGGACTCATGCAGGGCGCAGAACGGCATCCACGCCGGCGGCATGGTCTGGTACGGCAACTACCTCTACGTCGCCGACACGGCCAACGGCATGCGGGTCTTCGACCTCCGCCGGATCATGGACCTGAACCCCGACAACGACTCCGCGGTCCACGACCCGACGCCGGACGGACTGGTCAGCAACGTCGTGGACAAGAAGCGGGTCGGCCGCCAGAACAACGTCTGGTACGCCTACGGCTACCGCTACGTGATGCCCCAGGTCGCCACGCTGAGGTTCACCACGGCGAGGAACAGCGGCACCACCGCCGAGAACCAGTGCTACGCCACCGGCCGTCCGAAGGCCTCGTACGTCTCGCTCGACCGGACCGGCGACGACCACCTGATCCTCGGCGAGTACTGCAACTTCAACAACGGCGGCACCAGCCACGGCCGCGTCGGCACGTACCCCATGACCGCGCTCACCGCCGCCGTCGAGGGTGCGGCGGGCACCACGGCCAAGGCGGACCTCGCCTACGGGCTGCCGGACACCGGCACCTTCGGCGGTGAGTCCCTCTGGCACAAGATCCAGGGCGCCACCCGTTACGAGGGGAAGTGGTACTTCCACCGCAGCAACGCCTACGACAACGGCCGGCTGCTCCAGGCCACCCCGGGGACCGTGGACGGCACGCCGCAGCTCGTCGGCAACCCGAAGATCCTGGAGAGCTCGTTCGGCCCCGAGGACCTGTACCTCGCGCACGGCCGTGGCGACGGCGTCGCGCCGAAGCTCTGGTCGCTCAGCGAGCACGCGCCGAGCCGGTGCGGGTTGTGCAAGCGGGAGCTGTACGGCTACGACATGGGTGACGTCATCAGCGGCTTCGGCTCCTGACCCCACCGGGGCGCCTCATCGGATTAGAGTCGGACGCATGGTTTCCGGTGAGGCGCCGCAGGCGGAGGGAAGCGTCCGGGTCGATGCCTGGATCTGGGCGGTCCGGCTGACGAAGACCCGGTCGCAGGCGGCTGCCGCCTGCCGTGCGGGACACGTGCGGGTCAACGGCGAGCGCGCGAAGCCCGCCCAGGCCCTGCGCACGGGCGACGAGGTGCGGCTGCGGCACGCGGGCCGGGACCGGATCGTCGTCGTCTCGAAGATCGTGAAGAAGCGCGTCGGGCCGCCGGTCGCTGTGGAGTGCTTCGTCGACAACAGCCCGCCCCCGCCGCCCCGCGAGGCGGCGGTCCAGGTCCCGGTCCGCGACCGGGGCACGGGGCGTCCCACCAAGCGGGACCGCCGCGAGATGGAACGCCTCCAGGGCCGGGGTCCCGACGCCGGATAGGCCTCCCTCTTCTTTCTTCCCGGTCCCGGTCGCCCGACGGCGGACGCTCCGCCCTGTCCCCCTGTCGGGGTCACTCCCGGTCCAGGTCGGACATGTCCAGGACGAACCGGTAGCGCACGTCGTTGCGGCCCAGCCGGTCGAGGGCCTCGTTCACCCGGGCCGAGGGGAGGACCTCGATCTCGGCGGTGATCCCCTTCTCGGCGCAGAAGTCCAGCATGGCCGCGGTCGCGGGGCGGCCTCCGCTACCCGCGGAACTGAGCTTCTTCCGGCCGATCAGCAGGTCTGTGGTGTCCACGGTGACCGGTCCGAGATGCCCGAGGTGGCTGAGAGTGCCGTCCAGGGCGACCAGCCGTAGGTACGGGCCGAGGTCGTGAGGGGCGGAGATGGTGTCGATGACGACGTCGAACCCGTCCCGGGCGGCCTCCATCCGGGCCTCGTCCGTGGAGACGACGAGGCTGTGGGCGCCGAGGCGGCGCGCGTCCTCGGCCTTGTCCGGGGAGCGGCTGATGACCGAGGTGGTCGCACCCAGCGCCACGGACATCCTGACCGCCAGGTGGCCCAGACCGCCCAGCCCGGCCACGGCCACGCGGCTGCCGGGGCCCACACCCAGCGCGTGCAGGGGTTCCCAGACGGTGATTCCGGCGCAGAGCAGGGGCGCGGCACCGGCCGGGTCCAGCCCGGGGGGCAGCGGGTAGGCGAACGCGTCGCGGACGACGTACTCGCGGGAGTAGCCGCCCAGCGTGACGGTGCCGTCCTCCCGGTCGGCGCCGCCGTAGGTCAGGGTCGGGAAGGTGCGGCAGAAGTTCTCCTGGCCGGCCAGACACATGGTGCAGGTGCCGCAGGAGTCGACGATGTTGCCCACCGCCACCGGGTCGCCGACCGTGAAGCGGGTGACGGCCGACCCGGTTCCCGTCACGACTCCGGTGAATTCGTGTCCCGGTACGAGCGTGGGCTTTTCCGTGTCCCCCCGGTCGAGCCAGGAGAGCAGGGCGTGAAGGTCGGAGTGGCAGACGCCGCAGTGGTCCACGCGGACCGCGAGGTCGTCGGGCCGCAGGTCGCGGCGCTCCAGTGAGGTGAGCCGGAGTGCTCCCGTGGACCGGTCGGCCTGCCAGCCGGATGTCGTACGCACAGTGGGGCTCCTTCAAACAGACTGTTCTGTCTATTTGAAGGTAGGCGCGCTGCTCGCGATAAGCAAACAAACCGTTCTGTCTGGTAGCGTCGCCGGCATGGTGGACCAGCCCTTGACCCCGCGTGGAGCCGCGACCTACCAGCGGATTCTGGACGCGGCGACGCAGGAGTTCGCCGAGTACGGGATCGCCGGTGCGCGCATCGAGCGGATGGTGGCCGCCGCGCACACCAACAAGGCGCAGCTCTACGCGTACTTCGGCAACAAGGAGAGGCTCTTCGACGCGATCTTCTACGCCTCGCTGGAGCGCATCATGAACGTCGTCCCGATCGACGCGGACGACCTGGCGGACTGGGCGGTGCGCCTCTACGACGAGTACCTCCTCCGCCCCGATCTCATCCGGCTGGCTACCTGGGCGCGCCTGGAACGCCGGCCGGCCGGTCCCCTCGTACCGGAGAGGCGGGACCTGGAGGACCACAAGCTGGGTCTCATCGCCGAGGCTCAGGACGCCGGCCGAGTGCGACAGGGGAAGCCGTTCGACGTGATGGCCATGGTCATCGCCATGTCGATGGCCTGGTCGCCGGTCAGCAATGTGTACGCGGCGACGGCCGACGAGCCCGCCGAGGTGCACGAACAGCGCCGAACCCTCCTGCGCGCGTGCGTGCGGCAGGCCACCGCCCCCGAACGGCCGGGCCAGGCCTGAGGGCCTCTCGTCCGGATCATGCTGGGCTCCAGCCCGATCCGGACGAAGGACCCTAGCTCTGGTAGCCCTCCACCTCGTCGGCGGGACGCACCCTGGCCTCCTTCGGGTCCTCGCCGTACTCGCTGAGCGCGCGCCGCTGTCGCAGCAGGTCCCAGCACTGGTCGAGACGGACCTCCACCTCGCGCAGCCGGGCCCGCTCCCCGGAGGAGAGGCCCAGCTCGGCGGTGGAGCGGGCCCGCAGGGCGCGCTCCTCGGTGATCAGCCCGTCGATGTCCTCGAAGATGTCCTGGTCGCCCATGAGCCTCTCCCGGTCGGGTGTCCTTCAGATGCCGAAGACGGTCTTGCCGCGCGCCCCGCCCGCGCGGTTCTGGACCAGTGCCTGCGGGGCCTTCTCCAGGGGAAGCTCCATGTCGATCGGCACGGTCAGCTCTCCGCGGGCCGCCGCCGCGGCCAGCTCGTCGGGCAGCGCGGCGTTCGGCGCGAGCCGGAAGTCGGTCCAGGCGACACCGGGCGGTGCCGCGACCCCCCGGGTGGTGACGGTGACCCCGCCGTCCCGCACGAGGGCGGCGTACACGGCGAACGAGGCGTCGTCCGTGGAGACGAGGTCGACGAGCGCGTCGACGCCGTCCGGGTAGAGGCCGCGTACCGCGGCTTCCAGTGCTTCGGGGCCGGTGGTCGTGTCCACGGTGGCGGCGGCGCCGAGCTCCTTCATCCGCCGGCCCTCGTCGCCCCGCACGGCGGCGACGACGCCGATGCCGCGGTCCGCCGCGAGCTGCGTCAGGAAGCTGCCGACGCCGCCGGTCGCCCCGACGAGAAGCAGGCTCAGCCCGCTGCGCACGGCGGTGCTCGACAGGATCTGCGCGGCGGTCGTCCCGGCCGACGGCAGCGCCGCCGCGCTCCGGAGCGGCAGGTCGCGCGGGACCAGGGCGATCGGGGAGTCCTGGGGGACGCAGACGTACTCGGCGTACGCCCCGCAGCGCCCCCTGGGCGGTGCCGTGACCCGGCCGAAGACCGGGTCACCGACCCGGAAGCTGTTGTCGCCGCTGCCGATCATGTCCACGCGGCCCGCGAAGTCGGTGCCCAGGACGAACGGGAACACATGCGGGACGGCTCCGTCGGGAGCGCCGTCGGCGGTCTGCCAGTCGAGCGGGTTGAGGGCCGCGTACTCGACCTTCACCCGTACCTCGCCCGGCCCGGGATCGGGCTTCGGAACCTCGACGAGACAGGGCTCCGTACAGAACGCGCTGACAGCGATGGCACGCATACGGCAGGCCTCTCAGTCGCCCCCTGCACTCACGCCTCCCACTCTCGCCCGGCCCACGCGGCCGCGCACGTCGGGCCCGGGCCCTCTCACACGGGCGTGCCGCCGGTGGCGGGGCCAGGGCGTCCGCGCCTGCCGGAGGCCCGCTCCCGGCGGGCCGCGACGACCCGTCCCACGATGCCGCCGACCACCAGGACCGCACCGACGAGCAGCACGACCCACGCCGTGGTCAGCAGGGAGGAGGTCAGCGCGTCGTAGACCGCGGCGGCCCCGTCCCGGTCGGTGGCCGGAACCTCGTCCAGCGCCCGGTCGCGGCCCACGGCCACGGCGATCCGCAGCAGGGCCGCCCCCAGGACGAGCCCGCCGCCCGCCACGGCGGCGGCCGTCAGACCGGCCCGCACCCCGCCGCGTACGAGAGACAGCCCCAGCACCAGGACGAGGAGCACCACCGTCCCGACGGCCGGCCAGACGCTGCAGTACCGCAGCCATCTGAAGGAGTCGCGCAGGCCGTCGGCGCGGTCGGCGGGCAGCACGGTGATCGAGGTCTCCTGGACCGGGATCTGGTCGGCGAAGGGGACCCCGCTGCTGACCAGCTCCTTCTTGACCTCCTCGATCACCGGTGCGAGGTCGATGGTCACCGCCTGCCCGTCGTCCCCGCGCAGTGAGGCGGTCACGGCTTCGTGCGCCGTCCGGTTGGCGCTGTCCCAGGCGCGTCGGAAGGCGTCGGTCGTGGTGAAGGACAGGGCGGTCTCGTGCAGGAACCGCTCGACGGTCTCCTGGAGCGGCCCGACGTCGATGTTCTTCATGGCCTCGTCGGTGACGACCGTGGCCACGGTGTTCCGCACGTCCTCGTCGGAGGCGAGCGGGGAGACGGCGGCGAGGTAGCGGTCGGTGTCGTCGAGTTCCAGGTCGACCCAGGCGGAGGCGGCGCCCACCGGCACCAGCACGGCGAGCACGACGAGGAACACCGCCGACAGGGCCACTGAGAGAGAGGTCCGCACGGGCACCAGCCAATCCCGTGCGGGGGCGTCGCGCTGCGGACCGTACGCCATTCGAGTTGCCGGGTGGCCCGGCCGGGTGTGCGCTGGAGGAACACGGGGGCGACGGAAGGAGCTGTGCGCCATGGCCACACACGCAACGATGCCGACGCGCCGACCATCGCGGGCCCCCGCCCCCACCCCCGCACGCCACGGCCACACGCCGCTCGCCTGGGCGATGCCCCTCGCGCTGGGCGTGATCCTCGGTTTCTGGGCCTTCTTCATCAAGCGGGACGGCGGAGCGACCACCGGAGGGCAGATCTGGCTCGGCGTCATCTCCGGGGTGGCCTTCGCGGTGCTCTGCTACGCCCTCGTGCAGGTCCGGTGGGCCCTGCCGCGCGAGCTGCGGGCCGCGGCGTTCGGCGTGCTCACCGGGGGTGCGATCGGTTTCCTCTACAGCCTGCACGGCAACAGCGTGCTGGCCTCGGGCCTGCTCGGACTGGTGGTCGGCGCGGGGATGTTCTGCACGATGTTCTACCTCTACTACACGCGCGAGAACTGACCCGGCCGTCCTCGCCGGAGTGAGGGGAGCGGCCGCCGGATCACGTCCGGTGGCCGCGCCCGCCCGTTCCGCCCGCTTCGCGCGATTCGCCCCGCGGCCGTAGCGCCCCGTGCCATCGTGGCCGTGTCCGACCTCGACACCCCCGGCAGGGAAGGGACCATGAGCGCTGAACTGGCCATCGAGACCACGGGGCTGGTGAAGGTCTTCGGTGACAACCGTGCGGTGGACGGCATCGATCTCGCCGTACCCGTCGGCACCGTCTACGGAGTCCTGGGGCCCAACGGAGCCGGGAAGACGACCGCCGTCAGGATGCTGGCGACCCTGCTGCGGCCGGACGCGGGCTCGGCCCGGGTCTTCGGCCACGACGTCGTGAAGGACGCCGACACGGTCCGCGGCCGCGTCAGTCTCACCGGGCAGTACGCCTCGGTCGACGAGGACCTCACCGGCACGGAGAACCTGGTGCTGCTGGCACGGCTGCTCGGCCACTCCAAGCCCGCCGCGCGGGCCCGGGCGGCGCAGCTGCTCGAGGCCTTCGGGCTGGGAGAGGCGTCGGGCAAGCAGGTGAAGAACTACTCCGGCGGGATGCGGCGCCGCATCGACATCGCCGCCTCCATCCTGAACACGCCGGACCTGCTCTTCCTCGACGAGCCCACGACCGGGCTCGATCCGCGCAGCCGCAACCAGGTGTGGGACATCGTGCGAGCGGTCGTCGCCCAGGGCACGACGGTCATGCTGACCACCCAGTACCTCGACGAGGCCGACCACCTCGCCTCCCGCATCGCCGTGATCGACCACGGCCGGGTGATCGCCGAGGGGACGAAGGGCGAGCTCAAGGCGTCGGTGGGCGCCGGCTCCGTCCATCTGCGCCTGCGCGACCCGGGGCAGCGGCCGGAGGCCGAGCGGGTCCTGGCGCTCGTGCTGGACGCCACCGTGCAGCTGGACCACGACCCGGTGGCCCTGACCGCGAGGGTCGGCGGACACGGCACCGGGAAGGGGGCGGCCGAGCAGGCCTCCCGGGCGCTGGCGGAGCTGGCGCGGTGCGGGATCCACGTGGACAACTTCGCGCTGGGGCAGCCAAGTCTCGACGAGGTCTTCCTCGCCCTCACCGACAAGAAGGGGGTGGCGGCATGAGCGCCGCGCCCACCAGGACCGAAAGCGGTGACGCCGAGCTCGCCGCGCCGGACGCGAAGACACTCGCCTCCCTGCTGGTGGGCCAGGAGCGGCCGCACCGTCCCAGCGCGCTGTCGGCGTCGTTCACCTTCGGGTGGCGGGCCATGCTGAAGATCAAGCACGTACCGGAGCAGCTGTTCGACGTGACGGTCTTCCCGGTCATGATGGTGCTGATGTTCACGTACCTCTTCGGCGGCGCGCTGGCCGGGTCCACCGAGGACTACGTCCAGTTCCTGCTGCCCGGGATCCTGGTCATGAGCGTCGTGATGATCACGATGTACACGGGCGTCGCGGTCAACACCGACATCGCGAAGGGTGTGTTCGACCGCTTCCGTACGCTGCCGATCTGGCGGCCGGCCCCGATGGTCGGCTATCTGCTCGGCGACGTGGTGCGCTACCTCCTGGCCTCGGCCGTGATGCTCGTGGTCGGCATGGTCATCGGATACCGGCCGGACGGCGGGGTGCTCGGGGTGCTGGCCGGTGTCGCGCTCCTGCTGGTGTTCTCGTTCTCCTTCTCCTGGATCTGGACGATGTTCGGGCTGATGCTGCGCTCCGAGAAGTCGGTGATGGGCGTCAGCATGATGGTGATCTTCCCGCTGACGTTCCTGAGCAACGTCTTCGTCGATCCCAGGACGATGCCGGGCTGGCTGCAGGCTTTCGTGAACAACAGTCCGGTCACCCATGTCGCCGCCGCGGTCCGCGAGTTGATGGCCGGCAACTGGCCCGCGACGGACATCGCCTGGTCGCTGGGGTGGTCGGCGCTGTTCGTCGTGGTCTTCGGCGCGGTGACCATGAGGCTCTACAACCGGAAGTGACGCCGCCGGCCCGGCCACGTCGCCGCCCTCCGGCCTCGCGCCCGCCCGGGCTCCCGCGCGCGGGTTCCCGGGCGGAGAAGTCTCCGGCCGGGCGTCAGTCGCGTACGACCGTGACCGGGCAGGTCGCGTGCTGGGCGACGTGGAGGCTGACCGAGCCGAGCAGCGTCGCCCTGAGGCCGCTGCGGCCACGGGCGCCGACGACCAGCAGGTTCGCTCCCCTGGATCGGTCCAGCAGGGACTGGGCGGGGTTGCCGATCACGACGACCTTCGCGACCGCGGCCGCCCCTTCGGTGCCGAGGGCCTCCTCCAGAGCCTCGGTGAGGGCCACGGTCGCCACCGCCTGCGGGTCGAAGTCCTCGGGCATGCCCGGCATCATGGACGCCCAGCTGGTCGAGGGGTACTCCCAGCTGTTGACCGCCTCGACGGTGTCACCGGTCAGCTCGGCCTGGCGTACGGCCCAGCGCAGCGCCTTGACCGAGGGGTCCGATCCGTCGACGCCCACGACGATCCTGCCCATGTCTGCCTCCCAGAGTGTTCGAGCATGTCCGGCATACAGGGGGCAACTCTAGTCAAATCGGGCATCGGGGGCAGGGTGGCCCCCGATGTCGTGGTCAGCCGATCCGCAGTTCCGCCAGCTGCTGCGCGAACGGCACGACCGCGTCCTCGCCGTCGTCGAGCGTGAGGGCCCGCGAGGCGCCCGAGACGGCCCGTCCCGTGACGGCGGAGGCGAGCTCGCCTCCCGCACGCCGGATCCGGGAGGGCAGTCCCTCGGTGTACTCGTCGCCGTGCGAGCCCCAGTCCTCCGACGCCGCGTACACGGCGGTCGGCAGGACGACGGCCCGCAGATAGGCGAAGAGCGGGCGCAGCGCGTGCTCCAGGACCAGCGAGTGCCTGGGCGTCCCGCCCGTCGCCGCGATGACGACGGGCTTGCCGGTCAGCGCCGTGTTGTCGACCAGGTCGAAGAAGGACTTGAACAGGCCGCTGTAGGAGGCGGTGAACACGGGGGTCACGGCGATCAGCCCGTCGGCCCCCGTCACCGCGTCGATCGCCTTCTTCAGGGCGGCCGGCGGGAAGCCGGTGACCAGGTGGTTGGCGATGTCGACGGCCAGATCGCGCAGCTCGACGACCTCGACCTCGACTCGGCGGTCCTGGTCGGCCGCCAGGCGCTCGCGGGCCGCCTCGGCGAGCCGGTCGGCCAGCAGCCGGGTGGAGGAGGGGCTGCTGAGCCCGGCGGCGACGGCGACGATCTTCAGGGGGGCGGTGACGGGCACGGTGCTCAGAGCTCCTTCGGGTCGGCGGTGGCGGCGGCGCGGGCGGCGGCGACCGCGGGGTGGACGGGGGCGTCCGGCACGCCGGCCGGGCGCAGCCGGGCGAACTCCTTGCGCAGGACGGGCACGACCTCCTCGCCGAGGATGTCGAGCTGCTCCAGGACCGTCTTGAGCGGCAGGCCGGCGTGGTCCATCAGGAACAGCTGGCGCTGGTAGTCGCCGACCTCCTCGCGGAAGGACAGGGTCCGGTCGATGACCTCCTGCGGGGAGCCGACGGTCAGCGGGGTCTGCTGGGTGAAGTCCTCCAGGGAGGGGCCGTGCCCGTAGACCGGTGCGTTGTCGAAGTACGGACGGAACTCCCTGACCGCGTCCTGCGAGTTCTTCCGCATGAACACCTGGCCGCCGAGGCCCACGACGGCCTGCTCGGCGGTGCCGTGTCCGTAGTGGGCGTAGCGGCGCCGGTAGAGGTCGACCATCTTCTTCGTGTGCTCCATGGGCCAGAAGATGTTGTTGTGGAAGAAGCCGTCGCCGTAGTAGGCAGCCTGCTCGGCGATCTCCGGGGAGCGGATGGAGCCGTGCCAGACGAACGGCGGGACGCCGTCCAGCGGGCGCGGGGTCGCGGTGAAGGACTGCAGCGGGGTGCGGAACTTCCCCTCCCAGTCGACGACGTCCTCACGCCACAGCTTGTGCAGCAGCGCGTAGTTCTCGATCGCGAGCGGGATGCCCTGGCGGATGTCCTTGCCGAACCAGGGGTAGACCGGGCCGGTGTTGCCGCGGCCCATCATCAGGTCGACGCGGCCGTCGGCCAGGTGCTGGAGCGTGGCGTAGTCCTCGGCGATCTTCACCGGGTCGTTGGTGGTGATCAGCGTGGTGGAGGTGGAGAGGATCAGCTTCTCGGTGCGGGCGGCGATGTAGCCGAGCGTGGTCGTCGGGGAGGACGGGACGAACGGCGGGTTGTGGTGCTCGCCGGTCGCGAAGACGTCCAGGCCCACTTCCTCGGCCTTGAGCGCGATCGCGAGGGTCGCCTTGATCCGCTCGTTCTCGCTCGGTGTCGTACCGGTCGTGGGGTCGGTGGTGACGTCCCCGACGGTGAAGATCCCGAACTGCATGGCGCCCGCCTCCAAAGTTTTGGTTGAATGTTGAACTATGTGAACACACCCTACAACGGAGCACCCCCCTTCCCTATTCCGCCCGCTCCGGAAGGCCGCCCGGCAGGGCTGCGTACCCTGAGGAGGGCCGTCCGATCCGGCCGTGACGAGGGAGCGGCGGATGAGTGAGAGCGAACGGTGGAAGGAGCGCGGCGTCCTGCTGCGCGTCTTCGTCTACGTCTTCGCGACGCACCTCTTCGCCGGCTTCGTCATGCTCCTGTTCTACGTGGGCGGCCACGCCGACCGGTAGCGCATGCGTGACCGGTGGTTGCCCGTGAGCGCACCGCTCCGGTGCACCGGGCCGAGCGGTCGCACCCGGCCCACGTGAGCGCACCGGGCCGCGCTGTCGTGCCCGGCCCTCGGGGACCGGTGCGCGCTAGACTCGCCCCATGACCTCCGTACCGTGCCGTAACTGGTGGCGCTCCTCCTAGGAGCGGCCACCCCCACCTGCGCGGAACCAGGGCCGTTCGATCTTCGGACGGCCCTTCCTGTTGCCCCGGTGCCCCACGGCGGGCCGTCCTCCACGCGTACACCACCAGCGAGGAGAGCCCCGTGACCATGACCACCGACCTGCCCGCCACCCCCGCCGCGCGTCGCAGCGCCGAGCTGGAGCGACAGCTCACCGAGGACCCGGGCCGCTTCCGCGTCCTCACCGGGGACCGGCCCACCGGGGCCCTGCACCTCGGGCACTACTTCGGCACCCTCCACAACCGGGTGCGGCTCCAGGACCTCGGAGTGGAGGTCTTCGTGCTGGTCGCCGACTACCAGGTCCTCACCGACCGGGACGTCGCCGAGCGGCTCACCACGCACGTGGAGGGGCTGCTCCTGGACTATCTCGCCATCGGGATCGACCCCGCCCGCACGACGGTCTTCAACCACAGCGCGGTGCCCGCACTCAACCAGCTCCTCCTGCCGTTCCTGTCGCTCGTCTCCGTCGCGGAACTCGGCCGGAACCCCACCGTGAAGGACGAGATCGCCCACTCCCGGCAGTCCGCCGTCAGCGGCCTCATGTACACCTATCCGGTGCACCAGGCCGCCGACATCCTGTTCTGCAAGGGCAACCTCGTGCCCGTGGGCCAGGACCAGCTGCCGCACCTGGAGATCACCCGCACGATCGCCCGCCGCTTCAACGAGCGGTACGCGGACGTCTTCCCCGAGCCCGACGCGCTGCTCTCCGCCGCACCCCTGCTGCTCGGCACCGACGCGGCCAAGATGAGCAAGAGCCGGAACAACGCCGTCGCCCTGGGCGCGGACGCCGATGAGACCGCCCGGCTGATCAAGGGCGCGACCACCGACGCCGACCGGCACATCACCTACGACCCCGAGCTGCGGCCCGCGGTCTCCAGCCTGGTCCTGCTGGCCGCGCTCTGCCTCGACCGTGACCCGCACGAGGTCGCCGAGGAGATCGGGAACGGCGGCGCGGCCGGTCTCAAGCGGACGGTGACGGAGGCGGTCAACGCGCGCATGGCCCCGATCCGGGCCCGGCGCGCGGAGTACGCCCAGGACATGGGGTACGTACGGGACGTGCTGCGCGCCGGGAACGAGCGGGCGAACGCCGTGGCCGAGGAGACCCTCCAGGAGGTGCGGGAGGCGATGGGGATGTTCCGCTAGCGGGGTCCACCCGAGGGCGGAGCGGCTCAGGGCTCCGGCCCGCGGGCGGAGCGGCTCGGCGGCTCAGCGGGAAGCCACCGGCCGCTGCCCGCGCAGCAGTTCGGCCAGACCCCGCCGGGTCGCGGCTATGACCACGCGGTCCTCCCGCCGCAGCACATAGCCCGGGTGCAGGTCCCACACCAGGCCCGAGTGCCGGTCCGGCGTCCCGGCCGAGGTGGGGTCGAGCGGGTCGTACGGCGGTACGGCGGCGAGGTCCGGGAGGCGGTCGGCCGGCGGGGTGGCGTCCAGGGCCAGGACCCGCCAGGCGCCGGCCCGGAACGCCTGCTCGACCGTCCGGCCCTCCAGCTGGGGCTGGCCCGCCACCACCAGGGCCGCGAACAGCATCACCTTGCGCTCGACCGGGATCGCCCCCAGGATCTGCCGCCCCATCATCGCGCCGGCGAAGGCGGGGGCGGCCAGGTGGGACACGGACCGGGAGCGCGTCACGGCCCCCGGGTGCGCGGTGCGCAGGGTGCGGTAGACGGCCGTGGCGAACTCGTCGTCGTACAGGCGCAGCGCCACGTGCAGGTCGGACACGACGGAGCGCGCGTACAGCGTCGCCTCGAGGTTCGTGGTGTCGACGCTCGTCAGGGCCAGGAGCGACCGGGCGCGGTGGATCTTGGCCGCCTCCAGGACGCCCTCCTGGGTGGCGTCGCCGATGACGGTGGGGACGCGCAGGCTGCGGGCCAGGGGGATGCCGCGCGCCTCGGGGTCCTCCTCGACGACCACGACGGGGATGTCCATCTCGCGCAGCCTCACCAGCACCCTGGTGCCGATCTTGCCGAGGCCGAGCAGCACCACATGGCCGGACAGGCCGCGCGGCGGGCGGCGCAGGGAGGACGCGGTGCGCAGCGAGCCGAACGCCTCCAGGACGGCTGCCACCAGCAGCGGCAGGAGGAGGAGCCCCGCCGTCCCGGACAGGAGCTGGATGATCTGCCGGGACGCGGGATCGCCCTCGACCGCGGGGTCGCCCATCGCGAGCAGGTCGAGCAGGGTGAGGTAGGTGGCGTGGAGCGGACTGTCACCGGTGGTGACGACCGAGGCGATGGCCAGCCCCACGACGGCGGCGAGGACGCCCGCCGCCGACCAGCGCAGTCTGCGCGAGAAGATGTGGCCCAGCGGTGCGCCCCGGCCGCCCATGCGCGTGGGGTCCCGGTCCGCCCCCGCCTTGCTGACGGTCTCCAGGACGATCGTGCCCCGGCCGGTGGCGGCCTCCACCGTCGCCCGGTCGGGCAGCAGCTGGGGCCCCTCGGCGCCGCTGCTGTCGGAACCCTCGGCGCCGGCCGGGTCGTGGGAGGTGGAGGAGAGCAGGGCCAGGGTGCACAGCCCGGGGTCGGCGAGCTCGCCCGGCCGGGGCGGTGTGCGCTCGGCCGCCCGCAGGAGGAGGCCCTCCGCCTGGATGACCTTGCTGCTCCCGGTCACGGCGGTGGCCGCCAGGGCGGGCGCGGCGGTGTCGGCGTCGGACAGGACGGTGGTCGACGCGTCCAGCGCCGCATGGTCGAGGCCGGGCACGGCCAGGGCCGCGGCCTGGTCGAGCAGGGTCTCCAGGTGCTGGCCGAGCTTGCGGTTGTAGAGCCGGATGACGAGCCGCAGACGGGGGTTGAGCCGCCGGGCCGTCAGGGCGGCCCGGATGTTGCGCTCGTCGTCGTCGTAGACGAGGGCGAGCGCCGCCGCCCGGTCGACGCCCGCCTCCTCCAGCGCGTCGTCGGACGGCTCGTGCGCCTCCATGATGCGGACGGACTCCACCCCGGCGTTCGTGTCGCCCTCGCCCGGCGTGCCGTTGCGGTTCATCGCGGCGGACATCCGCCCGAACAGGGCGGCGGCACGCGCCCGTTGGGTGAGGGGCAGTTCGGGGCGCGCGGTCTCCCGGCCGGGAGGGATCACCAGGGTGACCCGCTCGCCGTACACGTAGCGGAGCTCCACGGCCAGCCGCCGGGCGAGCGCGTCGTCGCCACAGACCACCATGTGGCCTGCTCCCGAGGGGCGTTGGGGCTGCTGAGGAAGTGGGGGCACGAAACCCAGCATGCCTGGTGCTCCTTCCGTGCGGATCTTCCGGGGGCGTCAGGTTTCCCTGGGCCGTGGGGCGGGCGCGGCGGGCAGGCGGCCGGCCGCGTCAGCTCTCCCTGGGCCGTGGGGCGGGCGCGGCGAGCAGGCGGCGCGGGTCGGCCGCGCGCTCGATGGCCGTCTCGACGGCGGCGATCCGGTCGGCCAGCAGCCCCAGCGCCCCGACCGCGCGGGTGGCGGGATCGCCGTCCGGGCCGCCGAGCGCCTGCGTGCGCACGTACGAGGAGGTGACCGCCGTCCAGCGGTCGGCCTGTTCCGGGGTGAGGGTGCCCCGCAGGGCGGCCAGCTTCAGCAGGTTCGACTCGGCGCCGGTGGTGAGCGTCTGGGCCTCGGCCGCGTAGTGGTCGGTCAGGACGGAGGAGAGCTCGGCGTCGTTCATCACCGGCACGATCCGTTCCGCGATCTTGTTCATGTCGCGGTACGAGCCCTGGAGGCGGAAGGGCGGTTCGGTGCGTGTGGCGTCCGTCTGCGCGGCGGAGGCGATGTACGCCGCGTTCACCGCGAGGACGGTGTCCCGGGCGGTGAGCAGATGACGCAGGACGGAGACGATCCGGTCCCGTTCCGCCGGAGAGTACGGGTGTTCGAGCTGGTCCGCGCGGGCCGAGGGGTCCGTGCCGGAGGCGAGGCGCACGAGCAGGTCGAGGTCGCTCCGGGACCGGCCGGCGAGCGGCGCCAGCACCGGGCTGGCGGTCAGGGCGTTCTCGACGAAGCTCAGCGCGAAGACCTCGTCCCGCCCGCTCAGGACCTCGCCCAGATTCCGGACGTCGGCCCGGTTGGCGAGCATGTCCGGGATGCGGAAGCGGGCGCCGGACTCGGTGTACGGGTTGCCCGCCATGACCACGGCGAACCGCTTCCCCCGCAGGTCGTGGCTGCGCGGCTGTCCGTCCCGCACCCCCTCGACACGGCGGGTGGCGTCGCAGAGCGGGATGAACTTCTGCAGCAGCTCGGGCGAGGTGTGCTGGATGTCGTCCAGGTAGAGCAGCGTGTTGTTGGCCGACTCGAACGCGAAGTTGATCTTCTCGATCTCCCGGCGGGCCGTCGCACCGGGCGCCAGGGCCGGGTCGAGCGAGGTCACGTCGTGACCGAGGTTCGGGCCGCTCACCTTGACCAGGACCATCCCGAGCCGCTCCGCGACGTACTCCATGAGCGTCGTCTTCCCGTAGCCCGGCGGCGACACGAGCAGCAGCAGGCCCTGCGAGTCGGTGCGCCGGCCGGCGTCGGCGGTGCCCAGCTGCTTGGCCAGGCTGTCGCCGATGAGCGGGAGGTACACCTCGTCCAGCAGCCGGCTGCGGACGAACGAGGGCATGGCGCGAGGCCGGTGGTCGTCCAGCCGCAGCCGGGAACGCTCGGCCTCGACCAGGCGGGTGCGCAGCCGCTGGTACGCGCGGAAGCCGGGCACGGCGTGGGCACGGAACTCGGCTGTACGGGACAGGATTTCGTCGAGCCGGACCGTGAGCCGCCCGTGCGCCACGCGCGGGTGGTCACCGAGGAGTCCCTCCACCGTCGCGGTCAGCGGGGCGTCGCAGTCGTAGCGCTCCAGCTGCGGGCACAGCTCCACGGCGACCGCCTCCGCGAGGTCTCCGTCCTCCGGTCGCGAGCCGCTCGCGGCGGCGTACGAGGTGAGCCAGCCCTCCACCAGCCGGCGTCGGGCCGGGAGGTCGCCGGAGAGGGCGGCGAGGTCGTCGTCGTACGCCGATGTGCCCACCGCACGGCGGAATTTGTCGAGGAGCGTACGGACGGCGGCGCTCGTGACGAACCCGGCGGGGCCGCCGGCCAGTTCCTCGAAGAGGTATTCGGCGACGGTGTTCTCAGCCCCCATCGCCGCCGCCCACTCCTCCTGGAGCACGGCGATGGCGGGAGCGGGCCCGAAGGCGTCGCGGGCCCGTGCCAGCGAGCCGGCCTGACGCGTCCAGGAGGCCCGCAGGGCCTCGTCGGCCCCGTGCTCCCAGAAGAGCTGGGCCGCCGCCCGCACCGAGGAGGGGAAGCGGAGGAGGCCCGCACCGGCGCGCAGCCGCAGCAGGACGGTCAGGACGGCGAGGGCGTCCTCGTCGTGGACGCCCCGCTGGTGGCCCTCGTCGTACGCCGCCGCCGCGGCCTCCCGCACCAGCGCCGCGAGGTCCGCACCGGCCAGCGCGTCCGCGCCGTGCTCGGCCAGCAGCCGGGCGGCCAGGTGCTCCGCGCGGTAGACGTCCGGGGACTCCGACGGGAGGGTCCGGCCCCAGTGGGCACGGGCCGCCTCGAACTCCGGGTCGGTGACCGGCGCGCGGTAGTCGGTGCCGGTGAGCGCGAAGGCGATGCCGTCCCCGGACGGGACCAGCGTCAGGTCGAAGGGCTTGGTGTTCACCGCGAAGCGGTGCCGGCCGAGCCGGATCACGGCGCCGCCGTCCGTGTACAGCTCGCTCCGGTCGCGCAGGGCGCGGCCCGCCTCCTGCCGGGCCGCCTCGATCCGGCCGTCGAGCTCCTCGGCGCGGACCGGGTCGCCGAGGGCGCGGAGCTCGTCGGCGGTGCGGCGGACCTTGGCGACCATGGGGTCGGAGGCGAAGTAGGTGTGGACGGCGTCCAGGTCCTCCAGACCGGCCAGCCGCCGGGAGACCGTCTCCAGGACGCGGCCCGCGGACCCCGCGAGCCGCTCCGCGCGCCGGGCCCGGGTGTCCTCCAGGGTCTGCTTCCGGCCCGAGAACGCCTCGTACACCTCCGTGCGGCGCTCGTCGAGCCGGGCGAGGAAGTCGTCGGACTCCGCGAACCGGGACTCCAGGTTCTCCAGCTGGAGCAGCACCCGGGCCAGCTGCTCGTCGCAGGCCTCGGGTGAACCGGCCGAGGCCAGGGCCCCTGTGACGGCCTGCCCGAGGAGCGCGAACTCGGCGGCGAACTCGGCCCGGCCCTCACGGGCCACCAGCTCCCTGCGCCGGGCGTCGAGGGTCGCGCGGGCGCGGTTGGCACCGCCCATGACCTCGGCGATCCGCTCCAGGACCGACGTACGGACCGTGGCGTCGCCCATGTCCAGCCCGGCGACGACGTCCGTGACGGTCGCGAGGCCGTCCGTGATCTCCGTCAGCCGGTCCCCGGCCGCGGAGGTGTCGGCTGCGGTCTCCAGGCCCGCCGCGTCCGCGGTGACGCGGGCGAGGTCCTCGTGGTACCCGGCGAACGCGTCCGCACCGGAGAGGAAGGCCACCGCCCGCTGTGCGGCCGACTCCAGGTCGCGTGCGGTCTCCTCCGTCAGCGCGGCGATGCGGCCGGTGTCGGCGTACCGCATCCCGGCGAGCGTCGCCAGGTGGCCGTGTGCCCGCCGCAGTTCGGTGAGGCGGCCGACCCAGGCGGCGGCCGAACGAGGGGCCTCGCCCCGGATGCGGCGTACCAGCGTGGTGAGGTCCGAGGCCGCCTCGTCCAGCGCACGGGAGGCCTGCCCGGTCAGCTCCCGCACCGTGTCGAACTCGTCGAGGATCTGGCGGGCGGTGGCCCGCAGCTCCTCCAGGGGCTCGGCGAGAGAACCGAGTTCGGGATCGGTGAGCCAGTGGTGGCGGTCGCCCGCCCGGACGCAGTCGTCGACGAGTCTGCTGTAGACGGCGCCGGTCGGCGTCATCTCCCGGACGCCGTGGGCCAGCGCGAGGCAGTCCGAGATCCCGCGCACCAGGTCGGCGTTGCCGGTCCGGGCGAGCGGGCCCGTCCCGGCGGGGCGGGAGGCGGCATGCGTGTCGGAGACGTACGGGGTCTGCCAGCGCTGGAGCGGGTGGACCCGCCCCGGGCCGTCGGCGCCGCCCTTCAGGAGGACCAGTGTCCCGTCGTCCAGCAGGGCGTGGCCCCGGCCGAGCAGCGGGGCCGCGACCTCCTGGCGGATCACGTTGTACGGCAGGAGCAGGGCGCGGCCGCCGTCCCGGGACCGGAAGGAGTAGAGGACGTCCTCCCCGTCGGGTGAGGGGACCGTGCCCTCGAAGACGGGGTCGGCGATCTCCCCGGCGGTGTCGAAGGTCCTGGCGGTGCCGGTGGTGAGGTAGTAGCCGCCGGGGAAGATGATCCCCTGGTCCTCGGGGAGGCGGTGGCAGGACGGGCCGATCGCGTCGAGGCGCCGCACCTCGGACAGCAGTGTGTTGAAGACCAGGTGGCGCCAGGTGTCCTCCTTGTACGGGCGGACCCGCAGAAGGATCAGCGGTCCGGCCACGGCGTACTCGACGGCGGCGTCCGCCAGCGACTGGAGCGGCTCGTCGACCGGCTCCTCGTAGATCCCGTCGGGCGACTCGGTGTCGTCGGCGGTCTTGACGGTGAGGGTGCCGCCGAGGGTGTCCACGAAGACCGTGTCCAGGACGGCGATGTGGGGGTGCCTGCCGGGTACGTGGGCGTCCCGCCCGGCAGGGGTCCAGTCGAAGTCGTGGGAGGGCGGGAAGACGTGGTCCCGGTCGCCCCGGGCGTCCAGGAAGCCGGCGGGCGCCCCGTCCGGGCCCAGCGCCCAGCGCAGGACACGGATGTCCTCGGCGGTCTCCCCGGTGCGGAACACGGCCAGCAGGCGCCCGTTGACCCGGCGCAGGCGGAGCAGGCGGGCGTCGCGGTAGTACCGGTGCAGGGAGGCGAACTCCCGTACGAACGCCTCGTCGTCCAGGAGCCCCTTGCCGTCCGGGAGCCCTTTGCCGTCCGCCTTGCCGTCCGGGAGCCCGTCGTCCGCCTTCTCCAGGCCGGGCTCGCGCAGCGTGAGCACCTCGCCCACCCCGGCGTCCCCGCGCGCACCCGGCCCCCGCTCGAACCCGAACAGCAGGCGCCCGCCCACGGCGACGAGATCGCGGGCCACCGAGGCGTCCTCGGTGCGCACCTGCTCGGTGGCGAGCAGGCGCAGCCCGGCGGAACCGAACTCCTCGGTCCGCCGGGCGTCGAGTGCCTCGGCCCGCCGGACGAGCTCGCCGGCCTGGTCCCGGAGCCGTCGCCGGAGCACCTCGTAGGCGTCGGCGTCGGCTTCGGTGAGGGTGAGGTCGCGGTCCATGCGTGAGGCTCCCTACGAGATGACGTCCAACCGGTCCGGCCGCCTGCGGGCCGGGGCACCTGCCTACGGGGCGACGACCGTTCCGTTCCGCGGGGCGGCGCCGTTCGCCGAGGACGCCGCCGTCCCCGCTCCGGTGCCCGACAGGGAGGACACGGTCATCCCCGACAGCCCCAGTTCGTCCGCCGCGTCGAGCAGCTGCTTCAGCTGACCCGAGGCCGCACCGGGCGACCGCATCAGCCGGGTCAGCAGCGCCGACACCGTCAGGTTCTGCACGTCCCCGGTGGAGAAGGACCCCAGCACCCGGGTCAGGTCCTCCGTGAACGAGGACGTGCCGTCCAGCCACGGTCCCGCCAGCGCCTGCGCGGTCTTCGAGTTCGAGACGAACCCGTCCACGCTCCGGCCGAAGGAGATGGACGACACGAGACGGTCGAAGAAGACGGAGTCGCCTCCCACGATGTCGATGTCCGCGTGCTCCAGCCCCGTCGCCAGGACCGTCGCCTGGGCCTCGGCCACCTGCCGCTGGACGTCGAACTCCGCGAGCCGGATCTCCTTCTCCGCGTCCAGCCGCAGCCGGTACTCCTCGTGCCCGCGCGAGGCCTCGTCGAGCGCCGCCATCGCCGCGGCCTTCAGGGTCAGCCCCTCCGCCTCGGCCTTCAGCTTCTCGCCGATCATCGCCGCGTCCGCCGCGGCCTGGGCCTGCGTGCCCTCGGCCTCCGCCAGGGCCTTGAGGCGCGCGCCCTCGGCCTCCGCCCTGAGCCGGGCCTCCGTCGCCTGCGCCTCCGCTCGGCCCGCCTTCTCCGTGACCTCGGCCTCGGCGTCCCTGACCTGGACGTCTGCGAGTCCCGCCGCGGCGCTCTCCGCCTGGATTCCTTCCGCCAGCCGCAGCTTCGCCTGCGCGTCGAGGTCGGCGGTCTTCAGCCGGGCGTCCGCGAGGGTCAGCTGCTCGGCGGCCAGGTGCACGGCCGCCGCCTCGGCGGCCTCGGCCGCCTTGATGTCCTTGACCAGCTTCTCCTGCGCCTCCGCCTCCGCCGCGATGATGACCGACCTGCGGGTGCGCTCCGACTCCTCGACGGACCGCAGGGTCAGGATCGACTCCTCCTGCTCGGCGACCGTACGGTCCACGGCGATCCGCTCCCGGATGACGTCCGCGACCTCACGGCGTTCGGCCTCGACCTCCTTCGTCGCGGCGATCCGGTTCAGCTCGGTCTCGCGCTCGCGCCCGATGACCTCCAGCATCCGGTCCTTCTCGATGCGCTCGTTCTCCACCGCGATGACCCGCTCACGGTTCTTCTGCGCGACGGCGATCTCACGGGCCTGGTTCTCCCGCTGGATGCCGAGCTGTTCCTCGGTGCGGATGAAGGCGCCCTGGGAACCGAGCCGCTCCTCCTCCTGCACCCGGGCGGTCGCCGCCTCCTCCCGGGCCCGCAGCGTCTCGACCTCGCGGCGCTGCTTGATCTCGGCCTCGGACTGCCGGCGCTCCAGCTCCAGGATGGTCTCCCGGGCGTCGACGTCCTGCCGGGTGATCTCCTTCTGCTCGGTGCGCTGGAACTCGTTGGTCCGCACGTGCTCGATCGACGTCAGCTCGGTGATCTTCCGGATGCCCTGCGCGTCCAGGATGTTGGCGCCGTCGAGCTGCGCCATCGGCGTCTGCTCCAGGAAGTCGATCGCGGCGTCGTCGAGGTGATAGCCGTTCAGGTCGGTCCCGATGACCCGGATGATCCGGTCCCGGAACTCCTCGCGCTTGGTGTAGAGGTCGACGAAGTCGAGCTGCTTGCCCACGGTCTTGAGGGCCTCGGAGAACTTCGCGGCGAAGAAGTCCTGGATGGCGGCCTTGTCGCTGGCGCGCTCCGTGCCGATGGCCTGCGCGACCTTGATGACGTCCTCGACGGTCTTGTTGACCCGGACGAAGAACGTGATGTGGATGTCGGCGCGGATGTTGTCCTGGCAGATCAGCCCCTCGCGCCCGGTGCGGCGGATCTCGATGGTCTTCACCGAGATGTCCATGGTCTCGGCCTTGTGCAGCACCGGGAGGACCACGGCGCCGGTGAAGGTGACGTCGACCTTCTTGGTCTTGGAGATGATCAGCGCCTTCCCCTGCTCGACCTTGCGGAAGAGCCGGGTGATGACGAAGACCAGTGCGACGGTGATGAGCAGGACAACGGCGACGAGCACGCCGATGCCCCAGGAGATGGCATCCATGTCAGTCCTTGACGGCTGGTGGGGACGTACGGGTGCGTACGCTGACGTACGGGTACGCACTGGTACGTACGAAGTGGAGGGGCCCGCACGACGGCATGCGGAACCACATGCGGAACCAGGGCCCGGAGGCCCGGAGGTGATGTGCGGGGTCAGCCCGCGGCGCGTGGCAGCGGGCGTGGGGCGAGCGCCGCGTCGTACGGCGAGACCCAGAAGAACTCGCCGTCGGCGTCGTACGCGTAGAGGAGCCCCGTGCTGCCGGAGGTGAACACCTCACCTGGTCCGGAGGGCCGCGACGGCTGCCGCACCTGCACGATGGCGGTCGATCCGTCCGCCGCCGCGACCTCGGCCTGGCCGAAGTCGGTGCTGACGGACCCCGTGCGGATCGTGCAGACCTGGCCCACGAAGTCCTCCCTGGACGGTGGAGGTTCCGCGGGGAAGAACCGGCGGAATCGGCGTACGAGCATGCGGACCACCCCCCAGGCGATCAGAAGCGCACCCGCCAGGACGGCCAGGTGGAGAGCGGCCCGGACGGTACCGGTGGCTCCGCTGCGGAGTACCAGGACCGAGCCGGTCAGGGCGGCGAACCAGGCGATGACGACGAACAGCGACACCGACACGGACACGGGCACCCCGCCGAAGCCGACGGCGTCGCTGTCGAGGTCGGTGTCGAAGGAGTCCGGTCCGGCGGCTCCGGCCAGCACCAGCAGCCAGAAGCAGACGACGACCACCAGGGCCGCGCAGAGGACTACGGCCGGGAAGGCGACTGCTGCGGAAAGGAATTCGGTCATCCGGCCCACCCCCCTGTGACGCGGCACGCTGTACGGTCCGGGAGGCAGGGCGGCGGCGGGCGGCGGGGCACCGGCGCTGCGACACCGCGAACGGTCCCGCAGCAGCCGGTTCCTTCCCCCGTGATTCCCCGTGATCCCCCGTGATCCCCCCGTGTGTTGCTGGACCGATGGTGACAGCCGGAGCCTCCGCGGCGCACTGCCGGAGTCCGGCAGGCTTCGCGGATACCGGCTGCCGGGCACCGGCAGCCGCCGGTGCGCGTTGGGGAGATGACGGAGCTGTCGAGACACGGAGGAGTGAAGCGTGGAGCCCGAGATCCCCGAGAGGTTCCTGGAGGGCTACGCCCGCATCCTGGCCGAGGTCGCGGAGACCGGCCGGCGGCTCACCCGGGACGAGCTGGAGGCGCGGCGCACGCGCGGACGTGAGGCCGCGGAGGCCGGGCACCAGCTGCGTGCCCTGGTGCGCAGCCATCTCTCGGAGACCCGCACCGCCTGGCCGCGCCTGTCGACGGGCGCCGTCACCGCGGATGCCGTGCTGGGCGCCGTGGAGCAGGCCGTCGACGCCTTCGCGGAGGGCTACGAGCGGGCCCAGCGCCTCACCGTGCGGCGGGAGGAGGCGGCGCGGCGGGAGTTCATCGACGACCTGCTGTACGGGCGCAGTGACCTGGGCAGGCTCGCGGAGCGTGCCACCCGGTTCGGGCTGCGGCTGTCCCGGGCGCATGCCGTCGCCGTCGCGGCGGGCCCCGAGGCGTACACCGAGTCGGACTCGGTGCCCCGCAGCGTGGAGTCGGCGCTGCTCGCCCGCTTCGACGGCCGGAAGATCCTGCTGACGACGAAGGACGGGCGTCTGGTGTGCATAGCCCCCGGCAGCCAGCCGGACGTCCTGCGGTACTTCGCCAAGCAGGCCCATGCCGCGACGGACGGAGGCGTGGTGGCGGTCGGCCGGCCGCACCGCGGTCCCGGCGGGGTGGTCCACTCGTACGACGAGGCGCTGGACGCGATCGATCTGGCGCGGCGGATGGGGCTCGACGATCCGGTGCTGTACGCCGCGGACCTGCTGGTCTATCCGGTGCTGACCAGGGACCGGCAGGCGATGGCCGATCTGGTGCGCAGTGAGCTGGGGCCGCTCAAGCAGGCCCGGGGCGGGGCGGAGCCCCTGCTGCGGACGCTGTCGGTCTACTTCGAAGCGGGCTGCGTGGCCGCCGAGACGGCCCGTCGGCTGTCCCTGAGCGTCCGCGCGCTGACGTACCGGCTGGAGCGGATACACCAGCTGACCGGCTCCGACCCCGCCGACCCCTCGCACCGCTACACGCTGCAGACCGCGGTGATCGGCGCCCGGCTGCTGGACTGGCCCGCGGCGGAGCTCTGACGGCCGGTGAGCGCCGTCCGCGAGGCGCACGGGCCGAGGGCTCCGGTCCGTACGCCTCCGCGGGTGCCCTACAGGTCGAACTCGTGCGGGGGCAGGTCGAGCGTGAAGCACGCCTCCCGCACGACGGCCTGCTCCGACTTGTCGAAGTCGCCGTCGGCGCCGCCGATGACGATCCCGATCTGGATGACCGCGCGCGCCTCGGCGGGCTTCTTCTTCGCCTTGGCGATCTCCTGGAGCACGCTGACCTTGCCGAAGGCGAAGTCCGCCGTCAGCTTGTCCACGTAGGCGTTGAACCGGCGCTGCAGGTCGTCCGCCGGGAAGTTCTGCAGGACGTCGTTGGTGGCGATCAGTGAGGCGACGCGCTGCCGCTCCGACGGGTCGATGGAACCGTCGGCCGCGGAGACCAAGGCGCACATGGCCATGCTCGCGTCCCGGAACGCCCCGCTCTTCAGGTCGTTCTTCTTCGCCTCCAGCTGCGTCTGCATCGTCGACGCGGATTCCTTGATCCGATCCCAAAGGGCCATGACGTCTCCATACGTTGCGTTGCCTGTGGTGCGGGAACCACCTGAACTCTACAGCTGTGTAGAAGAACGAGGGGTGGACGCGGGAGGACGGGCCGTTCAACGGCCACTCAGTAGGATGCGGCGGATGAACAGGCCCAGAGCTACGGACGACGGCGGCGACCCGGACGGCCCACGTCTGCCCCGGCGCGGACAGGGACAGCTGGAGTCCCAGGTCCTGACCGTGCTCCGCTCCGCGGGCGGCCCCGCCACGGCCGGCTGGGTGCAGGAGCACCTCGACGGGGACCTCGCCTACACCACCGTCATCACGATCCTCTCCCGCCTCTACGCGAAGAACGCCGTGACCCGCACCCGCCAGGGCCGCTCCTACGTCTGGACCCCCGCGTCCGACGAGGCCGGCCTCGCCGCGCTGCGGATGCGCCGTGTCCTGGACGGCGAGCGCGACAGGGGGGCCGTCCTCGCGCGCTTCGTCTCCGCGCTCTCCCCGGGCGACGAGGCCCGGCTCCGGGCGCTGCTCTCCCGCGCGGCCGAGGATGCCGAGGACTCCGGCCCCCACGACGACTCCGCGGCTCCGGAAGGCTGAGAGCCACCACGATGGGCGTCTTCGTCTACCTGCCACTCGTCCTGCCGCTGACCGCACTGCCCATGGCACGCCTCGCCGAGCAGCATCTGCACCCCAGGAGCGCCACCCGGCTGCTGGCCGTCGTGGGCTCGGTACTGGCCCTGTGCAGCACCCTGTGCCTGGCACTGCTCATGGTGGTGGGCACGGCCCAGCTCCCCGGGAACCCGCTGCCCGACGGCTGGTCGGACCCCGAGGTGCGGGCCGCGGTGCCCTACGAGGAGAAGGCGGGCCTGATCGCGATCGGCGTCCTGGGCGCGGTGCTGGCGGCCTGCGGCTCCACGCTGCTGCGGCACACCAGGACCCGGGCCCGCGCCGCCCGCGCCCTCCCGCCGTCCTGCGGCCCCGGTGCCCGCGGGGACCTCGCGGTGGTCCCGTCCCCCGACCCCTACGCGTACGCCCTCCCGGGGCGGCGCGGGCGGGACGGCAGGGTCGTCGTCTCCACCGCGATGATGGAGTGCCTGGGCGCCCGCGAGCGGCGGGCGCTCGTCGCCCATGAACGCGCGCACCTGGCAGGCCGCCATCACCGCTACCTGCTGGTGACGCAACTGGCGGCACGCGCCAACCCGTTCCTCCTGCCGCTGCGCACGGCGGTGGCGTACAGCACCGAACGCTGGGCGGACGAGGAGGCGGCGAGCGTGGTCGGCAGCCGCCGGGCCGTGGCCACGGCGGTCGGCAGGGCGGCGCTGTTCTCGCACCGCCCGCCGGAGGCCGCCACGCTCCCCGCCTTCGCGGCGGCCGGCCCCGTCCCGCGCAGGGTCGCGGCCCTGCTCGACCCGGAGCCCTCGGCCGGGCTCTGGCCCCCGGCCGACCCGTATCTGGCCCTGGCGGCGGTGACCGCGACGGTGGGGACGGCGGCTTCGGCGCTGTCGTCGCTCAACGCGACGGTGACGCTCGTCTCCATCCTCCACGCGGCCACCCCGCTCTGAGCGGCTGCCCCCGGTCGCCTCAGTCGGAGTCGCGCCCGGCGTGCTCCGGCGTGAGGTCGTCGTGCGAGGGCATCGGCGCCCGCTCCTGCCGGTCGACAGGTGCCTGCGCCTGCCGGTCGACAGGTGCCTGCGCGTGCAGGTCGGCAGGTGCCTGCGCCTGCCGGTCGCCTGCGGGGACGGGCTGCTTCCGCCGCCCGGCCAGCGCGGCCTGGAGCTTCGAGGCGACCGGTTCCGTCCACCGGGCAGTGAGCGGTCCGGCGATCACCAGGATCAGCACGTACGCGGTCGCGATGGGCCCGATCCGCGGTTCCGTCGCCACGGCCAGACCGGCGATGACGATCGAGAACTCCCCGCGCGCGACCAGCGTCCCGCCCGCGCGCCACCGGCCCCGCGGACCGATCCCGGCCCGCCGGGCGGCGTACCAGCCGGTGCCGATCTTCGTGAAGACCGTGACGATCGCCAGGGCGGCCGCCGGGAGCAGCACGGGCGGGATCTCCGCCGGGTCGGTGGACAGCCCGAAGAACACGAAGAAGACGGCCGCGAAGAGGTCCCGCAGCGGCGTCAGCAGCTTGCGCGCTCCCTCGGCGACCTCCCCGGAGAGGGCGATGCCCACCAGGAACGCGCCGACGGCGGCGGACACCTGGAGCTGCTGGGCGACCCCGGCCACCAGGACGGTGAGCCCGAGCACGACGAGCAGCAGCATCTCCGGGTTGTCGGAGGACACCGCGCGGCTGATGAGCCGGCCGTGGCGCAGCGCCAGGTACAGCACGAGCCCGACGGTGCCGAGCGCGATCAGCAGCGCGATGCTGCCGCCGGCCAGGCCGACCCCGGCCAGCATCGCGGTGAGGAGCGGCAGGTAGACGGCCATGGAGAGGTCCTCGATGACGAGGACACCGAGGATGACGGGCGTCTCGCGGTTGCCGAGCCGTCCCATGTCGGTCATCACCTTGGCGATCACGCCCGACGACGAGATCCAGGTGACCCCGGCCAGGGCGACGGCCCCCACGGGACCCCACCCGAGCATCAGGCCGGCTGCCGCGCCGGGTGTCGCGTTGAGGACGAAGTCGACGACGCCGGAGGGGTACTGCGTCTTGAGGCTGGTGACGAGCTCCGAGGCGCTGTACTCCAGCCCGAGCAGGAGCAGGAGCAGGATGACGCCGATCTCCGCCCCGATGGCGGTGAACTCCTCGCTGGCACCGAGCGGCAGCAGCCCGCCGTCACCGAAGGCGAGTCCGGCCAGCAGGTAGAGCGGGATGGGCGAGAGGCCTATCCGCCCGGCGAACCTTCCGATGATGCCGAGTCCCAGGATGACGGAGCCGAGCTCCACCAGGAGTGCGGTCGTGTCGTGCATGGTCAGCCCTCCGCGATGATCTCGGAGAGCGTGTCGACGCCCTCACGGGTTCCGACGACGACGAGTGTGTCCCCGATGGCCAGCCGGAAGTCCGGCCCCGGCGACGGGTGCGCGCTGTGCGTCCGCAGCACGGCCACGATCGAGGCCCCGGTGCGTGTCCGCGCCCGGGTGTCCCCGAGCAGCCGCCCGCCGTACGGGGAACGGGTCCCGAGCGGGATGTGCTCGGTGACCAGGTCGATGCCGTCGGTCCGTACGGCGTCGATCGGCGCCGCGTCGATGAGGTGCGCGAGCCCGGTGGCCTCGGTGGTCGTCAGCGGCACGGAGAGCACGCACGAATCTGGGTCGTCCTTCTCGTAGAACCCCAGGAACCGCCGCCCGTCATGGTGCACCACCACGGAGATGTGCTGCCCCGACTCGGTGGTGTAGTCGTACTGGACGCCGACTCCTGGCAGCGACGTGCGGTGGGTTCCCATGGCTTCCTCCCGAGGAGCGCGCGGCGGCGGAGCGGCGCTTTTGATCATCTTTTTAGCTGCTCATTACCCTAACCGGAGGCCGCGTCCGGCCGTCGGACAGCGCGGAGACGACCGGGTGGTCAAGCGCCGCCGACGGCGTCAGGGGTGCCGTCGGACGGGCATGATGCTGGGTGACCACAGTCGTGGACACGGACGGGAGCGGAGCCTCATGACGAGCGCGCCTGACTACAGCCAGGGTGTCGATGCCGAGCGCGCCCTCAAGTTCGCCGTACAGCATGTGCGGGGCGACCGCGTCCAGATCATCGAGGGGATCATCGAACCGGTGTCACCGACCTGGGACCACGAGCGTGCCGCCAGGCTTGTCCGCCGCCAGATCGAGGGCCGGGTGGACGAGCTGGGTTGTGTCGAGGGCTCGGGGAACCTCGACCTGCCGGGCTCGTCCAACTGGTACGTCCCCGACATCGCCGTCGTACCAGAGGAACTGGCGAAGGGCGGAGGTGCGCTGCTGCCGGACCAGACGCTTCTGGTCGTGGAGGTCACGTCCGAGTCGAACGCGGAGACCGACCGGGTGGTCAAGCGCCGCCGGTACGCGGAGTACGGGGCGCCCCTGTATCTCCTCGTCGACCGGATGGAGGGCAGCGTGACGCTGTTCTCCGAGCCGGGCCGGCTGGGTTACACCCGCGTCGACGGGCCGCACCCCTTCGGGGCGGTGCTGCGCCTGCCGGCCCCCTTCGACGTGGACGTCGACACGAGCGGCCTGCCCTCCGCCTGACCTGCCCTCCTCCGGCGGTGCCCGGGCCGCCGGTGCGGCCGTGACCTGAGGCACGGGCCGGTCAGAAGGCGGCGACCGTCGCCGCGGCGTGACCGACCGGGACGGTGTGGGTGACCCAGGCGGTGCCGACGGCGAGGTGCAACTGGAAGGCGGCCGGTTCGGGAAGGTAGCCGGGTACGACGTCCCTCAGGGCCAGCCCGCTCTGGAGGTGGGTGCTCGGTGCTGTGACCAGGGTGCTGCCGGCGAAGGCCGCGGTGACGGGGCGGTGCACATGGCCGGCCAGGACCCGTGCGACATTGCCGTGCCGGTCGAGCACCGCGGCCAGCTCCTCGCCGTCGTCCAGTCGCATCCCGTCCAGGAAGGGGATGCCGACCGCGATCGGCGGGTGGTGCAGACAGACGACCGCGGGGACGTCCGGCCTGCGGCCGAGGGCCTTGTCCAGCCACTCCAACTGCGCGGCGCCGAGGTGGCCGCCCGGCGAGCCCGGCACGGCCGAGTCGAGGACCACGAGGCTGAACGCCGGGTGGTCCACCGCGTAGTGCGTGTCCGTCCCCTCACCCATGAAGGGCGTACCGCCGAACTCGGCCAGCAGCGAACCGTGGTCGTCGTGGTTGCCGGCCACCAGGTGCAGCGGCAGCGGGAAGCGCCCGATCACCTCGCGCAGTGCCCGGTACTCCTCGGGCCTGCCCCGGTCGACCAGGTCGCCGGTGATCACCACGCAGTCGGGCCGGGGGTCGAGCGTGAGCACCCGGCCGAGCGCCCGGTGCAGCCCCTCCGCGGGAGCCCCGCCGAGCGGGCCGGTCGTGAGGTGCGGGTCACTGAGGTGCGCGATGGAGGCGGTCATCCCCGAACGATCCAGGGCCTGTTCGGCCACGACAACCGATCCAGCTCTGGGCGAAACCAGAGGCGGGGGCGGGGCGGCGCCCGGCCGAGGGCTCCCGCCCCCCTTGCGCCCCACCCCGGCGCGGCGGTGCTGAGTGCCTCCAGCAGGGGCCTCGCCCAGCACCTTGACGTCGAAGCCCGCCCCCGATGCGGGACCTGCGCCCGGCATGGCTGCCACGGTTCGTACGTCAGCGGAGACCTGGGCCGGGACTGCCCTCGCCTGGGGCGGTGCGGTTCACGGGCTCGGACGGAGGCTGCACGGCGAGTGTGCCGCTTCCCCCCGACGGGGCAGACGGTGCGCAGGCGTGGGGCCCAGTTCTATGTGCCGAAGGCGGAGGTCACTCCGCTGATCCGGGTTCCGCGCGCCGGCCGGCATTGAAGCGCGCCTTCTTCTGGCGGTTCCCGCAGGTGTTCATCTCGCACCATCGGCGGGTGCGGCTCCGGCTGGTGTCGAAGAAGGCGGCCCGGCAGGTCGGTGATGCGCACAGGGCCAGTCTTCCGTCGCGTTCGCCCGCGATGACGCTGATCGCGTCGGCGGCGATCACACCGAGGGCGTCCTCCACGCAGGAGGCCGAGCTCAGCCGCCATCGCCGCTCACCCTCGGGTGTCAGTATCGCCGCGGCCCGGCCCTGAGCGCTGCGGTCGTTGATGACGTTGACCGCGGACGCGGGGAGGGCTTCCTGGACCGCGGCAGCCGTCGCGGCCGCGTGGATCGACTCCCTCAGCTCCCGGGCCAGTTCGAGCTGGGCAGGGGTGCAGGAGTCCACGGCGAGGCCGCTCGCTGCCAGCCAGTCGACGAGCCGACGCGGTGTGGGAATGCGCTCCACGGCGGTGCCACGACGCTCCGACAAGGTCCCCGTGAAGCTGGTCGCCAGCACGCTGCCGAGGCGGAAATCAGGGAATCCAGCAGGCATGGAACCACCATAGCCGGTTGCCGGGGGGCTATGGCGACTGCTAGAACCGTCTTTGCCGGTTCATCGATGCCCAGGAGGTCTCATGTCCAGCCCGAGCAGTGACGTACACGTATGCGAGACCCGCGCGACCGACGCAGAACTCGGCGATCTGTGGGCGCGGCTGGCCGCCGCGCGGCTGCCGGAGGCCGAGACGGTCCATCCGGCCGCGCCCGGCCCTCGCCGATGGGAGCAGGGCGTTCCTCTCGCCGACCTCGTCGACCTCGTGGACTACTGGCGCGACGGGTACGACTGGCGGTCGTTCGAAGCGCGTCTTGACCGGATCGGCCAGTTCCGCACGACCGTCGACGGCCTGGGGATCCACTTCCTGCACCGCAGGTCTCCACGTGCGGACGCCACCCCGCTGATCGTGACGCATGGCTGGCCGGGCAGCATCGCCGAGTTCGTCGACGTGGTGGACGAGTTGGCGGACCCGAGGGACGCGGACGCGCCGGCGTTCCACGTCGTGGTCCCCTCGCTGCCGGGCTTCGGCTACAGCGACAAGCCGGCCACCACCGGGTGGGGAACCGAGAAGATCGCGGCCGCATGGGTGGAGCTGATGGGGAGGCTCGGATACGGCACGTTCGTGGCCCACGGCGGAGACTGGGGCGGCAATATCACCACGGTCCTCGGCGGCAGGTTCCCGGAGCACGTTCTTGGCATCCACACGACGTTCGCGGAAGCGCCGCCCGGGTTGACGGCGGACGGTCTGACAGCGGTCGAGCGGGAGTGGACCGAGGAGACCCGCGATTTCTGGCGCCACCGCGCGGCGTACGCGAAGCAGCAGGCGACCCGGCCGCAGACCATCGGCTACGCGCTCGTCGACTCACCGGTCGGGCTGCTGGCCTGGATCCTCGACAAGTTCGCCGAGTGGTCGGACACCGAGGACAGCCCGTTCGAGACGATCTCCAGGGACCGGGTCCTCGACGACGTCACCCTGTACTGGCTGACGCGGACCGGCGCGTCGGCCGCCCGCATCTACTACGAGAGCCACAACTCGCTCGATCCCGGACTCCGGGTCGACGTTCCGTCGGCAGTCACCATGTATCCCCGCGACGTCGAGAAGTGTCCGCGCCCCTGGGCGCAGGAGCGGTACCGGCGGATCGTCCGATGGGCGTCGCCCGAAGCCGGGGGACATTTCCCGTCGTTGGAGGTTCCGGATTACTTCGTCAAGGATCTGCGGGAAGGCCTCGCGGCCGTGCTGGCCGCCCACCGGTGACCGCAGCCGGGTGTGCCGGCGACGGTGGGCCGCGTCTGCCGGGCACGCCCGGGGGCTACGGCTTCCGAGGGTGCGTTGCCGAGGTCACCACGCCTGCGAAGCGGTGGGCGACGGTGCGCCAGGTGTCGACGGTGGCCGGCTCGTCCCGCAGGGCCTGGGCGTGCAGCGCCTCCGGGGCGGCAGCGCCGTGCCGGTGCAGCCGGTCGCGGTTCCAGCCGAGGATGCGCTCGGCCGTCGTCTCCGGGTGGAACTGCACGCCCCAGGCGGCGGAGCCGATACGGAAGCCCTGGTAGGGGCAGTCCTCGCTGCTGACCAGCCAGTGGGCGCCGGAGGGAAGCGCGGTGACGGCGTCGACGTGGTTCTCGATGGCCCGGGGGCGCACGGGCAGCCCCCCGAACAGCGGGTCCGCCGCCGCCTCGGGGCGCAGGCTGAGGAGGGTGCTGCCGAATTCGGGCCTCCCGTGGTTCCCGCGCACTTCGCCTCCGGCGACCTGGGCGAGCATCTGGCCGCCGAGGCAGATGCCGAACATCGGTGTCTCCTCGGCGAGGGCCTGGCGTACGAGCTCCCGAGTCGCGGGCAGCCAGGGGGCGTTGGCGTCGTCGTCGGGCAGGTGGGCGCCGCCGAGGACGACGAGGGCGGGGTGTTCCAGGCGGTCCGGGACCCGTTCGCCCTCGTACGCGTGGACCACCTGCGGCGTCACGCCCCGCTCGGTCAGCCAGTCCGCCCAGCGGCCGAGCCCGCCTCCGGGCTGGTGCTGGATCACCAGTGCCGCCGCACCGCTGACGCTCATGGGCTGCTCCTGCCGTCGTCCGCCGTCGTCCATGATCGGAATATGCCCCGGTCACCCCCAGGTGTGAACGTCACGCCTGAGGTCGAGCGCGGGGTTTCGGCTGCGGTAGCGTGATCGCGTCATCACGCTGTGTGCGCACGCGCGCACGTGGCGCGGTCCCCGGACGTGTGTAGCAGCACAGCCCGAGGACCTTCACCACCAGTGGATAGAAGGTCCACCAGGATGCTTTGGCATGCTATCGCGCCGTCTCGCGGCTACACGAAGGCCGCGAACGAACTTGTGCGCACCCCGCGTCTGAGCAGTGACGCGAAGATCCTCCTCCTCTATGTGCAGGGGCTTCCCGCCGACCGGCGAAGTGTTGCCCTCAGCGAGCACGCGCGGGCTCTCGGGATCACCGGACGGGCCTACCAGAAGGCGAAGAAGCTGCTGGTCACCGCGGGATACCTGTACGAGTGGCGGCAGCAGGGCGGGCGGGGCTTCTGGACCACCGAACAGCTCCTCGCCAATGTCGTCCTGACCCCGGACGAGGCGAAGGGGGCCCGGGCCGGGACCCCGCTGCCGCCGGTCGTGTCTCCGGGTGAGCGGAATCTGGCGGTCGGGCATCCGAGGGCTCGCGTGGTCGGTGGTCAAGAACCGGTAGAAGAAGAACGTGAGAAGACCACTTCCCACCCACCCACCGAACCAGCGGCCGACGATGCGGTCCGGGATGCCCCGGACCCCGAAGAGGCGCAGGCCGAACGGCTGTTGCTCTCGCTGAGGCGGGCACACCGCTCGCTGCATCTGGGGGTGGCGGAGGCCCGGAAGCTGGTGGGGTTCGCCGTGGAATGGCTGCGGCGCGGTGTCAGCGCCGGGGACCTGCGCCGGGTGCTGGTCAGCGATCTGCCGCCGGACGGAGTGCGGTCGGCGGTCGGGTTCCTGCGGCACAGGCTCGTGCAGAAGCTGCCCGAGTACCCGGCCCCCGCGCCCCTGCCCGAACGGGCGCCCGCAGCGGTGCCGTTGGTGCGGTGCGCCGCGCCGGGGGACGAGCACGTCTTCCGGCCCGGCCCCGGCGAGGAGGACGAGACACGGTGCGGGCCGTGCCGTCGGGCTGCGGCGCGGGCCGCGTGGGACGAGGCGAGGGCGGCTCAGCTCGCGGCGGAGGCCGCCGGTCTCCCGGATCCGGGCCCGGGGACCGACGCGTACGCCCACACGCCCTGGCGGGAGAGGGTCGCGGCCGGGCACGGGGCGGACATGAGCGTGCCCGGCCGGTGAGGGCTCACCGGCCGGGCACGGGGGGACGGGGGAGTCAGTCCTTGATCTCGATCTTCTCGCCGTCGGCCGCCGGGGCCGGAGCGGGCACCGTCGCGGGCACGGCGCTGCCGCCCGCCTTGCCCTGGAGGTTCCGGAGCAGGGCGGCCAGGTCGACGCCGGTCGTGGAGTTGAGGAGCTCCAGGCCCTGGGCCACGTTGTCGGTGACCGTGCGGGACAGCTGGCTCGCGCCGTCCGTCGAGATGACCGTCAGCTTGTCGATGGCGCTCAGCGGCTCGGACGCCTTGGCGACGACCTGCGGGAGCACCTCGACGAGCATCTGGAGGACGGCCGCGTCGCCGTACTGAGCGAAGGCGTCCGCCTTCTTCTGCATGGCCTCGGCCTCGGCGGCGCCCTTCGCGGCGATGGCGGCGGCCTCGGACTCGCCCTCGATGCGTACGGCGTCGGCGAGGGCCGAGCGGTGGAGCTTCTCACCCTGACCGGTCAGGCGGGAGCGCTCCGCGTCCGCCTCGGCCTCCTTGACCTGCGCGATGCGGCGGGCCTCGGCCTCCTGCTCGGCCTGGTAGCGGGCGGCGTCGGCGGGCTTGCGGACCTTGGTGTCGAGCTGGCGGTCCGTCAGTGCCGCCTGGCGCTCGGCGACCTTCTCCTGCTCGGTGAGGACCTCCTGCTGGCGGGCGGCTTCGGCGAGCGGACCGGCGGCGTTGGCCTTGGCCGCCGCGGCTTCGGTCTCGACCTTGATCTCGGCCTGCTTGAGGTAGAACGTCCGCTCGGCGATGGCGATCTCCTCGGCCGCCTTCAGCCGGGCCTGCTCGGAGGCACGCCGGGCGATGGCCTCGGCGATGTCGGCCTCCTGCTTGGCACGGGCGGCCTCGGGGCGTCCGAGGTCCTCGAGGTAGGAGCCCTCGGTGGTGATGTCCTGGATCTGGAAGGCGTCCAGGATGAGGCCCTGGCCGGAGAGGCTGGCCTCGGCCTCCTCGGCGACCTGGCCGGCGAAGGCGGCGCGGTCGCGGATGATGTCCTCGACGGACATGCGGCCGACGATGGCGCGGAGCGCCCCGGAGAGCACCTCCTGGGTGAAGCCGACGATGCCGTTCTGCTGCTGCAGGAAGCGCTGGGCCGCGGCGCGGATGGCGTCCTCGCTGCCGCCGACCTTGACGATCGCGACACCTTCGAGGTTGGACTTCACACCGCGCAGGGTGACGGCACCGCGCACGGCGACCGGGATGTGCCGGCTGGAGAGGTCGAGGGTGAACTTCTGCTGGACGAACGGCACCACGAAGACGCCGCCGCCGACCACGACCTTCTGGCCGCTGTTGTCGATGCTGGTGCGGCCCGTCACGGGGTCGACGGACTTCTTCCCCCGGCGGCCCGTGATGATGAAGGCATGGCTGGGCCCCGCGACCTTGTACCGGGTGATCACGGCGAGGGCCAGGAGCACGATCAGGACGACGGTGCCGATGATGGCGATCAGTACTGGACTCATGAGAGTTGTCCCCCTTGCCCTCCCGACGGGACGGCAGTCTGTTCGGCTGTACGGGTTCTGGACAGGCGTGTGGAGCGGGCTGGTCAGCGCTCGACGGGGCGGACCGTGACCGAGGTGGTGGAGAGAGTGGCCTCCACCCAGACCTCGGCACCGCGTTCGACCGGCACGGCGCTCTTCGCGGAGAACTTCACGGTCTGGCCCGCGAGTCGGAGCAGGACCTCGCCGTAGCCGTCGGCCGGAATCGGCGTGACGACCGACCCCGAGGTGCCGACGAGGTCCTCGCCCCGGGGTGTGGCCGTCGTCTGATCGCGCATCAGGGCCCGGCTGAGCTTCCAGGTCAGCCAGGCCGCGGCGAGGCCCGCCACGGCGCCGGCCGCGACGGCCACCGGTGTGCCGACGTCGGTGGTGCCCAGGACGATCGCCCCGCCGAAGCCGAGCATCGAGAGGAAGCCGGCGACGACGGGGAGGGAGAGCAGACCGTCGAAGAAACCGTTCAGCAGTCCGTCCAGCGCGTCACCGAAGAGCCCTTCGAGGACTCCGTCGAAGATCAGGGACAGCGTCAGCAGAGCGATTCCAGCAATGCCGAGACCGAGAAAGACGGTCACGCGATCACTCCCCCGTGTGCGCGGTTCCCCCGAAAAGTTTCCGTCGAACTGCCTGAATGGTCCCATGCCGGACCCCGCGGGGGTACTGCCGGAGTCCGGCAGTTTTCACGGGGTTTTGATGCCGGAGAGCTGCTCGGCGAGTGTGTCCAGCGACTGGAAGGTGGCGCCGAGCAGGGCGACGTGCTTCCACCGCAGCACACCGTCCGGCCCGATCAGGAAGACGGAGCGGCGTACGCCGATGCCGGGCGCGGCGACCCCGTAGGCCCGGGTGGTCTCCCGGTCCGCGTCGGCGAGGAGCGGCATGCGCAGGCCGTGGCCGCGGGCGAAGTCCTCGTGGCTGTCCACACCCTGTGGACTGATTCCCCAGACCTCGGCGTCGAGGCCCTCGAAGGTCTCGAAGCCGGAGGAGTACGAGCAGAGCTGCTTGGTGCAGACGGCGGTGTTGTCGCCGGGGTAGAAGGCCAGGACCACGGCCCTGCCGCGTGCGGCGGAGAGCGTGTAGTCGCGCCGCTCGAAGGCGTCGTCCAGGAGCACGCCTCCCGGGAGGGTGAAGTCCGGTGCCGGCTGGCCGATTCGGGGTCCTGACGCCATGTCGAGGCTCCTTGGGTCGCGTTCGGGAACGGTTCGTGCCTCGTACAGTGAACGGCACCTTCCACGCATCGACACGTTCGACCCATCCGTACGCCGTCCGGCACCGAATATGGGGGGAGTGCGCGGGCGTCGGCCCCGCACCTCGACCGGGAGGTACGTGTGGCCGAACGACCGCCGTCGGCAGCGGTGCTCATCCTCCACGGCGGCTACGAGACGGGGCTGGCGGCACCCGCGCCGGGCGCCATGAACCTGCCCGGTCTGCGGATGCTGCCGGTCGCCCGGGTGGTGGCCCGCGCGGTGCGCGGTGACTCCGGGGTGCGTGTCCAGCGGGTCCGGTACACCCACCGGGGCTGGAACGGGCACCGGGAGGACCCGCTGCACGACGCCTTACGCGCGCTGGACGCGCTGCGCCGCGAGGCGGGGGACATCCCCGTGGTCCTCCTCGGCCACTCCATGGGCGCCCGCGCCGCCCTCCACGCCGCCGGGCACCCCCTGGTCCGCTCCGTGGTCGGCCTCGCCCCGTGGTGTCCGCCCGGCGACCCGGTGACACAGCTGGCGGGACGCGACGTCGTCCTGCTGCACAGCACCCGGGACCGGGTGACGAGCCCTCTGGCGTCCCAGTCGCTCACGGCCAGGGCCCGCCGGGCGGGTGCCCGTACGTGCCTGGTCACGATCCCGGGCAGCGATCACGCGATGATCCGCCGGGCCCCGGCCTGGCACCACCTGACGGGGCTGCTGGTGAGCGGGATGCTGGGGCTGACCCCGGTTCCGAAGCGGGTGGAGGCCGCGCTCGGGCTGCCGTCGGGCGCGGCCGCCTCCGAGGGGACCCTCCCGCTGGACGGACTGGACACCGGCAGTCCCGCCCCGCGGAGATGCGGGGCGGCGCGGGGCGGCAGACGATGAGGGACCGGGTGCTCGTCGGGCCATGAGCGGGCGACCGCCCAGCCCCCGGCGGGACGTATCCCCCTGGAGGCTCCGTTGCAGGCCGAAGAGCACGCCGACCCGCCGCGCCTCGACACGGCCGGGCTGGCCGTGCTGCTCGGCGGCAGCCCGGGCGGCGTCGCCGTCCTCGACACGGATCTGCGCTACGTCTATGTGAACCGGGCATTCGAACGGCTCAACGGCATGCCGGCGGCCGCCCACCTCGGCAGGACGGTCGACGAGGTCCTTTCGGAGATCGACGTCCGGACCGACGTGGTGCACCGGGTGCTGGCCGACGGCAGGGCACGCGCGGTGACCGTCGGCGCTCGGACCGGTGCGGCTCCCGGGAGGGGCGGGTCCTGGCGCATCTCCTACCACCGCGTCGAGGAGGAGGGCCGGGTCCTGGGCCTGGCCTGCGTCGCCCAGGAGATCACCGCCACCCAGGACGACCGGTCGGAGCTCGAGCGGGCGAGGAGCTATCTGGCCCTCCTGGACAAGGCGGCGGCCAGTGTCGGCACCGGTCTCGACGCGGATTCCACCTGCCAGGAACTGGCGGAGTTCGTGGTGCCCGTGATGGCCGACATCGCCGTCGTCGAGGTGATTCCCGAAGGCGGGGACCAGGACAGCCGCGAGCCGGCCCCCGGGACGCTGCGTGTGCGGCGCGCGGGGCTGGCGGTCATCCCCCAACTCGCGGAGGGCATCGCGCGGTTCGGCGGGGCGGGGACGGACATCGACTACCCGCCGGAGTCCGCGGTGGCCCGGTGCGTGACCACCGGCGAATCCGTGATCGAGAACCTCGCCGACGACGCCTGGTTCGCCCGCTCGACCCCTGACCCCGAGCGCGTCTCCGCCTACCGTGCCATCGGCCTGCACTCGGTGGTCTCGGTGCCGCTCACCGCGGCCGGCCGGCCGCTGGGTGCGCTGAGCCTGGTCCGGGCCGGTTCCTCGCCCCCCTTCACCGAGGGACTCGACGTCGTCGTCGCCCGTACGCTCGCGGGCCGCGCGGCGGTCGACGTGGACCACGCCTACCGCTACACGCAGGAGCACCGTGTCGCCGGCGAGCTCCAGCGGTCCCTGCTCTCGGAGCCGCGGGCCCCCGGCTCGGGCATCGAGATCGCGTCCCTCTACCTGCCGGCGGGGGCGGGGGCCCTGGTGGGCGGCGACTGGTTCGACGCCATCCCGCTCAAGGGCGGGCGCCATATGAAGGTCATGGGCGATGTGATGGGCCACGGTGTGGAGGCGGCCGTCGCCATGAGCAACTACCGGTCGATGCTGCGCATCATCGCCGAGGACGACTTCCCGCCGCACCGCGTCCTGGAGCGCCTCGACAAGGCGGTCGAACAGTCCGGCCTCGACCGGGCGGCGACCTGCCTGGTCGCGGTCGTCGACCGGAGGGAGGGCGTCTGCGAGGTGGCCAGCGCCGGCCATCCGCCACCCGTCCTCATCGATCCGGGCGACCGGGGGGCGAGGGTGGCGCGGATCCCCGTGGGGCCACCGCTGGGGACGGGGATGGGCGGCTACCGCACGACAGTGCTGCCGTGCGGCCCCGGGACGGTGCTGTTCATGTACACCGACGGCCTGGTGGAGCGCCGGGGGGAGGACATCGACGTCTCGATCGAGCGGCTCACGAGTCTCCGGGCCCCGCGGAGCGGACGCCTGGAGGATCTGCTGGACGAGGTCGTGGACCGGTTCGCGGCCACGGCCGAGGACGACATCGCGGTGCTCGTCTCGCGGAGCCGGGGCTACTGAACGCCTCCGGGCGCGGCCTGGGCGGCGGGCCCGGAGGCGTCACCCGGCAGGCTGCCGGGAGTGACCGCGCAGCCTGCGCAGCACGAGCAGGGCGGACGTGATCAGGGGCAGGAGCCCGGCCACGGCGTTCGCCGTCTCCAGGTTGTCCTGGGCGCCCCGGTTCTTGCGCAGGCGGTTGACGGAGCGGGCCACGGCGATCGTGCTGCTGCCCAGACTCAGGACCAGACCGACCTTGGAGTTCGACTTCCTGGCCATCTGCGTGCCTCCCGGTGACATCGCGGCGCGGCCCCCGGTCCACGTAACCGGCTCCCGGGCGGGTTCGCAATCGGGGCAGGGCCGCGATGCCGCCGGCGGCCGGGTCAGGTGAGGAGGAAGGCGGCCGCGTCAGGCGAAGAGGAAGGCGGCCGCGGTCGAGGCGCCCACAGCCGCCCCCGCGGCCGTCTGGGCCACCGAGTGGTAGCGCAGCGCCACCCGTGACCAGCACACGGCGAGGGCCGGCACACCCGCGCACAGCCACCACGGGGAGTGCGTGACGCTGAGGAGGGCGACCACGGCCGACGCGACGGCCGAGTCCACCGAGATCTTCCAGAGCGTGTTCACCGCCAGGAGCACCGTGGTCATGGCCCACAGGGAGATCATCGCGATCAGGATGCCGGGCGGGGCACCGCCCAGGACCATGATCAGTGCACCGGCGCCGAGCGAGCCCAGGATCACCAGGAAGATCGGCGCCCGCTGGGTCCGGTCCACGACGTGGCGGTCACCCCACGTCCCGCGCCCGCGCTCCCACTCGATGTAGCCGGCGGGGACCAGGCCGGCGCAGAGGGCGCCGAGGAACCCCCAGGGAAGGCCGGTCCAGTCACCGGCGGACGCCAGCCCGATGGCGAGCATTCCGACGAGCAGTACGTTGCGGGGCTGCAGGACGTCCGTGACCGTCCGGGCCACCGTCGTGGACCTGTCCGTGCCGTTCATGCCGTGTTTCTCTCCGGGGCGCGCGGGCCGTGCGACCAGGGGGGAACCGCTGTCCGCGCGTCAATGTGGCCCTTCACGACGGGGGATGCGTGAAGGGCCACGTGAGCAGTATGACCGTTCGCCGGTCTGCCGACAACTGACCGGCCGGTCAGCCCTGTTGGGGTGGCCACGTGGCTACGGAGGGCTCCGGCCGGGCCTCCCGCCCGCCGGTCCGGCGGGCGGCCGACGCCGGGACCGGGGGAAACCTGTTCCGGCGGCAATAGACATGACCTACCCCTACGCCTAGGGTTTCTTGTGCAGCCAGGCCATATCGGTGGCCGGTGCGCAGCAGAAGAGGTGCAGATGCCCCCGGAGTCCCCGTCGCAAGCCACGGACCGTCTCGACGACGACGACTACCCCGCTTACACGATGGGGCGGGCCGCCGAGATGATCGGTGCGACGCCAGGCTTCCTCAGGGCCATCGGTGAGGCCCGCCTGATCACGCCCCTGCGCTCCGAGGGGGGCCACCGCCGCTACTCGCGCTACCAGCTGCGCATCGCCGCCCGGGCCCGCGAGCTGGTGGACGGCGGCACGCCCGTCGACGCCGCCTGCCGCATCGTCATCCTGGAGGACCAGCTCGAGGAGGCCCTGCGCCTCAACGAGGAGCTGCGCAGGCCCGCACCCGGCCGGAGCGGCGCCGATTCCTGACCGGCGTACGGGTGTATATCTGTTTCCGTCGGCACAGAAATACGCGCAATGAGCGGTCAGAGTTTATGCCCTGCTCGGTGGAGTGGATCTGTAGTGATATGGCGTACAGCTCGCTTGTGCCCGAATCGTGCTACTGTTGATCTCAGTTGCAGTTGTGGTTCCCAAAACTTCAAGTGCTCTCGCCGTTTTCACTCCGGTGGGTGCACTTTTGTATTTCCGGTTTCTTCCGGACGGGGCAATCATTTGCGGCGACGTAGGGCTCGCACAGTGTGGGCCCACGGGCAACGCCCCGAAGGAGATATGACATGGCTACTGGCACCGTGAAGTGGTTCAACGCGGAAAAGGGTTTCGGCTTCATCGAGCAGGAGGGTGGCGGCGCTGACGTCTTCGCCCACTACTCGAACATCGCCGCCCAGGGCTTCCGCGAGCTGCAGGAAGGCCAGAAGGTGAACTTCGACGTCACGCAGGGCCAGAAGGGCCCGCAGGCGGAGAACATCACCCCCGCCTGATCGCTCAGGCGTACGGCGCAGCTGGGGCCCGCACCTTGGGGTGCGGGCCCCAGCTCGTTGTGTTTTCCCGGCTGTTGCCGCGGCTGTCGTACCGATGGAGTAATTCCCGGTGCGGCCGGACTGCGGCTCGGTGGTTATCTGCAGTCATATGGAGTGCCGAATCCGGCTGGTTCATCCGCCGGACGGGCTTCGTTTTTCGTTATTTCACCGGCTCGTTCTTGCGATTCTTGGCGCCGTACATGGCTGCAGCCGCCCGGAAAGAATCCCTCGATACGTGCCATTCGAGGGAAGGGTTCTCCATTGAACCGCGATCGCACAGCTCGCACGAACGACCGATTTTCCCGGACGCGTTCCGGCGGATCCGCAGGCGGCAGCCGTACCGCCAACGGATTCCGCTCGGCGGGGTCCGGCCGGCAGGGCGCCCCCGGTTCGCAGGGCCGCTCGGGCGGACCGAAGCGCTCCGGCGGCTACGGCCGCCGCTCCTCCGCCGTCACGGGTGAATTCGCCCTGCCGGTGACCATCACCCCCGCACTTCCGGCCGCCGAGGCCTTCGCGGACCTGGACATGCCCGAGCCCCTGCTCGCGGCGCTGGGCTCCGAGGGCGTGACCGTGCCGTTCCCCATCCAGGCGGCCACCCTGCCGAACTCGCTGGCCGGACGTGACGTCCTGGGCCGTGGCCGCACCGGGTCGGGCAAGACGCTCGCCTTCGGACTGGCCCTGCTCGCCCGCACCGCGGGCAACCGCGCGGACGCGCGCCGTCCGCTGGCCCTGGTCCTCGTCCCCACCCGGGAACTGGCGCAGCAGGTCACCGACGCGCTCACCCCGTACGCCCGGTCCCTCAGGCTCCGGCTGGCCACGGTCGTCGGCGGCATGTCGATCGGCCGCCAGGCCAGCGCGCTGCGTGGCGGTGCCGAAGTCGTGGTCGCCACGCCGGGCCGGCTCAAGGACCTCATCGAGCGCGGTGACTGCAAGCTGGACCGCGTCGCCATCACCGTCCTCGACGAGGCCGACCAGATGGCCGACATGGGCTTCATGCCCCAGGTCACCGAGCTCCTGGACCAGGTCAACCCCGACGGCCAGCGGATGCTGTTCTCGGCCACCCTGGACCGCAACGTGGACCTGCTGGTCCGCCGCTACCTGCACGACCCGGTCGTCCACTCGGTGGACCCCGCGGCCGGTGCGGTGACGACGATGGAGCACCACGTGCTCTACGTCCAGGGCGCCGACAAGTACGCGACGACCACCGAGATCGCCGCCCGTGAAGGCCGGGTGATCATGTTCCTGGACACCAAGCACGCGGTGGACAAGCTCACCGACCACCTGCTGAACAGCGGTGTACGGGCGGCCGCGCTGCACGGCGGCAAGTCGCAGCCGCAGCGCACCCGCACCCTGGACCGGTTCAAGACCGGTCATGTCACGGTGCTCGTCGCCACGAACGTCGCGGCCCGCGGCATCCACGTGGACAACCTCGACCTCGTCGTCAACGTCGACCCGCCCAGCGACCACAAGGACTACCTGCACCGTGGCGGCCGTACCGCGCGCGCCGGGGAGTCCGGCAGTGTCGTCACGCTCGTGCTGCCCAACCAGCGCCGCGAGATGACCCGGCTGATGTCCGACGCCGGGATCATTCCGCAGATCGCGCAGGTCCGCTCCGGCGAGGCCGAGCTCAGCCGCATCACGGGTGCCCAGGCTCCGTCGGGTGTGCCCGTCACGATCACCTCGCCGGTGTCGGAGCGCAAGGGCGGCGGTTCCGGTCCTCGTGGCCGCCGCGGCGCGCGTCCCGGCCAGGGGCGCCGCTCCAACTCCAACACGGCGACGCCGCAGGCGCGTGCCGCGGCGGCGCAGCGCCGGTCCAACAAGGCCGCGTAGCCATCCGGCCGGCGGTCCGGCCGATCCTGTCCCGCATTCTCTTCGACCTTGTTGAGGCACCATGCGCTGTGTCATCGCCCGATTCCCCTTCGATCTGTTCAAGAACGAGGTGGAGGACTCGATGAAGGGCATCAAGCCCGAACCCGTCACGGGTGACGCGGTGGTCATCAGCCGCCGTGTCTACCCCGTCAAGCAGGTGGGCGAGATCATCACCCGGCAGGACCGCCGGGACTTCACCGCCGGCGAGGTGACGAGGGCGCTGACGCGTCTCGGCTTCACCTGCCGCCCCGCGGAGGTGCCCGCCCCCGCGGCGCCCCTCACCCCGCTGGAGAACGCCTCCGCGCTGCTCGGAACGCCTGGCGAGGCCTGAGCCGCAGGCCCCGCGCCGTACGCACCGCACCCCCGAAGCCCTCGCGGCCCGGGGGTGCGGTGCGTACGGGCCCGCGGGCGTGGCCCGGCGCCCCGCTGGAGCGGGGACGTCCGGACGACCTCCGTCGCCGGCCGGGCCGGCCGCCCGGGGGCGTCAGGGTCCCGGATCCGCTCAGGGGGTCAGGACGATCTTCCCGGTGGTCCGGCGTGCGAGCAGGTCCTCATGAGCCCGCCGGGCCTCGGCGAGCGGGTAGCTGCCGCCGGCCACCGGCCGCAGACGGCCCGCGGCGAGCAGGCCGAAGAGCTCCTCGAGCGGGCCGCTGACCGCTCCTGGGGCGGCGAGGGCGGGGCGGAGCCAGAATCCGGTGACGGAGGCGTTGAGGCGGCCCAGACGGGCCGGATCGACCGGGGTGAAGCCGGTGCGGGCGGCGCTTCCGTAGGTCACCAGCCGGCCGAAGGACGCCAGGGAGTCCAGGGCCCGGTCGAAGAGGTCCCCGCCGACGGCGTCCAGGACGATGTCCGCCTTCTCGTCGAGGGGGTAGGTGACCACCGCGTCCGCCCCGAGCTCCAGGACGAGGCGTTCCTTGGCCGGGGTGGAGACCTGGGCGAGGACCCGGCCCGCGCCGAACTCCCGGGCCAGCTGGACGGCCAGACTGCCGACCCCGCCGGCCGCCGAGTGCACGACGACGGTCTCGCCGGACCGCAGCCGGGCGGCGGAGCGCAGCAGGTGCCAGGCGGTCAGCCCCTGCATCATCAGGGCGAGCGCCTGGGCGGCACCGAGATCCTCGGGGATCTCCAGGAGGCCGGACTCCTTGGCTGTCACCTGCTCCGCGTAACCGTGCGAGACCCGGGCCAGGACCCGCCTGCCGTCCGGGGTGCGGCCCACGACCTCGCTGCCAGGGACGTACGGCAGGGCGTCGGCGCCGAGGTAGGAGCCGTCCGTCTGGTGGGTGTCCGCGAAGTTCACCCCGGCGGCCTCGACGGTGAGGAGCACCTCGCCGGGACCGGGCACGGGGGCCGGCAGTTCGACGGGACGGAGCACTTCTGGACCACCGAAGCGGTCGAACCGGATCGCGAGCATGCCGCACGGTACCGCGGGGCCGCCGAGCGGGACCCTGGTCCGCGGTTCTCCGTCGGTCTCTCCCGGGGAGAGACATAGAAACGGTACGTTCAGTCTGTTTTAGTGGTCACTCTGTGTCGTCATCCGACGGTGCGGAACGGGCAGCCGCCACCGTAACGCCCGGCGTTCCCCACGCACCGGAGCGGCCACGGGTCCGCGCAGGACCGCGTGGTACGGGAACGGCCGTGGCCCGGCACCCGCCGGCCTGCCAGACTGCGGCCATGAGCGATCTTCTCCACGACAGAGTCGTCCTGATCACCGGGGCGAGCAGCGGAATCGGCGCGGCGGCGGCACGGGTGTTCGCCGAGGAAGGCGCGACGGTCGTCCTGGCCGCCCGCCGGGAGGACCGACTGGCCTCACTGGTGGCCGAGTTGAAGGACAAGGGCGCGCAGGCCTCGTACGTGGTCTGCGACGTCACGGTGGCGGCGGATGCCGCGCGCGCCGTCGACTTCACGGTCGGGACCTACGGGCGCCTGGACTCGGCCTTCAACAACGCGGGGCTCGGAGGTGACCGAACTCCCCTGCACCTGATGGGGGATGACGTCTACGACGCGGTGATGGACACCAACGTGCGGGGCGTCTGGAACTGCCTCCGGCACGAGATAGCGGCCATGCTGACGAACACGGGCAGTTGCTCCATCGTGAACAACAGCAGCGTGGGCGGGCTCGTGGCCATACCCGCGGCCGCGCCCTACATAGCCGCCAAGCACGCGGTGGTCGGCCTCACCAGGGCCGCCGCCGACGAGTACGCCCAACAGGGCATCAGGATCAACGCCGTCGCGCCCGGCACCACGCGCAGCGAGATCACCGCCGACTGGTTCGGCCGCAACCCCGGCCTGGAGGAGATGGTCAACAGCCGTACCCCGCAAGGGCGTACGGCTGAACCGGAGGAGATCGCCAACGCCGCGGCCTGGCTGCTCAGCGATCGCTGCCCGTTCCTCACGGGCACGGTCGTGCCGGTGGACGGCGGCTTCATCAACCAGTGAGCCGTGCGCCCGGGCGGACGCCGTCAGCCGCAGAGGCCGGTCAGCCGGCCCCGGAAGACGGTCTCCCCGTCCTGTACCGCCGTGACCAGGACCGTGGTCTCCCCGGTCACGGCGGGCAGGACCTCCGCCTCGAACCAGCAGGGGCGGTCGAACTCGGCGTACCGCTCGAACGCGCTGGTGACGGTGGTCGCTTCGAAGGGGGCTGGGTGCAGGGCGGCGTTCGCGGCCTGATGGGCCGCTTCCATCAGGACGAGTCCCGGGACGTGATCCACCGGGTGGTCGTACAGCAGGGTGTTGCCGACGTCGTTGCGCAACTGCCAGTGGAGAGGGCGGTCTCCGGGAGCCAGCGCCACGTCGGCAGGGGCCGGCCGTCCCACGGTGCCCGGGTCCACCGGGGCGGGAAGCGGCCATGCGTTCCATTCGGTGGCGAGGTGTTCACCGCGGAGCCGCCGGTAGGCGCGCGGAGAGATCCAGCCGAACTCGGAATCCGCCCGGGCCACGATGATGTCACCCTGGAGGACACGGACGTCCATGCCGAGCGAACTGACCGACCGGCCACGCATCTTGGGCTCCGTGACGGAGACCTCGACGGAGAGTCCGCAGGGCCCGCCAGGTGCGACGCTGAACCCCGGGAGCACGGTGAAGTCGAAGTAATGCAGCAGGGTCTGATGGTCGAGGGGGACGCCGTACTCCCCGTGCGCGATGACCAGACCGCTCTGGCGGATGGTCTGTGTCAGCACCCGGGGGTCGTAGGGCAGCCCTGTCGCGGGCGCCGGCCACCTCGCGGTGAGCGAGAACTCGCCATCCTCCTCGCACCGCCAGCCGGTGAGGAAGACCATGTCGGGACGTCCGAGATGGACGTACTCCTGCGGTATGCCACCCCTGTCGTCCGCCGCTCTGTGCGACGGCCATGGGGCAACAGGTATGTCGGGCACGGCCCTCCCGGACATCACTCAAAGTGGTCACCACGGCGCTGATATGATACCGGCTAATCGGTACTTTTTGAAGAAGCGTCAGGCCACGTTCAACGGGAGCGCGAGTTGGCACAACAGCAACGGGCGATCCGCACGCGCAGAATCTTCCTGGAAGCGGCCGCCGAGGTCTTCGACGAGCACGGCTACGACGCCGCCACGATCGCGGCGATCCTCGAGCGGTCCGGTCTCACGAGGGGCTCGCTCTACTTCCACTTCACGTCGAAGGAAGAGCTGGCCCGTGGGGTCCTCCAGGAGGCGGTGACCTCGGACGGGGTCACCCCGCAGACCTTCAAGCTGCAGGAATGGGTGGACATAGCGCTCCTGCTCGCCTACCGGCTGCCCCGCGAGCCCCTGCTCAGCGCCTCGATCCGGCTCTCCGTCGACCCACGGGCGCGCGGCCTCTTCGGTACCCGCTGGCCGGACTGGATCGCCCTCGGCACGGAGATACTCACCGAGGCCAAGGACCGGGGCGAGCTCCTTCCGCACGTCGATCCGGGTGCCACCTCCCGGCTCTTCGTCGGGGCGTGGACCGGTGTCCAGCTGGTCACCGAGTCCATGGCCGAGCCGCCGGACCTGGTGGCCGAGATCTCGGCCCTCTTCGAGCTGATCCTCCCCAACAACGCGGTCCCCGGTGTCCTGGCCCGGCTCGACACCTCCCCGCACCGCGCGGCACGCATCGTCGAGCAGCAGCCGGCGGTCCCGGTTCCCTGACCGGCCGGAGCTGCCGGAGGCCGTGCTGGGCGCTGTCACCCGATCGGGTGCGGGCATCTGCGAAGTGGCTGGTCAGCGCGCATGGTGGCCCTATGTGGCTTCGACGAACAGCCGTGTGCGCCATGGTCGTGCCGCTGGCTTTCCTGGTCTTCCGGGACGCGCCGGTGCGCCTCGTCGTGCCCGAGTCGGCCGCCGGGAAGCCGCCGGTGCCGGCCGGGGCCCCGAGGCCCGCGATCGTCACCAGGGCGCAGTGGCACGCGGACGAGAGCCTGGTGAAGGAGCACGCCGTGTACACGGGGACGGTGAACGCCGTCTTCGTCCATCACACCGGGCACCCCAACGGATACGACTGCGCCGACGCGCCCGGCCTGCTCCGGGCGATGGAGGAGGCGCACGTCAGGGGCGAGGGCTGGGACGACATCGGCTACAACTTCGTCGTCGACCGCTGCGGGACCATATACGAGGGCAGGGCGGGCGGTGTCGGGCGTTCCGTGCGCGGGGCCCACGCCACCGGGTTCAACGCGCACAGCGTGGGGATCGCGGCCCTCGGCACCTTCGACCCCGGCGTGCCGGTGCCGAAGGCGCTCATCGAGGGCATCGCGAAGGTGGGCGCGTGGAAGCTGGACGGGGCCGTCGATCCGCGGGGCATCGTGCGGATGGTCTCGACGAACGACGAGAGCCTGTACCGGCGCGGTGAGGTCGTCTACCTCCATGCGGTGGCCGGGCACCGCGACACCTTCTCGACGTACTGCCCCGGCGAAGCCCTCTATGCCCAACTTCCCGCCATCCGGGCGGAGATGGCTCGCCTGCGGGCCCAGAAGCGGTAGTGCCTACCCGGCGACGTACTGGGTGAGGACGGCCTGCACCTCGTAGATGTCGACGCCCTTGGTGAACGTCTTCTGGATCGGGGTGGCGGAGCCGGAGACCCAGATCTTCAGCTCGGCGTCCAGGTCGAAGGTGCCGGCCGTCTCCACCGAGAAGTGCGTGATGCTCCGGTAGGGGACCGAGTGGTACTCCACTTTCTTGCCGGTGATGCCCTGCTTGTCGACGAGGACGAGCCTGCGGTCGGTGAACAGGATCGTGTCGCGTATCAGCAGGTAGGCGGCGTGCACCTGCTCGCCGGGCCCGAGGAGCCGGGCGTAGTCGCGCTGCGCGGCGGCCGGATCGACGGTGTGAGCGTTACCGAACAGTGCCATGGGAGACCCTCCACCCGAGTGAATGTGCGGGCGTTGAACGCGTCAAAGCCCGAGAAAAAGAATATCGGCGGCTTATCTGTTCGTGCCCTTGCACACCTTCCGGAGCACAGCGGAGGAAATACCGTCATGCCGGCATCACCCCTCGCCAAGCGGCCCGTCGAATCGGTGCTCGCCCTTCTGCTCGTCCTCCTCAGCGTGCTGGGCCTCGCCGGCCGCAGCGCCGCGGACGCCCCCGCCCAGGCCCCCGCCCAGGCCGTACCGGCCCAGGCCGCCCCGGCCGCCCGGGCCGTCGTCGCCCCGACGGTCACGGCCGGTACGGACTGGGACCGCATCGCCGAGTGCGAGAGCAGCGGACGCTGGAACATCAACACCGGCAACGGCTACCACGGCGGCCTGCAGTTCTCCCCCTCCACCTGGCGTGCCTACGGCGGCGGGAAGTACGCGCCCCGCGCGGACCTCGCCACCCGGTCCGAGCAGATCGCCGTCGGTGAGCGTGTCGCCCGTTCCCAGGGAATGGGCGCCTGGCCCACCTGCGGACGCCTCGGTGCGAACGGCACGTCGAGCTCGTCCTCGTCGAGCGGCTCCGACCGGAGCGACACGGCTCAGCCGGCACCCCAGCGCCAGTCGACCGGGAGTTCGGACAACGGGTCGTCCTCGAACGCGTCGAACGGTTCCTCGTCGTCCGGCGGTTCCTCCTCCGGCAGCTCTTCCTCCGGCAGCTCTTCCTCCGGTGGTTCCTCCTCCGGCAGTTCAGCGGGAAGCACGCACGAGGACGGGAACAGCGGCGCGGCCGGCAGTGGCGGGAAGCACTACTCCGAAGACCTGGCGGACGAGGAGACGTACGTCGTCGAGTCGGGCGACGTCCTGTCGGTGATCGCCGAGCGCGCGGACGTGTCCGGTGGCTGGCCCGCCCTGTACGAACTGAACCGCGAGGTCCTCGACCGCGGTCCGCACCTCATCTTCCCCGGTCAGCGACTCCGCCTGAACGCCTGAATGCCTGAACGTCTGAACCCCCCGAGCGAGGGTGCGGACCGCGTCGGCGGAGCGTGCTGCTGAGCCTGGAGGCGCGGCGGCCGGCCATCTGCTCGAAGACAGGGTGTGCGGCCCCGGCCGTTACCGAAGGAGGCGTCACGGTCATGGATGTGTGGTGCGCGGCGAGGGCGACGAGCGTACGCGGATCCGGTCCCCAGCGGTCGGTCTCACCCACGGACCCGGTGGCCACCCCCGGTTCCGCGGCCGAGGAGTGGACGAACCCGACGGTGCGCGTGGAAGCGGTCCCGGTCCGGATCAGGTCCGAGGTCCGGTCGGCCGGGCTCCTCAGTGGCCGACGGAATCCCTGCCCCGGGCGGCGTCCGAGGCTTCAGCGGTCTCCACGGCCCTGTGGCACGCGGTGTTGTGACACGGCCCCGGACCCCAGTGCGGGACGAAGATGCCGAGGGTCTTGTGCCGTGCCATCACGGTCGCGACGGGCTGCTTGCAGGCCGGACACACGTACTCCGCCTGCCGGTCGGTCTGACGCTCGGTTCTGGCCATGCCTTCACGGTAATCCCAAAGCGGGCAGACGGAAACTTTTCCGACTTTTTACCCGGAGTGGTCTCCGGGCCGGCCTCCGGGATGATCGCCGGCATGACTCCCGGGCACGGCTCCGCGAGAGGGCTCCAGGGCCACAGGGAGCGGCACCGGCCGGAACCTGGTGCCATGGAACGGGGGACGCCTCGACGAAGGGACAACCCGGTCATGGCACGCGCACCGTCACCGGCCGCGGTCCTGCTCTCCGTACACGCCGTCGTGTTCGACACGGACGGCGTGATCACCGACTCGGCCCCGGCGCACGCCGCGGCCTGGAAGCAGGCCTTCGACGCCTGCCTGGCCACCCACGAGGGGCAGCGGCCCTTCGACGAGGCGGAGGACTACCGGCGTCATGTCGACGGCAAGGCGCGCAAGGACGGTGCCGCCGCGTTCCTCGCGTCCAGGGGCCTCGGCCTCCCCGAAGGCAGCCCCGACGATCCGCCCGGAACCGGGACGGTGTGGGCCGTCGCCGCCCGCAAGGACGAGGTGTTCACCCGGAGCCTGCGCACCGATCCGATCGCGGTCTGGCCGGGGACGGTCCGTCTCCTGCACGTGCTGCACGACGCGCGAGTGCCCTTCGCCGCCGCGTCCGCTTCCCGGCACGCGACCGAACTCCTGGCCGGGGCGGGTCTCCTGGAGCTGTTCACGGCGGTGGTCGACGGCAACGAGGCGCGGCGCCTGGGGCTGCCCGGGAAACCCGATCCCGCGCTGTTCACCGAGGCGGCACGGCGCCTCGGGGTCCCGCCCGGGGAGACCGCGGTGCTGGAGGACGCTCTGGCCGGAGTGGAGGCGGGCCGCCGGGGCGGATTCGGGCTGGTCATCGGCGTGGACCGGTCGGACAGCCCGGAAGGCGCCGGCGACCTGCGCCGCCACGGCGCGGACCTGGTGGTGGCCGATCCGGGAGACCTGCTGATCACGGGGGAGGACTGATGGCGCGGGGCTGGACCTGGTCGTACGAGGGCTACGACCCGGAGAAGGAGCGCCTGCGCGAAGCGCTGTGCACCCTCGGCAACGGCTACTTCGCGACGCGGGGGGCCGCGCCCGAGACGCCCGCGGGCGACGCGCACTACCCGGGCACCTACGTCGCGGGCTGCTACAACCGGCTGACCTCATCGGTCCAGGGGCGGCAGGTCGAGAACGAGGACGTGGTCAACCTCCCCGACTGGCTGCCGCTGCGCTATCGCATCCGCCCCGACGGGGTCGGCCCCGGCCCGTGGCTGACCCCCGACCACGCCCACCTGGTGGACCACCGGCAGTCGCTCGACCTGCGCGGAGGAATCCTGACGCGCCGCTCGGTGTACGAGGACGGGGCCGGCCGCAGGCTGACGGTGGAGCAGGAACGGCTGGTGCACATGGGAGACCCCCATCTCGCCGCGCTCCACACGGCGTTCACCGCCGAGGGATGGTCGGGCGAACTGGAGGTGGAGGCAGGGATCGACGGCGACATCCGCAACACCGGCGTCGCACGCTACCGAGCCCTGGCCGACCGGCACCTCACCGGCTGGGAGACCGGCACGGAACCAGGCTCCATGGTCTGGCTGCGGTGCCGCACGGTGGAGTCGGACATCAGCATCGCCCTCGCCGCCCGCACCGTGGCCTCCTGCGGACCGGAACGCAACGGCGACCACCGGGCCGAACCCGAGCAGCAGCCCCGCGCGGTCCACCAGCGGCTGCTGCTGCCGCTCACCCCGGAGTCCGGTGCCGTCGTCGACAAGACCATCGGCCTCTACACCTCCCGCGACCCGGCGATCGGCAGTCCGCTGAGGGCCGCGGTGTCCGTGGTCGGTGACGCACCCGTGTACTCCCGGCTGCGGGCCTCGCACCGCCGGGCCTGGAAGGAGCTGTGGCAACAGGTGAAGCTGGAGGTGCCGGGCGAGCCCGGGCGCATCCTGCGGCTGCACCTCTTCCACGTCCTGCAGACCCTCTCGCCGCACACCGCGGAACTCGACGTGGGCGTACCGGCGAGGGGACTCCACGGCGAGGCGTACCGGGGGCACGTCTTCTGGGACGAGCTCTTCGTCCTGCCGTTCCTGAACATGCATCTCCCGGAGGTCTCACGGGGGCTGCTCGACTACCGCCACCGACGGCTGCCCGCGGCATGCGCGGCGGCGGAGGCGGTCGGCAGGCGCGGCGCGATGTATCCGTGGCAGAGCGCCGACGAAGGGCGGGAGGAGACCCAGGAGCTCCACCTCAACCCGCACTCGGGGCGGTGGCTCCCCGACCGTTCACGGCTGCAGCACCACGTCGGCTCGGCCGTCGCCTACAACGTGTGGCAGTACTGCCAGGCCACCGGCGACACGGAGTACCTCTACTCCAAGGGCGCCGAGATGATCCTGCAGATCGCCCGTTTCTGGGCGGACAGCGCCGAATGGGACGACTCCCTCGGGCGGTACCGCATCCGGGGGGTGGTGGGGCCCGACGAGTACCACGACGCCTATCCGGACTCCGACGCGGCGGGGCTCGACGACAACACGTACACCAACGTCACGGCGGCCTGGGTGCTCCAGCGCGCCGGCGAGCTCTGCCGCGCCCTGCCCGTGAGCCGGTGCCGGCAGCTCCTCGAGATGATCCGGCTCGACCCCGCCGAGCTGGACCGCTGGGACGACGTCTCCCGGAAGCTGCGGATCCCGTACCACCGGGGTGTCATCAGCCAGTTCGACGGTTACGGGGACCTGGCCGAGCTGGACTGGGCCGCCTACCGGAAGCGCTACGGGGACATCAGGCGACTCGACCGGATCCTGGAGGCGGAGGGCGACACCGTCAACCGCTACCAGGCGTCCAAGCAGGCCGACGTGCTGATGCTCGGCTACCTGTTCTCCCCCAAGGAGCTCGCCGCGCTCTTCCGCAGGCTCGGCCACGAACTCGACGACGAGACCTGGCGGGCCACCGTCGACCACTACACGGGGCGCACGAGTCACGGCTCCACCCTCAGCTCCCTCGTCCACGCCTGGGTGCTCGCCCGGGTCAACCGCGACGACGCCTGGGCGTACTGCGAGGAGGCGCTGATCGGCGATGTCGCCGACATCCAGGGCGGTACGACCGAGGAGGGCATCCACCTGGGGGCGATGGCCGGCACCCTCGACTTCGTCCAGCGCGGCATGACCGGCCTGGAGACCCGCGACGACGCCCTGTGGCTCGCGCCCGCCACCCTGCCCCAGCTCTCCAAGTTCCGTATGCGGATCCGCTTCCGCCGGCACTGGGACGTGGACCTGCGCCTGCGTGCCGAACGCCTCCGGATCGCCGTACCGGACTCGGAGCGGCCGGGGGTGCGAGTCCGGCTGGACGGCAGCTCCTACGTCATCGAACCGGGTACGGCCCGGTGGCTGGAGCTCCCGACCGACATGCCCGGAGGCTCATGAGGGGTCCCGGGCCGGGCGCGGTCACGCGGGCCGGGTCACTCGGACCGTCAAGCGGGCCGGTCACCCGGACCGTCACCCGGGCCGGTCACCCGGGCCGGTCACTCGGACCGTCCCCCGGGCCGGTCACCCGGGCCGGTCACGCGGGCCGGGAGGAGACCAGTACGCCGATCCTGTCGATGCGGTGCTCCGGATTGTGGTGGGCGTCGCGCCAGAAGTTCCCGGCCGCGTCGTCCTCCGGGGTCGCGCAGGTGGAGAGAGTGATCATCGCCCGGGTCGGCTTCTCGCCGGGTTCGCCCGGTACCTCCGCCCGCTGCTCGGCGAGCGAGCGTTCCGAGCGGAAGGACGTCTGCCGGGACTCGGTGATCCGGTACTCGTACACCGTGCCGCGCTCCTCGACGAGGACGGTGTCGCCCTTCCCCAGCGCCGGCAGGTCGCGGAGCGGGCCCCCGGCGGAGAGCCGGTGGGCGGTCACCAGGTAGTTGCCGACCTCGCCCGGTCCGACGCCGCCGTTCTCGCCGTAGGGGCTGGCGGCCACACCACGGTCCTGGACGCGGGTCCCCGGGGTGTCGTCCGTCGTGCCCTCGTACGGGACGACGCGCAGGCCGTCCACGCCGATCGACGGGATGGTGATCTCCGCCGTCGCGGTACGCGGGTCGGTCCGGTCGGACGGGGACGCGGTGGACGGGCCGGCGGCGGCCGGTGCGGTGGCGGCGGCGACCGGGGGAGGCGTGGCGGCGGCCGCCGTCGTGCCTCCGGCCGCCAGCAGGACGACGCCCGCGCCCGCGAGGGCCCGGGGGAGGCATCGGAATCCATGAGGGTGCATGAGCAGATCCGGATCGGTAGCCGGTGGTGCCGGGGGCGGGCCCGGGTGACGCGGCCCGCACCCCTCCAGTACACCACCGGTCACCCGGTCGCGTCGGATGCGCCGAGCAGCGCGCGCACCTCCTCGGCGTCCAGCTCCGTGAGCTCCTCCTCCACGAGCAGCCAGCGGTTGATGCCGACCGAGTCCAGGAACGCCAGATCGTGGCCGGCGACGATCAGAGCGCCCTCGTAGGACTCCAGCGCGCTCGTCAGCTGCCGGACGCTCGCCAGGTCCAGGTTGTTGGTCGGCTCGTCCAGCATCAGCAGCTGAGGGGCCGGGGTGGCGAGCATCGTCGCCGCCAGGGCCGCGCGGAAGCGTTCGCCGCCCGAGAGGGTGCCGGCCGGCTGCTCGGCGCGTGCCCCCTTGAAGAGGAAGCGGGCGAGCTGGGAGCGGATCTCGTTGTCGGTGGTCCCGGGTGCCATGCGGACCACGTTCGCCGCGACGCCCAGAGCGTCGTCCAGCACATCCAGGCGCTGCGGCAGGAAGCGCAGCGGGACGAAGGTCCTGGCCTCGCCGCCGACGGGTGCGAGCTCTCCGGTGAGAGTCCGCAGCAGGGTCGTCTTGCCCGCCCCGTTGCGCCCGATCAGCGCGATGCGTTCGGGCCCCTGCACGTGGAGTTCACCGTCGCGCAGGGTGCCGAAGCGGGGCCGCAGCCCGCGCACGCTCAGGACCGTGCGGCCCGCGGGCACGGCGGTGTGGGGGAGCCGCACCCGGATCTCGGCGTCCTCACGGACCGCTTCCGACGCCGTGTCGAGCCGCTCCCTCGCCTCCTGGAGCCGGTCCTCGTGCAGGCCGCGGAGCTTTCCCGCCGCCTCCTGCGAGGACCGCTTGTGCGCGCCCGCGACGATCCTCGGCGCACGCCTCTCGGCGTCCATCCTCTTGTTGTGCCGCTGGCGGCGGGCGACCTTGACCCGTGACTCCTCCAGCTCGCGCTTCTGACGGCGTACGTCGGACTCGGCGGCCCGCACCATGCGGCCGGCCGCTTCCTGCTGGGTGGCCACGGCCTCCTCGTAGGCCGACCAGCCGCCGCCGTACCAGCTGACCTCGCCGGCGCGCAGGTCGGCGATGCGGTCGACCCGTTCCAGCAGGTCACGGTCGTGACTGACCACGACGAGCACGCCCGAACGCCAGGTCTCGACGGCCTCGTACAGCCGACGCCGCGCGAACACGTCGAGGTTGTTGGTCGGCTCGTCGAGCAGCAGGACGTCGGGGCGCTCCAGCAGCAGCGCGGCCAGCCGCAGCAGCACCGTCTCGCCGCCGGACAACTGCCCCACGGTGCGGTCGAGTCCGACGTCGCCGAGGCCGAGCGAACCCAGGGTCGCCAGGGCCCGCTCCTCGACGTCCCAGTCGTCGCCGACCGTCTCGAAGTGCTGCTCGGCGACGTCACCGGCCTCGATCGCGCGCAGCGCCGTACGCCGCTCGGTGATGCCGAGGGCGTCCTCGACACGGAGACCGGTGTCGAGGGTCAGGTTCTGCGGCAGGTAGGCGAGGTGCCCGCCGACGGTGACCGAGCCCGCGGAGGGCTTCAGCCGGCCGGCGAGCAGCCGCAGCAGGGTGGACTTGCCGGAACCGTTGGTCCCGACGAGCCCGGTCCGGCCCCGGCCGATGCTGAGGGAGAGCCCGTCGAAGACCCGTGTGCCGTCCGGCCACCCGAAGGACAGGGCGGAGCAGCTGAGTGATGCGGCGGGAGTGGTGGGAAGGGCCATGTGGTCCTCGCAGTCGCAAGCATGTGAACAGGGGCTTCGTGTGCGAGCACCACGCGGCGACCGGCCGGGAGAGGAAAGGGTGCGGTCCTCCGGGAACGGGGGACGGCTCATGCACCGAGGTCGCATCCACGCGGTGGGTCACGGGGCGGCGTAAAGGCCGACAGGGCGTGACGGGCTACGGCAGGGGCCGTACCGCGCGATGATCGCGGACCTCAGATGCGCAACGTCCACCTCTATCGGAGACGACAGGACCCCAAAAACTGTACACCCCCCGGCCGGGTCCGGGCGGCTCGGAGACAGGGCCACCGCTCGGGCGCGTCTCCTCCCACCACCCGGAGCGCAGGACGCCGCCGGTGAACGGCACACCGGGAGCCGGCATGATCCCGGGGACCACAGAGGGCGGCGGGGGACGACGGATCATGGTGGAGCAGGCGGTACGAGCGGTCGTCGAGGCGATCGTGGCGAAGGCACCCGGCGGCCGGTCGCAGGCGGTGCTGCACTGCCGAGCCGACGCGGGCGGCACGTCGCTGAGCGGCGGCTACTCCGCGGGAGGCCACCTGCCGTCGCTCTGGACGGTGATCAGGCCCCTGACCGAGGCGGTGCGCCAGGAGTGCGGCCGGGAATCCGTCAGCATCGAGCTGCGGACCGGGCCGTCCGGGGAGTACCGGCTCGTGGTGTGCGACGACGCCGTCCGCCGGGTGACCGGGACGGGCCGGGGCTTCCGCGTGATCCTGGACCCCGGCCACCGGGTGTCCCGGCCGGGCATGCACCAGGAGGCGGGTACCGCCGGGCCGGCCGGTGACCCGGAGCTGGCCGTGGACCGATTCCACACCTACCTCGAACGACGGGCCGCGATCCTGGGGCGCCGCGAGGAACTGCCCCCGCCCGCCACCCCCGCGGCGATCGACGCCGCCGAACGCGAGCTCGGCCGCCGTCTGCCCGCCGACCTGCGGGCGCTGTACCTGATCGCGGACGGTGACTGCGTGGGCCTCGAGCCCCGCTACCTGTTCCAGGGCAGCACCTGGCTCTCACTGGGACACCTCGTCACCGCACGTGACGGATACGGGGCCACCGAACCGCCCTGGTCCGGATGGGGACTCGAGTGGGACGCCGTGATCTTCGACGCCGACCCCGCCGAGACCGTGCGCAGGTGCGCAGGACACCCCGGCTGGCTGCGCTTCGCCTCCGGCGAGGACGGCAACTACCTGGCCGTCGACACCGCCCCTGCTCGCAACGGCCGCCCGGGGCAGGTCATCCGCACCGGCCGCGACCACCACAGGGGCCCTTCCCACGTCGCCGACTCGGTCACCTCGCTCCTGGGTCACTACCTGGAGCTGCTGGACCGTGGCGCCTACGCGTACGAGGAGGAGGACGACTACCTCGAGCTGCTCGAACCCGACCGCGCCCCCACCCGCCGTGAGTCCCTCGACGGCATTCCGGACGAGATCCCGCCCACCCTGCAGGCCGTCCGCGTCAACGACGCCACCGGGCCCGTCGAGCTCTCCCGCCTGGCCACGGCCCACCGCCTCCGCAGTGTCCGCCTCGCCGGCTCCGCCACCGCCGACCTGTCGCCCGTACGGGAACTGCCGGTCGAAGCGCTGAACACCACGGCCGAGGGCGCCGGTCTGGCACCGCTGGCCGGCCACCCCCACCTCGCCTCCCTCGGTCTGAGGTCCACCACTCCGGTCGATCTCACCCCGCTGCGCAGTGTGCCCCGCCTGCACGGCCTCGACCTGGCGGAGGCCGAAGTCGCCGACCTGGACGTCCTGTCCGGGCTCGAAGGCCTCCGCTACCTGGCTCTCACCCGGGCCCAGTGGGGCACACTGCTGAACGAGGGCGGAGCGCCGCCCGCCCTCGCCGCCGGCTGTCTGACCGACTCCGACTCCACGCTCGACGAAGCCCTCGCCCTGGCAGCCCGCCTCGGCCTCGAAACCGGGGCCGCCTTCCGTCTCACGGGCTCCCTGGAGACGGACGGCGGGTGACCCGGACCTCGGGCACTGCCCGGCTCGTGGGGCGTCCGCGTCGTCCTCGCCCATGGCCCGCGCAGACGCCCCGGGTCTCCCGCTTCGCGGAGGCTCACCGCCGCCGGGGCGCGGCGGACACCGGTCCGCCGGGCCTTCGCCGTACGCCGCCGGGGCGCGGCGGACACCGCTCCGCCGGGCCCGGGACCCGGCCGGCTCAGTGCAGGGTGCTGAGCATCTCCGCGCCGAACGGCGTGATGTCCTCGGTGCGCCCGAGCAGCGTCTTCGCGGCCCACTCGGGGTCGGCGATCAGCGCCCGGCCGACGGCGACCATGTCGAACTCGTCGCGCTCGATCCGCTCCAGCAGCTGATCGACGCCGGTGACCGAGGAGCTGTTGCCCTGGAAGGCGCCGAAGAAGTCTCCGTCGAGGCCGACCGAGCCCACGGTGACCGTGGGCCTGCCGCTGATCTTCTTCACCCAGCCGGCGAGGTTCAGGTCGGAGTCGTCGAACTCGGGCAGCCAGTAGCGGCGGGTGGACGCGTGGAAGACATCGACGCCGGCGTCGGCCAGCGGCGTGAGGATGGTCTCCAGCTCCTCGGGCGTCTGCGCGAGCTTCGCCGCGTAGGCGTCCATCTTCCACTGGGACATGCGGAAGAAGAGGGGGAAGGCGTCGGACACGGCCGCACGGCACGCGGCCACGATCTCAGCGGCGAAACGCGTGCGCGCGGCGATGCCGCCGCCGTACGCGTCGGTGCGGCGGTTGCTGCCCTCCCACAGGAACTGGTCGATCAAGTAGCCGTGCGCACCGTGCAGTTCGACCCCGTCGAAGCCGAGGCGTTCGGCGGCCGCCGCCGCGTCGGCGAACGCGCCGATGACGTCGTCGAGGTCCTTCTGCGTCATGGCACGCCCCTTGGGCTCGCCCGACAGGGACAAGCCCGACGGGCCGACCGGCTCCGCGTCCGCGACGGGCGGGGCCCCCTCGGAGCGGGTGACGCCCACGTGCCACAGCTGCGGGATGACCGCGCCGCCCTCCCGGTGCACGGCGTCCGCGACACCCGCCCAGCCCGCGAACGCGTCCTCGCCGTGGAACACCGGTATCCGGTCGCTGGTCCCCGCGGAGGCGTGGTCGACGTAGGTGCCCTCGGTGATGATCAGGCCCACGCCTCCGGCGGCGCGGCGGGCGTAGTAGTCCGCCACGTCCTGGCCGGGAACACCGTTCGGGGAGAACTGCCGGGTCATCGGCGCCATGGCGATCCGGTTGCGCGAGGTCAGTCCGCGGACCGAGAAGGGGCGCGAGAGGGTGTCTGCTGCACGGCGGGCGTTCTCGTCAGTCACTGCATGTCCTGTTCATCTTCTTCGGGTGGGGCCACCCGTCGGCAACAGCCGGGAGGCGCGACGGCATCCCCGCAGTGGGCGGGTGTGGTCAACGTCTCCTGTGCGGGCACCGCGCCCCGGCCTGTTGATCTCCGGCCGGGGATCCAGCAACCTTCGGTGGACGCCGAGGTGTTCGACGTCCACCGAAGGGATGGGACGGACATGGCCAGCGCGTACCCCGGGCTGTACGAGAGCTTCGACGACCGCTTCCGCTCGGGGCGGTGCATGAACGGTGACGACGGACTCGAGCTCCTGCACACGGGCTGCCGCTGGGCCGAGGGCCCCGTCTACGTGCCCGCCTGGCGACAGCTCGTCTGGAGCGACATCCCGAACGACCGGCTGCTGCGCTGGGACGAGGAGACCGGTGCGGTGAGCGTCTTCCGGTGCACCGCGGGGCACACGAACGGCAACACCCTCGACCGCGAGGGGCGGCTCATATCCTGCGAACAGGGCAACCGCCGGGTGACGCGGACCGAGCACGACGGCACGGTGACCGTGCTGGCCGACCGCTGGCAGGGCAAGCGCCTGAACAGCCCGAACGACGCGACGGTGAAGTCCGACGGCTCGGTCTGGTTCTCCGACCCGGACTTCGGCATCACCAGCGACTACGAGGGCTACCGCGCGGAGAGCGAGATCGGCGCCAACAACGTCTACCGCGTCGATCCGTCCACCGGCGAGGTGCGGCTGGTCGCCGACTGCTTCGGCGCGCCGAACGGGCTGGTCTTCTCCGCGGACGAGCAGCAGCTGTACGTCTCCGACACCCGGGCCGGCGTCGTCCGCGTCTTCGACGTACGGGAGGACGGCACGCTGTCGGACGGCACGGTCTTCGCCGAGGCGGCGGCCCGCGACGCGGCCCGCTTCGACAATCTCCGCTTCGACGACGGCGGGCGGCTCTGGGTCGCGGCGATGGACGACGGCGTGCACTGCTACGACCCGGACGGCACGCTGATCGGACGGCTCGTCGTGCCGGAGGCGGTGGCCAACATCTCCTGGGGCGGTGCCAAGCGCAACCGCCTCTTCATCACCGCGGAGACCAGCCTCTACTCGGTGGTCATGGCCGTCACGGGGACGCACCCGACGGGCCCGGGCCGCAGGCCCTGGCTGGACGCGGCCCGGTGAACCACCTGGACGCGGCCTGACGAGCCGCCCCGGGGCCGCCCCGGGTCACGTCATCGCGCACCGGCGTCCCGTGCACCCTCCGCCGACCTCCGTACGAGGATCCGGACCAGGAGCGCGAGGTCCGCGGCCCCGGCGGCGTCGTCCGCGTAGCGCGTGGTCTGCAGGGGCTCCACCTCCGCCAGGAACACACGCTCCCTGGCGAGCACGAAGGTGAGCGCGAGCAGGGCGGCACGGGCGTTGCCGTCGGCGAAGGGGTGGAAGAACGCCACGTCCAGAAAGGCCCGCGCGGCACGCGCCTCCAACGGCACCGTCCGGTCCCCGCTCTCCTTGAGACAGCGGGCGAAATCCCCGGGAGTGCCGGCCGTCAGGCCGTACCGCTCGCGCCCTCGCTTCGCGTACGCGTCCCCCGTGCGGAACGGGGCGTCACGCACGGCGAGCACGACCCGCTGCCATCCGGACAACAGGCCGAAATCGAGCGGCCTGTCGCGGGCGGTGTCGCGGGCGGCATCGGCGCGCACGGCCTCGTACGCGGCCAGCAACCGGCGCGCCCGTACGGGATCGCGACGGCTGACCGGCCCCCCGCACCAGGCGGTGACCCCGTCGGCCGCCGGAATCACCGGGCCGGTGACGCCTTCCGTGCCGAGCTCCGCCCAGCCGACCTCCGCCCTGACCCTGCACCAGTCGGCCAGGGAGTCCGGGGGGCCCTCAGCGGCGGTCACGCCGCCCCCGGTCGTGACGGTCCTCGAGGTGTCCGTACTCCCGGTGGTCGCGGTAGGGCCGCTTCCCGGTCACTCCGACGGCCAGGTCCTCGCCGACCGAATCGATGAGTGTCCGGTCCGGCGCGACCCAGCTCTCGAAGCGTCCGCCGATGGCGTCGGCGACGACAGCCATGGCCTCGGCGCGGTCCATGCCGCAGGAGGTGAGGAACCACTGCAGCACCAGGTAGCACGCTCCGTACCAGCCGCTGTCCGCACCACCACGGTCCAGCACACGCGTCACCAGCCGCACCGCAGCGCGCTCCAGGTGCCAACTGCGCTGCTCGGGGCTCGCGTCCGGATCCGGCGCCAACTCGGCGAACACCGCGGCGAGGCCCTCCAGCCAGGCGCGCCATTCCACCAGGGAGGCCACGGCCTTGGCGGCGGTCTCCTCCGGCGAACCCACCGAGTGCGACGAACAGCACCAGGCCCCGACCACACCGCCGTCCTTGTCGCCCTCCCCGATGCTCCAGTTCCAGTCGGCCGCCCAGGCCCCGTACCGCCCGACGAAGAGCTCCGTCACCTGGTTCACGCACCGGTGCTTCGCCTGCCAGCCGACGTCCTCTCCGGTCGGCACGAGGGGCACGACCAGAGCGGTGACCCGGATCTCCTCGTCCTCGCTCCAGACGAAGGGATGGCTCTCCGGGTCCAGACCGGCCCAGGTGAGGACGTCCCGGCGGCGGCCGGCTACCGGCTGATCAGCTGACGTGGTGACCTCCGAGATCGGACGGCGGGGGAACAACCGCATCATTATGCGGAGTTGGCCGCCGCGATGCACCCGGTTGGCCGGGGCGAGCGGTTCGCACGGCGCCGTTCACGCACTACCGCCGGTCGGCTCGTGGGGCCCGGGCCGCCCCTCGGTACCGGCGCTGTGCAGTGTGACAAGTTCGCTCAGGTCGTTCGACACCATCACCTCCGCGAGACAGCCCGCGGCCGCCACCACCTCGGGCCACGCCGCGGACCGGAGGTATGCGTCGTCGGTGTCGTCCAGGGCGCCGGCTTCTGCGGCGGTCAGCGCTCTGCCCAGCCGGCGCATGAGGTCCACCTCTTCGGGCGTGCGCAGACTGATACCGAGGTACCCCTCCGGACGGTCGGCGTCGCAGAAGTCGTCGAAGAGCACGTGAAAGATGTGGTCCACGTTCTCGAACCTCGACGGATCGAGCCACACCGCTTGCTGCCACGGCGGATTGGCCAGAGCAAGCACCGCCGGTACGAGGTTGACGCGGAAGTTCGCCAGGCGCTGACCGTCCTCGTCGACAGGTCGGCCGGCGGGGCCCGGGACGGCGGGGGCCCCGCCGTTCGGGTCCAGGCCGGCGCCGACCTGGACCGTGCGCGCACAGAGGACCTCGGGGCTCGTGCCGCCCGGAGGGCCCGCGCTCTTCGCTGACCGCGCTCCGTCCTGGCGGCTCCGCGTCGCCGACTCACGCCCGTAGCGGGCAGCCGCGAGTACGAGCGCCAGAACCGCCAGGACCTGCGTGATCGCGTTGTCCGCGACGATCACCAAGGCGCCCAGCGGCACGACGCTCACCAGATTCCAATGCGGACCCGCCCACCGGCCGGACCTGTTCGTCATCTCGCCCCCTGAGTGGCGCCCCTGAGTGAAGGCGGGGCCCGGCGTCAGCCTCTCAACCTGCTCCCCGTCGGTCCACCTCCGGCGGGTGGGAAGCCCCGACCGGATCACCCTCGCGGCCACAGGTCCTTGGCACGATGACGACCATGTGGGGAGGTGGTCCTCCGAGCGTCGCCCAGGCTCCGTCCGGCCGGGGCCGTGGCGGTCCGACCGTCGGCGGATGACACCCGGAGCCATGCGGTGCGCTGGTCGGAGAAGACCGTACGGCGGGTGGCGGGTGCCGCCGTCATCCGCCTTCCGCAGCAGTTGGGGAACAGCGATTATCAATTCTTCGTCCGAAATGCCTTCCGATCTCCTGAATTCCGGGTCGATGGGACGGTCCTGCAGAGGGTGTGGCGGGGAATCGTCAGTGCCGTCGGCGTGTGTGCGGTCGATCGGGAGTGAATTCGGCACTTACGTGCCAGCTCGCTGTCGAATCGCGTACGAATTCCATCCGCTGCTCTGCGGCGGTGCCCGCAGAGGTGTTCCGCGAGCGCTGCCGCGTGAGGTGACCAGAGGTAAATGACCGGGCCGCCGAATACGCTCAGGGCAATTCCCCTGCCGTCTCCGGAGCGTTTCGCGTGAACTGGCCCGGCTCGATCCGCGTGTCGGTCCGAGCTGCCCAGTACGGCTCCTGCGGGAAATGCGGTCGTACCGGCGAACAGGGGCGTGGCTGAGGGAGGAGATCGGTTCCGGGAGCGACGGGGGTGCGGCGGTGACGCCCACCGCTCGGCACCCGCCGGAGTGGTGGCGGACGGTCGGGCCTGCCGGTCGCGGCGGCGTTCCCCTGCCCCCGGCGCAGTCCGCCCTTCGCCGCAGCGCGGCTTTCCGTCGAGGACCCCGAGGGTGCCGGCGGTTCCACCCCGCGTACAGGCCGGCGGGGAGCTCGTCTGCGATGACGGTCCGGGGCTGTTCGTCGCCCGGTCGACCCCCTGGCCGGAGTCACCCGCCATCCGCATTCAGGGAAACTCTCGCCCGGTCCGGATGGATGAATCCGGGCACCCTCTCCGGATCGCTGCGGTGCCGCGGCGGATATCGTCGCGTAATCGGTCGAGGATGTGTCTGCCTGACCTCCTGGAATATATTAAGCCTTGGCTCCACGATATCGCCCGGTTCACCCGGTAAGTCTCCGGCGCCGGTGAGTATTCCAGTCGCCGGTTCCGGCCGGAGGGGGTCGCCTTTCGCCTCCCGCTCGGCTGTTTGTTTTCGTGATATAGTCCTAATGAATTCACAGGACGCCACGAAAAAAGGGGAATGGCGTGAACACCGAGAAGGTCACGGCTCGACGTCTTGCGGCCGGAGATGTTTCGGAATTGGGCCTCCAGGACGCCATCTTCGTCTCGGCAGAGATGGATGGCCTTCCTCTCGACTGCTACGCCCCGGCCTTCCTCACGGAGCCGGGTAAGAATTTCGAGGGAGGGTCCTTCGTCGCCAGGACGGTCTTCGGCAAGGAGATCCATGTTCTCCCGGACAATGCCGAAGAGCCCGGGATCTGGATCGCCGACAAGGCGGGAGAGGAGATCGAGGTCCTCCAGAGCGCCGGAGTCCTCCTGAACCTCGCCCTCTTCGTGCCCGGCGGCAACAAGGAATCCCTGGATTCGCTCTACGCCGCCGCCCGGGATGCCTTCGGTGCGGGGATCGTCCAGCGCTGGAGCGAGGAAACCGTCGCGGTGCCGGACGTCAAGGTCGACCTGTACGAGGAGCCGGCCCGGGGGCGGAAGAACACGAACAACCAGAACCGCGACCGCCGCGCACTGGACATCTACCCGACCCGCGTGCGGTTCCTGGAGCCCAGCGACGGCTGGAAGTTCATCATCGAACCGCACAAGGAGATCGTCGACGACACACCGACGATCTGACCTGACGACAGGTCGGTCCTCGGTCGTCCGTAACGAAGAGCCCGTCAGCCTGCTGACGGGCTCTTCGTCGTGTCCGCCCCGCGTCTGTCGCGGAACTCCCGCGTTTGTCGTCGGCCTCCTGCGGGTTCGTCCGCGATCAGTAACAGAGGGTGCTTGCGGGGACGTTCGTGTGACTTCATGGGGGCACGGCATCGGCGCAGGCGGCAAAGGGGCGGGCAACCATGGCAAGGCACAAGGGAAGGGGATGGCACGGCCGGCTCCTCGCGGCGGGGCTCGGGGTGACGGTGCTGGCCGCCGCGACCTCTGTGTGGACCGCGCAGGCAGGCCCCTCCGAAGGGAGGCCGCCGGCACGCGTCGCGGCGCCTGCCGTGGCCAAGGTGTCGGCGGACATCGCGCACGCCTCGGACCGGGGCCCCCGGGGCGTCAACATCACCATCGACGACGGCCCGGACCCCGTCTGGACGCCCCAGGTGCTCGAACTGCTCCAGGACAGCGGCGTGAAGGCCACGTTCTGCATGGTGGGCACCCAGGCCAAGGCGTACCCCGACCTGGTCAGGAAGGTCGTGGCGGCCGGGCACCGGCTGTGCGACCACACGGTCTCGCACGACACCGCGATGGACAAGAAGTCCGAGGCGTACCAGTCCCAGCAGATCCTGGATGCCGAACGCATGATCACCGAAGCGTCCGGAGGCGTCCGGCCGCAGTACTACCGGGCCCCCGGTGGTGCGTTCACCCCGTACAGCCGCCAGCTCGCCGCGTCCCGGGGAATGCGCCCGCTGGGATGGAACGTCGACACCAAGGACTTCGAGCACCCCGGCGCGGACACCATGGTCGCCACCGTCAAGCGTGAGATCTCCAACGGGCCGACCGTCCTCTTCCACGACGCGGGAGGAGAACGCTCCCAGACGCTGGCCGCGCTGCGCGAGGTGCTGCCCTGGCTGAAGGAGCAGGGGTACTCCTTCGGCTTCCCCGTGCGGTGAGCGAGGCCCGCCCCCGACATGCTCTCGGCGGCTCCGCGGCGGAGCCGCCGGCCCCCGGGCTCGGCACGGCACCGGCCGGACGCGCGGACATCCCTTCCGGACGGTGAGGCATGGCAGTGTGCCGCCCGCGCCGCCAGGCTTTACGGCATGACACCGACAGGCACGACACGTAAGGACACCCCGAGGACCTCCGGCACCGTGCTGGTGATCGGGGGAACCGGGAAGACCGGCCGCAGGACGGTGGCCCGGCTCCGCGAGCTGGGCGTGGAGACCCGGTCGGCCTCACGTTCCGGGGACGTCCGGTTCGACTGGGAGGACCGGGCCACGTGGCAGGCGGCCCTCGACGGGGTGGAGGCCGTCTACATCGTCCCGCTGGACACTTCGCCCTCCCCGACACCGGCCTTCGTCGAGCAGGCCGTCGCGGCCGGGGTGCGACGGCTGGTGCTGCTCTCGGCGCGTGGCGTGGACGTGCCCGGTTACTTCGGCTCCTCCTACGACGACGGCGGCCCGCACCTGGAGGGCGAGACGGCCGTCCGGTCCTCCGGCGCGGCCTGGACGATCCTGCGGCCCGGCTGGTTCGCCCAGAACTTCAGCGAGGGCGTCTTCCTGGACGGTGTCCGTGCCGGTGAACTCGCACTGCCCACCGGTGACGGGAGAGCCGCGTTCGTCGACGCCGACGACATCGCGGCGGTGGCCGCCGCGGCTCTGACCGAGGACGGCCACGAGGGCGAGGTGTACGAACTGTCGGGCCCCCGGGCGCTCGGCATCGACGACGTACTCGACGAGATCGCGAAGGTGACCGGTGCACGCGCCGCCTACGTCCAACTGGAGGAGTCCGCTTTCCGGGCCGGGCTGGTGGCACAGGGGATGCCCGAGGAGGAGGCCGCGCTGTGGACCGCCGCGATGAAACCGATCCGCACGAGTCAGGAGGCCCTGGTCACGGATGGTGTGCCGAGGGCGCTCGGCCGCCCGCCCCGCGACATCGCCGACTTCGCCCGTGACGCGGCGGCGGAGGGTGTGTGGGACTGAGGGGAGCCGCGGCGGCGGAGGGTGTCTGGGACTGAGGGGAGCCGGGGCGGGGGAGCGGCAGGGCCGCGGAGATCCCCCGGCACCTCGATCCCCACTCCATCCCCACGCCCGCACCCCTCAACCACGGGGGCGGCTCGTCCCTCCGCTCCGGCCGGTCAGCCCCCCCCCGGCACGGGGCGGTCCCGTAGACGGGTGGTGGCGGCCTCCTGCCGGTACGCGGACGGGCTCTCGCCCCGCAGCCGTTTGAAGGCCGAGCTGAAGCCGAACGCGTCCGCGTAGCCGACCCGCCGGGCCACCGCGGCCACCGTCAGTTCCGGGCGGGTCAGCAGATCGGCGGCGAGCGTCATCCGCCACTCGGTCAGATACGCCACCGGGCCGTCCCCGACCAGTTCCGTGAACCGCTTCGCCAGCGTCGTCCTCGACACTCCCGCCCGGCTCGCCAGCTCCGCCGTCGTCCACGGGTGCGCCGGATCCTCGTGGATCGCGCGCAGGGTGGGGCCTGCCACCTCGTCGGCGAGCGCGCCGTACCACCCGGGTGGCTCGGCCTCCGGACGGTCGAACCAGTCCCTCAGCGTGCACACGAGCAGCCAGTCGAGCAGCCGGTCGAGCACGATCTGGTGCCCCGGACGGTCGCCGCCGATCTGCGCCTCCAGGTAGTCCCGTATCGGCGTGCAGTCCTGCTCGTCCGGCACCACCAGGACCGGTGGCAGAGCGCGGAGGAGCCGTTGAGGAACCTGGGTGCGGATGTCGTAGGCGGCAGCCAACAGGACGGTGGGGCCGCTGAGTTCGAGGTCCATGTCCGCGTGGGAGGGCGCGTCCTCGCCCCAGTGCACCTCCCGTGCGCCGGCCGCCTGCTCCGTCCCCGTGCCGTGCACCGGTTCGTCGCTGAAGGAGAACGGTGCGGGCCCCCGGACGATCGCGGCCTCGCCGAGCGCCACGTGCCGTGCCTTCCCGGCCTCCGGGACGATCCACCCGGCACCGCGCAGCGGCAGGCACAGGGTCAGGTGGGCGCCGTCGGGGAACCGGAGCGACCAGGGTGGCCACAGCACCGACCGGCCGAACACCGCGCCCTTCCCCCGCACGCCCCGCAACAGCTCATCGAAGACGTCCATGGCTCCAACGATAGTCAGCGCTACAGGAGTTGCGGGCGGCCACCTGTGCCCGGCGGGCTTTCGGCCAGGGGGCGGGGCGGTGTGTCCCGCCCCAAGGGCGCGGGGTGTCAGCTCTGCGAGGTGTCGTCGCCCGTCTGTCCGGCGTCTCCGGCTGCGGCCTCGCCTGCGCCCGCGCCTGACTTCTCGCGCATCTTGCGCACCAGCTCCGCCTTCTGGTCGGCGGCACTCTTGCGGTCCAGGTTGCGGTGCGGACCGTTGTTCTGCCGCTCGGCGCGGGACTGCCTCTTGCGCTGGCCGCCGCCCATGCCTACGGGGTTGTTGATGTTCTTGCTGTCGGTCATGGGTTCTCCGGGAATGATGTGAAGTGATCTACGGATTCATCGACCGGGGGACGGGCGCGATGACGTCGAGGGGCGTCCGCAGGGGCCCATCACGCTCTCACTCGTAAATCGGCACCTGGAAGAACATGGCAAAGACGTTACCCGGTTCCGTCAGCCGCGCACGCCGGCCCTGCGGCGTCCGGACGCCACCAGGCTTCGACCGGCACAGGGGCCCGGCCCAGCTCTGACGGGAATCCCGGCACCTTCGGTGCCCGCGAGGTACCTGCCGGGTCCTTCGGTGCCCGCCGGTCCTTCGGCGCCCGCGAGGTACCTGCCGGGTCGTCGGCGCTTGCCGGCTCTCGCCACCCGCGCCGGTCGTCGCCACCCGCGCCGCTGTCTCACCACCCGCGCCGGTCGTCAGCACCGCCCTGGAGGCGTCCAGCTGGACGCAGCGGCGGCGGTCCACTCGCAGGTGGTGCTGTCGACGGTGTCGGTGTCCCCTGGCCGAGGAGTGATCGGCCGGACGTACCGGCGCTTCGGGCCGTCGTCGGCGAGGCCCCGCTTCGGCGGTCAATGCCTGGTCGAGCTGGACGGCTCCGTCGCGGTGCTCCGGGAATCGTCGACCGGGACCGTGCCGTGGGCCGGGACCGAGCCGTCGGCCGGGAAGTGCCGGCTCCGGTCCGTGTGCGGCGTGAGACTCTTCGCCGTCTCGTTGACCTGCGGGTCTACGAAGCACTGCCATCGCGAACTCGTCGCGATGTCCCGCAACTCGGCAAGGCTCAGCGGCGGTTTGAGAGCGACCACGGGCCCGCCCTCGACGTCAGCGCCGTTGGACGTGCCCACGAGGATCCGCGTCCCGTCCGTACGGAGCAGATCCGCGTGGCGACTCAGCAGCAGCCCGGACCGGGCCTCGTACACCATCAGAACCGAGCCGTCGCTCAGGTTGGAGACCCCGCAGGCGGACATCCTCCCGACCTCCGGCGCGCGGTGCTCGCAGGAGTAGAACCCCTTCAAGGTGCTCGCCCGATCCGCACCGTCCTGCTGGACGAACATGTCGCGCCCGAAGCCCGGCTGCAGATTGACCTGCACCTCCGCCCCGGCCGGCCAGCCGCCGGAGTTGAGCCGGCCGTAGACCTCGTACGCCGACAGGGGACCCTGCCGGCTCTCGTACCCCGAGGTCCGTCCCTCGGGCATCAGCTCCTTCAGGGTCTGCACGGCCGCCCGCCCCGTGATCCGCTCCGTCCCGGCCGGCGGCTGCGGATTCTCAGGCAGATTCGAGAAGTCGGGGATCCTCACCTCGCCCGGCTCGGCACCCGGGCCCGCCGAAAGTGTCTCCACACGGTCCGTGTACGTCGGGAAGTGCGCGCCGAGCAACGACGTTCCCGTCACCGCCCCGACGACCGCGAGTACGCCCGCCGCGACCGCGATCCGGCGTCGGCCGCGCATCCGCCTGCCTTGCCGCGTCGCTCCGTCGACCAGGGCGCGCGTCGGCGGCCGCACGTCGCCGACGGCCTCTCCCATGATCTTGCTCAGCCCGTGCTCGTCCAGCGCCATGTCCGTCCCTGTCCCTCTCTCAGATCGCGGTGAGCGATTCGCGCTCGCTGCCGAGCAGTTCCCGGAGCCTGGCCAGGGCGGCCATGCTGCGATTGCGCACCGTGCCGGGCCGCAGACCGAGTTCCGAGGAGGTCTGCTCGACGCTGCGGTCCTCCCAGTAGCGCAGCACCAGCACGGCCCGGTCCTTGGGCGACAGCTGCGCCAGGGCCGCGAGCAGCGCCACGCGCAGGGCCGGGTCACCAGGAACGCCGTACGCCCTGTCGGGTACCGCCTCGACGGGCCGCTCCGTGCTGCGCCGCAGCCGCCGCTGAGAGAGATGGACACGGACCAGGGCGGTGCGGACATAGGCGTCCCGGTTGTCCGCGCGCCGCACACGCCCCCAGGAGGCGAAGGCCTTGGCCAGCGCCGTCTGCACCAGATCCTCCGCTTGGTGCCAGTCCCCGCCGGTCAGCAGCAGCGCAGTACGGAAGAGCCTGGGGCCGGCCGTGGTCGCGAACTCCTGGAACTCCGCCAGCCGGTCCTCGTGTCTGCCGCCGAAGGCGCCCATGCGATCCGTGTCCTCCCCTGCCGGCCGCGCTCTCGCGAACCGCTCACTCCTCAGACGCCACGGGCGGCTCACCTTGTCACTGGTGACCGGGCCGGAGGAGCCACAACGTGCCCGAGGGCGGGTGGGCTCGCGGATTGTCCGGGGGTGACGTGCCGGGTCCTCAGGCAGCAAACAGGTCTCACCTGCGCTGCCGAAAGGGCGGACCCTTCTCGGATTCGAGCGTGGCAACGGCACCTTCGCTGACCGCTCCTCACCGGCGCTACCGGCGAGTTGTCTCACTCTTCGACGGTCACCACGAACTGGGCGTCACGTGACTCCACCGAGGTTCCGGTGCTCCGATAGGCTGATCATCGTGAACGCTGCCCCGTAAAGGGCAGAGCATGACATAGAGGGAGCAGTCTGGTGCCGAGCCGCAGGATATCCCCCGGTATCTGGATCATCGGATTGCTGTCCGGCGCCCTCGCCGCAATTTCCTTCTTGTCGGTGCAGGCTTCCGGGAACATCCCTTCAGAGAACGCCGCAAGCGCTCCTTCCAAGCCGAGTCCGAAGCCTCGGCCTTCCGCCACCAAGCCCAAGACGTACAAGGTCCCCGATGACTCCGGAGCCGGGCGGCGGATCGTCTATTCACTCTCCCAGAAAAGGGTCTGGCTCCTCTCCGAGAGTGAGTCCGTCACCCGCACCTTCACCGTGTGGCCGGGAAATGTGCCTCCGGCGGAGGGGGAGTATCCGGTGACCTTCCGCCGTGCGGAAGGTACGGGAGGCGACGGTGTGCGAATTGAGCACGCGGTCTACTTCGGAGAACGATCGGCCTTTTCGAACGCCCTTGACGGGGCCTCTCCCGCACCGGACAGCTCGGTGAAGACCGGCGCGATTCGCGAGAGCGTCGCGGACGGCACAGCGCTGTGGGATTTTGCCACAAAGGGGACTCTCGTTTACGTCGTCGGCTGAGTTCGGACTCACTGTTTTCGTGATCAGGACTTGGGGATTCGGTGGGCGGTTCCTGCGGCCCCGCAGGCGCTGCTTCCCAAGGGCTGTCCCGTAAATAATCTTCACTGTGGTCGGGGTGGGGCCGGCCGTCGCGGGGTCCTGCCGCTTATCCGGCGAGGTTGAGGTTGTGCAGGCGGGCGATGCCGAGCGTGGCGTGATGGACGCCGTCGCCCTTGAGACGGCAGTCACGCAGGATCTTCCAGCACTTCATTCGGGCGAAGGCGTGCTCGACGCGAGCCCGGACCTGCTTGTGGGAGGTGTTATGCGCCTGTTGCCAGTCGGTCAGTTCTTTACCTGCTCGGCGGCGGTGGGGCATCACCAGGCCGGTTCCCGGGTAGCCGCCGTCGGCGATGGTCATCGTCTTGCCGATGGCGTCCTTCGCTCCGGACTCCTCCCATGCCTTGCAGTCGTGCGGTTGCCGGGCAGCGGCCGGCCGACGACCACGACAAGCCGGGTGTCGGCATCGATGACGACCTGGTGGTTCGTGGAGTAGCGGTAGTTCTTCGACTGCGCGGCCACCACGTGGTCACGGGTGGGCACGAGAGTGCCGTCCACGATGAGCACGGTGTCCTTCGCGAACCGCTTGCGCGGCCGGAGCGCGATCTTGGGCCCGAGATGGTCGATGATCCGGTCGGCCGGCGACTTGGAGACACCGAAGAGCGGAGCCAGCTGGCGCAGGGTCAAGTTTGTGCGCCAGCACGCCGCGACCAGCAACACCCGGTCTTCCAACGGCAGACTCCACGGCCGTCCACGTCGCGGCTCGTCAGCGACTTCACGGCGCACCACGGTCATCAACTTGCCGAAGCAGCGCGGGCTCAGCCCGGTGAACGGGGCTGTCCAGGACGGCTCCGACGCCGTGATCACTCGAGACACACCAAGATCATAAAATTTGCCCGCGAGCTCTGGCAGACCAGCGCAACCAACGGCTCCTATGCTCGCCGACTATGACTACTCCTTCCTCGTACGTCTTCATCGAAGAGGACACAACCGAGCTCGAGAGCGTTGAGGGGAAAGTCCTCAGCCTGCATCGTTGGCATCTGGCAGCTACCCAACATGTCGACGGAGACAGGGCAGCAGCCGAGGTCAGAGCTGAGGAACTTGCCAGCAGCCACATTCCGCAATACATAGCGAAGCGCCTCAAGGCCGGCAGCAGACCATACCGGAGCGTGTTCCGCATGCCTGACGGGACATGGCTGGTGAAGATGAAAAGCGGCTACCAAGAGACGCACTTCCGCGTGAGCACCGGCGAGCTCGTCCTCATGGAAGAGGAGATCAAGGGGCAGGATCCGCCCGCACCCCCCAGGAAGGGGCTCAACCGGTTGCTCGGCCGCTGAGCTTCCCTGTCCGAGCCAGGCGACCGACGTCTGTCGACAAGCACCGAAACGCGCGGACACCCTTGCACAGCCCCGTCGTTCGAGATGCTGCGGCGCAAGGGGCGGCCGGAGATGCTTTACGGGACAGCCCCTAGCAGGGCCGACTGCTGTCCCGGGACTTCGCAGCCGAGAGCACCTTGATCGCGAAGGGCCGGTAGTCGTCATCGCTCGCCGCCGCGGCGTATCCAAGTGCCCCCAGCATCTCGAGAAGCGCCGATGCCATCTGCTCGTGGATACGGCCCGCAGCTGCGATCACCGGGTCGTCAAGCCGTTGCCCCTGCAGAGCCTCGATCGTTGCTTTCCGGAGGGAGGGGTGTACCTCCCAGTGGAGCCAGATGCCGCCTGCGGCGTCGTCGAATCCATCCACTTCGACTCTCAGGCCGCCGCCCGACACCTCCTGCTGCTGATTCTCCTGGCCGAGTATGACGAGCCCGGATCGGGCCAGGTCCGCCGCAGCTGCTGCGGCGAGCTCCCGGAGGCGGTTGACCTTGCTTGGCGCGAGCGGCCGCAGCCCCCACTCGTTCTCCTCTGTCACGGCGGACACGGTATAGCCGAGGTCGGTGGAGCGGCTCTTCCGGCTCAGCGGAGCCGGACCCTCAGGCTCGTGCATAGCCGGAGACGTCGTTCGTGATCTTGCGGAGCTCCGCCACCTGGTCGCACGGGCACTCATGACCAGGTCGCTGGCTTCGGCGGGCATGTCCTGGAAGTCGTGCTGCGCTTGCTTCGTCCAGTCCATTTGCCAAGGCGGCCGGAGTGGTTCGTCGATCACTCTCCGGGCTTCCTCGCGGTGGCTTCGTGCCGGAGGCGGCTGTACTCCTCCAGAGGCCGGATGGACTCCTCGGGGTCCTCGGACTCGGCTGCGCGGGCTTCGAGGTCGCGAGGCGCGAGTCGAGGACGGGGTTCCGGGCGATGGCGTACTGCGTCCACCACAGGCGCATGAAGGCGGGCACGGGGGTGATGCTGAAGGCGTCGCCGATGCGCGCTTCCTCCAGTGGGCCTCGAAGTCCGGGAGGAGGTGCGGCGTGTGGTCCTGAATCACCAACCTGAGTGCTTGAGGCGTGTGTTCGGGCATGGGCGGCAACCGCAGGGGTTCCCCCTCCTGACCACCGCCGGTGCGGCTCGCGGGCTCGCCGGCCTGGCGGGGAGCTTCGGACCTGAGGCTGAGACGGCGGAGGGGCGGGCAGCGTGCGACGGCCTTCGTCTGGTCGTACATCGATCGGAGTAGTCGTGTACTCCGCTGGCGCAGGCTCGAATGACGCGTCGGGGGCGATGTCCCAGGAGGGAGGCCGGACCTACCGTCTGGCCCTATGACCAAGACATTCTCTCTGGCAGGCTTTGCCGTCGCCGTCCTCGCCTTCGCGGCGTCCGATGCGGTCAACAGGGGATACGACCCGTTGGCTGAGACGATCAGCAGATACGTCAATTTGCCGCACGGCTGGCTGGTGACCGTCGGCCTGCTGGCGGTCGCGGTCGGGTCGGCGGCCGTGGCCGTCCGGGTCACCGGCAGTGGATGGGGTGGGTGGCTGCTGCGATGCTGGGCGGGATGCGTACTGGTCACCGCTGTCTTTCCGGCGGACCCGCCGGGCAACTGGAGCCGCCCTTCGGTCTCCGACGGGGTGCACGGAGTCGCGGCCTGGGTGGGATTCCTCGCGTTGGCGATCGCTATCGTCCGGCTGACCGTCGAATGGCGGCGCGAACCGGCGTGGGCGTCGAAGGCACGTGGGCTGACCGTGCTCGCGTGGGCGTCATCGGTGGCGTTCGTGTTGTTCGCCGTGGCGCTGGTGGACAAGGCTGCCCTTACTCATACGGCCCCTCTGGGGCTGGTCGAACGTATCGTCCTCGCCCTGAATCTGGCCTGGCTGGCTGTGGCCGCCACCGCGGCGAAGTCCCGGCCTTCGGCGTCGGGCACGATGAGGCGCATGACGTCAGGCATCGCCAAGTGAGCCCCCGCCCGCAGACCAGGTGGCACCCGCGGCTGGTGGACCTGGCCCTGGCGCTGTTGACCGCCGTGGGTATCGGTGCAGGTCCCTCCGCGATGGGCGCACCGCCGTCGTGGCACGGCACGTTCGGCCTGGGTATGATCCTGGGCGGTCTGCTGCTGGTCCGCCGACGCCGTCCCGTGCTCGTGCTCGGCCTGTCCGCAGCCGCGCTCGTCGGCTACCAGATAGCCGGCCTGTTCGAGGGCGGTTCGGTCTGGCCTCTATCCGTCGCCCTGTTCACCGCCGCGCTCAGCCGCCCGGGCTGGGCCGCCGCTGCCGGTGCCCTCACCCTGGCGTGCGGCCTGGCCTTGCAGGGGCTGGATTCCTCCGAAGCCTTTGCCCGGGGTGGCGTCGAGCTGCTCTGGTTGGCCTTGGTGTCGGCCGCGGCGAGTTCCTGGCGCCAGTACGGCCGTTGGCGAGCCGAGCATCAGGCTCGCCTCCTGCAACTGGAACAGACCCGGCTGGTCGAGCAGCGGCTGATCATCTCCCGGGAGGTCCACGATGTGGTCGCCCACACCCTGGCCGTCGTCGGTGTCCACCTGAACGTCGCCGTCGAGGCTCTGGACGATTCGCCCGCGGAGGCGCGCGCCGCTCTGCGCACCGCGATCGTCGTGCGCAACCAGGCCATGACCGACTTGAAGGCGTTCGTGGGTGAGCTCCGCGACGTGCCGCAACACGGCTTGGAGTCCCTGGCCGGCCTGGTCTCGCAGGCCGAGGCTGCCGGGTTGGAGGTGCGCTACGACTCGGAGGGTGACCCCGATGCCGTTCCGGCGGCCCAGGCGCTCACGGCCTACCGAGTCGTCCAGGAAGCCGTGGTCAACACCCTGCGTCACTCCGACGCCGGGCGCCTCACCATCCGGGTGCAGGCCCGGACGCGAGCCTTGGAGGTGACGGTCACCGACGACGGGCGCTCAGCGGCGGGCTTCACGGAAGGGCACGGACTGACCGGGATGCGCGAGCGCGTCACGGCCCTCGGGGGAACGCTGCGCATCGACGCCGGCAAGGGCTTCGGCGTACGGGCCCTCCTGCCTCTGACGGACCACGTGACAGGCTTGGCACCATGACCATCAGTGTGCTGCTCGCCGACGACCAGGCGCTCGTGCGGGCGGGGTTCCGCAGCCTGCTTGGCCGCGCCAAGTCCCTGGCCGTTGTCGGTGAGGCCGCCTCGGGGGCGGAAGCGGTACGGCAGGCCGCCCTGGTGCGGCCGGACGTCGTGCTGATGGACATCAGAATGCCGGGCATGGACGGCATCGAGGCCACCCGCCGCATCCTGGCCGAGTTGCCGACGGCCAAGGTGATCATCCTGACCACGTTCGACACCGACGAGCACGTCTTCGAGGCGCTGCAAGCAGGCGCGAGCGGGTTCCTCACCAAGGAGGTCGAACCGGCTGAACTACGTCGGGCTGTCGAGGTCGTGGCGTCGGGTGACTCCTTGCTGTCGCCGGGCGTCACCCGCCGCGTCATCGAGCGCTTCGCGCACCGCCCCCGGCCCGCCGCAACGCTGCGTGCGCTGACGGCACGCGAGAACGAGGTGGTCAGACTGGTGGCGGAAGGGCTGTCCAATGACGAGATTGCCGCCGCACTGGTGATCAGCCCCTTGACCGTGAAGACCCACATCTCCCGAGCCATCACCAAGTTGGGCCTGCGCGACCGTGTGCAACTGGTCATCACCGCCTACGAGCACGGTCTCGTCAGCGCCTCGCGCGCCGATGGTTGATGGCGGGCAAAGGCAAAGCCCCAGGTCTCTGACCTGGGGCTTCGTGGAAGAGCGGGTGACGGGAATCGAACTCGCGCTCTGAGCCCGGGAATCTCCCGGCATCTGATCGCCGGTTATGCCGCCGACCAGCTGGAACCCCGTCCCGGCACCTCGTTTGCCGATGGCAGCGCAACACTCGAAGTGACCGTTCTTCACCCCTGTGCCTGGCACGTAGTGGCACGGGGCCCGGCGGGGAATCCGTGGCCTGTCCTCCGCTGTCCCCACCTCTGTCCTCACTCGGAACCGGACAGGTCCGCTTCCGGATCAGGGACTTGCACGTGGCCCCGCGGCCGGCCGCTTCGAGGCGCAGGGGCGGGGCACGGGTGCAGGGGACGGGTGGTTGCGAAAGGGCTGATCACCCACGGCAGGCGGCTGCCGCCGGGAGCGACGACACACACCCCCAGCTGCTCCTCCGCCGCAGAGTGCCATGGAAGGATCGCGGCAAACCGAACATCGATCAGGCCGGTTCGAGAACTCTGTGCGGGGGAGAAGAGATGTCCCTACCGGAACCGGAACGCGAGGCCGAAGCGGCGGCGGCCATCGGCTTCGACCTCAGCGAATGCGTCCAGGAGCCCATTCACCGGCTGGGCATGATCCAGTCCCACGGCACCCTGCTCGCGGCGGAGGCCGATACCGGCACCGTGGACACGGCAGCACTGAACACGCTCTTCCTGCTGGGGATTGCTGCCGAGGAGTTGGTCGGAGGGCCCATCACGCGGGTCCTGTCCCCCGAGCACTGGGCCGAGGCGCTCCAGGTCTGCGCTCAGCACGATGCGGCAAGCCTGGTTCTCCCCGTCTCCGTCGATGTGGCGGGCTCGCCTCGCATGTTCGACGTGACCGCGCACCGGCACGGGCCACTGGTCGTTCTGGAGTACGAGTCGCGCGCCGTCGCGGCGCCACACTTCCCGCACTTCTACCGGGGGGTCCGGCGAGCTCTGACGCGTCTGCGGTCCTCGACGGCTGTAGTCGAATGCTGCCAGGCGGCCGCCCGTGAGATCCGGGCTCTTACAGGCTTCGACCGTGTGGTCGCCTACCGCTTCGACGGGGAGAACGGGCCGGGAGAGGTGGTCGCCGAGGACGTCGCCGAGGGCCGCGAGCCCTGGCTCGGACTCTGGTTCCCCGCCAGCGACATCCCGCCCCAGGCGAGGAGGCTCTACCGCGACAACTGGATCCGGGTCATCGCCGACGTGGACGACACCAGCGTGGGTCTGCACCCTCCGCTCCGAGCCGATTCGGGCCTGCCACTGGACCTGTCGAACTCCGTGCTGCGCACGGTGTCCGGCTTCCACCTGGAGTACCTGCGGAACATCGGTGTGAAGTCGTCGATGTCGGTGAGCGTCCTCCGGGAAGGCGAGCTCTGGGGGCTGATCGCCTGCCACGGCCACGCTGCTGTCACCATCCCCCCGGAGATGCGGGCGGCGTGCGAGTTCTTCGGCGTGGCCTTCTCCCTCCAACTCGGCGTCATCGAGGAACGGGAGCAGGCCGAGGCCCTCACCGCATCCCGCGAGCGCCTCGACCGGATCATCTTCCGGGTCACGTCGGACCTGGAGGACTCACTCCTGGCAGGTGACGGCGCCCTCAGAGAGCTGCTGCACGCCGACGGCGTGGTTCTCTGCCGCGGTGGCCGGAGCACCACCAGCGGGATGAGCGTTCCCCCCGCACTGCTGGAGGCCCTTCAGGCACGCGCGGCAGGGCCGGCACCCGGCACGGTCTGGAGTACGGACCGCCTGTCGGAGGAGTCGGGTGATCTGGTCGACTTGGTGGGTGACGGCCCGGCAGGGGCCCTGATGGTGACGCTGAGCCGCTCGGGCGACTACCTCGCCTGGTTCCGCAAGGCCCGCGCGACCACCCGCCAGTGGGCCGCCGACCCCTCCAGGCCCGTCCAGGTCGGGCCACGGGGCGAACGGCTCACCCCTCGCGGCTCAGGTGCCGTATTCCGCGCGGTGGTACATGGACAGTGCCTGCCCTGGACGCCCACCGACCGTGCCACCGCACAGGAGCTCTGGCGCACGCTGACAGGACTCGTACTGCGGCACGAGGCGGAGCTGGCAGCGTTGAACGAACAGCTGCGCATCATCAACTCCGACCTCGACTCATTCGCTCACGTGGCAGCTCACGACCTGAAGGAGCCACTACGAGGGATCTCCAACGCCGCGACCTTCGTCATCGAGGACGCCGCCGCGGAGCTCGATGCGACTACCGTCCGCCGGATGCACACCGTGCGACGACTGGCCGGCCGGATGGACGACCTGCTCGACTCACTGCTGCATTTCGCCCGACTGGGCCGAGGCGGGCTTCACCGCACCGAAGTCCCACTGGACCGCGTACTGGATTCCGCGCTCGACGTGGCCGGCGAACGCCTGGCCGAAGCCCACGTGCGGGTCGTCCGACATGACCTGCCCGAGGTGTACGCCGATGAGAGCCGGCTCTACGAAGTGCTGGTCAACCTCCTGGTGAATGCGGCCAAGTACGCCGCTGACCAGGGTGACCGCACGGTCGAGGTGCTGGTCGACACGCTTCACCCACCGTCCGGCGGGCCTCCACAGCAGACCGTCGTGGTCCGGGACAACGGCATCGGCATCCCGCCCGGCCAGCAGCACGAGGTCTTCGACCTCTTCCGCAGACTGCACGGGCAGGGGGAGCGCGGGGGCGGCACCGGCGTGGGGCTCGCGATCGTCAGGCGGATCGTCGAGCGCCACGGCGGCGAGCTGTGGCTCGACAGCGAACCAGCCCGTGGGACGACGTTCTTCTTCACCCTGGGTCAGGAGGGAGGCTGAGCGGAAGGGCCCTCCTCCCCACCTCTCGCCTTCCTCTGCCAGTAGTCGACAGCCCTCTTGAGCACCGCGCTGAAGAGTTCGAAGTTGACCGGCTTGTAGATGTAGCTGTCGGCGCCTGCCGCATAGGTCGTGTCCACCGCGTCCGGCCCGGTGGACGAGGTGAAGGCGACGACGGCCACGCCGTCCAGTTCCGGCCGGGACCGGATCGATCGCAGCACTTCGGCTCCGCTGGGACCGGGCAGCTTCAGGTCCAGAAGCACGAGCCCCGGCCGACGGGGAGCTTCCAGCAACCGCTCGACGAATCCCGTCCCCCGGTCGGTGAAGTCCAGTGCCAGATCCGGATGGGTGCGACGGAGCGCCCGTGCGATGGCCTCGGCGTCCTCCGCCGAATCCTCGACCACCCAGACGAGATCGTGATCGATCCTGTGCTCCCCGGCAGGCCCGCTCATCCGATGGACTCCGCCCGTGCGACGAGCACGGCGATGTCGTCGGCACCCGTCTCCCGGAAGTCCACAACAGCCTCTGCCAGCCGCTCGGCGAACCGCTGAGCCCCACCGGCTCCCTGCCGCACGACCTCGTCCCGCAGACGCGATTCGAAGAACATCCCGTCGGCCGCTCGTGCCTCGGTCACTCCGTCGGTGAACATCACCAGCGCGTCCCCCGGCGCCAGGCTCACCGACCCGGATCCGTACTCGATGTCCTCCAGCACGCCCAGCAGATCCCCGTGGGCGAGGAGTTCCTCCACGGTGCCATCCGCACGTCGCATCAGAGGGGACGGATGCCCGGCACTCCAGTAGCGCGCACGGAACCCCCGCCCGTCCGGTACCAGCACCGCCACGAGCGCCGTCACGAAGCGGGACGTGCCCTCCCTGACCAGGGCCTGATTCAGTCGTTCCAGCGCGTGCTCGGGCGTACTGCCGTCCTCGAGGAGGGTGCGCAGGGTGTGGCGGGCCAGACCTGTCAGCGCCGCCGCCTCCGCCCCGCGGCCGCAGACGTCGCCGAGGAGGAGGGTCACACCACCCTGCGGCCTCGGGACGGCGTCGTAGAAGTCACCGCCCACGTCGAGCGAGACGTCACCCACTTCGTACGCGGCACTCAGCGTGATTCCCGGAATCAGCGGCAGCTCTCTCGGGAGCAGATGCCGCTGGAGAGAGACCACGTGGCGGCGCCGCTGTTCGTACAGAGTGCTGCTGTCGATGGCCAACGCCGCCCGGTCGGCCAGACCCGCAAGGAACTGTGAGGCCCCCTCGGCCACGACCGCCCGATGGTAGAGAAACGTGAGGGTGCCCAGGACCCGGCCTCGGGCCTTGAGCGGGTTCACACTGATCGCCCGCACGGCGCGGCCCGCCCCGGACGAGGCGGGCCCGAAGGGGCCCCCGCGCAACCCCTCACCCTTCAGCGCCAGTGCCTGCCCGCTGCCGAGTACCTGCCGTAGCGCCTCTGTCAGCCAGGCGTCTTCGGCCGCGACCTTGCCGAGCCACTGCTGGTCACCGGCGTCCATGTGCGCGAAGGACACGGATTTCAGTCCTTCGGGAAGAGAAAGATGCAGAACGCACCCCTCGGCGATGGCGGGGACGGCCGTGCGCGCCACCCGCTCCAAGGTGCTTTTCACATCAAGGCTCGAATCCATCTGCAACGACGCCTCCGCCAGGAAGGCGTCACTCACCTGACGCACCTCGTCGGCGCGCCGCGCCGTGATGCGTCTGTCCGAGACCATGGCGACCTCGGCCACCTGCTTCAACCGGGTCCGCAGCGTCACATCGATGGTGTCCCTGTCCGCGGTCCCGACCATGAACGAGGCCCAGCCGTCCTGCCCCAGCGGTACGGCACACTCGGCCAGGCTCCGCGTGCCGACTGCCGCCAGCACCTGGACGTGCGGCATGGCGCCGTCGAGCTCCGACACCTCGTGAACCGTGACAGTCGGATCACCGTCCGGAGCCCCGGCTGCGCCGGTTTCGCCGTAATTCCGTTCGATTTCCACGAGCGATGACGTCGGCTCCGCCACGGTGACACTACGCAGATAGTGGAGCAGTCCGCCGCTCCAGCGGGTACCCACGACTGCCAGTACGCCGGGCATGCGGAGCAGCATGTCGTAGAGGGAATCGGCCAGCCCCGTCACGTCCTGCGCATTTTCGGCGACGCGCCAGAGCTCATGCAGACGGCCTGACCACCATCCGTCATCCGCCTGGCGTGAAGCCATGCCCTCGTGCTGCTCCACCGCTGATCCGCCGTCCCGTATCACCACTGTCGGCCCCGGCCCGTCATGGGAAACGCTATGCCACCCCGAGACCGAGCGCCTCCAGGCGCGGTCCTGGTGGCGCTCGGAGGAAGACGCGAGAGGCCGACCGCCACAGCCCTCACCCCTGCCGCCCTCGCCGGTCACGCTGCCCGTTCCGTCCGCCCGGACCGCGCATCCGCGGCGGCGACCGACCCGCCCATGCGCCCTGAGCCGTGTCTACCGCCGCCGGGCGCCTCCGAGCCGTGATCGTTCGGTTCGTCGGCGAGGTCTCCGGGTGCTGTACCTGACCGCTGCTGGCCGCTCCGAAGGGCACGGATGGGGCACGTCGACGGATGGTCGTCAACCTGAGGTTGTGTGCGGGAGCGGGTGACAGGAAATGGAAGCCGCCCGTGGTGCCTACGCCGCGATGGCCCACACGTCAGGCCCAGAAGGCTTCGGTGACGACGATCTGTGGGTCGGCGTGCCGGCGCATGAAGGTGTAGATGAGCCAGCCGCGTCCGCCGGCCAGGTCCACGATGTGGGGGCCGCCGGGGCTTGTGGAGGCCAGAGGTCGGACGGTCATCCAGTGCGGGAGCGAGGAATCTGCGTCGATCCCCCGGAAGTACGGGTCTTCGGCCGTGATCAGTTCCGCACGGGCACTCATGACCAGGTCACTGCCTTCGGCGGGCATGTCCTGGAAGTCGTGCTGCGCCTGCTTCGTCCAGTCCATTTGCCAAGGCGGCCGGAGTGGTTCGTCGATCACTCCCCGGGCTTCCTTTCAGCGGCTTCGTGCCGGAGGCGGCTGTACTCCTCCAGAAGCCGGATGGACTCCTCGGGGTCCTCGGACTTGGCGGCGCGGGCTTCGAGGTCGCGAAGGTGCGCGTCGAGGACGGGATTCCGGGCGATGGCGTACTGCGTCCACCACAGGCGCATGAAGGCGGGCACGGGCGTGATGTTGAACGCGTCGCCGATGACGCGCTTCCAGTGCGCCTCAAAGTCCGGGAGGAGGTGCGGAGCGTGTTCCTGAATTGCCAATCGAAGTGCTTGAGGCGTGTGTTCGGGCATGGGTGGCAACCGCAGGGGTTCCCCCTCGTACCCATCGAAGTGCAGTGCGTGGGCGGGCATGGTTCGTGCTCCTCGGTGTGGAGGGTGGGTCAGGCCGCCTCGCGTCGGTCCTCGTTCGACTCGTGCCCGCGGGCAATCTGCTCGAACCACTCGGCCGGCACCAGGTAGGCGACCGTCTTTCCCTTGCGGGTAATGGCGGCGGCCTCGCCGGCGATCCGGGTCCGGTCCAGGATCTCGCCCATCCCCTTGCGCAGATCGATGGTTGTGTACGTCTTCGTCTCCATACGCTGAAGCATATAGCAACTGTCATAGTTGACATACATGCCTGGGGTGCGACGGCTGGAGGAAGCCAACGGGCACGTCGGGTGCAGGGCGGGTGCGGAGTGCCTGATCGGGCTTGTGGCAACAAAGAAGCCCCGGCCGCTGGCCTGGGGCCTTCTCATGGAGCGGGTGACGAGAATCGAACTCGCGCTCCGAGCTTGGGAATCACTCGGCGCTTGAGCGCTACTTTAGAGTCTGACTTGCAGGAACGCCCTCTGAGCGTCTCGTTCCGACGGCTCTCTGCCTCCCTTTGTTGACCGCTGTTCACCGCCGCTACCGGCACGTTGTGGCACGGCCTGCGGTGTGGCGGCGAGGAGCATGGCGGCCGGAGGGGATCGGGACCCGAGGATCGGTGCTCAGTCGTCGGAGCCGTGGGTGGGATGGGGTTCGCACAGGGCTGAGCCGAGCGCGCTGTGCCGGTAGCGGACGTGGCGCCCGTGGCGGGTTCGCTCCAGGAGGTGGGCTGCTCGGAGGACGGACAGGTGTTGGCTGATGGCGGCGGGGGTGACGCCGAGACGGTGGGCGAGCTCCGTGGTGGAGGCAGGCTCGGCCAGGAGGGTCAGCAGGCGCGCACGGGGAGAGCCCAGGAGCCGTTCCAGGGCCTGGGGGGCGGGCGGCTCGGGGTGTTCGGTGAGGGTGGCCAGGCCGCGTGTGCCGTAGGCGATGTGCGGCAGCGCCTGGGAGTTGAGCATGGTGGAGACGCCGTCCGCGAAGCAACTGGGGGTCAGCAGCAGGCGGCGTCCGTCGATCGGGATCTCGGTCGGTGGAGAGGGCCACGGACCACTGCGTTCGATGGTGAGCATGTCCTTCGCCCAGGACAGTCGTGAGCTGATTCCGGCGAACAGGGCGTCCGCGCCGCCTTCGGCCAGGACGCGCGAGCGATACGCGATGTCGGCCTCCAGCACGGCCTTGGCCCTGGGCCACCAGACGGGCCGCAGACACTCCACCCAGTACTCCTCCAGGGCGTCGGCGATGTCGGTGAGCAGGCGGGCCGGGTCCCCCCAGGCGTCGGCCAGTCTGGCCGGGACCGGCTCGCCCAGCGGCAGGAACGTCTGCTCCAGGCCCGCCCGCACCACGGCCGGGTCGGTGGCGCGCAGCGCGTCGAACTCACGGCGGATGTCGGGTGCCGAGGTGTGCGGCCGGGGGGTGAGGAAATCGGGGACCCAGTACCGGCGGCGGGCCACCAGCGAGGTCAGCAGGACGTGGTCGAGGCGTTCGAAGGCCGGGCGAAGGCCGTTGAAGGTCTCGCGCAGCGCCGGGAAGCGCCGCGCGTGGCCATTCCACATGCGCAGGCTGAGAACGGTCTCCTGCAACGGCGAGTACGCGAACGAGGTCGCCGCGAGGTCGGCCACGCCGAGACGGAAACGAATCATTAAGTATCAGGGTAAATCCATTCCGCGTGCACCAGGCCGAAGATGTGCTGGCGGCCATGACCACCAAGACCACCTCGGCGCCGATCCCGGCCACTCCCGCCCCGACTCCCCGGCTGAGCGGCGACCCGACCGTGCGCGGGCTCGCCGCGTTGCTGTCGGTCAACGCCGTCGGCAACGGGCTTTTCCTGACCATCAGCACCCTGTGGTTCACCCGGGGACTGGGGTATTCCGTCGAGCGGGTCGGGCTGGCGCTGACGGTGGCGGGACTGTGCGGGATCGTCGCCGCCCTCCCCGCCGGCCGCGCGTGCGATCTCTGGAACGCGAAAAGCGTCCTGACCTGCCTGCACCTCCTGCAGGCAGCCGCGATCGCGCTGCACGCCGTCGCCGATTCCTTCCCGGTCTTCCTTGCCCTGGCCTGCCTGGCCACGGCCGGCAGCCGCGCCAACGCCGCTGCGCGCGGCGCCATGTACGCGCACGTCCTCCCTCCTGACCTGCGCACCCGTGCCCTGGCGCTGCTGCGGGCGGTCAACAACGTGGGCATCGGAGCGGGCGCCGCCCTCGGATCGGTCGTCCTCGTCTTCGACACCGATGCGGCCTACCGGGGGGCGGTCTGCCTGAGTGCCGCCGCGTTCCTCCTCGCGCTGATCCCGCTGCGCGCGATTCCCGCGCCGACCCGTCCGGCACCCGCGCAGCCGCCCCGGACAGCCCGGGCAGCAACAACCCGGCGAGGCACCCCCGTACTTGAGTCCGGTCGCCACGTGTCTCACCCGCTTCGCGACGTGCCCTATCTCGCCGTCACCGCGCTCAACGCGATCGTGAACACCCTCTACGTTGTTCTCGAAGTGGGGCTGCCGCTGTGGCTCCTCACCCGTACCGGTGCGCCGCAGGCCATGGTGGGCTGGCTCCTCGTCATCAACACCGCCCTTGTCGTCGCCCTTCAGGTCCGGGCTGCCCGCGGTGTCACCGGCCCGGTCCAGGCCGCGCGCGCATTCCGGCGTGGCGGCCTCCTGGTCGCGGCTGCCTGTCTCGCCGTCGCGTGCTCCGCCGACCGCTCACCGTTCACGGCCACGGTGGTTCTCGTGGCCGCCGTCGTCCTGCTCACCCTCGGCGAGGTCGTCTCGCAGGCGGGCAGCTGGACCCTCTCCTACGACCTGGCACCCGATCACGCGCAGGGCATGTACCAGGGCATCTACCAGACCGGGATCTCCGTGAGCCAGGCACTGGGCCCTGGCCTGCTGACCGCGTTCGTCCTCCCGCACGGCATCGTGGGCTGGGCGGCTCTGGCCACCCTCTTCGCCGGCGCGGCACTCGCTCTACCTGCAACCGTTCGCTCGGCGGTACGAGAACTCCGGGAGGCCCGGTGAGCCGGTCCCCGCGGGCGGGGCACGCGCGGCATGGCCGCCGGCCAGCCCCGGCACCGGCGCTCAGGTCGTCAGGCGGCCGATGGCGGCGCCGGCGTACTTCAGGCCGAGGAGGGTGGTCGTGATCGCGGGGTTGTGGCGGGCCCTCCATGTCTCCCAGCCACCGAGGATCGCCGTGAACCTCTCGCGCCCGCCGAGGGGTCCAGACAGAAAGCCCCTGGCCGCTGGCCTGGGGCTTTTGCATGGAGCGGGTGACGAGAATCGAACTCGCGCTCTGAGCTTGGGAACAACGGTTCTTGATCGGCTGTAGTGGCTCTGGCCTGCATGTTTGGCTGGAGCGGTCGAGGGTGGTGTGGTCTCTGAGTGCCGTGCTTGACCGCTGTTGTCCGCTTTGAAGGGCACGGATGGGGCACGAGGGCGATCGATGCCGCCGTGCCGTGGGTGGGGAAGTTTCACCGCGCGGGATCCGGCGCTCGCCATCGGGCGATTTCAACCCTGGCGATCTGCCCCAAGGCGATCCGGTCGGCGGTCATCGATCCGGCTCCGTAGTACCGGCGGTCGACGGGCTGCGTCTCATTGCGGTCATCAGCAAGGAACCTCATCGTGAGGTACTAAGGTACCGTGGATGCGGAGGTGGGATGTATGACCACGGCTTCGAAGCCCCCCCGGCAGTCGCCGCTCAAGGTGGATCCGGCGACGGATAAGTTGATCAGCCAGGGCGCGCATTTCCTGGGCCTGACGAAGAAGGATCTGGTCGCGGAGGCGGTACGGGTTTACCTGGACCAGCGGCGTGAGGATCTGCGTGAGGGCATGGTGGAGGCGCTCAGCGTCCTGGACGGCTCCCTGAAGTCGGACGTCATGCTCCTGACCGGTCTGACATCGGAGGAGATCGACGCGGTCGGCGGGATCGACGAATGACCGGTCCCGCTGCGATGCGGCCCGCCAGGCCCACCTTGCGATGCCTGCGCGATGACCTCGGACTCCCCCTGCCGGCGGTGACCGACCCCTTGGACGAGATCGAGCACCCGATCCTGGCGAAGACCGCTGAGCAGTTCGCGGCGGACGATGCCAAGCATGAGCGCATCCGCGCTGTCGATGACCAGGTGTTGTTCAAGGTGAAGGTCCAGCGTTGGCGCGGGGCGGTCTGGGTGGACGCCGACCTTCCGTGGCTGGTGGCAGCCGGCCGCCGCGAGGACGGCTCCACCGACGACTTCTATGCCGCTCTCGAAGCCGACGGCAAGACTGCCCGAACCCGCTACAACGCCGGCAACGCCGACGCGCTCAAGTCCGCCACGTGCACCGCTCACTTGCTCCCCGCTCGCGAGGACCACGTCCGCTTTCGCGCCGAAGCTGGAGTCCGTTTCGTCCGGCGGCTCCGTACCACGGTTCTGACTCTGAGCCGTGCCACCCTCCGGGACGGTCAGGAGCACACGGTGGACTTCGACACCTTCACCGTCGGCCTTCAGGTCCGCGCCGACGACGGCCGCGAGACCTACCTCGCGGTGCGGATCACGGGTTCGGTCCCGCCGAACCTCACGACATTGATTCTGCGCAACGTTCCCGGCTGTGAGATCGATGGCTGGTACCCCGAATACGCCCTGCCGGAGCGGGACCTGCTCCCCGCGGAACAGGCATGGTCCAACCTGATGGACCCTCGTGAGGCCGCCCGAGTCCTCGACATGGAGCCGTAGCAGCCGGAACAAGAGAAAGGCCCGGTCATTGACCAGGGCCTCCATCGAAGAGCGGGTGACGAGAATCGAACTCGCGCTCTGAGCTTGGGAATCAACGGTTCTTGAACGGCTGTGGTGGCTCTGACCTGCATGTTTGCCTGGAGTGGTCGAGGCTGACGTGGTCTCTGGGTGCTGTGCTTGACCGCTGTTGTCCGCTCCGAAGGGCACGGATGGGGCACAGTCGTTGTGGGCTGAGCAGCATGAGGTGCGTCCTGCCGAGCACGTCCGGTCTGTGTGCGGCCCTCAGTCTTCGTGCGGAGCCTCCTGCTCCTGGAGTCGTTCGCCGATGTCGCCGGCCCATGTCTGTGCCCACTGCCGCAAGCTCGCTCAGGTCGAAGGAGTCGCGTGGGAGCGAGGCGTCGGCGTCGATCCCCCGGAAGTACGGTCTTCGGCCGTGGTCAGTTCCGCACGGGCGCTCATGACCAGGTCACGGACCGTCACCGCCCCAGTGATGCACCCCCGTTCACATGCACGATCTGCGCCGTCATGTACGCCGCTTCAGGTGACGCCACATAGTGCACCGCGGCGGCGATGTCCGAGGGGCGGCCCGCCTGGCCCGTCAGCGATTGCTTGGCCCGGGCGGCGACGAACTCGGGCGTGGCCCGGTCGCCGAAGAACTCGGTGTCGGCGACAAAGCCTGGAGCGACCGCATTCACGGTGATGCCCTGCGGGCCGAGCTTCTGTGCCAGGTCGACGGTGTAGGCGTTGACGGTGGCCTTGGAGCCGCCGTACGAACCGGGGCCGCGCAGCGCGGCGATAGACGACATCTGGATGATCCGCCCGCCGGGCCGGGTGAGGTGGGGCAGCAATCCTTCGGTGAGCAGCACGGCGGTGAGCACGTTGGCCTCGAAGTTGCGGCGGAAGCTGTCCGCGACGCCTTCGAGGGTGCCGTCGTGGGCCGGAGCGACGTTGCCGCCGGCGTTGGCGACGATCACGTCGACCTGCGCGCCGCCCGCGGTGCAGAACTCCACGGCTCTGCGGGCCTGGCCGGGATCGCTCAGATCGGCGGCGACCCAGGAGGCCGTTCCCGCACCATGCGCGGCGTCGAGCTCTCCGGCGGCCTTCTCCAGGAGCTCCTCGCGCCGCCCGATGAGGACGACGTGGTCGCCGTCCGCCGCAAAGACCTCGGCCACCGCCCGCCCGATCCCCGTACCGCCACCCGACACCACGACCTTGCGCTGCCCCATGACCCCACCTCATATTCTCGTTTATGAACGATGGTCACATCTCTGTCCGGCGACGGTACGACCGTCGGTCTTCGGCGTCAACGGGCAGGTCCCGCAGGCTCCTTACCCGGATGGCGGAGCCCAGATCCGCTCCGCGCTGAGCGGCGATGCCTTCCCGCTTCTTCAACAGCCCGATCACTGACGGCATCCCGAACCTCCGCGACCGCACCGACACGACGCGGACTGCCTGCCACGGATACCTCGGCCCTCTGCCTGACCAGCAAGAACTCAGTCATCGAGCTCGAAAGGAAATGGCCCCTGTGGGGGAGATGAGCGAGAGTCTGGCATGCATATGACACGAGGTGCCTGAAGTGGTCCAGACAACAAAGAAGCCCCCGGCCGCTGGCCTGGGGCTTTTTCGTGGAGCGGGTGACGAGAATCGAACTCGCGCTCTGAGCTTGGGAATCAACGGTTCTTACGCTGTTGGAGGGCCTCTGACCTGCGATGTCGGATTGGGCAGGTGGATGGCTCCCGGTCTCTGGGAGCCGTATCTGACCGCTGTTGTCCGCTCTGCTGGGCACGGATGGGGCACGAGAGCTGGCAGTGCGACGCGTGCTCCGGGGCGGGCCGACTGGTCAGAGGGGGATGATGCGGACTTGGTTGCCGCAAAGCTTGGCCATGTCATCGCTGTCGGACGTCAGCAGGGCGACGGGTTTCGGCTGGCGCAGCGCGACCTCGGCGACCGTGGCGTCGATGGCGTACTTGTGCCCGTGCAGTCCGGCGTCTTTGAGTAGCTCCGCTGCCGCTTTCGCCGCGTGCTCGGTGACCGGCTCCACCTTGATGCGGGACAGGGCCCAGTTCAGGCGGGGCATGTTGGTGCGGGAGTGGGCTACTTCCACGATGGTGTTCGCCCCGATCACCAGGTCGGCTCCCATGTCGTGGAAGACCTGAAGCATCGCGAGAAGCTTGCGGTCCTGCGCGATCCAGGCGGAGAGCCCCTCCGAGTCCAGGACGACGGTTTCGACGCGCTCGCTCACGCGGCGTCCGCATCCTTGGAAGAGCCGGCGGAGCCGAAGATCCTCGCGCGGGCCTCGGCGAGTTCCTCGTCGCTGAAGCCTCCATGCTCTTCCTCGTGGCGGCGGAGGTCGTCGCCCAGAAGCTGGTGCCGGATCTGGCGGGCCACGGCTTCCGCGACGTAGCCGGAGACGTTGTCCGTGAGCTTGCGGAGCTCCGCCACCTGGTCGCTGGGGAGCGTGACGGTGATGCGAGTCGTTGAGGACATATGGCAAGCATACTGGAGTATGCATGCGAGGGCTTGTGGCTTCCCCCGACGCTCCACAGTCAAGGTCGCATGATGCAATCGGTGCGGCTTCTGTCGCTCCAGCCATGCGCAGCGGAGTGAGAGCCCGCAGCAATGCTCCGGCACCTGCGGCCCGGTGCTCGACCGGGCATGGGAGTTCTGGGTGGGTCTGGCGGGGCGCCGACCCACCCAGGCAGGTGTGAAGTGCGGTTCGCACGCATCGTGATTCGGTAATCAGGACTCTTCGAAGCGCCCAGGCTCCCAGGGCATCGATCCGTATTGATGGAGATCTCTCTATCTTTTATGCGAGACAGAGTTTAGCTGCTTCTTTGATCTGATGCGTAGTGGCTGAATTGAGAGATCGCAAAGGTGCTGCGGTCGTATTCTCGGTTTCTGCGTACTGGTCTCGTGGGGTCGGTGCGCTTGAGGATATTTTGGCAAGAACTTTGTTGAGCTGCTTGTCTGCGTCGATCTCATTCGATAGAGATTCCCGAAGATCGGCAATTCCTGCCCGCATGAACTCGTCCATGGTGAATGTGTACTCGGAAGCGCTTGATGGCATCTTAATGTATCCCCTTTTGCTGGAGTACCTTAGCCAGGTTGGCGCGAGCCCGGTGTAGGTTCTGGCGCACGTTGACGGCTGGCATGCCCATCGCGTCGGCGGTTTCGCTCGGGGTGCACCCGTCGTATTCGAATGCCATGACTGCTTGCTGAAGAGGAGGAAGCTGCTTCAGAACCTGGACGACCTGAGACTGGCCGATTATCTCATCTACTTGTTCATGGCTGACGCCTTCGGGGAACTCGGACACCAGATCGTCGAACTTGTTTTTGGTCAGAACTTTTGTCCACATGCGAAAGGATACTTTGCGTAGCCACGATCGTGGGTGTTCGACTGAGCGCCAGACTCTAGCTAGCTCAATAAATGCCATTTGCACGGCATCCTCGGCGTCGGCGAGGCGTGCACCGGCGGTGACCAGGAAGGAGATCAGGCGGTGTAGCAATTCCCTGAAAAGCTGCTCGAATTCATCCTCGAAGCTCTGTGTCGTGATCTCGTACTCGGTTCTTGCAGTTTGCAAGAGCCGGCGCCATGAAGAGACGGTGGGGCGTCGGAGCAAGAGAGCTCTGCGCTCTTGCTCGGTCATGCCACCCCACACCCCGAACTCCACCCGGTTGTCCAGGGCGTCAGCTAGGCACTCCGTGCGAACCTGGCATCCGGTGCATACCTCTTTTGCGCGCAACTGCGCCGTGCCCTGGACGAACAGCTCATCGGGGTCGGTGGTTCGGCAGGCCGCCAAGGAGGACCAGTCCACTACCCACACTGTGCGTCCCTTCGGTCTGCCTTCTCCATGGGGAAGCCAACTTCGATCGTGATGCTCTCAGTGCCGTCATTGATGCGACTGCCAGGCGGCAGGGAACGAGCGATGTCTCGCCTCACGGTGTTGCGATGCTGCTCGATCTCGACGCGCCCGCGCTCTCGCAGCCAGACCCGGACGAGCGCTAGGAAGTTTCCGACGATGATGACGATGGCGGTGATCTCGATCTCTGACAAGGCCCACTCTCCGGTTCGCGTGCTCAGTTGAGGGTTAGTGGCTCGCAGCAACCTCGGGCGTGACCTCTTCGCAGAAACTTTCTTCTCGGCGTGGGAGGTCCATCCTCCAGGCCCTGCTCGCCAAGTGGGTGTGGCAGATGGAGAGGAGAGCCCAAGAGGTGTCCCTTGGCGATCGATCGCAGACTGGCACGGGTGTGGCATGCGACACCTGAACTGGCCCAGACAACAAACAAGGCCCTGGTCTCTGACCAGGGCCTTCAGCATGGAGCGGGTGACGAGAATCGAACTCGCGCTCTGAGCTTGGGAATCAACGGTTCTTGGGTCGTTGAAGGGTCTCTGACCTGCATTTTCCCGTCAGGCGGGGTGTATGGCTACGGTCTCTGGGAACCGCACCTGACCGCTGTTGTCCGCTCTGCTGGGCACGGATGGGGCACGAGGGCCAGTAATGCAGTGGGCCCTGCCAAGGTGCGTGCCCAGGATGGGCCGGCGGGTCTGGCAGGGATGATGCGGACGCAGGGCTTGGTCATGTCGTCGCTGTCAGACTCAGGAGGGCGACCGATTCCGGCTAGCGCAGGGCGACTTCGGTGACCGTGGCGTACTCATGCCCGTGTAGCCCGGCGCCCTTAAGCAGCTCGGCTGCCCATTCGTCGCCTGTTCGGTGATCGGCTCCACTTCGACATGGGACAGAGCCCAGTTCGAACGAGGCATGCGTGAGTCTCGTCCGGCCCGCGAGCCAATTCGGCGCGGTTGAGAAAGTGACCTGCGGGCAGGTCAGTTCCCGTGATTCAGGCGGGCGGGGTTGTTCTTATAAATCTGCCCCCGGCCTACCGGCGCCCGAATGTGGTGCTCCGTATGCATGCGATGTTGTTCGCTATTCCCTAGTCGCGGTAACGACTGTATGCTCTCGACATTCGATCCACATCAGATTTTTCAGGGGGAGCAGTGTCCCGTTTTGACGATAGCCCCAAGGTGTCGACCAATACTTTCATGGAGAGGAGGGGGGTCAGAAAGGTAGATGAAATTGTCGGCGAAGCGGGGTGCCTCTGGAGAGAGACGCCCATGCATGATGTAGGGATTGACGGTCAGATCGAATATGTAGATAACGAAGGTCGTGCCACTGGCAGGCTTGTGGCAGTCCAGATCAAGGCGGGCCCCTCGTACTTCGCTTCACGCGCTGACGGCTTCGTTAGATTCAAACCGCATGCCAAGCATCGAAACTACTGGGCGTCATTTCCAATCCCCGTAGTTGTTGTTCTCTATCATCCTGACGAGGATCTTGCTATTTGGGTTGACGCCCGACACCAGCTCCGGGCAAACCTCGACGCAGACCTTAAGGTTTCAGAGGGTAATCGTCTCAGTGCCGACACAGTGCTCGATATCCTCAGCCTTGATGGCGACCTACCTGTGATCGGCTTTGATCCGACAGCTCTACTAGAAGAGATGCTGGACCAAACGAATGGGCCGCATGGGACTAGTCAATCATTTTTCGATCTTTTCTTTCACGGTCTAACTGATCTTGGCAACTGCCTATACTTCGGAATGGATCTATTTGATGAGATCATGAGAGAGAAGGATGTCCACCTGGAGCACCAGGACGAAGTTCTGTCCTGGGGGCAGGTGGACTATGATTTTCTGGATCGGTATGTTTCTTTCCTCCTTGCTCATGACCTAGTCCGACTGGATTTCGATAATCTAAGGAGAAGTGCCGAGGATGGCATGGTTGGGATATTCCTTGCCCCACTAACGCATAAGGGTCGAGCGCTGGTCAAGTCGGCAGATTCGCTCGATAGTGATTTCTTTCCCTCGGTGAGAGGCGGTTATCGTGTGCTCGCTCAAGAGCGATGGGTCCGCATACTTTTTCGGGACTCTGGTGTGCGTCTTTTGCACATCGAGCAGTTTAAAGAGGCCTTTCGTCGGCACTTGAAGTTGTAGCGTACGCCATAAATTTTCGGTCGACAGCGGGCATCCCTTGATCGGGTCCGTATAAATCTCAGCTTACGAAAGTCAGCGAGACGGTAGGCTTGGCGACCGGCCATGCACGTGTATTCCCCGCTGCGCCCCCATCGGTCTCAGCCACGCTGCCAATAGTGTCGCCCAGGACCAAGTATGGAGGTGGGGCCATGAGCGATGCACATTTCGTCCCGAAGTAACTAGCCTGAACCGCTGGCACCGGCTCACCTGCGCTGATGGTTCGCAGGAGTCCGCGGCTAGTCCGTTGCTTTCCGTCCGGAGTTGTGACGCAGTTATGCACCCAGTGTTGGCGACTATCCGAGGGATCGGGCCACCCTTTAGGTCGTCACCTCGTCGATCGCGGCGAGAATCAGCTCAGGCACTGCGGCGAGAGCGCTGTCCAAGAGGTACTCGATCGCTACAGCATCCTTACTGCGGTTTACGTCAATCTGTGCAGTCCACTGACCTGGCTGATAGCGAGCAAGCATCGAGAGCGCGTACAGCACCCCCCACCAGGCCAACAGCGGGTGCATGACGCGATCGTCACCGCCGAAACGCGCGTGGATCACTCGGGTGGAGTCTGAGAGGCTGCGCCCCTTCCACGGAGCGATGTCTTCGAACTTAAGCTGAGCGGCTTCCTCTCCGCCCACCACATCCCACACCAGACGACAGCCGATTGTGCCTTGCATCGGATCCCAGCTTGTCGGCCCGCTATCAGGGATGGCGCCAGTCGACTGGAAGCGGTACCCGATCAATGACGGATAGTCGGCGAGCCACGCACGCACGCCTTCCTCACGATCCTGTTTGGTCGCGAGGTCTTGAAGATTCTTAGGCAACCCGGACACCGTCGCCTGCAAGGTGTTCGTATTAACTTGATAAGCCTCTCTACTGACTGATAGATGCGGTCGGGTTTCCGCCTGCAAGGGCCAGAGACTCACCTCCAAAATCGATGCCCACAAGTCCGCGAGACGAGTTTCCTCGGGCAGTGATCGTGATCCGAGTATCGTCGCGATTTGAGTGAACGACTGAGTTCCGGATGCGCCTTTATCTTTGAGGGTTGCCGATCCCAAGTCTGGCTGGTCCATCTGGGCTGCGGTGATTCCATGGCCGTTTAGGCGGTGCTTGTCAGTAGGGACGGGCGCGCACGCTGCGATGGCCCTGCCTGCCTGGCTCAGTCCGTAGAAGAGGACCAGGGGCCTGGAAGCCGGTCCAACCGAGGCTGCTGCGGTGAAGAGTTGCTCCGACTGCTCCAGTGCTGAGCTGAACAGCTTCTGACGCGGTCCTGTGCCTGCGTAACCTGGCGGCTTCGAACGGAGCTCCCGTAGGGCCCTCCATACTGCCGCTGTCGCGGGGTACGTCTGATCGCGGTAAGTGGGATACGGCCTGCGAACCATGTCCATCCCCAGTGGATAGGAGTACGGTCTAGCGCCCCAGCCCTGTGCGTATGACCGGAGCGCGTCGTTGATCTATTACTAATCTTTTTGCGGATATCGTCGTGCGCTGTGGAAACGGCGTGCGAAAACGCGACAGTCTCTACCGCGCCCTCTTGGATAGGTGCTTCGCGATCTCGCCAAGTTTGGCGATCACGGTTTCACGCTCTAGAGCCGTTTCCTGCATGAGATCTAGATCGATCAGGTAGGACATTTCCTCAACGGGCCCAGAGGGGCCAGTGGCCCTCACCTTGACGGTGTACTGGCGCGGCAAGTCGGTGATCTGGTAGAAGCGGGGACCATAGGCGAAGTACCACTCCAGTCGGCGTCCGGGAGGCAGGTGTGACAGCTTCCTGCTCAAGGCAACCCTCAGTTTCTCGTCCCAATCATCCCTCTCGCCACCTTGAAGTGGCGGGTCAACGTTGATCTCCACTTTGCGGGCCACGGTGGAGCCAACGTTCTCCAGGGTAAAGACCAGAATTCCTGAGCCTCCGGCACGTGGTTGTATGTCTGGCACGACGTAGGGCTGGCTTGCCTCTCGCTGGATGCGCCTGTTCAACATGAACTGCGCGTAGCTGAAGTAGAGCGCCACGAGGCTGACAAATGCCGCACATCCTGCGATCCAATTGCTCATAGCCGAGAGGGTACGGACCGGGACTGACAATGGTGAGGAGGTTTTGCGTTTTCGTGCCACTGGCACCCTCGCCTCCACTGTACGAACGACCTTGACGCCCTGCGGCGCGCCCGCTCGGCTGTGACTGAGTCGAAGGTGGCTGGGTTGGGAACCCCACGACGCTCGCCACGCTCCGGCCGACACTTGCCCGCGCTCTCCTGGAGTGTGAGCGCCTCCGCCGGAGGCACCATGTGGAACTGCGGGCTTGGTTTTCGTCTCATGCCCTCGGGCCTATCCAGTGGTGACCACACGACCCCTGCCAGTCCGCCGGTTGAGGATCTCGTCGAAGGTGGCGCGGGCGCCTGCGGGGTCGATGTAATGCATGGCCAGGAGGGCCGCGATGACGGCGCCGACCAGGTCATTCTGGACCTCGGACCAGGCGTGGTCGTCGCCGCAGGTGGTGAGGCCCTTCAGGCCGTGGAGGGCGTGCATGGCCTCGCCGACATCTTCGGCGACCTTGCCGACCTGGAGAGCCTTGAGCTCCTCGTCGGGGAGGTGAGCGCCTGCCGCTCGGCAGACGGCGGAGAGCTTCTCGATGTTGTCCCACAGGGTGTCCACGTCGGACCTCCGATCGATGGGTTCGGCTATTCCTGTGCGGGGCGACCGAGCTGGCGTACGGTCCATCCGGCCATGCGCCAGGCGTCGGCGTCGACGAGGTTGCGGAGGTCGACGAGGACCTGGTCCGCGACCAGTGGGGCGAGGGCCTTAGGGTCGGCCTCTCGGAAGTGGGGCCACTCGGTGGCCAGGACGATCAGTTGGGCGCCCTGGACGGAGTCGTCGAGGGCTTCGGCGTAGTCAAGCTCCGGGTGCCGACGCAGTGCCGTGGGCACGGCGTGCGGGTCGTGGACGGTGACGGTCGCTCCGCGCTGGTGCATGAGGGCGGCGATCGCCAGGGCCGGGGATTCGCGGACATCGTCGGTGCCAGCTTTGAAGGAAGCTCCCCAGACGGTGATGCGTACGCCGTCGACGGGGTGGCCGAGAGTCTGCTCGATGAGCCTCAGCGCGGCGGTGGGCCGCGATTCGTTGACCTCCTCGGCGGCTCGTAGAAGGGTTGCTGCTTCGGTGGCGCCGAGGGTGCGGGCGGAGGCGGTGAATGCGCGGACGTCCTTCGGGAGGCAGCCGCCGCCATAACCGGGGCCGGCGTTGAGGCCGCCGCGTCCGATACGGGGGTCGAGGCCGATGGCCTCGGTGAGCTGTTGGACGTCGGCTCCGGCGGCGTTACACATGTCGGCGACGCCGTTGATGAAGGAGATCTTCATGCCGAGGTAGGCGTTGGCGGCGCCCTTGATGAGTTCGGCGGTGACGGGGTCGGTGACGAACAGCGGGATCCCGTTCGCCAGGAGAGGTGCGTAAACCTGGCGAACGGCGTCCTCCGCGCGGGCCGAGGGGACGCCGACGACGATCCGGTCGGGTCGCAGGGTGTCGTCGATGGCGTGGCCCTCGCGGAGGAACTCCGGGTTCCAGACGACCTCCACGTCCTCACCCGCCGGGGAGAGACGCGCGAGGAGTGCGCCGAGGTCGCGTGAGGTGCCGACGGTGACCGTGGACTTGCCGATGACCACTGCCGGGCGGGTCAGGTGCGGGGCGAGGGCGCGGGCGGCGCCGAAGACGGGGAACGAAGGGAGCTGCCGTGCCTAACTCGGCTCCCTGGGAAGGGAGGTGGGGAGAACGTCGTGGCGTCATGCCCTGAAGTTAGGGTCAGGGCAACCCTCGAATATGAGCCGGAGGAATACGACCCCTATCCGTCCAGGTGGAAGCGGTCGGACATGCGCCGCAGCTTCTCCCGCGTGGCTGCTCGTTCCGCGTAGACGATGCTGCGGAGCGTCGAACGGGCGATGGGGTGGTTCCGTACGAGCTGGGGCGCGATCCGCTCAGCCGTCTCCAGCTCGGCCAGGGCCTTTCCCCGGTTCCCGTCCCACAGCCAGGCGCGCGCGACGTCCATGTGGTGATGTCCCTGACGGGAGTTGGGCAGCGATCCCACCAGTCCCGGGCTGGTACGGCGGTTTATCTCCAGCGCCTTGCCCTGCTTGCCCATCTCCAGAGCCACGCTGATCGCGTGGATCTGCACGTTCCCGGCGGAGAACGTCAACGAATGCCGGTCGTACACCGGTGCCCCGACATAGGCGTCCATGCGCTCGGCAGCAGCCTTCGCGTGTCCGATCCGGTCCTCGGCCTCCGAGGCGCGGCCGGCTCGGGCGGCAGAGACCGCAGCCCGTAGCTGCAGCGTGCCCCACGCCCGCACGGCCAGCGGCTCGCCACGGTCGTACTCCTGCTCCACCGAGGTGATCGCCTTGTCCGAGAGCGTCAGAGCGTCGGCCCAGTCAGCCGTCGCCCACATGTCCCAGACCCTCATCCAGTCGGCGACGGCGGGCAGCACCGGATCTCCCGACAACCTGGCTGACCATGCGGCCCGCTCGCAGGCCATGGCGACCAGTTCGGGGTGCCCGAGGGAGTGGGCGGCGGTGTGTGCGAACTTGCAGCACACGGCGTAGATGGCATACGCCTCCTCCCGCTCGTGCCCCTCCGACTCCTCAGCCAGGGCGCGCGCCTCGCGGAACAGGTCCGGGAGGACCCGGAGAATCGCCACGTTGGAAGCGGTGTCCCGCAAGCGGTGCAGCCGGGTTACCTCACGCCACAGCTGTGACGCGGGCCGCGGAGCCCCGTCGAAGACGGGGACGAGGTCGTAGCGGCGCAGCTCGCGCAGGATCGACGAGGCGGCAACCTGCCACTGGTTGTCATCTGGGGAGCTGCTGTACGGGCGCCCGATCAGGTCGTTCGGATGGACGTGCAACTCTGCGGCCACCTGGTTGAGCAGCCCGACCCGGTCCAGCTCGATCAGGCCACGTTCCATCTTCGACACCCAGCCCTGCGACTTCCCCAGGGCTGTCGCCAGGTCAGCCTGCGGCATACCCAACCGCAGCCTCGCCCTGCGGACGCGCTTGCCGATCTCCTCGGCTTCCTCCAGCATCAGGACACCTCCCGGCCGCCGGACGATCCGGCGCGATCGCCGATCTGTCCGTACAGAGTTCGTCTCCAGCACGGTACCCATGACGCGGCTTGCGCGTGAGACGAGCTGCGGGGACAGGGGTGCCACAGCTGTGTTACCTGCTTCGCCATGAAGGGCCGACAGGAGGGAAGAGGAACTTTTGCCCTATCGGCGACTGGCTCGGCCGAGCCAGGTGCTGAGTCCTCCGCCGTTGCTGCTCTACGGCAGCGGATCATGTTGATGAGGAACACACCACGTCGCATTTCACCGGAGGCAGCCAGTGACCGTCGTGACCGTCTTGCACCCGGGATCCATGGGCGCGGCGGTCACCGCCGAGCTTGTCGTCGGCGGCCATGAGGTGCTGTGGGTGCCCAAGGAACGCAGTGAGAACACGTGGCGCCGCGCGAGGGAGGCCCGCGCCACAGCTTGCGACTCGCTCGCGGAAGCGCTGTCCCGTAGCGCGGCCGTTATCTCGGTCTGTCCACCACAGGCGGCGGAGGACGTGGCAGCGGCCGTGGCTGAGCATGCCTTCGCTGGGGTGTACGTCGATGTCAATGCCATCAGTCCCCAGCGCGTGCAGCGCATCGCAGAGAAGATCCGTCCCGGCTCCGAGGTCGTCGACGGCGCAGTCTTCGGTCCGCCGCCAGGTGAAGGGCGTACGGCACGGCTCTATCTCGCTGGGGCCGACCCCGCCGTCGACCTGGTGGAGCCGCTGTTCGCGAAGTCCTTGCTGGATGTGCGCCGGGCAGGCGAGGCTATCGGTTCCGCTTCCGCCCTGAAGATGGCCTTTGCCAGTTACCAGAAGGCCGCTCGTACTCTCGCAGCGGTCTCCCACGCGCTCGCACACGCTCATGGAGTCGGCGACCAGCTCACAGCTGAAGCCGAGGTCATGGTCTCTGCGATCCTCTCCGATCCGGGATTCCTGCCAAGCGTGGCTGCCCGAGCCTGGCGCTGGGCGCCCGAGATGGAAGAGGTCGCCGATACTCTCCGGGCGGCCGACCTGCCCGCGGACATGGCCGAGGCCACGGCTCGGACCCTTTCGTTCTGGGAGCAGGACAAGGACCAGTACGAATTGCCGGTCGCGCAGGTCCTCTCTCAGCTCCGGTCAGGAAGAACGACTTGACCCCGCTGCTGCTGAGGGTGCCCACCCAGGGTTGATCACCTCCGCCGAGGCCGAGAGGTAGCGGTGGGTGTGGCCGGTGCCGCAGGCTGCGGGTGGGTTACGGGGCGTAGGACGCTGCTGCGTGCCTGTGCCGCCTGAGCTTGCCGGCTTGGAGCGGGCCTCTGCGAGAGCCGTTGCACGCGCCAGGCCAGTGTGCGTGCTGGGGAGCGGGCGTCGTCGAGGGCGCGTTCGTCTGCCGCCTGCTGCAACAGGCGTCCGGGATCGTGGCCTGCGGTCTCCGCGGCGGCCAAGGCGGTAGTCAGCGCATCGGTGGCGGGGTCGGCGAGGATTTGGTCAGCGTGTGCGGGGGTGGTCTGGCGGATGAGCTGGGCGTACCGGACTGCGACCTTCTGAGGCGGTCGGTGCTGGCCGGCGGCGAGCAGGTGCCCGGATGAGGTTCGTTCGTAGGCGGCCTGGAGGTGGAGCAGAGTCTGGTGGGCGGCTGCGGCCTGCTGGTTGTGCTGTTGTTGGTCGTGCCAGCGGGCGGCGGCGATGACGGCCAGGAGCGCGGCATCGAGGAACATCGCCAGGAGAGCTCCGTCCTTGGGTGATGGCTCGCGGAGCATAGATTTCACTGCCCCGCGCAGGGCACGGGCGTGGTGGTGTTCGGCATGAATGCGTGAACGGGTTGCCCGTTCGAAGGCAGAGGCTGCCGCCCGAAGTTCACTACGGATGTCCGGTGGTGCGGTGAGGGCCACGGCGTCGAGTGCTTCGCCGAGGGCGGCCAAGTGGGCCTGGGCGGCTTCGGCGTCCGGCCGGCCGAGGTGGTGAGGGATGCGTTCCGTGGCTGCGGTGGCTTGGTGCCACGGGTGCGGCCGTAGATGCCTGTTGGGATTGCCGGCAGGGATGTCTGCTGCGGTGAGACGGCGCTGGATCTTGGGGAGGGAGAGGTCCGGTGACAGCGTCGAGCCGGAGAACCACACCGGTTTTCCTTCGGTGTTCGTGTCGTGTTCCAGGGCGACTTTGTAGCCGCGGGGTTCTCCGGAGGGGAAGTACAGGACCTCGACGAGGACGCCGTTGGTGCGGGTGAGTAGAGCGAGGAACTCCTCGGTGTTGGTGGCGGCAGCCGCTGCTGTGCGGACAAGGGTGCGCAGGCGTATGCGGGCGGGCTTGTCGTGGCCGGTGCGGCGGGCCTTCTCCTGCTCGGCGCGGGTGGGCCGTTTCGCGGCGGTGCGGTCTCCGCGTACGACTTGGAAGAGGCCGTATTCCTTCTCGATGGCTGCGAGTTCGCGGTCGGCGGTGAGGTAGTCGTTCCAGTGGCGTGCGGTGCGCAGGTCGCCTCGGATCTTGGTGGCGGCGATGTGGATGTGGTCGTCGGCATGCCGGACGGCGACCCATCGGCAGCCGTCCGGATCGTCTGTCGGTGCGATGCCGGTCGCTGTGACGACACGGCGGGCGATGTCCGCCCATTCGGCGTCGTCGAGGATGCGGTCGCCGGGTGCGGCGCGGACGGAGCAGTGCCACACGTGCTGTTTCGGGGCCCGGCCGAGTCGCCTGGCCTGCTGGACGCGTAGGTCGAGGTCGGCCACGAGGAGCTTCTTCGTGGCGGCGGTGTCGTCGGTGCGGCCGGGGTCGGGTGCGAAGCCGTCCCAGGAGGCGACGAGGTACGGGTCGGTGTGCTCGTTGGCCCGGCCGGGGCCGTAGAGGTAGCGGATGAGGCCGGCTGTGCTCTTGCCGCTGCTGATCTTCGCGATCACCGTGGCCCCTTTGTGGCGGCAACCTGATTGGTGGCTGCTGCGATGTGGCGGACGGCGGTGCCGGCCGTGTCGAGGACGCGTTCCGCATGGTCGAGGAGTGCGGTGTCCCCAGGGTGTGGACGGTCGCCGGAGTTGAGCTTCTTGGCGATCTGGTTGACGTTGTGGCCGATCTTGGCGACTTCACCTCGGAGGGCTGTGAGTTCGTCGATGTAGTCGTCGAGCTGAGTGCGCTGACCAGGCAGCGTGAGGTCTCCCTGGATGTGGGCCATGACGACGGCGCCGACGTAGTGGGCGGCGGCGATGTTCAGCGAGCGGGCCACGGTGAGGATCGCTGTTTTCTCGTCGGTGCTGTAGCGGACGTCCACGCGTTCCTTGCGCTGGGTCTCTTTGCGCTGACGGCGGCGGGCGACTCGGTGCAGTGCGGCGGCTTCGGCGGCACGCTGCGGCAGCACGGTGCGGGTGGTGGTGTCGACGGGCTTGTTCCGGTCGGGCGCCCCCTGGCGCCCGAGCTCCTCCGCCACCCCCGGGGCGGAGGCATCTGCGTTGGACCGGCCCGTGGACGGTCCAATGCCATACCTTGCTCCGCCTGATGCCGGGGTGGAGGTGGTCTGCTGCTGCGCCGACGAGGGCTCGCGGACGGGCCTGTGCATGAGGGCTCCTGCAAGCGGTGGTGGAGGGAGAGGGCCCGTTCCTCCGGTGCTGATTCATGGGAGGAACGGGCTGGGGTGACGCGCGGTGCGAGGTTCAGTCGGTGCGTGTGGTGACGGCGTCGAGTTCGGCCTGCAGCAGGTCCTTGACCTTGTCCAGGCGGGCGCGTGACATGCCGAATCCGTTGTCCCGGATCGCCTTCTCGACGTTGCGGCGGGAAACGCTGTTGCCTCGTCCGAGGGGAGCCGTGCGGCCGATGGCCACGGCCCGCTCCAGGGAAACGCTCGACTGCTTGCCTCCCGGCTTACCGGGTTGCTGCGGCACATCGGTGTCCATGTCCGTGTCCGTGGCGTGTGGTGGCGCGAGCTCACCGATGGTGTGTTCCGCGCCGGTTCCGTGGCGGTCGCCGCTGTTGTGGCGGTCGGTGGCTGTGGGGCGTCGGGCGACGAGGAGGTAGAAGTGGACGGCTCCGGCCAGGGCGAGCGGGGCGATGGCGGAGATGACTCCGACGGTGATGTCGTCGAGGGCGAGGCTGGTGTGGCGGGTCTGCTGGTTGAGGCGGACGGCATGCAGGACGTTGGCCCAGATGCTAGTGGCGGTGGCGACGCCGACCAGGGCGGAGACGTAGAGGCGGGCGGACAGGGGTGCGGTCCGCAGGATGAGCAAGGCGCCGATCCCGATGGCGATGAACCCGTCAATGACGAGCGGGAAGGCATAGGTGAGCGCCCGGTGGATGTGGCTGGCGGCGGCCATCTGACGCAGCGCGTCGTAGGACAGTGCGAAGGCGGCCACGGCCAGCAGTGACACGCCCGTGCGGATCGCGGTGGCCAGTGGCAGCGGGGCAGACGGTGCCGTGGTGATGGCGGGGGAGGGCAAGGGAAATGCTCCAGAGTGCGGGTGCGGCTGAGGTGGCCCTGAGGGCGGGGGACCCGTCACGACTCGTCGCGTGCCTGGTCAGGGCCGGTACGAGTGCGGCGGTAGTGACGAGTCGACTCGTCACCGGACCGCGACTCGTCACCGCGCTGACCTGCGCGGGGACGGGTCGTGACGGGTCGTGCCGGGTCAGGCCCCGGTCGCCGTTTCGGGGGTGGGCTCGGGGCAGTAGCGGGCCCAGGAGTCGGCGAACTGCAGGCGGGTGAAGCCACGGGCCTGGACGTTGCCGTGGAAGCGGCGGGTGACCGAGCTGATGTCGTACTCCTTGAGCAGGAGTTGCAGGCCCCGAGGGGTCAGTCCGTGGGTGGTGTACTCCGCCCAGGGCATCTCGTCGTCCTGGTTGAGGATGTCGAGGAGTCGGCTGGTGCGAAGTGCCGGCGGGTTGCCTTCGGTGGTGAAGGCGCGGCGGATGTCGGCCAGGAGGCGGATGCCCAGGCTGCTGCGGTCCTGGTCGTGCTCGGCTTCGTGCTTGGCCATGATCTGGCAGGCGGTGCGAGCGAGGTCCGGCCATGCTCCGCCGGCGAGATCGGCGACGCTCACCAGCGGCTGCCAGGTGTCGGCCGCCCGGTCTTCGACCGGCATGGCCGGTGTCAGCTCCATCGCCTCGGCGTGCAGGGGAGTCAGCCAGGCGACGAGCCGGTCACGTAGCGCGTGGAGGGGCGGGGTGTCACGGAAGGTGCGGAACTCCGCCACCCTCTCGCCCGGCCTGCGGCGCCGCATCCGGATGACGATCGACCGGTCCATGATCGTGTCCGGCAGGTCGCCGATGCCGGCGAGGGCCGCCATGGCGAACGTGGGGAACTTCGAGACCTCGTGGTTGGGTCCGGAAACCCGGAGGGTGGGGCGGTTGCGCTGGTGCCCTGCGTTGAGCAGGCCGCGCATCTCCTCGTTCTTCTCCGCGACCTTCGCGGAGCCGAAGAGCGTGTCGGCCTCGTCGACCAGCAGGGTGGGCGGCGTGGCGGTGATCGACCGGAACACTGCGGCGGCCGACGCGTTGACCGTGATCAGCGGATCGTGGACGCTCTCGGTGATCACGTCCAGCAGCCGAGACTTGCCGCACCGCTTCGCCGGCCCCACCACGGCCAGTCGCGGAGCGTGCTGCCACGCCGTCTGCAAGTGCGTAGCCGCAACCCACAGGGTCACGGCCGTGAACGCCTCCCCGCTCGGCAGTACGACGTAGCGGCGAATCTGCTCCCGCAGCTCCGCGAGCACCGCCTCGCCCTCGGACGGCGGAGCGGGTTCGGGCTCCTCTGCCGGCGGCGGTAGGGGCTCGGCGGGGCGGCCGGGTATGGCCACCGGCGGCCATAGGGTGGCGGTGTTCGGAAGGGATGGCGTGCTCTGGGCGGGATCGTCCATACTGGACATGTAGCTCCTCCGCTTGCGGGCCAATGGGACGGCAATCCCGGCCTCGCAGGTCAGTCGTTCAGGGATGGGCGGCATGAGGTTTGCGCTCTGAGCCCCTCGGTGTTGGGTCACCGGGGGGCTTTTTGTATGTCGAGGGCTGGTTGAAGGCATGCCTCAGCGGATCGGTGCGGTCTGCTGGGGTGCTTTACAGTACCACGAACTATGCGGATCGCATAGTGCTATGCGATCCGCAGAACAGATGCTAATCTTGTTCCATGCCGCATAACCGGCGGTAGACGCAGCGAACGGGAGGAGGGGGCGATGCCGGATGACGAGGGAAACCCTGAGGGCGTGCTCCTCAGCGGCGAGGAGAACGCCGCTGTGCGGGTCAAACTGGAGCGCGAGAAACGCGGCTGGAGCACCACCACGCTGTCCGACCGCATGAACGACGTCGGCTTCGACATGAACCCGTCTGCGGTCTGGCGCATCGAGAACCGCAAGCGCCGGATCAACCTCGATGAGGCCATCGGCTTCGCCGAGATCTTCGGCGTCCCGCTCAGCAACTTCGTCGGGCCGCCCAGCCTGGCGACCATGGGCCGGGCCATGGAGCTGATCGACAACGTCGTTGCCGCCTACAGAGCCTCCAACCGTGCCAACCACGAGGCACGCAAGGCCCGCGACCAGCTCGACGCCTATCTCGCCGACCACCCGGACATCCGCGAAGAGGCTGACGTGATGGTCTCCAACGCCATCGCCACCGAACTGATGAAGAGCAACGAAGAGTACGGGCCCGCCTCGGACTCATAGCGGCCCACACCACCTGGCACAGCGGGAACGCAAACCCCCGCTGTGGCCGTCCTGCCCATCCCATCCCTGAACGACATGAGGCCAGGCCCGGGGTTGCCGCCCCATCCGCCGGCCGGAACCGGAGCACTCACTTGCGCCCTTCGGCGATACCGCACGCCCCCGTTAAGCACCCGCGACCGCAGGGGGAGGTGACCACTACCGACACCCTCCTCACCGTGGAACAGGCTGCCGAACGCCTCGGCACCGGCGTGCGCTTCATCCGGCGACTCATCCAGGAGCGCCGCATCCGCTACGTCAAGCTCGGCAAGCCCGTACGAATCCCTGAGAGCGCCATCGCCGCGTACATCGAGGAGCGCACCGTTCCGACTCTCGGCGACGCGCGTTCCCGCTTCGGGAAGGCCGCCTGATGGCCGCCCGCAAGCCGCAGCGGCGGCGTGAATTCGGCACCGTTCGTCAGCTCCCGTCAGGCCGGTGGCAGACGCGCTACTGGGCTCCGGACGGCAGCCGTCGCACCGCCCCGGAGACCTTCGAGACGCGTACCGAGGCCCAGACCTGGCTCACGCTCACCCAGGCCGACATCGAGCGCAAGCACTGGGTTGATCCCGATGCTGGTTCCATCAACTTCGAGACGTATGCCATGAAGTGGGTCGAGGAGCGCGGGCTCTCCGCCACCACGGAGGAGCTGTACCGAAGGCTCCTGCGCCTGCACCTGCTGCCCGCATTCGCCTCGGTGAACCTGGATGACATCACGCCGCCTGGCGTGCGGACCTGGCGCGTCGAGCGGCTGGAGGCTACCGGTGCGACGACCGTCGCCAAGTCCTACCGCCTTCTCAAGGCCGTCATGGAGACGGCGGCCGACGACGAGCTGATCCGCCGCAACCCCTGCCGGATCAGGGGCGCCGGCAGCGAGAAGGCCAAGGAACGCCCGACTGCCACCGTCGAACAGGTCGACGCGCTCGCCGACGCCATGGGACCGAGGTGGCGGCTGATGGTCTACTTCGGCGCCTACGGGCCCATGCGCCCGGAAGAACAGGCCGCCCTCCGGCGCCCCGACGTCACTCTCGAACCTCTCGCGGTCAAGGTCCGTGACGCCGCGCCCGAGCTGACCAGCGGCCGTCGCGTCGAGGGCGACACCAAGTCGGCCGCCGGAAGGCGAACCGTCTTCCTCCCGGCCTTTATACACATCGAGGTGAAGCGTCACCTCGACTGGTACGCCGAGAAGGAACCCGACGGGCTCCTGTTCGTCGGGGAGAGGGGCGCCCCCTTCCGCCGGTCTACCTTCGGCCGCAAGTGGCGCAGGGCTCGGACCAAGGTCGGCCTGCCGGAGGGTTTCCGCTTCTACGACCTCCGGCACACCGGCCACACCCTGTCCACCCAGTCGGGCGCCACGCTCAAGGACACGATGGTCCGCGCCGGCCAGTCTTCGGAGAAGGCCGCCCTGATCTATCAGCACTCCGATGGTGAGCGGCAACGGGAGGTCGCCAGGGGTATCGATGCTCGCGTCCAGGCCGCCCGCCAGTGTCCGGCGCGCGAAGCCTGAATTGGCCGCAGGGGCGTGTGGCACCACACCGCGCGCCCTTGCGGCCCGGGCGATAGATCTTGGCGGCGTGGAAGATTCGTCGAAAGTGCAAGATTCGCGTGATCGACTAAAGTTCCTGCGGTAGCATCCTCGGAGTAACGCAAGCTGTCGTGGATCGGAGTGATGCGTGGACGCGAACGTCGACGGGCCTATGCCGTCTTGGGCCAGTGGTCGATTTGGGGAAGATGTCGCCGGCCTTCGACTCGCGATTCAGATGGGGCTCCTCGACACGGAGTCGGCGATGCTCGAGTCGCATCTGGCTGGTCGGTCCAAGCACAAGTTCGCTGCTGGGGCGGCGCGCATGACCAATCAGTACGACCGGATTGCTGAGCACGTGCTTGACCTTGGCATCCCCGGGACCGAACTCATCAAGCCTGGCACGTTCTACGAGCTTGTGTTGGTGCACAACACCATCCTCTGCCCCTACCGCGTGGACTCGGTCGACGGCTTTGAGCCGGGCGACAAGTGGCCGAAGAAGCTGTCTCTCGTGATGCGGGAGCTGTTCGCCCTTACCGATGCGCCAGCACCCCGATGGATCGCGGATCCTCTGGTTGAAGTGGAAGGCCCGGAGCTGCTTCTTCGGCGCTCACTGGCTGATCTTGCGCAGAGGGACCCCCGCCCCGGCCTGGTCCTCATCCCGTACGAGATGAACATGAGTGGTCTGCAGCGCGCCTGGTGGGGCCAGGCGAATCTCTTGGACGATGCTGGGAACCTGCAGTGGGTGACCGAGAAGTCTCTGCTCACGACCGGTGCCGAGAGCCGTATCTACGCTGTACCGAACCAGCGCGCAGGGGATAACTTTGCCTCTGGTGATCTTCCTGAGGTTGCGCTTTCCACACGCAGCGAGGCGGCCCGTGCCACGGGAACTCCGCCGCAGAGTGAGACCGAGTACGAAGCGTTTGTGAACGCTGCTGAGGACAATGAACATTGAGCAACCACTACTGCCGGGGACGAGCCTGGGCGGTACTTCGCCGAGGGCAGTCTGGGACGGTTTCCACGCACCTAGGCTGACTCAGGCACGTCGCCTTGCCGGCCTCACCAAGCGCGAGGTCGCGGACGGTATAGGTGTGTCGGCAGCTGCTGTTGGCCAGTACGAGGCGGGTACCAACCGTCCTCGCCCTGAGCTCATTCCTCGGTTGGCCGACGTGCTGGACGTGCCCATTCAGTTCTTCGTCGCAGGCCGCCCGATGGGTAAAGTCGATAGCTCCATGGCTCACTTTCGGGCCCTGCGTTCCACATCCGGGGCGCAGCGAGAGCGGGCCCTCGGCTTCGTCGAACAGGTTTGGGAACTCACTCACGCGCTGGAGAAGCGCGTGCAGCTTCCTCTCGTGAACCTTCCCGGCTTCACAGGAGGCGAGGTATGCCCCGGCGCCGAGCTACCTGACGACCCCGTGGGCGCTGCCCGAGCGCTCCGGCATCACTGGGGGCTGGGTGACGGCCCTGTGCGCCACCTAGCTCGCCGGATGGAAGCGAATGGCCTCATCGTCGTCGCGCCGGCGGAAGCCGAGGAGGCTGCGGCTAAAGTCGATGCTTTCTCCAGCTCCGGGCTGTTGAGACCCGTTGTAGTTCTCACGCCAAATCGCGCTGACGATGTCTACCGATACCGCTTCAGCGCGGCCCACGAACTCGGGCACCTGGTTCTCCACGCGGGTGCTACTGGCGACAGCCGTTTGGAGCGCGAAGCAGATGCGTTCGCTGCCGAGTTCCTCACCCCTCGGGAATCGATCCATCCGCTGCTACCGCAGAGGGTGGACCTTGCGCGGTTGGCCGGCCTGTCGCAGACCTGGGGCGTCTCGGTGAACTCGCTCGTCTACCGGTACCGCGAACTTGGGCTCGTCTCTGATGCGACGATCAGTCGTGCGTACCAGCGGTTGCGAGGGCTCAGCGCGCAGCCCGGTTTCGCCCCGCAATCGGTACGTGGGTACCCCGGCGAACAGCCGGTAATGCTCAGTAAGGCATTCGAGCTGGCAGAGCAAGACACGGGACTGACGATACGTGCGCTTGCTGCGGAACTCGCGTGGAAGCCGGCGAGGGTACGTGAGCTGCTGGGGATGCCCGACAGCCGCCCTGTACTGAGACTTGTCTGACGAGTGGCTGGGGGAAGGGACTTGCATCGCTTCCCCCAGCGACTGCCAGTCCATTGCCGAGGGGCGAGGGTCACAAATCCATCAAGAGCCCGCATTCTCGACGTACGTGATGACGTAAGGGGTCCCATCGCTTGAGTGACGTAGAGACTGCCCTGGCCATCGCCACGCGCGTGCTGGTGCTGGGCGTCATTGGCGCGGTGCCGACCATCGCCTTCGCCGCCGCCGAGTCCAAGGTGGGCCGGTGGCGGCGGAGACAGGCCGACAGAGTCCGCACCCTCCGCAGACGGCTGACCGTCCGCTTGGCACGGCACACGCTCACCCGGGCCGACGAGGCGATTTCCCCGGTGCTCCCCGACCATGGACTGCACACCCGGCCGTTGATCGAGCAATCCATCACGCGCTGGTGGCACGAGGCCGTGATCGGCCTGCCCGCCGGCCTCATCTTCATGGCCTTCTTCGGCTACCTCGCCTCGTACGTGGTGGAGGTCTCCGAGGTCATCCGCCGACCGCTGCCCCCACCGAACGCGTACCCGCAGGAAGGGGAAGGGGCGTACAGCGGCCTCGATCCTCTCGCCAGCCTCTACGCCGGGACCAGGGACGCGGTCCTGTTCCTCGTAGACCAGGCGGAGGATCTGGTACACCGCCTACAGAAGCTGTGGGGCCAGCCGTGGGAGAAGCCCTGGGACACGGCCACCACGCTCGTGTTCCTGATGCTCGTATTCGTCGTGATCGACATGGCTCGCCGGATACTTCCCGCGATCCTCGCCGCCTTCGGGGTAGCCCACAGGAAGAATGAGTCGACCGGTGGCCTGCCGCCGTCGCTGCGCTCTGGCCTCGGTGTCGTGTTCGCCCCAGCCGTCGACAACCATAACGAGCAGCAGCACCGGCCGGTCGCAGTGATCCTCAGCTACGCCACTGGCGTCGCCCGAGCCCATCAGGAGATGGGTGAACGGTCCCCTCTGGACGCCCGGCGAGTCTCGGTGCGCGGCGTCGAACGTGTCATACGGCGGGCCTGGAAGGTCCGCCACGGCAAGCCCAAGCCGCCCCACCGTCGTGAACTCAAGACCCACGCCGCGAAGGTCGCGGGCGCGCTGCGCCGGGCCGAGGAACGCCAGTACACCGACGAAGACCCGGGCATGGCGTTGAAGGACCTCACCGAGATGCTGCTCACCATCGCTGAGCGATACGCGGAAGGCCGCACCGGACAGCTCCTGGACGACGTCGACGAGATCGAGCCGGTGACAGACCGGACCGCGCTCCGCGTGGCTGGCGCTGTCGCCGTGTTTCTCCTCATCCTGTTCGGCGCCCCCAAGCTCGGCCTGCCGGACTCCGTCACAGGATCACTCCAAGGGATCGCCGCTATCGCGGCCGTTGCCCTGTTCTTCAACCACCGGTACAACGCTACAGACCTGGTCGACATCTTCCGAGGCGCCGACCGTAAGTGAGAGGGGCGGCCCGCATGGCAGTTCCTCCGCAATTCGCCAGCTTGGCTGCTGGACCTGTCCCCCACCTGGTCCATCAACAACACGGCCGCGGCCTGGCTCAAATTGGCGCTGAGAGCCGTGCCCGAACCACCGAGGCTCGAGCGACTCCGCATCTGGACGGTCTGACAGCAGTAGCTCCGGGCGTCACGGCATCGATTCCCTGTGATCAGCGGAGACCACGGGCTAGCTAACGCAGGCCATACGCGTGGTTGTAAGGCGCTTCTGCGTCGGTGGCCCGGAGGAAGTGAGGCTGCTTCTTGGGCCTGCCGCCGCCCGTACGGCAAGCGACTCCAACCGGGGCACCGCAGTGGCGGCACTCCCAGCCAAGGGCCTCCTTCACCCCCTGCGCCTTGATCTCGTCGAGCACCGCCGTGCGCTGCTTCCACCAGGCTTCCCTCTCGGGCCCTGTTGCAGGCAGCTCCGAGTCTTGAAGCTGACGGAACGCTTGCTGGCGTTCGGAATCGGCGAGGGGGCCAGACAGCGGTTTGGTGACGACGGCGACCTGGGCGGCCTTCTCATCCGTCTCAAGTTCCGCCTCCAGGACGTCGACCCGCAGACGCAAGTGGTGCTCGAAGTCAGCCAGCGTCGCCTCAGGATGCATTGCGGAGAAGTTCAAGGTCTCCAGGTGGAAAGCGCGCAGGATGCCGACCGTGTGCTGCGCCTTATGGTTGGTGAACTCGCGCATCGCGGTACCGGTGGTCCTCTCGTTTGGTGGCCGGGTGGGTGAGGGCTCAGAGGTACCGGCCGAAGGCCGTCTCCAAGCGCTCGATGGCATCGTCGTGGGCGCTCAAATGCGGCTGCATAACCCACAGGTCCTCGCGAAAGGGCTCGAACCCCAAGGACTGCCAGGTGCGTTGGATTACCGCCTTCTCCCGCGCCTCCCGTGTCCTGTCGTCCCGTTCGTCGACAGGGATGTCGATCGGATACGGATGCGTCGCCACGAGCGCCGCCTGGCTGGTCACCCAGCGGAGCATGCGTCCGATCAACAGCCGGCCGACGCCGCCCAGGCCACGCCAGGCCGGCGCGATCCGTGCCCGATCGATGATGACGACGTGGGTGCCGTTAACCAGGCAGTCCTCCAGGTCGCCATGAAGGCCGAGATCGCCGGACTTGTCGAAGAGGGGGGCGAAGTGCTCGTAGTCGGCGTCGCGCGAGTCCAGCGACGCGTAGATGTGGCCGATGCGCCACAGGTCCAGCGTGAGCCCGGACATGGAGAGGATCGTCAACTCCTGGCGCTGGCCCTGAAACGCCTGGGCCAGCGACATGCCCTGGCCGAGAAGGCGGGCGTTGTCTGCCCGGGCCTCCTCGTCGTCCGGCTCCCACAGAGGCAGAACGGCACGGCAGCCCCATTCCAGTGTCGCGGGATCGTCGTGGGCGTCCGATGCGACAAGAGATGCGGCGGAATCGAAACGTAACTCCAGACGATTCAGGCACGTCAGAAGCTCCACCCCTGCGGGTGCGGCACCAGTCATGTGGTCAAACGCTAGCCACTGGTCCCGCTGCCTGTGGGGCGTTTCCTGATACCAGCGACGTCCCTCTGCCCAATGGGGAGAGCCTTGGCCTTTCCCGCAGCGATGAGCGCGCCGGGAGGCGGGCAAGTGGCCCGGATCACGGACCATGCGTCCCGCCGTCGGACCAGGGTGCCGCCCGAGGTGGTGCAGGGTGGTACGCCGCGTGCGCTCCGGGCTGGGTATTTCCGGGAGATAGGGCACGTGGAGGGCACGGCAGGTCGTGAGAGGTCTAGACAACGACGAACCCCCAGGGCGATGACCTGGGGGTTCGTGGAAGAGCGGGTGACGAGAATCGAACTCGCGCTCTGAGCTTGGGAATCCCCTGGCGCTCGGGCCACTACTTGGGCCCTGACCTGCGGAAACGAGTCCAACCAGCAAAGTGGGTGGCGTCTTTCCCTGCCTGCTGTTGACCGCTGTTTACTGCCCCTACTGGCACGTTGTGGCACGCCCTTCCTTCCTGCTCGGCTATGGCGCCCTGCGGTCGGCACCAGTGACGTACCGCCGCTGTCGGTGCCAGGTGGCATGCTCGCGGCCATGAGTCTGAACATCTCGTTACGGGCGCGGTGGGGACGGCGTGTACGGGGCTGGGGCGACGAGTCGGTAGCTGAACTTCGCGTTGACCTTGATCGGCTGGGATATGGATGGTGGCCCATCCCACCGCGAATGAAGGTTGCTCTCAGACATGCGTCCGCAGCGGATCTCCCGTGGTTCCTTTTCATGCTTGCTGCGGTCATGCTCGCGTACGTCGTGGTCGTGTACTTCGTGATTGTGCTGGGTCTCTACCGCGGGCGGGAGCCACATTGGCACTGGCTGGCAGCTTGGGCCATCTTGGTCACGCTGCTCATGAAGCTGTGTGTGAAGACGAGAGGCGCCGGTCTTCCGTTCGTCCGCAACCAGCTCACCTCGGCGTGCAGGGCAACGATTCGAGCCTGCGCGGAAGCGCATGGCGCCAGCCACGCTCAGCGGCCGGAGAAGCTCTTCGCTGTGGGGACCGCGCTGCGCCGTCTCGAAGGGAACGTGATGCGAGCGCATCGCCGTTCGGGAACAGTCGCCTTCCTGTCTCCCCGGCGGCGAGAGCTGAAGGCCCATGCTGGCCAGGTGGTGGCCAAGCTGCGCGAGGCGGAAGCTGCTCTGGATCACAGCCCCCAGGCCGAAGCGCTTAGCGAGATCGCCGGCTTGGTCGCGACGATCGCCGAACAGTATGTGGACGGATGCATTGGAGCGCTCCTCCCCAAGCCTTTGCTGGAGGGCAAGAAGCCGGTCCGCGACCGAGAGCTGCTACGGGTAGCCGCCGCAGTTGTGCTGATCGCTGGAGGCGTTGTCGGGTTGGCCTTCCTCGGCCTGCCGGACATGGCCATGGCTGCCGTAGGAACCGCCTGGTCCGTGTTGATACTCATGGCTTTGTTTGGCAGCAATTGGGCGAGCCACCTGCCCGTCCTCGAGCTCTTCAAGCCGGGCCCCTGATGGCCCAGGCGGGATGAACAGGGTTCCTGGTGTTGACCATCTCGATGACGCTGACTTCGCGATGGGCGCAGCGACGAATGTGTGGAAGCCGAAGACTGCGGTGGCGGGTCTCGCGTCGCGCGATGTCGACCGCAGACAAGGCCCTGGTCTCCGGCCAGGGCCTTCGTCGTGGAGCGGGTGAAAAGAACCGAACTCGCGCTCTGAACTTGGGAGTCTTGGTAATGCGGACCCGAACAGGACGGTGGGCCGGAGAGAGAGCAGGACGGACGCATTTGGGCATCCTGGCCAAGCCGCTGTCTTTGACCGCCGTTCACCGCGCACTGTGGCACAGTTCAGACACGGCTGCCTTCCGCTCACAGATCAGTGACGGCTAAAGCGCCTCGATTCTGCTGCACTGCAACTTCGTTGCTACTGACCATCCAGTCTGACCAGATCTCCGGTAGCTCGAATTTTGATTCGAGTAGGTAGGTGCGCAGAGAGGGGGATTTGGCTTTTAGTTGCGAGAGGAAATGCGCTCAGGAGGTTCTAGAGGGTATATCACTCATCATCTCGGCTATACGAGGTAACCCCAGCGTCGATTCTCTTCGAGGCGCGATCGAAAAAGCGATTAGGGACGGGTTCATCGCTTGAGACGATGGCTTCACGGCGTTCGAAGAGGTCGCGTGCAACCTTCTCCAGCTCTGGTTCGGTTTTGGACTGCGACACGGCGATTTCCAGACGCGCAGCGTGCCTCAAATTTGTGTATTTCCGGGCCGACTCCCTGTAGGAGCTGGCTTGCTTTCCCGATCCGATGAATGCGGCGGTAGCCGCAACAGCTCCAGAAACGGCAGATATGGGGCCGCCAATCTTTATTGAGTAAAGGGCGGTTATCATTCCGGCCAGTGCGGCAACGAGTGCTGGCAAGAAAACTATGATACGGCTCCAGAAGTCGGCAGATTTTGCTGCCTCAAAATAGGATTGAGCGCTATAGTTCGCATCAGTGCTCAACGTGGTGAGAAGGTCCAAGGAAGGCGATGGAGTTGGTGTCGTCATGACTGCCTTTCATATCACTGGAACTTTGGGAGACGTGTCGAGATAGGAAGCAGTTAGGCCGAGTGCATCTTTATGCTGGGCGATGGAAGTAAAGAGTCTTTTGGGATAGTAGCCCGATTCGTACATTCCGACCATCAAGGCACGTCTCATGGAGTCTTCTTGCTCGTTCTCGAAGCGGTGCTTCATTAGCATTCCGCTGGATAGGCTTCCCGATCGAGCAATGTAGCGCACCGCAAATTCACGGGGCAAGCTTCCTCTGTTTTTGTCCTCCAGAATTTGCCATGCGGCGTCAATTATTCGCGCATCCTTGATATCGTATTTCAAGGCCATTCGAAGAACCTGGAACTGCAAGTACGGGTACGGTGAGATCTCGCCGCTGCTCATCATGGAAGCTAGTTTGGTGGCAACCTCGCCATCTCTTCCGTCAATGAACTTTGCCATGTAAGCGAAAATTTCTTTGGACATGTGAGGGTGTCTAGTGGCATTATCTAGAACCCAAGGCAGTGCGTAGTCATCGTTAAGTCGCTTAAGCCTGTTAATGGCAAATCGAAGATCTCTGACGGAGATTCGGTCCCGTTCTAGTACGGAATCAAAATATTTTCGAACCAGATCAGATCTGCCGGGGTTGCCAACGACTATCCCATACTGGATAGCATCTTTCTCGGCATCGCTGAAGTAGTTGACCGCGCTTGATGTGTTCATTATTTCTGTCTTCTGAGTTGCCATGCTCAGACGTCGTGATCGCAGTACGTCATTTATCTGCAGGAGCGAATCTCTGAGCTCCCAAAAATCTGACCCGAATAGGTACATGTCATCTGAGTATCTTAGGGAGCGCACACCCCTTCGGCGCAACAATTCATCGACGGGGAGCAAGTACAGGTTGGCCAAAATGCCGGACGCGTCGGACCCCTGTGGAATTCCCCATGCGCTATGGAAAGATTGAAAGGAATCCAAATAGATTCGGAGCTTATTCACCCACTCGACCTGCCCGGTTGCTGCCTCTAGGTCCTCTGTGAGGGTCTCAAGGTGGATGCTTTCATAAAAGGATGTGACGTCTGTCTTTGCCGCATAGTGCGTTGGATTTTTGACCAGATGTCGAGAGGCTGCCTTCTGCATCCGCAACCACATTTTGATTGGATCACGGAATGAAAAGCTGAGTCGATTCCATCTGTAACTGTATACAGAAGAGAAGATTTCTTTGTCTACGGAGTGAGCCAACCCGAAAACGAGGGATTCGTAGAGAATTCTGTCACGAATTGAAAAACGCACTAGTGGGCGAACTGAGACCGGATCCTTAGGGAGGTTGATGATCTCGATGCTCTGAATGCGAGTTTTATCTTGTGCGAGGTCGTCCCTGATTGCGTTGTGCAGAGACGGCCAGAAGCGTGAGATATCGTCCAGGCCGATGACGTCCGGAAGTTCTTCCAGATAGCGGCCCTTGTAGTGGTTTCGCCATGTAGCGTCAAGTATGCGAGCTACGTTGAGCATTGTCCCCCCAAGCTCCACATATCGACTGATGTCGTGGAGGAATACTAACTGGGTGTCAGGTAGGGGCTGAGGCGGTGCTGTGGTGTGACGCGACGGCTTAGACAGCCCGTCGGTCAAACCGAGCTCCCATCCCATCCGCCTCCGGCCCACACGCCGTGGAGCGGGCGTGGTTCAGGGCGTCAAGGCGGAGCGCGTCCTGGAAGATCCTCTGCGACTGCCCGCCTCAAGGGAGAAGGTGTCGACCCCGCGATGCTCGGCATCGCCCGCGTGTACAACCCCCTGCCCTCGTCGATAGGCAAGGGCCGCACGGCACCCTGCTGCGGCTCGGCGGGCAGTCAAGGGACAACCTCTTAGCCCGTGATGCGGGCCGCCCCCTCGCGGAGCTCCTGTGCCTCCGGGACGCCGCCGTACCGCCGAAGGCGGACGCGCATGTCCTGAAGGGCGGCCTGGACCTTCACCGAGCGGATGCCGTCCGCACAGTCGAGGAAGTCGCTCCAAGTGGCCATGGCGCCGTCGATGTCGCCTTGGCGGAGGCGGACGCCGCCGAGGTCGGCGAGGACGATGGCGCGGGTGCGTCGGCGGTCGAGACCGTGGATGTCCAGGGCGAGGTGGAGGTGTTCTTCGGCGGCGTCGAGGTCACCGAGGCGGGAGAGGATCATGCCGGATTCGTGGGCCCAGCGGCCGGGAGAGTAGTGGGCGGCCCAGGAGTCGCCAGCTGCGGCGGTCGGCTTGCCGATGGCGGTTTCGGACAGGGCGAGGTGCTTGGTCGCCATGCGGCGGTCGTCGTCCTGGGCGGCGGCGTTGGCGAGGGTGGCCTCGTAGTAGGCGACGGCCCGCGGGTTGTCGAGGCGGTGACCGTACTCCACGCAGGCTTCGCCGAGCTGGACGGCTTCGGCGCGGTAGCCGAGGTCGACGCACTGCACGGCTAGGCCGCGGAGAGCCGTCGCTGACAGCTCCGGATCGCCGGCCTCGGCCGCCAGGCGGAAGGAGTGGGCGTAGTAGCGCTGGGCGAGGCCGCGTAGTTCGGGGGTGTCGCCTTCGTCCTGGGCCATCCAACCGGCGAGGTGGACGAGCTGGGAGGTGGCGGCGAACAGCTCGCGGCCGGTGGCTTCGGTGAAGTGGCCCTCCAGCCAGGGGGCGACGTCTTGGGTGAGGTAGCGGACGGCCAGGTGGCGGGCGTGCCCGCCACCGAGTTCGGAGGCGGAGTCGCCGAGGGCTTTGACCATATGCCGCACGGCGGCCACCTCGCCCTGGCCGACGCGGATGGCTCCGGGAAGAGCGGTCTTGGTTCGGCGGGTGATGCTGTCCATGTCGGGCAGGCCGAGTGCGGACAGCGCGTATCCGCTGGAGGCGAGGATGAACTCCCGGCGTTCCACGTCGCTCCTTCCCAGGTGCAGGACTGATGCAACGGTATCTGTGTGGGGTGCCGCAGGCGTGGGCTCCGGGAGGTTGATCGCCTCGGGATCCAGTGTCAGCACCTGTGCGATGTAGGGCCACCAGTGGCCGGGAGTTCGTTCGCCTTCTATCCACCGCCTGGCGTGCTGACGCTGCAGGCGGCGCGGGTCACCGCATTCCGCGAGGCCGAGGGCACGCGCCAACTCCGAGGGTCCCCAGCCGCGTTCTTGGCAGGCCCGCTTGATCAGTTCCGCGACGGCCGGGTTCTTCGGCACCCCGTCACCCCTCCCCACCTGGATTACGCGGGATTACGCAGGACTACATCCTGGGCCCTGTCCCGGTAGTGCGGCCCGTCGTTCACTGAACATCACTCCGCAGATCTCCGAATGGCTCGAATAGGCCCTGTTCAGGGCCTGTTGGCGCCTGCTCGGACACGTTGAGAGGAACCGACGGTGGCGATGCCCCCTGACAATGCACGGACCCGCACGATTCCGCTCTCGCCCCGGCCCAGTGCGGCACAAGGCTCCGCCCTCCGAGAGGCGGTCCGATGAGCCGTTCCCGCGTACCCGACCCGCTGGAGACTGCACTGAGCTGGGTGTGGGCGCTAGGCACGGCTGCAGGGCTCGCCATGGTCGGACTTCTGGCCCACACCGAGCATTCTTCCGCGCAGATCCCGTTGGCGCAGCCGCCGCTCAGCGGCGAGGACGTTCCGTTGGCCGGCGGCCCCGTGTAGGCGCTCCGGCCCGTCCTTGCCTTTCGACCGGGGCGCGAGGTCCGAGCCCCATTGAGTTCTGGCCGCAGGGTGCTCACGGCGCCCTGCAGGCGTACCCGCTCCGCATCATCAGTAAAGGGAAGCCGATGTCCAGTCCGCACAACAGCGACACGTATCCCCTCCCCGTGTCGGTCGCGTTCAGCGGCCCCGACAACACGGGGAAGACCAAACAGATCGGTATTCTTGCCCGGCGCATGGGCCCGGCCGCGACCTCAGCAGGCCCGCTCGACCACTACGACCCCCGCTGGACCGCCATCAAGGCCGACGGCATGGCCCGCTGGTGGTTCGAGACCGGCTCGGTCGAGGAGGTCGCCGACGTCCTCGCCACCTCCTACCTGGAACGCTCCCGGCACCCCTTCTCCGCGCCGGTGCGCCTGCTGGACCGGGGCATCCCGATGCTGGAGGCTTCCGTCGCCGCGACGGTCGCTGTACGAGACGACCTGGACGCCGCGCAGGCCGCAGACCGAGCCCGACTCCTGCTTGCGCCGTACGAGACCGACCTGCGAGCCGCTGAGGAGAGCGAGCACGCCCTCGTCCTCCTGCACTGCGACGACCCGGAGGAAGGTACCCGCCGGAGCCTGGCTCACGAGGTGACCGTCACCGACATTTACGCGGCGTACCAACGTCACCTCCATGAGCAGATCCACCGCCTCGTCGTCGAGGGACGCTTCCCGATGGCGATCCGCATCAGCAATCGGCCGACCGTCGCCATCCAGGACGAGGTGCGCCGGCGCCTGGCGCCCCTGCACCCGGACGTGCCCGGCAGGGCTCTGGCAGGAGTGCACGTCACCGCGCTGGGCGGCATGTCGGAGAGCGGCAAGAGCACGGCCGGCGAGTACCTGCGCACACAGCACGGCCACGCCCGCCTCAAGATCGGGTACCTCATTGAGGACGCGGCCGGGCGGGCGGGGATTCACGACCCGTACCGGCTGGGATCGGTCGTGCAGGCCGAGCTGATCGTGGACGCGCTGGACCGCTTCTGCCAGGCCCACCATTTCCTCGACTCCGTCAGCATCGAGTCGCTGCACGACTTCGACTCGACCACCGAACTCGCCCGGATGCTCGGACCTCACCTCACCATCGCCTACCTGGACGCCTCCGAGGCCACGCGCACCCGGCGGGGCACCGCCGGGGCCCAGGACGTAGCCGACCGAGACCTCGTCAAGAGCGCACGAGGCGCGGACAAGATCGTCTCCATCGCCCACGAGGTCATCGGCAACGACGGGCCGCGCCTGGAGCTGGAGCGGCGGCTGGACCGCATCGCGCTCAACCGCCGCTGGCCAGAGCACCAGCCCTCCACCATGCCGGTCAACGCACTTGGACTCCCCGTGCACCTGGAGTCCTATCTGGCGGAATTCCTTGACCGGACCACCGGCCTGCGCCCGCTGATCGACCTGCTCGCCGTCACCGGAAGCGGAGCCCGTGGCAAGTACCAGCACGGCTGGAGCGACCTCGACGTCCTGGTCGTGGCCGACACCTCCTCCCTCGACGAGATGCGCCAGATCCTCGCGGATCTGGAGACCGAGCTCGGCGGGGTCAAGCTGGGCATGACCGTACTGACCCGTGCCGAGTGCGAGGCCGGCGCAATCACCTCCCGACTGCTTCACGTCCTCGCTCTCATCGGCAGCGGGTCGCTGGTCCCCTTGTGGTCCACCCCTGGCCTGGCTCTGCCCGCTCCGGATGCGGCCACCGACGTGGCTGTAAGCCTGCGAGACGGCATCCAGGCCGCCATCGAGATCCGCCGCCAGTTCCTCAAGGGAAGCCCCGACCTCCGCGCCCTCTACAAGGTCACTGCGCTGCTCGCGAAGATTCAGCTCCGTTTCGGTGGGATCGAGTGCCCCTCCGACAGCGACGCCCTCACCGTCCTCCTTAACGCCACGCGGCAGGACACGAGCCTGATCACCACCGCTCGCACCGAGCCGCTCGCTGCCGAAGCGCTCGCACTCCTCGTTCTCCAGGCTTGGCTGGACACCCTCCCCGGGGAGACGCGGTGAGCGCGAACGTCCGACGGCCCATGGCAGCAACGGGTGTCTTCCATAAGCCAGTGGCGAACCGGGAGCGGGCCGAAGTCGAGGCGAAGGGATGGGCACAGCTCTCCTCCCGCATCGCGGTTCCGGCCCTTCACGGGCAGATCGTGTTACCGGACAGACAACTCCTTGCCTACGAGGACGTTTTCGCCAACGGCCGGTGCGAACTGTTGATGGGCGATGTGATCGCCCTCGCCGACCGGGATTCGGCCGTCCAGCCACGTCTGGCCCGCCTCGTGGACGGGGTCTGCGCCGACCTGCGAGCGGCGGCTGAGGAAACCGGGAGGAGCGTGCCGCTGGTCGAGTGCGTCCCGGACCTCTACCTCGAACGCATTCGCCCCGGTAGCCGACTCGACCGCTGGTATCTGCGTCGTGACCTGTCACTTGCCCTGCCCCACACCACTACGACCCTCAGCCTCCGGGAACTGGCTGGCTTCACCCTCACTGCCAACGGCATACCGCTGACGTTGAACGTCGCCGACACCATCGACAACGTCCGCCTTGTCCTGGCTCCCGATCGCCGCAGGCTCGCCGTCCTCACGCAGGGCGATCCCACGGAGCCCAACATCGCCGACCCGCTGTGCTGGCTCGACTTTGAGTTCGCCGGGCGCAACACCATCGCGGGCGAGGCCGCCAACCTGCTCTGGTACCTGATGGCCCTGGGCGGCTGGCTCGTTCCCTGCTACCAGCCCGATGTGTACGCCCGCACCCTCCGCCTCGCCCTGCCGCCCCTGACCCGCCCGCGTATCGAGCACCTGGAACTGCACCGGCCCAGTCGGCACATCGATGTCCGATACTCCTGGAACACCGGCCCCGGCCGCGCTGCGGCCATCACCCGTGTCCTGGACGACCTTCGCATGGAGAACGGCAGCGGCCTGGAGGAGATCCGTGCCTTTCTCGCCCTGCGCGTTCTCGGAGTCATCCCGCCCTCCCGGCTGACCGGGCACGACCTTCTTCTCGTCCTGATCAAACTCGCCGAGAGCCAGGACCCGCACACGACGCTCGACACCTTCTTCACCACCGCACCGGCCCCGCACCTCCACCCCGGCGAACGGAGCAGCAATGTCCCTGCCCCTGCTTGAGACTCCTCTCCAGACCCGGCCGCTCCAGGGCCGCATCGCCCTGGTCACCGGCGGGGCCACCGGCATCGGGGCCCAGATCGGACGGGCGCTCGCCACCGCCGGAGCAACCGTGGCGGTCAACCACCTCGGCCAGGACCCCGACGCCCACGCCCTCCTCTCCGACTTCGAGCGCGCGGGCAGCCCTGGGATCGCGGTGAGCGCCGACCTGACTGATCCAGGCAGCGTCCAGACCATGGCCGGCCTCGTCCGCGCCGAGATCGGACCCGTCGACATCCTGGTGAACAAAGCTGGTTCCTACCCCCGCGTCGCCTGGCATGACACCGACGAGACCGCTTGGAACTACTCCCTCGACGTGAACCTCACCGCTCACTACCGCACCTGCCACGTGCTCACCCCCGGCATGATCGAGCGCCGCTGGGGCCGGATCGTGAACATCGGCAGTGTCAACGCCCGCGCCGGCCGGACGAACCTCGTCGCGTACAGCACCGCGAAGGCCGGGCTGCTGGGACTTACCCGCTCTCTCGCCCGCGAACTGGGCCCGTACGGAATCTGCGTCAACACCGTCATGCCCGGGGCCATCCAGGTCGAGGCCGAGAACACCCTCCCCGCCCAGCACCGCGCGCGGCCGGAAGACCAAATCAAGCGCCAGTGTGTCCCGCGCCGTGGCCGGCCTGAGGATGTCGCGGCCCTGGTGGCGTTTCTCGTGGGCCCCTCCGCCTCGTTCATCACGGGGCAGTCCGTCCACGTCGACGGCGGCTGGCTGCTGCACTGAGACCACCAACAAGCAAGGAGACAAACCGAAATGATGGAACGAGTCCGCGCCGTCCTCGTCACCGCAGACGACACGATGCTGGTCCTCCGCCGTACCCGGCCCGGCATCCCCGAATACTGGGTCCTGCCCGGCGGCGGCGTCGAACCCAGCGACGAGTCCCGGGAGGCGGCCCTCCATCGGGAGATCCACGAGGAGATCGCGGGGAAGGCCGACATCATCCGCCTCCTCCACACGATGGAGTCCGACGATGAGCGGCAGCTCTTCTACCTCGCGCGCATCGCGACCTGGTCCTTCGACGACCGCACCGGTCCCGAGTTCAGCGCCGAAGGCCGCGGCGAGTACGCGCTAGAGGAGATTCCGTTGACCACGGAGGGGCTCGACGGTATCGACCTCAAGCCCGAGGAGATCACCCACGTCCTACGGGGAGCCATCAATGCGGGAAGCCTCGGAGTCGAGGCATCGCTCTGAACCTCTGAGTACGTCAGCACGCCATCAGGGCCGACTCTGAGATGAGTCGGCCCTGATGGCGTCCGTACGCGCTCCGGGCTTAACGTCGCGCCTCGATGCCGCACGTCTTGGGCGTAGTAACGGGAGCCGAGCCCCGCCCGCGTCTCCTCAAGCCGAGCGGCGCTGCTACTGGACCAGCCGGAGCACCGGCTTCTGTTCCTGAACGTCCAGCAGGTTCTGCACCCTCTCGCTTGTCCACGCCAGCTCATGAGCCAGTCGGGAGATCGATAGGCCAGCTTCGCTGGCAGCCAGCTCGAAGGCCCGGCCAAGCAGCGAAGGCCGTTCACCAGGGAAGTTCGAGACGGATTCGGCGGTGAAGCCCGGCTGGCCGTCGAGAGCGCGTAGACGCTGGTACGTCCGGCTGGCAGTCGCGTCGGAGATCAGCCCCAGCTCTCGGCATCGGTAGACGAGCGAATGGAGGGAGACTCCCCAGACCCCCCTGAGCTCGGCCAGGCGTGCAAGATCCATTCGCCGCGGCAGGAATGGCAGGATGCTGTCCTGGGGGGTCAGGAACTCGGCGGCGAAGGCATCAGCCTGCTTCTCCTGACGGCTGTCACCGGTGGCATCGGCGTGAAGCACGAGGTTAGCTGCCCATGAGCTCGGCCAGCTGTGAACCGGTGCCGATAGATGTCGTCGGCCCGGGCGGCGGTCAGAACGACGAGTGGCCGTGCTGCGCGGGTGGAGAAGGCGTCCACGCTCGCGGCAGAGGGATCGCTGGCAGGCGGCATAACCACCACGATCCCGTGGGACTCCATCCGCCTCACCAGATGCGTGACAGGGCCGTCGCCGAGGCCCCAGCGCCTGCGGAGCTCACGGGCAGCGGAAGCGGGGTCGGTGGACAGCTCTTCGCCGGGATGGACCTCCCCACCGGCGAAGCCGGGCAGATCGACGAGAGGCAACTGAACCCGCTGTTCCAGCGCGTACGTGAGCTCCCAGACCTGCTCGGCGAACGCGAGCGCACGTTCCCGCTGGGACTTCGGTGTGCTGCGCAGGCTTCGGAAATGCGCCATGGAAGCGTCAAGCCGATTAGCCGGCCTCCTCCCCAGCAGGAAGAACGTCACGGGAACCCCGAGGACCTCTGCGAGCCGGGGGATCAAGTCAGGTCGTGGCTTCGACACCCCTGTCTCGTACTGCCCCACGGCTGCAGGCGTCACCCCGAGCCCGGCCGCCACGTCCTTCTTCGTCATCTCCGCCAGACGGCGAGCTTGCGTCACCCGGGTGGGGTCGAAGAGGTCGTAGACGGCGCGGGGCGTGACGCCTCGTTCTTCCGTACCGGGAATGAGGTCTTGCTTAGTGGGTCGCATCGTCTTCGTTGCTCTGGTCCTCAATGGGTTCTGCCTCGGTCTGCACGGGTACGTGCAGGGCCTGGTCCGAGGCGGTACGAGAGGACAGCGTAAGGGTGGGTTCGAGTCCTTCGGCGAAGCCGGTGTGTGCCGTGACCTGGCCCGGAATGCTGATCGGGCGCAGCGTGTACGAGGTGACCTCCTGAGGCAGGTGGAGCGGCTCCGGATCGGTTGCCCACTCCAGCTGCCGGTTCATCCCGAGCGCCGCGATGCCCCAGTACGCCTCAAGGAGCTCGGAGGCGTTGCAGGCGAAGGGAACCAGAACCAGCTGGGTGCCCTCCGGGACTGTCGCCAGAGCGCCGCGCGGCTCGGCGATCGGGACGGTCGGCCCGAAGTCGAGGTCGAACGGAACCTGAGTGTGCTTCGGCGCCGGTGCGAACGTGAAGAGTTCCCGTACCAGCCGGGACTGGCTGGGGATTCGTGCGCTACGTACGTCCGACTTGGTGTTGGAGTACCGGAACGGGTAGATCAGCCCCTTGCCGATGAGCATCAGCTCGTACGAGAAGCCAAATGGCTTGACCGCGCGGGCGCCGGGGACCTAACCTGCTTCAGTTCGTCCTGAAGCCGCTCGTACTGGTTCTCGTACCGGCTGGTGCCGTAGACGCGGGTGGTGCGGGAGGCGGCTTGTTCCTGCGCGGCCTGTGCGTTGGCCTGCATGTTGCGAAGGCCCTGCCCGACGCGGCAGCGTGCATCTGCTGCTTGCTCGCCGAACACGTCGGTCGTCCACAGTGACGAAGGCATACTCATGCGGACGACTCCTCGGGTCGGACTACGCATCGAAGCATTCCAGTGCGGCTTTGACTTTAGTTGATGTCGGAGATTTTGCACAACTGCTTTGGTGCTCGGCGTTTCTTTTGCCTATTCGTCACTGGCGTGCCCCCGAGGAGGTCGTGGCGCGTGGAGGAGATGCTGGGCCATTGAGCAGGCGTGGCGGAACCTGCCTCTGCCGACTGATGGCTGCGTTCCTCGGGCCCAGACCTCTCACAGGCGGCGAGCCGGAGTGGGCTCCTCGGGGGTGAGGTTCAGCGCGTGCGGCGCTGCTGGCGGGTATTGGTCTGGCGGTAGGCGGCCGACGGGGATGCCGGGGTGCGGCTCGTGGTGCCGGCGGTCAGGTCGGTGAGGCGGTGGAGACGCCAGGTGAGGACTTCGCTGAGGCTGGTGGCGGTGTCGGTTTCCCGTCGGCCGGTGGCTTGGGTGAGGAGAGCTGTGGGCTTGTGGCCGACGGCTTCAGCCCGCGCGAGGGTGGCGGCGAGAGACGGCCAGCCGGGCTCCGCGAGAATCTGTTCGGCCAGCTCGGGAAGAACCCGGCGAAGTGTGCTTTCCTGTCGGCGACGCAGAGTCTCAGTCAGCCGTTCCCCGCGCTGCCGAAGCGTGGTCAGGGGCTCGGTGGCGGCGGCCCAGTAGGCGGTGCGGAGGTGCGTGACGGTCTGGCGGGCGGCTTCAGCCTGCTGGTGGTGTTCCCGGGTGCGATGCCAATGCTGGGCGGCGATGACCGCGAGCAGGAGGGCGTCGAGGACGATCGTGAGGAGGGCTCCGTCCTGTGGGGCGGGCTCGCGCAGGACCGCCTTCACCGCGCAGCGGGTGGCCTGGGCCTGCTGGTGTTGGGCGCGGATACGGGATCGGGCGGCGCGCTCGAAGACGGTGGCGGCTTGTACGAGCTGTGGCCGGAGGCCGACAGGGGCTACCAGAGGGAGTGCGTCGAGGGCCTCGGCGAGGACGGTGATGTGGGCCTGTCCTGCCTCGTCCTCGTCGTGGGCGAGGTGGTCAGGTGTCTGGTCGATGGCGACAGCGAACCGCCGCCAGGCCGTGGTGCCAGTCCGCTCCGTCAGTTTCGTCTCGGTGGCTGTCAGGCGTTCGGCGATCTTGGGATAGGAGAGGTCGGAGGCGAGGGTGGAGCCGGAGAACCACACCGGCTCGCCTTGGGCGTTGGTGTCGCCGTTGAGGGCGACCTTGTAGCCGCGGACATCGCCGGACGGCAGGTGCTGGACGTCGACGAGGGCACCGGTCCCCTCGATGATCTGGAAGAGCTCCGCTGCGGTCGTGGCCGCCGAGACTGCTGTGCGGACGATGGTGCGCAGGTGCTCGCGGGAGGTGCGGGCATTGCCCGTGCGGCGGGCCTTCTCCTGCTCAGCGCGGGTGGGGCGTTTGGCGGCGGTGCGGTCTCCGCGCGGAACCTGGCGGAGCCCGTATTCCTTCTCGATGGAGACGAGTTCCTTGTCGGCGCGCAGGAAGTCGTTCCAGTTTCGTGCTGGGCGGAGGTCGCCTCGGACCTTGGTGGCGACGATGTGGATGTGGTCTTCGGCGTGGCGTACGGCGACCCACCGGCAGGCGTCGGGGTCGCCGTCCGGAGCGATGCCGGCGGCGTTGAGCACGCGGCGGGCGACGGTGGCCCACTCCTCGTCCGACAGTGCCCGGTCCTCGGGTGCAGCCCGGACCGAGCAGTGCCACACATGTTCCTTCGGCGCCTTGTCCCTGGCCTGCTTTACGCGTAGGTCGAGGGCTGTGGTGAGTTGGGCGAGGGTGGCCTCCGAGTCACGGCCGGGGTCGGGGGCGAGGCCGTCCCACGAGGCGATGAGGTGAGGGTCGGTGTGCTCGTTTGCACGGCCGGGTCCGTAGAGGTAGTTAAGGACGCCGCGGGTCTTGTGGCCGGGCTTGACGATGTTCGCGATCAATCAGACTGCCCGGTGCTGTGTGGCGGCCCCGTCGGCGGCGGTGTCGATCATTGTGGCTGCCTGGCGGGCCAGGACGAGAACCCGCGCGGCCTCCTCCAGCACCGTCTTGTCCCCAGGGTGTGGATCGCCACCAGCGTTGAGGCGGTGGGCGATCTGGTTGACGTTCGTACCGATCCGCGCGACCTGCGTACGCAGTGCGGCCAGCTCGTCGATCAAGTCGTCCGTCGCAGTGCGCCGGTCGGGCAACGCGTAGTCGCCGTGGAGGTGGGCCATGACCAGGGCCCCGACGAAGTGAGCGCCGGCCAGCCCGAGCCGATGTGCCTCGGCCTTGATCTCGCTCTTCTCCTCCGCGCTGTAGCGGACATCGACCCGCTCGGTGCGCTGGACGCCCTGGCGCGCACGACGGCTGGCGACCCGGTGGAGCGCGGCCTCTTCAGTGGCCCGCACCACGCCGTCGTTCGTCCTGGGAGCGCCCTCGCTCCCAGGTGTCCCCGTCACCCCTGGGGCGGGCACTGCGTTGGACCGGCCCTTGGACGGTCCAACGTCATACCTTGCTCCGCCTGGTGCCTGGGGGCGATTCATCTGCCGTCTCGGTCTGCTGGGGGGGTCGTGCTGCGCGCCGTGCATGGGTCTCTTTCCGAGGTGGGAGTGGGGCGTCGTACGGTGGCCGGTCTTCGGCCCTGGACGGTTGCGCTGGCCGGGACTCGGTCAGGGCCTTCGTGGGTGAGGGGTGACCGGGGAAGAGTGCTGCAGGGACCACGTCATTGATCTCGATTTGGTCGCTGCCGAGATCTCCGCGCGTCTTGGCCGTCATCGGCATGAAGCGCGATGCCGTCCGAGGGACCTGGGCACGGCTTGTTGCACACGCGGCGGGGACCGACTGCGTCGGCTGCTGGTCCCCGCCGGCTTTGTCCCGCCCTCGGAGCTCTGAGGCGTGAGCTGGGGGGCCGACCGTATGGCGCAGGGGGCCCGCACTGACCTGCGGTTTCCCTGCCTCTTCGGGGACCGGTCCCCGAAGAGGCAGAGGACAAGACGGACTTGGTGGGGACCGGTCCCCGACTGCCCGTCAGGGGGACCGTCCCCAGGGGACCGAGCTGTGCGGGGACCGGTCCCCACTGTCCCCACATCTCGCGGACCGGCCGGGTAGGCGAGGGCGCTACACCGCCGGGACCGGTTCATCGAGGGCCGCCAGCAGAGCTGCCAGGTGCGCCTCCGGCCGGGTCATTTTGGCGCTCGCTGACCCGCCACTGGGGCTGGCGGCTGAGTGCGGCGCTACTGGGGCGGGGCTCCGCTCGCGAGTGATCCACGCTCGCCAGTCGGCACCCCACGCGGCACCCGAGCGTGGAGACCCGCCGGCCCGGAAGGCCCGCCACTTGTCGTCCGCCACTCGTACGCCCTCCTCGCCGAGGCGGGTGAGGTGCCCCTCGCTCCGCAGCCAGGATTCGCTGCCTGCGTCGATCTGCCATTGAGAGGCGGGGATGGGTGCACTGCTGCTGCACCTACTGGTTCCTATTGGTTCACTTCTGTTCTGGGGGTCAGATTCCGTTCCCCCGAGGTACCGGATTCCGGCACCTCCCGGGGTTGGATTCTGTACCCCGGGGTCGGATTCCGGCCCGTCCGTATTGCTGCTGGAGGTATCGGATTCCGGTACCTCGGGGGTTGGAATCTGGCCCTCTTGATGGGTCGGATTTCGAACGTACTCGGTCATGAAACGGGCGGCTTCGGGGAGGCGGTAATACGTTTCCCCGCGAGGCCCTTTGCGTCCGTCGAGGCGGACTATCTCGCCGCTGGCGACCAGTTTGTCCAGTGCGTCCCGAACGGCGCTGCGCGACGCGTTCGCACGTCGCATCAGGGCGGGGACGGAGGCGTAGGCCGTGCAAGTGTGGTCGATACAGCGATCGGCGATCAAGGTGAGGACCATACGGGCAGTGCCTTTGCTGAGGCTGTGGTCCCATACCCAGACGCGGGCATCGTGGCTCATGGCTCGGCGGCTCCTCGAAGCAGGGGGTGGTGGCAGTGGCTGAATCGCGCGACGGCGGTGCTGCCGTCGGACGGAGCTGGCGCACCGAAAGCTGATCCGGGTGGCCTTCATGTCAGCGACTGGACCAAGAAGGAAGCCACATCGCCTCGCGCAAGTCCAGGGTTACTTCGCACAAAGCGAGCAGCCGACGGCGAACGCCGGTGGAACGCGGTCCGAAAACGATAGACCCGAATCGGCCGTTCACCAAGAAGTTCATGCCGGCGGTGCCTGTGACCGATTCGCCTTTGGCTTCAGGTCAGCAAAATGTGGGCCGGATCCCCGACTCCGGTACTCCCGAAACCTGCTGGGAGCCGAGGCAACATAGACGCACATCGCCGGTTAACCAAACCGGCGATGCAGAGGTATCACTACGGGACGCCGAAATAGTCCCAGCGGGGGCAGCGCGATAGCTCGAAGCGGTCGCGACGCCCGTACGTCTGCCTCAGTGGGCGCGCCCCCGCATGGGCGCATCGGTTGTTGACCCGCCGCCTCGTAGAAGGAACACCCTTGCCCCGACCCGCAGTGATCACCGCCCCATGGCCCGCCGACACGTGGAAGGAGGCGGTCTCGAATGGCTGACCGCCTTCTCGGCGTGGCCGAGGCAGCCGAACGTCTCGGTGTCGGTGAGCGATTCATCCGCCGCCTCGTATCCGAGCGCCGTATCCGATACGTCAAGGTCGGCAAGCACGTCCGCATCTCCGACACCGCGCTGGACGCTTTCGTAGAGGCGCGTACGGTCGAGCCGGTCCGTACTAGCCGCTCCGGGTTCAGGGCTGCGGCCTGATGGCCCGTCCGCGCCAGAAGGCTCCGCGCCGCACGTTCGGCGCGATACGACAACTGCCCTCGGGGCGATATCAGGCCCGCTACCCCAGCACGGCCGATGACACCCTGCGGCCCGCGCCGGAAACCTTCGAGACCAGGCGCGATGCAGAGGCGTTCCTCGTCCAGGTCCAAGCGGACCAGATGCGGGGTGACTGGCTCGACCCGACCGCCGGCGAGGTCTCGTTCGCCGACTACACCACGCGCTGGATCGCTGAACGCGGCCTCGCCCCGACCACTGCTGAGTTGTACCGCCGGCTGTTCCGGCTCCACCTGGAGCCGACGTTCGGCGAGATGAACGTCAACATGATCAGCTCCGCTCGGGTCAGAGCCTGGCGTGCGGAGCGGTTGTCCGCCACCGGTGCCACCACGGTTGCCAAGACGTACCGGCTCCTCAAAGCCGTGATGGAGACCGCAGTCGAGGACGACATGTTGCGCAAGAACCCCTGCCGTATCCGCGGGGCAGGCCGCGAGGACGCCGACGAGCGACCCGTGGCGGCGGTCGAGCAGGTCTTCGCCGCGGCAGAGGTGATCGGCTTGCGCTGGCGCCTCATGGTTCTGCTCGGTGCCTTCGCCTCGATGCGGCCCGAGGAACTCGCCGAGCTCCGTCGGCGGGACGTGGACCTCGACGCCGGCACGCTCTGGGTTCGCCGTGCCGCACCGGAGCTCAACACAGGTCACCGCGTGGTCGGCGCTCCCAAGTCCCGGGCGGGCCGACGAGAGATCGTGCTGCCGTCCTTCCTCCACGAGGACGTCCGTCGGCACCTGGAGTGGTTCGCCCAGCCGGGGCCGGACGGGCTCGTCTTCATCGGCGAGAGGGGGGCGGTACTGCGCGGCACCACGTTCGGCCGTAAGTGGCGCAGGGCCCGGGACAAGGTGGGGCTGCCCGAAGGCTTCCGCTTCTACGACCTGCGGCATACGGGCAACACGCTCGCTGCCGACACCGGTGCCAAGCTCAAGGACCTCATGGTGCGGGCCGGTCAGTCCTCTGAGCGCGCACAGCTGATCTATCAGCACTCCACCAAGGAGCATCAGCGCAGGCTTGCCGCCAACATCGATCTCGACGTACGCCGCCAGCAGTCGGCTGCGGCCTCGGGGCATGGCGGCGCGACCGTTCACCCGCTGGTGCCGCGTCCTCCCGGGCCATCCGCCCCGCGGGCTGCGCGGCGTTGATCGCGCAGGAGCAGACAGTGCGCACTGTGCGTGTGACGCAGGGCACTTGGAGGGGATCTCACGATGAGGGACCCGGTAGTGGAGCGCTCGCCCTCAGGGATGACAGATCCACGATTGATGCAGATGGGAAGGGTCGTTATGGCACGCGAATGGCACGAGCCCTAAATATGGTCTAGACAACAAACAAGGCCCTGGTCTCCGACCAGGGCCTTCATCATGGAGCGGGTGACGAGAATCGAACTCGCGCTCTGAGCTTGGGAAGCTCATGTTCTACCATTAAACTACACCCGCGAGGCACGCCGATGATCGGCGGTGCATCGTCGCACACTCTACCCCATCGCAGACCCCCGGCGTGTCCGCCGTGGGGTCCGCGTGTCGTTCCGGACTGTGGATGCGGGTGCGGGCGGGGGGAGTTGAGGGCGTAGCGTGGGTGGTCGGAGTGCCGCCTGGAGCGGCGTCCCGTTCATCCCCTAATGTGGCGGTCTCGTCCAAGGCTGGTTGGGGAAGGGACTTGATGGAGTCGATGGAGCGCACCGTCGTCCGCTGTGCCGAAGGGCACGTTTTTGCTACCTCGTCGTTCCCGATGCAGCAGCTCGGGTCCCAGCGGATCGGGCCCGGGCGGCTCATCCGCTGTCCGCGCTGCGCGAGGTTGCGGCAGGCGGTTCCTGTGGTGTTCGAGGAGCGCTAGAGGTGTGAGGCAGGCGCGCGGGGCGGTCCGGTTGGGGCCGGCTCGCGCGCTCTGCGTATCCTCGGTGCGTGCTTCTCTCAGATAAGGACCTCCGGGCCGAGATCGACGCCGGGCGGGTTCGCATTGACCCGTTCGACGCTTCGATGGTGCAGCCCTCGAGCATCGACGTGCGGCTGGACCGCTACTTCCGGGTGTTCGAGAACCACCGCTATCCGCATATCGATCCCGCCGTCGAGCAGGTGGACCTGACGCGCCAGGTCGAGCCGGACGGTGACGAGGCGTTCATCCTCCACCCCGGAGAGTTCGTCCTGGCCTCGACCTACGAGGTCATCTCGCTCCCCGACGACCTGGCGTCGCGGCTGGAGGGCAAGAGCTCGCTGGGGCGGCTCGGCCTGGTGACGCATTCGACGGCCGGGTTCATCGACCCCGGATTCTCGGGTCATGTGACCCTTGAGCTGTCGAACCTCGCGACCCTTCCGATAAAGCTCTGGCCGGGAATGAAGATCGGGCAGCTGTGCATGTTCCGGCTGACGTCCTCCTCTGAATTCCCCTACGGATCCGAGCGTTACGGATCGCGCTATCAGGGGCAGCGTGGGCCTACCGCCTCGCGCTCCTTCATGAATTTCCATCGGACTCAGGTGTGATGCGGCATGGCTGGTGAAGCTCGGGAGAACCTGACGTACGAGGCCTTCGGGCATGCCGTACGGGAGCTGGCGCAGGCGGTCGCCGACGACGGCTATGAGCCGGATGTCGTGCTGAGCATCGCGCGGGGCGGCGTCTTCGTCGCCGGTGGTCTGGCTTATGCCCTGGACTGCAAGAACATTCATCTGGTGAACGTCGAGTTCTACACCGGGGTCGGGACCACGCTGGAAATGCCGGTCATGCTGGCGCCCGTTCCGAACGCCATCGACTTCTCGCAGAAGAAGGTCCTCATCGCCGATGACGTCGCCGATACCGGGAAGACGCTGAAGCTGGTCCGCGATTTCTGCATCGACCATGTGGCCGAGGTGCGCAGTGCGGTCATCTACGAGAAGTCGCACTCGCTCGTGAAATGCGAGTACGTGTGGAAGAAGACCGATCAGTGGATCAACTTCCCGTGGAGCGTGGAGAAGCCCGTCGTGCGGCGTGAGGGTCAGGTCCTCGACTCGTAGGACGTCGGTGCCCCGCATCATGGCAGGCGGGCAGGCGGGCAGGCGGGCAGGCGGGCAGGCGGGCAGGCGGGCAGGCGGGCAGGCAGGTCGCGCCGTGCGCCGTGCGCTGCGGTGCCGCAGGCCTGAACCGCGGGGCAGGTGTCCGGCGTACGGGACGGCATACGACAGGAGGGGCCCCGCCACCGGCGGGGCCCCTCCTGCGCGTCGGATCAGATCGTGCCGAGCTTGATGATCGAGAGCAGGGCGACCAGCTGGATCGCCGAGGCGCCCAGGGCCTTGGGCCACGGCAGGTCGTGGGACTTGCTCACCATCGACGTGAACAGCGCTCCGGCGGCCAGCCAGGTGATCCAGCCGAGGATCTGCACCAGGGAGTTCTCGCCGCCGAGGAACAGGGCGAAGACGAGCCGGGGCGCGTCCGTGATCGACATGATGAGCATCGACAGGCCGACGGTCGGCTGCCAGGATCCCGTGCCGCCGAGCTGGCGGGCCAGGGTGTGGGTGACCGCGCCGAGTACCAGGCCACCGACGACGAAGCCGAGGCCCGTGAAGATCACGTACGGGGCGGCCGTGGAGACCTCCGCGTGGATGGCCTCGTCGCGGGCCTGGTCGAAGCCGAAGAGCGCGAGCAGGCCGTAGACGAACGTGACGACGATCGCGGGGCCCCAGACGGGGTAGTCGCGCATCTGCCAGAACGTCGGCCCCGGGCGCATCACGATGCCGCTCAGCAGCTGCTTCCACCGCAGCCGCGGCCCCGAGGGCTGCGCCGGGGCGCTGCCGGCCTGGTAGGTGCTCCCGTCGCCGTACGGGTCCTCGTTGATGCTGAACGCCTGGGTGTGCCCCGGGGCGTTGGCGTACGGGTCGTGCTGCGACGGCTGGTGGTGCGGTTCGCCGAAGTACTCCGGTTCGCCGTGCCCGCCTGTCTGCCCGTTACCACCCCCGTGTCGGTTGCCGCCGTGCCCTCCGCCGTACGGGGCGCCCTGGGGGCCTCCGTACGCTGCGCCGTTGCCTCCTGCCGGGGGCCACGACTGCCCGCCGTACGGCGGCGGTGACGCCTGCGTGCCGTACGGCTGTTGCTGCTGCGGGTGTTGTTGCGGTGTGCGGTTGTCCCGGCCGCGTCCGATCCTGAATCCAGCCACACATCGAACGTACCTGGTCCGTGCGGGGGAGATGTGTGGGCCGGGGGAACACGGCGCCCATTGCGGCCTAGCTGTGACATCCCCTAGGGGGACCCTGGGGGGTCTGCCGTACCCCCTGCGGGCCGCCGGGACGCACGGAAGCGGCCGGTCCTGCCCCCGAGGCAGGTCCGGCCGCTTCCGTGGGTGGAGACAGCTACTTGACGGGTTCCGGTTCCGGCTGGTCGGCCGTCTCCGCGTCGTCCGCGGGGTCGGCGGGTGTCTTCACCGACTCCAGGAGCAGCTGCGAGACGTCGACCACCTGCACCGACTCCTTCGCCTGACCGTCGTTCTTCTTGCCGTTGACCGAGTCGGTCAGCATGACGAGGCAGAACGGGCAGGCGGTGGAGACGATGTCCGGGTTGAGCGAGAGGGCCTCGTCGACACGCTCGTTGTTGATGCGCTTGCCGATCCGCTCCTCCATCCACATCCGGGCACCACCGGCGCCGCAGCAGAAGCCGCGCTCCTTGTGGCGGTGCATCTCCTCGTTCCGCAGACCAGGCACCTTCGCGATGATCTCGCGCGGGGGCGTGTAGATCTTGTTGTGGCGGCCCAGGTAGCAGGGGTCGTGGTACGTGATCAGACCCTCGACCGGCGTGACGGGGATCAGCTTGCCCTCGTCCACCAGGTGCTGGAGCAGCTGGGTGTGGTGGATGACCTCGTACTCGCCGCCGAGCTGCGGGTACTCGTTGGCGATGGTGTTGAAGCAGTGCGGGCAGGTCGCGACGATCTTCTTCGACGCCTTCGACTTCTTGGTCGAGTCGTCCTCGTCGTCCTCGCCGAAGGCCATGTTCAGCATCGCGACGTTCTCCTGGCCGAGCTGCTGGAACAGCGGCTCGTTGCCGAGGCGGCGGGCGGAGTCACCGGTGCACTTCTCGTCGCCGCCCATGATCGCGAACTTGACGCCCGCGATGTGGAGGAGCTCCGCGAAGGCCTTCGTCGTCTTCTTGGCGCGGTCCTCGAGGGCGCCCGCGCAGCCGACCCAGTACAGGTAGTCGATCTCGCTGAGGTCCTCGACGTCCTTGCCGACGATCGGGACCTCGAAGTCGACCTCCTTGGTCCACTCGACGCGCTGCTTCTTGGCGAGCCCCCAGGGGTTGCCCTTCTTCTCCAGGTTCTTGAGCATCGTGCCCGCCTCGGACGGGAACGCGGACTCGATCATCACCTGGTAGCGGCGCATGTCGACGATGTGGTCGATGTGCTCGATGTCGACCGGGCACTGCTCGACGCAGGCGCCGCAGGTGGTGCACGACCACAGCACGTCCGGGTCGATGACGCCGTTCTCCTCGGCGGTGCCGATGAGGGGGCGCTCCGCCTCCGCGAGGGCCGCCGCGGGGACGTCCTTGAGCTGTTCCTCGGTGGCCTTCTCGTTGCCTTCCATGTCCTTGCCGCCGCCGGCCAGCAGGTACGGGGCCTTGGCGTGCGCGTGGTCGCGCAGGGACATGATCAGGAGCTTGGGCGAGAGCGGCTTGCCGGTGTTCCAGGCGGGGCACTGCGACTGGCAGCGACCGCACTCGGTGCAGGTCGAGAAGTCGAGGATGCCCTTCCAGGAGAACTGCTCGACCTGGGAGACACCGAAGGTGTCGTCCTCGCCCGGGTCCTCCCAGTCGATCTCCTTGCCGCCCGAGGTCATCGGCAGCAGCGCGCCGAGCGAGACCGCGCCGTCGGCGTTGCGCTTGAACCAGATGTTCGGGAAGGCGAGGAAGCGGTGCCAGGCGACGCCCATGTCGGTCTTCAGGGCGACCGTGATCATCCAGATGAAGGAGGTCGCGATCTTCAGGCCGGCGAAGAAGTAGGTGAGGTTCTGGAGCGTGGAGAGGTCCATGCCCTCGAACCAGGAGACCACCGGGTACGAGATGAAGAACGACGCCTCGTATCCGTCCACGTGGTGCTGGGCGCCTTCGAGGGCGTGCAGCATGAAGATGCAGACGCCGACGATGAGGATGACGGCCTCGACGAAGTACGCCTGGCCGAAGTTGGAGCCGGCGAAGCGGGACTTGCGGCCCGGCTTGTCCGGCCTGCTGAGCTGGCGGATCACGATCAGGACCGCGATGCCGAGCACCGTCATGGTGCCGATGAACTCGACGAAGACGTTGTACGGCGCCCACTCACCGACGATCGGCAGCAGCCAGTCGGCCTGGAACAGCTGGCCGACGGCGTTGACGATGGTCAGCAGCAGCGAGAAGAAGCCCACCGCCACGAACCAGTGCGCGACACCGACGATGCCCCAGCGGTTCATCCGGGTATGGCCGAGGAACTCCTTGGCCACGGTGACGGTGCGCTGCACGGGTTCATCGGTGCGGGTGCCCGCGGGCACGTTCTGGCCGAGCCGCATGAAGGTGTAGATCTGCAGGAGGGCGCGGGCGAAAAGTGCCACGCCGACCACGATCAGAACCAGCGACACGATGATCGCGGCGAGTTGCATTTGGGGGCTCCTCGGGCCTGCGAGGGTGGGATCCAGCGCGTACAAGTGATTACTAAGCAGTAACTTAATCAGTCTGTGCTGACACTATCCACTTATTCCGCCACGCTGTAGCCGGGCAGGCGGTGATCTGTGTCGCTCAGGTGAGCCTTCCCCGGAAGGCGTAGCCGGCGGAGCGCCGCATACAGAGGGATGCGTACGGATTCCGCCAGGATCGCCAGGTCGAGCCCCGTCCCATGATGCTCTGCGTAGTGCGCGTCGAGGAGGGCGGGTTCGTCCCAGGGCATCCCTGACCGCGCGCGGACCTGGGCCAGGCCGGTCAGGCCGGGGCGCAGCGCCTGCCGCCGGTGGCCGGCCGCCGGCCCGAGCAGGGCCGCCTCGTCGGGGGTGAGGGGCGGGGGGCCCACCAGGGAGAGGTCTCCCCGTACGACGTGGGGCAGCCGGGACAGCAGGTCGAGCCGGAACCGCCGGGTGCGCAGCGAGCGCAGTTCGAACGGGCGGCCGCCGAGCCCGATCCGGGTCTCGCGCCGCAGTGTGCCTCCCCGGGGGCGGGGCAGGCGGAGGGTGAGGGCCAGTGCCGCGAGGGCCAGTGCGGGGGCCGTCAGAAGCAGGAGTGCCGAGCCGAGCACCAGGTCCAGGGTCCGCTTCGCGGTCACGGCAGCCAGTGCCCGGGCGACGTGCTCGGAAGCCGCCGCCGCCCTGGCCGCCATCTGCGCGGCGGGGCGCCGTGCCCTTCGCGCCGCAGTCTGCCTCGCGTACCGCATTGCACCTGCCCGGGTTCGATGAGTGACGTTATGACCGTCTACGCGCCTTTTATGACAGAACGATCCCACGGTGCGATGGTGGGTGGGGTGTGTGTGACCTGGAGCGCATGCCGGGTGTCGCGGACGGGGGCTGCTCCGGGAGCGCCCCGATGGGGATCTCTCGGCCTTCGTCTGCGATGAAATCGCAGGTCAAACCTGTTGCGAGCACATAAGTTGAGCGTAAGTGGCTCAGGTCCTTTGACTCCGGGGTTGGTGTCATGCATCCTTGAGTCAGATCCACTCAAGTAGTCAGTTGGAGGAATTGAAATGGCACGTGCGGTCGGCATCGACCTGGGCACGACTAACTCCGTCGTCAGCGTTCTCGAAGGCGGCGAGCCCACCGTCATCACCAACGCCGAAGGCGCCAGGACCACGCCGTCCGTCGTCGCCTTCGCGAAGAACGGTGAGGTTCTTGTCGGCGAGGTCGCCAAGCGCCAGGCGGTCACCAACGTCGACAGGACGATCCGTTCGGTCAAGCGCCACATGGGCACGGACTGGAAGATCGAGCTCGACGGCAAGAACTTCAACCCGCAGCAGATGAGTGCCTTCATCCTGCAGAAGCTGAAGCGCGACGCCGAGTCCTACCTGGGCGAGAAGGTCACCGACGCGGTGATCACCGTCCCGGCGTACTTCAACGACTCGGAGCGCCAGGCGACGAAGGAGGCCGGCGAGATCGCGGGCCTGAACGTCCTGCGTATCGTCAACGAGCCGACCGCCGCCGCGCTGGCGTACGGCCTCGACAAGGACGACCAGACGATCCTCGTCTTCGACCTCGGTGGCGGCACCTTCGACGTGTCCCTCCTGGAGATCGGCGACGGCGTCGTCGAGGTGAAGGCCACCAACGGTGACAACCACCTCGGTGGTGACGACTGGGACCAGCGGGTCGTCGACTACCTGGTGAAGCAGTTCGCCAACGGGCACGGCGTGGACCTGTCCAAGGACAAGATGGCTCTCCAGCGTCTCCGCGAGGCCGCGGAGAAGGCCAAGATCGAGCTCTCGTCCTCGACCGAGACCACGATCAACCTGCCCTACATCACGGCGTCCGCCGAGGGCCCGCTGCACCTGGACGAGAAGCTCACGCGCTCGCAGTTCCAGCAGCTGACCGCGGACCTCCTGGACCGCTGCAAGAACCCGTTCCACAACGTCATCAAGGACGCGGGCATCCAGCTCTCGGAGATCGACCACGTCGTTCTCGTCGGTGGCTCGACCCGTATGCCGGCCGTCGCCGAGCTCGTCAAGGAGCTCACCGGTGGTCAGGACGCCAACAAGGGTGTGAACCCGGACGAGGTCGTCGCGATCGGCGCCTCGCTCCAGGCCGGTGTCCTCAAGGGCGAGGTCAAGGACGTCCTGCTCCTCGACGTGACCCCGCTGTCCCTCGGCATCGAGACCAAGGGAGGGATCATGACCAAGCTCATCGAGCGCAACACCACGATCCCGACCAAGCGGTCCGAGATCTTCACCACGGCCGAGGACAACCAGCCGTCCGTGCAGATCCAGGTCTACCAGGGCGAGCGCGAGATCGCGGCGTACAACAAGAAGCTCGGGATGTTCGAGCTGACCGGTCTGCCGCCGGCCCCGCGCGGCGTGCCGCAGATCGAGGTCGCCTTCGACATCGACGCCAACGGCATCATGCACGTCGCTGCCAAGGACCTCGGCACCGGCAAGGAGCAGAAGATGACCGTCACCGGTGGCTCCTCGCTGCCGAAGGACGAGGTCAACCGGATGCGCGAAGAGGCCGAGCAGTACGCCGACGAGGACCACCGTCGTCGCGAGGCCGCCGAGTCCCGCAACCAGGGTGAGCAGCTCGTCTACCAGACGGAGAAGTTCCTCACGGACAACGCGGACAAGGTCCCCGGCGACGTGAAGACGGAGGTGGAGACCGCGCTCACCGAGCTCAAGGAGAAGCTCAAGGGCGAGGACACCGCCGAGATCCGCACCGCCACGGAGAGGGTCGCGGCCGTCTCCCAGAAGCTGGGCCAGGCGATGTACGCCAACGCCTCCGAGGGTGCGGCCCCGGGTGCCGAGGCGCCGGGCGACGGTCAGGCCAAGGCCGACGACGACGTCGTCGACGCCGAGATCGTGGACGACGAGAAGGACCAGAAGGGCGGTGCGGCGTGACCGAGGAGACTCCGGGCTTCGACGAGAAGCCTGACGTCCCCTCCGGCGCCAATTCCGACGACGTCGAGCCGAAGGCCGCCACCCCCTCCGAGGAGGAGGCGGCGGCCCCGGCCGGGGACGTACAGCAGACAGCGGCCCTGACGGCCCAGCTGGACCAGGTCCGTACCGCGCTCAACGAGCGGACGGCCGACCTCCAGCGGCTCCAGGCCGAGTACCAGAACTACCGTCGCCGCGTCGAGCGCGACCGGGTGCAGGTCAAGGAGGTGGCCGTGGCCGGCCTCCTCACCGAGCTGCTGCCCGTGCTCGACGACGTCGGCCGGGCCCGTGAGCACGGTGAGCTCGTGGGCGGCTTCAAGTCGGTGGCCGAATCCCTGGAGACGGTCGTCGCGAAGCTGGGACTCCACCAGTTCGGCAAGGAGGGCGAGCCCTTCGACCCGACGATCCACGAGGCCCTGATGCACTCGTACGCGCCGGACGTCACCGAGACGACCTGCGTGGCGATCCTGCAGCCCGGGTACCGCATCGGGGAGCGCACCATCCGCCCCGCGCGGGTGGCCGTGGCAGAACCGCAGCCGGGTGCCACGCCCGCTGCGGCGAAGGAAGAGAAGGCAGACGACGAGGAGAGCGGTGGCACCGAAGAGGTCTGACATTCCGTCCGACCACTGCGGTGAACACCGACGGGGCGTGCGGCCGGCCACAGGGCCGGCCGCACGGCCGATCGTCCGGAAGGAGGGACGTCGATGAGCACGAAGGACTTCGTCGAGAAGGACTACTACAAGGTTCTCGGCGTCCCCAAGGACGCCACCGACGCCGAGGTCAAGAAGGCGTACCGGAAGCTCGCCCGCGAGTACCACCCGGACGCCAACAAGGGTGACGCCAAGGCCGAGGACCGCTTCAAGGAGATCTCCGAGGCGAACGACGTCCTCGGTGACCCCAAGAAGCGCAAGGAGTACGACGAGGCGCGCGCCCTCTTCGGCAACGGAGGCTTCCGGGCAGGTCCCGGCGGCGCGGGCGGCAACTTCAACTTCGACCTGGGCGACCTCTTCGGGGGTGCCCCGGGCGGCGGCCAGACCGCCGGCGCCGGCGGGTTCGGCGGTGGCGGCATCGGTGACGTCTTCGGTGGGCTGTTCAACCGGGGCGGTGGTGGCACCCGTGTCCAGCCGCGCCGCGGCCAGGACATCGAGTCCGAGGTGACGCTCAGCTTCACCGAGGCGGTCGACGGGGCCACGGTCCCGCTGCGGATGTCCAGCCAGGCTCCCTGCAAGGCGTGTTCGGGCACCGGCGACAAGAACGGCACCCCGAGGGTCTGCCCGACCTGCGTGGGCACCGGGCAGGTGTCGCGCGGCACCGGCGGCGGATTCTCGCTGACCGACCCCTGTGTGGACTGCAAGGGCCGGGGCCTCATCGCCCAGGACCCCTGCGACGTCTGCAAGGGAAGCGGCCGGGCGAAGTCGGCCCGCACGATGCAGGTCAGGATCCCCGCGGGGGTGTCGGACGGCCAGCGGATCCGGCTGCGCGGCAAGGGCAGTCCGGGCGAGCGCGGCGGTCCGGCCGGCGACCTGTACGTCGTCGTCCACGTCGACGCCCACCCGGTCTTCGGCCGCAAGGGCGACAACCTCACCGTCACCGTGCCCGTCACCTTCCCGGAGGCGGCGCTCGGCGGCGAGGTGAAGGTCCCGACGCTCGGAGGACCTCCGGTCACCCTGAAGCTCCCTGCCGGTACGCCCAACGGACGTACGATGCGGGCCCGGGGCAAGGGTGCCGTGCGCAAGGACGGCACCCGGGGCGACCTCCTCGTCACCGTCGAGGTGTCCGTACCCACGGACCTCGGCGCGGACGCTCAGGACGCGCTGGAGGCCTACCGGAAGGCGACCGCGGGGGAGGACCCGCGGGCGGAGCTGTTCCAGGCTGCGAAGGGAGCTTGAGATGGACGGCCGTCGACGCAATCCGTACCAGCTGACCGACGAATCACCGGTCTACGTGATCTCGATCGCGGCCCAGCTCTCGGGCCTGCACCCGCAGACACTGCGCCAGTACGACCGGCTCGGCCTGGTCTCGCCCGACCGCACGGCCGGGCGCGGCCGGCGCTACTCGGCCCGTGACATCGAGTTGCTGCGCACCGTGCAGCAGTTGTCGCAGGACGAGGGCATCAACCTCGCCGGCATCAAGCGCATCATCGAGCTGGAGAACCAGGTCGCGGCGCTCCAGCAGCGCGTCGCCGAGCTCTCGGCGGCGGTGGACGGCGCGGCCGTGGCGATGCAGCAGCGCGAGGCGCAGGTGCACGCCTCCTACCGGCGTGATCTGGTGCCGTACCAGGACGTGCAGCAGACGAGCGCGCTGGTGGTCTGGCGGCCGAAGAGGACGAAGGACTGATCCCGCGGTGGAGGGCCCGCCCCGAGTCTCACGGCTCGGAGGCGGGCCCTTTTCGTGCGCCACGGGCGACGTCGGTCTCGTCGACCATGCCGGACCGCACGATGAGAGCCCCGAGATGGGTGCGGCTGTCGGCGCCGAGGGCCTGCATCAGCTTGGCGATGTGAGCGCGGCAGGTCCGGACGCTGATGCCCAGCTTGCGTGCCACCGCGTCGTCGACATGGCCCTGGCTGAGGAGCCGGGCGATGCTCTGCTGGACGGCCGTCACCTGGACCCCCGGTGCGGCCGTGGGAAGCTGCCGGGTGAGCGGGGTCGCCTGCGTCCAGAGGACCTCGTAGACCTGTACGAGGTAGCGGACGAGAGCGGGGTGCCGGATCTCCAGCGCCGCGCTGCGGTCGGCGGTGGCCGGGATGAAGGCCACCCTGCGGTCGAAGATGAGCAGCCGTTCGACGGTCAGTTCCGTGGTCCGGACGTCGAGGGACTCCGCGGGCACCTGCTCCAGGTACTCCCTGACCTGGGTGCTGTAGCGCGCCGGATGCTGGTAGATGTGACGGAGACCGGCGCCCCGGGCGATCGCGGTCGTGGCGTTGTCCAGGGCCGTCCGCAGGGTGGTGCGGGGCCGGGTGCTCCCCGGCTGTGCCGTGAGGACCTCGTCCGTGGCCTGGGCGGTGGCCTCGTGGATGGCCGCCCTTATCGCCTCGGGACCTTCCAGCATGGTGATGGCCAGATGGGGGTCGCCGTTGGCTATGGCGGCCAGGGGGGCCAGGGACCGGGTCAGGTCGAGGGTCCGCTCCACCCGCTCGTCTATCTCGCGTGTGAGCGGCTGCAGCAGGCGGGCCAGGGCCGCCGAGGGCGGGACGGGGCAGAACCACTCGTCGTCCCAGGGATCTGCCTGCACCAGCGCCCCGTCGGCCAGACACGGAGCCGCGTCGAGGTCCGAGCGGGCGATACGGCCCTGGCGCAGGGCCCGTTCGTACAACTCGAGTCCGGGGGCACAGAGTTCTCTCGGGCCGTGGGTGTGCGGCGGTTGCACCGGTTCTGTTCCCATCTGGGAGCCCCCCGCTTTGTGCGCTGCAACAAGTTGCCGGTGGCGTAAGCCTAGTGTCCGGGTGGAGTGTGGACGTGTCGCGGTCGTGGGCGCCCGCCCGGTGCCCGGCATGCCGCTCGTCACGGGGCGGCGGCGCCCCGCCCCGGCGAGGCTCCGGTCCGTCAGTCCTTCTGGTCCAGGATTCCCGACTGCGAGATGAGGTAACCGAGCTGAGCCCGACTGCCGCTGCCGAGTGCCGCGTTGAGCTTGGCTATGTGCGCCCGGCAGGTGCGGACGTTCATGCCGAGCCGGCGGGCTATCGAATCGTCGACGTGCCCCTCGACCAGCAGTTGGGCGATGGAGCGCTGTACGCCGCTGATCCCGGCGGGGGTGGGTGTGTACGAGACGTCCTCCAGCAGCGGGGTCGCACGTTGCCAGAGTTGCTCGAAGACGTTGATCAGGTAGGAGACGAGACCCGGGTGCCGGAGTTCCAGAGCGACCGTCAGGTCGTCCTGGGCGGGGATGAAGGCGACGGCGCGGTCGAAGATGAGCATGCGCTGCACCAGCTCCTCCAGCGTACGGATCTCGACGCCCTCGGCGAGCCGCTCCGCGTACGCGAACGTCCCGTGGTGGTGCCTGACCGTGTGCTGGTAGAGGGTGCGGATGCTGACCCCGCGGTCGACCACGGCCGTGCCGCGCTCCAGCCCCTTGCTGAGGATGTCCTCGCTGCGCACCCCTCCGGGCTGCACGGTGAGCACCTCGCTGCGGCATTCGGCCGTGGCCACGTCGATGGCCGCGTTGATGCGGGTGCCGCCTTCGAGCACGGTGATTGCGTGCGTCGTGGGTGGATCCTGCGCGCTGATGTCCATGAAAGGTTCGAAGGACTCGGTGAGCGCCAGGGAGTGGCGTCTGCGCTCCTGTATCTCCCGCTCGATGGGGTGCAGACGCTGGGCCAGGGCCGCCGAAGGCGGGACGGGGCGCAGCCAGTCGGCGTCGTCGGGGTCGGGGTGGAGCAGGGCGAAGTCCATCAGGCACGGAGCGGGCTCCACCTCCGAGCGCGGTATGCGGCCGGAGCGCAGCGCGCTCGCGTAGAGGCGCTGTCCCGCATCGCATAGTTGGGTGATCCCGTGCCGATGCGCCCCATTTGAGTCGCATGTATCCATATCTCCACCCCCCATGTTCCTGAACGTGCAAGAACATGATGCATCGATCCAGTGGTGCTTGCGTGTCCGCGTGAGACATCGTCTTGAGAGCGGGGGAGATGAATCCATCAAGTGAGGACGAAGCCGAAATGTCTAAGCGAATGCTTCGCTCGGTGCTTGCCACAGCTTTCGTGGGGGCCCTGGCCTACGGTGCGTTGGGTGTCCAGGACATCACCTGGGGGGCTGCACAGGCAGAGCAGGCGACGGCAGTGCCCGGTGACATCACGTGGGGTGCGGGACCGGGCGACATCACGTGGGGTGCGGCTCCGACCGACATCACGTGGGGTGCGGGACCGGGCGACATCACGTGGGGTGCGGCTCCGACCGACATCACCTGGGGTGCGGCTCCGACCGACATCACGTGGGGTGCGGCTCCGACCGACATCACGTGGGGTGCGACCTCGGGCGACATCACCTGGGGTCTGGCTCCGACCGGCACCGTGGCATGACCACCCCACCGGACGACCGAACCTTCCGGCGGGAGATGGCCACGGCGTACCGCTCAGGGTGGCATTTCATCGATCTGCTCACGGCACTTACCCGCCAGGGCGATTCGTTGATGGTCACCCTGTTCGGAGAGCCGATCGTCGTCGTGATGGAAACGGATGACGACATCCGCGCCTATCGCTGTCTGCGCCGGCCGCGCGGAGCCCCGCAGCCGGTTCGATGTGCCGTGAGATACGGCATGATTTTCGTTAATCTCGACCAGCGTGACCATGAGCTGTTCGAACAAGAAGCCATTTCCGCCACCCCCCGCAGTGCCTGAACGATTCCCCCGTTGTTCCATATCGTTCCGGCACTTCCCCCACACAGCGGCGCCACCGTGACCTGAACACGGTGGCGCCGTTGTGCTGTCCGGAGCGATTGAATTCCGGATCCGCGTGAATTCCTCAGGCGTTTCCGAGAGCCCTGTCGACGGCGATCTCGATGACGATCCGCTCCGGATTGTGCCGCGGGGTGCGCTCGTACCGCTCCGCATAGCGGCGTACCGCTGCCTCGACCTCCTCGGGCTCCGCCCGCACCACGGCCCGGCCTTCCAGGGTTGCCCAGCGGCGCCCCTCCATCTGGCACACCGCGACCCGTGCGCCCTCCGGGCCGGCCGCCATGACGTGGACGGCCTTCCTCGTGTTCCGGCCCGTGATGACGCGGGCGAGCCGTGTCCGGGGGTCGTACGTCACTCCGACGGGCACCACGTGCGGTGTGCCGTCCGGACGGAGCGTGGTCAGGGTGCACACGTGGCGCTCCCGCCAGAAGGCGAGGTAACCGGGGCCTGGGTTGCGTACGTCGGGCATGGGGTCAGCCTAGACAGGGAGGGGATCAGGGTGCCCCCGGAGCCGTCTCCCGGCCCTGAGGGGATCCCCGGCCTTGAGTGGGCCGGGCTCCGAGAGGATCCCTGGCCCTGAAACGGGCCCGGCCCTGAGGTGGATCCCCGCCTTGAGTGGAATAGACTCAACTTTGTACCCGTTGTTCGAGTCATAGTTCCGTGAAGCACCGAGCACGAGGAGGAGACAGCGCCCGTGGACGCCGAGCTGACCAACAGGAGCCGGGACGCCCTCAATGCGGCGACCAGCAGGGCCGTCAAGGACGGCCACCCCGATCTGACCCCCGGGCATCTGCTGCTCGCACTGCTCTCGGGCGAGGACAACGCGAACATCACCGATCTGCTCGCCGCCGTGGACGCCGACCAGGTGGCAGTCCGCGCCGGGACGGAGAAGCTGCTCGGGTCGCTGCCCAGCGTCACCGGGTCGACCGTGGCTCCGCCGCAGCCGAACCGCGAGCTGCTCGCCGTGATCTCCGACGCCGCGCAGCGGGCGAAGGAACTCGGCGACGACTACCTCTCCACCGAACACCTGCTGATCGGCATCGCGGCGAAGGGCGGCCGCGCCGGTGAGATCCTCGACGGACAGGGAGCCGGCGCGAAGAAGCTGCTGGACGCATTCGAGAAGAGCAGGGGAGGGCGCCGGGTGACCACTCCCGACCCCGAGGGGCAGTACAAGGCGCTGGAGAAGTTCGGCACCGACTTCACGGCGGCCGCCCGCGAGGGCAAGCTCGACCCGGTCATCGGCCGCGACCAGGAGATCCGCCGCGTCGTGCAGGTGCTGTCGCGCCGTACGAAGAACAACCCCGTGCTCATCGGCGAGCCCGGCGTCGGCAAGACGGCCGTCGTCGAGGGGCTCGCGCAGCGCATCGTCAAGGGCGACGTCCCGGAGTCCCTGCGGAACAAGCGGCTCGTCTCGCTCGACCTCAGCGCCATGGTCGCCGGAGCGAAGTACCGCGGTGAGTTCGAGGAGCGTCTGAAGACCGTCCTCTCCGAGATCAAGGAGAGCGACGGGCAGATCATCACGTTCATCGACGAGCTGCACACCGTCGTCGGCGCGGGCGCGGGCGGCGACTCCGCGATGGACGCGGGCAACATGCTCAAGCCGATGCTCGCCCGCGGCGAGCTCCGCATGGTCGGTGCCACCACGCTGGACGAGTACCGCGAGCGCATCGAGAAGGACCCCGCCCTGGAGCGGCGCTTCCAGCAGGTCCTGGTCGCCGAGCCGTCCGTCGAGGACACCATCGCGATCCTGCGTGGCCTCAAGGGCCGCTACGAGGCCCACCACAAGGTCCAGATCGCCGACTCCTCGCTGGTGGCCGCGGCGACGCTCTCCGACCGCTACATCACCTCCCGCTTCCTTCCCGACAAGGCCATCGACCTCGTCGACGAGGCGGCGTCGCGGCTCCGTATGGAGATCGACTCCTCGCCCCTGGAGATCGACGAGCTCCAGCGGTCGGTGGACCGGTTGCACATGGAGGAGCTGGCGCTCAAGAACGAGACCGACCAGGGATCCAAGCAGCGCCTGGAGAAGATCCGCCGCGACCTCGCCGACAAGGAGGAGGAGCTGCGCGGTCTCACGGCGCGCTGGGAGAAGGAGAAGCAGGGCCTGAACCGCGTCGGTGAACTCAAGGAGCGCCTCGACGAGCTGCGCGGCCAGGCCGAGCGGGCCCAGCGCGACGGCGACTTCGACACCGCCTCCAAGCTGCTGTACGGGGAGATCCCCGGCCTGGAGCGCGAGCTCGCGGAGGCGGACGAGGCCGAGCAGGAGGCCGCCGTCGACACGATGGTCAAGGAGGAGGTCGGCCCTGACGACATCGCCGACGTCGTCGGCGCCTGGACCGGCATCCCGGCCGGACGGCTCCTGGAGGGCGAGACCCAGAAGCTGCTCCGCATGGAGTCCGAGCTCGGCAGGCGGCTGATCGGCCAGACCGAGGCCGTGCGGGCCGTGTCGGACGCCGTACGCCGCACGCGGGCCGGTATCGCCGACCCCGACCGGCCCACCGGCTCGTTCCTCTTCCTCGGCCCGACCGGAGTCGGCAAGACGGAGCTGGCGAAGGCGCTCGCGGACTTCCTGTTCGACGACGAGCGGGCCATGATCCGCATCGACATGAGCGAGTACAGCGAGAAGCACAGTGTCGCCCGGCTCGTCGGTGCCCCGCCCGGCTACGTCGGCTACGAGGAGGGCGGACAGCTCACCGAGGCCGTCCGCCGCCGCCCGTACAGCGTCGTGCTGCTGGACGAGGTCGAGAAGGCCCATCCCGAGGTCTTCGACATCCTGCTCCAGGTGCTCGACGACGGCCGCCTCACGGACGGACAGGGCAGGACGGTGGACTTCCGCAACACCATCCTGATCCTGACGTCGAACCTGGGGAGCCAGTACCTGGTCGACCCGGCGACGGACCCCGAGACCAAGAAGGCGCGGGTCCTGGAGACCGTACGTGCCTCGTTCAAGCCGGAGTTCCTCAACCGGCTCGACGATCTGGTCGTCTTCTCCGCCCTGTCCGGCGACGAGCTCGGCCACATCGCGGGACTCCAGGTGGCCCGGCTCGCCGGACGGCTGGCCGACCGCCGGATCCACCTCGACGTCACTCCGGAGGCCCTGGCCTGGCTGGCCGAGGAGGGCAACGACCCGGCTTACGGCGCCCGGCCGCTGCGCAGGCTCATCCAGACGGCGATCGGGGACCGGCTCGCCAAGGAGATCCTCGCGGGCGAGGTCAGGGACGGCGACACGGTCCGCGTGGACCGATCCGGCGACGGCCTGACCGTGGGGGCCGCGACGGCGGCGAAGACCCTGTAGCAGCCCGTCCCCGTGTCCCCGGCCGAGGCCTTGCCGCCCGGCCGGGGACACGTGTGTGCGGTGCCGCGCGCATCGAGCGGAGCACCGGGACGCATCGCGATGAGTGTATGCGCCATGCACCGCGTGTGTGAGGTGCCCGCCAGATTGAGCCGAAAATTTCCATTCCGTGGCTGATTGGCAGATGCGGTACAGCCCGGACCGGCCTTTTTTGTATCGGGGCGATACATATCTGCACCCTCGGGACGAGCCGGATCGACGTATGAGCGAGTGATCGTGTTCCGCGCAATAACGGGACACTTTGGGCCCTTATTCATTGGCCGCGAGGGCGGTGAAGCCGAATTCCCCAGCCGGTAAGGTACGCGCATGACAGAGCGGATACCCGGCGAGGCGAGTGCGGAGCCGAAGGATTGCACGAGTGACACCCTTATTCGGCGGAGCGAATTCCGTACGCTCTGGGCGGCCTACGCGCAGTCCGTCCTGGGTGACCAGCTGGCGCGGGTCGCGCTGTCGATCCTTGTCTTCGAACGTACCGAGTCGGCCGGCTGGACGGCGGCGACCTACGCCCTGACGAGCCTGCCCGCCCTGCTGTCCGGGGTGCTGCTCACCGGACTCGCCGACCGGTTCCCACGCCGCACGGTCATGATCGGATGCGACCTGGTGCGCGCGGTCCTCGTCGGACTGATGGCCCTGCCCGGCACACCCCTGCCGCTGCTGGCCGGACTGCTGGTGCTCGCCCAGCTCGCGGAGGCGCCGTTCGGGGTGTCGCAGGGCGCTCTGATGCCGGCGGTCCTCGGCGACCGCCTGTACGAGCGGGGGCAGCGGGTCATGATGATCACGCACCAGGCGGGACAGCTGGTCGGCTTCGGCGCCGGCGGGGTGCTCGTCGTATGGCTGGGGAGCCACGTCTCGCTCGGGCTGAACGCGGCGACTTTCCTGGTCTCCGCCGTCCTGATCAGGCTGGGCGTGAAGGCGCGGCCGGTGGACCAGAGCGCCGACGCCCGGCCGAAGCGGGTGCACACCCAGGTCGGGAAGGCTGCGGCGCTGATCTGGTCGGACCCGCGGCTGCGGTCGCTGGTCGCCCTCGGCTGGCTGGCGGGGTTCATCGTGCTTCCGGAGGGCCTGGCCGCCCCCTTCGCGGAGGAGGCAGGCGGGGGCGCCGCAGCCGTGGGTCTCCTGCTCGCCGCGCATCCGGCGGGAATGGTCCTGGGCGCGTTGCTCCTGGGGCGGGCCGGCTTCGACGCCGAGCGGCGCCGCCGGCTGCTCGGGCCGCTGGCGGTGGGGGCGAACCTTCCGCTGCTGGTCTACTGGGCCGGACCCGGCGTGGGGGTGGCCGTGCTGGTGCTGATGGTGTCGGGAGTCTGTTCCGCCTACCAGATCACCGCGGGGGCGACGTTCGTCCTGCTCACCCCTGCCGATCAGCGTGGTCAGGCACTGGGTCTGGCCAGGTCGGGACTGACCGCCATGCAGGGGATCGGTGTCGCGGCGGGCGGTCTGGCGGCCGAGCTCTCCGGGTCCTCGGCCCAGGCGATCGGGGGAGCGGGACTCGTCGGCACGCTCTGCGCCGTCCTGGTCGCGGTTTCCTGGTCGAGGGCCAGGGGAACGAGCGGGGGAACGATTCCCCTGAGCGCGTAGGACTACCGGCCGCGATCGCGGCTAGGGTCGAAGCCAGGAAACCACGTGCGATCCACAGGAGTACCCAGCGATGTCTATCGACCCGTCCTCGATCCCCAACTTCGGGGGCCAGCCCGAACCGCAGGCGTCAGGACCCGAGGGCCCCGTGGTCCCCGACCAGGACCTCGTCAAGCAGCTTCTCGAGCAGATGGAGCTGAAGTTCGTCGTCGACGACGAGGGCGACCTCGCCGCGCCGTGGGAAGACTTCCGGACGTACTTCATGTTCCGCGGCGAGGAGGAGCAGCAGGTCTTCTCGGTCCGGACCTTCTACGACCGTGCCCACGCCCTGGACCAGCGCGCCGTCCTGCTCGACGCGATCGACGACTGGAACCGTCGCACTCTGTGGCCCAAGGTCTACACGCACGCCCACGAGGGCGAGGAGGGCGCCGCGGCCTCCGTGCGGCTGGTCGGTGAGGCGCAGATGCTCATCGGCACCGGCGTGAGCCTGGAGCACTTCGTCTCGTCGACGGTCAGCTGGGTGCGGGCCTCGATCGAGTTCGACAAGTGGCTCGTGGAGCGCCTCGGCCTGGCGCCCGAGGAGAAGACGGCCGAGGGCGACGCGGGCACGGAGCAGGCCCCGGAGGCCTGATCCGGCGAAGGACCCGACGAAGGGCCCGGTCCGGGGCCCGGCCGATGCGGCCGGCGCCCCGACCGGGCCCTTCGCCGTGGCCCTCCCGCCCGTCCGTCGGTCCGGGGGACGTGCCCGCCCGCCCGTGCGTCGGTCCGGGGGACGTGCCCGCCCGCCCGCGGGACCGGTCCGGCTCCGCGCGACGGGCGGCGGGTTCACAGGCGGCCGAGCCGCTCCACCGCGTCACGCAGGACGCCTTCCCGCTTGCAGAACGCGAAGCGGACCTGGCTGCGGCCGGCCACCGGGTCGTCGTAGAAGACCGAGTTGGGTACGGCGACGACGCCGCACCGTTCGGGGAGCGCGCGGCAGAAGGCGAGGGCGTCCTTCTCGCCGAGTGCGGCGACGTCCGTGGTGACGAAGTACGTCCCCTGAGGGCTGTACACCTCGAAGCCCGCGGCCGCGAGTCCACGGGTGAGCAGGTCGCGCTTGGCGCGCAGGTCCTCGCGGAACCCGGCGAAGTAGGCGTCCGGAAGGGACAGGGCTTCGGCCACCGCGTACTGGAACGGGCCCGCCGAGACGAAGGTCAGATACTGCTTGGCGCTCCGGACGGCCGTCACCAGGGGGGCCGCGGCCGTGACCCAGCCGACCTTCCAGCCCGTGAAGGAGAAGGTCTTGCCGGCCGAGGAGATCGAGACCGTGCGCTCGCGCATGCCGGGCAGGGAGGCGAGCGGGATGTGCTCGCCGTCGAAGACGAGGTGCTCGTACACCTCGTCGGTCACCACGATCAGGTCGCGCTCGACCGCCAGCTCGGCGATCGCGGTGAGTTCCTCGCGGGTGAGGACCATGCCGGTCGGGTTGTGCGGTGAGTTGAGGAGCAGCAGGCGGGTGCGGTCGGTGACCGCGTCCCGCAGGGCCGTGAGGTCGGGGCGGAACTCGGGGGCGCGCAGGAGCAGCGGGACGCGCGTGCCGCCGGCCATCGAGATGGCCGCGGCGTACGAGTCGTAGTAGGGCTCGAAGGCGATGACCTCGTCGCCGGGTTCCAGGAGGGCGAGCATCGTGGCCGCGATGGCCTCCGTGGCACCGGCGGTGACGAGGACCTCGGTGTCCGGGTCGAAGGCCAGGCCGTGGAAGCGCTGCTGGTGGCCGGCGACGGCCGTACGCAGCTCGGGCACTCCGGGCCCCGGCGGGTACTGGTTGCCGCGGCCGTCACGGAGCGCACGCACCGCCGCCTCGCGCACGGACTCGGGCCCGTCCGTGTCGGGGAAACCCTGGCCGAGATTGATCGATCCGGTCCGCGCGGCCAGTGCCGACATCTCCGCGAAGATCGTCGTGCCGAACTCGGCGAGGCGGCGGTTGAGCAGCGGTCGTCCCTGTGTCATGGGAGCCATCCTGGGCCGAAGCTCTGGAGTTGCTCAAGTCTGCTTTGGCTCCGGCGTGGTGTGGGAATCCACCGGTCAGTCGAGAAGCGGACCTCGCTTCGGGGGACAGAAGGATGTGAGGTCGATGGAGTTGTTCGTCTTCATCGTGTTCCTGGTGATCGTGGTGGTGGGGATCGTCGCCCTCGCCTCGGGATCGGGTGGCCGGAAGAAGCCGGTGGCGGGGCGCGCCGGGCGTAGGGGGCGCAGTGGATCCGACAGCGGCGGCGGGGGTGCCGCCGACACGGGCAGCTGGTGGGGCGGCGGGGACAGCGGCGGTGGCCACTCCTGCGGGGGCGGCGGCGGCTGCGGTGGCGGCGGTGGTGGCGACTGAGACGGGTCGGCCCGCCCCGCACGGGGGGCGGGGCGGCCGGGCCTGAGATGTCCGGCGGGAGGTGAACTCCCGCCGGACATCTTTTCGTTGGAGCGCCGGGAACAGGTGAACCGTGCTGCCCCCTGAGGGATGGAAACCACGGCAAGTTGGGTAAAAGCGCTGTGAGCCCGACGTACTTCGTGATTGCATCGATGTAGAGAACATTCAGCCCCCGGGCCCCAGTTGGGCCGGATCGGGCTCCCCCTCCCCCACGGTGCGCCGCACGGGGGTACCTCCTGTCCATGTGTCCCTGTGCGCTTTGCGGAGCCGATCCATGCTCACGACCCTCCAGACCGCCTATTCCGATACCCGAGCCGCTGATCTGGCATGGACGCTCGGGCGGGAGCCGCTGCCCGCCCTGGCCGTGCTGGACCTCGAACTGGCAGGCGCCAAGGTGCAGTTGAGGCTGCTCGGCGCCTCTCACCAGGTGCTGCTGGAGGAGGACCGCCGCACGTGCTCCGAGACCGTCGCCTGTCTGCCGGGCAGCAGCACGCCGCTGCCGCTGGGGGTCGCCGAGAGCGTGGGCGACTGGGACTACGAGTTCGCGGCGCGCGTCGAGACGCTCTCCGAGGGTTCGTTCGCGGGGCGCGCGCAGGAACTGCTCGCGCTGGTGGCCGACCATCCGCACGGGCTGGCGGGGACGTTTCCCGGGAGTCCCTACGCCTTCACGGCGATGCTCGCGCAGCGGACGGAGGGTCAGGTGCGCTGGCGGACCTGGCACGCCTATCCGCAGGAGGGTCAGCTGGTGGTGACCCGGACGCGGGTGGGCGCGCGGGTGCCGGCGCCGGTCGCGTGACGGGCGTGCGCCCGTCGCGGCGGGGAGGTGCGCGCCCGGCGGGGCGCTCGTCCGGCGCGCGTCACTTACACCCGTGTGGGTGACAAGACGCGACCTTCCGGTCACGTAGCGTTCATTTCATGATCGACCAGCAGATGCCGCTGCGAAGGGGCGCGGCTCAGCTTCCCGTACGGCCGAGGACGGGCCGTTTCCTCGTGCTGGCCGCGGTGTTCATCTGCGCCGCGTGCGGTCTGGTGTACGAGCTGGAGCTGGTCGCGCTGGCCTCGTATCTGATCGGTGATTCGGTCACCCAGGCCTCCGTGGTGCTGTCCGTGATGGTGTTCGCCATGGGTATCGGGTCGCTGTTCGCGAAACGTTTACGCAACCGGCCGGCTGTGGGCTTCGGGCTGATCGAGGCCTCCCTGGCACTGGTCGGGGGCACCTCGGCGCTCGTCCTGTACGCCTCCTTCGCCTGGCTGGGCGAGTCGCGCTACGCGCTGGTCGGCTTCTCGCTCGCGATCGGGATCCTGATCGGCGCGGAGATCCCGCTGCTGATGACCCTGATCCAGAGGGTCGACCGGCAGGACGCGGGCGGGACGGTGGCGGACCTCTTCGCCGCCGACTACGTGGGCGCGCTGGTCGGCGGGCTCGCCTTTCCGTTCCTGCTGCTGCCGATGATGGGCCAGCTGACCGGGGCGCTGTTCACCGGCACGGTCAACGCGGTGGCGGGCGGGGCGCTGGTGCTGTGGGTGTTCCGGCGCGATCTGGGCCCCCGGTCACGGGGGCTTCTGATCCTCGTCAACGGTGTCGTGATCCTCCTGCTGGCCACGGCCTCGGTCCTGGTGGACGACTTCGAGAGGGCGGCGCGTCGCGCGGTGTACGGGGACGAGGTGCGGGTCGCGGTGCAGACCGAGGTGCAGGAGATCGTCCTCACGGGCCCGGGGCACGGTTCGCTGGACCTCTATCTGGACGGCCGGCTGAGGGTCAGCTCCCGCGACGAGCACCGGTACCACGAGGCACTCGTGCACCCGGCGATGACGGGGCCCCACCGACGGGTGCTGATCCTGGGCGGGGGCGACGGGCTCGCCGCCCGTGAGGTGCTGCGCTATCCGGACGTCGAGTCCGTCGTGCTGGTCGAGCTCGACCCGGCCGTCACCCGGTTGGCCCGCACGGACCCGGCTCTCTCCGCGCTGAACGGGCGCGCGTACGCGGATCCCCGGCTGACAGCGGTCTCCGGGGACGCCTTCACCTGGCTGCGGGACACCCGCGACCACTACGACGTGGTGATCTCGGACCTTCCCGATCCGGGGATCACAGCCAGCACGAAGCTCTACGCGGCGGAGTTCTACGGACTGGTCGCCGGGGCACTGGAGCCGGGCGGCCGCCTCGTGGTGCACGCCGGGCCGCCGAGCAGCAGACCCGCGACGTTCTGGACGGTGGAGGCGTCGGTGCGGGCCGGTGGCCTGGCAGCGCGGCCGTACCGCGTCGACGGGCGCCTGACCGGGTTCGCCGCGGGCCCGGACCGGGCCACGGGCGGGACGGAGGCACCCCGGGACTGGGGATTCGTGCTGGCCGCCCGGCACGCGGTGGGCCTGCCCCGCATCGGCCCGGGGGCGCCCGCGCTGCGGGCCCTGGGGGAGCGGGAGGTGCCGGCGGGCACGCGTTCGGCGGAGCGGGTCCGGCGGCACGGGGTTCCGCCGTCGACGCTGGTCCACCCTCGGTACCGGGAGGAGCCGTGAGCATGGCGGGGCGGTGCCGTCCACGGGGTGTGTGGGGTGTGGAAGCGCTGACGGGACGGGCGGGGCTGAGTAGGCTCGGTCGGTATGGAGCATGAGGTGTTCGTTCCGGTTCCGGTCCCGACCTTGCGGCGGACGCTGGCTGATCCCGCTCGTGTCGCGCGCTGCGTGCCAGGACTTCAGCAGGATGCCGACGCGTCGGCGGGCCCGCTGGCCGGACGGCTGAGATTCCGGGCCGGCGGCCACACGATCACGTACCGCGGGGCGCTGGCACTGCTGCCCTCCGCCGAGGGCGACTCCTTCTCCGTGGCGGGGGAGGGCGTCGAGGCGCGGGGCACGGGTTCGGCGAAGGTGGCCCTGACCATCGCCCTCCGGGAGGCGGACGGGGGTACGACGATCGGGTTCACCGGATCGGTGAGCGGCGACGGCCGCATCGTGGAACTGGACGAGCCGGCGGCGCTCGCCGCGGCGCAGCGGCTGCTGGACCGCTTCACCCAGCAGCTGGTGACGGAGTCCCTGGCGGCGCGGGACGACGCGCCGGGAGCCGACGGGCCGGCGTCCGACGTGCCCGACGGGTCGGGAGCCGATGTGTCCGGCGGGTCGGGAGCCGGTGTGCCCGCCGCGGACGCGTCGCCTGCTCCGGATACGGATGCTCCCCCGGCCGACCAGCCCCCCGCCGATCAGCCCCCCGCCGATCAGCCCCCCGCGGCGGAGTCCCCCGCCGAGCCGTCCGCAGGGGGCACGGGCACCTCCTCGGAGAGTGAGGAGTCGGTGTTCGACGCGCCCGTCCCGCCGTCGCCGCTCGACCCGTCCGCGGAGCTGGAATTCACCGTGCCGGACGTACCGCCCGCCGAGGCGGCCCACGCGCGCCGCACCATGATCGGCCGCAGCACGGAGGAGGTCGACCACGCCCCGCCGCGCGGCCGCTACGCCCCCGTGCCGTCGCCCGAGGCCGGTGGGGCCGGCATCGCGCTGCGCTGGGCCGCTCCGGCGGCCGCCCTGGCGATCGCCTCGGCCGTGGTGGTGAGCAGGGCCCTGCGGCGCCGAAGGCCCTGAGCCGGGCGCCCCGCGCCAGTAGTGTCGGGGGGTGAGCAGAGTTGCGAAGAACGTCCGGCTGACCGCCGGCGACGTCGAATTGACCGTTGACCCCGAGAACGGCTGCCGGATCGGCAGCCTGGTGATCGGAGGCACCGAACTGCTGCGCCAGGGCGAGCGGTACGGCTGCTTCCCGATGGTGCCGTGGTGCGGCCGCACCGAGAACGGCCTGTTCCGCAATGGCGGCGAGCCGCATCAGATGCCGCTGAACTCCCCGCCGCACGCCATCCACGGCACCGGCCGCGACACCTCCTGGCAGCTCGCCCGCCAGGGTGACGCGGAAGCGGCCTTCTTCTACGACCTGGCCGCCCCCTGGCCGTACGAGGGCCGGGTGACGCAGTCCTTCGAGCTGACCGAGGAGTCGCTGACGCTGAGCCTCGGCATCGAGACGTACGGGGACTCCTTCCCGGCGCAGGCCGGGTGGCATCCCTGGTTCCTCCGGAACCTCGGCGGCCAGGACGTGCGGATCGACTTCGACCCGGCCTGGCAGGAGGAGCGGGGCGGCAACCACCTGCCGACCGGACGCCGGATCGACCCCCTCCCCGGCCCGTGGGACGACTGCTTCGGGATGCCCGAGGGCGTCGATGTGAAGCTGACCTGGCCCGAGCAGCTGGAGCTGACGGTCAGGAGCCGGGACGAGTGGGTGGTGGTCTACGACGAGCAGGACGAGGCGGTCTGCGTGGAGCCGCAGTCCGGTCCGCCCAACGGGCTGAACACGGCGCCCCGGCTGGTGACCCCGATCGAGCCCCTGGAGATCACGACGACCTGGAGCTGGGCACGTCTGTGACCCTCCGCGGCAGCGCTTACCCTCGTTGACATGACTGACGTACGCGCTGAGCTGCTCCAGCAGATCAAGGACAAGGCCGTGGTACACGGCAAGGTGACCCTCTCCTCGGGTCTGGAAGCCGACTGGTACATCGACCTGCGCCGGATCACGCTGGACGGCAAGGCCGCGCCGCTGGTCGGCCAGGTCATGCTCGATGCCACCGCCGAGCTGGACTACGACTGCGTCGGCGGTCTGACGCTGGGCGCCGACCCGGTCGCCACCTCGATGCTGCACGCCTCGGCGGCGCGTGGGACGAGCCTGGACGCGTTCGTGGTCCGCAAGGCGCAGAAGGCCCACGGGATGCAGCGCCGCATCGAGGGCACGGACGTCAAGGGCCGTCGCTGCCTCGTCGTCGAGGACACCTCGACGACGGGCGGCTCGCCGCTGACCGCGGTCGAGGCGGTGCGCGAGGCCGGCGGAGAGGTCGTGGCCGTCGCCGTGATCGTGGAGCGCGGTGCCGCTCCGGCGATCGCCGAGGCCGGTCTCCCGTATGTCCACGTCTACTCCGTGGGCGACCTCGACCTGGCCTGACCTGGGACTTCATGGGGAGGCTCCCTGTTTCACGTGAAACAGGGAGCCCTATCCCGACGGGCAGCGTGGAGCCGGGCCGAGAGTCTGGGAAGATGAGGGCGACGATGACGTCGCCCCCAGGTCAGGGACCAAGCACTGCACACCCGCACATCCCAAGGAGCGGACAGATGCCCATCGCAACCCCCGAGGTCTACGCCGAGATGCTCGACCGGGCGAAGGCAGGCAAGTTCGCCTACCCGGCCATCAATGTGACGTCGACCCAGACCCTGCACGCTGCACTGCGCGGCTTCGCGGAGGCGGAGAGCGACGGCATCGTCCAGATCTCCACCGGTGGTGCCGAATTCCTGGGCGGCCAGTACAACAAGGACATGGTGACGGGCGCCGTAGCCCTCGCCGAGTTCGCGCACATCGTCGCCGCCAAGTACGACATCACGGTCGCGCTGCACACGGACCACTGCCCCAAGGACAAGCTGGACAGCTACGTCCGTCCGCTGCTCGACGTATCCGCGGAGCGCGTCGCCAAGGGTCTGAACCCGCTGTTCCAGTCGCACATGTGGGACGGCTCGGCCGAGACCCTCGCCGACAACCTGTCCATCGGCCAGGAGCTGCTGGCCAAGGCCGCCGCCGCCAAGATCATCCTTGAGGTCGAGATCACCCCGACCGGTGGCGAGGAGGACGGCGTCACGCACGAGATCAACGACGAGCTGTACACGACCGTCGACGACGCGCTGCGTACGGCCGAGGCGCTCGGTCTGGGCGAGAAGGGCCGCTACCTGCTGGCCGCGTCCTTCGGCAACGTCCACGGTGTCTACAAGCCGGGCAACGTCGTCCTGCGTCCCGAGCTCCTCAAGGACCTCCAGCAGGGCGTCTCCGCGAAGTACGGCAAGCCGGCCGGAAGCCAGCCGTTCGACTTCGTCTTCCACGGTGGTTCGGGCTCCACGGCGGAGGAGATCGCCACCGCGCTGGAGAACGGCGTCGTGAAGATGAACCTCGACACCGACACCCAGTACGCCTTCACCCGCCCGGTCGCGGACCACATGTTCCGCAACTACGACGGTGTCCTGAAGGTCGACGGCGAGGTCGGCAACAAGAAGACCTACGACCCGCGCACCTGGGGCAAGGCCGCCGAGGCGGGCATGGCCGTGCGCGTCACGGAGGCCTGCGGCAACCTGCGTTCCGCCGGTACCAAGCTGAAGTAAGTACGTCACGGACGCAGGCGCGGGCCCGGTCTCCCTTCGGGGGGCCGGGCCCGCTCCATGTCCGAGGAGTGAGGATCCGCTGTGAGCACGCCCGCGCGCTACGACTTCGACACCGTCATCGACCGCCGGGGCACCTGGTGCGTCCAGTGGGACGGCGTGGCCGACCGCTTCGGGGTGGACGGGTTGCTGCCCTTCACCATCTCCGACATGGACTTCGAGACGGCCCCCGAGGTGCTGGCCGCGCTCCGCTCCCGTCTGGACCACGGGGTCCTCGGCTACACCACCTGGCAGCAGGACGACTTCCTGTCGGCGGTCGCGCACTGGTACGAGACCCGGTACGCCACCCGTATCGACACCGGCCGGCTGGTCTACGGCCCGTCCGTGCTCAGCCAGTTCTCGCAGCTGCTCCAGATGTGGACCGCCGAGGGCGAGGGCGTGGTCGTCCACACCCCGACGTACGACGGCTTCCGCAAGGCCGTCCTCGGGCTCGGACGGGAGCTGCGGGGTGTACCGGTGGGGGACACCGCCGCCCTCGAGGAGGCGTTGGCACGGCCCGACGCGAAGGTCCTGGTGCTCTGCTCGCCGCACAACCCCACCGGCCGGGTCTGGACGGAGGCCGAGCTGCGCGGGGCGGCGGAACTCGCCCGTCGGCACGGGGTGGCGGTGATCAGCGACGAGATCCACGCGGACCTCGTGCACGACGGTCACCCGCACGTCCCGTACACCCGGGTGGCCGGGGACGAGCGCTGGGCCGTCATCACCTCCGCGTCGAAGTCCTTCAACTTCCCGGCACTGACCGGCTCCTACGGGCTCATCGGGAACCCCGAGGACCGGGCGGAGTACCTGCGCCGCATGGAGACGGCGGAGGGGCTCGCCTCGCCCGCGGTGCTGTCGCTGACCGCTCACATCGCGGCCTACCGCGAGGGCGGGGCGTGGCTGGACGAGCTCCGCGCGTACACCGCGGGGAATCTGGCGCTGGTCGGTGAGCGGCTGGACACGGCGTTCCCCGAGCTGGCCTGGGAGCCGCCGCAGGCCGGTTACCTGGCCTGGATCGACCTGCGCCCCCTGGGGGTGGACGACGAGGCGCTCCAGCGGGTGCTGATCGAGCGGGAGAAGGTCGCGATCATGCCGGGGTCGGTCTACGGGGCACCCGGCTTCCTGCGGCTGAACGTGGGGTGCCCGCGGGGGAAGGCCGAGGCGGGGGTGTCGGCGCTGGTGCGGGCGCTGCGGACCCTGGCCTGATCACGGCGGGAACAGCGGGCCGGAATGGCCACCCGGCCGGTCAGCGGTGATGCTGCTCCTATGACTCACGCGGACGGTGCGGACGCAGACGGGATCCGGGTCGCCTCGCCCGTGGGGCGCTGGGTCGTCCTGACCACCGTGCTCGGTTCGAGCATGGCGCTGCTCGACTCCACGGTCATCAACGTGGCCCTCCCGCGCATCGGACAGGACTTCGGCACCGATCTGGCCGCTCTGCAGTGGACCGTCAACGCCTACATGCTCACCCTGGCCGGCCTGATCCTGCTCGGCGGTGCGCTCGGGGACCGGTTCGGGCGGCGGCGGGTGTTCGTCGTCGGGGTGGTCTGGTTCGCCGTGGCCTCGCTGCTGTGCGGGATCGCGCCGAACGCGGAGGTGCTGATCGCCGCGCGGGCGCTGCAGGGGGCCGGGGGCGCGCTGCTCACCCCCGGTTCGCTGGCGATCATCCAGGCGAGTTTCCACCCCGACGACCGGGCCCGGGCGGTGGGTCTCTGGTCCGGGCTCGGCGGGGTCGGGGCCGCGGTCGGGCCGTTCCTCGGGGGGTGGCTGGTGGACGGGCCGGGCTGGCGGTGGGTCTTCCTGCTCAACCTGCCGCTCGCAGCCGTCTGCGTGCCCGTGGCCCTGCGCCACGTACCGGAGTCGCGGGACCCGGACGCCCACGGCCGGTTCGACGTCCTGGGCGCCGTGCTCGCCGCGCTGGCGCTCGCCCTCGTCACCTACGCGCTGATCGAGGTGCCGGAGCAGGGCGCGTCCGTCCTGGTGATCGGCGCGGCCCTCGGCGGTGTGGTCCTCGGGTCGGCGTTCGTGCGGGTGGAGCGGAGCCGGGCCGCCCCCATGGTGCCGCCGTCGATCTTCGCTTCGCGGCAGTTCACGGCCGTCAACATCGTGACGTTCTGCGTGTACGCGGCCCTCGGCGGGTTCTTCTTCCTGTCCGCGATCCAGCTCCAGGTGGTCGCCGGCTACTCGGCGCTCGGAGCGGGAACCGCGCTCCTGCCCACGACGGTGCTCATGCTGCTCTTCTCCGCGTCCGCCGGCGACCTCGGGCGGCGCATCGGGCCCCGCATCCCGCTGACCGCCGGCCCGCTGCTGGCGGCGGCCGGGATGCTCCTGATGCTGCGGGTCGGCCCCGGCGCCTCCTACCTGACGGACGTCCTGCCCGCCGTGCTGGTGCTCGGCCTCGGCATGGTCACCCTGGTGGCCCCCCTCACCGCGACCGTCCTGGCCGCGGTGGACACCGGCCGGGCCGGGCTCGCCAGCGGCATCAACAACGCGGCGGCGCGGGCAGCCGGGCTGCTCGCGGTGGCGGCGCTCCCGCTGCTGGCGGGGATGGGCCCGGAGGCGTACCGCGACGCGGGCGAGTTCGCCTCGACCTTCCGGCGGGCCATGCCGATGTGCGCGGGGCTGCTCGTGGCGGGTTCGGTGATCGCCTTCTGGGCCGTGCGCAAGCCCGCGGAAGCCGGTCGCGGACCGCGCCCGGAGTGTGCGACGCACTGCGGTGTCACGGCCCCGCCCTTGGAGCCGGAGCCGGAATCCAGGCACACTTGAGCCATGTCCATCCACGAGAACCTGCTCGGGGGCCCCGCCCCGACCCACCTGCCCGACGACCCGGAGCCGCGCGAGCTGCTCGCAGCCGGCACGGCGCCCGCCGATGTCGCGGCGAAGTACCCCACGTCCTCGCTGGCCTGGGCGCAGCTCGCCGACGAGGCGTACGAGGGCGGCCGCGTGATCGAGTCGTACGCCTACGCGCGCACCGGTTACCACCGCGGCCTCGACGCCCTGCGCCGCGCGGGCTGGAAGGGCCACGGCCCCGTGCCGTTCGAGCACGAGCCGAACCGCGGCTTCCTGAGGGCCCTGCACGCCCTGGCGCGTGCCGCACAGTCGATCGGTGAGCAGGAGGAGTACGAGCGCTGCTCGTCGTTCCTGCGTGACTCCTCGCAGACGGCCGCCGACACCCTGGGCTGAGACGGCCCCCGGCTTCCGGGCCCCGCGGGCCTCAGCCCGCGGGGCCCGACGCGTCCGGAGGAAGGCCGTTAGGATGCCGAGCAGGGGACCGGAGCTCCACCACCTCAGAGGAAGGGGCGGACCGCTACCCGGAAGCTCGTGTCGAGGAGACAGAAATGTCGACGAACCACCCCGACCCCGAAGCCACCGGTGCGGACACCCCGCACCTGGACTTCGCGGGAACGACTCCGTACGAGGACTACGTCCAGGCGGATGTCCTGACCCACCTCCAGCACCTGCGCTCGGACGACCCCGGCGAGATGGTCTTCCTGGTCACCACCCAGGTCATGGAGCTGTGGTTCACCGTCATCGTCCATGAGTGGGAGACCGCGGCGCACGCCCTGCGCGAGGACCGCATACCGGTCGCGCGGGACGCCCTGAAGCGCTCGCTTCGGGAGCTGGAGGCCCTGAACGCCTCCTGGAAGCCGCTGGCGGGCCTCACCCCCGCCCAGTTCAACTCCTACCGGGGATCGCTCGGCGAGGGCTCCGGCTTCCAGTCGGCGATGTACCGCCGGATGGAGTTCCTGCTGGGCGACAAGTCCGCGTCCATGCTCGTGCCGCACCGGGGCGCGCCCCGGGTCCACGCCGAGCTGGAGAAGGCGCTCCACGAGCCCGGTCTGTACGACGAGACGCTCGCACTGCTGGCCAGGCGCGGTTACCCCGTCCCGCAGTCGGTGCTCGGGCGCGACCTGTCGCAGAAGTACGAGCCGTCCCCCGCGGTCGAGGCCGTCTGGGCGGAGATCTACGCCGCCCCGGACCAGAACGACGAGCTCGTGCGGCTCGGCGAGGTGCTGACCGACGTCGGCGAGCTGGTGTGGCGCTGGCGCAACGACCACCTGACCGCCACCCGGCGGGCCATGGGGTCGAAGACCGGAACCGGCGGATCGGCCGGGGTCGCCTGGCTGGAGAAGCGGGCCACCAAGAGCGTGTTCCCCGAGCTGTGGACGGCGCGTAGCCATGTCTGACTTCAAGGAGCGCGCCGAGGCGCTCGACGCCGCCGACGAACTGGCCGCACTGCGCGAGCTGTTCACCCTCGACGACACCGTCTACCTCGACGGCAACTCACTGGGCGCGCTGCCCCGTCATGTGCCGGCGCGCATGCAGGAGGTCCTGACCCGCGAGTGGGGCGCGCTGCGCATCCGCTCCTGGGGCGAGAGCGGCTGGTGGACCGCGCCCGAGCGGATCGGCGACCGGATCGCCCCGCTGGTCGGGGCGGCCGCCGGGCAGATCGTGGTGGGCGACTCCACCAGTGTGAACGTCTTCAAGGCCGTCGTCGCCGCCACCCGGCTCGCGGGCGACGGGCGCGACGAGATCCTCGTCGACGCGACGACCTTCCCCACGGACGGTTACATCGCGGGGTCGGCGGCCCGCATGACGGGGCACCGTGTCGTCCCGGTCGCCCCGTCCGACGTACCGGCGGCCCTCGGGCCGCGCACGGCGGCGGTCCTCCTGAACCACGTCGACTACCGCACGGGCAGGCTCCACGACCTGCCCGGTCTGACCGCCGCCGCCCACGACGCGGGCGCTCTCGCCGTCTGGGACCTGTGCCACAGCGCGGGCGCCCTGCCGGTCGGCCTCGACGCGCACGGCGTCGACCTGGCCGTCGGCTGCACGTACAAGTACCTCAACGGGGGCCCCGGTTCACCGGCCTACCTGTACGTCGCCGAGCGCCACCAGGAGGCCTTCGACTCACCGCTGCCAGGGTGGACCTCGCACGCCGACCCCTTCGCGATGACCCCCGGCTACGCCCCCGCCGAGGGGTCCGTACGGGGCCGGGTCGGCACCCCGGACATCCTGTCCATGCTGGCCCTGGAGTCGGCGCTGGACGTGTGGGACGGCGTTTCGGTGGAGGCCGTGCGGGCCAAGTCCCTCGCGCTGACGGACTTCTTCCTGGAGTGCGTCGCCGCCTACGCCCCCGAGGGGCGGGTCGCGCCCGTGACCCCGGTGCCCCACGCGGAACGTGGGAGCCAGGTCTCGCTGCGGTGCGAGGACGCCGAGGACGTGATGCGGGTGCTCATCGAGCGCGGCGTGGTCGGCGACCTGCGCCGCCCCGACGTCCTGCGCTTCGGTTTCACCCCGCTGTACGTCGGTTTCGCCGACGCGGAGAGGGCGGCGCGGATCCTCGCCGAGGTGCTGGCGGTCTGAGCGTCCCCCGCCGTGCGGGTCCGCACTCCGGGCCCGTGCGGCGGCGGTCCGCCGTACTGGTACCGTCCCCGCAGGTCAGTCCAGTTGGGCACAGGCGTAGGACGGTTGGAGCAGCATGTCGGATTCTGCCGCGCGTGATCGCGAAGCCGCCGAGACCGAGTCGGCGTTCGCCCATCCGGCGGTCGCCCCCGACGGGTCCGCGGCCTACGGAAGCCACCCCGACCAGGTGATCGACTTCTTCGCGCCGCGGGACGGCCGGTCCGGCGCTCCGCTCGTCGTGCTCCTGCACGGCGGTGCCTGGCGGGCGCCGTACGACCGGCAGCACGTCTCGCCGTTCGCGGACTTCCTCGCGCGGCGAGGATTCGCCGTGGCCAGCGTCGAGTACCGGCGCGGGAACGAGGGTGCGGCCGGGCAGGTCGCGGGCCGCTGGCCCGAGACGTTCGACGACGTGGCGGCGGCCCTGGACGCCCTGCCCGAGCTGGCGGCCCGGGAACTGCCGGGCGCCGACCTGCGCAAGACCGTGGTCACCGGGCACTCGGCCGGCGGGCAGCTTGCTCTGTGGGCCGCCGCGCGGCATGTGCTCCCGGAGGGCTCGCCCTGGCGGCTGCCCGCCGCACCGCCGCTGCGCGGGGTCGTCGCACTGGCGCCCATCGGTGACTTCGCGAGCGCGGTGGAGCTGGACGTCTGCTCGGGTGCGGTGCACCAGTTGCTCGGCGGCGCCGAGGTGTGCGAGGCGCGGAGCGCTCACGTCGATCCGGCCCTGCTGCTGCCGACCGGGATCGCGACGGCCGTCGTCCAGGGAGTGGAGGACCTGACCGTTCCGCAGGCCGTCACCGAGGCGTTCGTGGACGCCGCGGCGAAGGCCGGCGAGATGGTGGGGCTGACGCTGCTGGACGGAGTGGGGCACTTTCCGCTGATCGACCCCTCCGCGGACGCCTGCGCGGTGGTGGCCGAGGAGATCGCCCAGCTGGCCTGGTAGTACTTGCGACGGACGGCCAGGGATCCGCATCACTGGTGACGACCGGGGCACAGGTCGCCGCCTACCGTGGAAACGTGACCGAGACCAAGACCAGAAGCCCGGAGTTCCGGCTGGCCGCAGGCGCGATAGGCGGCCTGCGGCAGGACCTCTTCCACGACGTGTTCGCCTACCGCCCGCTCGGCCCGCTCGGCACGGACGGGCCGGTGATCCGCCGGCTGCCGAAGCCGGTCCGGATGCGGGCCGTCTGGTTTCCGCACGCGGTGGTGGGCGCGGTCGCGCTGCTGGCGCTGCTGGGAGGCGTCTTCGCGTCGAACACGTACTCCCCGTTCGGGATCGCGACGATCATCACCGCGTTCCTGCCGGCCGCCACGTTGCTCATGACCCTGCTCCGCCCCGTCCTCGCCTTCTGGGTGTCGATCGCCTCGGCCCCGGTGATGGCCGTCGTGGGCAGCGGGGAGTGGCCGTGGGCGCCGAACGCCTTCGTGTGCCACCTGGGCGTCCTGGTCGTCGCGGCGGCGCGGACCCGTCCGCGTACCGCGGCCTGGATGTGGGTGATCACCGTGGCCGCCGGCACCTTCATGGAGACCATCGGCCCCTGGAATCCCTCCTCGACCAACGGCGGCATGATCTTCACGTCCGCCATGGCGCTGCTCGTCGTGACGGTCGTGCAGACCCGCCGCGAGGCCGACCGCGAGGTGACCGTGCAGCGCACCGTCACCGCCGTCGAGCGGGACCGGCGCACGCTCCTGGAGGAGCGCACCACCATCGCCCGCGAACTGCACGACGTCGTCGCCCACCACATGTCCGTCGTCGCCATCCAGGCCGAGGCGGCCCCCTACCGGGTGGAGAATCCGCCGCCCGAGCTGGAGCAGGCCTTCGTCACCATCCGGGAGAACGCGGTCGCCGCCCTCACCGAGCTGCGCCGCGTCCTTGGCGTCGTCAGGGCGGAGGACTACGAGGCGCCGGACGCCCCGCAGCCCACGCTCGCGGCGCTCGACCGGCTGCTGGACAACGTCCGGGAGACGGGCCTGGAGACGGACAAGACCGTCACCGGCGCCGTCCGGGAGCTTCCGCAGGGCGTCGAGCTGTCGGCGTACCGGATCGTCCAGGAGGCACTGAGCAACACGCTCCGGCACGCGCCGGGCGCCACCGCCAAGGTGGAGATCGGCTATGTGCTCGGCGGGCTCGGGGTGCGTGTCGTCAACGGCCCCGCGCGGGGTCTGGTCAAGCCGTCCCCGGGTGCCGGGCACGGAATCACGGGGATGCGGGAGCGGGTCGCGATGCTGAACGGGGAGATGACGGCGGGGGCGTCCGGGGACGGCGGCTACGAGGTCGCCGTGTTCCTGCCCGTACCGGCTCAGCGCGACGGGAGTGAGGGCGCGTGAACGAGTCCCCGATCCGGGTACTGATCGTCGACGACCAGATGATGGTCCGCGAGGGCTTCTCCGTGCTGCTCAACGCGATGCCCGGCATCGAGGTCGCCGGCGAGGCCGTCGACGGTCGGCAGGCCGTCTCCCAGGTCGCCGCGCTACGGCCCGACGTGGTGCTGATGGACATCCGGATGCCGGAGCTCAACGGCATTGAGGCCACCCGGGAGATCGTCGCCGCCGACGCGGACGCCAAGGTGCTCGTCCTGACCACGTTCGACCTCGACGAGTACGTGTACCAGGCGTTGCGGGCCGGTGCCTCGGGCTTCCTCCTCAAGGACGCCTCGGCGCGGCAGCTCGCCGAGGGCGTGCGGGTGGTGGCGTCCGGCGAGGCGCTGCTCGCCCCGACGGTGACCCGGCGGCTGATCACCGAGTTCTCGAAGATCGCCGAGGCGCCGCGGCCGCCCGCCATGGCCAGGATCGGCGACCTCACCGAGCGGGAGACGGAGGTGCTCGTGCTGATCGCCCAGGGCCTGTCGAACCTGGAGATCGCCTCGCACCTGGTGGTGGCCGAATCGACGATCAAGACGCACGTCAGCCGCGTCCTGGTGAAGCTGGGGCTGCGGGACCGGACCCAGGCGGCCGTGTTCGCGTACGAGGCGAGGCTGGTCACGCCCGGATAGCGTCGGGCCCATGCACGTGTCCTTCGACCCCTGGTCCCCGGCGTTCGTCGCCGACCCGTACCCCGCCTACGCCGCGCTGCGCGCCACCGGCCGGGCGCACTACTTCGAGCCGACGCGGCAGTGGCTCGTCCCGCACTACTCCGACGTGTCCGGGCTGCTGCGCGACCGGCGGCTGGGGCGGACCTACCTGCACCGCTTCAGCCACGACGAGTTCGGCACCACCGCGCCGCCCGAGGCCCACGAGCCGTTCCACACGCTCAACGGGAACGGGATCCTCGACCTGGAGGCACCCGACCACACCCGGATCCGGCGGCTCGTCGCCAAGGCGTTCACGCCCCGCAGGGTCGAGGCGCTCGCCCCGACCGTGGAGCGGCTGGCCGCCGGGCTCGTCGACGACTTCGTCGGGGCGGGAGGCGGCGACCTGCTGAGCGCGGTCGCGGAGCCGCTCCCGGTGGCCGTCATCGCCGAGATGCTGGGCGTCCCGGCGGCCGACCGGGGGCTTCTGCGGCCGTGGTCGGCCGCGATCTGCGGGATGTTCGAGCTGAACCCGCCGGAGGAGACCGCCGAGGCCGCCGTGCGGGCGTCCGTCGAGTTCTCCGCGTATCTGCGGGAGCTGATCGCCGCGCGGCGCGCGGACCCGGGGACGGACCTGATCTCCGGGCTCATCGCCGCCCACGACGACGAGGACCGGCTGACCGAGCAGGAGATCGTCTCCACCTGCGTGCTGCTGCTCAACGCCGGCCACGAGGCGACCGTCAACGCCACGGCCAACGGCTGGTGGACGCTCTTCCGGCACCCGGAGCAACTGGCCGCCCTGCGCGCGGACCACGGCATGCTGCCGCCCGCGGTGGAGGAGCTGCTGCGCTACGACACCCCGGTGCCCATGTTCGCGCGGTGGGTCCTGGACGACATCGAGATCGGCGGCACCGTCATCCCGCGCGGCTCACAGGTCGCCCTGCTCTTCGCGTCGGCCAACCGGGACGCGGAACGCTTCGCCGACGCGGAGACGCTGGACCTGTCCCGTCAGGACAACCCGCACATCTCCTTCGGCGCGGGCATCCACTACTGCCTGGGCGCGCCGCTGGCACGGGTGGAGATGGCCGCCTCGTTCGGGGAACTGCTCCGCAGGGCACCGGAGATGCGGCTGGTGGCGGAGCCCGAGTGGAATCCGGGCTATGTGATCCGGGGGCTGCGGGGGCTACAGGTCGAGATCTGAGGGACCCGCGCCGGGGGACCCGGACAGCCCTGCCCGGTCCGGGTCCTGCGGGTTCGCCCAGCCGTGCAGGGCCCATACGGACAGGGCGAGGACGCCCGCCGCGCACACCGCCGCGGTGAGGACCCGGAAGCGCGGTGCCCCGCGCCCGCGCAGCAGACGCAGGGCCAGCAGCCAGGCGGCCGGAGGGACCAGGGCTCCGGCGAGCAGGACGAGGGGCAGCTCCGTCCACAGGACGGAGAGGTCCTGGCCCTCCCCTTCGAAGCCCCTGCCCATGTGCACGCCGGTGCGCCGGGACGAACCCCAGACGTACAGGGCGGTGACCGCCCCGAGCGCCGCCGTCGCACACCCGCCGTACCCCGCCGCGTCCCTTTGCTCCATGCGTGGCAGGACGCCCGCGCGCATCGGCCGGTTCCCTACGTCATCCGCAGGTCACGGCGCCGGAATCCCTCCAGGCCGCACAGGAGGAGGGCGGCGGCGATCAGGGTGAGGGCGGCCAGGGGGGTCCAGTCCATGGAGGCCGCGGGCAGCTGTGGGACGTGTCCGAAGGGGGAAAGGTCGTGCGTCCAGCCGGGGAACCGCAGCAGTTGGCCCAGATGGCCGGTCACGAACGCGTACACAGGGACCGCCCACGCCGCCCTCGCCGCCCGGGGCAGCCAGCCGAACAGGACCGCGGCCGCCCCGGCGGTGACCCACAGCGCCGGCGCGTAGGCGAGTGCCGCACCCGTGAGGGAGAGCACCAGCCCGGGGTCTCCGGCGGAGGCCGCCCCCAGGACGCCGATGCCGAGTCCGCCGGCGAGCAGGAGTGCGGTGCCGCCCCCGAGCGCGACGGCCAGGTGGCTCCCCGCCCAGCGGGCGCGGGACAGACCGGTCGCCAGGAGCGGTTCGGCGCGGCCCGCGCTCTCCTCGGCCAGGGGGCGCAGGGCCGCCATGACGACGTACACGGAGGCCACGACGGCGAGGATCACCATGATCATCGAGGCGAACGACTCGACCGTGCTCGTGCCGCCGATCCTCCGGAGCGCGTCCTGGACCTGGTCGATGTTCCTCAGCATGTCGTCGGCCTCGCCGAGGATCGATCCGTACATCGCGCCCATCACGAAGAGGCCGGCACCGAATCCGGCGAGCACCGGGAGGTGCAGCCGCAGCGCGAATCCCAGCGGGCGGAGCAGGGCGGCGGACGCCGTCGGACTGCCGGGCCGGCCGGCGCGGAGCCCCGCGCCCACGTCGCGCCGTGTCGACAGGGCGAATCCGGTCCCGGCGCAGAGCGCCGCGATCGCCGCGCAGAGCAGCAGCGGCCACCAGCGGTCGCCCGCATAGGGGTAGGTGCGCTGGGCCCATCCGATCGGGGAGAGCCAGGAGAGCGCCTCGCCGTCGCCCGCGTCGCCGACGGCGCGCAGGATGTAGGCGAGCCCGATGACGGCGAGCGCCATGCCGGACGCGCCCCGGGTGTGGGCGGTGATCTGCGTGGTGATCGCGGCGACACCCGCGAAGACGAGGCCGACCGCCGCGTGCGCGAGGCCGTAGAGCAGCGCGCTCCCGGCGCCGCCCGGGGCCAGGTCCATGGCCCCGAGTCCGGCTGCCAGCAGGACGGCGAGTGCGAGATCGGCGATCACCGCGACCCAGAGCGCGGCGGCCAGGTGCGCGTGGCGTCCGACGACGGTGGAGCGGACCAGCTCGGCGCGGTGGGTCTCCTCCTCGTCGCGGGTGTGACGGGTGATGACCAGGACGCTCATGAGCCCGACCAGTACGGCGACGAAGCCGAGAAGCTGGTGGCCCAGCATCGAGCCGTAGGTGTAGTCGTCCAGATAGTGCCGGGGCCCGGTCATGGCGAGCCCGGCGGGGCTGTCCATGGTGGTGACGACGGAGGCGCGGGCCTCCGGGCCGGAGTAGAGCGACCTGAACTTGTCGGCGGTGGACAGCGTGCCGACGAGCAGCGCGAGGATCCACGCGGGAAGGCGGACACGGTCCCTGCGCAGGTTGAACCGGACCAGGGCGCCGGTGCCCGTCAGCGCCACCGGCACGGCGAAGCCCCGGGCCGCGGGCGTGCGGGTGGCGGACGCGGCGCTCATCGCGCGCCCTCGCGGGAGGGGCCGTGGCCGTCGGCGGCGAGTTCGCCGCCGTAGTGGCGGAGCATGAGCTCCTCCAGGGTCGGCGGGTGGCTGATCAGACCGCGTACGCCGAACTCGGCGAGCCTGCGGACCGCGGCGTCGAGGTGGCCGCCGTCCACGGCGAACCGGACTCTGTCCCCGCTCCCGGTGCCGTCGTCGACGACCTCCACGGAGTGCACGCCCGGCAGCATGTCGAGCCCGGTGGCCGGCCGGTCGGTCTCGGCCTCGATCGTCGTACGCGTCAGATGCCGCATCTCGCTCAGCGACCCGGTCTGCACCGTCCTGCCGAGCCGGATGATGCTGATCCGGTCGGCCAGCTTCTCCACCTGGGCCAGGACGTGGCTGGAGAGCAGGACAGTCCTGCCCGCGGCCTTCGCCTCCAGGACGACGTCCTGGAAGACCACCTCCATGAGGGGGTCGAGCCCGGCGGTCGGCTCGTCCAGGAGGAGCAGCTCGGCGTCGGAGGCCAGGGCGGCGACGATGGCCACCTTCTGCCGGTTGCCCTTGGAGTAGGCCCGGCCCTTCTTCGTCGGGTCGAGGCCGAAGCGCTCCAACAGCTCGTCGCGGCGCCGCTTGTCGGCCCCGCCGCGCAGGCGGGAGAGCAGGTCGATGGCCTCACCGCCGGTGAGGCCCGGCCACAGCTCCACGTCACCGGGCACGTAGGCCAGGCGCCGGTGCAGCTCGACGGAGTCGTGCCACGGGTCCTTCCCGAGCAGGTGTGCCGAGCCCGCATCAGGGCGCAGCAGCCCCAGCAGGATCCGGATGGTGGTGGACTTCCCGGCTCCGTTGGGCCCGAGGAAGCCGTGCACCTCGCCCGCTTCGACGGCGAGGTCGAGGCCGTCCAGCGCCTGCGTCCGCCCGAACGCCTTGTGCAGTCCGGCGACGGTGATTGCCTTCGTCATAATTCTGAAAGTACGTGGATTTCACAAAATTGTGAAGTTAAGGAAGCGTATAAAGTTGGGCAGATGAGTGCAGCAGGGGAAGCGGTGGAGGTCATGGCCGGCGGGACCGAGCGACCCGGGACGACGGGGGAGGGCGGCGCGGAGCGTGACGAGGACGCGGTGTCGCGTTTCGTCGAGCGCTTCGCGGCCGAGATGACGGAAGCGGGGATGCAGCGGATGGCCTCGCGCGTCTTCGCCGCGCTCCTCGCCGACGACGACGGCTCCATGACCTCGGCGGAGCTCGGCCGCCGGCTGCAGATCAGCCCGGCCGCGGTCTCGGGCGCGGTCAACTACCTCACCCAGGTCAGCATGGTCGGCCGTGAACGCGACCCCGGCTCACGCCGCGACCGCTACCGCCTGCACAACGACATCTGGTACGCCTCCTTCGCGAGCCGCGACCAGGTGCTGACCCGCTGGGAGCGCACCCTGCGGGAGGGGGCCGGCCTGCTGGGCGAGGACACCCCGGCCGGTGCCCGGCTCGTGGAGACGGCGGAGTTCTTCGCCTTCCTGCAGACGGAACTGCTCGGCATCCTCGACCGGTGGCGCGAGAGCCGCAGGGCGGTGGACCGAGACGGAGGGGCGCCGGACGGACACCGCGGGAGCGGCGGCCGGCGCCCGTGAGGCCCGTGGCGGCGGGGGACCGGTGGGGTCCGCGGCGGCGGGACCCGTGGGGCCGGGCCGGCGGGACCCGCCGGGCCGCCGCGGACCGGTCCGGCCCGCCCCGGGTCAACGCCCCGGTCCCGTAGGGAGCACCAGTCCCCACGCACCCGCCCGCACGGTCCAGGTCCGGGTCCTGACGGGGCCCCCGACCTGTATGTCCGCGCGGTAGCGGAAGTCCGGCCCGGCCACCGTGACCGCCTTGGCCTCTGCCGTGTGCGTCTCGCCGGAGGCCGTGTGGATGACCACGTCGGCCAGGCCGCCGTCGCCCTGGGCGGCCACCGAGACGTCCTCCACAGGCCGGTCCAGGTCGTTGAGCAGGACTCCGTCCGCCTCGACCCGAAGCCGGTGGGTGCGGGAGAGGCCCGCGGGGGTGGGCGGAGCGGGACGGACCAGGGAGGCCACGAGGCTGCGACAGGTGTCCCAGACCGTGTGGGGCGGGCCCGGCGAGGGTCTGGCCGCGGGTATGCGCAGCTCTCCCAGGACCACTCCGTCGCTGTCGTCGACGAGCAGGTCCAGCCGGCGCGCGGTCCCGTCGAGCGCCGTACGCGCGGCGGCGACCGCGCCCCGGGGCACGCCGAGGGCATGGGCGAGTTCCAGTGTGTGCGCGGCACCCACCGGGATCAGGGAGAGCGCGCTGTCCGAGAGCTCCCGCTCCCGGTGGAGCTGGGACACCGCGCGCAGCAGCGCGTGGTCGTCACCCACGACGACCGGACGCCTGGAGCCCCGCCGAGACAGGGCCCTGGCGAACTCGTCGGGGCCGTCCGGAAGGCAGATCTTGGCGTGCGCTCCGGCGCTCAGCACGTCCTTCGCGATGCGCACGGACTCGCCGTCGTAGCGGCGGGCAAGGGGGTCGATGAGCACGAGTAGCTGGTGGTCGCCGTCGCCGGGGGGCTCTGCAGCCGACACCTCGGTCCTTCCTCGGGTAGCATCTTGGTGCAAGAGCCCCTTGCGCTATTGCGCCAGGGGCTTCGTCTATTCCGGGGCACCCGGTTCGACGGCTCAGGCTTTGCCGTACATCGTCGTGCGGCAGGTACGACCTTTACGTACGCCCCCTGACCTTGGACATGCCCCGCCCGGAAGGGGTGTACGCCTGTGCCCGCACTTGTGCTGCTCGGTGCTCAGTGGGGTGACGAGGGCAAGGGGAAGGCCACCGACCTCCTCGGTGGATCCGTTGACTATGTGGTGCGATACCAGGGCGGCAACAATGCCGGCCACACGGTCGTCGTAGGCGACCAGAAGTACGCACTGCATCTCCTCCCCTCCGGAATCCTGTCGCCGGGTTGTACCCCGGTCATCGGGAACGGTGTCGTCGTCGACCCGGCGGTCCTGCTCTCCGAGCTGAGCGGTCTGAACGAGCGAGGCGTCGACACGTCCAAGCTCCTGATCAGCGGCAACGCTCATTTGATCACTCCGTACAACGTCACCGTCGACAAGGTGACGGAACGCTTCCTCGGGAAGCGCAAGATCGGCACGACCGGGCGCGGCATCGGCCCGACGTACGCCGACAAGATCAACCGGGTGGGCATCCGCGTCCAGGACCTCTACGACGAGTCGATCCTGGAGCAGAAGGTCGAGGCGGCGCTGGAGCAGAAGAACCAGCTCCTGGCCAAGGTCTTCAACCGGCGTGCGATCGAGTCGGAGAAGATCGTCGAGGAGATGCTCCAGTACGCGGAGCAGATCAAGCCGTACGTCGCCGACACGACGCTGATCCTGAACAACGCCATCGACGAGGGCAAGGTCGTCCTCTTCGAGGGCGGCCAGGGCACACTGCTGGACGTCGACCACGGCACGTACCCCTTCGTCACCTCGTCGAACCCGACCGCGGGCGGCGCCTGCACCGGCGCCGGCGTGGGCCCGACGAAGATCAGTCGGGTCATCGGCATCCTCAAGGCCTACACCACCCGCGTCGGTGCCGGCCCCTTCCCGACGGAACTTCTCGACGAGGACGGCGAGGCGCTGCGCCGGATCGGCGGCGAGCGCGGTGTCACCACCGGCCGTGACCGCCGCTGCGGCTGGTTCGACGCCCCGATCGCGCGGTACGCGACCCGGGTCAACGGCCTCACCGACTTCTTCCTCACCAAGCTGGACGTGCTGACCGGCTGGGAGCAGATCCCGGTGTGCGTGGCGTACGAGATCGACGGCAAGCGCGTCGAGGAGCTCCCGTACAACCAGACCGACTTCCACCACGCGAAGCCGATCTACGAGAACCTGCCGGGCTGGTCCGAGGACATCACCAAGGCCAAGACCTTCGGCGACCTGCCGAAGAACGCGCAGGCCTACGTGAAGGCGCTGGAGGAGATGTCCTGCGCCCCGATCTCCGCGATCGGTGTCGGCCCCGGCCGTACCGAGACCATCGAGATCAACTCCTTCCTGTAGGAGACCGCGCGACGGCGGCCGTACCTTCCACGGAGGAAGGTCCGGCCGCCGTCGCGTCTCCGGGCGGAGGTGGCGCCGTCAGGGGAGCTGCCGGAGGAAGGCGAACACGAACAGGGATCCGGCGGCGCAGCACACCAGCACTGCCGGCGGGACCCAGCGGGCCCTGAGCTCTCCGCGCAGGGGCGCCGTCAGCCGGTGCTGGAGCCCGGCGACGCCCCACAGCGCGGCGATCGCGGCGAGGGAGCTGGGGACGGAGACCGCGAAGTGGGCCAGCCACGCGCCCGCCTTGCCCGGGCCGCCCCAGGAGTGGTCGTAGGGGCCCTGGTCCACGAGTCCGTAGAACGGCCCCCGGGCCACCGCCATCAGCAGCAGGCCGGCGAGGACCAGGGAGAGCGTGCCCAGCAGCACGGTCGCCGTGGCGTGGGCGGCCACCCGCACCGCTCCGGGACGCGGGGCCGGCGGGCCCGCCCCCAGGAGAACGCCCGCGGGACCACCGCGGCCCGCGACGGTCAGGGCGAGGGCGGCGACGCCGCGCGGCAGCAGGGTGACCGCGTCCCGCACGCGCCGCACGCAGCGGAGAGCGGCCTGGGTGCGTGGGGCGGCGGACCGGGGGCGGGAGGGGCTCGTCCGTGGGATGTCCATGGGTGCGGAGGCTAGGAGCAGGTGCGGGCCCCGGACGAGATACCAGGGTGCTGTTCCCACCCCCTACCCCGGTAGGGCCCAGCGCTCCCCGCAGAGCCGCATGCCCCTCGGCGTCGCGCAGGGCAGATGGCCGTTGGTGCGCATGATCTCCTCGCCGTAGTTGTCCAGGTAGTTGAGGAAGCCGGCCACCAGGGAGTTCGCGGGCGGCGATCCGTAGGTGTAGGCGTACTCGATCTCGCGGTACGGGTAGCTGCTGGTGCCGATCGTGTCCACGGACGGGGTGACGCCGTCGATGGCGGTCCGGTGCGCCCCCTCGGGCACCGACCCGCCCCGCAGTTCGGTGTAGCCGATGGCCCCGTCCAGCCTGGCGACCTCGGCCAGGACCTGGTCCGTGCCGTCGAGTTCGCAGCGGAGGACCGGGGCGTCGTCGTAGTCCCTGGTGGTGCAGTCGCGCGAGGACGTGGCGGGCTCGTTGGCGTCCAGGACGCGCCGCTGGAACACCTCGCGGGTGCCGGAGTTGGCGTTCCGGCTGACGAGGCGGATCTCCAGGTCGGGGCCGTCCTCGGCGATCTCGTTCCAGTTGCTGATGTCGCCGCGGTAGATCCGCCTGATCTGGTCGAGGGAGAGGTCCTCCACCGGTACCGAGTCGTTGACGACGAGGGAGAACAGCGAGATCGCGACCTGCTTCCCGTGCAGCTCGGTCAGAGCGGCCGGCCTCGGGCCGTCGGAGAGGGCCACCACGGAGGGGGACCCGTCGGATCCGGCCTTGCCGCCCTCGGCGTCGAGCTTCCGGACACCGGCGTTGCTGCCGTGGAGGTCCAGGCGGATCTCGGCTCCCTCGCACTCGTCCTCGTACTTCTCCTTCAGCTCCTGCACGACCGGTCTGAACGCGGTGGAGCCGGTGACCGTGAGGGTGCCCCGGGCGCAGTCCATCGGGGGCGGGGAGTCGTCCCGTACGACGATGATGCCGGCGAGCGTGACGACGCAGGTGGTGAGGGCCACGGTGATGATCCGGGACGCCCGGCCGAACAGCGGGGGCTTCTCGTCGGGGCGGGCGGCCGTGTTCCGCGCCACGACACCGTCCCGGATGCCCCCCGTGACCCTGATCGGGCCGCCGACGTGCGATCCGGTGAGCAGGACCAGGAGCTTGAAGTGCTCGTTGCGGTTGAGCGGGACGCGCGGCAGGCGGATGACCGATCCGTCGTGCCGCAGGCCGGCCGCCGGGGTGAAGTGGTCCATCAGGTGGTCGGCGTCCGGTGAATGGGTCACGGCTATCCCGCGGACCGTCCTCCCGGTGAACTCCGCCGTGAGCCCGTTGAGTTCGCCCCGACCGGTGTAGTCCTCGTCGACGATCGACTGCGAGCCGTCGTTCTCGATGCGGAGCAGGACGAGAGTGGCGTCCGCCATGTCGGGTGTCTCGTTGAAGAGTCCGAGCCGCACGTTGGCCCGGCCCTGGCTGACCTCGCTGCCTATGGGGGTGTCCATCTGCACGCGGTAGCCGATGCGCTTGCGGCGCGGCACGCGGCGTTCGTACCAGAGCACGCCCGCCGAGGTCGCGACGCCCAGGAGGGCGGTGAGGACGGCGATGACGTTCTCGGGGGTGAACAACTCCATGGTGCGCGCGCTCCCTCGTGGGTGCGGTGGGCCGGACGGCGTCACCGTACGACCGCGAACCGCATGGTGGGAGAGCCTCCGGTTTCCTTCCCGGGAAGTTCGTCTCGCGTTCAACCCGGCGGAGTGAGGCGGGAGTTGAGGCGCCCGTGGCGACGTCGAGTTCTGGTCTAGACCTTGACAGGTCCAGACCATCGACGCTTGAGTGGCGGTACCCCCCATGGCGGCGCACGCTCGGCGCGAGCGCCGCGCCGAAGGAGTGATCGCGTGTTCAAACGTGTCATGAGCCTGATAGCCGCGCTGGGCGCGGTCGTCGCGACGCTCGTCATTCTTCCCGCCACCACCGCCGCGGCCGCCGCCTGCGCCCCGGCCTGGAGCGCCTCCGCCGTCTACTGGGGCGGCGGCTCGGCCTCGTACAACGGGCACAACTGGTCCGCGAAGTGGTGGACCCAGAACGAGCGGCCCGGTTCGGCCGACGTCTGGGCCGACCAGGGCACCTGCGGGTCCGGCGGCACGGAGGAGCCGAACCCCTCGGGCTTCGTCGTCAGCGAGGCGCAGTTCAACCAGATGTTCCCGAACCGGAACTCCTTCTACACCTACAGCGGCCTGACCGCGGCCCTGAGCGCCTACCCCGGCTTCGCCAACACCGGCAGCGACACGGTGAAGAAGCAGGAGGCGGCGGCGTTCCTCGCCAACGTGAACCACGAGACCGGCGGTCTGGTGCACATCGTGGAGCAGAACACCGCGAACTACCCGCACTACTGCGACACCAGTCAGTCGTACGGCTGTCCGGCCGGCCAGGCCGCCTACTACGGCCGCGGCCCGATCCAGCTCAGCTGGAACTTCAACTACAAGGCCGCCGGTGACGCCCTCGGCATCGACCTGCTCGGCAACCCCTGGCAGGTGGAGCAGAACGCGTCCGTGGCCTGGAAGACCGGTCTCTGGTACTGGAACACGCAGTCCGGCCCCGGCACCATGACGCCGCACAACGCCATGGTCAACGGCGCCGGCTTCGGCGAGACCATCCGCTCGATCAACGGCAGCATCGAGTGCAACGGCGGCAACCCCGCCCAGGTGCAGAGCCGCGTCGACAAGTACAAGGCGTTCGTCCAGATCCTCGGTACGACGCCCGGCTCGAACCTGAGCTGCTGAGCCCGGCCCCACCCCGGGGAGCGGGGGCGCGTCCGGCACACGGCCGGGCGCGCCCCCGATTCGTGTTCCCGGGGGACCGGTTGGCAGGATCGCGCACCATGAGCACGGACAGCGACAGCACACCGCCCCCGACCACCGAGGCCTGCCTCGCCCTGATCGACGACATCCTCGCCCTGCCCTATCCCGCGGGCGAGGAGAGCGAGGACAACGGCGGGCGGAGCAGCGGGCCCGGGCACCACCTGCTGATCCTGCGGGCCAGTCAGGACTTCTGGGACGACAGGTCTCCGGAGACCGTGGAACCCGCCGAGCAGGAGATCGAGGCCGAATTCAGCGTCCTGGCGACCGCCCTGAGCGAGCGGTGGGGCGAGCCTGAGACCGTGGACCTCTGGCCTTACCTGGAGCGGGAGGACGCGGACGCCGCTCCGGAGCCGATGGGGCAGCTCTGCAACCTGGCGGGCAGCATGCAGGTCTGGCGCGTGCCCGGCAGCACGCGGTGGCTCGGTCTGGCCGTGGGGCAGGCCGACCCGGAATTCCCCATCTGGCTGCTCGCCGCCGTCGGCGAGACGGCGACGCTGCCGGGCTGAGTGCCCGCGCCGGACCGGGACGGTCGGAGCAGGCCGACATCATCATGCCGGAACGGCGCCGGCATCCTCGGCCGGAGCGGCGTCCCCGTCATCGGTCGGAGAGGCGCACTCGACATCGGTCGGAGAGGCGCCGGCATCCTCGGCCGGAGCGGCGTCCCCGTCATCGGTCAGAGCAGCGCCGGCTTCACGGACATCAGCAGGTGCTGGTGGGAGGGTGTCCCGGCATCCTCCCCGCCAGTGATCATGGCGCGCTGGCCCGGGCCCATCAGCTCCATCCGGACAGCCGCGCCCTCGAAGGAGGCCAGGGCCTCCAGCAGGTACGTGGGGCTGAACGCCACCGTCATCTCCTCGATGCCCTCCGAGGCCGCAGGAAGCCGCTGTGAGGCCACGTCGTCCTCGAATCCCGCCAGGAGCAGCACCGAGCCGTCCGGCCCGGGGGTGAAGGTCAGCTGGAGCGGACTGCCGCCGTCCGCCACGACGGAGACCCGCTTCACGGCTTCCACCATGCGGGCGCGGTCCAGCACCACGACCGCGGGGTCCGTCAGGGCGAACAGCTTGTCGTGCCGGGGCAGCCGGCCGTCCAGCAGGCGCACGGTCGTACGCGTCCCGGCGTGCTCGAATCCCGCCGACCCTCCGTCCACCGCGACATCGACCTGACCCGCCCTGCCGAGCGACCGGGCGATCTCGGCCAGCCGACGGGCCGGCACCAGGACATCGGCCGCCACGTCGGAAGCGGTCCCCTTGAACGCCAGGGTGCGCACCGCGAAGCGGTACCGGTCGGTCGCCGCCAGCGTCATCGTGGAGCCGTCGAGCCCGAGGCGGATGCCGGTGAGCACGGGCAGGCTGTCGTCCCGCCCCGCGGCCACCGCCACCTGCGCGACCGCCGCGGCGAACTCGCCCGCGTCCACCGCTCCGCGGACCTCCGGCAGCGGGGGCTGGGTGGGGTAGTCGTCGAGAGGCAGGAGGGAGAGACCGAAGCTCGATCCGTCTCCCGTGACCGTGAGCCGAGAGCCCTCCACCGCGCACTCCACGGGCCCCTCGGGCAGCACCTTGCAGATGTCGAGCAGCCGGCGCCCCATGACGAGGGCCCTCCCGGTCCGGACGGTGTGTGCCTCCGCGTCGACCCGGGCGGAAGCCTCGAAGTCCAGCCCGGACACACGGAGACGGCCGGTGTCGGCCTCGAGGAGGAGACCGCCGAGGACCGGGACGGGCGAACGGGCGGGCAGCACCCGGGCCGCCCGGGAGACGGCATCGGTCAGTGCGCCACGCTCCATGCGGAATTCCACTGCGGGGGCCTCTCGTCCGGCGTACGACACGGTCGAGGACCAAGCTAGGCGGTGCCACTGACATCAGTCCCCGTGGCGGGCTCCGGTGGTCGCGCTCCGCCACCGTCCGACACGGGCTGCGGGGCGACGACAGCGACCACCCCCGTGAGCCGCTGCCGTCATGCCCTCGGACGTCCCCCGACGTCTTCGGGCCCCCGGGTCCGTGACGTCCTGACGTCCCCCGACGCCTCCGGAACGCCCCGGAACACCTTGGGGACTCTAGGTGCACCAGGCCGCCGGCCGGGAGGTTCAATTCGCACTGCGTGGACCGCGACGGGTATCAAACCGCACAGCCGGACCGGTACTCTGCACCCCGGTTCGGCGGAGAACGGAGGACACGTGCGCGCTCGGGAACGGGCCGACGACGTCCTGCTGATGTACCGGCTCGCCCGGACCGGCGGATCTCCCGAACTGCTCCGGCGGCTGGCGCGGCGGGCCGAGGGCTGGGCCGGGATCGTGGGCGGGGACGGAACGGTTCTCCAGGCCGTGGCCGGCAGCGTGCGGTGGCCCGCCCACGAGGCGGCGGACCTCGCCTCCGTGGCGGCACGAGAACTGACGGCGCGTGGAGCCGGCTCCTACACCCTCGACACCGACGAGCGCGCCGCCCTGCTGCTCCCCCTCGACCGGGCCGGCCCCGATCGGGCCCACCCCGGCCGCACCGCCCTCGGCCGGGCCACCTCCGACCGGGCGTCCGAGAGCCGCGGACCTGTCCTCGCCGTCGTCGCGCCCAAGCCGCTGCCCGCCGGGCTTGCCACGCTGATGGCCGACGCGGTGATGCCCTTGGCGCTGTCCTGGGCGTCGGAGAGCGTCGAGCGCAAGCGGCGCCGGGTGGACCTCGCGGAGTCCCGGGGACGCGAGGCGGTACTGCACCTCCTGATGACAGGTCAGCTCTCCATCGCCCACCAGGTGGCGGGCGCCCTGCGGCCGAGACTCCCCGACCCCGTACGCGTCTGCGTCGTCGAGTGCTCCGGCGGGCAGCGCGACCAGGTGGCCCGGATCTGCGCGGACGCCTCCGGCGGCCGGACGTGGATCGTGCGCTGTCCCGTCTACGCCCGCCATCTCATCCTGATCGTGCCGGCGGGCGAGGAGGCGGAGGAGCGGAGTCCGGAGGACGGCGGCACCCTGGGCCTGGCCGTCGCCGGGCTCGTGGACGACTGCGTCGTGGGGGTCAGCGAGGAGGTGCGGCTGCCTGACACGGCGACTGCCTACCAGCAGGCCTTCCACGCCCTCGCCGTCGCCCGCGGACTCCCGGGGCGCCACGCCCGGTTCGGAGCCGCCCCGGAGCCGGCGCTGGTCGTCGGGGCAGCCGGTGAGCGGTGGGCCGATGCCCTGCTCGCGCCCCTTCTCTCCCATCTGCCGCGCCGCTCGCGGGACCCGGGCAGCCAGGAGCTCTCGGCGACCCTCGCGTCCTGGCTGGCGTTCTCCTCCCACGCCACCCAGCACCTGAAGATCCACCGCAACACCCTGGCCGCGCGGCTGAAGCTCGTGGGCGAACTCCTCGGCCTGGACCTGAATCTGCTCGCGGACCAGGCGGCCGCCGACCTGGCCCTCAGGATCAGGGCCACTCCGGCGTTGCACCGCTCCCGCCCCGGGGGCGGCGAGGTGACCGAGGACCTCGACACGGTCCTGCGCACCCCCGGCGTCCAGGACTGGGCCGCCCAGCAGTTGCGGGTCCTCGCCCAGGCGGGGCCCACGGGAGCGGCGACCCTGCGGACGTGGCTGGGCTGCGAGGCCCAACTGAGCGCGACAGCGGCCGCGCTGGGCATCTCCGTACCCGGTGCGCGCAAGCGGCTCACCCGGCTCGAGGCACTGCTGTGCCGGTCGCTGCTGCGGACCCCGAGCGCGCGGTACGACCTGTGGCTCGCCTTCCGGGCGGTGGACCTCCAGGCGTGAGGCGTTGAGCCGGACCTCGTGGCGCGGGCCGCTCAGCGGGTCCTCGTGGCGCGGGCCGATCAGCCGGTCCTCGTGGCGCGGGCCGCTCAGCCGGTCCTCGTGTACGTCAGGCTCTGGCCGGTCCCCGTGATCTCGCGGCGCAGGGTCCCGTCCGGCCCCAGCGTCAGGACGGTGGCTTCCCCGGGGGTGCACGAGGACATCGGTTCGCCTTCCGTGACACGGGAAGGGCCGATGCGGACGGGCCCGCCGGGGGACGGCGCGCTCCGCAGTTCGGCCCGGAACACGCAGCGGTAGGAACCGCCCGTGTCGAGGGGGCCCTCGGCTGTCAGGGACAGCACGGTGTCGCCCACCTCGCCCTGCTGGACGACGAGCCGGCGTGTCGACGCCCCCGCACCGTCTCCGATGGTCCCGGACCAGCTGCCCAGGAAACCGGAAGGCACGGTGCCGTCGTCGGGGTTCGAACCGTCGGAGGCCGTGCCGTCCCGGGTGGCGCCGCCGGACGGGGAGACGGTGCCGGTCGATGACGCCGTGGAACCGTCCGACCCGCTCCGGACGAGGGTGTGGACGCCCCAGCCGGCCCCCACCGCGACGACCAGGGCGACGGCGGCCAGCAGCAGGGTGGAGCCGGCACCGCGGCGGCGTCCGGGCGCGGGCGCGAGGACGTGGCCCGCGGGAGGGCCGTACGGGGAGGTGGGCGCGTAGCCGTATCCGTGGGCCGGGGCGGGCTGCCGGGGGTAGCCGTACGCGGGCGGCGCCGGAGCGGGCGGGCCCGCCGGCGTGGGGTGGGCGCGCACGGTGCCGGGGGGAGGCCCCGGCACCGGAGGCTCCGGCCGGGCGGGCGCCGGCGGCAGGGGCGCGGACCGCGCCTGCCGTGTGCCCGTCCCCGGGGCTCCCCCTTCCGGGTGCTCGGGGGCGCGCTCCTCCGGGTCCTCGGAGTCCAGGAGTCCCACGGCGTGCCGCCCCAGCTCGGCGATCAGCGCTCCCGGCAGCCACGGCTCCGCCGTGTCCGTATCGCCCAGCCGCTCCAGGACGGTGTCCGTGGAGGGGCGTGCGTCCGGGGCCTTCGCCAGGCAGTCCTGGATCAGTTCGACCAGGTCGACGGGTACGCCGGTGAGGTCGGGGTCCTCCTGCGCGATCCGGAACATCAGGACGTGTGCCCCGCCGTCCGCCGCGCCGAACGGCAGCCGGCCCGTGGCCGCGTAGGCCAGTACGGAGCCGAGACAGAAGACGTCGCACGCGGTCGTCACCCGCTCGCCCCGGACCTGTTCGGGTGCCATGAATCCGGGTGAGCCGATCATCGCGCCGGTGCGGGTGAGGCCGCCGTCGGTGACGGTGTCCAGGGCCCGGGCGATCCCGAAGTCGATGACCCTGGGCCCGTCGATCGTCAGGAGGACGTTGGACGGCTTCAGGTCGCGGTGGATCAGCCCGGCGCCGTGGATGTCCTGGAGCGCCCCCGCGAGGCCCGCGCCCAGGATGCGGACGGAGCGCTCGGGGAGGGGGCCGTACGCCCCGGAGCCGGTCACCGGTGCGCCCGGACTCCCGGAGACGACACGGTGGAGCGAGGGGCCGGCGACGTAACCGGTGGCCACCCACGGCACCGCGGCGTCCACCCCGGCGTCCAGCACGGGTGCGGTCCAGGAACCGCCCACGCGCCGGGCGGCCTGCACCTCCGCGCGGAACCGGTCGCGGAAATGCTGCTGTTCGGCGAGGTCCGGACGTACCAGCTTGATCGCGACGGTGCGGCCGCGGTCCGAGCGGGCCAGGAACACCTGCCCCATCCCGCCGGCGCCGAGCCGTCCCAGCAGCCGGTAGCTGCCGATGCGTCGCGGATCGCCGGAGCCCAGCTTCTCCATGGTGCGCTTCCTCCCCCGTACGGCCGTCGCGGACCGTGGGTCGAGAATAGCGGCGGGCGGAATCCGCCGGCCGCCCTCAGCCCCCTGTGGATTCCGGTGGCCGGCCGGCCGGTGACAGCAGGGTGTCCATCGCGGCCGAGAGCCGCTCCAGCGCCTCGACGGTCCGCGCGAACTGCTCATCACCCAGCTCCCCGGCCAGCCGTGCCGCGAACTCCGCGTGGGCGGGACCGATCCGGCTCACCGCCTCCCGCCCGTCCTCGGTCGGCCGGAGCAGTTTGGCCCGCCGGTGGGCCGGGTTCACGGCGTACTCGGCGAGGCCCTGGTCCACCAGCAGGTCGGCGATCCGCTGCACGCTCTGCCGGGTGATCCCCATCGCGCGGGCCACTCCCGACACGGGAAGCGGCTCGGTCAGGACCGCTCCGAGGACCTGCCACCGGGCGGCCGTGAGCCCGGCCGGCCCGGCCAGTTCCTCGGCGACGGAGAGGAAGCGGCCGTTGAGCCGGAACACCCCGATCGCGGTGCGGCTGAGCCGGTCCGTGTTCTTGTCGTGCCTGTCGTGCCCGTGCCTGTCGTGCCCGTGCCCGGCATGCCCGTCGTGCCCGGTGCTCCCGGAGGTGTCCCCGCTCATCCTTCGAGCACCTCGTAGGCGCTCGCGTCCGAGTCGTGGAAGAGCCGGTACCAGGCGTCCAGTTTCTTCGGTCCGAACACACCGAGCAGTCCGAAGATCTCGCGGGCGAAGGCGACCGGCTCGGTCGGCCCCGCCGTGACGAGGGCGCCCGAGGACTCCCCGCCGGAGGACGTCACCGCGTCGGCTTCGACGTAGTGCTCGCCGCCCGCGTATCCCGTGGCGGCGAGATAGAAGGACACGGCACTCGTGTGGGGGCGGTCGTCGAGCAGTCCCTCCCGGGCCAGCCCCGCGGTCGCCCCGCAGATGGCGGCCACGGGCACACCCGCTTCCAGGAAGGCCCGCGCCGCACGGGCGAAGGGGGCGAGGGCGTCGCCGGTGTCCCAGAGGGAGGCGCCGGTGAGGAGGAGCAGCGCGCTGTCGCCGGGATCCAGCGCGTCGAGCGCGAGGTCGGGCTGTACGCGCACCCCGCCCATGGTGGTGACGGGCGCGGTGGTCGGGCCGACGGTGCGCACGCTGTGACCGTGCCGGGTGAGCTGGGCCGTGGCGAAGCCCGGCTCCCAGTCGGCGAAGGTGTCGTAGACGGCCAGGTGGACAGTGGTGCCGGTCATGATGACCTCCGGTGGCGAAGCACGGGACCCTATGACAGAAGACTGTCATGACGACAGTGTGCTGTCAATCGATGCCCGTTTCCGGGCGAGAACCCGACAGCATGCCGAGCCGGGCGGCCCATGCCGTACACAGTGGCCATGGAGACCGCCGGTCCGCGCCGCATACGCTCGCCGCATGAACTCAGATGCCCCCCGCGCCCCGTACGTCGACTCCGCAGCGGGCGCGGCCGTGAAGGCCGCCGACCGCGCGCACGTGTTCCACTCCTGGTCCGCCCAGGGCCTGATCGACCCGCTCGCCGTCGCGGGCGCCGAGGGGGCGCACTTCTGGGACTACGACGGCAACCGCTACCTGGACTTCACCAGCGGCCTCGTCTTCACGAACATCGGCTACCAGCACCCCGCCGTCGTCGCGGCGATCCAGGAACAGGCGGGCAGGCTGACCACTTTCGCCCCCGCCTTCGCCGTCGAGGCGCGCTCGGAGGCGGCGCGCCTCATCGCCGAGCGGACCCCCGGAGACCTGGACAAGATCTTCTTCACCAACGGCGGCGCCGAGGCCGTCGAGAACGCCGTACGCATGGCCCGGCTGCACACCGGCCGCCCCAAGGTGCTCTCCGCCTACCGCTCGTACCACGGCGCCACCGCCACCGCGATCAACCTCACGGGCGACCCGCGCCGCTGGGCCTCCGACACCGGCTCGGCGGGGGTCGTCCGCTTCTGGGCACCGTTCCTGTACCGCTCCCCGTTCTACGCGCGCTCCGAGGCCGAGGAGTGTGCCCGCGCGCTCCAGCACCTCGAGGACACGCTCGCCTTCGAGGGCCCGGCGACCGTCGCCGCGATCGTCCTGGAGACGATCCCCGGCACGGCGGGCGTCATGACGCCGCCGCCGGGCTACCTCGCGGGTGTCCGCGAGATCTGCGACAGGTACGGCGTCGTCTTCGTGCTGGACGAGGTGATGGCCGGGTTCGGACGCACCGGGAAGTGGTTCGCCGCCGACCACGACGGCATCGTGCCGGACCTGATGACCTTCGCGAAGGGCGTCAACTCCGGTTACGTGCCGCTCGGCGGTGTCGCCATCAGCGCCGAGATCGCCGCCACCTTCGAGACCCGCCCCTACCCGGGCGGACTCACCTACTCCGGCCACCCGCTCGCCTGCGCCGCCGCCGTCGCCACGATCAAGGCCATGGAGGAGGAGCGGATCGTCGAGGCCGCCGCGCACCTCGGCGAGCACGTGCTCGGCCCCGGGCTGCGCGAGCTCGCCGAGCGGCACCCGTCCGTCGGCGAGGTGCGGGGGCTCGGCGCGTTCTGGGCGCTGGAACTGGTCCGCGACAGGGAGACCCGCGAGCCCCTGGTCCCGTACAACGCGACCGGGGAGGCCAACGCGCCGATGGCGGCCTTCGGCGCGGCCTGCAAGCGGAACGGCCTCTGGCCCTTCATCAACATGAACCGCACCCACGTCGTCCCCGCCTGCAACATCACCGAGGCGGAGGCGAAGGAAGGGCTCGCCGCCCTCGACGCGGCCCTCTCCGTCGCCGACGAACACACCGTGTAGAGGGCACCGGACATGACACCTCCCCCGTGCCCGGAACCGGGCACACCCCTGGCTTAAGGTGACCCAAGCCGAGAACGGGAGGGGGCGTCATGGGCGCGAGCGGAGGTGTGACCCGCAGTACTCTGCGGCAGCAGATCGCCGACGCACTGCGTGACGAGGTGCTCGCGGGGCGTCTGCAGCCGCGGGTGGAGTTCACGGTCAAGCAGATCGCCGAGCAGTACGGCGTGTCCGCGACACCCGTCCGCGAAGCCCTCTTCGACCTCTCCGCACAGGGGCTGCTCGAATCCGACCAGCACCGCGGCTTCCGGGTCCGCGAGTTCAGCGTCGCGGACTACCGGTCGATGGTGGAGGCGCGCGCCCTGGTCATAGACGGGGTGTTCCGGGTCATCTTCGACGGGACCGGTTCCGCGCCCGCCGTGATCGGCGCCCACCGGGCCGCCCTCGTCTCCGTACGCCGCCGGGCCGAGGAGGCGGCGCGCGCGGCGCGCTGCGGCGACCTCGACATCCTCATCGGGTACGACCTGAGGTTCTGGCGGGAGCTCGGAACGGTCATCGGCAACACCTACATCAACGAATTCCTGCAACGGCTCCGGATGCAGGCATGGGCCTTCGCCGTCCCGTATCTGCGCGGGGACGGCGACGAGGTGCGTGACTGGCTCTGGAACGGCCACCAGGAGCTGGTCGAGGCGATCGAGGCCGTCGACGGGCCGGCCGTGCGCGCGGTGCTGGACGCCTACTACGCGCACGGGCTGAAGTGGGCGGACCGGCTGGCCGCCGGCGACCCCCCGCACCCGGGCCTCGGCTGACGGTCCCCCGGTCCACGGCCGGCCGTGCACCCGGGCCGTCGCTGACGGTGCCCGGCCCGCGGCCGGCTGCCTGGCCGTCCGTACCCTGTGCGCGGGGTCCCGGCCGCATTACGCTGTCCCGACCATCGCACGAACCCGTTGGAGAGCGAGACTTCGTGGCCTGTGACCTGTGGCTGGTCCCCCTCGTCGATGTGCTGTGCCACAGCCCCGACAACCCGTTCGCCGAAGAGATCGCCGTCTACGACAAGGCGTTGAGCGAGGCGGGGCTGCCGCCCGTGCCCGTCTACGCCTACATGCCAGGGCTCACCGGGGACGTCGCCCCGGTCGCCGGATTCGACTACGACGCCCTGCACTTCCTGCGCCGCGCCTACCTGCTCCAGCTGAGCGGTCTCGCCGTCACCCCGGTCGACGAACTGGGCGGGGACTACGAGCAGTTGCTGGAGATGTTCGAGCAGAGCGCGCAGGAATCGCACCTGGTCTGGCACTACGACCACGCCGGGGCGTACGTCCCGCTGGACTTCCCCCGCCCGCTCTCCGACGACCAGCTCCTGGAGGGCGGCGGCCCGCTGGGCTCCTCCCACGGACTGCTGAGGGAGCTGGAGTTCGTCGCCCCGTCCATCGGCATCGACCCGGCCAACCCGCCGGCCGCGCCGCTTCCACCCGCCGGCCCGACCTCCCTCGAGGAGCCGGCTGCTCCGGTCCCGTACGACGACAACCCCTTCGCCCGGGAGCGGCACGTCTGGCTGGGCCTGCACGCGGCGGCCACGCGCAGCCTCGCGCAGGGCTCGATGATCATTTTCAGCTGACGGCCGGCCGCGTCCGCCCCGGTCTCACCGGGGCGGCTCCGGCGGCCGCTGGCGCGGCATGTTCGGCCGGGCGACCGAGGGCATGGTGAGCCGGCCGGGCGGGGCCTGCTCGGGGCGCCCGCCGATCCCGCCCGAGACCAGCGACTGCATCCCCATGGGTGCGGGACCGGCCCGGAACTCCACCATCCAGTCGGCCGTCTCCATACGGACGAGCTCGGTGATGTCCTCCGAGAACCGGCGCAGCACCCCCAGGCACCGCTCCGCGGCCTCGCTGGCGGTGCCCTCGGTCGGACCGAGCACCTCCCGTACGCACTCGGAGGACCAGTCGAACTGCAGCACGTGCAAGCGCCTCTGCACGGCCTGCGCCGTCGCGAGGTTCCTTATCCAGCCGGAGGTGAGTCCGAAGTACCGGTCGCAGGCCATGCAGGCGGCGCCCAGCAGCAGGGACAGATAGCCCCAGCCGGCCGATCCGTGCAGTTCCCCGGTCAGGTCGAGCAGCGGAAGGGCCGCGCCCGCGACCACCCCCGCCGCCGTCCCGAGCCGGAGCAGTCTGGCCGTGCGCCGCTTGCGGACCCGGTCGCGCAGGTACCAGTCGGCGGTCTCCAGGGCGCCTGCCTCGACCCAGCGGTAGAGCTCGTCGAGCCGCTCGGCGGGTTCGCCCCAGTCGCCGAGGGGGAAGGCGCGGCCGGTCAGGTCCCGGGGGCCCGAACCGTAGCGCGAACCGGACCGTTCCGTTCCGGTGCCGGCACCGGTTCCCGCGCCGGACTCCTTGCGGGGCGGCCCTTCGGGCTGCATCTCCGGCTGACTCACCGGGGGACTCCTCTGCACTCTGCGTCCGGCGCGCACTGACGCGGATCGGCACGGTTCTCGGTCACGGCGGGGCGGTACCGGCATATGACCGGGGCCCTCATCCGTGTAACTCTGCGTTACCCGTGATGCGCGTACAGGTAGGGATACGCCTGCTCTTCCTACCGCCGAATGGTGGGCCGCGGGGTCGAAATCGCGGTATTCCCGGGTGTGCACGGCCTCTGGTCAGGTATAGGAGCACGGCAGGTGGTTTTCAGAACTCACTCGAAAGAGTTGGTCCCCTGCGGGTGGGGCACGGTGTCCGGTGAACACGTAGGCTCGGCGTACCGAAGCAATCCGTCGTCGAAATGCCAGGAGTGACCGTGATTCCCGGTGGTGGCCAGCCCAACATGCAGCAGCTGCTCCAGCAGGCCCAGAAGATGCAGCAGGATCTTGCCGTGGCCCAGGAGGAGCTGGCCAGGACCGAGGTCGAGGGACAGGCGGGCGGCGGTCTCGTGAAGGCCACCGTGACCGGGTCCGGCGACCTCCGCGGTCTGGTCATCGACCCGGGTGCCGTGGACCCCGAGGACACCGAGACGCTGGCCGACCTCGTGGTCGCCGCCGTCCAGGCGGCGAACGAGAACGCGCAGCAGCTCCAGCAGGAGAAGCTGGGCCCGCTGGCCCAGGGCCTGGGCGGCATGCCGGGTCTCCCGTTCTGACCCCTGTGGCCACCAGCCCGTACCGGCTACGGTACGAGCAGGAAGAAGGAAAGGCGTTCCGTTGTACGAAGGCGTGGTTCAGGAACTGATCGACGAACTGGGCAGGCTGCCCGGCGTCGGTCCCAAGAGCGCGCAGAGGATCGCCTTCCACATCCTGCAGGCCGAGCCCACCGACGTACGCCGTCTGGCCCATGCCCTCCTCGAGGTCAAGGACAAGGTCCGCTTCTGCGAGATCTGCGGGAACGTCGCCCAGCAGGAGCAGTGCGGCATCTGCCGGGACGCCCGCCGCGACCGCACGGTCATCTGCGTGGTCGAGGAGCCCAAGGACGTCGTCGCGATCGAGCGGACCCGTGAATTCCGGGGCCGCTACCACGTGCTCGGCGGGGCGATCAGCCCGATCGAGGGCGTCGGGCCCGACGATCTGCGCATCAGGGAGTTGCTGGCCCGGCTTGCGGACGGCTCCATCACCGAGCTGATCCTCGCGACGGACCCCAACCTGGAGGGCGAGGCCACGGCGACGTACCTCGCCCGGATGGTCAAGCCGATGGGCCTGCGGGTCACCCGGCTGGCCAGCGGGCTGCCGGTGGGCGGCGACCTGGAGTACGCGGACGAGGTCACCCTCGGCCGCGCCTTCGAAGGGAGGCGGCTGCTCGATGTGTGATCCGGCATCTGACGGCGGCCTTACGTTCGGCGGCGCTATGTTCTACCCACCGTTCGTGACCGTGCCCACGGGAGGTCTCCTCGATGTCTGACGCCACGCTGAACTCCGTCACGCAGGACCCGGACGACTTCGCCGTCCAGATCGCGGACCAGATCAAGACGTTCATCGTCGCGGTCGGCGAGGTGTCCAAGGCCGAGGAGCCGGAGGAGGCCGTCCCGGTCCTGCTCCTGCAGGTCTCCCAGCTCCTCCTGGCCGGCGGCCGGCTCGGAGCCTACGAGGACATCATCCCGGACGAGCGCTACGAGCCGGACCTGGGCCCCGAACCGGACGCCGACGGGCTGCGCGAGCGCTTCGCGGAGCTCCTGGAGCCCATCGACGTCTACTCCGAGGTCTTCGACCCGTACGAGCCGCGCAAGCCCCCCGTGCCGCACCGCATCTCCGACGACCTGGCCGACCTGGTCACGGACCTCGGGCACGGCCTCGCGCACTACGAGGCGGACCGCACGGCCGAGGCCATGTGGTGGTGGCAGTTCTCGTACTTCTCCAACTGGGGCTCCACCGCGTCGGCCGCCCTGCGCGCCCTCCAGTCGCTGATCGCCCACATCAGGCTGAACCAGCCGCTCCAGGAGCTCGACGGCCTGGACACCGACCAGGACCCGGGTGAAGGGGACCTGGCGGAGGAGGCGGGGCGTGTGATGGCCGAGGAGATCGCCGGACCGCTGGGCCTGCGACCGGTCCTCTAGGCACCGGTTCAGGGCGTTGCACGGCCGGTCCTCCAGGCACCGGTTCAGGGCTTTCCACGGTCTCGGCGGGTGACGCCCGGGGCCGCTGCGCCCTGCGTGACCTGCTGCGACCCGCTGTGGCCTGGGACACAAAGAGGCGTGCGGTGAGGGGGAGCGGGCAGCAGCCCGGTACGAGCGGTCCGGGGCGACACGCCGTACCAGGTGGTGGGCGGGACATCTCACCATCCGGTACCGACGGGTCGATTCCGGACTGCTCGTTAAACTGAGCCGACCGCACCATTATTGAGCGAGGAGCGCACGTGGGCCTTGTCGTGCAGAAGTACGGAGGCTCCTCCGTAGCCGATGCCGAAGGCATCAAGCGTGTTGCCAAGCGAGTCGTGGACGCCAAGAAGAACGGCAACCAGGTGGTTGTCGTGGTGTCCGCGATGGGCGACACGACGGACGAGTTGATCGATCTCGCCGAGCAGGTATCCCCGATGCCTGCCGGTCGGGAGTTCGACATGCTGCTGACCGCCGGAGAGCGGATCTCCATGGCCCTGCTGGCGATGGCGATCAAAAACCTGGGCCACGAGGCCCAGTCGTTCACGGGCAGCCAGGCCGGTGTCATCACCGACTCGGTCCACAACAAAGCGCGCATCATCGATGTCACGCCCGGCCGCATCCGGACCTCGATCGACGAGGGCAACATCGCCATCGTCGCCGGGTTCCAGGGTGTGAGCCAGGAGGGCAAGAACATCACGACGCTCGGTCGCGGTGGGTCGGACACGACCGCTGTCGCGCTGGCCGCCGCGCTGGACGCGGAGGTCTGTGAGATCTACACCGACGTGGACGGTGTCTTCACCGCCGACCCCCGGGTCGTGAAGAAGGCCCAGAAGATCGACTGGATCTCCTTCGAGGACATGCTGGAGCTGGCGGCGTCCGGCTCCAAGGTGCTGCTGCACCGCTGCGTCGAGTACGCACGCCGTTACAACATCCCGATCCACGTCCGCTCGTCCTTCTCCGGACTGCGCGGCACCTGGGTCAGCAACGAGCCGCAAGGGGACCAGCAGGTGGAGCACGCCATCATCTCCGGAGTCGCCCACGACGTCTCCGAGGCCAAGGTCACGGTCGTCGGTGTCCCCGACAAGCCGGGCGAGGCCGCCGCGATCTTCCGCGCCATCGCGGACGCCGAGATCAACATGGACATGGTGGTGCAGAACGTCTCCGCCGCGTCGACCGGCCTGACGGACATCACGTTCACCCTCCCCAAGACGGAGGGCCGCAAGGCCATCGACGCCCTGGAGCGCGCCCGCGCCGGCATAGGGTTCGACTCCCTGCGCTACGACGACCAGATCGCCAAGATCTCTCTCGTCGGCGCGGGCATGAAGACCAACCCCGGCGTCACGGCGGGCTTCTTCGAGGCGCTGTCCGAGGTCGGCGTGAACATCGAGCTGATCTCCACTTCGGAGATCCGGATCTCGGTCGTCACCCGCGCCGACGACGTCAACGAGGCCGTGCGCGCCGTGCACAGCGCCTTCGGTCTCGACAGCGACGCCGACGACGCCGTCGTCTACGGAGGCACCGGCCGATGACCGGACGCCGCCCCTCACTCGCGGTCGTAGGCGCGACCGGGGTGATCGGCGGCGTCATGCTCCAGATCCTCTCGCAGCACGAGGATGTCTGGGGCGAGGTCAGACTGGTCTCCTCGCCGCGTACGGCCGGCACCAAGCTGGCCGTACGCGGCGAGGAGACCGAGGTCCTCGCGATCGCCGAGGACGTGTTCGACGGGGTGGACGTCGCCCTGTTCCTGGTGCCGGACGAGGTGTCCGCGCAGTGGGGGCCGGTGGCCGCCGCCTGGGGGGCCGTGGTCGTGGACGGCTCGGCCGCCTTCCGTCTGGACGACGACGTGCCCCTGGTCGTCCCTGAGATCAATCCCCATGCCGCGAGGTCGAGGCCCCGCGGCATCGTCGCGTCGCCGAACTGCTCGACGCTCTCGCTGATCGTCGCGGTCGGGGCGCTGCATGCCGAATTCGGGCTTCGGGAGCTGATCGTCTCCTCCTACCAGGCCGTGAGCGGCGCGGGCCGCGACGGTGTCGCCGCGCTCCGGGAGCAGCTCGCCCTGGTGGCGGGAACGGAGCTCGGCACCCGCCCCGGGGATGTCAGACGTGCTCTGGGCGACGGGGACAAGAGCCCCTTCGCCGCCCCGGTGGCGCTGAACGTGGTGCCTTGGGCCGGGACCGATGCGGGGGACGGCTGGTCCTCCGAGGAGCTGGCGATCCGCGAGGAGTGCCGGAAGATCCTGGGCCTGCCGGGCCTGAAGGTGACGGCGACCTGTGTGTACGTGCCCGTCGTGGCGACGCACTCGATGTCCGTGCACGCGCGCTTCGAGAACGAGGTCGCCGTGGACCGGGCGCACGAGGTCCTCGCGACCGCGCCCGGGGTGGTGCTCTTCGACAGTCCGGCGGCCGGTGACTTCCCCACCCCGTCCGATGTGGTCGGCACCGACCCGACCTGGGTGGGCCGGGTGAGGCAGTCGATGGACGATCCGCATGCCGTCGACATGTTCGTCTGCGGCGACAACCTCCGAAAGGGCGCGGCTCTCAACGTGGCCCAGATCGCGGAGTCGGTGGCCGGGGAATTTCCTCGCACCTGATCGAATCTGTTTTGTAGGATCTGTGTGCGCCCTGTGGGTAATTCGCTGGTCTGAACCTCTTGAGCTGGGGCGTTGTCATGTCCGACGATGATCTCCTGGCCCTCCGCAACCGCTGAGCGGGTGCGATGCGTCTACGTCGTCACTTCTTGCGTGGCTGGATGTGTTTTCAGGGCATTTGGGGAAGAGCAGGTACGAATGAGGGCATGTCGCACAGCATCGAACGCGGTGCCGTACGCGTACAACCCTGACGGGGGGAAGCGTGTCCAACTGGCGTGGCAGAGGTTCTCGACATCACAGTGGTGGGCCCGTTGCGAGGCGCTTCGGTGCGTCCGCTCCGGAGGCCCCGCGCAGCCGGCGGTATGCCGGTGATTGCGCCCATGCCCGCTGCACGATCCACCCGGCTGCCGTCGCAGCGCGAGGGCGCTGAGGGGACGGTGGCGGCGGGGACGACGGTCGACCATCTCACCGAGACGTATCGCGCCCATTACCGGTCGCTGCTGGGTCTTGCCGCGCTCCTTCTGGATGACACCGCGTCCTGCGAGGACGTGGTGCAGGAGGCGTTCATCCGGGTGCACTCGGCGCGTAACCGGGTGCGCGACCCGGAGAAGACGCTCGCGTACCTCCGTCAGACCGTGGTCAACCTGTCCCGCTCCGCGTTGCGACGCCGCATCCTCGGGCTGAAGCTCCTCTCGAAGCCGATGCCCGACATGGCGAGCGCGGAGGAGGGCGCGTACGACCAGCTGGAGCGGGACGCGCTGATCAAAGCGATGAAGGGGCTGCAGCGCCGCCAGCGCGAAGTGCTGGTGCTGCGCTACTTCTCGGACATGACGGAGGCCCAGGTCGCGGAGACGCTGGGGATATCGCTCGGTTCGGTGAAGGCGTACGGCTCCCGGGGCATTGCGGCACTGCGCGTGGTGATGGAGGCGCAGGCATGAGCAGGCCCGAGCACAGGCACGACGATGACCGGACTGGAAACGGAATTGTGAACCACGGGCCGGAGAACACCCCGAACACCGATCCTGAGCGGGACGGTGAACGAAGGCAGGACGCCGACACCGCCTGGCCCGACGGCGCGGAGACCGCCGCAGGTGCCGCCGCCACGGGCGCGGACTCCGAGGGCCGTGACCCGGGCGGTTCCGACGGGCACGACTCCCCGGGGCGCCACCCGGGCGGTTCCGACGGGCAGGACTCCCCGGGGCGCCACCCGGGCGGCTCGTCCGGCGGGAGCGGCGGAGGCACGCTGACCGAGCTCTTCGGTGGCAGGGGCGTTCCCGGCGGCTCCGGTGGCAGGGGCGGTTCCGGCGGCGGGGGCGTTCCCGGCGGCTCCGGGGTGGGCGCCGGCGGCGACGGCATGGACGAGATCGCGCTGCGCCGGATGCTGCAGGGCGCTGTCCAGGGCCTGGAGCCCTCCGACGGGACCCTCGACCATCTGCACCGCGCGGTGCCCGCCCGGCGCGCCAGGCGGCGTCAGGGCGTGGTGGGCGCCGCGGCAGCGGCGCTGCTGATCGGTACGGCGGTACCCGCCTTCGTCCACGTGGCCAATTCGGAGGGCTCGGCCACCGCCAACCCGGCCATCGCGGGCCACGGCGAGCAGACGCAGGGCGGCAGTGGCGAGGACGCGGGCGCCGCGGCGGACGGCGGGAAGGCGGCGGGCCCCGCTGACCGCCGGAGTGCGGGCGCCGAGGGGGACAACGGCACGTCCGCGTCCCCGTCGCAGGGCTCGGAACCGGGCGCCGAGGGCAGCGGGACCGACGGTCTGGGCGACCCCGAGGACTCAGCGGCCGCCGCCACCGCCTCCTGCGACCCCGGCCAGCTCAAGGTCGCCTCCGCCGAGTCGGGCGCGGCCGGTGCGGACGGCAAGGTGTACGGAACCTTCAGGATCGCCAACGCGTCCGAGGACGCCTGCTCGGTGACCAGCAACGGCACGGTCGGATTCTCGGCGGCGGGAGCCGCCGACCCGCTGAAGATCACGGTGGTGCAGCACACCGCGGGTGATCCCGCGGCCGGGCTGCCCGACCCCTCGGTGGAGCCGGGGACCGTACTCCTGAAGCCGGCGATGGCGTACGAGGTGCGCTTCGCGTGGGTTCCGTCGGACACCTGCCCGACCGACGGCGGTTCGCCCAGCCCGACGCCCACGGACGGCGACGGAGGCGGAGGCGGCGGCGGAGGCGAAGGCACGGGGGCCGCCGCGGACACGACCGACACCGTGGCGCAGTTCGGCAGCGCGGACGACGGTACGGCGGACGGCAGCATCGCGGTCACACACACCCCGGAGGCGGGGGCGCCGACCGCGGAGACCACCATCGGCAACGCCTGCGCGGGCACGATCTACCGCACGGGCGTACTCGACGCCTCGTAGGTCCGAAGACCTCGCGGCCGGTCCGGGCCTGGGCGGAGCCGGCCGCCTGCGGAGGACTCCGGCGTGGTCCGGCCCGGGGGCGCGGCGGGCACGGGGCCGTCACGGGGCGCGTAGGGCGTAGGGCCGGCCCGGGACGCGGCGGGCGTCGGGCCGTCACAGGGCGCGGAGGGCGTGGCGTCGGCCCGGTTCGGGGGCGCGGCGGGCGTCGGCCCGGCACGGGCGTCCCGGGCAGGGAACGCGTGCGCCACCCCGGGGGCGGACAGGGACGCGCTACGGATACGGGCAGGGGCCCGCCGGGAACTCATGGTTCCGGCGGGCCCCTGCCCGTATCCGCGCGTGCCGTCCGTGGCTCCCTCCGCGCGTGGCTCCCTCCGCGCGTGTCTCCCTCCGCGCGTGTCTCCCTCCGCGCGGGGCGGGTGCGTCAGTCGGCGTCGGCAGCGAGGCCCAGCCGCACGTCGCGCGCGGCCTCCGCCTCGCGGCGCACGAGCCGGAACCACATGAAGAGCACGAAGCCGCCGAAGACGAACCACTCGCCGGTGTAGCCGAGGTTCTGGAAGGCCTTCAGATCGAGCCCGCTGCCCTGCGCCGCCGCCGCCGGCACCGGCTTCATCCCGTCCGCGCCGGTGGCCCCGCCCGTACCGGGCGCGGGCAGGGTCACCCAGGCGTCGTACACGTCGTACGGGACGAGGTTCACCAGGGAAGCCGCGCTGATCATGCCGAGCTGCCCCTCGGGGAGACCGCCGCTGACGTCCACACCGGTCGTCCCGCTGTTCTCGGATGCCTGCAGATCGCCGGTCACGGTGACCTCGCCCGTCGGCGCCGCGGGTACCTCGGCGCCTCCCGGTGTGCCCGCCAGCCAGCCGCGTACGACGGGCAGCGCCTTGCCACCGTCGGTGCGCAGCAGATTCAGCACGTAGAAGCCGTTACGGTCGTCCAGCCTGCGGCCGGGTACCAGGAACTGGTCGGCGTACGTCCCCGTCGCCACCGCGGGACGGCCCGAGGTCTCCGTGTTCACGGGCAGCAGCTCGTCGAGCGGCTCGGGGGAGCGGGTGCCCGGATCGGGGCGCTCCTCGGCCTTCTCGTGCGTCTGCACGCGGTCCTCGAAACGGCCGAGCTGCCACGTACCCATGAACACGCAGAAGGGGATGGCCAGCACGACGAAGAGGTTGATCCCCCACCACCGCGGGGTCAGCAGGAACCGGTACACCCCTCCACGGTACGGTTCCCCGCTCCGGCCCCCCGGAGCGGGGTGCACCATTTATCCGGACCTTATGCCGTCGGCCTCCGCTCCTCCCGGCCGTCCACCGGGCCGCCCGCCCGGTCCCGGCCCAGGTGGCGCAGCGCGAACTCCAGCTCCAGCCGCACCTGTTTGATCCGCTCCTCCACCACGAGCGAACCGTGCCCCGCGTCGTAGCGGTACACCTCGTGGACCGCGCCACGGGCCGCCAGGCGGTCCACGTAGTTCTCCACCTGGCGGATCGGGCAGCGCGGGTCGTTGACGCCGGCGGAGATGTAGACCGGGGCGCGCACCGCGTCCACGTAGGTCAGCGGGGACGAGGCCTCGAAGCGCTCGGGAACCTCCTCCGGGGTCCCGCCGAGCAGCGTGCGGTCCATCGCCTTCAGCGCTTCCATCTCGTCGTGGTACGCCGTGACGTAGTCGGCGACCGGGACCGCTGCAAGCCCGAGGGCCCAGGCGTCAGGCTGCGTACCGAGCCCGAGCAGGGTCAGATAGCCGCCCCACGAGCCGCCGGCCAGCACCAGCCGCTCCGGATCCGCCAGCCCCGACGCCACCGCCCAGTCCCGGACAGCCGCGATGTCCTCGAGCTCGATCAGCCCGACCCTGTGCTTGAGCGCGTCCGTCCAGGCGCGGCCGTACCCCGTCGACCCGCGGTAGTTGACGCGCACGACGGCGAAGCCGTGGTCCACCCATGCGGCGGGACCCGAGGCGAAGGCGTCACTGTCGTGCCAGGTGGGTCCTCCGTGTATCTCGAAGACCGTGGGGAACGGGCCGTCGCCGGTGGCCGGCGCCTGCACCAGGGCGTGGATACGACCGCCGGGGCCATCCACCCAGGCGTCACTCACCGGCACCGAGGCCGGTGCCTTCGCACCCGGCGGGTCGAGGACGACGGCACCCGTCGTGGACCGCACGACGGGCGGCTGTGCGGCCGACGACCAGAGGTACTCCACGGTCCCGTCCGGGCGGGCCGTGGCACCCGACACCGTCCCGGCCGGGGTCTCCACCCGCACCGGCTCCGCGGCGCCCGGCTCGTACCGCCACAGCTCGCTGCGTGCCTCGAAGCCGTGCTCGATCAGCAGCGCGGAGCCGTCGGGATACCACTCGGCGCCGGCGTCCCCCGGCAGGTCGACATGCAGGTCCGTCTGCGTCCCCGCCACGGGGTCCCAGATCATCGGCTCCCACCGTCCGCGCCGCTGATGTCCGATCAGCAGCCGTGTGTCACCGGCCACCGGGGCGAACCCCAGCACCGACAGGCCCAGCTCCTTCGTGCCGCCCTCGGTGTCGTCGAGTTCGGCGACCGTCGAACCGTCCGGGCGCACCACCCGCAGCGCGGAGTGCATCGCGTCGCCGTGCTCCGTGTGCTCCAGGGCGATCAGCGAACCGTCGTGAGAGAGGTCGCCCACACCCGCCGACTCCCGGTGCCGGTAGATCTCGACCGGCTCCGCCCCGGCCCGGACCAGGTGAACGGTCGTGCCTTCCTCGTCCGTCGAGCGGCCGACCACCGCCGTGCCGTCACGCCCGATCGCGAGCCCGGCCGGATAGGAGGCCTCCAGACCGGGTGCGGCCGGCTCGTCCGCCCCGCCGTCGAAGGGCTGCCGCATCCACACACCGAACTCGTCGCCGTCGGTGTCGGCGAACCACCAGACGGACCGGCCGTCCGGGGTCAGCACCCCGTCGGTCGTCCCGTTGGGCCGGTCGGTGACCTGGCGCTGCCCGCCGGTCGCGCGGTCCCAGGCGTACAGCTCGTACGTACCGGTGGCGTTCGAGACGAAGAGCGCGCGGTCGGGGGCGTCCTCGGCCCAGTCGGGTAGGGACACCCGCGCGGCGCGGAAGCGCTGCTCCCACTGCGGCGGCTCCGGCTCCCGCTCCGGCACGGACGGGGTGTTCTCTGTGTCGCTCATGACCCCATCCAACCCGATGCGGCCACACTGACGGGCGGCCTGTGGATAACTGTTCGCGCGCATCCTCAGCCTGTGGACGACCTCTCCGGCTTCCATCGCCTCCGACGCCTCCGACGCCTCCGACGCCTCCGACGCGTACGACGCCGCCCGGGCGGTGCCGGACTCGTGTTCGGCACCGCCCACGCCGTGCCCGCTCCGGTGCGGAACGCGGGCGGGTACCGCCGCACCCCGGCGGACTGTCAGTGGCGGGCGCCACACTCGGGAGCATGACCGAGACGACCGGCGGAGCCGGCACCACGTGGGGGGCCGCCGAGGTGCGTGCCGCCGTGGAGGCGTACTGGGCGGCCGCCGACGCCCGCGACTGGGGCGCGTTCGCCGCCACCCTCGCCGACGACATGGTGTACGACCTGCCGCAGAGCCGCGAGCGCGTCCTCGGCAGAGAGCGCTGTGTGCGGTTCAACCAGGAGTACCCCGGGGACCGGCACGTGCGGATCGAGCGGATCGAGCGGATCGTGGCCGACGGGGAGGGCCGGCAGGCCGCCGCCCGGACGGTGGTCACCGTGGGGGAGGAGGAGATGCACGCCGTCCATTTCTTCACCTTCGACGCGGACGGCAGGATCGCCGGGGTGACGGACTTCTGGCCGGAGCCGTACGAGCCCCCGGCAGGCCGGGAGCACCTGGTCGAACGGTACTGATCCGGGAGCACGCGGGAGGTGTCCGCCGGGAGGCCCCCAAGGGCCCACCGGGCGGGGCGGCGACGCCTCGGGCGAGGCGGGAGGCGTCGCCGCGTGAGCCGGGCGCTCAGGTCTACGCGCGTCAGGCGGCAGACCTGAAGGCGGGCAGATAGCCGTTCGACTGCCCGATCGCCTTGGGGTGGTAGGAATTGGTGATCGGGATGGACACGCTGTGGATCCACGCGTCACCCGAGCAGAGCTCGTGCCCGGTGAATTCGTCCGCCACGCCGGAGAAGGTGAACCCCGCGTCGGCCGCCCGCTTCGCGAGCACCCCGTTCAGCACGTCCGAGGCGTTGTTGATCGCCCCGCGTTCGGTCTCCGTGAGCCCGGCGATGCAGGTTCCCGAGAGCTTGTAGAAGCGCGGGTACCCCAGGACCACCACGTGGGCCTGCGGGGCACGCGAACTGATGCCGTCGTAGAGCGAGTCGAGCCGGCCCGGCAGGGTGTTCTGCATCTGGGAGACCGCCGTGTTCACCCGGCTCACACAGTTGGCCTCGCTCTGCAGGACACAGGTCTGCATGACGTCCGCGAACCCGACGTCGTTGCCGCCGGCCGTGACGCTCACGAGCGTGGTCGACGAGCTGAGCGCACTCAGCTGGCCGCTGGAGACGGACGACGTCGTGGCACCCGAGCAGGCGACGAAGGTGAAGGACGACGGGTTGTTCGCGTTCTTCCAGAGGTACGGGTAGGCCTTGGTGCTGCGCAGGCAGTCGCCGCTCTCGGAGGTGTAGCTCCCGGCGCCGACTCCTGAGGAGTAGGAGTCACCGAGAGCGACGTAGTTGCCGCCCGCGGCGGATGCTGGTTGTGCGACACCGAGTGCGGCCACCGCGGCGATCGCGAGAGTGAAGACGGACGCCCGGAAGGTTCGTACTGACATGGCTGCCAGCCCTTCGAAATGTGGGGGACGAGTGGGGAGTTCGTGGGGCGTGCACGTTTGTAGCAGCTCCCGGTACTCGGCGGTAATGGGCTCGGGGAAAGTCGTCTGATATGCCCGAAGGATCGTTCGGTCGTCGATGCTCCGCGCGTAGATAAACCATCTACAAGCCCTCGATCCAGTGAAGTTGAGAAGGCTGTCGGCGCGCATCCTGACTCCGCTGAGTCATCTCGGGGGGAGCGCCATGTGTTCGAACGGCCGCCGCTTCCCGTTGCCGCCGCCCTTCACGACCGACCGGGCCGACATGGCAGGCGTCCACGCACACGAACGCGGCCGCCAGGGGATCCTGGCGGCCGCGTTCGTGTGCGTGGGGGCGGAAGGGCTACAGCGTGCGCTCCAGGCGGTCCGCCATCAGCCTGCTGAATCGCGAGGGGTCACTCAGCTCGCCACCGTCCGACAGGAGAGCCAGGCCGTGGACGAGTTCGGCCGTCTCGGCCAGTTCGGTCGAGGCGCCCTCCTCGCCGCTCCGCTCCGCGTGGGCCTTCTTCAGCCCCCCGATCAGCGCGTGCGAGGGGTTGAGCTCCAGGATGCGCTTGATCTGCGGCACCTCCTGGCCCATGGCGCGGTACATGTTCTCCAGGGCCGGAGTGACATCGTGCGTGTCCGAGACGATGCAGGCCGGCGAGACGGTGAGACGTGAGGAGAGGCGCACCTCCTTCACGGAGTCACCGAGCTGCTCCGTCATCCACGTCAGCAGACCGGCGTACTCCTGCTGCTGCTGCTCACGCTCGGCCTCGACCTCCTTCTTCTCCTCGTCGGTGTCGAGATCGACCTCGCCCTTGGAGATGGACTGGAGCGGCTTGCCGTCGAACTCGGGAACGGACTGGACCCAGACCTCGTCGACCGGGTCGGTGAGCAGGAGGACCTCGAACCCCTTGGCGCGGAAGGCCTCCATGTGGGGCGAGCTCTCCATGGCCGCACGCGACTCGCCGGTCATGTAGTAGATCTGCTCCTGGCCCTCCTTCATCCGCTCCACGTACGAGCGCAGGGTGGTCAGCTCCGCCTCGTCCCGGGTCGAGGCGAACGAGCAGATCTCCAGGATCGCGTCCCGGTTCTCGAAGTCCTGGAACAGCCCTTCCTTGAGGACCCGGCCGAATTCCTTCCAGAACGTCCCGTACTTCTCGGGGGCCTTGGACCTCATGTCCTTCACCGTCGAGAGCACCTTCTTGACCAGGCGGCGCCGCATCATCTCGATCTGGCGGTCCTGCTGAAGGATCTCGCGCGACACGTTCAGTGAGAGATCCTGGGCGTCGACCACGCCCTTGACGAAGCGGAGATACGTCGGCATAAGCGCTTCGCAGTCATCCATGATGAATACGCGCTTCACATAGAGCTGAACTCCGCGCTTGTGGTCCTGCATGAACAGGTCCTGCGGTGCGTGGGAAGGCAGGAAGAGCAGGGCCTGGTATTCGAAGGTGCCCTCCGCCTGCATGCGGAGGGTCTCGAGCGGGTCGGTCCAGTCATGACTGATGTGCTTGTACAGCTCGCTGTACTCCTCATCGGTCACGGAGTCCTTCGAGCGGGCCCACAGGGCCTTCATCGAGTTGACGGTCTCGGTCTCGGGCTCGGCGCCCTCCGCCACCGTCGCGGCCATGCGGATGGGCCAGGTGATGAAGTCCGAGTAGCGTTTGACGATTTCCCTGATCTTCCAGGGCGAGGCGTAGTCGAAGAGCTTGTCCTCGGCGTCCTCGGGCTTGAGGCGCAGCGTGACCGAGGTGCCCTGGGGTGCGTCGTCCACGGACTCGACGGTGTACGTGCCCTCACCGCTGGACCGCCAGCGCGTGCCCGTCTCCTCACCCGCGCGCCGGGTGAGGAGGGTGACCTCGTCGGCGACCATGAAACTGGAATAGAACCCGACGCCGAACTGTCCGATGAGTTCCTCGGACGAGGCGGCGTCCTTGGCCTCCTTCAGTTCCTGGAGGAATTTCGCGGTACCGGAATTGGCGATCGTCCCGATCAGCTGCACGACCTCGTCGTGCGACATTCCGATGCCGTTGTCGCGCACCGTCAGGGTGCGCTTCTCCTGGTCGGCCTCGATGGCGATATGCAGATCGGACGTGTCCGCCTGGACCTGATCGCCGCGCAGAGATTCCAGTCGCAGCTTGTCCAGCGCGTCCGAAGAATTGGAAATGAGCTCACGCAGGAAAACGTCCTTGTTCGAGTAAATCGAATGGATCATCATCTGCAGGAGCTGGCGAGCTTCTACCTGAAACTCGAACGTCTCGGCCGGCATGGGTGCGGGTTCCTTTTCCTGGGGTAGGTCGTCTGAGCCGCTGCATATCGTAACCAGGCCCCGGGCCGCCCATGTGCCCGTTCGCTCCGGGCTGTTGGCCTTCCGCGGTCGTGCGGGCGACGGACACGCGCACCCGGGACGGGGCCGGGCCGTCCCGCCGGGCAGACTGGGCGCATGGGCGATACGCGAATGACCTCCGGGGCCGGGCGGGGCCCTGGCCTCCCGCCGGTGATCACATGCGGGGAACCCGGGAGCTTCGCCCGGGGCGTCATGGCCGAGCGCCATCCGGCGCTGATCGAGCAGGTGCGTGACGCCTTCCCGTACGGCCCCCGGCAGCACAGGGCCCTGGACGCCCTTCTGCGCGAGATCGCCCACGGTGTCGTCGAGCCGCTCGGCCCCGGCGGCCCGGACCGCGATCTGTGGCTGGAGTGGGGGAAGGAGCACGTCGGCCGCCCCTGGTTCGACGCCCCCTTCCTGTGGGGCGAAAGCTACTTCTACCGACGCCTCCTGGGCGCCGTCGGCTACTTCGACGAGGGGCCGTGGCAGGGCGTCGACCCCTTCGCGCCGTTCAAGCGCGCCGAACTCCGCGGCGCCACGGTCGAGGAGGAGCTCCGCTCCCTGGACGACCTCGCCGACGCCCACTCCGACGAGCGGGCCTCTGCCCTCCTCAAGGCCTCGCTCTGGGGAAACCGTGCCGATCTCGGCTTCCGGGGCCCGTCGGGCGAATCAGCTCCGGGTGAGGCCGACCCGGGTCTGGTCGCCGACGACAGCGCGGCGCTGTGGTCGCTCCTGCCACGCGGGTCCGCGGCCACCGTTGCCGTCATCGCGGACAACACCGGACGCGAACTGATCCCTGACCTCGTCCTTGTCGACCACCTGCTCGAACACGGCCGCGCCGGCCGGGTGGTGCTGTACGTCAAGCCCACGCCGTACTACGTCTCCGATGCGATGACCTCCGACGTCGTCGACTGCCTGCGCCGCCTGTGCCGGGCCCCCGGCGAGGCGGGGGTGATCGGAGGCAGGGTCTGGGCGGCCATGGGCGCGGGCAGGCTCGACGTGCGGACCCATGCGTTCTTCTGCGCACCGTTTCCGTATGAACGGATGCCCGGGGACCTCCGGGCGGAGCTCGCCGGTGCCACCGTGACGGTCCTTAAGGGCGACCTCAACTACCGTCGTCTGGTGGGGGACCGGCGGTGGCCGGCGACCACACCGTTCGCCGGAGTCACGGCGTACTTCCCCAGCGCCGTCGCGGCGCTGCGCACCCTGAAGTCCGATGTCGTGGTGGGTCTGGACCGGCAGACCCTGGAGCGGCTGGAGGCGTCCGGCCGGGCGTGGCGGACCAGTGGTACGCACGCCCTGGTCCAGGTGCGCGATCCGCTCAGGGCGCCACTCCGTACCGGGTGAGGAGGTCGTGCCAGCCCTGCTCCAAGCGGTCCATGGACAGGCCCCGTTCACACGTCAGATGGTGGACGAGGGGGGTGTCGATCGACCCGAGCAGGGTGTGGGCGAGGAGCTCGGGCTCACCCTCCGCGTCTGCCTGGCGCAGCAGCAGGGCGACATGACTGAGCCTCAGCCGCTGCGCGGGCACGGTGAAGGTGCGCAGCGGATCGGTACGGGAGGCCAGGATCAGCTCATGGTGGTCGCGTTCATGGCGCATCACGGCGGGGCCGAAGGCGTGCAGGCGCCCGGCCGCGGGGGCGTCCGGGCCAAGGGGCGGCGGCCCGGAGAGGAAGGCGGCCTGAAGCAGGGCCTCACGGTGGTCCAGTAGCGCGATGAGCAGGCCGGTGCGGTCCTTGAAGCGCCGGAAGACGGTGCCCTTGCCGACTCCGGCGGCGGCGGCCACCGACTCCATGGTGAGGTTCGCCGCTCCGCAGCGCGCCAGGAGGCGGGAGGCCGCGTCCAGCAGGAGTGCGCGATTGCGTGCCGCGTCCGCCCGCAGCGGCTCCGGTTCGCCGGCGGTGGCGAGCGTGAGGCTCGTCCGCGCCTCGCCGGGGTCGGGCGGCCCGGGCAGCGGAGGGAGGGGAGCGGTCATGGGTTCAGGGTAGCCCCGGAAGGCCGTAAGTGGACCGCGGTCCGTTTGGGTGGTACAACTTTAAACGGACTGTGGTCCGCTTACTTCTCCGGTCACATACTTCTGCACTCTCCGTCTCCTGGGAGCTTCCCTCATGTCTGTACGCATCCTCGCTCTCGTCGGCAGCCTCCGCGCCGGCTCCCACAACCGCCAGCTCGCCGAGGCCGCCGTCAAGCACGCGCCCGAGGGTGTCGAGGTCGATCTGTACGAGGGCCTCGTCGAGGTCCCCTTCTACAACGAGGACATCGACGTCGAGGGCGGCGTCCCGGAGGCCGCGGCCCGGCTGCGTGAGGCGGCCGGCAGGGCCGACGCGTTCCTGCTGTTCTCGCCCGAGTACAACGGCACCATGCCGGCCGTCCTGAAGAACGCCATCGACTGGCTGTCCCGCCCCTACGGCGCCGGCGCCCTGACCGCGAAGCCGGTCGCCGTGGTCGGCACCGCCTTCGGCCAGTTCGGCGGCGTGTGGGCCCAGGACGAGGCCCGCAAGGCGGCCGGTCTCGCGGGCGGAGCGGTCCTGGAGGACGCCAAGCTCTCCATCCCCGGCTCCGTGACCCGCTTCGCCGAGATCCACCCGGCGGACGACGCCGAGGTCGTCACCTCGCTGACCGAGGTGCTCCGCCAGGTCGCCCAGGGCACCGCGGCGGCCGCCTGATCCACCCGCGGCGGCGCGCCCAGGACTCAGCGCTGCCGTTCCCGTGCGCCGGTACGTCCGTGGGCCCGGCCCCTCTCCCGGAGAGAGGCCGGGCCCACGTGTCGTCGGGCGGGCGCTCGGGCCCCCCGGGTCCGACCGCCGCGCGAGCACCTTGCACCGGCGCGCGGGCGCGGGCCGGGCACCCTGCCTAGTTGGAGACGAAGGGGCTCGGCAGGGCGGCGCCGAAGTAGCCCTTCGCATTGCGAACGGTGATTCCGGCACTCTGGCCGCACAGGTTGACCGAACCGCTCAGGACCGGCCCGGAGGCAGAGCCGCGGGCGGTCCACAGACAACCGTCGCTGTTCTCCGTGGGCATGCCGACCACCATCTCGGCCTTGCCGTCCTTGGTGAGGTCGGCGAGGTGGACGGTCGCGCCGAACCAGTCGCCCGCCTCCGCGGCGCCGGGTACGTCAGCCGTGTTCTGGGTGTACCCGACCGCCTTGGCCGTGGTCAGGCCGGAGGCGGAGCCGCGCAGCAGAACGGCTGTACCCGCCGATGCGAGGGTGCCGACCGCCTCGTCGGGGGAGCCGACGAGGACGTCGGCGTACCCGTCGGCGTCGACGTCCCCGACGCTGAGCGACTGTCCGAACCGGTCGCCGTCCTCAGCGGTCCCCGGCACTCCGGCCGTGTCCTGGTGGAAGACCTGCGGCTGCTGGTCGACACGGATGCCCTGCGCGCCGCCGTAGAGGACCTGGATCTCGCCACCTCGGTGCGCCGCCCCGGTCGCGTTCATGAGGGAGTCGTCGTTCCCGATGCCGGTGACGAGGTCGCCGTAGCCGTCACCGTCGATGTCACCGATCTGGCCGGCGTGGCCGTCGGCGTGGGGGAGCTCGGTGGGCCAGTTGGCGAGATAGTCGTCGGTCGGAGGGCCGTTGTCGACGTACACACTTCCGCGGACGTCGTCGTCGGCGGGGCCGGGCAGCCAGAAGCGCTCCGCCTCGCCGTCGCCGTTCACGTCGCCCATGACCACGCCACGGGACTCGCCGAAGCGCTCGTCCCGGTAGGCGGAGGCGGCCTTGCCGGTACGGGTGAACGGACCGCTGTAGGAGACGCCCTCGCAGCGCGATCCGATGGTCACCTCCGGGGCGCCGTCCCCGTTCATGTCGCCTGTGGCCAGGGAGTTCCCGAAACCGCAGTACGTGCGTCCGTCCCCGTACCCGGCTGGAGGCGAGAGGGTCGCACCTGCCGTCAGCCCGCTGGGCCCACCCCATATGACGGTGACGGAACCCCGCGCCTCCTTGTCGCCGACCTGCTCCTTCGGGGTCCCGACGACCAGGTCCGCGTACCCGTCCCGGTCCAGATCGGAGCTGGTCACCGTCGTGCCGAAGGCGTCCCACTCCTCGGGGTCGCCGGGTACGCCGGAGGTCGCCTGTGTGATCACCGTCCGGCGCGCGGTGCTCACCGATGAGGCCGACCCGTACAGAACGACGACGGCGCCCGCTTCCTCCACGCTGGCGTTGGCGGCGTAGGGCGCGCCGACAGCCAGGTCACGGTAGCCGTCACCGTTGAAGTCGTCTTGGACGGCCGCGGTGTTGGCCCCCTTGTAAGGGGCGGCGGCGAGAGCCGTCGCCGGGGTGAGGGCGAGGGCGAGGAGGGGGGCGAGCACGGCGGCGGCCGTGGCTGCTCTGTGCAACGGAACTCCTTGACGGAGGGACGGGAACTGCGAGGACCGCGGAACGGCGGGAGCGACAGACGCCTGAAGCCCGGCCGTCCCACTAGACACACGGGAAGTCCCCAAGGTTGTGCGCGAGCGTCCGGCATCCTCGCTGATCCGTCCCCTTGAGCCGGCCGGCAGGCCGGTGGGGGAGCAGGAGACTCCGCCCGCGTCCCGGACCAGTCACTCGGCGGTGTCGTCGGACCACGTAGCGGTCCCGGCCGCCCAGGAGCGGGTGTCTTTGCGTACGGCGCTCGTCACGCCGTGGCGCCGCGAGATCCGCGTCCTGGTTCCGCCGGGCGGCGGGCTCGCGCCGGCACGTACGCGGACGGCGTTGCGCGAGCGTGTACTTTCCGGGTTCCGCGTAGGTGGACGAGGGCCGCTTCCGGGCTGTCCCGCCGAATTAGCGGAACGGCCCACCGTCTTCAGCAGCCGGCGGCGAGCCGCCTCCCGTACGTGGCCCCCCGAACGGCTCCCAGACGCCCCAGGAACGAGTCAGGGGCCCGACCCGCTAAGCGGATCAGGCCCCTGACCTGGTGTTTCAGCTGTCGGGGTGGCGGGATTTGAACCCACGACCTCTTCGTCCCGAACGAAGCGCGCTGCCAAGCTGCGCTACACCCCGATGTCCACCGGTTGTCCCGGCGACATCGATAACCTTAGCCCACCCGCGCCCGGAGGCGAAATCCGGTTTCTGCGCCGGGCCGGGGGGTCAGTCCCTCGGCGTCAGTGTCAGCAGGGTCGCCTCGGGCGGGCAGGCGAAGCGGACCGGGGTGTAGCGGTTCGTGCCGCAGCCCGCCGAGACGTGGAGGTAGGAGCGCTGCTCGCCGACGGTGTGGCCGGAGAGGCCCTTCACCCGGTCCGTGTCCAGGTCGCAGTTGGTGACAAGGGCGCCGTAGAAGGGGATGCAGAGCTGCCCGCCGTGGGTGTGGCCCGCCAGGATCAAGGGGTAGCCGTCCGCCGTGAAGGCGTCCAGGGACCGCAGGTACGGGGCGTGCACGACGCCGATGGAGAGATCCGCGCCCGTTTCGGGGCCGCCGGCGACCTCGGCGTAACGGTCCCGCTTGATGTGGGGGTCGTCCAGCCCGGTGAAGGCGATCTCGAGCCCGTCGGCCTTGATCCGGCCCCTGGTGTTCGAGAGGTTCTGCCAGCCGGCCGCGTCGAAGGCGTCCCGCATCGGCTCCCACGGGTTGTGGACGACGTCGACCGCGGGCGCGTTCCCGTTGAGCCCGTGCTTGCCCTGCGTCTTCTCCAGGAGGTAACGCACCGGGTTGCGGAGCTTCGGGCCGTAGTAGTCGTTGGAGCCGAAGACGTAGACCCCGGGGAACTCCATCAGCGGGCCGAGGGCGTCGAGCACCTCCGGCACGGCCTCCGGGTCGGAGAGGTTGTCGCCGGTGTTCACCACGAAGTCCGGGCGCAGCCCCGCCAGCGACTGCAGCCAGGCGCGCTTCTTGCGCTGGCCGCTCACCATGTGGATGTCGGAGACCTGGAGTACGCGCAACGGGCGTGCCCCGTGCGGGAGTACAGGAACGGTGATCCGGCGGAGGCGGAACGAGCGGGCCTCGAACCCGGCCGCGTACACGAGGCCGGCGGCACCGACCGCTGCGCCGACTGCCGTGACTTTCAGGGGTACTCCGTAGCGTGCGCGCATGGGGCCATCGTCGCAGAAACGGTGCGGTGCGACGAAAACAGGAGGGCGGGGTGTGCCCCGTACCTGTCACAATCGCCGCATGACCACGCTCAAGTCCAAGCTCAAGGAAGACCTCACCACGGCCATGAAGGCGCGTGACGAGCTCACCTCGTCCACCCTCCGGCTCACCCTCACCGCGATCACCAAGGAAGAGGTCAGCGGCAAGACGTCGCGCGAGCTCTCCGACGACGAGGTGCAGAAGGTGATCGCCAAGGAGGCGAAGAAGCGCCGCGAGGCGGCCGAGGCCTTCGCGCAGGGCGGCCGGACGGAGCAGGCGGAGCGGGAGAAGGCCGAGGGCGAGCTGCTCGACGCCTACCTGCCCAAGCAGCTCTCCGACGACGAGCTGCGGGCGATCGTGGCGCAGGCCGTCGAGGAGGCGAAGGCGGGTGGCGCCGAGGGGCCGCGGGCGATGGGCGCCGTCATGAAGATCGTCAACCCGAAGGTGGCGGGACTGGCCGAGGGCGGCCGGGTCGCCGCCACGGTGAAGGAGCTGCTCGCGGGCTGACCGGCCGGACCCGGTGCGGGCCGAGAGGCTCGGGGCTCCAGGACACCGAGAACAAGAGGAGGGGCACCCCTGGCCGGGGTGCCCCTCCTCCTTCATACCGTCGTCACGTGAACCGGACGGTCAGGGACCGTTTCCGCCGCGCCCGCCGTCGTTCCCGCCGATGATGCCGGGCGGCAGGGTGATCCCGCCGATGGGGTCGGCCGTGCCGGGCTTGCCGTCGTTGCCGCCGTTCCCGCCCTCGCCACGGCCCCGGTCCCTCCCGGTGTCCTTCTCCTTCTCCTTGGCGCGCGGCACCGAGATCGGGTTGAAGGACGGGGTCTCGGACGCGTTCAGGGCGCCGGTCATCGCCGTCTTCCAGATGGGTCCGGGCAGACAGCCGCCACAGACCTTGTCGTAGTACTGGCCACCGATGTTGATGTCGTACATCGGCACCTTCTGGCCACCGTCGGACCCGACCCACACCGCGGTGGAGAGGTTCGGCGTGTACCCGACGAACCAGGCGTCGACGCGCCGCTCGGTCGTACCGGTCTTGCCCGCGTTGTCGCGGTCGGTGAGTCCGGCCTGGGTGCCGGTGCCGTCCTCGACCACGCCCTTGAGCATCTGGTTGATGGTGTCCGCCGTCGTCTCGCTCATCGCGCGCGAGCAGGAGGACTTCGGCGTCGGCAGCTTCTTGCCGTTGGCGTCCTTGATCGACTCGATGGCGACCGGCGTGCAGTACGTACCGCGGTTGGCGAACGCCGCGTACGCGGTGGCCATGGCGAGCGGAGTGCTCTCCGTCGTGCCGAGTGTGATCGAGGGGTTCTCCGTCAGCGGCTTGCCGTTCCCCCGCTCGTACCCGACCTTCCCGGCCATGGTGAGCGTCTCGCAGAGGCCGGCCTTCTGTTCCAGCTTCGCGAAGTAGGTGTTGATGGACTTGCCGAGCGCGCCCGTCATGTCGAAGGAGCCCTTCTCGGACTCCAGTTCGTTCTGCACGGACCAGTCGCCACCACCGGCGGGACCGCCGTCGCAGGTCCTGTAGGTGTCCAGGGGCAGGGACGTCTTCCACGGGGTGTCGAAGGTCTGAGCCGGGCTGATGCCCTTCTCCAGCGCCGCGGCCGCCGTGATCGGCTTGAACGTCGAGCCGACCTGGAAGCCGTAGGTGCTCCCGCCCATCTTGTTGTTGACGGCGAGGTTGAGGACGGTCTCGTTCCTCTTCTGGTCCAGGCCGTACGGCCTGGACTGGCCCATCGAGAGGATCTTGCCGGTGCCGGGCTGGACCTGCACCACCGAGGCGGCGACCTTGTCGTCCTTGTTGACCTTCGAGGTGGCCGCGTCGTCGGCCGCCTGCTGCGCGCGCGGTGAGAGCGTGGTCCTGATGGTCAGACCGCCGAGGTTCCAGAGCTTGGTGCGCTCCTCGGCGGTCTTTCCGAAGATCGGGTCGGTCAGCACCGTCTTGCGCACGTAGTCGCAGAAGAAGCCGGCACCGCTGACGGCTGTGATGCAGCCACTCTTCGGTTTGCTGACCTTCAGCGTGATCGGGGCGGCGGCCGCCTTCGCGGCCTCGTCCTTCGAGATGTCGCCGACGGCGGCCATGCGCTGCAGCACGGTGTTGCGACGCTTGGTCGCCTCCTCCGCGTCGTTGACCGGGTCGTAGCGGGTCGGCGACTGGACGAGACCGGCCAGCATCGCCGCCTCCTCCAGCTTCAGGTCCTTGGCGTGCTTGGAGAAGTAGCGCTGGGAGGCCGCCTCGATGCCGTAGGCCTGCTGCCCGAAGAACGTGATGTTGAGGTAGTTCTCCAGGATCTTCTTCTTGCCGAGCTCTTCCTCGACCTGGATCGCGTACTTCAGCTCCCGGACCTTACGGCCCAGGGTCTGCTGGGTGGCCTCGGCGACCTTGTCCGGGTCGTCGCCCGCCTCCTCGACGAACACGTTCTTCACGTACTGCTGGGTGAGGGTCGAGGCCCCCTGTGCGGCGCCGCCCTCCTGCACGTTGCGGTTCATCGCACGCAGGATGCCCTTGAGGTCCACCGCGCCGTGCTCGTAGAAGCGGGAGTCCTCGATCGCGATGATCGCGTCCTGCATGTACGGAGAGATGTCCTTGAGCGGGACGACGGTGCGGTCGCGCGAGTAGTCCGTCGCGATGAGCCCGCCCTCGTTGTCCAGGATCGTGATCCGCTGGCTCAGCGGCGGCGTCTTGAGGTTGGAAGGGATCTCGTCGAATCCCTCGACCGTCCCCTTGGCGGCGAGCCCGAGTGCGCCGGCGGCCGGCAGTGCGATGCCGGCCAGCACAGCTCCGGAGAGCGCGGCGACACCGAGGAACTTGGCGGCCTGCTGGGTCGTCGTCAGACCCCCGCCTGAGCGCTTCTTTGGCATGGGGGCAGCCTACGTTCTCATTCGCCGGACACGCGTATAGGCCTTGGCCTAAGCTGCTCTCAACTGTCACAGCAGTCCGATTTCGTATCAACCCCCCTGCACGGCCTTCTGCGGAATTCAGCCACCTGTCGAGGCGTTCCCGAAATCGCCTCGTGTGTCAATGAATGTCCGTTGCCAATTGGGGGTTACTGTCCCGATTCCGTCGGGATAGTCGCGCATGTCCTCGCATCACTCCTCTGGGTGATCTGCCGCGTACGCATAGTCCGTTCGGGTCATTCAAGATTGGGCCCGAAGGGGGTGTTGTGCTGTCGCCACCTTCCGTAACGTCCTCAACTGGCAGCGGTGAATATGCCGCTGCCGCCGTGGGGGAGCCTCGATTCGGGAGAGGACGGCGCCGGCATGGGCTGGGTAACCGACTGGAGTGCGCAGGCAGCCTGCCGCACTACCGATCCGGATGAATTGTTCGTACAAGGGGCAGCGCAGAACAGGGCCAAGGCGGTGTGCACCGGATGCCCGGTGCGGACCGAATGCCTGGCCGACGCGCTGGACAACCGCGTCGAGTTCGGCGTGTGGGGCGGGATGACGGAGCGGGAGCGCCGCGCACTGCTGCGGCGGCGGCCCACAGTGACGTCCTGGCGGCGTCTGCTGGAGACCGCGCGCAGTGAGTACGAGCGGTCCACGGGCATGCTGCCCGCAGCGGTGGGCCTGGAGGACGACCTGCACGACGACGAGCTGCACGAGACGTTCGCCGCCGTGGGGTAGTGCCACCGGGGGCGTCCGGATGCGGAGAGCCCGGCGGTGGCGGTCCTACACAGCTCCGGCCGGGGCGGATGCGGAACCGGTCGCGAGCCGCTCCCCGATGGCCCTGAGGCCTGAGAGGTCGTGCACGTCACCAGGGAGCGCGGCCACCTCGGTCACCAGGACCTCGGGGTGGAGCGTGGTGAAGCGCTCGCGTGTGTCCTGTTCGCGCGCCACGACCTGCATGCGCTCCGCGTGCAGTCGCAACAGGCCCGTGGTCAGCTCATCGACGGACACTTCGACGGATACGGCGTCGGTGACGGGTGCGCCGTGCCCGTCTGCTTCCGTCTCCGTGGGGGGCCCGGACGGGTCAGGTGACTTTCGGCCACGGCTGTGCGGCTCGGGGGTACGTGACGTCCGGTCGGGCTGGGGCAGCTCCTGCTGTGGCGGCTCGTGCGGGGCGGGCTCGTCGTCGTGCGCGGGGGAGAGCGGCGATTCCGGGGCGTCGGGAGAGGTGGCGGTCACCGGGTCCGCCGGGTCACCAAAGCCAGCCTTCCCGGCCGTCTGATCCACAATGCCGGCGTCCTCAAGATTTTCTGCGGCTGCCAGCGCCCGTTCCGCGGAGAGCCGGGAGGCCCCGCTGCCGTGCACCCGGTTGAGGACGAGACCCGCCAGCGGCATCTCCTCCGCGGCCAGCCTCTCCACGAAGTAGGCGGCCTCGCGCAGTGCGTCCCGCTCCGGCGTCGCCACCACGAGGAAGGCCGTGCCGGGCGCCTGGAGCAGCTTGTACGTCGCGTCGGCCCGGGTACGGAATCCGCCGAACATGGAGTCCATCGCCGCGACGAACGTCTGTACGTCGCGCAGGAACTGTCCGCCGAGCAGTTTGCCGAGTGTCCCCGTCATCATCGACATCCCGACGTTGAGGAACTTCATCCCCGCACGCCCGCCGATCTTCGCCGGGGCGATCAGCAGTCGGATGAACTTCCCGTCCAGGAACGAGCCGAGACGTTTCGGCGCGTCCAGGAAGTCCAGGGCGGAACGGGACGGCGGGGTGTCGACGATGATCAGGTCCCACTCGTCGCGCGCCCTCAGCTGGCCCAGCTTCTCCATCGCCATGTACTCCTGCGTGCCCGCGAACCCGGCCGACAGCGACTGGTAGAAGGGGTTCTCCAGGATCGCGCGGGCCCGCTCGGCGTCCGTGTGCGCCTCGACCGTCTCGTCGAAGGTGCGCTTCATGTCGAGCATCATGGCGTGCAGCTCGCCCTCGCCCTCGATGTCCTCGACCCGGCGCGGGATGTTGTCCAGCTGGTCGATGCCCATCGACTGGGCGAGCCGACGGGCAGGGTCGATGGTGAGGACGACGACCTTGCGGCCGCGCTCGGCAGCCCGTACGCCGAGCGCCGCCGCGGTCGTGGTCTTGCCCACGCCACCGGAGCCGCAGCACACGACGATGCGGATCTCCGGGTCGTCCAGGAGCGCGTCGGTGTCCAGTCCCGGTGCGATGTCCGTGTCCGGCGTCATGATCCCACCCCTCGTCCGGAGCCGAGCGGCTTGCCGCCCCGGGGCGACTGCCCCGCCGCGTCCGCGGTCTCGTCGCCGACCCCCTGTTTACGGAACTCCTCGGCCAGCTCGTTCAGCGCGGACAGGCCCACTCCGCCGCCCATGAGCGGGAGCTCCGCCATGGGCAGCCCGAGTCCGGCCAGCACCGCGCGCTGCTCACGCTCCAGGCCCACCCGCTGGGCATGCTCGGTGGCCTGCTCGACCAGCGGCTTGACCAGCCCGGCGGAGCCTGTCACTCCGGCCCGGGTGAGCGTCTTCGCGATCTCCTTGCGGCGAGCCCCCGACGCCGACCGCAGCGCCTCCTCGTCCAGCAGATGGGGTCGCACCATGTTCACCACGACCCGGCCCACGGGCAGTTCGGCGGCCCGCAGTTCGGCGATGCCGTCCGCCGTCTCCTGGACCGGCATCTCCTCCAGGAGCGTCACCAGGTGGACCGCCGTCTCGGGAGACTTCAGCACCCGCATCACGGCCTGCGCCTGGTTGTGTATCGGGCCGATCCGTGCCAGCCCCGCAACCTCGTCGTTCACGTTGAGGAAGCGGGTGATGCGGCCCGTCGGCGGCGCGTCCATGATCACGTGGTCGTAGACGAAACGGCCCTGCTTGTCCTTGCGGCGCACGGCCTCACAGGCCTTGCCGGTCAGCAGGACGTCCCGGACCCCCGGGGCGATGGTGGTGGCGAAGTCGATCGCGCCGAGCTTCTTGAGTGCCCGGCCGGCGCTGCCCAGCTTGTAGAACATCTGGAGGTAGTCGAGGAGCGCGCGCTCGGCGTCGATCGCCAGCGCGTGGACCTCGCCGCCGCCCGGCGCCACGGCGATCCTGCGTTCTTCGTAGGGGAGGGCCTCGGACTCGAAGAGCTGGGCGATGCCCTGCCTGCCCTCGACCTCGACGAGGAGAGTGCGCCTGCCCTCGGTCGCGAGGGCGAGCGCGAGTGCGGCGGCGACCGTGGTCTTACCGGTCCCGCCCTTGCCGCTGACGACCTGGAACCTGCTCACGTCTTCGAGCCTAACCAGTCGGCAGGCAGGCTACGCACGGGACCGCGTGTGCCAGGCATTACAGTCGGCTCATGACCAAGTGGGAATACGCGACCGTGCCCCTTCTCGTGCACGCGACCAAGCAGATTCTGGACACCTGGGGCGAGGACGGCTGGGAGCTTGTCCAGGTCGTTCCCGGCCCGAACAACCCCGAGCAGCTCGTGGCCTACCTGAAGCGGGAGAAGCCGTAGTGGCGGGCGCCGTAGAGGCGAAGCTCGCCGAACTCGGCCTGACGCTCCCGGACGTCGTACCGCCGCTGGCCGCCTACCAGCCGGCCGTGCGGTCAGGGGTGTACGTCTACACCTCCGGCCAGCTCCCGATGGTGGACGGCAAGCTCGCCGTCACCGGCAAGGTCGGCGCCGAGGTGACGGCGGACGAGGCCAAGGAGCTCGCGAAGACCTGCGCGCTGAACGCCCTGGCGGCCGTGAAGTCGGTCGCCGGTGACCTGGACCGGATCGCACGGGTCGTGAAGGTCGTGGGCTTCGTCGCGTCGGCCTCGGACTTCACCGGGCAGCCGGGTGTGATCAACGGCGCGAGCGAGCTGCTGGGCGCCGTACTGGGCGACAAGGGCGTGCACGCCCGCAGCGCCGTGGGCGTCGCGGTGCTGCCGCTGGACGCGCCGGTCGAGGTCGAGGTCCAGGTCGAGCTCGTCGACGGCTGATCCCGCACCACTCCGATCCCGTCCGGCCGTCCGCGGCCGGGCGGGATCACGCGCGTCCCTGCCCGGTGAGGCCACGGGGACCGTGCCCGTGCGGGGTGCCGCGACCTGCCTGGATCGTGCGTGTGCAAGGGGCGGACGTCGCCCTCCCGGGCCCTCGAACATCGGCGCGGTTCCGGATAGCCTCCGGCCATGTCCAACGGTCAGTGGTACCCACCGGAATGGCCCGCCCGGATCAGGGCCCTCGCCAGCGGCGAGCTGACGGCCGTGTCCCCGAGGCGTGCGGCCACGGTGATGCTGCTCCGGGACGACACCACGGGACCGGGTGCCACCGGTCCCCAGGTCCACATGCTGCGCCGGCGCACCAGCATGGCCTTCGCCGGGGGCGCGTACGCCTATCCGGGTGGCGGGGTCGACCCGCGCGACGACGACCACCTCGTCGGCTGGGCGGGACCCTCCCTCGAGACGTGGGCCGGCCGGCTGGGCGTCGCCACGGCGGCCGAGGCCCAGGCCGTGGTCTGCGCCGCGGTCAGGGAGACGTACGAGGAGGCGGGTGTGCTGCTGGCCGGGCCGACCGCCGACACCGTCGTGAGCGACACCACGGGCGCCGACTGGGAGACCGACCGCAAGGCCCTCGTCGACCGGGAGCTGTCCTTCGCGGGCTTCCTGGACCGCCGGGGCCTGGTGCTGCGCTCCGATCTGCTGGCCGCGTGGGCGCGCTGGATCACCCCGGCCTTCGAACCGCGCCGCTACGACACCTGGTTCTTCGTGGCCGCGCTCCCGGAGGGCCAGCGCACCCGGAACGCCTCCACCGAGGCCGACCGGACGGTGTGGATCCGCCCCGGGGACGCCACGGACGGCTACGACAGGGGCGAACTGCTGATGATGCCGCCCACCGTGGCCACGCTGCGGGCGCTGAGGCCGTACGGGACGGCCGCGGAGGCGCTGAAGGCAGCGGATTCCCAGAACCTCGCTCCGGTGCTGGCAGAGGCCCGCATGGAGGGTGAGGAGCTGGTGCTCAGCTGGCCGGGGCACGAGGAGTTCACCAAACACGTCCCGACGGCGGACGGACCCGCTTCCCCTTCCGCGGGCGACGGAACGGACGGAACCCCCTCATGAGCGATGCGGCCGCGCTGCCCGGACAGCCCCGCGGCGGCGTCCTCTCGGGGCCCGCCACCACCCGGACGGTCAACGTCCTGGCGCCCAACGCCTCGGCGATGACCCTGGACGGGACGAACACCTGGATCGTCGCGGAGCCGGATTCCGGCCTCGCGGTCGTGATCGACCCCGGCCCGCTCGACGACGTACACCTGCGGGCCGTCGTCGACACCGTGGAGAAGGCGGGCAGGCGCGTCGGTCTCACCCTGCTCACGCACGGCCATCCCGATCACGCGGAGGGCGCCGCCCGGTTCGCCGAGCTCACGGGCACGAAGGTGCGAGCCCTGGACGTGGCGCTGCGACTGGGGGACGAAGGGCTCGCGGCAGGCGACGTGATCACCACGGGAGGGCTCGAACTCCGGGTCGTCCCCACCCCGGGGCACACCGCGGACTCGCTCTCGTTCCATCTGCCCGCCGACCGGGCGGTACTGACGGGCGACACGATCCTCGGGCGTGGAACCACGGTCGTCGCCCACCCGGACGGCCGGCTCGGCGACTACCTGGACACCCTGCGGCGGCTGCGCTCGCTGACGGTCGACGACGGGGTGCACACCGTGCTGCCGGGGCACGGGCCGGTGCTGGAGGACGCGCAGGGTGCGGTGGAGTTCTACCTCGCCCACCGGGCGAACCGCCTGGCCCAGGTCGAGACGGCCGTCGAGGCGGGACGCCTGACGCCCGCCGAGGTGGTGGCGGCGGTCTACGCGGATGTGGACCGGTCCCTCTGGCCGGCGGCGGAGCTGTCGGTACGGGCGCAGCTGGAGTACCTGACGGAGCACGGCCTGATCTGACGGGCCCGGCCGTACGCGAAAGGCCCCACCGCGGGTGGGGCCTTCCTCGGTGACGGTGTCCTGCCGCGGCCGCCGTCCGGCCACCGCGCACAGGCCGAGGCGTCAGCGGGAGCGCTTCGCCAGCCGCTCCACGTCCAGCAGGATCACGGCGCGCGCCTCGAGCCGGAGCCAGCCGCGGCCCGCGAAGTCCGCGAGCGCCTTGTTGACCGTCTCGCGGGAGGCGCCGACCAGCTGGGCGAGCTCTTCCTGCGTCAGGTCGTGCACGACGTGGATGCCCTCTTCCGACTGCACGCCGAAGCGGCGCGACAGGTCGAGGAGCGCACGGGCGACGCGGCCCGGCACATCGGAGAAGACCAGGTCGGACATCTGGTCGTTGGTCTTGCGCAGCCGGCGTGCGACAGCGCGCAGCAGCGCGGTGGCCACCTCGGGACGTGCGTTCAGCCAGGGCTGGAGGTCTCCGTGACCGAGGCCGAGGAGCTTGACCTCGGTGAGCGCCGACGCTGTGGCGGTGCGCGGGCCCGGGTCGAAGAGCGACAGCTCCCCGATCAGCTCGCCGGGGCCGAGGACGGCCAGCATGTTCTCCCGCCCGTCGGGCGAGGTGCGGTGGAGCTTCACCTTGCCCTCGGTGACCACGTACAGGCGGTCACCCGGGTCGCCCTCGTGGAACAGCGCGTCGCCGCGCGCGAGGGTCACCTCACTCATCGAGGCGCGGAGCTCCGCGGCCTGCTCGTCATCGAGCGCCGCGAAAAGCGGGGCGCGCCGCAGAACGTCGTCCACGAGTTCTCTCCTTGTCGGCCTGTTCAGGGAAGCGTGGTTTCCATGATGCCGGACGGTAAAACAGTGCGATCGATCACAAACCAGTTTGACGCACGGGCGTGCCGGACCCTACGGCAGGGGGCCGATTGGGCGTGGATACGCGGTGACCGGGGCGGATGTCAGTCCCTGGCTCTAGGCTGGCCGGGTGTCCGGATCGCCGGTGAGAGCGCAGGCCAAGGGGGCTGATGGGGTGTCGGGAGACGAGAATTCCGCTGTGGGCGAACAGGGTGTACGAAGAGGGAAGAAAGCCGCGAACCGCTCGACGAAGGCGGCGCCGGAGAAGTCCGCGAAGCCGTCGGACGCACCCCTGGAACCGCGGGGCGGACGCGCGAAGCCGGAGTCGCGTCTCGCGATGGTCCGCCGCGCCCGCCGGATCAACCGCGAACTCGCCGAGGTCTATCCGTACGCCCACCCCGAGCTGGACTTCCGTAACCCCTTCGAGCTCCTGGTGGCCACGGTCCTCTCCGCCCAGACCACCGACCTGAGGGTCAACCAGACCACCCCCGCCCTCTTCGCCGCCTATCCCACACCGGAGGACATGGCCGCCGCCGTTCCCGAGGAGTTGGAGGAGATCATCCGTCCGACCGGCTTCTTCCGGGCGAAGGCGCGGTCTCTCATGGGGCTGTCCGCCGCCCTGAGGGACGATTTCGCGGGCGAGCTCCCCGGCCGGCTGGTGGATCTCGTGAAGCTGCCCGGTGTCGGGCGCAAGACGGCCAACGTGGTCCTCGGCAACGCCTTCGGGGTGCCCGGCATCACGGTGGACACGCACTTCGGCCGGCTGGTCCGCCGCTGGAAGTGGACCGAGCAGGAGGACCCGGAGAAGGTCGAGGCGGACATCGCGGCGATCTTCCCGAAGAGCGAGTGGACGATGCTCTCGCACCGCGTGGTCTTCCACGGCCGCCGCATCTGCCACTCCCGCAAGCCGGCCTGCGGCGCCTGCCCCATCGCCGCTCTCTGCCCCGCCTACGGAGAGGGCGAGACGGATCCCGAGAAGGCGAAGAAGCTCCTGAAGTACGAGATGGGCGGTTATCCGGGCCAGCGGCTCAGTCCGCCGCCGGACTACCCGGGCATCCCCGCCCCGCCGCTGGGAGCCGGATGAGCGGCCGCCCTTCCCGGTCCGCGGGAAGGAGAGGTGAGCAGCGCGCCGAGGCGAGGGGCGAGCGGCTCGTCGGGGAGGGGAGTGAGCGGTGCCCTTCCCCGCCCCGGGGGCGAGGTCGCGCGGAACGAAAACACCGACGACAGGCGTTGGAAGGACGGGGGTGCCCATGACGCACGCACAGAGGACACGGGCCGCGGCCGACGCGGCCACCACGGGGAAGGGCACGCGCGGCGACAGCCCGCTCACCGTCTCCACCGACGGCCTGCCCGCCTGGCTCGAGCCCGTGGCCCACGCGGCGCAGACGGTGCAGGCCCGGCAGCTGAGCCGCTTCCTCCCGCCGGAGAGCGGCGCCGGGCGCCAGTCCGCCGTCCTGATCCTCTTCGGCGAAGGGGAGCGCGGTCCGGAGCTGCTCCTCATGGAGCGTTCCGGGACCCTGCGCTCCCACGCCGGCCAGCCGTCGTTCCCCGGAGGCTCCCTCGACCCCGAGGACGGCGACCACATGACCACCGGGCCGCTCAGGGCGGCGCTGCGGGAGGCCGAGGAGGAGACCGGACTCGATCCGAGCGGGGTCCAGCTCTTCGGTGTCCTCCCCCGGCTCTACATCCCCGTGAGCAGCTTCGTCGTGACGCCCGTCCTCGGCTGGTGGCGGACGCCCAGCCCGGTGGGCGCCGTCGATCCGGCCGAGACCGCGCGGGTCTTCACCGCCCCCGTGGCGGATCTCACGGATCCGGCCAACCGCGCGACAGCCGTCCATCCGAGCGGCCACCAGGGCCCGGCATTTCTGGTCGAATCCGCACTGGTCTGGGGATTCACAGCCGGTGTGATCGACAGGATCGTGCACTACGCGGGATGGGAACGCCCCTGGGACCGGACCAGGCAGGTGCCGCTCGACTGGCGCGCATGACAGGCTGACCCCCGTGCTGCGCTGTTCCGGGGCCGGCCCGGACCCCGTCGAACCGGACGGGCCAGGCGACGAATCTGCGAGGCTATAGACGGTGAACGTGCTGGACATCCTGCTGCTCGTCGGCGCCGTGTGGTTCGCGGTCATCGGTTATCGCCAGGGTTTCGTCGTCGGCATCCTGTCCGTGATCGGCTTTCTGGGCGGCGGTCTCGTGGCCGTCTACCTGCTGCCGGTCATCTGGGACCAGGCGACCGACGGGTCGGAGGTCTCCTCCACCGCAGCCATCGTGGCGGTCGTGATCGTGATCGTGTGTGCCTCGGTGGGCCAGGCGTTCACCACGCACCTCGGCAACAGGCTCCGCAGGTACATCACCTGGTCGCCGGCGCGCGCCCTGGACGCCACGGGCGGCTCCCTGGTCAACGTGGTGGCCATGCTCCTGGTCGCCTGGCTCATCGGCTCCGCGCTCGCCGGTACGTCACTGCCCACCCTGGGCAAGGAGGTCCGCAGCTCCTCGGTCCTGCTCGGGGTGTCCCGGGTGATGCCCGATCAGGCCTCCACCTGGTTCACGGACTTCTCCTCCGTCCTGGCGCAGAACGGTTTCCCGCAGGTCTTCAGCCCCTTCGCCAACGAGCCCATCACCGAGGTGGAGCCCCCCGACCCCGCGCTGGTCGGCAGCCCTGTCGCCGCCCGGGCCAAGAAGTCCATCGTGAAGGTCGTCGGCATGGCACCCGGCTGCGGCAAGGTGCTCGAAGGGACCGGCTTCGTCTTCTCCGACCGCCGGGTGATGACCAACGCCCACGTGGTCGGCGGCGTCGACGAACCGACCGTCCAGATCGGCGGCGAGGGCCGGTTGTACGACGCCAAGGTCGTCCTCTACGACTGGCAGCGCGACATCGCCGTACTGGACGTCCCTGACCTGGACGCCGCACCGCTGCGCTTCACCGACCCCGACGACGACGCGCGGAGCGGTGACAGCGCCATCGTCGCCGGATTCCCGGAGAACGGCGCCTACGACGTGCGGTCCGCCCGCATCCGGGGCCGTATCGACGCCAACGGCCCGGACATCTACCACCGGGGCACCGTGCGGCGGGATGTGTACTCACTCTTCGCGACGGTGCGCCAGGGCAACTCCGGCGGTCCACTGCTCACTCCGGACGGAGAGGTGTACGGAGTGGTGTTCGCCAAGTCGCTCGACGACCCGGACACGGGCTACGCGCTGACGGGCGACGAGATCCGCCAGGACATCGAGGCCGGCAAGTCCGCGGTCCAGCAGGTCGACAGCCAGGGCTGCGCGCTCTGAGGCCCCGCGACCGACCGGTGCCGGTCGGCTCTGCGGGCCCCGGGACCGTACGCAGTCGTATGCATCCCGGGCGCCCGCACTGCCGGTGCCTTCACGACGGGCTGGAGAGGTGCCGGCCGGCCGTACGCATGGGAACCGGCCCCGTACGGAGGGGGACAGGTCCCGGACGGACGGGAACCGGCCCCGGACGGACGGCGGTCCGCTGCCGCGTGGATATCACGCACGGGCCCCGGACCTGAACGGTCCGGGGCCTTCGCGTGGTGTGTTCCTACCGCGGTTGACTACGTCATCCGCGGGGATGGCGCAGCCGCGCCGAGACCCAGCGGGCCCGGCGGTGGAGGATGCGCGGGATACCCAGCCGCAGATCATGGAAATCGCTCACATCGTGCACCCGGCTCCGCGAGCCGTCCCCCTCGTGAATGCTCGGACCAGCAAGAGCGGTCGAGCGGCGGTTGCGTGCTGCGTCATTGAAGTCGCGCGTCCAGCCCATACCCGACGTCTGCCCGGCACCCAAGGTCGGTAATCGCGCGCGAGTCAGCCAATTGGCTTATGCGGCAGGCAATTGGCTGTTCGTCGGACACCTGTGTCCCTCGGCTACCGGTCGGGCTCGGGGTCCTTGAGCCAGTTGATGAGTTCGGTCGAGAACCCGGCCGGATCCTCCTCGTGGGGGAAGTGCCCCAGACCGTCGAAAAGTCGCCATCGGTAGGGCGCCTCGACGTACTCGCCCGACCCCGCTGAACTACGGGTCCGGACCGCCGGATCGAGTGAGCCGTGGAGGTGCAGCGTCGGTACGCGCACCGGCCGCTTCATCCGTCGGTTGAACTGGACGCCGTCCGGGCGTGCCAGGGAACGCACCATCCAGCGGTACGGCTCGATCGAGCAGTGCGCCGTCGAGGGGATGCACATGGCGCGGCGGTAGACGTCCACGGTCTTGTCGTCGGGGAAGTCCGGAGTGTGTGGCCCCGCCCAGTCGCGGATCAGCCGTGCCACCAACGCGGCGTCGTCCGCCACCAGCTGACGTTCCGGAACCCATGGCCGCTGAAAGCCCCAGATGTGTGAGCCGGCCCGTGACTGCGCGAGGTCCGAGAGCATCGAGGAACGCCAGCGGCGCGGATGCGGCATGGACGAGACGACGAGCCGCCGCACCAGCTTGGGGCGCATCACCGCGGCGGTCCACGCGAGGTAGCCCCCCATGTCGTGTCCCACGAGCGCCGCGTCCGGCTCACCGAGCGAACGGATCACGCCGGTGACGTCGAGCGCCAGATTCGCCGGGTCGTAGCCGCGGGGCGTGCGGTCGCTGCCGCCGACCCCGCGCAGGTCCATCGCGACCGCACGGTACCCGGCGTCGGCCAAGGCGGTCAGCTGATGACGCCAGGTCCACCAGAACTGCGGGAATCCGTGCAGCAGCAGAACCAGCGGCCCGTCACCGAGCTCGGCGATGTGGAAGCGGGCGCCGTTGGCGGCCACGTCGCGGTGGGTCCAGGGCCCGTCGAGCCGGACGGGGCTGCCGGAACCGGCAGCCGGCCCCAGCGGCCCCACCGGGCCGGATGCGCTGTAATCGGGGTCGGTCATGTGGAGGAGCGTGTCACAGGGAGAGCCTTGTCCTGGACAGGCCGGCTCTCGATGGCCTTGCCCGACAGGGTGCTGCCCTGCGCCTGCTCGATCGCGTGTGCGGTGACCACGGGGCGGGGGTGCGGCTTGACGCCCTGCAGGACCGCCGCGGTCTGCTTGGCCGAAGCGATCGACTTCTCCGGCGGCTTGACCTTCTTGAACTTGGCGAGCCCGAAGAGGGCGAGCAGGATCCCCAGCAGGATGAAGGCACCGCCGACGATCAGGAACGACCAGGCGAGACCGAGCCCGAGATTGTGGATCCCGTAGGCAGCGGCGAAGCTGAGCACGGGGATCGCGAACAGGATCAGCACACCCGTGACGATGAACGCCACGCTGCCGATCACACCGCGCTTGACGTCCTCACGCACCTCGGCCTTCGCCAGGGCGATCTCGTCGTGCACCAGCGCGGACATCTCGGCGGTGGCCGAGGCGAACAGCTGTCCGAGACTACGGTCGGTGCTGCCCGCGTAGTTGCCGGGGTCGCTCATCCCTGACTCCCTCTTCTCTTCCGTACATCCGATGTCAGATCATGCCGGACTGTCCGGCTTGCTGCTCGCTGCCCCCGTCTGTTCGGCACGGCGGCGGTGCTCGGCAGCCTTCTTCTCGTAGATCGCTGCCATGCGCAGGTGGTACTCCGGGTCGTCCTGTTCGTAGACGTCGGGTATTCCCGACTCGTCCGCGTCGAGTTCCTCGGCGTCGTACAGCGCCTTGTATCTGCGTACCCGCAGTTTGAGCAGTACACCGGAGAGTACGGCGGCAATCAGGGAACCGATGAGCACCGCCGCCTTGACCTCGTTGATCATTTCCTCGTCGCCGGCGAAGGCGAGTTCCCCGATGAGCAGCGAAACGGTGAAGCCGATACCGGCCAGCGTGGCGACCGCGAAGACATCGGCCCAGGCCAGGTCCTTGTTCAGCTCGGCCTTGGTGAAGCGGGTGACGAGCCAGGTGCCGCCGAAGATGCCGACGGTCTTGCCGACGATCAGACCGAGGACCACTCCGAGCGTTTCGGGCCGGGTGAAGACTCCGGCCAGGGCATCGCCCTTGAGGGTGACGCCGGCCGAGAAGAGGGCGAAGAGCGGCACCGCGACACCGGCCGACAGAGGGCGCACCAGGTGCTCGATGTGCTCGCCCGGGGAATGCGCCTCGCCTTCCCGCCGGGTGCAGCGGAGCATGAGGCCCATGGCGACGCCCGCGATCGTGGCGTGGACGCCGCTGTTGTACATCAGTCCCCAGATGACCAGAGCGAGCGGCACGTAGACGTACCAGCCCCGCACTCCCGTGCGCAGCAGCACGTAGAACACGACCAGACCGACCGCTGCGCCCCCGAGGGCGAGGAAGTCGATGCTCTCGGTGAAGAAGACCGCGATGATGAGGATGGCGAAGAGGTCGTCGACGACGGCGAGCGTCAGCAGGAAGGCGCGGAGCGCCGCCGGCAGCGAGGTGCCGATGACCGCGAGTACGGCGAGCGCGAACGCGATGTCGGTGGCGGTGGGGACGGCCCAGCCCCCGAGACTCCCTCCACCGAGCCCGGCGGTCAGCGTGTAGACGAGTGCCGGGACGGCCATGCCGCAGAGTGCGGCGGCGACGGGCAGGGCTGCGGCACGGGGGTCACGGAGTTCGCCGGCCACCAGCTCGCGCTTGAGTTCGACGCCGGCGACGAAGAAGAACACGGCGAGCAGTCCGTCGGCCGCCCAGTGGGCCACCGAGAGATCGAGCCCCAGCGTCTCCGGACCGAAGTGGAAGGAACTGACGGATGCGTAACTGGAGCCGAATGTGTTCGCCCAGACCAGCGCGGCTACGGCCGCGGCCAGCAGGATGATGCCGCCCACCGTCTCGGCGCGCAGGGCCTCCGCGACGTAGTTGCGCTCGGGGAGGGTGAGCCGGCCGAACAACGTGCGGCGGCCGGACGGGGGGAGGGGCGGAACCACGAGAAGACCTCCGGGGTCGGATTACGGCAGTGGTGGCATGACGGACTCACATGCCGACCAGACTTCCCGGCGCCCCTGTGGAGATCTTTTGTGAAGTTGTCGCGGTGTGCTCGTGCTGACCTCCTCCAGCATGGACGTACTCGTCCGAGACGCTCGGCCGAGGTGTCGCGCTGAGGAGAGCACCACTCTACCTGGGGCATCGAAAACGTATCCGGCTCCGGTGCCCGCCGCCCGGCGGCATGGAACCGGAGCGGCCCGGCGTGGGCAACGGCATGCTGCCCTCCTGAGCGCCGGTAGGGGCACCCGGGCTGATCCCGGATGCCCCTACGGTGTGCGAACGACCTGTCCGGGGGCTGGAGTGTGCCTGCCCACCCTCGCCCGTCTGCCCGCGAACCCTCGCCCGTCTGCCCGCGACCGTTCGGGCCGCTGGTCCTCCCGGCTCTCCGCCTTCTCCTAGTCCTCGGAGGAGGCGGAGGGCAGCTGCGTCTGGATGAGGGACATGACCGAGGAGTCCGTCAGCGTGGTGACGTCTCCCAGTTCACGGTTCTCGGCGACGTCGCGCAGGAGGCGGCGCATGATCTTGCCGGATCGGGTCTTGGGCAGCTCTGCCACCGGCAGGACGCGCTTGGGCTTGGCGATGGGCCCGAGCGTGGTGCCGACGTGGTTGCGGAGTTCGGCGACGAGCTCCTCGGAGGCGGTGGCGGTGCCGCGCAGGATGACGAAGGCGACGATGGCCTGACCGGTCGTCTCGTCGTTCGCGCCCACTACGGCGGCCTCGGCGACCGACGGGTGCGAGACGAGGGCCGACTCGACCTCGGTGGTCGAGATGTTGTGGCCGGACACGAGCATGACGTCGTCGACCCGGCCGAGGAGCCAGATGTCGCCGTCCTCGTCCTTCTTGGCACCGTCGCCCGCGAAGTACTTGCCCTCGAAGCGTGACCAGTAGGTGTCGATGAAGCGCTGGTCGTCGCCCCAGATGGTGCGGAGCATCGACGGCCACGGCTCGGTGAGGACGAGGTAGCCGCCCCCGCCGTCGGGTACCTCGTGGGCCTCGTCGTCGACGACGGTGGCCGAGATGCCGGGCAGGGCGCGCTGGGCGGATCCGGGCTTGGTCTCGGTGACCCCGGGGAGCGGCGAGATCATCATGGCGCCGGTCTCGGTCTGCCACCAGGTGTCCACGATCGGACAGGTGTCGGCGCCGATGTGCTTGCGGTACCAGATCCACGCCTCGGGGTTGATCGGCTCACCGACCGAACCCAGGACCCGCAGCGAGGAGAGGTCGAACTTCGCGGGGATGTCGTCCCCCCACTTCATGAATGTCCGGATCGCGGTCGGCGCGGTGTAGAGGATCGTGACCCCGTACTTCTGGACGATCTCCCAGAAGCGGCCCTGGTGAGGTGTGTCGGGCGTGCCCTCGTACATGACCTGGGTGGCCCCGTTGGCCAGCGGACCGTAGACGATGTAGGAGTGTCCGGTCACCCAGCCGATGTCGGCGGTGCACCAGTACACATCGGTCTCGGGCTTGAGGTCGAAGACCGCGTGATGGGTGTAGGCCGTCTGGGTCAGGTAGCCACCGGAGGTGTGCAGGATGCCCTTGGGCTTACCTGTGGTGCCTGAGGTGTAGAGCACGAAGAGCGGCTGCTCCGCGTCGAAGGCCTCCGGCGTGTGCTCGGCCGACTGCCTGGCGGTGATCTCGTGCCACCAGACGTCCCGGCCTTCGTTCCAGGCGGTGTCCTGACCGGTGCGCCGGACCACGAGGACGTGCTCCACGCTGTCCAGGCGGGAGACGGCGTCGTCGACGGCGGGCTTGAGTGCCGAAGGCTTCCCGCGGCGGTAGCCGCCGTCGGAGGTGATGACGACCTTGGCGTCGGCGTCCTGGATGCGGGCGGCGATGGCGTCGGCGGAGAAGCCGCCGAAGACCACGGAGTGCGCTGCGCCGATGCGCGCGCAGGCCAGCATCGCGACGGCGGCCTCGGGGATCATCGGCAGGTAGACGGCGACCCGGTCGCCCTTGCCGACGCCGAGTTCGGTGAGGGCGTTGGCGGCGCGGGAGACCTCGTCCTTCAGCTCCGCGTAGGTGATCGCTCGGCTGTCGCCGGGCTCACCCTCGAAGTGGATGGCGACCCGGTCGCCGTTGCCCGCCTCGACGTGACGGTCCACGCAGTTGTACGCGACGTTGAGCTTGCCGTCCGCGAACCACTTCGCGAAGGGCGGGTTGCTCCAGTCGAGCGTCTCGGTCGGTTCCGTGGCCCAGGTCAGGCGGCGGGCCTGCTCGGCCCAGAAGCCCAGCCTGTCCGCCTCGGCCTGCTCGTACGCCTCCGCTGTCACGTTGGCGTTCGCGGCCAGATCGGCAGGCGGTGCGAACCGCCGCTCCTCCTTGAGCAGATTGGAGAGAGAGGAAGGCTCGCTCATGCTGCGGTCTCCTCCTTGAGCAGATTGGCCAGGCTTTCGTTGCTCACGACATCTCCCATTCCCAGGGTGTCCGTTGTGTCCGGGGGACAGCTCATCAGGCCGCGGGCCAGGTGACAAGTGTCTGCCGGAAATTGGTTTAGACCTATGCCTCGTGTTAGGGGCCGCAGGTCCCGCCTTCGCAAGCAGCGATGCGCGTCGCGAAGGCGGGCCCACAAGGTCTCACGGACCGGGCAGGTGAGCGGTTCAGGCCCCGACGGTGGTGCCGGGGGCGGTGAGCAGGGCTTCGGAGTCGGGCTCCGCACTCCATTCGGCGCCAGGGGCGACCCGGGCGAAGACCTCGTCGGGCCCCGTTCCGGAACTGGCGCCCTCGGTCAGCAGATAGGCCTGTGCCTCACCGACATGGAAGTACATGCCGTGCAGTTGCAGGGTGCCTGCCGCGACCCGGCGAGCCACCGACTCGTGTGCGCGCAGGTGCTCCAGCTGCTGGACCACGTTGGTCAGGCAGAGCTGCTCCACCGCGTCGGCCGGCAAACGTCCGGCGATGCGTGCCCAGGAGTGGTGGCGGGAGCGCATGCGCTCCAGACTGGGCAGGCCGTGCCGCAGCCAGCGCCACAGAGGTGTCCGGGGAGTCTCCGGCGCCGCTCCCAACAGGGCCTGCATCGCCCCGCATCCGGAGTGGCCACAGACGGTGATGGACTCGACCTCAAGCACGTCCACGGCGTATTCGATGGCCGCTGCCACCGAGTCGTCGTTGCTCGTCTCGCTGCCGGTGTCCGGCGGTGGCACCAGATTTCCCACGTTCCGCACGGTGAAGAGATCGCCGGGTCCGCTCGCAGTGATCATGCTGGTGACCAGGCGGGAGTCGGCGCAGGTGAGGAAGAGCTGCGAAGGTCGCTGTCCTTCGGCAGCCAGCCGGGCCAGTTCCTCGCGAACCAGCGGGGCGGTGGTGCGTTGAAACGAACTCAGCCCGTTGAGCAGCCGATGGGCCCCGGTCCTGTGAGGGGAGGAGGGAGTCGGATCCGTGGGCCAGGACTTCGAGACGGTGTGCGGGGCCGGCGGCGCGGTGGTCGGTGCGGAGCTCCGGTCGTGGCAATGATGGTTGCGCCAGGGTGTCCATGGGCGGCAACAGGAGTGGGCGGCCGACGCGGGCTCGGCGATCCGGCCTCCCGATCGCCCGGTGAACTCGATCCGGCCGCCCATCGCGGTCTGTGCCGCGTACCAGTCCTGGATCGTTTCGTACGCGGCGTGGTCCATGAAGAAGCCGTCCAGCTCGACCACGGCGTCGACCCCGTGCGGGAGCCGTCCGAGCAGGCGGCTGAGGCGAGGGACGGCCAGGAAGGTCAACTGCCCGCGAGCGACGACGTGGTAGCGGCCGTCCTGCTCCGTCACGGTGATCCGTGTCCGGGCCAGCCGGTGAAGCGCGACTGCCACCGCCACGATGATTCCGATCGCCACGCCTTCGAGCACACCGGCGAGGATCACACCGCTGATCGTCGCGCCGTAGACCAGGAACTCCCGGTGCCTGTGGACTTTTCGGATGTGGGCGAAGCTGACCATCTGGATGCCGACCACCATCACGAGGGCGGCGAGCGCCGCCAGGGGAATCCACTCGAGGGCGGTGACCAGCAGCATGGCCGCCAGCAGGACCCAGACACCGTGCAGCACCGTCGAGGCACGGCTTTCCGCACCGGCCCGTACGTTCGCGGAACTCCGCACGGCGCCGCCGGACACGGCGAGCCCCCCGGCCAGCCCCGAGAGCGTATTGGCGACTCCTTGGGCCCGGAGCTCCCGGTCGAGGTCGGATCGCTTGACCGGCGCCGGTGGAGGGGACCCGTTCTTCGGTGCGGCGTTCGACCGGTCCGCAGCCAGTTTGTCCACGGAGACCGCGGCGAGCAGTGATTCGAGACTGGCCACGAGCATGACCGTGAACACCGCCGCGGCCAGCGCGGCGACCGGCCCCTGGGGCATCTCGGGCAGCGCGTGCGAGCGCCATGACGGAAGATCCACCCGGGCGATCCCGGGAGTTGCCGCGGCGGCGACGGCAGTCGCGACGACCACGGCGGCCAGCGCGGCAGGAATTCTGCTCAGCGACGCTCCGATGCGCCCGGGCAGGCGTGGCCACACGATCAGCAGGACGATCGTCAGGGCTCCGACCAGGGGAGCCGCCGGTTCGGACTCAGCCAGGTGGGCCGGTAGCGAGAGGGCGTTGTCGAGTGCGGAACTCTGCGGTGCTCCCCCGAGCACGATGTGCATCTGGGCGAGAGCGATGGCCACACCGATACCCGCGAGCGTGCCGTGCACGATGGCGGGACTGACGGCAAGGGCGCTGCGGGCTGCCTTCAGCGAGCCCAGCAGGATCTGCAGGAGCCCTGCCCCGATGGTGATCGCGCACGTGGTGCGCCAGCCGTAGACCTGGATCAACTCGGCGGTGACCACGGTCAGTCCGGCGGAAGGCCCACTGACCTGGAGTGGGGTGCCGCCCAGCAGGCCGGCGACGATGCCGCCGATCGCGGCCGAGACAAGGCCGGCGGCGAGGGGGGCGTCCATGGCGACGGCGAGGCCGAGGGACATGGGAACGGCGATCAGAAAGACCGTGATCGATGCGGACAGATCCGCGCCCGAGACGCGATTGCGTCCACGACGAGGCGGTGGCGGACTGTGCGGGCGCTTGAGCCCCGAGGCGCTGGAAGTGCGTCGACTTCGGGGTGATTGGTCGTTGCGGGCAGGGACGCAGGCAGACATGTTCCCGTCTCCTCCGGGGCAGCGCGGTCGCGGTATGTGAGTGACGGCGGCCGTGGGTCACGGCGTGCGGCGGTGGGGTATAGCGGCGGGATTTCTCAACTCTCCGTAAATGAATAGTAATGGAGAGTAAAGAAGGGTGTCCATGCTTTCGATCAAATAGCCCATAGAGTCACTCATTCAAGTGAATAAGCAGCTTTTCATCCGGCTTGTCGTACTGATTCCCTCCGGGCTGCGTGTGAGGTTGGCCGCGCCGTGTCAGCACTTGACCGCACGAATCCTGCAAGGAAGAGGGTGGGCGGATGATGGCCGCCACGAAACGGATCGCTCTGGGTGCCGTGGTCACGGCCCTGGTCGCCGGCCTCGCCGGCTGTTCGGGTCCTGGGACCGGGGCCGCGGGCCCAGGCCTCGGGAAGAGGTCGGCCCCGGCGAACTCTCCGGCCGCGGCGCCGAAGGGGGCGTTCGACCTCATCGGTGACGGTTCCACCGCCTTCACGGGGGCCCAGCCGAAACTCCCCGCGGTGAAGCGCCTCAAGCCCGGTCAGAAGCCTCCGCAGTTCGTGGTGTTCTCCTGGGACGGCGCGGGTGAGGACAGCCAGAAGCTGTTCTCGCACTTCCGCGAGGTCGCGAAGAAGTACGACGCCAGGATGACGTACTTCCTGAGCGGCGTGTACCTCTTGCCGGAGGAGAAAAGGGCGCTCTACGACCCGCCCCAGCACTCGGCGGGCCGCTCCGACATCGGGTTCAACGACACCGAGGGAATTCGCCACACGCTGAAGGAGCTGCGCGCCGCCTGGCTGGACGGCAACGAGATCGGCACCCATTTCAACGGGCACTTCTGCGGGCCGGACGGAGGCGTGGGCACCTGGTCGGTCGAGGAGTGGAAGAGCGAGATCGACCAGGCGAAGTCGTTCGTGAAGAGCTGGAAGTCCAACGCCCCGGCCCTCAAGGCCGAAGCGCCGCTGCCCTTCGACTACGACAAGGAGCTGATCGGCGCCCGCACCCCGTGCCTGGAGGGCCAGAAGAACATGGTCGCAGCCGCACGGACCATGGGATTCCGCTACGACTCCAGTGGTGTCGGAAACCAGGTCTGGCCTGCGAAGAAGGACGGGCTCTGGGATCTCCCCCTGCAACTCGTCCCCGTACCCGGCCGCGCGTTCGAGACTCTCTCGATGGACTACAACTTCATGTTCAACCAGTCCGGTACGACGACGCAGGGCGACCCCGACAAGCACGAGTACTGGGGCAGCCAGATGCGGGACGGTCTGCTCCAGGCATTCGACCGTGCCTACAACGGGAACCGCGCTCCGATGATCATCGGCAATCACTTCGAATCCTGGAACGGCGGCACCTACATGCGTGCGGTCGAGGAGACGATCAAGACGGTGTGCACCCAGCGGGATGTGCAATGTGTGTCCTTCCGGCAGCTCACCGACTGGCTGGACGCGCAGGATCCCGCGACGCTCGCGAAGCTCGGGACGCTGAAGGTGGGGCAGGAGCCCGAGTCGGGCTGGGCCGCGTTCCTCACGGGAACGGCTCCGGTCAACCCTGCGGGCAGCCCCGTGCCCGCCGGGCCGACGGATCAGCCGGCAGGCAAGGGGGCTGACAGGAGCGCGGAGTAGGGGGCGCCCCCGGCGCTGCTCCGTCCGGTCAGGCCGGCTGGGCGGCGCCACTCTCCGCGCGGTGCTCATGCAGGACGAAGGCGGGGTCGACCTGGGCTGCCAGGTCGGCGCCCGTCTTCTCATTGCCCCAGCTCTCGGCGTTCTTCAGGTGGAAGTGCACCATCTGCCGCGTGTACCGCTCCCAGTCGCGGAACTCGTACGAGTCCTCTGCGGCGTCCTGCAGGGCCTGAAGGGCCATGCGATTGTCCGCCTCCAGCAGCTCGAACGGGGCGGGGCGGCCCTTCTCCATCGTCCGTACCCAGTCGGACTGGCCGACGGTGACCAGCAGGTCGTCGCCGGTCTCGTCCCGCAGGAAGTCGAGATCGTCCGCGCTCTGCACCTTGTTGCCCACCACCTTCAGGGCGATGCCGAAGTCCCGCGCGTACTCCTTGTACTGCCGGTAGACGGAGACGCCCTTCCGTGTCGGTTCGGCGATGAGGAACGTCATGTCGAAGCGGGTGAACATCCCTGACGCGAACGAGTCCGATCCCGCCGTCATGTCGACCACGACGTACTCGTCCGGACCGTCGACCAGGTGGTTGAGGCAGAGTTCGACCGCCCCGACCTTGGAGTGGTAGCAGGCGACGCCGAGATCGGTCTCGGTGAACGGGCCGGTGGCCATCAGCCGGATGTCGCCGTCGTCGAGCCGGACCGTACGGGCGCAGGCGTCGTAGACGGGGTTGTCCTCGCGGACACGCAGAAGCCGGGAGCCCTCTCCCGGAGGAGTTGTCTTGATCATCGTCGCGGAAGAGGCGATGCGGGGGTTGCTTCCGCGGAGGTAGTCCTTGATGAGGGGTAGCTGGGAGCCCATGGCCGGCAGTGCGGCGGACTCCCTCTCGTCCAGGCCGAGAGCGGCCCCGAGGTGCTGGTTGATGTCGGCGTCCACGGCGATGACATGGGCTTCGTTGGCAGCGAGGTGGCGGATGAAGAGCGAGGACAGCGTTGTCTTGCCGCTGCCGCCCTTCCCCACGAAAGCGATCTTCATGTTCACCTAGGGTAGCGGTCCAATCGCTCAGTGCTGTCGACCTTCGTGAAGAAGGCCACTCCCGGACAGCATCCGCGCGCGGGGCGCGTAGCCTCCCTACTTATGAGTACGACTTCCTCGGACCCGCTTGCCGCCCTGGGTGACCTGCCGGGCGTCGCCGACGCGGTGGACTCCGTGCGCAAGGCTGTGGACAGGGTGTACGGGCACCGGGTCATGCGGCGCCGCAGTAACGAGGTGACGGCGGAGGCGGCCCTTCGAGGTGCTCGCGGTTCCGCGGCGCTCTCGGGTGCTGACTGGAATCTCGAGGAGGTGCGTCGGCGTACGGACTTCAGTGGTGAGGACGAGGCCCGCGTCGTCGGTGCAGCCCTCAGGCTCACGGCGGAGGCTGGGCAGTTGCTCTCCATCTGGCGGCAGTCGCCACTGCGGGTGCTGGCCCGGCTGCATCTGGTGGCGGCCGGTGGCGTGACCCCCGACGACACGGTCGGCAGGCCCCGGCTCGCGGGTGAGCGGGTCGACGAGCCGTTGATCGAGGTGCCCGCCCCGGACGCCGCCGAGGTGTCCGGCCGGCTCGAGGGGCTGTCCGAGCTGGTCATCGCCGGCAGCTCGGCGCCCGCCCTCGTGACGTCGGCGGTCGTGCACGGTGAACTGCTGGCGCTGCGCCCGTTCGGCTCGCACAACGGCTTGGTCGCCCGTACCGCCGAGCGGATCGTGCTGATCGGCAGTGGGCTGGACCCCAAGTCGATCTGCCCTGCGGAGGTCGGTCATGCGGAGCAGGGGCGCGCGGCCTATGTGGCGGCGTTCGAGGGGTACCTCTCGGGGAGGCCGGAGGGGATGGCTGCCTGGATCGCCCACTGCGGGCGCTCGGTCGGGCTGGGGGTCAGGGAGTCCACGGCGGTGTGTGAGGCGCTGCAGCGCGGCGCGGCCTGAGCGCATCGCCCGAGAGGTCCGGACCGGCTTTCCGTGGCGCGGCCGCGAGTGGCGGTCTTCGGGAAGGCGGTCTCCGGAAAAGGGTTGCGGCGGTACCGGTTCCGGTACCGCCGCTGGCACGTCCGCCCAGTTACCAAGCGTCCTCGGTGTATGCCCATCAGGTCGGGATCGCTGCCCGTCACCTGGTGCGGCTGGCCCGTAATCGACGGGTCGACGTCGCGTGGGTGCTCGGCTTTCGTGCTCGGTCCGTGGGGCCATGTGTGCGTGAAAAGGTGATCCTCTCGGATGTCCCTGGTCTCGCGGGCCGTTGAATCCTTTGTACTCCACGACCAGGGTGAGTGGAAGCCCTGGCCCCACTTCTTTACTTTTGCGTTCAAATAGGGACGGGTTGGGCGTTGAAGGCGGTTGGCCGTGGCCGCGAGGGCCTGACGAGGCTGCGGCCGACGGGCCGCAGCCTCGTCAGGTGGTGAGTGCCGCGGCGCGGCGGCGATTGGCGTACCAGACCAGTCCGGCTGTGACGGCGGCGGCTCCCACCGCGGCGGCTGCCACAAGTGCCGGCCGCGGCGGCATCGAGAACGCGGGAAGACGCTGTTTGAGCCGTACCGGCCGGTCGAAGGTGAGAATCGGCCATCCTCGCAACGTGGCCTCGCGGCGCAGTGCCCGGTCAGGGTTCACGGCGTGCGGATAGCCCACTGATTCCAGCATGGGCACGTCGGTGGCGGAGTCGCTGTACGCGTAGCAACGCGACAGGTCGTAGCCCTCCGATGCGGCGAGCGCCCTGACCGCCTCGGCCTTGGTGGGCCCATAGGCGTAGTACTCGATCTCGCCCGTGAAGCAGCCGTCCTCTCCCACGACCATCCGGGTCGCCACGACCCGGTCGGCGCCGAGCAGTTCCCCGATCGGCTCGACGACTTCGGCGCCGGAGGTCGAAACGATGACCACATCGCGCCCGGCGGTGTGGTGTTCTTCGATGAGTGTCGCCGCCTCGTCGTAGATGATCGGGTCGATCAGCTCGTGCAGGGTCTCGGCGACGAGATCCTTGACCTGTTGGACGTTCCATCCCTTGCAGAGCGCCGACAGGTAGTCACGCATCCGCTCCATCTGGTCGTGATCGGCGCCCCCGGCAAGGAACACAAACTGTGTGTACGCGGTGCGCAGTACGGCGCGGCGGTTGATCAGCCCGCCTTGATAGAAGGACTTGCTGAAGGTCAGTGTCGATGACTTCGCAATGACCGTCTTGTCCAGGTCAAAGAAGGCTGCTGTGCGCGGCGAGAAGCAGTTTTCCACAAAGGTGAGCATAGGGGCCCGCCATTCGGCGTAAAGTCCGGCGGGTGGGTTTGCCTGAGAAGGTGCTCGGGTACACCATGGAAGTCACGGATCGTTCGCGACCGTGCTAACCCGGTCCGACTCCTCCCCCCCCCGAGTCGGCCGTGGGGACGACCCCCGCTCTCCCCCCCGGCGGGGGTCGTCGCATGTCCGGATGCGTTTTCCGGCTCAGGGTGGACGTCCGGCCTCTCTTGTCGCTCTCGGCTGCCCGTCTCTCGCGGGTCTCGTACCGATCATGCCTCGTCACCTGGCGTAGCGAAAGGGCTGCGCTCCGGTGTCCCCTGTACGAGCTACGGAGATATTCACAACGCTGTGGTTGTCCACAGTTTTTGAGCAAGATCCACATGTTTTTCCGAGGGGCTGCATGTTGATTCCACCCACGAAGTCCGTGGGTTCCGGAATCGCGCATCTCGGTAGCGTTCGAGATCCCCGCGAAACCGCACTGAAGGGACAGTGAGAAGGGGGCGGAGATCGTGGCTGGATCTTTCGCGAGCGAAGGGCTGCCGACGGCCGAGGGGCGTCGGTGCGGTCCGTTGATCGTGACCGAGGAAGCGGGGCTGCTCGATGATCTGCTCAGGCTGTGCGCCGCGGCCGGGGCGGTACCCGAGGTGCGTCATGGGCCTCCGGCTGAGAAGGGCGGGTGGGAGCGGGCGCCGATGGTCCTGGTGGGTGACGACGCGGCGTCGCGGTGCCGGGGGACGACCCGCAGGCCTGGCGTCATGCTCGTCGGGCGGGACCAGGATGACCCCGACGTATGGCGCCGCGCGGTGGAGATCGGGGCCGAATACGTGCTGAGACTGCCCGATTCGGAGAGCTGGCTCGTCGATCAGATCGCCAACGCGGTGGAGGGCGTGGGCCGGTCCGCGCTGACGGTGGGAGTGATGGGGGGACGTGGCGGCTCCGGCGCGTCCACGCTGGCCTGCGCGCTGGCTGTGACGGCGGCGCGATCGGGCCGACGGACCATGCTGATCGACGGTGATCCGTTGGGCGGTGGCATCGACGTGCTGCTCGGCGGTGAGGAATCGCAGGGCCTGCGGTGGCCGGATTTCGCACGCTCGAAGGGAAGGGTGGGCGGAGGGGCCCTGGAGGAGGCCCTGCCGGCGTTGCACGGGCTGCGCGTGCTGAGTTGGGGCCGGGACGACGAGGTGATCGTGCCGCCGCAGGCCATGCGGTCGGTGCTCGCCGCGGCACGTCGGCTCGGCGGGGTGGTCGTCGTGGACCTGCCACGGCGGGTCGACGAAGGCGTCGCGGAAGCGCTCGCGCAGTTGGACGTCGGGCTGATGGTCGTGCCCGGTGAACTGAGAGCGGTCGCGGCGGCGCAACGCGTGGCGGCGGCGGTCGGGATGGTCCTGGAGGACCTACGGATCGTCGCCCGGGGCCCCTATACGGCCGGTCTGGACGAGCAGTGGGTAGCCCAGGCGCTCGGACTGCCTCTCGTCGGTGAACTGCCCGTGGAGGCGGGGTTGCCCGCCGCCCAGGACAAAGGCATGCCCCCCGGCGGGGATTCTCGTGGCGCGTTGGCCCGCTTCTGTACGGCCTTCTGGGAACTGGCGGATTCTCCCGGCCGTTTCGACGGCGTCCCGGCCCGGTCCTCCTGGGGTGAGACCTCATGACCGATGCGCTGCTCGACGCCGTGCGCCAACGACTGGCCCGCAGTGGTACGGCGCCCACTCCCGCGGGGGTGGCTGCCGCGCTGAGGGAACAGGGCCGCCTGCTCGGTGACGCGGAAGTTCTCGGTGCGGCCGAGGAACTGCGTGGCGAACTCGTCGGCACGGGTGTGCTGGAACGGCTGCTGGCAGATCCGGAGGTGAGCGATGTGCTGGTGTCCGCTCCGGACCGGGTATGGGTGGACCGCGGTGGCGGACTCGAGCTGACCCGGGTCACCTTTCAGGACGCGGCGGCTGTCCGGCGGCTGGCCCAGAGGCTTGCAGCGGTAGCGGGCCGCCGACTGGACGACGCCCGGCCATGGGTGGACGCACGGCTGCCGGACGGGACGCGCATGCACGCGGTCCTGCCGCCTGTGTCCGTGGGCTCGACATGCCTCTCGCTGCGAGTGGTGCGGCCCAGGGCCTTCACCCTGGCTGAGCTCGTGGCGGCGGGGACGATCCCGTCCGGTGGCGACCGGCTGTTGGGAGCGCTGGTCGGGGCCAGGGTCTCGTACCTGATCAGTGGAGGAACCGGCGCGGGCAAGACCACTCTGCTGTCAAGTCTGCTGGGAGCGGTGGGTGAACGGGAGCGCATCGTGCTGGCCGAGGACTCGTCGGAGCTGCGCCCCGATCACCCGCACGTCGTGCGCCTGGAGTCGCGTCCAGCCAATCAGGAAGGAGCTGGGCGCGTGACGCTGCGGGACCTCGTGCGCCAGGCGTTGCGTATGCGGCCCGACCGGCTGGTGGTCGGAGAGGTCCGGGGTGCCGAGGTGACGGAGCTTCTGGCGGCGCTCAACACGGGACACGAAGGCGGGTGCGGCACAGTCCACGCCAATGCCGCCGAGCACGTTCCCGCGCGCCTGGAGGCGCTCGGGACGGCCGCCGGTCTTGACCGGGCGGCCCTGCACAGCCAGTTGGCAGCGGCCCTGTCCGTGGTCCTTCACCTCGTGCGTGACAGGGGCGGACAACGAAGGCTTGCCGAGGTGCACGTGCTCGAGCGGGACTCCACAGGCATGGTCATCACGGTGCCCGCGCTCCGCTGGAGCAGGGACGGATTCGTGCCTGGGCCGGGCAGGGAGCGGCTCGGCGCGCTGATCGGGGAGGAGGTGTGACGGCGGGATCCGAAGCCCTGACGCAGGGGCCGGCTTGGGTGATGGCGGGCTGTGCCGGCCTGGCAGGCAGCCTGGCCGTGGCGAGGGACCCCGGGGCCGGACGAGCCCGGACCCTGATGCGACGGGGGCGGGAGGCCCGTTGGAGCTCGACGGCGGGGGAGAAGCTCCGCACGCTCTTCGACGGGCGGAGGGAATGGCTGTGTGCCCCTGTGGCGGCTCTTCTCGCCGCTCTGGGTGACTCGGTGCTTCCCCTGCTCGCGGGAGCCGTGGCGGTCCCCCTGGTGCGCCGGTGGCTGCTGCGGAGGGCACGGGGGCGTGAGAGGGAGAGGGCCGTGGACGCGGTGACGTCGCTCTGCGGGGCGGTGGTGGGCGAACTGCGCGCAGGGCGTGAGCCCGGAGAGGCCTTGCTCGCCGCTGTGCATGACGCCGACGCGCTGGGAGCGGCCGAGTCCGCGGTTCTTGCCGCCGCGCGATTCGGCGGCGATGTTCCGGGTGCGCTGCGCAAGGCAGCCGACGGCCCAGGCCTCGAAGGGCTGGCGGGGATGGCCGCCTGCTGGCGGGTAGCAGTGGACGGCGGAGCTGGTCTCGCGGCAGGTCTGGCGCGCCTGGAGAGCGCGCTGAGGGGCGAAAGGCGCCGGCGGGAGGAGCTGCGAGCACAACTGGCGGGTGCGTGGTCGACCGTCGCGGTCCTGGCTTTGCTGCCGGTGGTCGGGCTGGGCCTGGGGGCAGCACTCGGGGCGGACCCGCTGCAGGTTCTGCTCCACAGCCCGGGCGGGCTGGTCTGCCTGGCCACGGGGGCTCTGCTGGAGGCCGCGGGGCTGCTCTGGGCAACACGGATCGTGCGGACGGGGGAGGCATGAGCGGGTTGACCGGGTCGGGGGAACACCTGGGGCCCGCCGGGGTGGTGCTGGGCGCGGTCGTGTATCTCACCCACTCGGTCGGTGTCCGACGGCGTGAGCGAGCGATACGGAGACGTGGGGAGCTACTGACCAGATCCTGCGGGAAGCGGCCGAAGCGCGGATGGCGTGACCTGTGGGCGTCGGGCGGGACGCGTGCTCAGGGGTGGACGGTGTTCCTGGCTGCCTGGGCCACCGGCTGGATCCTCGTCGGCGGGGCAGTCGGCTGCGGTGCCGGCCTCGTGGCGGCGTGGGGAGTGCGACGGTGGCAGCGGTCCCGAAGGGGGCGCCGAGCCGCCGGGAGGGAAGTCGAGGACGCCGCTGTCGCAAGGCAACTGCCGCTTGCCGCGGATCTGCTGGCGTCCTGCATTTCGGCGGGCGCCGGGCCGAGAGAGGCGGCGGAGGCAGTCGGGGAGTCCATGTCGGGTCCTGTGGGCGAGCGGTTGGCCCGCACGGCGGCCGAGATCCTGCTCGGCGGTGAACCGGCCGAAGCGTGGGGCCGGTTCGGTGAGATACCGGGTGCCGCACCTCTGGCCCGCTGCCTGGAGCGGGCAGCGTCGACGGGGGCGCCTGCGGCCGAGCCCGTTTCCAGGATCGCCGACGAGATGCGGGCCGAGCGGGCGAGTGCGGCTGTGGCACGTGCCCAGAGGGCGGCAGTGCTGATCACCGCACCGGTGGGTCTCTGCTTTCTGCCCGCCTTTCTGGCGGTGGGTGTCGCACCGGTGGTGATCGGACTGGCGACGGGCCTCCTGCACCGCACATGAGCGCGGGCAGCGCTTGGGGCCGGACTCCGGTCCCGGTCCGGTGTGACCTGGCCCTGCCGACGGACACCGGCGAGGCCCGTCCCTGACCCGTCGGGCGCCGGCGAGGCCCGTCCCTGTCCCTTCGGGTGTGGGCGATGCCCACCCTCGTCCCTTCGGGGGTGGGCGTGGTCGAGCGCGGCCCGGGCCGGGTCCGGCCCGCGCTCGAAGGGCGGAGCTGAGATCCGAAGTACCGAGATGCGAGTGTCCGAGGTTCCGGACAAGACAACGTGAATTGTGATCATGGGGGCTGAAATGTGCGGGAAGTCGATGAGGCAGCCGCTGCGTGTATTGCGTCGGGTCTGGGAGGCGCGGTTCGGTGAACATGCCCGGTGCGGAGGAGGTCTCGACCGAGGGATGACGACCTCCGAATACGCGGTCGGGACCATCGCCGCCTGCGCGTTCGCGGCGGTCCTCTACAAGGTGGTGACCAGCGGGGCTGTGCTGTCCGCGCTCCAGTCGCTGATCAAGGAAGCCCTGGATGCGAAGTTCTGAGGTGCCGAGGAAGGCTCGGCGCGGCGATGGCGGAGCGGTGACGGCGGAGGCCGCGATGGCCCTTCCCGTGCTGGTGGCGTTCGTGGTCGCCCTGGTCTGGGCGTTGGTGGCAGCGGCGGATCAGATTCGCTGTGTGGACGCCGCGCGGGCCGGGGCGCGGGCCGCGGCGCGATCGGAGACGGAGGAGGCGGTCCGGTCCGCGTCTCGGGAGGCGGCGCCGGGCGGGGCCCGGATCGCCGTGGAGCGGGCTGGTGGCCTGTGGCGGGTCCGGGTGGAGGCACCGACGCCGGGACCCGCCCCGTTGGGCCTGACGTTGCGTGCCGAGGCAGTCGCGCTGGCCGAGGACACCGTGGGGGCCGACCCGTGAGCAGGACGCTGAGGAACAGCCCTGCGGATCAGGGGATGGCGACTGTCTGGGTGGCCGTCACGACGGCGACGCTGTGCGCGGTGTTCGCGATGGTGCTCGCTCTCGGACAGGCCGTGGCAGCCCGGCACAGGGCCGGCGGGGCGGCGGACCTGGCGGCCCTCGCCGCAGCCGATCGGGCGCTACGAGGCGAGGAGACGGCGTGCCGGGCAGCCGATGAGGTCGCAGCGGCCCAGGGAGCGCAGATCGTGCGGTGCTGGGTCCGGGGTGAGATCGCCGACGTGACGGCCCGGGCGCGCTTCGGCCCGTACGCACCGGAGGTCCGGTCGAGAGCGGGACCTCCGGTGACCCCGCTGCCCACGGCGCCTTCGGCGGTGGGTCCGTCCGCTGGGGAGAGGGGCCCGCCGGACGGCGTCACTGCTCAGTCTCCTCAGCCCGTTCCGGGGTGGTTGCGGGCGAGCCCTCCGGCTGGGGAGCTTCCCCCGGGTCCGGCGGAGCGGTCCTGAGCAGCTCGGTGAGGAGGCGTACGGCGCCCCGCTTGTGCAAGGGGTCGTTGCCGTTGCCGCACTTGGGCGACTGGATGCAGGACGGACAGCCCGCCTCGCACTCGCAGGACGCGATGGCCTGACGCGTCGCCGTGAGCCAGGTTCGGGCGGTGTGGAACGCGCGTTCGGCGAAGCCGGCGCCGCCCGGGTGGCCGTCGTAGACGAACACCGTGGGGAGGAGTGTGTCCGGGTGCAGGGGGACGGAGACGCCGCCGATGTCCCAGCGGTCACATGTCGCGAAGAGCGGCAGCATCCCGATGGAGGCGTGCTCGGCGGCGTGCAGAGCGCCTCCGAGGATCTCGGGACCGATCCGGGCGGTATCGAGCTGGTCCTCGGTGACCGTCCACCACACGGCGCGGGTGCGCAGGGTGCGGGGCGGCAGGTCGAGTCTGGTCTCGCCCAGTACCTCCCCGGTGATCAGCCTGCGACGCAGGAAGGAGACGACCTGGTTGGTGACCTCGACGGACCCGAAGCAGAGCCGCCCGTCGCCCCAAGGGATCTCGGTGTCGGTCTCCAGCACGGCGATCGCGGTCGTGTCGCGGGCGTTGGTCGAATACGGAGGGACGGCTTCCTCCACCAGCGCCACGGAATCCTCCAGATCCAGCTGCCGGACCAGGTAGGTCCGGCCCTGATGGAGGTGGACGGCACCCTCGTGCACGGTCGTGTGCGCGGCGGATTCGTCCACGGTTCCCAGCAGCCTGCCGGTGCCCTCCTCGACGATCTGGACAGGGCGCCCACCACCGCCACGGATGTCGGTGAGGTCGGCTGCACGTTCGCGACGCGTCCAGTGCCAGCCCGTGGTCCGTCTGCGCAGCAGCTTCGCGGCTTCGAGCTGCGGCAGGAGGTCCGGTACAGCGGGGCCGAAGAGCGCGATGTCGGCTTCCGTGAGGGGGAGTTCCGCCGCCGCCGCGCACAGGTGGGGGGCGAGGACGTAGGGGTTGTCCGGGTCCAGCACGGTGGACTCCACGGGCTGCTGGAACAGGGCTTCGGGATGGTGGACGAGGAAGGTGTCCAGCGGATCGTCCCGGGCCACGAGGACGGCGAGGGCGCCCTGGCCCGCGCGTCCGGCGCGGCCCGCCTGCTGCCAGAGGGACGCACGGGTGCCCGGATAGCCGGCGATCACGACGGCGTCGAGCCCCGAGACGTCGATGCCGAGCTCCAGGGCGGTCGTTGCGGCGAGTCCGAGCAGATCTCCGGAGTGCAGTGCCCGCTCCAGGGCCCTGCGTTCCTCGGGCAGGTAACCGCCGCGGTAGGCGGCGACACGCCCAGGCAGGGAGCGGTCCACCTCGGCCAGCCGTTCCTTGGCGATGACGGAGATGAGCTCGGCGCCGCGCCGGGAGCGCACGAAGGCGACCGAACGCACTCCCTGGAGGGTCAGGTCGGTGAGCAGGTCGGCGGTCTCGGCCGTGGCGGTGCGGCGTACGGGAGCCCCCTTCTCGCCGTGCAGATCGGTCAGGGGCGGCTCCCACAGGGCGAAGACCATCTCGCCCCGGGGTGAGGCGTCGTCGGCGACCTCCTTGACGGGCAGGCCCGTCAGACGGCCGGCGGCGACCGACGGCTGCGCCGCGGTGGCGGACGCGAGCAGGAAGACGGGGTCGGAACCGTAGCGGGCGCAGAGGCGCCGGAGGCGCCGCAGCACCTGAGCGACGTGGGAGCCGAAGACTCCGCGGTAGGTGTGGCACTCGTCGATGACGACGAAGCGGAGCGCGCGGAGGAAGGAGGCCCAGCGGGGGTGGGACGGGAGGATGGCGCGATGAAGCATGTCGGGGTTGGTCAGGACGTAGTTGGCGTACTGGCGCACCCATTCGCGCTCTTCGACCGGCGTGTCCCCGTCGTAGACCGCCGGCCGGACAGCGGAGCCGAGGGGCGCCGCGAGCGCCTTCACCGAGCGGCGCTGGTCTGCGGCCAGGGCCTTGGTGGGCGAAAGGTACAGGGCGGTCGTGCCTCGGCCGTTCGGGGCATGCGAGCCGTCGAGGAGGGTACTCAGTACCGGAGCGAGGTAGGCGAGCGACTTGCCGGACGCCGTTCCGGTGGCGATGACGACGGACTCGCCGTCAAGGGCGTGCTCGGCGGCGGCGGCCTGGTGCGTCCACGGATGGTCGATTCCGGCCCGGCCGATTGCCGCGACGACTTCTGGCCGGATGCGATCCGGCCAGATGGCATGGGTTCCCGCGCGCGGGGGCAGGTGCTCCGTATGAGTGATGCGCGCTGCCCGGCCCGCCGCTGCGGCGAGCCGGTCGAGAACCACCGCGGGAGAGGGGCGCGAGCCCGCGTTCTCGGGTGGTCGACTGGGGTGGTGATTCTTGGCCATCGGCACCGAGTGTGTCACTGGCGTGACGGACAATGGGCCCAAGGCGTCGTGCATGGCTGCTGGTAAGTGATTGAATGCCATCGCGGCTGGCGATCCGTCCCCTGGCCTCCGTCGGGGAGACCGAGGGGCGACCGCTCGATAGCAAGGTGCTGGAGGATCCGTGGACCTGTCCCTGTCGACTCGCAATGTGTCCGGCCCTGGTGGCGACCGTACGGTCGTCGAGGTCGGTGGCGAGATTGATGTGTATACCGCGCCCAAGCTGCGCGAGCAGTTGGTCGAGTTGGTGAATGACGGCAGCTACCACCTGGTTGTCGACATGGAAGGCGTCGACTTCCTCGACTCCACCGGCCTCGGCGTGCTCGTGGGTGGCTTGAAGCGTGTCCGGGCCCATGAGGGCTCGCTGCGCCTGGTGTGCAACCAGGAGCGCATTCTCAAGATTTTCCGGATCACAGGTCTGACCAAGGTGTTTCCCATTCACACCTCGGTCGACGAGGCTGTCGCGGCCACCGACTGAACCGTCGGGTGCAGGTCGGCAGCTTCCAGGCCGGCAGGCATGCAGTGACAGACCGGCAGGCGGCAGCAGACGGGCCGCCAGGGGCAGGCGGTCGACCATGTGGTCGGCTGCCGGCTTTGTCGGTTTCCGGAGGAGAATGAGAGCAGGGGTACCGGGCGCCAAGCCCGGGCCCCTGAGATGCACGTCCATACGTTCGAGGGGGATGGCATGCCAACCGTTGAACTCCGCTTCAGCGCCCAGCCTGAACACGTCAGGACGGCCCGCCTCGTGGCAGCCGCCGTGGCGCGCAGGGCCGGCGTCGACGAGGCGGTGCTCGACGAGGTCAGACTCGCGGTCGGCGAGGCATGCAGTCGCGCCGTCGGGCTGCACCGGAGCCATGACATCGCCACCCCGGTCACCGTCGTTCTGACCGAGGACGAGAAGGCCTTCTCCATCGAGGTCGGCGACGGGCTTCTCGCCCCGGGAAACGGCTCCCCGGTTCCGGGAGTCGCCGGCGGGGGAGGCCCGGACGACCCGGAGACGGACGCCGACACCGAGGACGAGATGGGCCTCGCTGTCATCAGTGGACTGGTCGACGACGTGGAGGTCCGTACAGGTGCGGATGGCGGAGTGATCCGCATGACCTGGCCGACGAATCCGGCCGTGGTGCTCCCCTGACCCGTCCGCCTCGCGCGGTGCGCATCGCCGGCCGCTTCCCAGCCCCGGGCAGCCCACTCGGCTGAGGCCGAGCCGGTGCTGCGGCCTGTTCACCCCCGTGGTCGTCGGCCCTGCGGCTCGTTCAACCCTGCGGCTTGTTCAACCCTGCGGCGGAGTCGGCCCTGCGACGGCCACATCCAGCCCGCGGCCCATCCAACCCGCGGCCCTGCGGCGGACCGTCCAACCCTGCGGTCCTGCGGCGGCCCATCGAGCCCCGCGGCCCTGCGGCGGCCCGTCCGACCCGCGACCTGTCCAGCCCTGCGGCCCGTCCAGCCCTGCCGTCGAGTCGGCCCCGTCGGCCCCTCGGTCCGCTCACCCCTGTGGCCCCGTCGGCGTCGGCCCCTTCACTCCTGCGGCCTACTCAGCTCCCGCGGGGTGCCCGGCCCTGCGGACCCAGTTGGCTTCTGCGGCGTACTCAGGTTCTGTGGCGCGTCCAGACGGGTGCCCCGCCCCTCTGTCGGAGAGTGTTCCCCGCGGCGCCTGTTTGGGCCGCTCCAGGCCCCGCAGCCCCGCCGGTGTGCCGCTCCGGCAGCTGCGCTGCCGTGCGGTTCCTTGGGTGGTCATGCCGGGCCACGAGCACGCCCTCGCTCCTCTCTCCACCCAGCCCCCGCTCACGGCAGGCCCGCTCCCGCTTACGGCAGGCCCGCTCCCGCTTACGGCAGGCCCGCTCCCGCTCACGGCCGGCCCGCTCCCGGGACGGCGGTCGCGTGGTGTCACCCGGCTGAGCGGGCCCCTTTCCTGCGTTTGATCAATGTTCTACGGAAATTCGGTACGTGCCACACCCCGGTCCCATTACTGCATTCGGGTCCATTCGCCAGTGAGATCATTTGTCGTTGGGCGACCAAAAGGCGATTTCATTGACCACCCACTGTTTTGATCGTGTTCTGCTCCCTACAATCCGTCCACGTCTTGAGCGCTCAGCGTCAAGGAGGACGTATGGCGGAGTTCTTCAACACCCCACTGGCAGAACTGACGCACGTTTCCGTACCTTCCGGCCGCTCCACCTCACTCGCAGCCGCAGCACTCACCGACGGCAACCGGTTGATCGTCGTGGTCATCGCGGTCGTCGCCCTCGCCGCGCTGGTCCTCGCTCACCTGCTCGCACGACAGGTGCTGGCGGCCGGCGAGGGAACCGACCGCATGAAAGAGATCGCGGCGGCGGTCCAGGAAGGCGCCAACGCCTATCTGGCCCGGCAACTGCGTACCGTCGGCGTCTTCGCCGTCGTCGTGTTCTTCCTGCTCCTTCTGCTCCCGGCGGACAACTGGTCGCAGCGCGCCGGACGCTCGCTCTTCTTCCTCGTGGGTGCGCTTTTTTCGGCGGCCACCGGATACATCGGTATGCGGCTCGCCGTCCGTAGTAATGTGCGCGTGGCCGCCGCCGCCCGTGAAGCGACTCCTGCCGAGGGAGAACCGGATAAAGATCTCACCACCGTTTCGCACAAAGCGATGAAGATCGCTTTCCGGACCGGTGGCGTGGTCGGGATGATCACGGTGGGCCTCGGCCTGCTCGGAGCCTCCTGCGTGGTGCTCGTCTACGCCGCTGACGCGCCCAAGGTGCTTGAGGGGTTCGGCCTCGGCGCCGCGCTGATCGCCATGTTCATGAGGGTCGGAGGCGGCATCTTCACCAAGGCGGCCGATGTGGGTGCCGACCTGGTGGGCAAGGTGGAGCAGGGGATTCCCGAGGACGACCCGCGCAACGCCGCCACCATCGCCGACAACGTGGGCGACAACGTAGGTGACTGCGCCGGCATGGCCGCCGACCTCTTCGAGTCGTACGCCGTGACGCTGGTGGCCGCACTGATCCTGGGCAAGGTCGCCTTCGGGGACGCCGGGCTGGCCTTTCCGCTGATCGTCCCCGCGATCGGCGTGATCACCGCGATGATCGGGATCTTCGCGGTCGCACCACGGCGCGCCGACCGCAGCGGGATGAGCGCCATCAACCGCGGATTCTTCGTATCCGCAGCGATCTCGCTGGTCCTCGTGGCGGTGGCGGTCTTCGTCTACCTGCCCTCCTCGTACGCAGGACTGGAGGGCGTCACCGACGAGGCCATCACCTCGCACGGTGGAGACCCCCGCGTCTTCGCCCTGGTCGCCGTCGCCCTCGGCATCGTGCTCGCCGCCCTGATCCAGCAGCTCACCGGCTACTTCACCGAGACAACCCGCCGACCCGTCCGGGACATCGGGAAGTCCTCCCTGACCGGCCCGGCGACGGTCGTGCTCGCGGGTGTCTCCATCGGCCTGGAGTCGGCCGTCTACACCGCGCTCCTGATCGGCCTCGGCGTCTACGGGGCGTTCCTGCTCGGCGGTACGTCGATCATGCTGGCGCTCTTCGCGGTGGCCCTGGCAGGGACCGGGCTCCTGACCACCGTGGGCGTCATCGTGGCGATGGACACCTTCGGCCCGGTGTCCGACAACGCCCAGGGCATCGCCGAGATGTCCGGGGACGTCACGGGCGCGGGAGCCCAGGTGCTCACCGACCTGGACGCCGTGGGCAACACCACCAAGGCCATCACCAAGGGCATCGCGATCGCCACGGCCGTCCTGGCGGCCGCCGCGCTCTTCGGCTCGTACCGGGACGCCATCGCCACGGCGGTCGACGACGTCGGGGCCCGTACGGGGGAGCTCGGGCTGAGTCTGGACATCTCGCAGCCGAACAATCTCGTCGGACTGATCCTCGGAGCCGCGGTCGTCTTCCTCTTCTCCGGGCTGGCCATCAACGCGGTCTCCCGGTCGGCCGGGGCCGTCGTCCACGAGGTGCGCCGGCAGTTCCGGGAGCACCCCGGGATCATGGACCGCACGGAGAAACCGGAGTACGGCCGTGTCGTCGACATCTGCACCAAGGACGCCCTGCGCGAGCTGGCCACACCGGGTCTGCTCGCGGTCCTGGCGCCGATCGCGGTGGGATTCACCCTCGGTGTCGGGGCCCTGGGGTCGTACCTCGCGGGTGCCATCGCCACCGGCACGCTGATGGCCGTTTTCCTCGCCAACTCCGGTGGTGCGTGGGACAACGCCAAGAAGCTCGTCGAGGACGGCCACCACGGCGGCAAGGGCAGCGATGCCCATGCCGCGACGATCATCGGGGACACGGTCGGCGACCCGTTCAAGGACACGGCGGGCCCGGCGATCAATCCGCTCCTCAAGGTGATGAATCTCGTGGCGCTGCTCATCGCGCCCGCGGTGGTGCAGTTCAGTTACGGCGATGACGCGAGCGCGGGGGTCAGGGCTGTGGTGGCAGTGGTCGCCATCGTCGTCATCTTCGGCGCGGTCTTCGTGTCCAAGCGCCGGGGAATCGCCGTCGGCGACGGTGACGGCCCGGGTGACACAGGCGGCGGGGGTGACGGAGGGCCCGCCAAGTCCACGGGCCCTGCGGCTGCTTCGTGAGGCAGTCGGCCTGCAGTCCACGTGACACCTGATCAGTGGCCCGGCGGACGGTGCCTTCTGACGTGCCGTCCGCCTCCTCCGCATCGATACCCGCGTCTCCGGAGAAGGGTTGCCTCGTACGTGTGTCCGGGTGGGCAGGTGAGTTGTATCTCCCTCACTTTCCTTGGTGCAAATGGCTGCAAAAGAATATATATCGGATGCCCGTCGCCTGTTTGTCGCCCACTTGGCGTGTAAGTTCCGGGGCCGAGAGCCTTGGAAGGGACCCAATCCGGTGAACAAGAAGCTTGCAGCCGCACTGTCCGGCGGTGCGGTACTCGTACTGACGCTGTCGGGCTGCAGCGACGACAGCGACAACAAGGTGAACGACTGGGCGAAGAAGGTCTGCGACCAGGTCCAGCCGCAGTTGCAGAAGATCGCGAACGCCAATGCCGCGATCCAGCAGCAGACGGCCGACAACAGCAAGCCCGCCGACGTCCAGAAGACCGACTCGGCCGCCTTCCAGCAGATCTCACAGGCCTACAAGGCGCTGGGCACGGCCGTGCAGTCGGCGGGCGCGCCGCCCGTGGACGGCGGAGAGGCCACGCAGAAGGAGGCCGTGAAGGAGCTCAACGCCTCCTCGGTGGCCTACGCGGACCTGAAGACGAAGGTCGACGACCTCGACACGAAGGACCAGGCGAAGTTCGCCGACGGGCTGAAGGGCATCGCCGACGAGCTGAACAAGATCAGCACCAACGGTGACCAGGCGCTGAAGAAGCTGCAGTCCGGCGAGGTCGGTTCCGCGATGGCGAAGCAGAAGGGCTGCCAGAAGCCGACGGCGTCTGCTCCGCCCGCCTCCGGTCCGTCCGCCCCGGCGTCGAAGTCCGCTTCCCCCTCGGCCTCGGCGAGCGAGAAGGCGTAACAGCGGAAGGCACTACCCCTCGCGTCCGCCGAGTCGGCGGTCCTGGCGGCGGGGAGGTCCTCGCGTCTGAGGTGTGGACGGCGTGGCTGCGGGACGTTCCTCGCCGGCCGAAGCCGTGAACAGCGCGCAGCCGTAGCGGAGAAGACCCGCTCGCAGTGGCCCGGCCGCCCTTCGTGGGCGCCGGGCCGCTGCCGTTGTCGGCGGGAGCGGAGACAATGGTCGGGTGAGTACGAGCAGCCTCCCCGCATCCGACCGCGCCCCCCGGCTCCGCGAAGCCCTGATCAGTGCGGCATTCACCGCCGACGGCCTCCTCGATCGGCTCGGCGCGCCCGCGTACGCCGCGCTCGCCCGCAGCGAGACCGTCCCGGCGCTCCGGGCCACCCGGGGGGATTCGCCGCTCGACACGCTGGTGCGGCTGTTCCTTCTGCAACGCCCCGTTCCGGAGGCCGCGGCCGCCGCCGCGCTCCCGCTGGAGGAGTGCGTGCGGGACGGCTGGGCCGTCCGCGAGGGCGACCTGGTCAGAGCGACCGTAGACGTCCGGCCCTACGGAGGGCCCGAGGGCCAGGACTGGTTCATCGTCTCCGACCTGGGGTGCGCCGTCGGCGGCGCCGGTGGCATCGGCTCGCACGAGGAAGGCGTCGTCCTGGGAGTCGGCGGGGCCTCCACCACGCTGGCCGGCATCACCGTGCGAAGGCCCGTGACCTCCGCGCTCGATCTCGGCACGGGCTCCGGCATCCAGGCCCTGCACGCCGCCCAGCACGCCACCCGGGTCACGGCCACGGACGTCAACCCGCGCGCTCTGGAGTTCACCCGACTCACCCTTGCCCTGTCCGGAGCGGCCCCCGCCGATCTGCGGGAGGGCTCGCTCTTCGAGCCGGTCGACGGCGAGACGTACGACCTGATCGTGTCCAACCCGCCTTTCGTGATCTCGCCCGGTGCCCGGCTGACGTACCGCGACGGCGGGATGGGCGGTGACGATCTCTGCCGGACCCTCGTGCAGCAGGCCGGGGACCGCCTCCAGGAAGGCGGCTACGCGCAGTTCCTCGCCAACTGGCAGCACGTGGAGGGCGAGGAATGGCAGGACAGGGTGCGCTCCTGGGTGCCCGCCGGCTGTGACGCCTGGATCGTGCAGCGCGAGGTGCAGGACATCACGCAGTACGCCGAGCTGTGGCTGCGCGACAGCGGTGACCACCGCACCGATCCCGCGCTCTACACGGAGCGGTACGAGGCGTGGCTGGACGAGTTCGAGGCCCGCAGCACCAAGGCCGTCGGCTTCGGCTGGATCACGCTGCGCAAATCCGCCGCGGCCGCCGCGGGGAGCCCGTCGCTCGTGACCGAGGAGTGGCCGCACGCGGTGGAACAGCCCCTGGGGTCCGCCGTCGAGGCTCATTTCGCGCGGCAGGACTATCTGCGGGAGCACGACGACGCGGCCCTGCTCGCCGCCCACTTCACCCTGGCCGCGGAGGTCGTCCAGGAGCAGGTGGGCCTGCCGGGCGCCGAGGACCCCGAGCATGTGGTGCTGCGTCAGCACCGCGGGATGCGGCGGGCCACCAAGGTCGACGCGGTCGGGGCCGGGTTCGCGGGCGTCTGCGACGGTTCGCTGCCCGCGGGCAGGATCCTGGACGCCATCGCCCAGTTGATGGCCGAGGACCCGGTGCTGCTGCGCGACCGTACCCCGCAGGCCATCCGGCTGCTGGTGGAGGAAGGCTTCATCGAGCCCGTGCGCTGACCCGGCGGCGCGGTGCCGGCAGCGCCGTCGTCGCCGGTGCGGCGAACCCGTGGCGCGGTGTGGGCAGTGCGCCGCCGCCGGTGCGGCCTCGCGCTCCGTTCCTGGCTGCCGGGCTCGCACCGCGCGGTGCTCGCGCCCCTTCTGACCAGCGGCTGCGCCCCGGTTCGGCTCCTGGTCCGGCCATGGGCCACGGATTCCGCTCACGGTCGTTCTCCAGGTGGCTGCGTGGTGTTCACCCGGGGTTCGGGCCGAGGACGTCCGAGAGTGGCAGCCTCCCCTCTGCCGAGTCGTCCGCCCAGCGCGGGGCTCGCGGACACGGGGCGCAGGTCGGCGCGAGAGCGCCGCGGCGGCGGCCGAGGGACGAGCTGAGGGGTTCGGTCATGGAGAGCGTCACCGCGGTCTTCGCCGGAGCGGCGTTCGCGCTGTTCGGCGCCGCCCTCCTCGTCTGGACGGGGGCGCGCACCATCCAGCGCGCGCCGGTGGCGCTCGGCGTGAGCCCCGTCGCCTCCACCGCTCTCGCCACGCTCTTCGGCGTACTCTTCCTCGCCCTCGGCGTGTGGTGCTTCACCCGCATCTGATCCACTTCTCCGGCGCGTGACGGCGGCCGCCGGGCGGCTGCCGCGCAGGTCCCCCGACAGGGCCGCGAAACCCGCAGGCGACAGCACCGCAGAGGGCGGACCGGTCGGTCCGGGCGGCAGGAATGGCGGAAGTCGGGTTACCGTTCGAGTGGCCGTTGCGGGCTTTTGCCGTTTGACACGGGGGCGGGTTGTACCGTCACACTCCGCAGCGACAGCACCGCGAGCAGCGTCCTACCGCTGCCCGGATGCCCACGAGTGCCGACCGGAGAGAAGAGCAGAAGTTGTCCCCGACCAGCGAGACCGCAGGCCGCCGACTCGTCATTGTCGAGTCGCCTGCCAAGGCGAAGACGATCAAGGGCTACCTCGGCCCCGGATACGTCGTCGAGGCGAGCGTCGGGCACATCCGCGACCTGCCGAACGGCGCCGCCGAGGTGCCGGACGAGTACACCGGTGAGGTACGCCGCCTCGGTGTGGACGTCGAGAACGACTTCCAGCCGATCTACGTCGTCAACGCAGACAAGAAAGCCCAGGTCAGGAAGCTCAAGCAGCTCCTTGCCGAATCCGACGAACTCTTCCTCGCCACCGATGAGGACCGCGAGGGCGAAGCCATCGCGTGGCACCTTCAGGAAGTTCTCAAGCCCAAGGTCCCGGTCCACCGGATGGTCTTCCACGAGATCACCAAGGACGCGATCCGGGCCGCGGTCGCCAGCCCGCGCGAGCTGAACCAGCGCATGGTCGACGCCCAGGAGACCCGCCGCATCCTCGACCGCCTCTACGGCTACGAGGTCTCGCCGGTCCTGTGGAAGAAGGTCATGCCGAAGCTCTCGGCAGGCCGCGTCCAGTCCGTCGCGACCCGTCTGGTCGTCGAGCGGGAGCGCGAGCGCATCGCCTTCCGCTCCGCCGAGTACTGGGACCTGACGGGCACCTTCGCCACCGGACGCACCGGATGGGGGTCCCCCCGGACGGAGTCTGGGGGAGCCTCCGACCCCTCGACGCTCACCGCCCGCCTCAGCGCGGTCGACGGGCGCCGCATCGCCCAGGGCCGTGACTTCGGCCCGGACGGACAGCTCAAGCAGGGCTCCGCCCAGACGCTGCACCTCGACGAGACGAACGCCCGCGCCCTGGCGGCGGCGCTCGCCGACTCGACGTTCGCGGTCCGCTCGGTCGAGTCGAAGCCGTACCGCCGCTCGCCGTACGCGCCCTTCCGTACGACGACCCTCCAGCAGGAGGCGAGCCGGAAGCTGGGCTTCGGGGCCAAGGCCACGATGCAGGTGGCGCAGAAGCTGTACGAGAACGGCTTCATCACCTACATGCGTACGGACTCCACGACCCTCTCGGACACCGCGGTCTCCGCGGCCCGGGCGCAGGTCACACAGCTGTACGGGGCGAACTACCTCCCCGACAAGCCGCGCACCTACGCCGGCAAGGTCAAGAACGCGCAGGAGGCGCACGAGGCGATCCGCCCCTCCGGCGACCGCTTCCGCACTCCGGCGGAGACCGGTCTCACCGGTGACCAGTTCCGGCTCTACGAGCTGATCTGGAAGCGGACCGTCGCCTCCCAGATGAAGGACGCCACGGGTAACTCCGTCACCGTGAAGATCGGCGGCCGGGCGAGCGACGGCCGGGACGCCGAGTTCTCCGCGTCCGGCAAGACGATCACCTTCCACGGCTTCATGAAGGCGTACGTCGAAGGCGCGGACGACCCGAACGCCGAGCTGGACGACCGTGAGCGCCGTCTGCCGCAGGTCGCCGAGGGCGACGCGCTGACCGCCGACGAGGTCACGGTCGACGGCCACGCCACCAAGCCGCCGGCCCGCTACACCGAGGCCTCGCTGGTCAAGGAACTCGAAGAGCGCGAGATCGGCCGTCCGTCGACCTACGCCTCGATCATCGGGACGATCCTGGACCGCGGCTACGTGTTCAAGAAGGGGACGGCGCTCGTCCCGTCGTTCCTCTCCTTCGCCGTGGTCAACCTGCTGGAGAAGCACTTCGGCCGGCTCGTCGACTACGACTTCACCGCCCGCATGGAAGACGACCTCGACCGCATCGCGCGGGGCGAGGCCCAGTCCGTGCCGTGGCTGCGGCGCTTCTACTTCGGCGCGGGCGACGACACGACCGGGGCAGGTGCGGCCTCCGACGCCGGCAACGGTGACGGGGACCACCTCGGGGGGCTCAAGGAGCTCGTCACGGACCTCGGCGCCATCGACGCCCGGGAGATCTCCTCGTTCCCCGTCGGCAACGGCATCAAGCTGAGGGTCGGCCGGTACGGCCCGTACATCGAGCGCGGCGAGAAGGACTCCGAGGGCCACCAGCGCGCCGACGTGCCCGAGGACCTGGCACCCGACGAGCTGGACGTGACGCTGGCGGAGGAGCTGCTGGCCAAGCCGAGCGGTGACTTCGAGCTCGGTGCGGACCCGGTCAGCGGCAACCAGATCATCGCCAAGGACGGGCGTTACGGCCCCTACGTCACCGAGGTGCTGCCCGAGGGCACGCCGAAGACGGGCAAGAACGCGGTGAAGCCGCGGACGGCCTCGCTCTTCAAGTCGATGTCGCTCGACACGGTGACCCTGGCGGACGCGCTCAAGCTGATGTCGCTGCCGCGCGTGGTCGGCGAGGACGCCGAGGGTGTCGAGATCACCGCGCAGAACGGCCGCTACGGCCCGTACCTGAAGAAGGGCACGGACTCGCGGTCGCTCACCTCGGAGGACCAGCTCTTCGACATCACCCTCGAAGAGGCACTGGCGATCTACGCGCAGCCGAAGCAGCGCGGGCGTGCCGCGGCCAAGCCGCCGCTGAAGGAGCTGGGCACGGACCCGGTGAGCGGCGCCCCGGTCGTCGTGAAGGACGGCCGCTTCGGCGCGTACGTCACCGACGGCGAGACGAACGCGACACTGCGGACCGACGACAGCGTCGAGGACATCACGCCGGAGCGCGGCTACGAGCTGCTCGCCGAGAAGCGTGCCAAGGGGCCGGCGAAGAAGAAGACCGCGAAGAAGGCTCCGGCCAAGAAGGCGACGGCGAAGAAGGCCACCACGGCCAAGAAGGCGACGGCGAAGAAGACGACCGCCGCCAAGACGACCGCAGCCAAGACGACGGCCGCCAAGAAGACGACCGCCGCCAAGAAGGCGCCTGCGAAGAAGACGGCCACGACGTCGTCCGAGGAGAGCTGAAGCCGGGTCCGGCACCGGCGGCCGCCCCCGACAGCTGATCGCCGGCTGCAGGGCGGCGGCGGAGCGGATCATCTGCCGTCGCCGATGAAGTGGTGAGCGACGGCCGTCGGCCGTGCGTGAACGCCGGGAGGGCTGGGACATCCCAGCCCTCCCGGCGTTCACTCGTCGTGCGGCCCGCGTGCCCGTTGGGCATATGTTCGGACGCGCCCCCCGGCCACCGCACCGCTCCCGATAGGCTGGGCGGATGACGCGAGCCGAGCAGCCACCGGTCGTGAGCCCCACCTCCGACACACTTGCCGCAGACTCACGCGAGCGCGCCGTACGAGCCCTGTTGCGTGTTCCCCCGCTCCGGCGGTTGTGGAGCGCCCAGCTCGTCGGCAGTATCGGCGATTCACTCGCCCTTCTCGTGCTTGTGCTGTTGTCGCTGCAGGCGGCGGTCATCGAGGGCTCATTCGGGGCCGGATACCGCGGGGCGGCCTTCGCCGTCGCCGCCGTGTTCGGTGCCCGGATCCTTTCCACCGTGCTCTTCGGAGCCGTACTCCTGGGGCCTCTGACGGCGCTCACGGCGCCCGGCGGTCCGGTCGACCGCCGATGGCTGATGATCGGGGCGGACGGGCTGCGGCTCGCGCTGCTGGTCGTCGCGCCCCTGTGGATCGACTGGATGCCCGACAAGGCACTCATGATGATCCTGATCACCGTCTTCGTGGCCGGTGTCGGCGAGCGGCTGTGGGCGGTGGCCAAGGAGAGCGCGGCCCCCGCGCTGCTCCCCGCCCCGCCGCCGGAGGGCGCCGCCGTGCGCCCTCTGCCGGACCACCTCGACGCCCTGCGCAGGCTGTCCCTGCGGACGAACTTCCTCGCGGTCCCCGCGGCCGCGGCCGTGCTCGTGGTCGCCGCGCTGGCCGGTGAACTCCTCGGCACAGGCTTCGAGTGGTTCTCGTTCCACCAGGCGGCCCTCGGGTCGTACGTCGCGGCGGGTCTCTTCTCCGCGTCCGTCTCGACCCTGTACTTCCTCGAACTCCCGGCCACCCGGACCCCCCGCCCGCGCTCGCCCCTGGAGGGGCTGCGCCGGCCGGCCACAGGCACGGGTGCCGACAAGGGCCGTACCGGCAGCGTCCCGCTGGTCGTCGCCGCGAGCGCCGCGGTCGCGGGTGCGATCGCGGCCGCCGCCTCCGTCTCGGTGCTGCACGCCTCCGACCTCGGTGGCGGGCCCGCCACGTTCGCCCTGCTGATCCTGGTCCTGACCGGGGGCACCGCCCTCGGTATCCGTACGGCGCGGAAGGTGCTGCCCGCCCTGTCGCGGCGCCGCCTGCTGGCTCTGGCGGTCGCCGTCACGGGCGTGGCGCTCCTCGCGCTCGGTCTGGTGCCCGACACCGCGACCGGGCTGCTGATCGCCCTGCTCGCCGGTTACGCGGCGGGGGTCGCGGCCCACATCGGCCACACGGTCATCGACCAGGAGACGGAGGCCGCCCATCAGGCGAGGGCCACCGAGCACCTCCAGGCCGTCGTCCGGGTGCTCGTCGCGCTCGGCGCGGTGGGTGGCCCGCTGCTCGCCGCGGCCATCGGCCGGCACCGTCTGGGGTCCGGGGACTTCGTCTTCGCACACGGCGGTGCGGCCTTCGCGCTGATGCTCATCGGTGCGCTGCTGCTGCCCGTCGCGGTCGTCGTCCTCGCCAGGACGGACGACCGAGCCGGCGTGCCGCTGCGCCGTGACCTGCGAGAGGCCCTGCGCGGGGGCGACCCCGCCGTCGCGCCCGCGGCGAACGGCTTCTTCCTGGCCCTGGAGGGCGGCGACGGAGCCGGCAAGTCCACCCAGGTCGAGGCGCTCGCCGAGTGGATCCGGGCCAAGGGCCACGAAGTCGTCGTGACCCGCGAGCCGGGGGCCACCCCGGTCGGGAAGCGACTGCGTTCGATCCTGCTGGACGTCTCGTCGGCCGGCCTGTCGAACCGGGCCGAGGCACTGCTGTACGCCGCCGACCGCGCCGAGCACGTGGACTCCGTGGTCCGTCCCGCGCTGGAGCGCGGCGCGATCGTCATCTCCGACCGCTACATCGACTCGTCCGTCGCCTACCAGGGCGCGGGCAGGGACCTGGCCCCGACGGAGATCGCCCGGATCTCGCGCTGGGCGACGAGCGGGCTCGTACCGCATCTGACGGTGCTCCTGGACGTCGACCCGGAGACCGCGCGGGAGCGCTTCACCGAGGCACCCGACCGGCTGGAGTCCGAGCCGGCGGAATTCCACACCCGGGTGCGGTCGGGCTTCCTCACCCTCGCGGCGGCCGACCCCGCCCGCTACCTGGTGGTGGACGCCGGGCAGGAACCGGAGGCGATCACCACCGCCGTGCGCCACCGGCTCGACCGGGTCCTCCCGCTCTCCGAGGCCGAGGTCAAGGCCCGGGAGGAGGCGCGCAGGGCAGCCGAGGAGGAGGCCAGGCGCAAGGCCGAGGAAGAGGCCGCCCGCAAGGCCGAGGAGGAGCGTCTGGAGGCCGAGCGGCAGGCTCAGCTCGCCAAGCTCCGCGCCGAGGAGGAGGAGCGCAGGCGCCGCGAGGAGGAAGAGGCGCGTCAGCGCGAGGCCGAACGGCAGGCGGAGGAGGCCCGGCAGCGTGCCGAGGAGGCCCGCCGCCGCGCGGAGGAGGAGCGGGCCCGTCTCGAGGCCGAGGAGCGGGTGCGCGAGGCCGAGCAGGAGCGGCTGCGTCTGCAGGCGCAGGAGGAGGCGCGGCTGCGCCAGGAGGCGGAGGAACTGCGCCTGGAGAAGCAGCGCAAGGCGGAGGAGGCGCTGATCCGTTCGGAGGAGGCGCGCCGCCGTGCCGAGTCCGAGGCCGCTGCCCGGGCCGAGGAGGCCGCTGCTGCCGCTGCCGCGGAGCGTTCCCGGGAGTCCGGGGCCGGCGGTTCGTCCCTGCCGGAGAACGAGCTCACCGTGCCGACCCCGGTCGTGAACCCGAACGAGATCACGCAGCCCGTGCCCGTCGCCCGGCCGGAGCGGCCGGAGCGCGACGCGGACGAGACGACCGTGCTGCCGTCCGTGCGCGACGCGGACGAGACGGCGGTCCTGCGGCCCGTGCGGGACGAGGCACCCTCGGACCGGGTGCCGCCGGGCGTCTTCCGCGACGAACGCCGCGCGTCGAGTGCCGAGAGCGAGAACGAGCGCACCCGCGAACTGCCCCAGGTCAGCGACGACCCGCGGGCCGGACGCGCGGCCCGGGAGACTCCGGCCCGTCAGAAGCGGCCGCGCCCCGACTGGGCCGAGGAGACACCGCTCGACGATCTGCCGTCCCTGGCCGACGAACTGCTCGGCGGACAGGACGACGACGAGGGCGGGTCCGGCAGGGGCGGACGCAAGCCGCGCCGCTGACGGGCGGGCGGAGAGCCCGCGTACGGAACGCCGGGATTGTCAGACCCTTCCCGCACAATAGGGAAGCGCTGGGAGCCCGGCGTTCCGCACCACACCACCGGAAGGGCGGCGACCATGTCCGTATGGGACGACCTGGTCGGACAGGACCGCGTGCAGGAGCAGCTCGGTGCCGCCGCCCGGGACGCCGACGTGCTGGTCACCGCCCAGTCCCAGGGTGAGCCGGTTCCTCCCGGCTCGAAGATGACCCACGCCTGGCTGTTCACGGGTCCGCCCGGCTCGGGCCGGTCCACCGCGGCCCGTGCCTTCGCCGCGGCCCTCCAGTGCACCAGCCCCGACCGCGCCCTGGGCGGTGCGCCGGGCTGTGGTTTCTGCGACGGCTGCCACACGGCTCTCATCGGTACCCACGCGGACGTCGAGGTCATCCGCACGGATCTGCTCTCGATCGGTGTGAAGGAGACGCGTGAGCTCGTCCGCCGTGCCCAGCTCTCCCCCGCCGTGGGGCGCTGGCAGGTCATCGTCATGGAGGACGCGGACCGCCTCACCGAGGGTGCGGGCAACGTCCTGCTGAAGGCGGTGGAGGAGCCCGCCCCCCGCACGGTGTGGCTGCTCTGCGCCCCGTCCCTCGAGGACGTGCTGCCGACGATCCGCTCCCGCTGCCGCCATCTCACGCTGCGCACACCCCCCGTGGACGCCGTGGCGGACGTGCTGATCCGGCGTGACGGCATCGACCCCGAGCGTGCAGCGGCCGCCGCCCGTGCCACCCAGGGGCACATCGGCAGGGCGCGCCGCCTGGCCACGGACGAGCGGGCTCGCGCCCGCCGCGCCGCGGTGCTCAAGCTGCCGCTGCGCGTCCACGACGTGGGCGGATGCCTCAAGGCGGCCCAGGAATTGATCGATACGGCCGCGGACGACGCCAGACAGGTCGCCGAGGAGGTCGACGTCAAGGAGACGGACGACCTGAAGGCGGCGCTCGGAGGTGTGGCCGGGGGGCGCATGCCGCGCGGCACGGCCGGTGCGATGAAGGAGCTGGAGGACCGGCAGAAGCGCCGCAGGACGCGTACGCAGCGCGACAGCCTCGATCTCGCGCTCAGCGAGCTCACCGGTTTCTACCGGGACGTGCTGGCACTCCAGCTCGGATCCCGGATCGCCCTCGCCAACACCGACGTACGGGACGCCCTGGACCGGATCGCCGGGGAGTCCACCCCCGAGCGCACCCTGCGCCGCATCGAGGCCGTGATCGCCTGCCGCCGTGCCCTCGACCGGAATGTCGCGCCCCTGCTCGCCGTGGAGGCGATGGCGGTGGCGCTCCGGGCGGGCTGACGCCCCGTCCGGAGCTGCCGGGTCGTGGTCCCCGCCATGGGCCGCGGTTGAGTGAATTCACCCGTACGAGCAGGGAATCGGTCGAGTTGTCCGGCGGCGGCTACGCTCCGGGGATGGACACCAGGCGCCCGCTCCGCATCCTCGCCACCGCGCTCGGCACTGCCGGCCTTCTCGTCTCCGGCTGCAGCAGCGGCGGCTCGGCGCCCAGTGCATCGGCGACGGGGTCGGCCGTCGCCGAGGAGCTGAAGCCGTACTACGGGCAGAAGCTCCGCTGGCGGGACTGCGGTGTGGAGGGCTTCCAGTGCACCACGATGAAGGCCCCGCTGGACTACGGGAAGCCCGACGGCGGGGACGTCGAGCTGGCGGTGTCCCGCAGCAAGGCCACCGGCCCCGGCAAGCGCATCGGTTCGCTCCTGGTGAATCCCGGCGGCCCCGGCGGCTCGGCCGTCGACTACCTCCAGGGGTACGCGGCCATCGGCTACCCCGCCCCCGTCCGGGCCAGATACGACATGGTGGCCGTCGACCCGCGCGGGGTGGCCCGCAGCGAACCTGTCGAGTGCCTCACCGGCAAGGAGATGGACGCCTATACGCAGGTGGACCAGACCCCCGACGACGACGGGGAGACGGCAGCGCTGAACGAGTCCTTCGAGGCGTTCGCGAACGGCTGCGAGAAGCGCTCCGGAGAGATCCTCCCGCATGTGTCCACGGTAGAGACGGCCCGCGACATGGACATCCTGCGCTCCCTGCTCGGCGACGGGAAGCTGCACTACGTCGGAGCCTCGTACGGCACGTTCCTCGGTGCGACCTACGCCGAACTCTTCCCCGCACGGGTGGGGAGGCTGGTCCTGGACGGGGCGATGGACCCCTCGCTCCCCGCCGTCGACATCAACCGCGATCAGACCGCGGGCTTCGAGGCGGCGTTCCAGTCGTTCGCCGCGGACTGCGTGAAGCAGACGGACTGTCCGCTCGGCACCACGTCCACCGCCGACGCGGCGACCGCGCTGAAGAAGCTCTTCCGCGATCTGGACTCCGAGCCGGTGCCCACCGGCGAGACCCGTGAGCTGACCGAATCGCTGGCGACCACGGGGGTGATCGCCGCGATGTACGACGAGGGTGCCTGGCCCCAGCTCCGCGAAGCCGTCGCCGGCGCCCAGCGGGGCGACGGTTCCGGCCTGCTGTCCCTGGCCGACAGCTACTACGAGCGGGAACCGAGCGGTGAGTACGCCAATCTGATGTTCGCCAACGCCGCCGTCAACTGCCTCGACCTGGCCCCCGCCTTCTCCGGCCCCGCGGCGGTGGAGAAGGCTCTGCCGGAATTCGAGGAGGCGTCCCCGGTCTTCGGCAGGGGATTCGCCTGGGCCGCGCTGAACTGCGACTCGTGGCCCGTCGAGCCCACCGGCACCCCGCACCGCACGGAGGCCGAGGGGGCCGCCCCGATCGTCGTGGTCGGCACCACGCGCGACCCGGCCACCCCGTACAAGTGGGCCGAGTCCCTTGCGGATCAGCTCTCGTCCGGCTCTCTGCTGACCTACGAGGGCGACGGGCACACGGCGTACGGCCGGGGCAGCGACTGCATCGACACGGCGATCAACACTTATCTGCTGGACGGCACGCCGCCCAAGGACGGCAAGAAGTGCAGCTGACCTGCGGTGACGGCAGCGCCGGTGGGCGGTGCGGAGCACCCTCGAAAACTGTGTAGACTTGGCGTCGCTGCTGACCGCACCATGGTGCGACAGAGCGTGCCGCCTTAGCTCAGTTGGCCAGAGCAACGCACTCGTAATGCGTAGGTCTCGGGTTCGAATCCCGAAGGCGGCTCTGTGGAAGCCTCAGGACTCACTCGCCGTGACCTGGGGCTTTTGCTTTTTCCGGATGCGGGCGCGGGGTGTGGGCGCGGGGTGTGCGGGGTCGGGTTCTCCGGGCTTCCCGGGCGTCACGCGCCCCGGCCGGGGCGCGTGACGCTCAGGACGTGTACCGGTCACCTGCCACGGACGGCCAGTGTGGTCACCTCCGCGTCGAAGAGGGGGCGGCCGTTCTGCTCGACCGTGACCATGGAGACCCGCGTGCCCGTCGGTGATCCCCGGTCCGGCGTGGCCGCCGTGGCGCTGACGAGGCACGGAGTGTCGAACTCCGCGTACCGGGTGAAGACCGTTTTCATCCCGAGGACGGTGGCCGGCTGCGACGACCCCGCGAGGGCCGCCTGTCGTGCGGCCTCCAGCAGGAGCATGCCCGGCGCGTGGTCGACCGGGTGGTCGAAGAGGACGGGGTGTGCCAGGTCCGGGCGCAGGTACCAGCCGCCGGATCCGGAGGTCGCGGACAGGACCACGTCGGCGGGCTCTTCGCGGCCGACGAGAGAGGCCGGGACCGGGGGCCCCGGCGGCAGGGCGCGTGCGTGGGCGTAGGCGAGATCGGCGTACGGCCCGCGCAGCCGCCGGTAGACCGCCGGTGGCTGGATCGAGAAGCGGGTGCGCACGAGAGCGGCGGGAACACCGTCCAGTGAGGCCCGCACCGTCATGGTCATCCCCGCGACCCTCGGGCCACGCCTGACGACGTCGGAGCAGACGACGTCGAACTCGGCCTCGCCGGACGCGCCGGCCATGGCGAGCGCCGACGGTTCGAACGAGAACCTCAGGTCTTCCCATGCCTGCCGGAAACCGAACGGTACGCCGTACGCGGAGTGGCAGAGCAGGGGTATCGCCTGCCTGACGCCCTCGATCAGCAGGAGCGGGTCGCGGTGCCCGTGGGTGCCGCCGTAGAAGCGGTGGCCGGTTCCCCACCGCGCTGAGACGGTGAAGCGGTCGGCGTCCGTGGGGCGCCACCCGGTGAGGAGCTGTTCGCTCGCGTCCGCCTTGTGCACTTCGGCCGGCGTCACCGGCCGGATTCCGAAGTTCCGTACGTCTGTTCTCGGCAGTGCGCTGGTGAGCATGCTCGGTCCCCCCCAGGACGTCAGATACGAATCCGATGCGGACGGGCTGGTGCTCCGCTCGCCCTCATAAACATAAAGAGTGATCGGTTTTCATACGGTCAAGAATTGGTAAACAAAGAAGCGTCAGCTTGGGTTGATTGAGTGGATTGATGTCGTTCGTGGGTGATAAATCCCGTGCGGGAACGGCTCCTAAGGGGGCTGTTGGTGAAGCGTTCCGCAGCAGTAACATAAGGAGTGTTCCGTATTTTTTGGAGAGGTGAGGCGTAGTGGCTGGTCCCAAACAGGAGCGAGCGGTACAGACTCGTTCGGAGCTTCTCCGAGCGGCGGCCGAGACCTTCGACGAGTTCGGCTATGCCGGGGCGAGCGTCAACCAGATCCTGAAGCGGGCCGGCCTCACCACGGGGGCGATGTACTTCCACTTCGACTCCAAGGAGAGCCTGGCGCGCGCGGTGATGAACGCGCAGCCCGAGACCATCGTCCCCGGGCTCGAGTCCACCGGGCTCCAGCGGCTCGTGGACATCACCCTGTCCTGGTCGCACCGCCTCCTGGTGGACCCGCTGCTGAGGGCGGGTGTCCGGCTCACCGGGGAGCAGGCCACCTTCGGGGCGTCCGACGCGACGCCCTACCAGTCCTGGGCCGGGATCATGGCCGACTGCCTGCGTGAGGCGCAGCTCAACGGCGAGCTGCAGGCGGGCGTCTCCCCCGAGGAACTGGGCGAGTTCGTCACCGAGGCGTGTACGGGCATGCAGATGTTCTCCGCCGTGGTCAGCGGCCGGAAGGACCTCAGCGAGCGCACCATCCGGATGTGGCGCCTGCTGCTCCCCGGTGTCGCGGTCCCGGCGATCGTCGCCCGTACGGAGGTCAGCCGCGAGCGGCTGCAGAGCCTCATCGGCTGACCGGACCGTCCGTCAACGGAGTCCGACGCGCTGTTCCCGGACGGGCGGTGGCTCTCCGCCCGGAGCACGCGGTGACTGCCCCGGCTTCGCCGTGTCCGTCTCACCCCTGCTGTTCCCGCGTACTTCGCGGTGTACCGAACCCGGCGGGCGGCACCCCGTCGCATCCACTCATGGGAGGACCAATGGCTCACAGCTTCAGCCGGCTCCGGCTGGCCGCTCTCAACATCGACGGTGTGCTGCTCAACGACACCTTCAGTCCGGTGATCCACGGCTTCGTCGTGGGCCGGGGCGGTGTCTACACGGCGGAGACCGAGAGGACGGTGTTCTCGCAGCCCCAGCACATAGCCGGACGGAACATGGCCGCCGCCGTGCCCCAGGAGCTGAGCGGTGAGGAGGCCCTGGCGGCCTACTTCCGGGAGCGTGACGCCTATCTCGCCGAACATCCGGTCACCCTCATGCCCGGAGCCATCGAGCTCGTACGGCGGCTGCGGGCCCTCGGGCTGCGGACGGTCTGCTACGGAGGGCTGCGGGCCCCGCACTTCGACCAGTTCCTCGGCAGGTGGGCGGAGCTGTTCGACGGTCCGCGCTACGTGTGCACCAACGACTTCCGCCCCGGCATCCGCGAGATCGCCGAGATCTTCGGGGTGGAGCCGGGCGAGGCGCTCTTCGTCGACGACGTGGCCCGTGTGGCCGAGGCCGCGCGGGAGCTCGATGTGCCCTTCATCGGCCGTCCCAGCGGATTCGTCCACAGCTTCCAGCGCCGGCTGATGCGTGAGGCCGGAGTCCGCCACGTCGTGGACGCCCTGGATTCCATCGACGTCCCGCTGCTGCGCACCGTGGACGCCGAGGCGGCCCGCGGCACCGTGTGGGGCGGCCCCTCGGCGAGCCTGCGGCCGGCCCTCGCGGTCGATGCCTGACCGGCCGGACCCCGTACCGGCCCTGAAGTCCCGAGCGTCATCCCCCTACGAGTCTGGGAACGAGTCATGAGCAACCAGAAGACGCTGTCCGGTCGCGTCGCCATGATCACCGGAGCGTCCAGCGGTATCGGCGAGGCCGCCGCGTACGCCTTCGCCGACGAGGGCGCCGCCGTCGTCCTGGTGGCGCGCCGCGGTGAGCGACTGCGTGCGCTGGCGGGGAAGATCAACGACTCCGGCGGGCGTGCCCTCGCCGTCGAGGGCGACGTGACGGACTCCGGCCGGATGCGGGAGGCGGTCGAGGCCGCTGTCGAGACGTACGGGGTGCTCGACTGCGCTTTCAACAACGCCGGTTACGCCACCGCGGGTGTTCCGCTGCACGAGATCGACGACGACGTCTTCCGGCGGACCATGGACGTCAACGTGGGGGGCGTGTGGAACTGCATGCGTCACCAGATCGCCGTGATGCTGCGTCAGCCGTCGGGAGGCGCGATCGTCAACACCGCCAGTGTCGCCGCCACCAGGGCCACCGGGGCCAGCGCCGCGTACGTGGCGGCCAAGCACGCGGTCCTGGGCCTGACCAGGGCCGCGGCGGCCGACTACGGCACCGCGGGAATCCGTGTCAACGCGCTCGTCGTGGGGGCCACCCGCACCGAGATGATGGAGGAGGTGCTGAGCCAGCACGCCGAACTGGAGGAGCGGTTCGCCGCAGACGCGGTGCAGAAGCGGATGGCGTCGCCCTCCGAGGTGGCCGAGGCCGCGCTGTGGCTGTGCAGTGACCGCGCCTCCTTCGTGACCGGCTCCGCCGTGCCGGTGGACGGCGGGGCCACCGCTGTCTAGGAGGCGGTCCCCGGACGCCGGCCCCGCGCGCGCCGCCCGGCCGTCGCCCGTTGCGGGCTCCCTTGCGACTTGGGGCAGTTGACGGCGACACGCGACGGCCGCGCTGGTGTGCTGGCCCGCACGGACGCCGGCACGGCCGGCGCGGTACGCGGAGGAGTCGCCATGCGGGGAACCGGAGATGTGGAACTGACGGGAGGGGCGCGGGCTTTCGCCCCACCGCCGGCCGGGGCGCGGAGCTCCCGCGCCCTGGCCGTCCTGGGCCTGAGCGCCTTCGTGGTCGGCACCGCCGAGTTCGTGGTGATCGGCGTGCTCGACCGGATGGCCGGGAGCCTGCACGTGAGCGCCGGCACGGCGGGCCTCCTGGTCACGGCCTACGCCCTCGGTGTGTGCCTGGGCGGACCGCTCCTGACCACCGCGACGCTTCGGGTGCCGCGTCGGCTGCTGCTCTGCGCGGCGCTCGCCGTCTACGCCGCGGCCAACGTCGTCGCGTCCCTCGCGGACGGCTTCGCCGTCGTGTTCGGGGTGCGGGCGGTCGCGGGCGCGGCCCACGGCCTGTTCGTGGGTGTCGCCTCCGCCACGGCCGCGGGCCTGGTCCCGGCGGAGCGCAAGGGCCGGGCCGTCGCCGTCGTGTTCGGCGGGATAGCCGTCGCCAACCTGCTCGGGGTGCCCCTGGCCACCTTCGCCGGGCACGCCCTGCCGTGGCAGTACGTGTTCGCCGCGATCGCCGTCCTGGCAGGTGTGGCGCTGCTCCTGGTCCGGGCCGTGCTGCCGCTGGAGGGCCCCGGTGGGCGGGTGATCCTGGGCGCGCAGGTCCGCCATGTCGTCAGGGCCCCGGTGCTCGTCCTGCTGGCGACCGCCGTGCTGCTCTTCTGCGGCCAGTTCACCGTGTTCACCCAGTTGAGCGGGTACGTACAGGAGTCGGCCGGGGTCCAGGGCGGTGCGGTGAGCGTCTACCTGCTGGTGTTCGGGGCGGCCGGGGCCGTCGGGACGGCTGTCGGCGGGTACCTCGCCGACCGGGCGGCGGCCGCGACCGTGACCGTGGCGGCCGTCGTGCTCGTACTGGTCCTCACCGCGCTCTTCCTGGCCGGTGAGCGGCCCGTGGCCGTCGGTGCCTGCGTCGCTGTCTGGGGCTTCGCCGGGTTCGGCTTCGCGCCCGCCCTCCAGCTGCGCACGATCCGCCGGGCCGGCCCCGGAGGGGACCTCGCGGCCACCCTGGGTGCCTCGGCGGGGAACGCCGGTATCGCCGCCGGCGCGGCCGTGGCCGGGGGATTGACCGCGGCGTACGGGTTCTCGGTACTGCCGGTCGCCGGAGCGGCGGTGTGTCTGCTGGCGCTGCCTCTGACCTGGCTCTCCCGGACGGGGCCGAAGGCCGCCCCGGCTCCGCGGGAGCACAGCGGGCGGGGCGGGACGGAGCGGCCGGGCTCTCTCACGGCGAGCCCGTAGGGCGCCCCGGCTCAGGGCATGGATACGGCGGGCGCCGGACGGCGCCCGCCGTATCCATGCCCTGAGCCGGGTCTGTCAGAGGCAGTCCTCCTCGCGGTATCCGCCGGCCCCGGCCCGCTCCGCCGCCGTCCGCAGTTCCACGCGCCTGATCTTCCCGGAGATCGTCTTGGGCAGTTCGGCGAACTCGATGCGGCGGATCCTCTTGTACGGGGGGAGCGCCGCCCGGGAATGGGCGAACAGGTGCTTCGCCGTGTCCGCGTCCGCTTCCCAGCCGTCGGCCAGGACGACGTACGCCTTCGGCACCGACAGCCGCAGTACGTCGGGTGCCGGGACGACGGCGGCCTCCACCACGGCCTCGTGCGTCAGCAGGACGCTCTCCAGCTCGAATGGGGAGATCTTGTAGTCGGAGGACTTGAACACGTCGTCCCTGCGCCCGATGTAGGTGAGCCGCCCGTCGGCGTCCCGCGAGGCGAGGTCGCCGGTGCGGTAGTAACCGCCCGACATCGCCTCCGCGGTGCGGTCCGGTTCTCCCGCGTACCCCGCCATGAGCCCGACGGGAGCGGTGGACAGCTCCACGCAGATCTCGCCCTCCTCGGCGGGGCGGCCCGTGGCGGGGTCGAGCAGCGCGATGGAGAAGCCGGGGCTCGGCCGTCCCATCGTCCCCGGGACGAGGGCCGCCCCGGGGGTGTTCGCGACCTGCACGGTGCTCTCCGTCTGCCCGAAGCCGTCCCGCACGGTCACCCCCCATGCGTGCCGGACCGACGCGATCACCTCGGGGTTGAGCGGTTCCCCGGCCGCCACCGCTTCCCTGGGCGGTGTCCGCAGCTGCCCGAGATCCGCCTGTACGAGCATCCGCCACACGGTGGGCGGTGCGCAGAAGGTGGTGACGCCCGCGCGGTCCATCTCCGTCATCAGCCGGCCCGCGTCGAAGCGCGTGTAGTTGTACACGAAGACGGTGGCCTCGGCGTTCCACGGGGCGAAGAGGCTCGACCAGGCGTGCTTGGCCCAGCCCGGCGAGGAGATGTTGAGGTGCACGTCGCCCGGCCGGAGGCCGATCCAGTACATGGTGGACAGGTGTCCCACCGGATACGAGGCGTGTGTGTGCTCGACGAGCTTGGGCCGGGACGTCGTGCCGGACGTGAAGTAGAGCAGCAGCGGGTCGTCCGCGCGGGTCGGGCCCTCGGGCTCGTAGGGGCCGGGGGCGGTGAGCGAGTCCTGGTAGTCCGCCCAGCCCGGGGGGCTCGTCTGTCCTGGACCGGTGACCGCGAACCGGCTGAAGCCGCCCGGGACGCCGTCGAACTTCGTGTGGTCCCCGGCCCGGGCGATGACGTGGCGGACCGCGCCGCGGGTGACGCGGTCCGCCAGTTCGGCGGTGTTGAGCAGCGGGGTGGCCGGGACCAGCACGGCGCGCAGCTTCGTCGCGGCCAGCGCCGTCTCCCACAGCTCCTTCTGGTTGCCCAGCATGACCAGCACCCGGTCGCCGGCCCGGACACCTTGGGAGCGCAGCCAGTTGGCGACCTGGTCCGAGCGGTGGGCGAGTTCGGCGAAGGAGTACCGGCAGCGGCTGCCGTCCTCCTCGACGATGCACAGCGCGGTGCGGTCGTTGTCCCGCGCGATGACGTCGAACCAGTCCAGTGCCCAGTTGAAGTGCTCCGGCCGGGGCCATCGGAAGTCCGCGCAGGCCCTCTCGTAGTCCTCGCGGTGGGCCAGCAGGAGGTCCCGGGCGGCCCGGAACTCCTCGGTCGGGTGGGGCGTGGTCATGCGTCGCTCCTTCGGGGCGAGAGCCGGCGTGTGCCGGGGGAGGGGTCAGCCGGTACCTGTCACGGGGACCAGGGCGAGGACCGGGATGGTCCGGTCCGTCCGGGACCGGAAGGTGGCGAAGTTGGGGTCCTGCGCGGTCTGGAGCCGCCACAGCTCCTCGTGCTCCTGCTCGGGGACCGGTTCGGGCGTCACGGTGAAGCGCCGCGATCCGACCTCCACCACGCCCTCCCCGGCCTCCATGAGGTTCAGGTACCAGCCCGGGGAGACGGCGGCTCCGCCGTTCGCCGCGAAGACGACGTACCTGCCGTCGAGGGCCAGGTGGACGAGAGGCGTGGTGCGGGTCAGGCCGCTGCGCCGCCCGCGGGTGGTGAGGAGCAGGAGCGGGGTGTCGCCGAAATCCTTCACCCGGCCGCGGTTGGCCCGGAATTCCTGGAGCACGCTCCGGTTGAAGGCATTGCTGTTGACCGACTCGTCGACGGTCCAGTTGTCGCTCGTCATTTCGTCCATTCGCTTTCGGGGAGGAAGAGCCGGGTTTCCGTGGTCTGCTCGAAAGGCATTCCGGCCGGCATGTTGATGAGTTCCATGTGAAGGCCCCAGGGCGTCGTGAAATACACCCAGCGGTCGCCGGCGATCGGGCCGTCCTCGATGGTCTCCGGCTCGCCGAGGACGGTCACCCCGGGCTGCTCGCGCAGGTACGCGGCGGCCTTGTCGACGTCGTCCACGTAGATCGCGAAGTGGTGCCCGCCCCAGTCGCTGTTGCGCGGGCGGGTGCGGTCCTGGTCGGGAGAGGTGTAGGCGAAGAGTTCGAGGTTGGTCGCCGGCCCCAGGCGCAACATGGCGATCTGCGCCGACGCGCGGGGGTGCACACCGAGTTTCTCGGTCATCCAGTCGCCGTCGGGGTCCTCCACCGGGCCCAGCCGGTAGGCCAGTTCGGCTCCGATGACCTGGGTGAAGAAGTCAACGGCCTGGTCGAGATCGGGCACCGTGTAGGCGATGTGGTGCACCGCGCGTGCTCCGGGTATTCCGCTCAAGGGTCACTCCGTCCGCCGGGGCCGCGCCGTGGGCGGGCCCTGTGTCCTGGCCCGTGCGGGAGCCCGGGCAGGCCCGACGATGCGGTACGACGCCCCTGCGGACAACGCCGAGTTCCCAAAGTGTGCCGACTTGCCGAAGTTGATTTCAAAGGTTGGCGAGTCGGCCGGTTCCCCTGTTGAGATGACGTCATCGAGGCGAACCCGGTCAGAGGGAACCGCCTTCCGAATGCCTTTCGCTTTCGTATGGACAGGCCGGTCTTCTTTCCATTGAACTCGGATACCAGGAAACGACGAAGATGACGAATGAAATCAAGCGCCGGCGGTTCTTGGGCGCAGGTTCGGGAGCAGCCCTCGCCACCGCTGTCGGCGGGCTGGCACAGGCTCCCGCCGCGCTGGCCGCCGACGGGGGCACGGAGAAGGCCGGTGTACGGGCCGCCGCGGTCACCGTGGGCCCGGCGGACCCTCGCTACCCCGACCTCACCGCGGGAATGAACCAGCGCTGGCAGGCCCGCCCGGACAAGATCGTGCTGCCGAGGACCACGCAGGACGTGGTCGCGGCGGTGCGCGAGGCCGTGGCCGGCGGGAAGCGCCTGTCGGTCGCCAGCGGCGGGCACTGCTTCGAGGACTTCGTCTTCAACGCCGAGGTCGAGATCAACATCAAGCTGTCGCTGATGAACGCGGTGAGCTTCGACGCCTCGATGAACGCCTTCGCCGTCGAGGGCGGCGCGACCCTGCTCGACGTGTACGAGGCCCTCTACGAGGGCTGGGGCGTCACCATACCCGGGGGCATCTGCCACAGCGTCGGCGTCGGCGGCCACATATCCGGAGGGGGGTTCGGCAACCTCTCCCGCCAGTACGGGCTGACCGTCGACCACCTGCACGCGGTGGAGGTCGTCGTCGTGGCCGCCGACGGCACCGTCCGTGCCGTCGTCGCCGCGCGGGACTCCGCCGACGCCTCCCTGCGGGACCTGTTCTGGGCGCACACCGGAGGCGGTGGCGGCTCCTTCGGCATCGTGACCAGATTCTGGTTCCGCACCCCCGGTGCCACCGGCGCGCCAGGGGAACTGCTGCCCAAGGCGCCTTCCCAGGTCTACATGACCCTGGCCGGCTGGCCCTGGGAGAAGGTCACCCAGGAGGGCTTCGGCCGGCTGGTGTCCTACTGGGGCACGTGGCTGGAGAAGAACAACACGGCGGGTACCACGGCCGGTTCGCTCTACTCCTGGCTCATGCTCAACCACCGTGACAGCGGGTCGATGGGCGCGGTGGTCCAGCTGGACGCCTCACTCCCCGACGCCGCGTCCGTGCTCTCGGACTTCCTCGCCGGAATGGACCAGGCGCTCGGCCTGAGTTCGGCCGTCAAGCGCTCCTCGGGTGTCCTGGACTCCGCGTACACCACGACCCGGCTGCTCCCGTGGCTGCGGGGCACGCGGTACATCGGTTCCATCTCAGCCACCCAGCTGGACCCGACGACCCGCGGTGTCCACAAGTCGTCCCATCTGCGCAGGGCCACGCCCCAGCGACAGATCGACGCCATGTACCGGCACCTCACCAGCACCGACGGACCGAGCACCCTCAGCGGGGTCGTGCTGTCCGCGTCGGGCGGCAGGATCGCGTCCGTCCCGCCGGCCGCCACCGCCGTCGCCCAGCGCGACGCGATCATGAAGGCCAACTTCGAGAGCCTCTGGTACGACGCCAAGGACGACGCGAAGAACGTCGCCTGGGTGCGTGATGCCTTCCGCGATGTCTACGCCGACACGGGCGGCGTCCCGGTGCCCAACGACGTCACCGACGGCTGCTACATCAACTACCCCGACGGCGACCTGTCCGACCCCGAGCTCAACACCTCGGCGGTTCCCTGGCACGACCTGTACTGGAAGGGCAACTACGCCCGGCTCCAGGGCGTCAAGCGCGCCTGGGATCCGAAGGACGTCTTCCACCACCGGCAGTCGATCCGGCTCTGACCGCACCCTGCCGCATCCCCCACCGGCCGGGCGGCCCGTCCGGGCTCCCGGCGAACCGTCTCAAGGAGAGAATCCGCATGCGAACCACCACCCTCGGGAACAACGGCCCCGCAGTAGGCCGTGTCGGCCTCGGCACGATGGGCATGTCCTTCGGCTACGACCCGCACGGCTGGGACGACGACGCCTCCGTCGCGGTCATCCACCGCGCCCTCGACCTCGGCGTCAACCTGATCGACACGGCCGACGTCTACGGCCCCTTCAGCAACGAGGAGCTCGTCGGACGTGCCATCAAGGGCCGCCGCGACGAGGTGGTGCTCTCCACCAAGGGCGGCCTCGTGGTCGGCGACAGCGGCCTGGGCCTCGACGGGCGCCCGGAGCACCTGGTCCGTGCCGTCGAAGCGAGCCTCGGCCGGCTCGGAACCGACCACGTCGACCTCTACTTCCTGCACCGTGTCGACCCGCGGGTGCCGCTGGAGGAGAGCTGGGGCGCGCTCGCCGAGCTCGTGCGCCAGGGCAAGATCCGCGCCCTCGGCCTCTCCGCGGTGACCCTCGACCAGGTACGCGCCGCACAGGAGGTGCACGAGGTGGCGGCCGTCGAGTCCGAGGCCTCGCTGTTCACCCGGGACGCCTTCGCCGACGTCCTGCCGTACACCGTGGAGAAGGGCATCGCCTTCCTCCCCTTCTCCCCGCTCGGCCGCGGTCTGCTCACCGGCGCCTTCACCGACCCCGCCGACCTGCCCGAGGACGACTGGCGCGCCACCCAGCCGCGCTTCACCGCTGAGGCGTTCGCGCACAACAGGTCGATCGTCGACGCGGTGCGTGCCGTCGCCGACCGCCACGAGGCGACCACCGCGCAGGTGGCCCTGGCCTGGCTGCTCACCAAGGGCGAGCACGTCGTGCCGATCCCCGGGACCAAGACCGAGCGCTACCTCGTCCAGAACGCCGGCGCCGCGGCGCTGGACCTCACGCCCCAGGACGTCGCCGAACTCGACGCCCTGCCCGCCCCCATGGGCGACCCGGAGGCCTGATCCCGCCTCCTCGTCCGGCCGGGTGATCCCCGCCGGAATCCGCTCCGCCCGCGCCGGCCGGGTGATCCCCCGGCCGGCGCGGGCGGAGCAGCTTTCCCGCCCCTCGCCCCGACCCTCAGACGGAGAAATTCCTGCGATGTCCGAGATCACCACAGCCCGTTCGCGCAGCCTCACGTCCACCTTCGACATCCCGCGCCCGCCCGGCCTGACCTGGTACGTCCAGTCCCAGCAGCCGGTGGGTTACGAGGTCTCCCTGACCCGCGGGCTCCTCAACCCGGTGAACCCCGTCCTCGCGCGCTCGGTGGGGGCCGACGGCCGGAAGGCCGTACGCGCCCTGATCGTCGTGGACCGGACCGTGGACGAGCTGTACGGCCCCGGTCTGCGCGACTACTTCGAGGCATGGCACGTGGATGCCGTCTGGAAGGTCATGCCGGGGGACGAGGAGACCAAGACCCTCGACCAGGTCGTCGACGTGACGTGTGCCATGACCGACATGGGCATCCTGCGCCGCACCGAACGCGTCGTCGTCGTCGGGGGCGGTGTCCTCATGGACGTCGTCGGCATGGCGGCGAGCCTCTACCGCCGGGGTGCGCCCTACGTGCGGGTCCCGACCACGCTCGTCGGGCAGGTCGACGCAGGTGTCGGCGTGAAGACCGGTGTCAACCACGGCACCCACAAGAACCGGCTGGGCACCTACTTCGCCCCCGAGGCCACGCTCATCGACCCCGAGTTCCTGCGCACGGTGGAACCGCGGCACATCGCCAACGGCCTCGCCGAGATCATCAAGATGGCGCTGATCAAGGACGCCGCCCTCTTCCGGCTGCTGGAGGAGAACGTCGAGTTCGTCACCAGCCACTCGCTCGCCGACTGCGGCGCGTCCATGAGCGAGGTGGTCTCCCGCGCCATCGCCGGCATGCTGGACGAGCTCGAGCCCAACCTCTGGGAAGGCGTGCTGGAGCGCTCGGTCGACTACGGGCACACCTTCAGCCCGACCCTGGAGCTGCGCGCCGACCCGCCGCTGCTCCACGGTGAGGCCGTGGCCGTCGACATGGCCGTCTGCGTCGCCCTGGCCGTCGGCCGCGGCCATCTGACCGAGGCCGACGCCCGCCGTGCGCTCGCCCTGATCGCCGACTGCGGTCTCCCCCTGACGCACCCCGTGTTCACGCCGGAGCTGCTGGAGCTCGGCCTGGCCGACGCGGTGAAGCACCGGGACGGCAGCCAGCGCCTGCCGCTGACCGACGGCATAGGCTCCTGCGTCTTCGTCAACGACGTCACCGGCGTCGAGCTGGCACGTGCCCTGGACTTCGTACGGGCGTACACGGACGGGACGGACCGGTGAGCGGCTCCGGACCGATCACCGTCCTCGACGTGGGCGGCACTCATGTGCGCAGTGCCACCTGGTCACCCGAGGACGGCCTCCGGGACACCCTCCAGCAGCCCTCGCCCAGCCGGCTGAGGCATCCCGACGCGACGGTGGACGAGCTGAAGGAACGTCTGCTGACCACCATCTGCGCGGCGGTGCCCCGCACCCCCGAAGCCGTCGCGGGGATCTCCTTCGGCGCGGCTCTCGACCACCGCAGCGGCACGGTCTACGGTTCCGCGCCTCTGTTCGGCGACGAGACCACGCCGCTCGATCTGCGGGGAGCGCTGAGCGAGCGGCGGCCCGACGTGCGGTGGCACATCGTCAACGACGTCACGGCGGCCCTGCTGCACCTCGTCTCGGCACCGCACCGGCGTACGCACCGCAAGGTGCTGCTGATGACGGTCAGTTCGGGTATCGCCTGCCGCATCGTCGACCTGCGCAGCGGCACCATCGCCACGGACGGGTGCGGACTCCAGGGTGAGGTGGGGCACCTCCCCGCTTCCACCTCGCTCGCCGGACGGCCGGTCGAGCTGCTGTGCGACTGCGGTCGCCCCGGCCACGTCTCCTCGTACGCGTCCGGACCGGGACTGCGACGGATGGCGGACGTCCTCCGCGAACGGGAACCCGACCGCTGGGAACGCTCCTGGCTGGGAAGGGAGATGGCCGGCGGCCGGGCATTCGAGCAGGCGCTCGCACAGGCCCTCGACCGGGCCGACGGCCTCGCCGGGGAACTGCTCGACGCGGCCACCGCACCCGTCGCCGACGTGCTGCGCAGCGCGCTGTGCCTCGATCCCGAGCTGGACGAACTCGCCCTCAGCGGAGGCGTGGCCACCGGGCTCGCGGCGCACTACAGGGCAGCCGTCCTCGGCCACCTCCGGAGGGAGGGCCTCTATCTGACCGGGGAGCGCGATCCCGGCTGGACGAGCGACCGGATCACCGTGTGCGGACCGGGCGAGGCCAACGGCCTGATCGGGGCCGGAATCGCGGCGCTCGACGCGGGGCACCCCGGCGGACCGGGCCCCGGGGGAGGGGCGTCGGGGGAGGGCGCCCGTCCGGAGGCCGTTCCCGGCGGCGCCCCCCGGGCGGCCACCCATCCGGCGGTCGTGCGGGAAGGCGGCTCCACCCGGCTGCTCCCGCGCCCCACCCGCCCGCCGGGACCGGGCGAGATCAGTGTGGCGCCGGTCGTCGCCGGCGTCTGCGGTACGGACCTGCAGATCCTGCGAGGACTGCGCGACGACGGCGCGCCGGTACTGGGACACGAGGGCGTGGCCCGCGTCGTCCAGGTGGGACCGGGCGTGGAGGACCCGCGCCTGGTGCCGGGTGTCCACGTGGTCGTCAACCCCACCCACCCCACCGACCCGTCCTTCCTGCTGGGCCACAACGTCGACGGCATGCTCCAGGCCCGCATGCTGGTGCCCGCGAGCGCCGTCAGGGGCGGCCTGGTCCTCCCCCTGGAAGAGGTTCCGCCAGGGAACCTCCCCGTGCTGATCGAGCCGCTGGCGGTCGTCAGATACGCCTCGCTCGCGCTGCGCGCCCACACCCCGGACACCCTGCTCGTCATCGGGGACGGCACGGTCGGCCACCTCGCCGTACGTGTCGCGCGGCGCTGGCTCGGCCGGTCCGTGCGGACCGTCCACGCCCACCACACGGGGGAGGGCCTTCGGTGGAGCGAGCGGTCTCCCCACCGGGCGGACCGGCCCGTCGGCCTGGAGGACCTCGCGGCCGGGGCGCTCGCCGGGACGCTGGACCGCGGACGGGTGGCGGTCCTGATCGCCACCCCGGCGCCGGCGACCCTCCCGGGTCTCGAACTGGCCCTGCGCGCGACGGAGGGCGCCGAGGTCGCCGTCGACCTCGTCGGCGGACTGCCCAGGCCCGCCCACAGCCCTCTCTTCCCGGGCGTCGACCTGGCCCGGACGCGCGCCGCGAACTGCGGAGGACTCCCGCAGCCACCCGTCGTGGAACGGCTCACGACGGAGGAAGGCCGCCCGGTCTCGGTCCTCGGCCACCGGGGCGTGGCCAACGAGCACCTGGCGTACGCGGCCGCCGAACTGTGCCGGGATCCGGGGACCTTCCAGGACCTCGTGACCCACGAGACTGATCTCGCCGGCGCCGCCGAGACGCTGACCGCGCTCGCCAGGAGCGGCGCGCGGACCGTACGGGGGCGCCGCCTGGTCAAGCTCGCCGTGCGGACGGCGGAGCCGTCGTGAGCACGCCCCCGCTGATCGGGCTCGTCGACTGGCGGCTTCCGGTACGCGGCGAGGGCGCCGTCGACCTGGCCTTCCGGTACCGCGTCGACGGGCTCCAGTTCGACCTCGGAGGTCCGGGCCGGGGTCCCCGGCTCGACAGCGCGCCGGGAGCGGTCCGGCGGCTGCGCCGCACCGCGGACGCCGCGGGCGTCTCCCCGCTCGCCGTGGCCGCCAACGTCCTCAACGACATCGGTCTCACCGCCGCGGCGGGGACCCCGGACGCCGCAAGGGTGCGGGACGTACTGAGCCGGCTGCTGGACACCGGTGAGGAACTCGGCGCCCCCCTCGTGTTCGTGCCCAGCTTCCGGCGGAGCGCCATCGACAGCGAGCGCGCTCTGCTGCGCACCGCCGAGGTGCTGCGAACGGCCGCGGACCGGGCTGCCTCGCGCGGCCTCCTCCTGGCCAGCGAGAACGTGCTCCCCGCGCGGTCCGCCGTGCGCCTGGCCGAGGAGGTCGGCTCACCCGCCTTCCGGCTGCTGCTGGACAGCTACAACCCGGTCGCCGCCGGCCTCGACGTACCCGGGCTGGTGGCGGACGCCGGACCGTGGCTGGCCGACCAGATCCACCTGAAGGACGGACGGGCCGGTACGGCCGCCACCCCCCTGCTGGGCGACGGGGACGGCCGCGTCACGGAGACCGTGGACGCCGTGGCGCGCCATCTGCCGGGGGTGGCCGCCGCCGTCCTGGAGAACGACCACCGCGACGGGGACGGCCCACGGCTTCGCGCGGACCTCGACCGGACCCGGGCCCTGGCCCGCCGGATGGACCGATCACGGACGGAGACGGCGCAGCCATGCCACTCGTACTGACCGCTCAGACCCTGCTGTTCGACATGGACGGCACCCTGGTGGACTCCACCGCCGCGGTGGAACGCACCTGGTCCCGGTTCGCCGGGAGGCACGGCCTCGACCTCGCCGTGATCCTGGCGTCCGCGCACGGGCAGCGCACCGCGGAGACGGTCGCCGCACACGCGCCGCCGGGCACCGACGTGGCGGCGGAGACCGCCTGGCTCGTCGCACAGGACGTGGCCGACACCGGCGGCACCGTCGCCGTGCCGGGGGCGGCCCGGCTGCTGGCGGAACTGCCGCCGGACCGGTGGGCGGTCGTGACCTCCGCGGGGCGGGAACTGGCCGAACGCCGGATGGCAGCCGCGGGCCTTCCCCTGCCGGAGGTGCTGATCAGCGCCGACGACGTCCTGGAGGGCAAGCCCTCGCCCGAGGGCTTCCTCGCCGCCGCGGAGCGGCTCGGTGCCGACCCCGCACGTGCCGTCGTCTTCGAGGACGCCGAGCTCGGTCTGCTGGCCGCCCGCGCCGCGGGCTGCTTCCCGGTGGTCGTGGGCGCCCACGACGGACCAGCGGCTCAGGGGCGTCCGCGGGTCGCCGACTACACCGGCGTCACGTGCGTCTCCTCGCCCCAGGACGGTCTTCGGCTGGTGCTCCCGGCCCCCGCTCCCGTGCCCGCACTGGGCTGACCTCTCACCCCTACCCTCCGATCGGAGTGACTCCGCCATGCCCATCGACGCCATACCCGCTGACGCCATGCCCACCGACGCTGTGCCCACCGACGCCATGCCCACCGACGCTGTGCCCACCGACCAGGAAACGCGGATCCACGGCCACGTGGCCCCCGGATTCGATCGCGTCCGCGAGGAGTTCGTCCGGAACTTCGCCGAGCGCGACGAACAGGGCGCGGCCGTGGCCGTGACCCTCGACGGCGAACTCGTCGTCGACCTGTGGGGCGGTCCCGCCGACCCCACGCGGGGCACCCCCTGGGACGGCGACACCCGACAGCTGATCTTCTCCGGCAGCAAGGGCATCCTCGCCACGGCGCTGCTGCTCCTCGTCGACCGCGGTGTGGTCGGCCTGGACGTGCCGGTCGCCCACTACTGGCCGGAGTTCGCCGCCCGGGGCAAGGGAGGCGTGACGCTGCGCGAGGTGGTGACCTTCACCGCCAGGCTGCCCGCCGTCGCGGCGCCGCTGTCCCAGGGGGACCTGGGCGACCCCCAGTTGATGGCCAAGCTGCTGGCCGACCAGGAGCAGGAGGCCGATCCGCGCGCCGAGGGCATCCTGTACGGCCCGTACGCGACCGGCTGGATCGTCGCCGAGGTGATCCGCCGGGTCGACGGCCGGCCGCTGGACCGGTTCTTCGCCGAGGAGATCGCCGGCCCGCTCGGCCTCGGCATCTCCTTCGGGATCGCGCCGGAGCTGGAACACCTCGTGGCCCGCACCGAGTACGGCACGGGCTTCCGCGACCAGTTCTCCGGTTACTTCACGAGCGAGGACCCGCTGACCCGGCGGATCTGGCAGAACCCGATCCCGTTCCCGGAGGACGAGGAGACCTGGAACCGGCCGGACCGCCGTTTCACCCTCATCCCCGCCGCCAACGCCTACGGCTCGGCACGCGCGTTCGCGCGCTTCTACGGGATCCTGGCCGCCGACGCGGCCCGGCCGGCCGAGGAGGAGCCCGTGCTCCTCTCCCGCCGGCTCCTCGACGAGGCGCGTGCCCCGCGGGTGAAGAAGGTTGACCAGCTCATCGGCGTCCCCATGGTGTACGGGGGCGGCGGTTACCGGCTGCGGACCAACCCGCGCCCGGGCGTCGACGGCGACTCCTTCGGCCACGACGGTGCCGGGGGCTCCGCCAACCAGGCGTGGCCGCGTGCCCGGGCCGGTGTCTCGTACGTGATGAACCGCCTGATCGCCCTCGGCCCCGACGACAAGCGGGCGTCCTCGCTCGTGAAGGCCGTCGCCGCGTCGGTGGACGGTCTCGGTACGGAGGGCGAGGCGTGAGCGGCGACGGCGTACGGCTCGTCGCGCCGGACGGCTCCCGGGTGGACCATCCGGAGTTCACGGCGGAGTCCGGTCCGGAGGAACTGCGGTCCCTGTACCGGGACATGGCGCTGGCCCGGCGGTTCGACGCCGCGGGGGTCACCCTCCAGCGCCAGGGCGAGCTGGGGCTGTGGCCCTCCCTGCTGGGCCAGGAGGCCGCGCAGGTGGGTTCCGTGCGGGCGCTGAGGGCCACCGACCACGCCTTCCCCAGCTACCGCGAACACGCCGTCGCGCTCGGCAGGGGTCTGGACCCGCTCGCCCTCCTGCGGCTCTTCCGCGGGGTGGACAACGGCGACTGGGACCCGCGGGAGCACCGCTTCCACCTGTACACCCTGGTGATCGGCTCCCAGACGCTGCACGCGACCGGATACGCCTGCGGTCTGCTCAAGGACGGGTCCGAATCCGCCGTCATCGCGTACTTCGGGGACGGCGCGACCGCTCAGGGCGACGTGTCGGAGGCGTTCAACTTCGCCGCCGTGTACGGAGCGCCGGTCGTGTTCTTCTGCCAGAACAACCAGTGGGCGATCTCCGAGTCCAACGAGCGGCAGACCCGGGTGCCGCTGTACCAGCGCGCCCAGGGCTTCGGCTTTCCAGGTGTCCGCGTCGACGGCAACGACGTACTGGCGTGCCTGGCGGTGACGCGGTGGGCGCTGGAACGCGCCCGCCGCGGCGAGGGGCCCACGCTGATCGAGGCGTTCACCTACCGGATGGGCGCCCACACGACCTCCGACGACCCGAGCCGCTACCGGGACCAGGCCGAGGTGGAGAGCTGGCGGGCGAAGGACCCGCTGCTGCGGCTGGAACGGCTGATGCGGGCGGAGGGCGTCGCGGACGACGCGTTCTTCGCCTCGACGGAGGCGGAGGGCGAGTCGCTGGCGGCGACGGTCCGCGAGGGCGTCCGGTCCATGGCGACGCCCGGGACCGGCCGGCTGTTCGACCACGTGTACGCCGAGCCGCACGCACTGGTCGACGAGGAACGCGCCGCGTTCGACGTCTACCAGGCGTCTTTCGCCGAGGAGGGCTGAGATGACCACCGCGACAGCGGGCACCGGACGCATGACCCTGGTGGCCGCGCTCAACGCGTCGCTGCGCACCGCGCTCGCCGACGATTCCCGGACCCTGCTCATGGGGGAGGACATAGGCCGGCTCGGCGGGGTGTTCCGGGTGACCGACGGGCTCCAGAAGGACTTCGGCGAGTCCCGGGTGATGGACACGCCGCTGGCCGAGTCGGGGATCGTGGGCATGGCGATCGGCCTGGCCCTGAGCGGCTACCGGCCGGTCGTGGAGATCCAGTTCGACGGGTTCGTCTTCCCCGCGTACGACCAGATCGTCACCCAGCTGGCCAAGATGCACGCCCGCTCGCGCGGCAGGGTGCGCCTCCCGGTCGTGATCCGCATTCCGTACGGCGGCGGGATCGGCGCCGTGGAGCACCACTCGGAATCGCCCGAGGCGCTGTTCGCCCATGTGGCCGGCTTGCGCGTGATGTCCCCGTCCACCCCTGCGGACGCCTACTGGATGCTCCAGGAGGCGGTGCGCTGCGAGGACCCCGTCGTCTTCCTAGAACCCAAGCGGCGCTACTACGAGAAGGGCGAGGTCGACACCCGGCCCGGCGCCCGGCCGGGGCCGCCGGTCGCGCGGGTGGTCCGCGCGGGGACGGATCTGACGCTCGCCGCTTACGGGCCGATGGTCGCGACCTGTCTCGACGCCGCGAGGGCCGCCGCCGAGGAGGGCCACGAACTGGAGGTCCTGGACCTCCGGTCGATCTCACCGATCGACTTCGACACCGTCGCCGAGTCGGTCCGCCGCACGGGCCGCCTGGTCGTGGCGCACGAGGCGCCGGTCTTCTTCGGCGCCGGAGCCGAGATCGCCGCTCGCATTACGGAGCGCTGCTTCTACCACCTGTCGGCGCCGGTCCTGCGCGTCGGCGGCTTCCACAGTCCCTATCCGCCCTCCCGGCTGGAGGACGAGTACCTCCCCGGCCTCGACCGCGTGCTGGACGCGGTCGACCGAGCACTCGCCCTGTGAAGGAGTTCCGATGACGATGACGGACCGCGCGGTGCGGTACAAGGAGTTCCGCCTGCCCGACGTCGGTGAGGGACTGCAGGACGCCGAGATCGTCCGCTGGCTCGTGGCGCCGGGGGACGAGGTCACGGACGGGCAGGTCGTCTGCGAGATCGAGACGGCCAAGGCGATGGTCGAACTGCCGGTCCCCTTCAGCGGCGTGGTCCAGGAGGTGCGGTTCCCCGAGGGCGCGACGGTGGACGTGGGCGAGGTCATCGTGACCGTCGCGGACGCCGCCCCGGCCCCCGCTCCCGCCTCGGCTCGCGGCCCGTCCGCCCCGGCTCGCGGCCCGGGCGCCGGACCTGAGGCCGTCGCCGTACCGGAGGCGGAGCCCGGCCGCCGGGCGGTGCTCGTCGGCTACGGCGCTGCCGCTTCGCCGACCGCCCGCCGCCCCCGGCGCCCCGCACCGGCGGCGGCCGGGATCGTTCCGGCCGCTCCCACGCCGCCCGCGCCGCCCGCGCCGCCCGCGCCGCCCACGCCGGCGGCCGAGTTCGGCTCGCCCCGGCCGCTGGCCAAGCCACCGGTGCGCAAGCTCGCGCGGGAACTGGGGGTGGACCTCGCCCGGGTGCGTCCTACCGGACCGCGCGGGGACATCACCCGTGACGACGTGCGCGCCGCCGTCGAACCGGCCGCGCACGGGACCGCGGACCGCGGACCGGAGCCCGGCGCACCGCTGCGGAGCGAGCCCGGCACTCCGTCGCGCGGCCGAGCGCCCTCGCGCCCCGGCGGCGGGCGCGGCCGAGCGCCCTCGCGCCCCGGCGGCGACGAGGCGCACGAGACCCGCGTCCCGGCCTCCGCCGTCCGCAGGGCGACCGCGCGGGCCATGACGGCCAGCGCGTTCAGCGCCCCGCACGTGACGGAGTTCGTCACGGTCGACGTCACCCGCACGGTGAGACTCGTCGAACGGCTCAGGAAGGACCCGGAGTTCGAGGGGTTGCGCGTGAGCCCTCTGCTGATCGCCGTACGGGCCCTGTTGTTCGCGGTACGGCGGAATCCGTCCGTCAACGCCTCGTGGGACGAGGAACGGCAGGAGATCGTCCTCAAGCACCGGGTCAACCTCGGGATCGCCGCCGCCACGCCGCGCGGACTCCTCGTGCCGAACATCAAGGACGCGGCCTCGCTCACGCTGCCAGGTCTGGCGGCCGCCCTGGGCGGGCTCGTGACCGCCGCGCGTGAGGGCCGTACGACCCCGGCCGACCTGCGGGGCGGCACCCTCACCGTGACGAACATCGGTGTCTTCGGGATCGACACCGGGACTCCGATCCTCAATCCCGGCGAGGCGGCCGTCCTCGCCCTCGGCGCGATCGGCCCCCGCCCCTGGGTGCACCGGGGCACGGTCGTGCCGCGACAGGTCACCACGCTGGCGCTCTCCTTCGACCACCGGCTGGTGGACGGGGAGCTGGGCTCGCGGGTGCTCGCCGACGTCGCCGCCGTACTGCGCGATCCGCGGTTGCTCGCCACGCACGGCTGAGGGCACCGCGCACCATCCACCACACCGCCGTCGGGGACGGCGCCCGAGCACAGGGGGAAGCACGAACATGACCAGCGTGAGACAACGCGCCACCGCCGCGGCCGTACCGGTCTGGCTCGACCTCGGGGACGGCACCGCGGAGCCGGGCCGGCAGGCGGCCCTGGCAGCCGGTCACCGGATCGCCGGGGCCGCTGTGGGGCCGGATGCCACGGTGACCGCCGCGCGGAAGGCGTGCGACGACTTCCGCGGCCTGCACGAGGAGACCCTCGGCCGAAGGGGGATCGTGGTGCTCGGCGCCGAGGTGTTCCCGGAGCGCGGCACTTCGGAGCTCGTCCACCGTGCGGGCTCGCTCGCCGACGGGACGGACCGCCCGAACACGGCCGTCGCCCTGCCGTCCAACGACGCGGGTCTCGCCGCCATGGGGGTCCTGCTCGACCGCGGACTGCCGGTGCAGCTGGCGACCTGCTTCTCCGCCCGGCGGTACGAGCAGGCGGCGGCCGTCTATCTGGCGGCACTGGAGCGCGCCGTGGCCGAGGGGCGGGATCCCGGCAGGCTCGCCTCGACCGTCGCCTTCGGGCTCCGGCCGCTCGACATCCGGGTGGACGCGCTGCTGGACCGGGCCGGGAGCGCGGAGGCGAAGGCCCTGCGGGGGACCGCGGCCCTGACCGCCGCCCGGCTGGCCCACGCGACCTTCGCCCGCCTCTTCGACCCCGCCCGCTCACCGGCCTGGCGGACGCTCGCCGCCGGGGGCGCCCGCCCCCTCCGCCTGGTCTGGAGCGAACTCGGCGACTCCGCGGCCGGGGCCGCGGAGCACCGGACGCGCTACACCGCCGGACTCGCCACCGCGGACACCGCTGTGGCCGTACCGCTGGGAGCACTCGGCACCGTGGCCGGCCTGCGCCCCCGGCTGCGCCCGCCGCACGGGGCGCGTGCGGCGGCCGAGCATCTCGATGCCTGCCTCTCGTGGTTCGGCATCGGTGCGCGTGAGGTGGCGCGTGAACTCGAGGGTGAACCCGCCCAGCTCCGCGCCCAGGCCCGGACCCTGGTCCGGGGAGGTGTGGCATGACTCTCCAGGACTCCCCGAGACCGCCTGCCCCCTCCCACACGCTCCCGCCGCCGTCCGGGGAGGAGCGGCCGAAGCGCCTGGCGCTGGCCACCGGGGTCGTAGCCCTCGGCGGGCTGCTGTTCGGCTTCGACACCGGGGTGATCTCGGGTGCGCTGCTCTTCCTGAAGGAGGACTTCGCCCTCACCTCCTTCCAGGAGGGAACCGTCATCTCGGCGCTGCTGCTCGGCGCCGCCGCCGGAGCTCTCGGGAGTGGGCGCCCCGCCGACCGGTTCGGGCGCAAGCGTGTCCTGATCGCGGTGGCCCTCACCTTCACGCTCGGGCTCGTCGCGGCCGTCCTGGCACACGACTTCGCGAGCATGGTCGGCGCCCGGATGGTGCTCGGCCTCGCCGTGGGCGGCGCGTCCACCGTCGTACCGCTGTACCTCGCGGAGATCGCACCGCCCCGCCTGCGCGGCCGGCTGGTGACGGCCAACCAGGTGCTCCTCACCGTGGGCATCCTGGTGTCCTACCTGGTCAACCTCGGGTTCGCGGGCAGCGCGGACTGGCGCGCGATGTTCGCGGTGGGCCTGATCCCCTCGGTGGTCATGCTGATCGGCACGCTGTGCATACCCGAGAGCCCGGAATGGCTGCGCGGGCGGTCGGACGACCGGCCGTCCGGACGGACGGCGAAGGCGTCCCGCGCCCTGCCCCTCGACCGGCCCGCGGTGCGCAGGGCGCTGCTCATCGGCGTGACGCTCGCGGCCGTACAGCAGTTCGGCGGGATCAACAGCATCATCTACTACGCGCCGAGCATCATGTCCCGTGCCGGTCTTCCGGCCACCAACTCGATCGAGTACTCGGTCTTCATCGGGGTGGTCAACGTCCTCATGACCGTGGCGGCCATCCCTCTGATCGACCGGCTCGGCCGCCGCCCGCTGCTGCTGTTCTCGCTGTCGGGCATGGGGGTCTCGCTCGTCACGCTGGGCGTGGCCATGAGCTTCCCGACCGGATCCCCGGCCAACGCGATCGCACTGGTCTCCATGATCGTGTACGTCGGCAGCTTCGCCGTCGGCCTCGGACCGGTGTTCTGGATCATGGCGGCGGAACTCTTCCCGCCGGGCGCGCGGGCGCGGGGCGGGGCGCTCTGCGCCCTGGTCAACTGGGCTGCCAACTTCGTCGTGGGGCAGCTCTTCCTGCCGGTCGCCGACGCGGTGGGCGTGTCCTTGGTCTTCTGGTTCTTCGCCGCGGTCACCTCGGGGGCACTCTTCTTCGTCGTACGGAAGGTGCCGGAGACGCGGAACCGCTCGCTCGCCGAGATCCAGCAGGACCTGGAGGCCTGAGCGCGGGGCGGGCCCGGGGCCGGTACGACGGCTCCGGGCCCCGGCGTCACCCGCGGGTCCGTCTTGCGATGGCGTGTCGCAGCAGCTCCCAGACCTGTTCGGCCGACGGCCCGCCCGGGTCCCCCTCCGCGTACCGGGTGCGTCCCCGGACGGCGATCCCGGTGCCTTCGACGAGCCGGAGGACGAGGGCTTCCGCGGCCCTCGGCGCCACGCCCGCCCGGAGGTCCCCGGCCGACTGCGCCCGTGCGAGCAGGACGCCGAGCACGACGGGCCATTCGGGCCCCGCGAGGTGGTGGGCCGGCCCGGTCCCCGGGCGCTCGCCGCGCAGCCGGGCGGCGGCTCCGGCGACCGAGCTCGTCTCCAGCAGGCGCAGCAGCGACGTCACCATCCCCCCGAGAGCGACCAGCGGGGCTTCCGTACTGGCCAGCGCCTCGCCGATGTGCCGGGCCATGCTCTGCTGGTACGCCGAGCACACGGCCTCGGCCAGGGCCGCCTTGGTGCGGAAGTGGAAGGTCAGCGCCCCCATCGAGGTGTGGGCGGCCTCGCTGATCCGGGCGAGCGAGGCTCCTTCGTACCCCCTGCGTTCGAACTCCAGGGCGGCGGCCTGGATCAATGCGCTGCGTGTACGAGCGGCGCGCTCCTGCATCATCTGGTCTTTCTCTCCCGGATTGTGGGGGATGGCCCCGGCATCGTCGCGGTGCCGGGGCGCCGGTGGGTGCCCGACTACGGGAAGTAGGAGCGGATCCCCAAAACAAAGAGAACGTTCGCTATGGTTCTCTCGGAGGCGCCGGAAGCACGGAGGGGGAACGAGATGGCTGCGACAGGGATGGCCGACTGGGAACAGGCGGACGGACGCGCGTCGCTCTCGGCGTTCAGCCAGACGCTGTTCGCGCAGTTGCCGCGCATGGACCAGATGAAGTGGGCCCGGATCTACCTGCAGGGACTGCTGGCGACCCAGGGGCGGAAGTCCGTGCGTCGTATGGCGGAGGAGGTGACGAGCTCGGACACGGCCTCGCAGTCGCTCCAACAGTTCGTCAACACCAGCCCGTGGGACTGGAACGTCACGCGCCAGGAGCTCGCGCGCTGGGTCGCCGGGCGCTTCACCCCGCAGGCGTGGACCGTCGTACCCGCGGTGCTGCCCAAGCGGGGCGCCCACTCGGTCGGTGTGCACCAGCGCTTCGTCCCCGAACTCGACCGCACCGTCAACTGCCAGCTCAGCGTGGGCCTGTTCCTGTCAGGCGGCACCGAGCACCTGCCCGTGGGCTGGCGTCTCCATCTGCCCGAAGGGTGGGCGAGGGACCCGGAGGCGCGGCGCAGGGCGCGGCTGCCCGACACGGTGCCGTTCCGGCCGCGCTGGGCCCACATAGTGGGGCTGGTGGACGCGTTGTCGGCGCACTCCCCGGTGGTGGCCGCCCCGGTGGTCGTCGACGTCGGCTCCGCCCCCGACGCCCGGCCGGTGATCGAGCGGCTGAACGGCGGCGGGTACCAGTTCGTGCTCGGGGTCGCCGACGACCTCCGGCTGCTCTCCGGCCCGGCCGCCGCGGGCTCCGCCGGAGCCGTCCAGGACGGGGCCGTGGAAACCGCCCGTCAGCGGCTGCTCCGCGCCGGTGTCCGCCACCCGCACGTCACGACCGTGACCGGAGCCGACGGCCGTCCCCGCCGCGTCCAGGTGGTGTCGGCCCCCGCCAGGACCGCGGTCCTGCGGCCGGACGGCGCCCGGACCGTCGCACCGGGCAGGCTCTTCGCGGAGTGGGACCACACCCGTCGCCGTCCCGGACGCATCTGGCTCACCAATCTCACCCAGCGCCGCATGGAGGAGCTGCTGGCTCTCACCCAGCTGCTCCAGGGAGCGACCGACACGGTCGCGGCGCTGGGTGCTCACCACGGCATGCAGGACTTCGAGGGCCGTTCGTTCCCCGGGTGGCACCGGCACATGACCCTCGTGTCCGCGGCCTACGCCTACCAGCGACTCCACGGTGCGGGGGCGGACTCCGTCCGGGCCGCCTGATCCGCCGGGCCTGCCCGGCGCGGGCCGGGGGTCCGGCCCGTCCGCGAACTCCCGCGAGGATCCTGGTGGCGCGGGGCCCGGTGGGCGGCGTACAACGGGGGCTCCGGTGGACGGACTCGACGGGGTCTCCGGTGGACGGACTCAACGGGGTCTCCGGTGGACGGACTCGACGTGGGGGGAGGCCTTTCATGGCCACAGGGCACGAGGAAACGGCAGGCGGCGGACCGGGGGACGGCCCGCTCGTCGGCGTGGACCGGCTGGCCGAGTGGCTCGCCCGACCGGGGACCGTGGTCCTCGACGCCTCGGTGGGCGCGCACCGCGCGACCGGCCGGCGCATCCCGGGAGCCCGGCGCTTCGACATCGACGGGGTGTTCTCCGACCACCGCGCACCGCTGCCGCACACCATGCCGGAGGCGGCGGGGTTCGCCGAGGAGATGCGGTTCCTGGGGGTGGACGGCACGGACACCGTCGTCGTCTACGACACCGCCGGCATCTACTCCAGCGCACGTGCGTGGTGGATGCTCCGCGCCATGGGCTTCGACCGCGTCGCGGTCCTCGACGGGGGGCTTCCCGCCTGGGAGGCGGCCGGGCTCCCGGTGGAGGACCGTGAGCCCGGGGGCGCCGAGCGCCCCGGGGACTTCACCGCCCGCCCCCGCCCCGGAGCGCTGGTCGGCAGCGGGGCCGTCGTGGAGGCCCTGGCCGACCCCGGGGCGGCCGTCCTCGACGCGCGCTCCCGGGAGCGCTTCGCCGGTACGGCGGCCGAGCCCCGGCCCGGGCTGCGCCGCGGCCACATGCCCGGGGCGGTGAACCTGCCCTTCGGGGCGCTCCAGCGCGACGGCCGGATGCTCCCGGCGGAGCAACTGCGAGCCGTGTTCGAAGCGTCGGCGGGGGACCGGGAGCGGCTGGTGGTCAGCTGCGGGTCGGGGGTCACGGCGTGTGTCCTGGCGCTGGGGGCCGAGCTCGCCGGATACCGCGAGGTCTCCGTGTACGACGGGTCGTGGAGCGAGTGGGGCCTGCCGTCGGCGCTGCCGGTCGAGACCGGCCCGTGAGCGGGTTCACGAGCGGGGCCCGTGAACCCGCCGCCTCACTCGCGGGCGCCCGCCACCTCGACCGGCCTCGTGCGCAGCGCCGCGAGTGCGGGAAGCGCGGCGCAGATCGCGGCCGCCGCGGCGCAAGCGGCCAGTACGGCGCCGAGGCCCGCCCAGGGGACGGCCACCGGGGAGCTCACCGAGAGGAGTTCCAGGGCGGCCTTCACTCCCAGCAGGTTCAGCCCGGCCACCGCCCCTCCCAGGACCGCGCCCACCGCCACCACGATCAGGGCCTCGACCGCCAGCAGCCGGAGCACCTGCGGCTTCGTGGCACCGGTGAGCCGTAGCGCCGCGAGTTCGCGCACCCGGTCCGAGGTGGCCATGACCAGGGTGTTCGCCAGCGCGATCCCCGTGTACAGCAGGGCGATGCCGAGGATGAGCAGCAGGCCCACCCGGGTGTTGCCGCCGGTGCGCGGCTGGTGCGCGGCCACCCAGGCCTCCCTCGTCATGACCGGGGTGCCCGTGTCCCGTCCGGCCCTCTCCAGGAGGGCGCGGACGGCCGAACGGTCCGCGTCCTCGCGGAGCCTGACGTCGACCCGGTCGACCGCGGCGCCCGCCGCGTTCGCGGGGGTCACGTAGACCCCGTTGCTTCCGGTACCGGTCCGCATCACGGCGGCGACGCGGAGCGACACCTCGCGGCCGTCGCCCAGCCAGAGGTTCACGCGCTGTCCCACCGTCCGGGTCTCCCACTCCTCGTTGACGATGACGGAGTCGTCGTCCAGGTCGCCGATCCGGCCGGCGACGAGAGGCAGGCGGGCGGTCGCGGCAAGGGCGCCCGGATCGGCCGCCCGCGCCTCCGAGGAGACGAGCGCGGTGCCCTCCTCGAGGACGGTGACCCCGGTGGAGCGGGAGGCACTGACCACGGTTCCGGGAACGCTCCGTACGCGCTGCACGAAGCGTGGGTCCAGCGGGCCGTCCCCGCCGGCCACGTAGTCCACGCCTGAGACCGTCGCCGCCGCCTCGGCGGCCCTGCCCCCGTCGATCGTGGCCACGGTGCCCAGCAGTGAGCCCGTGAGGGCGACGGTGATCAGGACGGGCGCGGCGACCGAGGCGGTGCGCCGGGTGCTCGTCGAGGCGTTCTGCCGGGCCAGCAGCCCGGCGGCGCCGGGCAGCCGCGCGGGCAGCCAGGTGAGCAGCCTTGTCAGCGGGCGCACCAGGAGAGGCGCGAGCAGCGCGACGCCGACGATGATCCACATGGGCTGCAGGATGTACGTCTTCCGCTTCAGCACGTCCCCGGGGTCGGTGACCAGGGACCAGCCCAGCAGCCCCAGCCCGGTCAGCAGGACGGCCGCCCCCGTCAGCAGACGGCTCAGCGGAATCCCACCGGCATCGGTCGCCGCGTCGCGCAGTGCCTCCACCGGCCTGATCCGGCCCGCCCGGTAGGAGGAGACGGCGACTCCGGCGAGTGCCACGCCCAGCCCCGTCCAGAAGGCGGTGTGCAGCGGCCAGGTCGCGTCGCCGACGGCGAACCACGCCGGGGCCAGCCCTTCGCCGGCCAGCCGGCGGGCGAGCAGGGGCGCCGCGGCGTCGCCCAGCAGACAGCCGGCGGCCGAGGCCAGGGCGCCGATCACCAGCGCCTCCACGACGACCGTCCGCCGCACCTGGCCCGGGGTGGCACCCGCGGTGCGGAGCAGCCCGAACTCCCTCCGGCGCTGGGTCACGGCGAAGGAGAACGTCGAGGCGACGACGAAGACCGAGACGAAACCGGTGATGCCCGCCGCCGTGCCGAGCAGTGCGTTGACGGCGGTCAGGGCCTCACGGTCGCGGTCGGGATCGTCGTCGGCGCGGTGCCGGTCGTCTCCGGTGAGCACACTCATGCCGGGGTACGTCTCCACGAGCCGCCGCACGGCTTCCGGTTCGGCGTGCACGGCGACCGCGTCGACGGCCGGGTGGATGCGGGCGGCCTCGGCGTCCCCGAAGAACACCGCCGTCCCTGACCCGGCGTCCGCCACCGTGCCGACCACCGTCCGCGTGCCCGCTCCCGCGGCCGCGCCGGGGGCGGTGATCCTGATCCGGTCGCCGGCCCGGAGTCCCCGACCCGCGCCCTCCGTCACGACGACCTCGCCGGTCGCGGCCGGAGCACGGCCCGAGGTGAGGTGGTACGGCGCTTCGCCGGCGACGGACCACGGATGTCCCACGGCCTCCGTGCCGGCCAGACGGACGGCGAAGGTGCGGTCCTCGGCCGTACGTCCCAGCGCGGAGAGGCCGTCGGCCAGGGCTTCCGGGACCGGGCGGGGGTCGGTGAGGCGGGCCGTGCGCTCCCCGACGGGCGTCGCGACCCGGAGGGTGTCCGAAGGCGCCACCACGACCGGCGCGCCCGCGAAGCGCTCCGGGGCGCGCTCCGGAGCGTCGAAGGTGGCGGCCAGGGCCAGGCCGGTCATGGCGATGAGCCCGACGCCCAGGGCGAGGGCGGTGAAGGAGCCGACGAAGGTGACCCAGCGGGTCCGCATCGAGCGCAGGGCGGCGGTCAGCACGGGACCACCGCCAGGGCGGTCATGCGGGCGGCGACCTGTTCGGCGGCCGGGTCGCACAGCTCGTCCCGAACCGATCCGTCGGCCAGGAACACCACCCGGTCCGCGTACGAGGCGGCCACCGGATCGTGCGTCACCATGATCACCGTCTGGCCCGCGTCGGCCATCGACCGCAGCAGGCCGAGGACCTCGTGCCCCGTACGGGAATCGAGCGCCCCCGTCGGCTCGTCACCGAACAGCACCTCGGGGCGGGTGACCAACGCCCGTGCCAGCGCGACGCGTTGCTGCTGACCGCCGGAGAGCTCGGTGGGCCGGTGCCGGGCCCTGGAGCCCAGGCCGACCCGGTCCAGCACCTCGCGCACCTCCGCGCGCCGGGGACCGCGGCCCGCCAGCCGGAGCGGGAGCGCCACGTTCTGCTCGGCGGTGAGGGCGGGCAGCAGGTTGAAGGCCTGGAAGACGAACCCGATCCGCTCGCGGCGCAGCAGGGTCAGCTTCCGCTCGCTCAGCCCGGTCATCTCGGTGTCCCCGAGGAACACCCGGCCCGACGTGGGCCGGTCGAGGCCGGCCGCGCACTGGAGGAGCGTCGACTTGCCGGAGCCGGACGGTCCCATGATCGCGGTGAAGGAGCCGCGGGGGACGGAGAGGCTGACTCGGTCCAGGGCCGTGACCGCGTCGGCGGTCGTGCCGAAGGACCGGGTGACGGTGTCGAGCCGGATGGCTGCGGGGTGCTGATTCATGGGTACCAGCCAACCGGCCTCGTACGGCGCCCACATCGCAGCGAGGGGGAGTCCTGGGGGTGGAGCCAGGTCCACCTCAGGCCCCCCGCCCACCGGGTGGTGGTGGACGGTCCGCGCTGTCTACGGTGCGGTCCATGAGCCCACTCACTCTCCGGCAGGCCCTCGTGCGCCGCCGCTACCTCCTCGGCGGCTGGCCGTGGCGCGCGGGCCTGTACCTGCTGAGCGGCGTCCCGGCCGGGATGGCCGTCCTCGTCCTCGTCCTGCTGCTGGCCGTGGTGGGCGGCGCCCTCACCCCCGTACTCATCGGCCTCCCGCTCCTGTTGGTGCTCGCCCTCCTCGGCATACCGGTGGCCGCCGTCGAGCGGCGCAGGCTGCGGCTGGTCGACCCCGCGCCGCTCGGTGATCCGCACCGGGCCCCGGCGCGCGCCGGTCTGGGCGCGTGGCTGCGCACCCGGCTCCGGGAGCGGGCCACCTGGCGGGAGTTGGGGTACGCGCTGCTCTTCGCCGGGGTGCTCTGGCCCCTGGAGGGACTTCTCGCCGGGGGCGTACTGGCCTTCTGCGGCGGGCTGCTGGCGACGCCGGCGGTGATGGCGGCCGTCACCGGCGGCGAGGAGGTCCGGGTGCTGAAGCTGTACCTCGCCGACTCGTATCCGCAGGCCTTCGCCCTGGCCCTGCTCGGCCTGGTGCTGCTGCCTGCGCTCGCCTATCCGCTCGGGTGGGCGGCGGTGGCGCGCGGGGCGCTGGCACGGGTGATGCTGTCGGCGGGTGGCGACGGACTCGACGCCCGTATCGAGGAGCTGGGGCGCTCCCGGATGCGGCTGGTGGACGCCTTCGAGGCGGAGCGCCGCCGGATCGAGCGCGATCTGCACGACGGGGCGCAGCAGCGGCTCGTCGCCCTGTCGATGACGCTCGGGCTGGCCAGGCTGGAGTCCCCGGCCGAGCCGCTGGGCGGACTGCTGGCCAAGGCGCACGAGGAGGCCGGGGAAGCACTGGTGGAGATCAGGGAACTCATCCGGGGCATCCACCCCCGGGTCCTCACCGACCGCGGTCTGGCCGCGGCGGTCGAGGACGTCGCCGACCGCTCGGCGGTCCCCGTGGACGTGGACCTGGACCTCCCGGTGCGGCTGCCGCAACCGGTCGAGACCGCGGTGTACTTCGCCCTCTGCGAGGCGCTGGCCAATGTGGCCAGGCACAGCGGGGCGACCCGTGCCCGGGTGACGGGACGGGACGACGGGGAGCGGCTGACCGTCGAGGTGCGGGACGACGGGGCGGGGGGCGCGACGACGGCCGGGGGGACCGGGCTGCAGGGGGTAGCCGACCGGCTCTCCGTGCTGGACGGGCGGCTGCTACTGTCCAGCCCGGCCGGGGGGCCGACCGTGCTCCGGCTGGATGTTCCCCGGAACCCCGCACACCTGGTCGAATGAGGGTTGGATGCTGCGCATCGTGCTGGCCGAGGACAGCGTGCTCCTGAGGGAGGGCCTGGTCGGCCTGCTGGAGAGGTTCGGCCACCAGGTGGTGGCCGGCGCCGGCACCGCCGGTGAACTCACCGCCGCCGTCGCCGAACACGGCCCGGACATCGTCGTGACGGACGTGCGGATGCCGCCCGGCTTCTCCGACGAGGGCCTCCGGGCCGCGGTGTCCCTGCGGGAGGCCCGGCCGCGACTGCCCGTGCTGGTCCTCAGCCAGTACGTCCAGCGCGCGTACGCGGAGGAGTTGCTCGACTCCGGCGACGGCATCGGCGTGGGCTACCTCCTCAAGGAGCGCGTGGGGAAGGTCGAGGAGTTCGTCGACGCGCTCCAGCGGGTCGCCGAGGGCGGCACCGTCGTCGATCCGGAGGTGGTGCGCCAGCTCCTGCGGCACCGCCGCGACCCGCTGTCGCGGCTGACGGCGCGGGAGCGCGAGGTGCTGGCGCTGATGGCGGAGGGGCGCTCGAACGCCTCGGTCGCCGACGCGCTGACGGTCAGTGAGGGCACGGTCAGCAAGCATTTCGGCTCGATTCTCACCAAGCTCGACCTCTCCGTGACCGACGCGACGAACCGCAGGGTCCTGGCCGTGCTGGCCTACCTGCGGAAGTGAGCGGCCGGTCCTGCGCGGCGCGGGCGGCACGGCGTACGGACGGCCGCCTCCGGCACGGGCGGCACGGCGTACGGACGGCCGCCTCCGGCGCGGAGGCCGGCCGGTGGCTGTCAGCGCACCAGGGCGGAGGCAGCCCCGGTGCCCGTCAGCCCGCCAGTGACGCGACCAGTTCCGCCGCCTCGCCCAGCACCGCCGTCTCGTGCGCGGTGAGCCGCGGGTCCGCGGCGCGCAGGCCGGCCGCCCGGGCGAGCGCGTCGGCCGGCACACCGCCGTCGTCCGAGAACCGTGAGAGCAGCGTCGCCAGCAGGTCCCGCAGCCGGTCTCCGGCGGTGAACGCCGGGTCCAGGGCCACCTGCGCCAGAATCAGCGCGGTCATGGCCCGGTCCAGTGCCGGCGGCCCCTCGGCGGCGGTCAGCCAGTCGATCACCATGGCGCCCTCGGGGGTGAGGATCACGTTCTCCGGGTGCAGGTCCAGGTGGAGGATCCGGTCCCCGGGGTCCTGGGACAGCCGCGGGGGGATGGTGTGCAGCTCCCGCAGGAGCCGGGCCAGCAGCTCCGCGCCGTCGTCCTCGGTCACCGTCCCGGACAACAGTGCCTCCGCCAGTGTCGGCCCGGTCAGCCGCTGCATCACGAGGTCCGTGGGAAGCGCGGCCCCGGCCGGCGGCCCGATGCGCGGGACGGGGAAGCCCGAGGCCGAGAGGTACGACATCACGGCCAGCTCACCGGCGGTGTCGATGCTCCGGCGGTAGCGGCGCAGGACCCAGGAGCCGTCGAGTGCGTACACGTCGGCGGTGCGTCCCGAGCCCAGGAGTCGGCCTGTATGCATGGACGGAAACCTACCCGCGCCGTGCGGCCCCGGGGAGTCACCAGCGCATGTGGACGTCCTCGGCCCAGCCCAGGAGCTGTTCCACGGCGATCTCGCTGCCGTCGTCCGTCCGGATCCGGCCGTTGTAGTGGCCGAAGCGCTGGTCGGTGCGGTTGGCGATCAGACCGGCGTCGGTGTGCACCGACCGGTTGTGGAACGGCGTGAACGTCAGGTCCACCTGGCCGGACGAGGGCGCCCGGAGGGTCCACGGAGCCAGCGGGTCGGATGCGGACCACTGCCAGTCCAGCTCCTCGCCGATCTTGGTGAGCCGGCCGTCCACGCAGAGGCCGTTCTCGGTGGAGCCGGTGCCCCGCGTCCAGCGCCCGCCGAACTGGAGGCCGACGGTGTGCCCGTCCGTACGGCCCGAGGCGGCGCCCCAGTTCCAGTCGACCGTGCGCGGCCAGCGGCCCCGGCCGTGGTCCAGGACGGCCCACGTCTCGTTGCCCTCCCCGCCGAACGTGAGGATCTCCGATCCGACGCGCACCCGTCCGGCGGCGGGGAGGGCGGTGTGCTTCGAGGTGTACTGGAAGCGCTGCTCGCTCCACGGCACGACCACGGACAGCGACTCGTGCCCCTCCGGCCGCGACACCAGGAGTCCGACCTCCAGCGGCAGCCGCTCCGGGGTCAGGCAGCGGGCCCGCAGCCGAGTTCCCGCGTTCTCGTCACGGATCTCCACGCGCACCTTTCCGCCGGTCGGCCGCGCCGGGCCCACGACCACGTCCTCGGAGCCCGGCGCTCCGGCGACGGTGTCCGGGAGCCGGACGCCCCGGGCCGCGGGAACGATCGAGGAGCACTCGAACTCGCGTCCGCCGGGACCGAATTCCAGCACGTAGACGGAGTTCAGGGCCAGGAAGTCGAGGTCGCTCACGGTCAGGGCCACCAGATGGGTGGGCGTGGTCACGCACCAGTGTTCCCACCGCTTCGTCCGGCCCCATCCCCGCAGATTGGCCCGGTGCAGCGGATTCCTGGACCAGCCGACCGCCGCCGGATTCAGGCTGCCGTCGGGCAGGCAGAGGTCGACCGGCCCGGTGATCTCGTGCTCGTGCGTCGCCATGGCCGGAGCCTATAGCGGCACGGCGCGCCGTCCGGGCACGGCTCCGGGGCGCGCCGGGGGCGTCTCCCCCCGCGGTTGCGGCGGCCTGGGACCCGCCACCCGGGGCGCCCCATAACGCGGCGGTAGGGGGCGGACGGGATCTCCTGCGCCCGGGGTACGCGCGGCTACGTTCGCGGCAGTTCTCCCACCCCCGGGCTCCGCTCCCCCGGAGCCCGGCATCCCTCGAACGCCCCCGAACACAAGGAGAGTGACGTGGAGACGACTGTGCTCCGCAGACGCGCCTGCGCCGCGGCGACCGCCGCCGTGGCGGTGGGCGCGCTCGCCCTCGCCCAACTGGCCGGTGTCGCCTCGGCCCGTCCCGCGGGCGCCACCGTGCCCGCCGTGGACCGGCTCTCGCCGGGACAGGCCGAAGCCATGCGACGCGACCTCGGCCTCGACGCCGACGAGGCCAGGGCCCGAACGGCCGACGAGTACCGGGCGGCGGTCACGGCGGCGGCGCTGGAGAGGTCGCTCGGCGCCGACTTCGCCGGCGCCCGGCTGAGCGACGGCGCCGCCGTCCTCACCGTCGCCACCACCGACCGCGCCGACGTCGCCCGGATCACCGCCGCGGGAGCCCGCGCCGAGGTCGTCGGCCACAGCCTGGACCGTCTCGAAGCGGCCAAGGCGGCGCTGGACGAGGTCGCACGGAAGGGGGCGCCGAAGGACGTGCCTTCCTGGTACGTGGACGTCCGTGCCAACCGGCTGGTCGTCAACGCCGCCCGTACGGGGGCCGCGGACGGGTTCCTCGCCGCCGCGGGCATATCCCGCGGCCTCGTCCGGGTCGACCGCTCGACCGAACAGCCGCGCGCCTACGCGGATCTGCGCGGCGGCGACGCGTACTACATGAACGGTTCGGGGCGCTGCTCCATCGGCTTCCCCGTCAGGCGCGGCACCCAGGCCGGCTTCGTCACCGCCGGGCACTGCGGAACGCCCGGCGTCATCACCAGCGGGGCCAACCAGCAGGCACAGGGGTCCTTCCAGGGTTCCACCTTCCCCGGCCGCGACTACGCCTGGGTCGCGGTCAACGCCAACTGGAACCCCCGCGCCCTGGTGAACGGATACGGCAACGGCGATGTGACCGTCACCGGATCCGTCCAGGCCGTGGTGGGCTCCTCGGTCTGCCGGTCCGGCTCCACGACGGGCTGGCACTGCGGCACGATCCAGCAGCACGGCAGCAGCGTCACCTACCCGGAAGGCACCATCACCGGCGTGACCCGCACCAGCGTGTGTGCCGAACCCGGTGACTCGGGCGGCTCGTTCATCTCCGGCAGCCAGGCACAGGGCGTCACCTCCGGCGGCTCCGGGAACTGCTCCCAGGGCGGTACGACGTACTACCAGCCGGTCAACCCGGCGCTGGCCGCGTACGGACTGACCCTCGTCACCAGCGGTACGCCGACCGACCCGCCCACCGACCCGCCCACCGACCCGCCCACCGAGCCCGGCGGGACGTGGGCGGCGGGCACGACGTACGCCGCCGGGGCGGTGGTGACGTACGGCGGCGCGAGCTACCGCTGCCTCCAGGGGCACCGGGCGCAGGCGGGCTGGCAGCCGCCGAACGTGCCCGCGCTCTGGCAGCGGATCTGACGATCCGCCGCACCGGGGCGCTCCCGCACCGGGGCGCTCCCGAGCCGGACGCCCTCGCGGCCGCTGTCCGGTCCGCGAGGGCGGCAGCGGCCCGGTCCGGGGCACCCCTCCCGGTCCGGGCCGCTGCCGCCCGGGCGACCCGGGCGCCGGGAGGCCGTCGTCCGGCGGGTCACTTCGCGTCCGAGTAGCGCTCCACGACCGCCGTGGTGAACGGGAAGCGCACCGGCGTCTCCCCGAAGGCGACCCGCCCGGCGAGCTCCCCGGCCTCGCGGATCGCCTCCACCACCGCGGGAGCCTCCTCGGCAGGGCAGTGCACGATCACCTCGTCGTGCTGGAAGAACACCAGCTCGGCACGCATCCCGGCGGAGGCGAGCGTCCGCCGCAGCGCCGCCAGGAGCAGCAGGGCCCAGTCCGCGGCGCTCCCCTGGACCACGAAGTTACGGGTGAAGCGGCCCCGCGCGCGGGCGTCCGACGAGGCATAGCCGGGGGTGAACCCGTAGGTGTCGGCACCCTCACCGGCCGGCGGCTCCTGGCTCTCCTGCGGGATGCCCGCCTCGCCGTCCTCGCCCGCCCCGGCGGCGGGCGGGCTCGTGCGGCCCAGCCAGGTGCGGACGAGGCGCCCCTCCTCGCCGGCCTTCGCCGCGTCGTCGACGTACCCGACGGCCCGGGGGAAGCGCCGTCGCAGCGCCGCCAGATTCTTCAGGCCGTCACCCGAGGTCTGGCCGTAGACCGCGCCCAGCAGAGCGAGCTTGGCGTGGTCGCGGTCGCCGTGGAAGGCACGGTCGGACAGCGCCTTGTAGAGGTCGCCCTCGTGTCCGGCCACCTCCATCAGCCCCCGGTCGCGGGAGATCGCGGCCAGCACACGCGGCTCCATCTGGTCGGCGTCGGCCACGACCAGCCGCCAGCCTTCGTCGGCGACGACCGCCTGGCGTATCACCTTGGGGATCTGCAGGGCCCCGCCCCCGTTGGTCGTCCAGCGCCCGCTGACCGTGCCCCCCGGCTGGTACTCGGGGCGGAAGCGGCCCTCGCGCACCCAGTCCTGGAGCCAGCTCCAGCCGTGCGCGGTCCAGACGCGGTACAGCTTCTTGTAGCGGATCAGCGGCTCCACCGCCGGATGGTCGAGCTCCTCCAGCTCCCAGCGCCGGGTCGACCTCACCTTGATCCCGGCCTGCGCGAACGCCTTCAGGACGTCGGCCGGCAGGTCGGGGCGCACCCGTCTGCCGAACGCCGCGGACACCTCGTCGGCGGCCTCGGCCAGTCGGCGGGGCTCGCCGCCGCCCGCGTAGCGCTCGCCCAGCAGGCCGTTCAGCACCTCGCGGTGCACATCGGCCCGCCAGGGCAGTCCGGACCGGTTCATCTCGGCGGCGACCAGCGTGCCGGCGGACTCCGCAGCCGTGAGCAGCCGCATCCTGCCGGGGTGCTCCGTCCCGTCGTGGCGGCGCAGCTGATCCGCGTAGACCTCCAGGAGCGCGTCGAACGGCAGGTCGGTGCCGGAACGCGGCTCGAAGAGGGAGGACTGCGATCCCGGCTCGGCCGAGCGGGGCGGCGGATCGGCGGGCACCGGGGCGTTGCGCAGCCGGGCCCAGGCCGCCGCGGCGGAGCGGGGCTCGCCGAAGCGCCCCTCGTGGCCGAGGAGCAGCAGCTCGGCGCACTCGATGTCGTAGCACCGCTCCACCCGCACGCCCGCCGCGAGCAGCCGGGGATAGATCCCGGCGGTCGAACGCCAGACCCAGCGGACCACCTCGGGCCGGGAGCGGACGGATTCGGCGAGGTCGGGCTCGGCCAGGACGGGGCCGGCGGGCAGGCCGTCGCGCGTCAGCGGCACGAGGAGTGCGCCGCCCCCCTCCGCGCCGGCGAGAGCCCAGCGTTCGGTCATGTGCCGATTTTCGCACCCGGCACTGACAGCGGGCCCGGCTCGCCGGGCGGGCGGGCCCGCCCGGCGCGAGGATCGAGGTGCGGTGCGCGGGCGCGCTCCGCGAAGGCGGCAGGCGGCGGAGGAGACGGTGATGGAAGCGATCGTGTACGAGGAGTTCGGCGGCCCCGAGGTCCTGCGTCTGGCCCGGGTCGAGGACGTCCACGCCGGGCCCGGGCAGATCCGGGTGGCGGTCAGGGCCGCCGGGGTCAACCCGGTCGATCACAAGATCCGCAACGGCTGGATGCAGGCGGCGTTCCCCACCCCGTTGCCCGCCACGCCCGGGGTCGAGTTCGCCGGGGTGGTCGACGAGACGGGAGAGGGCGTCACGGAGTTCGTGGTCGGTGACGAGGTCCTCGGACGGAGCACCACCGGGGCGTACGCGGAGTACGTGCTGGCCGACGTGGGCGTGGTCGCCCGCAAGCCGGAGGTCCTGGGGTGGGCGGAGGCCGCCGCGCTGCCCCTCGCGACGGCGACCGCCGTCCGGGTGCTGGACGAACTGGCGGTGTCCGAGGGCGAGACCCTGCTGCTGCACGGTGCGTCCGGCTCGGTCGGCTCCGCCGCGGTCCAGCTGGCCGTCGCCTGGGGCGCCACCGTCATCGGGACCGCCTCACCGGCCAACCACGACTACCTGCGGGTGCTGGGCGCGGTCCCGGTGGCCTACGGGGAGGGGCTCGTGAAGCGGGTGCGGGAGGCCGCGCCCCAGGGAGTGGACGCGGTGTTCGACGTCGTCGGCAAGGGGGCGCTCGCCGACTCGGTGGAGCTGCGCGGGGGCACGGCGGACAGGATCGCCACCATCGCCGACCCGGACGCGGCGCACTTCGGCGTGGCCTTCTCGGCAGGCGGCGGGACCAGCCCCGACGAGGGCAGGCGGCTCGGCGGGTACGCGCAGGCGGCGGCCGTCGGCGGCCTGCGGATCCCGGTCGAAAAAACCTTTCCGCTCGGCCGGGCGGCGCGAGCACAGGAGCTGAGCGAGGCCGGGCATGTGCGCGGCAAGCTGGTGCTGCTCCCCGGGGAGCACTGACCGGCGCGCCGCCGCCTACCCTGGCCCCATGGAATCGGTGACCGACCGGGCGTGTGCCGCGGCCCTGTACGCGGACGGCGACGCGGGCCTGGACACCGGCGCCTCCCTGCTCGCCGCGGACCCGTCCGCCGACGAGGAGCTCCACCGCCGGGGCGAGGAGTTCGTCAGCCGGGCCTGGGCGCGCGGCTGGCAGCCCTCCGACGTCGTACGGACCGTCCGGCGTGAGCTGGACGAGCCCGGTGGCGCGCTGGTCTCGGCCCTGATCGCGGCGGAGACAGCGGGGTACGGGCAGCTTCCCCCGCGCTGGTCCGACCAGCTGGCGATGATGCCGGCCCCGGCACCCCGCAACCGGCCCGACCGCTTCACCTACGCCTCCGCGCTCCTGGAGCTGTACCGGCTGCTGCTGAGGCTGCCGGTCATCGAACCGGTCGGACCGCGGCCCGGCGCGTCCGCCGCGGGCGCACCGTACGGCCCGCCCGCGCACGGCGAGCCCCGCATGCTCACCAGGATCCGGGCGCTGCTCGCCAAAGCGGAGGCGACCGGTTTCCCCGAGGAGGCCGAGGCGCTCACCACCAAGGCGCAGGAGCTGATGGCCCGGCACAGCATCGACGAGGCGCTCCTCGCCGCCCGCACACCCGGTGCCGGGACGCCGGGCGCCGTACGGATCGGGGTCGACGCGCCCTACGAGAGCGCGAAGGCGGTCCTCCTCGACTCGGTCGCGTCGGCGAACCGCTGCAGGGCGGTGTGGAACAGCGATCTCGGCTTCACCACCGTCGTGGGCTTCGAACCGGACCTGGAGGCAGTGGAACTGCTCTTCACCTCGTTGCTGGTCCAGGGCAACGCCGCGATGACGAAGGCGGAGGCCGAGCAGCGGGCGGGCGGACGCAAGCGGACCAAGGCCTTCCGGCAGTCCTTCCTGCTGGCGTACGCCCAGCGCCTGGGGAGCCGTCTCGCCGCGGACACCGCGCGGGTCACGGCGGCGGCGGGGTCCGAGGACTCCGGAGCCGGCGGCGGATCCGGGGCGCTGCTGCCGGTCCTGGCCGCCCGGGACGTCGCCGTCACCGACACCGCCGAGCGGATGTTCCCGCGGACCACCACGACGCGGTTGCGCGGGGCGACGGACGCCGAGGGATGGAACCACGGCACGGCCGCGGCCGACCGGGCCAGGATGGGCGGAAGCGGGCCGGAAATCCGCCGTTAGGTCAAGTGGTGCGGCATAAGTCGGGGTTGCCCGTGGATCCCGCTAGGCTCGGTCCATGAGCTGGCTCCGGGCGCTGAGGGAGACCGCCCGCTCGGGTCTGACGATCGAGCGGCGGCGTCTCGAACCGCTCATCGCGGTGCGCGGCGCCGCGGGCCTCGCCCTCGTGGTCGGGGTGAGTCTCGCGCTCTTCGGACCGGTGATCGCCGCCGGATCCGCCTTCGGCGCGTTCCAGGCGGCCATCGCGACGTTCCAGCGCAGCTGGCGCCCGCGGCCCGTGCTCGCCCTGGTCTCCGGCGCCAGCCTGGCCGTGTCGACGTTCGTCGGCTACGTCACCGTGACCCACACCCTGCTCTTCCTGGTCCTTCTGGTCCTCTGGACGTTCGCCGCCGGGATGACCTGGGCGGCGGGCCCGACGGGCGGGATCATCGCGGGCTCCAACGTCGCGATCATGCTGGTCACGATCACCCTGCCCACCTCCGTGGCCGACGCCGCCGCGCACGCCGCGATGATGGCGGTCGGCGGACTGGTCCAGGCGGCGCTGATCGTGCTGTTCCCGGTCCGCAGATGGGGCGCCCAGCGCGACGCGCTCGCCGACGCCCTCGAGGGCGAGGCCGACTACGCCCGCAGACTGCGGCACGACCCGATCGCGCCCTTCGACCCCGTACCGCTGATGACCGCGCGCAACGCCGCCGCCGTCACCCCCCGCCAGGCCCGGCGGCGCCCCGCCGACCTGCACGGCGCGCGCGGGGTCGCGGAACGGCTGCGGCCGGTCCTCGCCTCGCTGGCCGACCCCGCCCTGGGGGTCCCGGCCGAGGGCCCGGAGCGCTACTGGGCGCAGGAGATCCTCGGCGCCGCCGGATCCCTGCTCGACTCCGCGGCGCGGGCGGTGCGTCACGGCGACCCCGTCCGTCTGGACGAGACGGCGCTGTCGGTGCTGAAGTCCCCCGACACCGAGGTCATCCTCACGGGCCCGCCCAAGCGGGCCGCCGACCGGCTCGCCTCGCTTCTCGCGGACGTCATCGAGATCGCCGAGGGCACCGGTACGGACGACAGGACGCCGGGGAAGCCGCTCGTCCCGCACCGCCGCCGGCCCACCCTGCTGCGGCTGGTCCCCGTCGTCTACCGCTCCATGCGCCGCGAACTGCGGCGCGGGTCGATGATCCTGCGCCACGCGATCCGTGTGTCGGCCGTGTCCGCCGCGGGCTACCTCATGGGGGCGGTCCTGCCGTTCGGCCACGGCTACTGGGCGCCGATGACCGCGGTGATGGTGATGCGCCCCGAGTTCACCCAGACCTACTCGCGTTCCGTGGCCCGCTTCATGGGCACCGTGATCGGTGTGGCCGTGGCCACCGGGATGGTGCAGGTCCTGCAGCCGAGGGCATGGGTCTCCGCCCTGCTCGCGGTCGTCAGCGCCGGGCTGATGTACCTCCTGATGCGCACCGGATACGCGGTCGGCCAGGTCTGTGTCGCCGCGTACGTCGTCTTCCTGCTCGGCATGGCCGGCAACGACTGGTCGCAGACCGTGCTCGAACGGGTGGTGCTGACCCTCATCGGAGGCCTCCTCGCGATGATCGCGTACGCCGTCTACCCGGCCTGGGAGACCCCGCGGCTGCGCGACCGGCTCGCCACCTGGCTGGTCACGGACGGGTCCTACGCGGCCACCGTGCTCGACCGGTACGCCGATCCCGCCTCCAGGAGCCTGGAGGACGTGCGCACCGCCCTGCTCACCACCCGGGAGGCGCGCGTCGCCTGGCAGGAGGCGCTGGAGAGGGCCCGGTACGAGCCCGTCCGCCACCGGGGCATCTCCCGGACCTCCGCCGCGGACGCCCAGGACGCGCTCGCCCAGTTCGGCCGGGTCGCGATGCTGATGGAGGCCCACCTGCCCGCCGCGTCGGCCACTCCCGTTCCCGAGGCCGCCGACCTGGCCGACGTGGTGCGCCGGGTCACCGAGGAGGGCGCGAAGGCGGTGCGGGAGCGCCGCGTCCCGGAGTGGGAGGCGGTCAGGGAGACGCTGGCCCGCCGGGACGGCGCTCCGGGGCCGCCGCCCGACGACTTCGTACGCAACGGGGCCACCCTGCTGCTCCGTGCCCTGGAGGACTTCTCCAGGGCGCTGGAGATCAGCAGCGGGAGGGCTTAGGGGAGCGGAGTCAGGCCGGGGGTGCCTGTGGCGGGCCCGTCGGCAGTTCGTCGGGATCGGTCCTGGTCAGAGTGTCCTGGGCCCCGGTGCCCCAGGAGACGACGAGCTTGTCGCCGTCGAGCGACTCGACGGCCCCCACGGTCCGGTCGGTGTTCCCGTCGAGGCATTTCAGCGCGAGCGTCACCTCGCCCGTGTCCTTCACCTCGCCCTGGCACACGTGCTGGTCGGCGACCAGCGCCACCTTGCCCGAGGTGACCGACAGGACGACGGGCGAGCCGTCGGACGTGCTCGTCCAGGTGCCGTCGAGCGCAGCGACGCCCGGACCCACGGTGCCCGTGCCACCCTCGCCGCCGGCGGGCGGTGAGTTCTGCCCGGACCCGGACCCGGACCCGGACCCGGAGGCCGGATCCTTGTCCGCGGCAGGGTCCTCACCGCTGCAGGCGGTCAGCACGAACAGGGCGGCGAGACCGGCTGTGGCGAGAGCGCCGGAGCGCCGGAGCCTGTCCATATGGAGTTCCCCTTGTCGATTCACGGCCGGAAGTCCGCGCCAAGCTACCAGGGCCGGTCAGAACAACTCCGGGAGAAGGGAGCCAAATCGGCGTCCCGTTCGTCTCTCCCTCATAGAGGTGGGGGAAGGGTGAACGGACGGCCGGGCGGATCAAGGGGGAAACTGTAGTCGCGTGCGCACCCCGCGTGCACGTGCATCTGCTCATGCATTGGCATATGAACACAGCTATGATCCGAGCTAGTTGACATTTGCACCTTGCAACTCGGGGAGCGTCCTGTGCACCACGTGTACAACGGCATGGCGGCCACAGAGCTTCGCGGGGTCGTCTGGCAGAAGAGCAGACACAGCAACTCCCAGGGCTCGTGCGTGGAGTTCGCGAAACTGCCCGGAGGGAATGTGGCGATGCGGAACTCGCGCCATCCCGACGGGCCCGCACTCGTCTATACGCCGGCCGAGATCGAGGCGCTGCTGCTGGGCGTCAAGGACGGCGAGTTCGACCACCTGGCCGCAGGCGCCTGACCGCGCATCCGCCCGCCGGTTCGCGGCGCACGTCCGCCCGCCGGCCCGGTCGCACGCCCGGAGGCGTGTGCCGCACGCCCCGCGCCGGGCGAGGCGTCTACAGGCTGTCGGGAAACGCGTCGAGCGGAACGGGCTCGGGCGCCGGGTGGTCGGTCAGCCGGAACAGGGCCCAGACCACCTTGCCGAACCCTCCGTCGGGTGCCGTGTCCCCGACCGGTACGGGGGACGGGTGCCAGCCCCAGCAGTCGCTGAACGACTCGACGAGGAACAGGCCCCGGCCGGACTCGGCCGAATCGGGCGCCTCGCCCGCGACCGGTCCCTTCTCGCTGGGATCGCGCACCGCGCACACCAGGCGCGAGGCCCAGCGCATCAGGTGCAGCCGCACGGCGGTGTCCGGCCGCTCCCCGGTGGCGTCGGCCGGCAGGGCGTGCCGCAACGCGTTGGTGACCAGCTCGGACACGACCAGGGCGACGTCGTCGAAGTGGTCGCCCAGGTCCCAGGAGGTCAATGTCGTGCGGGTGAACCTCCGTGCCCCGCCCACCGCTTCGAACCTGGTCGGCAGCGTGCAGGTGGCCGAGCCCGCGACCGACGAGGGGTCGATGGGTGGAAGCCCTTGCCGTAACGGCTCGAGCATCGTCGATCCATTCGTCCCCATGCGAGGCACTCCCGGGATTCGCGGCTGTAGCGGCACTGCTTGTAGCGGGCACTGCGGGTACAGCGGCACAACACGAACGAGCACGCAGGTGCGCGGGGACCATGGTTCCCAATGCGCACGGCAGATGCAAGGGCAGATGCACGTGCACGCGCGCGATCTGACCGGTACCGTGCCGGTTCGGTCTCATTTCTTCTGCTTCACAGTTTTGGAGCTTTCGGAAAGTCTTGCCATCTCTGTAATCGAATGAGTACGGGCTGAAGCGTTTTGGTGGCAGAATCCGCCTCCGGGGTTCGGGGGAGCCCCGGAGTACGGGAAGCGATGGGGAGGGTCGGTAAGCCGGTGTCGGCAGGCGAGTCGAGTGGTTCCGTGGTGCGGCGCATCCTGCTGGGCTCACAGCTCAGGCGCCTGCGCGAGTCGCGAGGCATCACCCGTGAGGCGGCCGGCTACTCCATCCGCGCCTCCGAATCGAAGATCAGCCGCATGGAGTTGGGACGGGTGAGCTTCAAGGCCAGGGACGTCGAGGACCTGCTCACGCTCTACGGAGTCACGGACGAGGCGGAGCGCGACTCGCTCCTCGGCCTGGCCCGTGAGGCCAATGTGGCGGGCTGGTGGCACAGTTACGGCGATGTGCTGCCCGGCTGGTTCCAGACGTATATCGGTCTGGAGGGGGCGGCGTCGCTCATCCGGATCTACGAAGTCCAGTTCGTCCACGGCCTGTTGCAGACCGAGGCGTACGCCCACGCGGTCGTCGCCCGCGGCATGCCGGGCGCGCCGTCGGCCGAGATCGACCGCAGGGTCGCGCTACGGCTGGCGAGGCAGAAGGCGCTCGTCTCCGAGCGCGCCCCCCGCTTCCACGCCGTTCTGGACGAGGCGGCGCTGCGCCGTCCGTACGGCGGCCGTGAAGTGATGCGCGCGCAACTGCGGCATCTGATCGACATGTCGGAGCAGCCGAACGTCACCCTCCAGGTGATGCCCTTCAGTTTCGGTGGTCACGCCGGTGAGAGCGGGGCGTTCACCATGCTGCGTTTCCCGGAATCCGATCTGTCGGACATCGTCTATCTGGAACAGCTGACAAGTGCGCTCTACCTGGACAAGGCCGAGGAAGTCGCCCAGTACGAAAAGGCCATGGCCCGTCTCCACGAGGACAGCCCGGGTCCGGAGGAGAGCCGGGATCTTCTCCGGGGACTCCTTCAACTGACCTGAATCGCCAGTACGATGACAGACCGACAGGAGTCTGCGCCTGCAGTAAGGGATTGCATGTCCTTCCTCAATGAACTCGCCCACCAGTACATCGACGGCGAGTGGCTGACCGGCAACGGTGAGTGGGACATCATTGATTTCAATCCCTACAACGGCGAAAAACTCTGCTCGATCACCGTGGCCACCGCGGCGGAAGTCGATCTGGCCTATCGGGCGGCCGAACGCGCGCAGCGGGAATGGGCGGCCGTCCGTCCTCATGAGCGGCGGACGGTTCTGGAGAACGCCGTACGGCTCGTCGGGGAGCGCGAGGACGACATAGCCGAGCTGATCGTCGAGGAACTCGGCGGCACCCGGCCGAGGGCCGCCTACGAGGTGCGTGCCGCGCGGGAGTTCCTGCGCGAGGCCGCCGGGCAGGCGATGCGCCCTGTGGCCGGACTGCTGCCCTCGGTCGCCGACGGCAAGGAGAACCGCGTCTACCGGCTGCCCGTCGGGGTCGTCGGCGTGATCAGCGCCTTCAACTTCCCTTTCCTGGTGACGATGAAGACCGTCGCACCCGCCCTCGCGCTGGGGAACGCGGCCGTGGTGAAGCCTCATCAGAACGCCCCGATCGCCGGCGGCGGTCTGGTCGCCCGGATCTTCGAGGACGCGGGGCTGCCGGCCGGCCTCCTCAACGTCGTGGTGACCGACAGCGCCGAGATCGGTGACGGGTTCATCGAGCACCCCGTGCCCAAGGTGATCTCCTTCACCGGCTCGGACCGCGTCGGCCGTCACGTGGCGGCCGTCGCCGCCGGGCTGTTCAAGCGGACCATCCTGGAACTGAGCGGAAACAGCGCCCTGGTGGTGCTGGAGGACGCCGACCTCGACCATGCCGTCCGGGCCGCCGTCTACAGCCGCTTCGTGTTCCAGGGGCAGGTCAGTATGGCCGCCAACCGCATCCTGGTGGACCGCTCCGTGGAGAAGGAGTTCACCGAGCGGTTCACGGCGGCGGTGTCCGCCCTTCCGGCGGGGGATCCGAGGGACCCCGACACCCGCATCGGGCCGGTCATCAGCGCCTTCCAGGCCGAGGCGCTCGCCGCGCTGGTCGACGGGGCGATCGAGGCCGGCGCCACCGCGCTCGTCCGGGGCCGCACCCGAGGGAATCTTGTCGAGCCCACGGTGCTGTCGGGACTGCCGGAAGGGTCGCCACTGCTCGAGCAGGAGATCTTCGGCCCGGTGGCGCTGCTGGTGCCCTTCGACGGTGAGGACGAGGCCGTCCGCATGGTCAACGACAGCTCCTACGGGCTGAGCGGCGCCGTCCACACGGAGGACGCCGAGCGTGGTGTGCGGTTCGCCCGGCGTATCACCGGAGGGATGTTCCACGTCAACGGCGCGACCGTGCAGGACGATCCCATGGCCGCGTTCGGGGGCGAGAAGAACTCCGGCATGGGGCGGCTGAACGGTGAGGCCGCTGTGGAGGCGTTCACCACCCGGAAGTGGATCTCTGTGCAGCACGGGCGCACGGTCTTCCCCTTCTGACGGCCCTCGATCCGGTCGCCGAAGAGGCGGGCTACCCTGGTCAGGGTTGATCACAAAGGGTGGGTGCTATGTCGGCGATCCGTCTCCTGGTCCTCGGGGCCGTGCGTCAGCACGGCCGCGCGCACGGCTACCAGGTGCGCAACGACCTGGAGTACTGGGGCGCCCACGAGTGGTCCAGCGCGAAGCCCGGATCCATCTACCACGCGCTCAAGCAGATGGCGAAGCAGGGACTGCTGCTCGCCCATGAGGTCGCGCCGTCCACGGCGGGCGGCCCGCCCCGCACCGAGTACGAGATCACCGATCAGGGCGTCCAGGAGTACTTCACCCTGCTGCGCGCCTCGCTGACCGCGTACGACCAGGGTGTGGACGTGCTGTCGGCCGGCATCGGCTTCATCGTCGACCTCGAGCGCGCCGAGGCGGTGGCGCTCCTGCGGGAGCGCATCGCCGCCATCGAGAGGTGGAGGGCCGCGGTCACGGAGCACTACACCCCGTCCGGCGGGCCGGAGGCGCTCGGTCACATCGGCGAGATCATGAACATGTGGGTCCACTCCGCGGACGCGGGGTCGGAGTGGACCCGGGGTCTGATCGCACGGATCGAGGCAGGGGCGTACACCTTCTCGGGCGAGGGGGAACCCTTCGTCGGAGTGCTTTCCGAAGGGCAGGAGAGCCCTTACGCGACGGGAGCGTCCGACCCCGGGGATTCCAGGTAATCAAGTTTGACGAACGGCGTCGGCGGGTTTACTTTTGACTTGCTAGTCAAGTTTGACTACATCGCTTGACTGCGAAGCGAGGAGAGCGGGTGGGCGCGGTGAGCGACGCGATCGTCGTCGAAGGAGTGCACAAGCGGTACGGAGGGAAGCGGGCCCTGAACGGGCTGGACCTCGCCGTCCGCGGAGGGACGGTCCACGGGGTGCTCGGCCCGAACGGGGCGGGTAAGACCACCGCGGTACGGGTGCTCTCGACCCTGTTGCGGCACGACCAGGGCCGGGTGGAGGTGGCGGGCTTCGACGTGAGGTCCCAGGCCACCGAGGTCAGGAGGCGGATCGGGCTGCTGGGCCAGCACGCGGCGGTGGACGAGGAGCTCGGCGGCCGGCAGAACCTGGAGATGTTCGGCCGCCTGTACCACCTGGGCGCGCGCAGGGCGGGCCTGCGGGCCGACGAACTGCTGGAACGGTTCGGTCTGGCGGACGTCGGCCGCAAGGCGGTCAAGCAGTACAGCGGGGGCATGCGGAGGCGTCTCGACCTGGCCGCGTCCCTGATCACCGACCCGGAGGTGCTCTTCCTGGACGAGCCCACGACCGGGCTCGACCCCCGGGGGCGGGCCGAGGTGTGGAGCGCGGTGCGCTCCCTGGCCGTCGGCGGCACCACCGTCCTGCTGACCACGCAGTATCTGGAGGAGGCGGACCAGCTGGCCGACAGGATCTCGGTGATCGACGACGGCCGGGTCATCGCGGAGGGCACGGCCGACCGGCTCAAGGCGCTGGTCGGCGGTGACCGCGTCGACGTGGTCGTCCGCGACGCGGACCGGCTCGGTGAGGCGGCCGGGCTGCTCGGCGAGGGCGTGACCGTGGACACGGACCGGCGGCTGCTCCGCGCACCCGCCCCGGACCGTATGGCGGCGCTGACCCGGACCGTGCGGGCGCTGGAGGAAGCGGGCATCGAGGCGGAGGACATCGCGGTGCGCCGGCCGACGCTGGACGAGGTGTTCCTCTCCCTGACCGGGGGCGGCGCCGACGCCGTCCCACCCATGGACGCGGAGGCGACGGCATGAGCACGACGACGGCGGGACCGGGACGCGTCGGCTGGGCGCTGATCGACTCCTGGACGATGACCCGGCGCGAACTGGCGCACTGGGCGCGGCAGCCCGTGCAGGTGGTCGTCGGCCTGGTCTTCCCGGTGATGCTGCTCCTGATGTTCAACTACCTGGTGGGCGGCGGCTCCGGGATCGACGGGGACAACACCGACTTCCTGGTGCCCGGAATGCTCGCGCTGACCATGGCCTTCGGCCTGGAGGGCACGATGCTGGCCGTCACCCAGGACCTCAACAAGGGCGTCATCGACCGTTTCCGCTCCATGCCGATGGCCTCGGGCGCGGTCCTGGCCGGGCGGAGCGCCGCCGACATGCTCCAGTCGGTGGCCTCGCTGGCGGTGATGACCGGAGTGGGGTACGCCCTCGGATGGCGCTGGCACGGGGGGACGGCGGCCGTCCTGGCCGCGCTGGGGCTGCTGCTCCTGCTGCGGTTCGCCATGCTGTGGATCGGCATCCACCTCGCGATGGTGGCGGGCAGGCCCGAGATGGTGCAGGCCGTGCAGATCCTGGTCTGGCCGGTGGGCTTCCTCTCCAATGTCTTCGCCTCACCGGAGTCGATGCCGGGGTGGCTGGGCGCGGTGGTCGAGTGGAACCCGATGTCCGCCACGGCGACAGCCGTACGGGGCCTGTTCGGCAACCCGGGAGGAGCCTCGGGCTCCTGGGCCGCCGAACACGCCGAACTGCTCGCGGTGCTCTGGCCGGTGGCGCTGCTCGCGGTGTTCCTCCCGCTGGCGGTGGGGAGGTTCGCGCGGCTCAGCCGCTGAGCCGCGCCCGTCACGGCCTCAGTGGTGGAAGGCCGTCTGGACACCCCGGTCCCGGTGCAACGGGTGAGCCTGGGAGCGCAGTTCGGGCAGCAGCCTGCGCAGGTCCTCCAGCAGCAGCTCCGCGAGGTCCGAGGAGAATCCGTTGCGGCACACGACACGCAGGACCGAGAGGTCCTGGCGGTTGGCGGGGAAGGCGTACGCCGGCACCAGCCAGCCGTGCTCCCGGAGCCGCCTCGACACGTCGAAGACGTCGTATGCCTTCACCTCCGGTTTCGTCGTCACGGCGAACACCGGAAGCTCGTCGCCCCGGGTCAGCAGTCTGAAGTCGTCCAGGGCCTCGAACTCTCCGGCGAGCCGGCGAGCGATGTCCCGGGACGTCTGCTGGACGGCCCGGTAGCCCTCCCGGCCCAGCCGCAGGAACGTGTAGTACTGCGCCACCACCTGCGCGCCGGGCCGGGAGAAGTTCAGGGCGAAGGTCGGCATGTCGCCGCCCAGGTAGTTCACCCGGAAGACCAGCTCCTCCGGCAGCTCGGCCGGTGAACGCCACAGCGCCCACCCCACCCCCGGGTAGACCAGGCCGTACTTGTGCCCGGAGGTGTTGATCGAGGACACCCGGGGGAGCCGGAAGTCCCACACCACGTCCGGGTCGAGGAACGGCGCGACCATCGCCCCGGAGGCCCCGTCCACGTGGACCGGGATGTCGAGCCCGGTGCGCTCCTGGAGGTCGTCCAGCGCCGCGCACAGCTCCGCGACCGGCTCGTAGGAACCGTCGAAGGTGGAGCCGAGGATCCCGACCACGCCGATGGTGTTCTCGTCGCACAGCTCGGCGGCCGCCTGCGGGTCCAGGTGGAAGCGCTCCCCCTCCATGGGGACCTGGCGTGCCTCGACCTCCCAGAAGTTGCAGAACTTGTCCCAGCAGACCTGCACGTTGACGCCCATCACCAGATTGGGCCGGGCCGTCCCCGGATACCGGTCGGCGTTCCTGGCCGCCCAGCGCCGCTTGAGCGCCATCCCCGCCAGCATGCAGGCCTCGCTGGAGCCCGTGGTGGAGCAGCCCACCGCGGTCGACGGGTCGGGGGCGTTCCAGAGGTCGGCGAGCATCGCCACACAGCGCCGTTCCAGCTCGGCGGTGCGCGGGTACTCGTCCTTGTCGATCATGTTCTTGTCCCGGCACTCGGCCATCAGCACACCGGCCTGGGGTTCCATCCAGGTGGTGACGAAGGTCGCGAGGTTGAGCCGGGAGTTCCCGTCGAGCATCAGCTCGTCGTGGACGAGCCGGTACGCGGTCGACGGGGGCAGCGGGCCGTCCGGGAGGACGTGCGTCGGCGGCGCCGCGACCATGGGGGCGGTCGGGTCGGCCTCCCCGAAGAACGGGTTGAGGGCCAGCCTGCGGTGCTCCTCGGACGGAGCGGGCCTTCCGTGCGAACCCTGGTGGAGTGGCATGGACGGTCCCCTCAGCCCTCGGCCGCGAGTCCGGCCTTGATGACCCGGGCGAACTTCACGACGCGCTCGGCCTGGACGCGCGCGGCGGTCAGGGTCTGCTCGGCCACGGGGATGTCGCCCTGCCCTGAGACGTGGGAGGTGCCGTACGGATTGCCGTCGACGAACTTCGAGGGGTCCGTGTAGCCGGGCGGGACCAGGATGCCGCCGAAGTGGTGGATCGTGTTGTACAGCGCCAGCAGGGTGGACTCCTGGCCGCCGTGGGCGGTGCTGCTGGCGGTGAAGCCGCTGTAGACCTTGTCGGCGAGCTGTCCCGCCTGCCAGAGGCCTCCCAGGGTGTCGAGGAACTGTTTGAGCTGGGCGGTGACGTTGCCGTACCGGGTGGGCGTACCGAAGATCACCGCGTCCGCCCAGACCATGTCGTCCGGGGAGACCTCGGGGATGTCCGCGGTCGCCTTCGCGTGCTCGGCCCAGGCCGGGTTGGATTCGATGGCCGCCCGCGGGGCGAGCTCGGCGACCTTGCGGAGCCGCACCTGCGCACCGGCGCTCTCGGCATCCCGGGCGATGGCCTTCGCGATCGTCGAGACGGTGCCGGTGGAGGAGTAGTAGATGACGGAGACGTTGACGGACGTGGACATGCGGGTACCTCCGGGACGTAAGGGGGAAAGGGCCGGTCAGGCCTTGCTGATCACTGCCGCCGTGCCGTAGGCGCACACCTCGGTGCCCACCTCGGCCGCCTCGCTCACGTCGAAGCGCATCATCAGCACCGCGTTCGCGCCGCGTGCCCTGGCCTGGTCGACGAGCCGTTCCATCGCCTGGTTGCGGGTCTCGACGAGCGTCTTGGTCAGCCCTTTCAGCTCGCCGCCGATCATCGACTTCAGACCGGCGCCGATCTGGCTGCCGAGATGGCGGGAGCGGACCGTGAGCCCGAAGACCTCGCCGATGACCTGCGTCACGTGGCAACCCGGTACGTCGTTCGTGGTGACGACCAGGACGTCCGCCTGGGGTGTCTGTCCGCCGCCGAAGTCCTCAATGCCCATGGTGTGGCACCTCCTGCGGAAAGCTTTGTCCCGGTCCGGCCCGTGCGCATCCGCGCTTACGCCAGTGGAACCCAGCCGTCCTCCCCGGCGTTGATAGCTTGGGACGGCCACGCAGCCGCCGCACATCGACCCACCCCTGGAGCCCGGACCCTTGAATACGCTTGCGCTCGGCCCGAGCTGGCTGGACCCGGATTACCTGCTCAACACCTTCGGTCTGCCCGGCCTCCTGCTCATCGTGTTCGCCGAGTCGGGGCTGCTCATCGGCTTCTTCCTGCCCGGTGACTCCCTGCTGTTCACCACGGGTCTCCTGGTGACCACCGGCGACCTGAAGTACCCCCTGTGGCTCGTCTGTGTCCTCGTCGCCCTGGCGGCGATCGTCGGTGACCAGGTCGGATACCTCTTCGGCCGCAAGGTGGGACCGGCCCTCTTCAAGCGCCCGGACTCCCGCCTCTTCAAGCAGGAGAACGTCGAGAAGGCGCACGAGTTCTTCGAGAAGTACGGGCCGAAGTCGCTGGTCCTGGCGCGCTTCGTGCCCATCGTCCGGACCTTCACGCCGATCATCGCCGGTGTGAGCCGGATGGACTACCGCTCCTTCATCACGTTCAACATCATCGGCGGCGTGCTCTGGGGCGTCGGGGTGACGCTGCTCGGTGCGGCCCTCGGCAAGATCGACTTCGTGCACGAGAACATCGAGATGATCCTCATCCTGATCGTGCTCATCTCGGTGGTGCCGATCCTGATCGAGTTCCTTCGGGCGCGCGGCAAGTCGAAGAAGGAAGCCGCCGCGCAGCAGGGCGACGACCACGGTCCGTCCGACGGCGGCCCGGGGGAGGGCCCCCACGGCGGAACGGGCGGCGGCCCTGCCGCCCACCGGTACGCCGACGACCAGGCGGCAGCCCCGTACGACGCCGGCGGCCAGTACGGCAACGGCCAGGCGAGCCGGTACGACCAAGGCGCGCAGTACGGCGGCGGCCAGTACGGCGCCCCGCAGGCCGGCGGCCAGTACGGCGCTCCCCAGGGCGGCGGCCAGTACGGCGCTCCTCAGGGCGGCGGTCAGTACGGCGGCCAGGGCCAGTACGGCGCTCCCCAGGCCGGCGGTCAGTACGGCGCTCCCCAGGCCGGCGGTCAGTACGGCGCTCCCCAGTACGGCGACGGGCAGGGCGGCCAGGGGCAGTACGGCGCTCCCCAGGGCGGCGGCCCGTACAGCGGTCAGTACGACCAGGCGGGTCAGTACGGCGCACCGCAGGGCGGCGGCCGGTACGACCAGGGCGCCTCGTACGGCCACGGCACGGCGGGCCAGGCGGGTCAGGCGGGTCAGTACGACCAGGCCGGCCAGTACGACCAGGGTGCGCGGTACGCAGGCAACCAGTCCGGCCAGGCGGGTCAGTACGGCCAGGCGGGCCAGTACGACCAGGGGGGCCAGTACGGCCAGGCCGACCAGTACGGCAACGGCCAGGCGGCCCCGTACAACGGCGGACACGACGGCCGGTACGGCGACGCTCAGGCCGCTCCTTACGCCGACGGTGGCGCCGGTCCCCACGGTGACCGGCCGACGGCCGGCCGGGGCGACGACCAGGAGGACGACCCGGGTCAGTACGGGTGGCAGAACAGGCGCTGACCCCCCGAGCGCGCGACGGCGCCCCGGCCCCCCGAGAATCCGCGGAGGGGCCGGGGCGCCGTCGTACGTCAGAAGCCTCGGGTCCGCTTGGCCGCCCGGCGGGCGCCGCCCTCGACCGCGCCCGGTACCCGCATGAAGAGCCGGGAGATCTCGCTCCCCAGATTGACCCCGATGGCGATCGCCAGTGCCGTGGCCACAGCGGTGGAGAGCGAGGTGAGCCCGGCCTCCACCTCGTTCTGCGCGACGCCGAGCAGACCGAAGTAGGTCGCCGAACCGGGCAGCAGCGGGCCGATCGCGGCCGTGATGTAGGGCAACGACGAGCTGTAGTGGTAGCGCGAGAAGAGCTGGCCGAACAGCCCCACCAGACCGGCCGCGACCGCCGTGGCGGCCACCGGTGAGATTCCGCCCTCGCGGGCCATCGCCCCGTAGATGACCCAGGCCACGCCTCCGTTGAGGGTCACGGCGAGCACCGTGGACCGCTCCTGCTGGAGCAGGATGGCGAACGCCAGCGTCAGGCTCATCGAGACCAGGATCTGGAGAACGGGCCGGTCGTTGGCGATGAACCGCGCCTCCGGGTTCAGCTCGGCACCGAGCTGAACCCCCAGGTAGAGCATCAGCAGCACGCCCGCGACGATGCCGATGAAGAAGTACATGACCTCCAGGAGCCGGGCTCCCGCGGTGATGTAGTAGCCGGTCAGACCGTCCTGCACCCCGGCGACGAGGGCCCGTCCGGGCAGCAGCGCGAACAGTCCACCGGTGATCACCGCGGAGGGCCGCACATCCGTCGAATGGGTGAGGGTCAGGGCGATGCCCATCGCGGCGGGGGGCATCGCCGCCACCGTGAACTGGTAGAACTCGGGCAGTCCGCGTCCGGCGCAGAGCCACGCCAGCCGGTCGCCGAGCATCGCGCCCGCCGCCGCCACGAGGAAGACCAGCACACCACCGCCGACCAGCACCGATGCCGAACCGGCCAGCAGGCCGGCGGCGGCCGTCAGCACCCAGCCCGGGTACGGGTGACGGTTACGGCGGATCTCGGCGAGGCGCCGGTAGGCCTCCTCCAGCGAGACCTCGACGTGCTCCGCCGTGGTGATGTCGTCGATCAGCCGGAAGACGGCGGCCAGCCGCGTGTAGTCGGTGCCCCGGCGGCGTACGGTCCGGCTCGCCGTCACGGGGTCGTCGACGAGGGACGGCTGGTAGGAGATGGAGATCAGGGTGAAGGTGACCGTCGGCTCGCTGCGGTCGAGCCCGTACGAACGCGACACCGCGAACATGGCGGCCTCGACGTCCTCGGCGCCCTCACCGCCCGCCAGCAGCAGCTCCCCGATACGCAGCGTCAGGTCGAGCACGCGTGGGACCGCGGGCCCCGAGTCGTCGGTCTTCTGCACGCTCTCGGGTGCCGGCCGCTCGAACACGGGCATCCGCAGCATCGTCCGCATCCGGTCCTGCCAAGGCGCCTCCTTGGTGAGCCGGACCATCGGAATGCCGTGCGCGGGAGTGAAGGCAGGCGGCTGATGCTGCGCGTTGTACCCACTCGGCGGAACGAACGCGGACGACAGCGTGTCGGAGCCCGAACCGCCCGCCGCCCCGGAAGCGGAACCCTGGCCGGAACCGGACGACGCCGAGGGTTCGGGGTGCAGCCCCGGCGGAAGGGCGAATTCCGATGTCGGATGGTCGTCCTCGGACGGAGCCGTCGGCTGCTCCATACCGGCCGGTGGGACGAAGGCACTGCGCACTTCGTCGGACTGGGGCTTCTGGTCCTCGGGACCGCCCTGTTCCGCCACCACTCGACCTCGTTCCTCCTCGACCGCTCGTTCCGGGAGCGCTTCTGCCCAGTATGAGCACGGTCATGGGCCCGCACACGCAACGGGCGGCGCACCGGTGAAGGTGCGCCGCCCGTTGTTCTCACGCCGTGCTGGGCCGCTCGGCCCCGCGCGCTGCGATCCGCGGCTCCCGCCCGTAAGCGGAATCCGGAAGGATTACGTCAGTGCTTGTCGCCCTGCGCCTCGAGGCGCTTGCGGGACGCCTCGATCTCGGCCTCTGCCTCGGTGCGGCCGACCCAGTCGGCACCCTCGACGGACTTGCCGGGCTCCAGGTCCTTGTAGACCTCGAAGAAGTGCTGGATCTCCAGGCGGTCGAACTCCGACACGTGGTGGATGTCGCGCAGGTGCTCCACCCGGGGGTCGGACGCCGGGACGCACAGCAGCTTGTCGTCGCCGCCGGCCTCGTCGGTCATCCGGAACATGCCGATCGCACGGCACTTGATGAGGCAGCCGGGGAAGGTCGGCTCCTCCAGGATGACCAGCGCGTCCAGCGGGTCGCCGTCCTCGCCGAGGGTGTTCTCGACGAAACCGTAGTCCGCCGGGTAGCTGGTCGAGGTGAAGAGTCGACGGTCCAGGCGGATCCGGCCGGTCTCGTGATCCACCTCGTACTTGTTCCGCGAACCCTTCGGGATCTCGATAACGACGTCGAACTCCACGGGTGGCTCCTCCATGATCAACACATACGACTGGTGGTTAAGTGTCCCTCACGCAGACGAGTGCTCGCGAAAGGGGCTGGTCAACGGTGGCCGAGCCGGTGCAGAGACCGACGGACGAACCGTTGAACAGGTGGGGCGGGTGGAAAACCCCGAAGTACCTGAAGCGCGGGAGCGGACCGGGCGACCTCCGGCTCGCAGCAGGCTCCGCGGTGCTCGGCCTGGTGGTCGCCGCCGGTGCCGTCCTCGCCGCCGGTCCCTGGGACTCCGGTCAGCGTAAGGCCGAGCGGGACCGGGTGGCCGTCCAGCAGCGCGCAGGTGGTGCACATCACGAAGGGACCTCGCCCGACGGCCCGGCGCCCGCCCCCAGCGCTCCCGCCGTCCTCAAGGCCCTGGGCACCACGGCCGGCCTCACCGCCCCGGCGGGCGCGAGCGGCCTCGAAGCCGCCCTCGCCCCCCTGTTGGACGCACCCGCCCTCGGCCCCGTACGCACCGCCGTGGTCGTCGACGCGGCCACCGGCAAGCAGCTGTACGCGCGGGGCGCCTCGACCCCCATGACCCCCGCGTCCACCGTGAAGATCGCCACCGCCGCCGCCGCGCTCTCGGCGCTCGGCCCCGCCCACCGCATCGCCACGACGGTCACGCTCTCCCCCGACTCCCGGACGCTCACCCTCGTCGGCGGCGGCGACCCCACTCTGGACGAGGGCGCACTGCGCGCCCTGGCGGCCGGCACGGCACGCTCCCTGCGCGACGGCGGCATCGGGACCGTGCGGCTGACGTACGACACCTCGCGGTACTCGGGACCGGCCCTCCACCCCATCGGCCCCAACGAGAACATCGCGCCCGTCAGCGCGCTCATGGCCGGCGAGGGCCGTCTCGACGACAGTGACAAGGGACCGGCCCCCCGTACGGACGACCCCGCGGGCGACGCCGCGCGCACCTTCGCCGGCCTGCTCGGCGACGCCGGCGTCGACACCCGGTCCGACCCGTCGTCCGGGCGGTCGGTGGAAGGCTCCCGAACGGTGGCGACGCACCTGTCGAAGCCGCTCTCCGCCCTGGTCGAACGGGCCCTCACCAACAGCGACAACGACATCGCCGAGGCCCTGGCCAGGCAGACCGCGCTGAAGGCGGGTGAGCCCGCCTCCTTCGACGGGAGCCGCCGTGCCGTCACCGCCCGGCTGAAGGCGCTCGGCCTGCCGCTGACCGGCGCCCGGCTCTCCGACGGCAGCGGCCTCGACCGCGCGGACAAGGTGACGGCGGGGCTGCTGGCCCGGCTGCTCGCCCTCGCCGCGGGCCCTGACCACCCCGAACTCCGTCCCGTCCTCACCGGCCTGCCGGTCGCCGGATTCAGCGGCACGCTCGGCGACCGCTACTCGGCGACGTCGCCGGCGACCGGCCTGATCAGGGCCAAGACGGGCACCCTCACCGGAGTGAACAGCCTCGCCGGAACCGCGGTCGACGCCCGGGGCCGGCTCCTCGCCTTCGCCTTCCTGGCCTCGGGCACCACCTCCCCGGGCGACGCGGAAGCCTCACTGGACGCCCTGGCCGCCACCCTCACCAAAGGCACCCGGTGAGCGGCTGACACCCCACCACGGAGCGACCACCTCACGTACGGTTGACGCATGACGAGCATCGGTGGTGCCGAGATGGTCGACTGGAATCTCGCGGTCGCGACTGCGACCCGGTTCGTGCGGCCGGGTCCCGAGATCAGCCGCGAGGAGGCCCGTGCCGTCGTCGCGGAGCTCCGCCGGCATGCCAAGGCCTCGGAGGAACACGTCCGTTCGTTCACCCGGATGATCCCGGCCGGGCACGAGCCCGAGGACACCCCCGTCCTGGTCGTCGACCGGGCGGGCTGGATCAGGGCCAATGTGGCGGGCTTCCGCGAGCTGCTGGGCCCGCTCCTCGGAAAGATGCAGGACCGCCGCGGCAGCGGCCCGGGCAACGCCGTCCTCGGAGCGGTCGGCGGCAAGGTGACCGGCGTCGAACTGGGGATGCTGCTGTCGTTCCTGGCCTCCCGTGTCCTCGGCCAGTACGAGACCTTCGCCCCCGCCACCCGCGAGTTCCCCGCGTCCTCCAAGGGCGGCGGCAGGCTGCTGCTGGTCGCCCCCAACATCGTCCACGTCGAACGCGAACTCGAGGTCGACCCTCACGACTTCCGGCTCTGGGTGGCCCTCCACGAGGAGACGCACCGCACCCAGTTCACCGGGGTGCCCTGGCTCCGTGACCATCTGCGGGGCGAGATCCAGTCGTTCCTCGACGAGACCGACGTCGACCCCATGACCGTGCTCGAACGCCTCCGCGAGGCCGCCCAGGCCTTCTCCGGGGGAAGCCGCCCCGAGGGCGAGCGGGGCGAGGCGGGGGACGACGAGGGGCGCAGCCTCGTCGAGATCGTCCAGACGCCCTCCCAGCGCGAGATCCTGGGCCGTCTCACCGCCGTGATGTCCCTGCTCGAAGGGCACGCGGACTTCGTGATGGACGGGGTGGGCCCCGAGGTGGTGGGCTCCGTCGCCGAGATCCGGGAGAAGTTCCAGCGGCGAAGGGCGCGCGGCGCGAGCCGGCTGGACCTGGCGCTGCGGAAACTGCTGGGGCTCGACGCGAAACTGCGCCAGTACCGCGACGGCGAGAAGTTCGTCCGGGCCGTGGTCGACGAGGTCGGGATGGACGGATTCAACCGGGTCTGGACCTCGCCCAACACCCTCCCCACCAAAGCCGAGATCGCCGCCCCGGCGGACTGGGTGGCGCGGGTGCACCGTAAGGCAGATTCGTGATCTTGGCCGGTCCGGTGGCAGAAGATTGCCTCTCCAATCACCCATCCGAGGGACCGTAGGGGCATGGGAAGGCGTGCAATGCTCGATGAACAGCTTGGCTCTGTCACCATCGACGCACTCTGAGTGACGGGACTCCGTCCCGTCCGCTCCGAGGCACCCCCAAAACCTCACCCCGAAGGGCACCGGACATGGGTCCCCATCCTGCGGTCGCGGCGATACGCCTGGCGGTCCGCCGCGTACTCCACGACGTCGTCACCGAACACAACCGTCATACCGAACAGGCCGGACGCGCCGAGTTCGCCGAAGCAGGGGCGGGCGGGCGGTGTCCGGCGCTCCCGGAACGGCCGGACACCCCGCTGGTGCTCGTCGCGTGCTCCGGGGGCGCCGACTCCATGGCCCTCGCCTCGGCCCTCGCCTTCGAGTCGCGCAAGCTCCCCGTCCGCGCCGGCGGCATCACGGTCGACCACAATCTCCAGCCCGGCTCCGGACTCCGCGCCGACGAGGTGGCCGCCCGCCTCGCCGAGATGCGCCTCGACCCCGTCGAGGCCGTCGCCGTGCACGTCGGCCGGGACGGCGGGCCCGAAGCCGCCGCCCGCGACGCCCGCTACGCCGCCCTGGACGCCGCGGCGGAGCGCCACGGCGCCGCCGCCGTCCTCCTCGGCCACACGCGCGACGACCAGGCCGAGACGGTCCTGCTGGGCCTCGCCCGTGGTTCCGGCATCCGCTCCCTCTCCGGGATGGCCGCGGCCTCGGGTCCCGCCGGCCGCTACCGCCGCCCCTTTCTCCAGCTCGACCGGCAGACCGCCCGCAAGGCATGCCTGGTCCAGTCGATCCCCGTCTGGGACGACCCCCACAACATCGACCCCGCCTACACCCGCTCCCGGCTGCGCCACGAGGGTCTGCCCGCGCTGGAGAAGGCGCTGGGCAAGGGCGTGGTGGAGGCCCTCGCGCGTACGGCGCAGCTCTCCCGGGACGATGCCGACGCCCTCGACACCTGGGCCGCCGAGGCCGCCGGTTCGGTCCGCGACGACGACGGGCGGCTGGAGTGCGCCAAGCTCTCCGTCCTGCCGCCCGCGGTGCGCCGACGGGTGCTGCGCCGGGCCGTGATCGACGCCGGATCTCCCGCGGGTTCGCTCTTCGCCCGCCACATCGAGGAAGTCGACCGCCTCATCACCGGATGGCGGGGCCAGGGCGCCATCAACCTGCCCGGCCGCGTCGAGGTGCAGCGGCAGGGTGGCAGACTGGTGATTCGGCAGAGCTGAAGCGCAAGCGGCTGAAGAGCAGGCGAAACGCCGGTCCGGCCCGGGTAGCGGCCCGGTCCGGCAGGGCAGAGAAAGAGACGCTGGTGAACGAGAAGGACATGGGCACCGACCTTCAGTCGGTGCTCCTCACCAAGGAAGAGATCGACGCGAAGCTCGTCGAGCTGGCCGCGAAGATCGACGCGGAGTACGCGGGCAAGGACCTGCTCATCATCGGTGTGCTCAAGGGCGCGGTGATGGTGATGGCGGACCTGGCCCGCGCGCTGTCCACCCCCGTCACCATGGACTGGATGGCCGTCTCGTCGTACGGCGCCGGCACCCAGTCCTCGGGCGTCGTCCGGATCCTCAAGGACCTCGACACCGACATCAAGGGCAAGCACGTCCTGATCGTCGAGGACATCATCGACTCCGGCCTGACGCTGTCCTGGCTGCTGACCAACCTCGGCTCGCGCGAACCCGCGAGCCTGGAGGTCTGCACGCTGCTCCGCAAGCCGGATGCCGCCAAGGTCGCGATCGACGTGAAGTGGGTCGGCTTCGACATCCCCAACGAGTTCGTCGTCGGCTACGGGCTGGACTACGCGGAGAAGTACCGCAACCTCCCCTTCGTCGGCACGCTCGCCCCCCACGTCTACGGCGGCTGAGGAGGCGACCCGCCCCGGCCGAACCCGGCCGGACTCACGGGAACCCTTGTGGCTTTCGGGCCGTTGGAGCCTTCGAAGACGGGTTTGCCGGACCTCCCCTGCGGTCACGGGTGACAATGCTGGGGTACCGTCCGAAGAACAGTCTTTTCTCACAGCAGCATTTACCTACGGGCAGGAGGGACGGGGCGACTTCGCTCCGTATGGATGGACGTGAAGCGATACTTCCGTGGGCCGGTCATGTGGATCGTGCTGGCCGTCCTCGCCGTGGTCGTGCTGATGCAGGTCGTCGGCTCGTCCGGCGGCTACAAGACGGTGGACACCGGCAAGGTGATCCAGGCGATCAGTAAGAACCAGGTGGAGCAGGCCAAGCTGACCACCGGTGACGAACAGATCCTGAAGATCGAGCTGAAGGACAAGGAAAAGCTCAAGGGCGAGTCCGGCAGCAAGTTCCAGGCGAGCTACATCGGCAACCAGGGTGTCGAGCTCGCCGACACGCTGCAGAAGAAGTTCGAGAGCGGTGACATCGAGAAGGGTTACACCGTCTCGCCGTCGAAGCAGTCCCCGTTCGTCTCGATCCTTCTCTCGCTGCTGCCCTTCGTCCTGATCGTGGTCGTGTTCCTGTTTCTGATGAATCAGATGCAGGGCGGCGGCTCCAAGGTCATGCAGTTCGGCAAGTCCAAGGCCAAGCTCATCACCAAGGACACGCCGAAGACGACGTTCGCCGATGTGGCGGGGTCGGACGAGGCCGTCGAGGAACTGTACGAGATCAAGGAATTCCTCCAGGAGCCGGCGAAGTTCCAGGCCGTCGGCGCCAAGATCCCCAAGGGCGTCCTGCTGTACGGACCGCCCGGGACGGGCAAGACGCTGCTCGCACGCGCCGTCGCGGGCGAGGCGGGCGTCCCGTTCTACTCGATCTCCGGTTCCGACTTCGTCGAGATGTTCGTCGGTGTCGGTGCCTCCCGTGTCCGTGACCTCTTCGAGCAGGCCAAGGCGAACGCTCCGGCGATCGTCTTCGTCGACGAGATCGACGCCGTGGGCCGGCACCGCGGTGCCGGTATGGGCGGCGGTCACGACGAGCGCGAGCAGACGCTCAACCAGCTGCTCGTCGAGATGGACGGCTTCGACGTGAAGGGCGGCGTCATCCTGATCGCCGCCACGAACCGGCCGGACATCCTGGACCCGGCGCTGCTGCGTCCCGGACGTTTCGACCGGCAGATCGCCGTCGACCGGCCGGACATGCAGGGCCGCCTCGAGATCCTCAAGGTGCACCAGAAGGGCAAGCCGGTCGCGGAGGACGTCGACCTCAACGCGGTCGCCCGTCGTACGCCCGGCTTCACCGGTGCCGACCTGTCGAACGTGCTGAACGAAGCCGCGCTCCTCACGGCGCGCAGCAACAAGAAGCTGATCGACAACCACATGCTCGACGAGGCCATCGACCGCGTCGTGGCGGGTCCGCAGAAGCGGACCCGGATCATGTCCGAGAAGGAGAAGAAGATCACCGCGTACCACGAGGGCGGACACGCCCTGGTCGCGGCGGCCTCACCCCAGTCGGACCCGGTCCACAAGATCACGATCCTCTCCCGCGGCCGTGCCCTCGGTTACACGATGGTGCTCCCGGAAGAGGACAAGTACTCCACGACGCGCAACGAGATGCTCGACCAGCTGGCGTACATGCTGGGCGGGCGCGCGGCCGAGGAGCTGGTCTTCCACGACCCGACGACCGGCGCTGCGAACGACATCGAGAAGGCCACCGCCACGGCCCGCGCGATGGTCACGCAGTACGGCATGACCGAGCGACTCGGTGCGATCAAGTTCGGTGGAGACAACACCGAGCCGTTCGTGGGCCGGGAGATGGGCCATCAGCGCGACTACTCGGAAGAGGTCGCGGCGCTCGTCGACGAAGAGGTCAAGAAGCTCATCGAGACCGCGCACAACGACGCGTGGGAAATTCTCGTGGAGAACCGCGACATCCTCGACGCCCTGGTCCTCGAACTCCTCGAGAAGGAGACACTCGGCAAGGAGCAGATCGCCGAGATCTTCGCCCCGATCGTGAAGCGCCCGGCTCGTCCGGCGTGGACCGGTTCCGCCCGGCGTACCCCGTCGACGCGTCCGCCCGTGCTCTCTCCCAAGGAGCTGGCCCTCACCAACGGCACCGCCAATGGTTCGGGCACTCCGGAGATCGCTCCGACGGACATCACGTCGAAGAACACCGGCACCTCCACGGAGGCGCTCCCCGAGGATCGCCCCGAGAGCTAGCCCCCTGCCCGACCGGTGTGGCCCCTGTCACGGGGGCTCCACCAGGCCCGGAATGGATGCCGCGCCCCCCAGGTTCTAGCCTGTGGGGGCGCGGCTATTTCTTACGCCTGCGCTGTGCCTGCCGTATTTCGTGAGGTCCTGGCGGGCCCGCGCGCATGTGACTGCACAGAGGAACGAGGCACAGATGACCGACCCGGTGACGCTGGACGGGCAGGGCGCGATCGGCGTCTTCGACGAGAAGCGGGCCGAGTCCGCCGTTCGGGAGCTTCTCCTCGCGGTCGGGGAGGACCCCGACCGCGAGGGGCTGCGTGAGACCCCGGGGCGGGTGGCGCGGGCGTACAAGGAGATATTCGCGGGCCTCCACCAGGAGCCGGAGGACGTCCTGACGACGACGTTCGATCTCGGTCACGACGAGATGGTGCTGGTCAAGGACATCGAGGTGTTCAGCACCTGTGAGCACCATCTGGTGCCGTTCCGCGGTGTCGCGCACGTGGGGTACATCCCGGCGACCTCGGGCAAGATCACGGGGCTCTCGAAGCTGGCACGGCTGGTCGACGTCTATGCCCGCCGCCCCCAGGTCCAGGAGCGGCTCACCACACAGGTCGCCGAGTCCCTGATGTCCATCCTCGAGCCGCGCGGTGTCATCGTGGTCGTCGAGTGCGAGCACATGTGCATGTCGATGCGAGGGATCCGCAAGCCCGGGGCCAAGACGCTCACGTCCGCGGTCCGTGGACAGCTGCGCGATCCGGCCACGCGGGCCGAGGCGATGAGCCTCATCATGGCGCGCTGAGCACGGACGGGCCCGGCCGGCCGCGGTAGCGACGAGTCCGTGAAGCGGGGAGAGTCGACATCGGTGGGAGAGGCCGGACAGCCGGACCCACGTGGAGAAGGAGCCCCCTGATGTCATTCACCCATGTGCTCGCCGTAGCGCCCGTGATGGCCATCGAACCGGCGGTGGAGTGGTACGAGCGGCTTCTCGGCCGCCCCGCCGACGTGCGGCCCATGGACGGGCTGGCCGACTGGCACATCGCTCCGTACGCCTGGCTCCAGGTGTTCCAGTCGCCCGAGCAGGCCGGGGGGTCACTGGTGAATCTGGTGGTCGACGACCTGGACCGGACCCTCTCGGACCTCGCCGGGAGGGGGATCACGGCCGGGGAGACCCAGCCGGGCTCGCGCGGGGTGCGGTTCGCCGCCGTCCACGACCCCGACGGCAACCGGGTCACTCTGATCGAGAACCCGATCGCCGGCTGAGGGTTCGGGGCGTCTCAGGCGGCCTGGGCCGTGGTCCCGTCGTCCTCTCCGTCCTCCGGGAGGCGGCACACGCGCTCCAGGAAGAAGGCGGCCGCGATGACGCCGATGCCCGCCACGACCGCCGCGCCCGCGTAGATGGCCTGGTCGCGGCGGGGCGGGATGTCGAGGAAGCCGAGCAGGAAGACGCCCGTGCCGCCGTACATGCCGGCGACCAGGGCCGCGACCAGCGCGCTCGCCTGCCCGAAGACCACGGCGCGCGCCGCCATCATCGGCTCCACGCCCTTCGCCCCGGGACGCCGCTCCCGCTGGGCGCGCAGCCGTGCCCGGATCGACAGCGCCGTGGCCAGCAGGATGACGGCGATCACCGCGAGCACGACGGAGGCGGCGAGCGGCACGCTCGGCAGTGTTCCCAGGGAGTCCCAGAGGCGGGCCGCGCCCCAGGACAGCACGCCGGCGCCGGCGAAGAGTCCGGCGAGGATGCCGAGCCGTAGTTGCTTCACCGAGAGTGCCGCCCTTCGTCGCCGTGTCGGTGCCGTTGGCCCGTAGTGGTCCTAGAGCCTAACGACTACTCGGGGAGACGGAGTTCCAGGTCGGGGCGGGGAAGCACTCCGTCGCGGCCCAGACCGGCCAGGAGGCCGGCGACCGGGCCGGCGCCGGGGAGCTGGGCCTCCGGGTCCACGTCCTGCCAGGGGGCGAGCACGAAGGCGCGCTCGCGGGCGCGCGGGTGGGGAAGGGTCAGCAGCGGGTCGTCGGAGACCACGTCGGCGTACGACACGATGTCGACGTCGATGGTGCGCGGACCCCAGCGCTCCTCGCGGACCCGGTCGAACGCCTCCTCGATGGCCTGACCGCGCTCCAGCAGGGAGGAGGGGGGCAGGGTCGTCTTCACGACGATCACCGCGTTGAAGTACGACGGCTGGCTGCCCGGGTCGACGCCCCAGGGCTCCGTCTCGTAGACGGGGGAGACCGCTTTGACCCGGAGGCCGGGGGTGTCCTCCAGGGCGTCGATGGCGCCTTGGAGCGTCTCCAGCCGGTTGCCGAGGTTCGAGCCGAGGGAGATCACGGCCAGCTTGGGGTTGGACAGGGTGACGTCGGCCGCGTCGACCTGCTCGACCACGGCTGCGGGAACCGGCTGTACGGTCGGGTCGCTCTGACCCTCGGTGGAAAAGGCAGTCATGCTCGGCTCCGGGTGATGGTGATGGTCACGTCGTCGAAGGGGACGGTGATCGGGGCGTCCGGCTTGTGGACGACGACCTCGACCTCCTGGACTCCCGCGTGCTTGAGGCACTGCTGCGCGATCCGTTCCGCGAGGGTCTCGATCAGGTCCACCGGCTCACCCTTGACGACATCGACGACCTCTTCCGCGACCACGCCGTAGTGAACGGTCTTCGACAGGTCGTCGGCGGCTGCCGCGGGGCGGGTGTCGAGGCCGAGCACCAGGTCCACGATGAAGGTCTGGCCCTCTTCCCGTTCCTTGGGGAAGACACCGTGGTGCCCACGGGCCTTGAGGCCGCGCAGCGCGACACGATCCACGCGAATCACTCCTGCTGTTCGTCGTCTCTGGAGGCACCCGACCGCGTGCGGGCGGTGGAGTGCCGTCTATCGAATCTACCCGCGAGCACCGACAGCACCCGCCCGCGGGGGCGCGGCCCGGCCCGGCGGGGGGTTGGGTAGCCGCGTATACCCGGAGTCCGGAGCCCCAATCCCCCTGATCCGCTCGGTCCACTCAAGCGGTCGGCTCTTCGTCCTCTTCCTCGCCGGTTTCGGCCAGTACGGGGGAGCCGTGGTGGGACCAGAGCTTCCAGCCGTCCGGTGTGCGCCGGAACACGTTGGTCGCGACGACGAGCTGGCCGACGAGCGGCCCGAGCGCGTTGCCGTCCTCCGCCGGTCCGCCGCTGAGGATGTTCTCGGTGCAGGTCACCAGGGCGGTGTCACCGGTCATCGCGACCCCGACATCCGTGAGGAAGAACTGGATGTACTCGGTGTTCGCCATGATCAGCGCGTAGCTCCGCAGCACCTCGCCGCGGCCGGTGAGCACCGGCCAGCCGGGGTGGACGCAGGAGACGGTGAGGTCCTCGCCGGGCAGCCACAGACCGGAGAGCTCGTCGAGATCGCCGCGCTCCATCGCCTCGTAGAAGGCGGTGTTGGCCTGTTCGACCGAGGCGATGTCGGCGGCCGCCTCCTCGTGTTCGTCGCGCGGGGCGCTCACGCGGCTCCCTCGACGGCGCGGGCGACCCGCACCGCGTCCGCCGTGGGCCGCACCGCGTGTACCCGGACGGCCCAGGCGCCCGCGGCGGCCGAGAGGGCGGAGACCGCGGCCGTCGCGGCGTCGCGTTCGCGGGCGGGCGGTGGGGCGGCGTCCTCGCCGGCCAGGACATGGCCGAGGAACCGCTTGCGGGAGGCGGCGACGAGCACCGGCTTGCCAAGGTCGCGCAGCCGGTCGAGGTGTGCGACGAGCGCGAGGTCCTGGGCGGCGTTCTTGGCGAAGCCCAGCCCTGGGTCGATCACCAGTTTCCCGGGATCCACCCCGCCCTCGATCACGGCCTCCATACGCTCCCGGAGTTCCGTGACGACCTCGCCGACGACGTCCTCGTACACCGCGCGGCTGTTCATCGACTCGCTGAAGCCGCGCCAGTGCATGACGACGAACGGCACTCCCGCGTCGGCGACGACCGGGATCATGGCCGGGTCGGCGAGGCCACCGCTCACGTCGTTGACCAGGGCCGCACCGGCTGCGACGGACTGTTCGGCGACGCCGGCCCGCATGGTGTCCACGGAGACGGTGACGCCTTCCGCGGCCAGTCCCCGCACGACGGGGATCACGCGCCGCAGCTCCTCCGCCTCGTCCACCCTGCTCGCACCCGGGCGGGTCGACTCACCGCCGACGTCGATCAGATCAGCCCCCTCGGCCGCCAGTTCGAGGCCGTGCTTGATCGCCGCCGTGGTGTCGAACCAGTGGCCGCCGTCGGAGAAGGAGTCGGGCGTCACATTGACGACTCCCATGACCGCGCAGCGGTCCCACTCCGGCAGACCCCGCACCGTGCCCCGTCCTCGCAACGTACTCATGCGACCAGCCTAGGCCCGAGAAGGGCGAGGCCGGGCCGCTCCCACGTGGTCGTCGCCGCCGGACCCTCTGCCGACGGGCCGGCACGTCCCCGGGAAGGCCCGCTGAGAGGGGTCCGCCGCCCCGGGATCCGTTCGCGCCCCGTTCGGCCGGATGGACGGGAGAGGCACCCACCTACTCTCCTGGTGGCCCCGGCAGCCCCGTCGCCGGGGTCGCGCGGCCGGCCCGGCCTCACGGGGCGACCGTGCCCGGCGTCCCGAGACCGCCGCCCCGCCCGTGCCCGAGGCCCGGAAGGGGGGAGGCCCTCACGGGGAGCCGACGCCCGCCACCGTCTCCACCGCGACCTCGGCGCGCGGCACGGCCTGGGCGTCCGCGTCGATGGAGCGGCGCAGTGCCTCGTGGAGCCGGGCGGGGGTGAGTACGCCGAGGAAGCGGCCGGAGCCCTCCTTGTCGATGACGGCGATCCAGCCCGCGTCGTGCTGGAGCATGGTGGCGAAGGCCTGCTTGAGCGGTGCCCCGAGCGGTAGCCACGCCTCCATGCGCCGGGCGTGCTCACGGACCGTGCCCTCGGCCGGCACCCCGTCGCCCGCGGGGATCCAGCCGTGCAGATTGTCCTGGCCGTCCAGGACGACCGCCCAGCGCGCGCCGTCGGCGCGGAGCCGCTCGGTCGCCCCCGCCAGCGGATCGTCGAGGTGGACGACCGGCGGCTGGTCCAGGTCGCTCTCCTCGATGGGCGTGACCGAGAGCCGCTTCAGGCCGCGGTCCGCGCCGACGAAGCCGGCGACGTACGGCGTGGCCGGAGCCCCGAGCACCGTGGCCGGGGTGTCGAACTGCTCGATGCGGCCCTGGCCGTAGACGGCGATCCGGTCGCCGAGCCGGACGGCTTCCTCGATGTCGTGGGTGACGAACAGCACGGTCTTGCGGACCTGTGCCTGCAGTTTCAGGAATTCGTTCTGCAGCCTTTCCCGTACGACCGGGTCCACCGCGCCGAAAGGTTCGTCCATCAGCAGGACCGGAGGGTCAGCGGCCAGGGCGCGGGCCACGCCGACCCGTTGGCGCTGGCCCCCGGAAAGCTGCTCCGGATAGCGGCCGCCATAAACGGAAGGATCCAGTCCGACGAGGTCGAGCAGTTCGGCCGCGCGCTTCCTGCCCTTTTCCCTTCCCCAGCCCAGGAGATGGGGAACGGTCGCCGTGTTCTCCAGGACCGTTTTGTGGGGGAAGAGCCCGACCTGCTGGATGACGTAGCCGATGCGGCGGCGGAGCCGTACGGGGTCGATGGCGGATATGTCGTCCCCATCGAGGAATATCCGGCCGTCGGTCGGTTCGATCAGGCGGTTCACCATTTTCATGGTGGTCGTCTTGCCGCATCCGGAAGGCCCGACGAGCGTGACCAGTTCACCCTCGGCGACCTCGAAGGAAAGGTCGTCGACGGCGGTGGTGCCGTCCGCGTACCGCTTGGTGACGTGCTCGAAACGGATCATGATTCCCCATTGTGACGCGGGTTCTGTGAAGGCCATGTTGCCGGAATACGACAGCCTCGGCGATTGTCGGTGGTCGACGATAGGGTCACCCAGGACCGGACCCGGGGCGGCATCGCGAGGGCAAACAGGAGGTGGGGGCGGATGGCCGAGCAGAACTGCCTGGTGGCGAACGACTGGATCTGCGGAGAGTATCTGCGCTCCCGCAGCCAGGAGTTGGCCGACGCGACCGTCCAGCACATCTGGATCACGGTGGTCTCCGTGCTGATAGGGCTCGCCGTGGCATTCCCGCTCGCACTGCTCGCGCGCCGCGGGCGGCATTTCGCGGGCCCGGTGCTGGGCCTGACGACCGTGCTCTACACCGTGCCGTCACTGGCGATGTTCTCGCTGCTGCTGCCGCTCTTCGGGCTGTCGGCGGCGCTCGTCGTCACCGGGCTGGTGCTCTACTCGCTGACCATTCTCGTACGCAACATCCTGGCGGGTCTCGAAGCGGTCCCTCAGGAGGCGAAGGAGGCCGCGAGGGGTATGGGTTACGGCCCCGTCCGCCTCCTCTGGGAGGTCGAACTCCCCCTCGCGCTGCCCGCGCTGATGGCCGGCCTGCGCATCGCCACGGTGTCGACGGTCGCGCTGACCACGGTCGGTTCCCTCGTCGGCAAGGGCGGCCTCGGCAATCTCATCGAGGACGCCCTGCCCAGCTTCTTCAAGGCGCAGGTGCTCACCGCGTCCGTGCTCTGTGTGCTGCTCGCGGTGGCCGCGGACCTGCTGCTGCTCGGCGTGCAACGCCTGCTCACGCCCTGGACCCGGATACGGACGCCCGCCGGGGCGTCCGCCGGGGCGGGCATCGCGAAGACGGAGGCCGGCTGATCCATGGGAGTCGTCGAAGAGGCATGGGTCTGGCTCACCACCGGCGCCAACTGGTCGGGGGACGGCGGGGCGGCACACCGGCTGGCCGAGCACCTGTACGTCAGCGGGATCGCCCTCGCGGCGGCCTGTCTCATCGCCCTGCCGGTCGCGCTGTATCTCGGGCACGTGGGCAAGGGAGGCGGGCTCGCGGTCAACATCTCCAACGTGGGTCGGGCCGTCCCGGTCTTCGCGGTGCTGGCGCTCTTCATGATGACGCCCCTGAGGAACTCCGGCTATCTGCCCACGGTCATCGCGCTGGTGCTGTTCGCCGTGCCCCCGCTGCTGACCAACGCCTACGTCGGGATGGCGGAGGTGGACCGGTCGGTGCTGGAGGCCGCGCGGGGCATGGGGATGTCCGGCGCACAGCTCTTCGTCCGGGTCGAGCTGCCGCTCGCCTACCCGATGATCATGACCGGCCTGCGGTCCGCCGCCGTCCAGGTGATCGCCACCGCATCGATCGCGGCGATGGTCGGACTCGGCGGCCTGGGCCGGATCATCACCGCCGGATTCAACACCTACGACACCGCGCAGGTCTTCGCGGGCGCCGTGCTGGTCGCCCTGCTGGCCCTGGTGGTGGAGGGCGTACTCATGGCGCTGGACCGGCTGCTGTCACCCCTGCGCCGCCGCCGGACCGCGTAGCGGGCTGACTTTCTCGGACTGTGCACACCATTTTTCGCGGACGGAGAACAACATGAGCAGGACCTCGCGCATAGCGGGTGCGGTCATCGGAGCGGTCGCGCTGGCAGGGTCGCTCGCCGCCTGCGGCGGCGACAGCCTGGAGAAGGAGGGCGGCACGGACCAGGGTGCCGGTGCCGACTCGAAGAAGGGCTCGCTCGTCGTGGGCGCGGCCGGGTTCACCGAGTCCAAGGTGCTCGCCGAGCTGTACGCCCAGATCCTGGGCGACGCCGGATACGACGCCTCGGTCACCACGGTGAAGAACCGCGAACTGTACGAGCCCTCCCTGGAGAAGGGTGAGATCGACGTCGTCCCGGAATACGCGGCGACCCTCGCGGAATTCCTCAACGCCAAGGTCAACGGGGCGGCGGAAGCGGAGAAGAAGCCCGTCGCCTCGGGTGACGTGGCGGAGACCGTCACGGCTCTCGAGAAGCTTGCGGGCCCGCTCGGGCTGAAGGTCCTTCCGGCAGGCGACGCGGTCGACCAGAACGCCTTCGCGGTGTCCAGGGAATTCGCGGAGAAGAACAGCCTCCGGACGCTTTCCGATCTCGGCGAGTCGAAGATCAAGGTCAAGATCGCGGCGGGCGACGAGTGCGAGGTGCGCCCCTTCTGCGCGCCCGGACTGAAGAAGACGTACGGCATCGACGTCACCGGTGTCGACCCCAAGGGGGTCGGTACACCGCAGTCCAAGCAGGCCGTCAAGGACGGCAAGGACCAACTGGTCCTGACGACCACCACGGACGCGGTGCTCGACTCCTACGGGCTCGTGTTCCTGGAGGACGACAAGAAGCTGCAGAACGCGGACAACGTCCTTCCGGTACTCAATGCCAAGGACGCGGGTTCGCCGGAGATCGCCGAGGCGCTCGGGAAGCTCACCGACACACTTACCACCGAGGACCTCGCGGAACTGAACCGCAAGGTCGACGCGGAGCGTGCCAAGCCCGCGGATGCGGCCGGGGACTATCTCCGGTCGAAGGGGCTGATCAAGAAGTAAAAAGGCGTATGACAGGGGCACTTGAGAGGCCGCCGGGGTCCGGTCAGGTAACCGGCGGGGAACAGATTGCCGGGTGGCCTCCCAAGTGACTCGTACGCACGGTAAATTTCGGGCCATGCCACGAGGACGCCACCGCCATTCGCCGCCCCTCCACAGAATCCTGCCTCCCGCCGTGGTGGCCGGAGTGCCGGTCGTCTGTGCCGCCGGAGCCTGGCTCCTCGCGGAGCCTCTGGCCCTGCGCGCCCTGGTGGCGGTGACGGCGGCCGCCGCCGTCACCGGCGCCTGCATGATGCGGAGCTGGGACCGGGCGGCGGGGCTGCGGGTGGCGGAGCTGACCCGCGCCCGGGCCAGTGACGAGTGGAAGACCGAGGAGCGCATAGCCGAACTCGAGGCGGACCTCGAGGAATCACGGGAACTGCGCACCCGGCTGGAGACCAAGCTGCGCCGCAAGCGTGTGGAGCTCGCCGGCCTGCGGGGCGAGCACGCCGCGCTGCTGCGCCGGTACGCCAACGCCGAGACGGAGCGGGCCAGTGCGCTGGAGGGCCGCAGGCAGCTCGCCATCGAGGCGTCCGCACCGCGCGAGCTTCTGCCCGCGCGGTCCACACCGACCCCGGCGGCCTATCTGCGCGCCGCCCAGGCCCTCCAGGACCTGACGCGCAACGCCGCACTCCAGGAGGCCCGTCGCACGGCCGAGCTGGCCAGGCGGCGCGACATCGCCGAGCGGTCGGCGGAGCGGGACACGGAGGGCGACGGTCCCCAGGGGAAGCACGCGGCGGTCGGCGGAGCGGGTGACCCCCAGCACCGCCACTCCCGGACGGCCCTCCCCGCACCACAGCTCTCCCCCGCCGCCGTGCGTCCGCCCCGCGCGGTGCCGGCCGCCTCCGCGGTCGTCCCGTACGCCGCGGCCCGCCGCCACCTCGTGCCGCAGGGGAGCTTCGACTTCTTCGGCACGCAGAAGGCGAGCGCCGCCATCGAGTCCGTGCAGAACGAGGACCTCGCGGACGTGGTGGGCGAGGAGGCACTGGCGGCGCACCGGACGGGCGCGATCGAGAACCGCGCCGTCGGCAAGGTCATCGACCTGACCGCGCACGACGAGACCGAGCAGCTGGACGTCGTCGAGCTGCGGAGCGCGATCTCCTCGTAGGCGCGTCCTCGTGGGCGCGTCCTCGTGGGCGCGGGCCTTCGGCGGGCGGGTGCCGCCCGCCTGGGCAGGGCTACTTGTCGATGTCGCCGACGACGAAGAACAGTGAGCCCAGGATCGCCACCATGTCGGCCACGAGCGTGCCGGGCAGCAGTTCGGTGAGCGCCTGGATGTTGTTGAACGAGGCGGACCGCAGCTTCAGCCGGTACGGGGTCTTCTCGCCCGTGGACACCAGGTAGTAGCCGTTGATGCCCAGCGGGTTCTCGGTCCACGCGTAGGTGTGGCCCTCCGGTGCCTTCAGGACCTTGGGCAGCCGCTGGTTGATGGGCCCGGGCGGCAGTTCGGCCATCCGGTCCAGGCACGCGTCGGCGAGGTCCAGGGCGTTGTGGGTCTGCTCCAGGAGGCATTCGAAGCGGGCCAGGCAGTCGCCCTCGGTCCGCGTGACGACCTTCAGGGTGTCCCGCAGCTCCCCGTACGCCAGATACGGTTCGTCGCGCCGCAGGTCGAAGTCGACCCCGGAGGCCCTGGCGATCGGCCCGGAGACCCCGTAGGCGTGCACGGCCCCGGCGGACAGCACCCCCACCCCGCGGGTGCGGCCGCGGAAGATCTCGTTGCCGAGCACCAGCCGGTCGTACACGTCCATCCGCGAACGCACGGACGCCACCGCGTCCCTGGCCCGGCCGAGCCAGCCCGCGGGAAGGTCCTCCTTGAGGCCGCCGACCCGGTTGAACATGTAGTGCATCCGGCCGCCGGAGACCTCCTCCATCACGGCCTGGAGCTCCTCGCGCTCGCGGAAGGCGTGGAACATCGGGGTGATCCCGCCCAGTTCGAGGGGGTAGGAGCCGAGGAACATCAAGTGGTTCAGGACCCGGTTCAGCTCCGCGAGCAGCGTCCTCGTCCAGACGGCGCGCTCGGGGACCTCCATGCCGAGCATCCGCTCGACGGCCATGACGACCCCGAGCTCGTTGGAGAACGCCGACAGCCAGTCGTGGCGGTTGGCGAGCATGATGATCTGCCGGTAGTCCCGGGCCTCGAAGAGCTTCTCCGCGCCCCGGTGCATGTAGCCGATGACGGGATCGGCCTGCTGGATCCGCTCGCCGTCCAGGACGAGCCGGAGCCGGAGCACACCGTGGGTGGAGGGGTGCTGCGGACCGATGTTCAGCACCATGTCGGTGCTCTCCGCCGCGCCGCCGATACCGATCGTCGTCTCCGTCATGCGGGACAGTATCCCCCTTCGCGATCCGGGATCCGATGCCGCAGCCAGCCGAAGTCGCCCAGCCCGCCGCGAGCCGTGAGCTCCGCCGCCTCACCGGCCGACGCGAGAGCCCGCACATAGCCCGCCGGGTCGGCCGACGCCTGTGCCAGCGGCGGGCGTTCGCCGCCGATCCCCAGCTCCCGCAGGGCGGTCCGCTGGTCCAGCAGCTCGGCCTCGCCGTCCGCCGCGGAAGCGCACGCGTCCAGGGCCACGTGCGAGGTCAGGTCGCAGCTGCCGTCCGGCACCGGCGGCACCTCACGGCCTGCCCTGAAACCGGTCAGCGTCCCGAACGGTGGCCTCGCCTCCCTCATGTGCGCGTAGTCCACCGCCACCGCGGTCCCGGCGGCCAGCGAGGCGACGGCTCCGGCCCAGGCCTCGTCGCGCGGCCGGCCGATCTCCGCCCGGTCCCCGGGCCGGGAGAGCGGCCACCAGCGGCTCAGCCACCGGGCGTCCTCGCCGGTCACCGGCTCGCCCAGCCGCTCGGTGCCGTCGGTCCTCCGCACGAGGACGTAGCGCGGCACCCCGTCCTCGTCGGCCTCGGCGATGTCCGTCGGGACGTTGTCCAGCCACTCGTTGGCGAACAGCAGTCCGCGCACGCCCCGCGGCGGTTCGGCGCACCACTCGACGGCCGGGTCGAGGCCCGGCGGGCGCGGGGCGATCTCGACCGCGTACGCCCGCACGGTGAGGCCGGGCGCCACCGTCCCGTCCCGCAGTGCCGCCAGCACCCCGGTCACCAACTCGCCGCGGCCCGCTCCCACGTCAACCAGGCCGACCGAGTCCGTCCCCAGCTCCCGTGCCGTCCGGGCGAGCAGCCGGGCGACGGCGGCGGCGAACAGCGGAGAGGCGTGCACCGAGGTGCGGAAATGGCCCGCGGGGCCCTCCGGGCGGCGGTAGAACCCCTCTTCCCCGTACAAAGCGGTCTCTGCGGCTTCCCGCCAGCGGCACCAGTCATACGTCACGTAGGCAAGTCTCCACCTTGGGGAGTACGGTCCCAGGACCCGGATCGGCCCTTCGGCTGACCCGGGCACCGATCAGCTGTCCCTACGCTGGGTAACGTGCAGCGCTTCTACGATTTCATCCGCAGACACCCGACGGGCGTCGACATCCTCTGGGCTGTCCTCCTCCTCGGGTTCTCCGGCATGTCCATCGTGGCCGAGCAGGTCGGTGACGGCCCGGAGCGCGTCGCCGCCGTGCCGATCGCCGTCGGTCTGTGCGCCGTGGTCGCGCTGCGCCGCCGTGCCCCGGAGAAGATGCTGCTGCTCGCGATCCTGATGGGTCTCGCCCAGCTGGCGCTCGGTGTGCGGCCCGGTGTGGCCGACTTCGCCATGCTGGTGATCACGTACACCGTCGCCACGGTGGGAGAGCGCTGGGCGTCCCGGCTCGCGCTCGGGTGCAGCCTGGTCGCGGCCGGGCTGTCGCGGCTGCGGTGGCCCGACGAGGCCCCCGGCGGCGGCTGGGCGCAGACGGCCGGCTACGTCGTCATCATGACCGTGCCCTTCGTCCTGGCGTGGGTGCTCGGCGACTCGATACGCACCCGGCGGGCCTACTTCAGCCAGCTGGAGGAGCGGGCGGCCCGGCTGGAGCGGGAGCGCGAGGCGCAGTCGAAGGTCGCCGTGGCGGCCGAACGGGCCCGTATCGCCCGCGAACTGCACGACGTCGTCGCGCACAACGTCTCGGTGATGGTGGTCCAGGCCGACGGCGCCGCGTACGTCATGGACGCGTCCCCGGACCAGGCCCGGCAGGCGCTGGAGACCATCTCCGGCACCGGCCGCCAGGCGCTCGCCGAGATGCGGCGGCTGCTCGGCGTGCTCAGGACCGGCGATGCCGAGGAGAGCGGGGAGTACGTCCCCCAGCCCGACGTCGAGCAGATCGAGGAGCTCGTCGGCAAGGTCAGGGAGACGGGTCTCGCCGTGGACTTCAAGATCGAGGGCACTCCGCGACCGCTGCCGAGCGGGGTCGAACTGACCGCGTACCGCATCGTCCAGGAGGCGCTCACCAACACCCGCAAGCACGGCGGTCCGGACGCCGGTGCGAGCGTGCGGCTGGTCTACTTCGACGACGGACTGGGCCTGCTGGTCGAGGACGACGGCCGCGGCTCCCCGCACGAGCTGTACGAGGACGGCGGGGCGGACGGCGCGGGGCAGGGAATGATCGGCATGCGCGAACGGGTCGGCATGGTCGGAGGCACGCTGGACGCGGGCCCTCGCCAGGGCGGCGGCTTCCGGATCAGCGCCCTGCTCCCGCTCAAGCCGGCCAACCAGTGACAGAAGGACAGGACCACCTCATGGCGATCCGCGTGATGCTCGTCGACGACCAGGCGCTGCTGCGCACCGGTTTCCGGATGGTGCTCGCAGCCCAGCCGGACATGGAGGTCGTCGCTGAGGCGGGCGACGGGGCCGAGGCGATCGAGATCCTGCGGTCGACCGCCGTCGACGTGGTGCTGATGGACGTACGCATGCCCCGGCTGGACGGCGTCGAGGCGACCCGGCGCATCTGCGCGCGGACCGATCCGCCCAAGGTGCTGATCCTGACCACGTTCGACCTGGACGAGTACGCCTTCTCCGGTCTGAAGGCGGGCGCCAGCGGGTTCATGCTCAAGGACGTGCCGCCCGGTGAGCTCCTCTCGGCCATCCGGTCGGTGCACAGCGGCGACGCCGTCGTGGCCCCGTCCACGACCCGCAGGCTACTCGACCGGTTCTCCCCGATGCTGCCGAGCGGCACGAAGGAACCGCAGCACAAGGACGTCGAGAAGCTGACCGGCCGCGAGCGTGAAGTGATGCTGCTGGTCGCCCAGGGGCTGTCGAACGGCGAGATCGCGGGCCGGCTGGTGCTGTCCGAAGCGACCGTGAAGACCCATGTCGGCCGCATCCTCACCAAACTGGGACTGCGCGACCGGGTCCAGGTCGTCGTCCTCGCCTACGAGACGGGGCTGGTCAGGGCCGGCGGCGGGGCGGGCTGACCGGAGGGCCTTCCGGTACGGCGCACGGGCCTTCCGGTACGGCGCACGGGCCGTCCGGTACGGCGCCGGTCACCGCAGTACGCCCTCCAGGAAGTCGCTGCCCAGGCGGGCCACGACCGTCAGGTCCAGGGAGTGCAGGACGTACCGGCCACGCCGGCGCGTGGTGACCAGGCCGGCCTTCTTGAGCAGGGCCAGGTGGCGCGAGACCTCGGGAGGCGTGATGCCGTGCGAGTCGGCCAGCTCGCCCGTGGTGTACGGCGAGCGGGCGAGGTTGCGGCATATCCGCATCCGCATGGGATGGGCCAGTGCCTCCATCCGGAGCTGGAGCAGCTCGACGGAGGCCGGGGAGGGCAGTTCGGGGCGGTGCACCGGGTAGTGGATCACCGGACGCCAGCCCGGGGCGTGCAGCACCATCAGGTGCGGCCAGCCGAAGCTGGTCGGGATGAGGGTGAGGCCGGTGCCCGCGGAGGAGCCCGTGGCCTCGGTCCGGCCCGTGGTCAGCTTGTCGACGCTGATCCTGCCGGTCTCCTCGTCCAGCGACAGGGCCGCGGAGACCGCGCTCAGCGCCGCGCCGACGCCCTTGCGGCGCAGTACCTCGGTCTTGTGCCGGGCGTCAGCGGCCAGCTGGACCTGGGCCCGCCGCCAGGTGTCGGCGAAGAACGCCTGGTCGCAGTCCTCGAAGAGGCGCCGGATCCAGCCGCGCACCGAGCTGGGGTCGGCCAGCAGCTGCCGGGTGAAGTCCAGCTGTTTCGGGCCCCTGGCCGAGGCCATGTCGAGCGCGCGGGTCCGCATCCCGGCGTCGGCGAGGGGCGAGGGCGCCCCCGTCGCGTAGAGGTTCGCGCAGGTGAACTCCAGGGCTGCCGACACGAACCTCTCGTCGTCGAGCCTGTCCAGGATGTCCAGGTCCTCGGCGAGGGTCGCACCGGTCCTGCCGTCCCCTCCGCGCACTCCGGCGAACGGCATGAAGACGTCGGAGAAGGTGTTCCGCCACAGGAAGTCCGCCTCGTGGAGCCGGTCCGCGAGGTCCGGCTCCAGAGCCGCGGACGTCGCGGTCGCCCAGCCGTGCAGCCCGGGGTGGTGCCCGGGCTCGGAGAGCGCGTGCAGGGCAAGCCCCAGCTCGGCGAGGGGGGAGGTCTCGAAGACCACGCGTTCGGGAGGCAGGCCCGCGATGTCGATGTGCACGCTCACCCCTCCATGGTGCGGGGTGCGGAGGCGGGCCCGGTGCCACTTGACGGCAGCCGTCAATCCACGGGCGGGCCTGCCGGGACGGGGCCAGGCTGGACTCATGGACATCGTTCAGCAGCACATGCTCGACAGCTATCGGGCCGCCCGGCACGGTGAGGTTCCGCCGCCGCTGCCCGGCCGCCACGACGGAGAGGTCCTCCGCGGGATCCGCAGGCGCATCCGCGCCTGGACGGCCGCCCACCGGCCGCCTCTCTCCTGAGGCAGGGACCGAGGCGCCTTGTGGCGGGCGGCGAACTGCCTGGGCCCGGCCGCCCGGGGCATCCCTCCCGTCCCGAGGCCACCCTGCCCGCCGCCGGGGCGTCCGCGCCCGCGCCGGGGCGCCCGTGCCCGCCGCCGGGGCGCCTACGCGAGCCGTGCCACGAAGTCCGCCACCGCCTCCCTCACGTCGTCGGCCGTCCACCCGAGCCCCGGCGCCGCCACCGTGACCTCGGTGAACGAGAGACCGGGCGGGCCCGCCGGAGCCGCGGACCAGCGGCGGAAGAGGGTCACGCCCGTCTCCTCGGCCTGCCGCACCGACGCCTCGTCCAGCGCCTCCGCGGCGTAGGGCAGCCAGACCTGGAACTGATGGGTGTGGGGCGGCTCGGGGTGCACCCGGGACCAGGGCACCGGGGAGTGGGCGAACCCCTCGGCCAGGGCCGCGGCGACCACCTTCGCCTGGGCGACGTAGGACGGGAGCCTCGGCAGCTCGCGCTCCAGGCCCAGCAGGGCGGACAGCGCCGCCGGATACTGCTGGAAGACCTGCCCGCCGTACCGGTGGCGCCAGGTCCGCGCCTCCTCGACCAGCGACTCGGGGCCTGCCAGCACCGCCCCGGACAGCCCGTCCAGGGACTTGTAGAACGACACGTACACGCTGTCGGCGAGCGCCGCGATCTCAGGCAGCCCGCGCCCGAAGTGCGAGGCGCACTCCCACAACCGCGCTCCGTCCATGTGCACCACCGCGTCCCGCTCCCGGGCCGCGGCCACGACGGCCTCCAGCTCCTCCCAGGTGGGCAGGACGAATCCGGCGTCACGCAGCGGCAGCTCCACCATCAGCGTGCCGAACTGCTCGGGGAAGTCCCGGATCTCGTCCGCCGTCGGCTGCCGGGGCGCGCGGGTCGGATGCACCGTGCGCAGGCCGCTCACCGAGGTCAGCGCGCCGCGTTCGTGCACCTCGGGGTGGGAGAGGGGGTGCAGTGCCACGGTCCGGTCGCCCGTGCGCCCGGCCCAGCACCGCAACGCGATCTGCTGGGCCATCGTCCCGGTCGGGAAGAAAGCCGCGGCCTCCATGCCGAGCAGGTCGGCGGTGCGCCGCTCGACCTCGGCCACGACCCCGTCGCCGTACACGTCGGTCCACCCGCCCAGGTCGTGGACGGTGCCGGCGTCGGCCGCCAGCGCGGTCAGCCGCTCGGCCAGGGTGTGGTCCGCGGACGCCCGCGCCAGCACCTTTCCCGACCGCTGCCACGCGGTCAGTCTGCGGTGCCGCTGCTTCTGCTCATCGGTGACTCCCATGGGACGATCATCACCCGGACCGCTGACACCGCCCACCCCGGGGCCCTCGCCGCCCCGGAGGTTATCCACAGGGTGTGGACAGTCTGGGGGTGTGGCGAAACGCTGGCGTAGCATGCAGAGAAGTCGTCCGGTACCCCCCGCGGACTGGAACGGAAGGCCGTCGCCGCGTGAACGCATCATTTTCCAAGGAAGCCCTCGACGCGAGGGACCGTCCTGCCCGCCTCACCGTGGGTGTCGTCGGTGCGGGAAGAGTGGGCCCCGCCCTCGCCGCCTCGCTGCAGCTCGCGGGTCACCGCCCGGTCGCGGTGTCGGGCGTCTCCGACGCGTCCGTGCGCCGGGCCGCCGCACTGCTCCCCGACGTCCCCCTGGTGACCCCCGCCGAGGTCCTCGCACGCGCCGAGCTCGTGCTGCTGACCGTCCCCGACGACGCGCTTCCCGGCCTGGTCGAAGGCCTCGCCGAGACCGGCGCCGTGCGGCCGGGCCAGTTGCTCGTCCACACCTCCGGGCGGTACGGGACGAAGGTGCTCGACCCCGCTCTGCGGGCCGGAGCCCTCCCGCTCGCCCTGCACCCGGCGATGACCTTCACCGGCAGCTCGGTCGACGTCCAGCGGCTGGCGGGCTGCTCGTTCGGGGTGACCGCCCCGGAGGAGCTCAGGCTCGCCGCCGAGGCGCTCGTCATCGAGATGGGCGGCGAGCCCGAATGGATCGCCGAGGAGTCCCGTCCGCTCTACCACGCGGCACTCGCCCTCGGCGCGAACCATCTGGTCACACTCGTCGCGCAGTCCATGGAACTGCTCCGCACGGCGGGCGTCGGCGCACCCGACCGGATGCTCGGCCCCCTGCTCGGAGCCGCGCTCGACAACGCCCTGCGCTCCGGGGACGCGGCCCTCACCGGGCCCGTGGCCCGCGGCGACGCGGGGACGGTGTCCGCGCACATCCGGGAGCTGCGCGCGCACGCCCCGCAGACGGTGGCCGGATATCTCGCCATGGCTCGCGCCACGGCCGACCGGGCGCTGGACCAGGGCCTGCTCAAGCCGGAGTTCGCGGAGGATCTCCTCGGTGTCCTGTCGGACACCGACGTCATGAACAGACCGAACGGAACACACGGCCCGGACGATTCCGGACCGGGGGAGAAGCGATGACCACCGCACCCGCCACCCTGCTGCGCTCCGCGGCGGACCTGGACGCCCTCGGCCGGGGGACCGGGGCGCGCCGCGCCGTCGTGATGACCATGGGCGCGCTCCACGACGGCCACGCCACCCTGATCCGCGCGGCACGGACCGCCGCGGGGCCCGGCGGCCAGGTCGTGGTCACCGTCTTCGTCAACCCGCTCCAGTTCGGCGAGGCCGCCGACCTCGACCGCTACCCCCGCACTCTGGAGGCCGACCTCGCGGTCGCCTCGGAGGCCGGCGCGGACGCGGTCTTCGCCCCGGCCGTCGAGGAGGTCTACCCCGGCGGCGAGCCGCAGGTCAGGATCACCGCGGGCCCCATGGGCGAGCGGCTCGAAGGCTCCTCGCGCCCCGGGCACTTCGACGGCATGCTCACCGTCGTCGCCAAGCTCCTGCACCTCACCCGGCCGGACGCCGCGTTCTTCGGGCAGAAGGACGCCCAGCAGCTGGCCCTGGTCCGCCGCATGGTGCGCGATCTCAACTTCGGCATCGACATCGTCGCCGTGCCGACCGTGCGCGACCCGGACGGTCTCGCACTCTCCAGCCGCAACCGCTTCCTCTCCGCAGAGGAGCGCCGCACCGCGCTGGCCCTGCCCAGAGCCCTGTTCGCGGCGCGCGACCGGCTGGTCGCCCAGCAGACGCTCCACGCCCGTGCCCGCGCGCTCCCCGGGCGCGAGGGCCGGGCCGCCGAGCTCACCCGGCTCGGCGAGGCGCGCGCGGCCGCCGACAGCCAGGCGGTCGCGCTGGCCCGGCCGGTCGTCGTCCCCTCCGCTGTGCTGGCCGCCGCCCGGGCCGTCCTGGACGACGCGGCCGGCGAAGAGGTGCCGCTCACCCTGGACTACGTGGCCCTCGTGGACCCGGCGGACTTCACCGAGGTTCCCGACGACCGGGTCACCGCCGAGGCGGTCCTGGCCGTCGCGGCGCGGGTGGGGGCCACCCGGCTGATCGACAACATCCCGCTGACCCTCGGAGCGCTCACATGACCGGAATACGGCTGACCGCCCCCGCCCCCGGCTGGGCCATCGACGCGGACGTCGTCGTGGTCGGCTCCGGCGTGGCCGGTCTCACCACCGCCCTTCGCTGCGCGGCGGCGGGCCTCGCGACCGTGGTCGTCACCAAGGCCCGGCTCGACGACGGCTCCACCCGCTGGGCACAGGGCGGAATCGCCGCGGCGCTCGGCGAGGGCGACACCCCCGAACAGCACCTCGACGACACCCTGGTCGCCGGGGCCGGCCTGTGCGACGAGACGGCGGTGCGCGCCCTGGTCACCGAGGGCCCCGGCGCCGTACGCCGACTGATCGACACCGGTGCTCACTTCGACACCACGGACACCGGTGCGATCGCCCTGGCCCGTGAGGGCGGCCACCACCGCCGCCGCATCGCCCACGCGGGAGGCGACGCGACGGGGGCCGAGATCTCCCGCGCCCTCGTGGAGGCGGTCCGCTCGGCCGCCCTGCGCACCATCGAGAACGCACTGGTCCTGGACCTGCTCACGGACGCCGACGGCCGGACCGAGGGCGTCACCCTGCACGTCATGGGCGAGGGCCAGCACGATGGTGTCGGCGCCGTACACGCCCCCGCGGTCGTGCTCGCCACCGGTGGCATGGGCCAGGTCTTCTCCGCCACCACCAACCCGCCCGTCTCCACCGGCGACGGGGTGGCGCTCGCACTGCGGGCCGGCGCGGAGGTGTCGGACCTCGAGTTCGTCCAGTTCCACCCGACCGTCCTCTTCCTGGGCGCCGACTCCGAGGGCCAGCAGCCGCTGGTCTCCGAGGCGGTACGGGGCGAGGGCGCGCACCTCGTCGACGCGTCCGGCACCCGCTTCATGCTCGGGCAGCACGAGCTGGCCGAGCTGGCGCCCCGTGACATCGTCGCCAAGGCGATCACCCGGCAGATGCACCTCCAGGGCACCGAGCACATGTATCTCGACGCCCGGCACTTCGGCGCCGCGATGTGGGAGCAGCGCTTCCCGACGATCCTCGCCGCCTGCCGCACCCACGGCATCGACCCCGTCACGGAGCCGATCCCGGTGGCCCCCGCCGCGCACTACGCCTCGGGCGGCGTGCGCACGGACCTCCGTGGCCGTACGACGGTGCCCGGCCTGTACGCCTGCGGAGAGGTGGCCTGCACGGGTGTGCACGGCGCGAACCGGCTGGCGTCCAACTCCCTCCTGGAGGGACTGGTCTTCGCCGAGCGCATCGCGGCCGACATCACCGGCGCCACGGCCGGGCCCCGCACCGACCCGGGGGCGCCCCGCCGGGCACCCGCGGTGGACCCCGCCGGGGTCCGCACCGTCCCGCTGCTCACCGCGGAGTCCCGGACCTCGATCCAGCGGATCATGACCAGGGGCGCCGGAGTCATCCGGTCCGCGGGCAGCCTCACCACCGCGGCCGGGGAGCTGGAGGCACTCCAGCGGGCCGCGGCCGAGGAGGAGGGCCCCAAGGACGCCGTACCCGGGGTGGAGGCGTGGGAGGCCACCAACCTGCTGCTCGTCTCGAGGGTCCTGGTCGCCGCCGCCCGGGAGCGCGAGGAGACCCGCGGCTGCCACTGGCGCGAGGACCGGCCCGACCGCGACGACGCCGCCTGGCGCCGCCACCTCGTCGTACGCATCACGCCGGATCGGCAGCCCGTCGTCCGCACGACGGACAGCGCCGCGTTCCCGCCCGTACGCCCCGGGGGCTCCGCGGACCCCACGGACACAGCACCGCCCACCCGCCTTCGCACCGACCCCGCCGACGCCCCCGAGGAGCCGTAACCGTGAGCACGCCCGAAGAGAATCCGCGCCCCACACCCGTGGACGTCCCGCTGATCCACATCGGCGCACCCGCCGAGTCCGGCGGCTGCGGCGACGGCTGCGGCTGCGGTGACGGCTACGACCCCGACGGCCTGGAGTGCGGCCTCGACCCCGCCCTCGCCCAGCTCCTGGCGGACGCCGGGCTGGACCCGGTCCAGGTCGAGGACATCGCCCACGTCGCGATCGAGGAGGACCTCGACGGGGGCGAGGACGTCACCACCGTGGCGACCGTCCCGGAGGACGCCGTCGCCACCGGCGACTTCACCGCGCGTGAGGCGGGCGTCGTCGCCGGTCTGCGCGTCGCCGAGGCGGTCCTGTCCATCGTCTGCACCGACGAGTTCGAGGTCGAGCGCCACGTCGAGGACGGTGACCGTGTCGCTCCGGGGCAGAAACTGCTCACGGTCACCACCCGCACGCGTGACCTGCTCACCGGTGAGCGCAGCGCGCTCAACCTGCTCTGCAGGCTCTCCGGGATCGCGACCGCCACCCGCGCCTGGGCCGATGTGCTCGAAGGCACGAAGGCCGCGGTCCGCGACACCCGTAAGACCACTCCGGGCCTGCGTGCGCTGGAGAAGTACGCGGTGCGCTGCGGCGGCGGGGTCAACCACCGCATGTCGCTCGTGGACGCGGCGCTGGTCAAGGACAACCACGTGATCGCCGCGGGCGGCGTGGCCGAGGCGTTCCGGCGGGTCAGGAAGGCCTACCCGGAGCTCGCGATCGAGGTCGAGGTCGACACCCTGGAGCAGGTCCGCGAGGTCCTCGACGCAGGCGCCGACCTGATCCTGCTGGACAACTTCACCCCTTCCGACACCGCCGAGGCGGTCGCTCTCGTCGGCGGCCGCGCGGTGCTGGAGTCCTCGGGCCGGCTCTCCCTCGACTCCGCCCGCGCCCACGCGGAGGCGGGCGTCGACTACCTGGCCGTCGGTGCGCTCACGCACTCCTCGCCGATCCTCGACATCGGCCTGGACTTCCGTGCGGCGGCGCAGACCGACGGGGCCGAGGCCTGATGCTGCTCACCATCGACGTCGGCAACTCCCACACCGTCCTCGGCCTCTTCGACGGCGAGGAGATCGTCGAGCACTGGCGGATCTCCACCGACGCCCGCCGCACCGCCGACGAGCTGGCCGTCCTGCTCCAGGGCCTGATGGGCATGCACCCGCTGCTCGGCGTCGAACTCGGTGACGGCATCGAGGGCATCGCGATCTGCTCGACCGTCCCCGCGGTCCTGCACGAGCTCCGGGAGGTCACCCGCCGGTACTACGGCGACGTCCCGGCGGTCCTCGTGGAGCCGGGTGTGAAGACCGGAGTGCCGGTCCTGACCGACAACCCGAAGGAGGTCGGTGCGGACCGCATCATCAACGCGGTCGCGGCCGTCGAGCTCTACGGCGGCCCGGCCATCGTCGTCGACCTGGGTACGGCCACCACCTTCGACGCGGTCTCGGCGCGCGGCGAGTACACGGGCGGGGTCATCGCGCCCGGCATCGAGATCTCGGTGGAGGCCCTCGGGGTGAAGGGAGCCCAGCTCCGCAAGATCGAGCTGGCCAGGCCCCGCAGCGTCATCGGCAAGAACACCGTCGAGGCCATGCAGTCCGGCATCGTCTACGGCTTCGCGGGCCAGATCGACGGCGTGGTCGAGCGCATGAAGAAGGAGCTGGCGGCCGACCCGGACGAGGTCACCGTCATCGCGACCGGGGGCCTTGCTCCGATGGTGTTGGGGGAGTCCTCCGTGATCGACGAGCACGAGCCCTGGCTGACGCTCATCGGCCTGCGCCTCGTGTACGAGCGCAACATCGCCCGGATGTAGGGCGCGCCCGCGGTCACCTGCGGGAACAGCCCGGCGGCACGGCGTCCGGCGCCGCGCCGCCGGGCGGTTAGTTAAGCCGATTTTGTCCATTTAGCACGTATTGTCGCGTCATGCCCACGCCCTACGGATCACGCGGCGGCATGGCGTTCAGCGCGGACGAGCTCCGGGTGCTCCGACGTGCTCTCGCCAACGCCCTCCACCCCACGCCCCTGCCGGAAGAGGATGTCCAGGACTGCCTGCGGCTCGCGGGCGCGGTGGACGAGGTGGTGAGCGAGGCGGGCCGGCTGCGCGCCTTCCTCCTCGCCGATCTCGCCCGCTACCGCGACGCCCTCCCCGGCTCGCTCAGCGGCTATCTGGAACTCCTCCAGGACGCCCTCGCGGCCGGTTACGACCCCCGCCCCGACGACCTCGCGGCTCTGCGCGCCCTGCGCGCCGGGCCGGTGGCGGCGGCCCTCCTGGAGCGCTGCCAGGTGCTGGCCGAGCGTTCGGTGCGGGCGCGCCTCGCCGGTCGCGCGGTGTCCGTCTCCGCGCCCGCGCCGCGCAGCCGGCTGCTGGCCCTCCCCGGTGGCCTCGCGGCGGCCGAGGGGGCCGAGCGGCCCTCGAAGCCCTCGCGGACCCCGTCCGCGCCGGCCCGTCCGGCGGCCCCGGGTGAGCGTCCGATGCCCAAGCCGTCGGAGGTCTTCCCGCCCCGCCGCAGGCCGGCGCCGGCGCCGCCGCCGGAGGAGCGCGCGGTGTCCTGAGGGGCAGGGGGTGCCCGGGAGTGGCCGGAATGCCGGGCTCGCTACCCTGGACGGCATGGACTACGTATCCGCGCTCGTTCCCCCCGTGGTGATGGCCGTCTTCTTCATCGGCCTCGTCAGGACGATCATCAAGAGCCAGGGTGGCCCGAACAAGGCCAAGGAGGACGCCGCCGTGGACGCGGCGCTCGCCCGCGCCGAAGCGGCCAAGCAGGCTCCGCATCCCGGGAGCGTCTGACCCGGACCAGAGCACGAAGGGCGCACGGCTCCACAGGAGCCGTGCGCCCTTTTGTCGTCCTGGAATTACCTCATTCCGGACATCTAGCACTAAGGTGGTGTCGTGCCTCGCCAATTGGGAGAGCTGGAAGACACCGTGATGACGCGGGTCTGGCAATGGAACCGCCCGGTCACCGTGCGGGAAGTTCTCGAGGACCTTCAACAGGAACGGTCCATCGCGTACACGACCGTCATGACGGTAATGGACAATCTCCATCAGAAGGGCTGGGTCCGCCGGGAAGTGGACGGCCGGGCATATCGATATACGGCGGTCTCCACCCGCGCCGCATACTCGGCCGCACTGATGAACGAAGCCTGGTCGCAGAGCGACAACCCGGCGGCCGCACTGGTCGCCTTCTTCGGCATGATGTCCGCCGAGCAGCGTGAAGCACTCCGGGACGCGATCCGCGTTGTGGCGCCCACGTTCCCCGAACCGTCCGAGAGCCGGTCCGATGCCGGGACCGCAACCGATGAGGCTTCACCGGAGAGCGGGCGATAGCGTCGGGGGATGTCCTCAGAGCAGCCGCAAACCGAGCACCCCGCCGCGTCGCAAACCGGAGATCGTACCGGTCCGGAAACCGGATCTCGCGCAGATCTTCATACCGACCCGTCGGTAAATAGGCCGGCCATCACGGTCCGCCGTGCCAGGACGAGCGATGTGCAGTCCGTCCGAGGGCTCCTGGACGGCTACGTCTCCCAGGGCATCCTGCTCGACAAAGCGACGGTGACGCTTTACGAGGACATCCAGGAGTTCTGGGTCGCGGAACGCGACGAGGACGCCCGGGTGGTCGGCTGCGGCGCACTCCACGTGATGTGGGAAGACCTCGCCGAAGTGCGCACTCTCGCCGTCGACCACGGCATCAAGGGCGCCGGAGTCGGCCACCAGGTCCTGGACAAGCTCTTGCAGACGGCGCGCTGGCTCGGTGTGCGCCGCGTTTTCTGCCTCACCTTCGAAGTCGACTTCTTCGCGGCGCACGGCTTCACCGAGATCGGAGAGACGCCGGTCGACGGAGATGTCTACAGCGAGCTGCTGCGTTCCTATGACGAGGGTGTCGCCGAGTTCCTGGGTCTCGAACGAGTGAAGCCGAACACCTTGGGCAACAGCCGGATGCTTCTGCACCTGTGAACGGCGGAACGTACCGGAACCCTATGTCCGAATCGCGCATGTTTCCCGTGTTCTTGTGCTCCTGAACCTCTCCCAGGGGTTTGTGTTTTCCGGGGAAAAGCGGTTTCCTTTCCGCGTACTGCATTTTTCGATGAAAGGAAATCCGGTGGCACAGAAGGTTCAGGTCCTTCTTGTTGATGACCTCGACGGTGGCGAGGCGGACGAGACCGTTACGTTCGCTCTGGATGGCAAGACGTACGAGATCGACCTCACCACGACCAACGCGGACAAGCTCCGTGGTCTTCTTGAGCCCTACACCAAGAGCGGACGCCGCACCGGTGGCCGCGCCGCGACGGGCCGTGGCAAGGGCCGCGCCGTTACCGGTGGCAACAAGGACACCGCCGAGATCCGTAGGTGGGCGCGCGAGAACGGCCACAACGTGAATGACCGCGGCCGCGTTCCCGCCGACATCCGTGAGGCTTACGAGAAGGCCAACGGCTGACCTGTCGGCCGATGGGTCCACAGGCGTTCACGGGCATGCGCGAGCCTGGCCCGGTGGCATTCCGTCGCCGCCGCGTCCACGAGTCGTACGAGATCGGGAGCATCCCCACCCCTGCTCCCGAGGCCGCCGAGGGCCGGGAGCGAGAGTTCCACCTCCTGGCGCGATCCGGGGGGCCGCAGCCAGGACGCGGCCCCCGGCGGGCCCGCCGCCCCGCCCGGCGGGACCGGGGCCGTGATGTGCCCGCCGACGCCGAAGGCCGAGAGATCGAGGGCGATCCCGCCCCACTCCAGCCAGTCGAGCAGGCCGGGGAGCTCCTCCGCGCTGCCGGCGGCGACCAGGAGCCGCATCCGCCGTCCCGCCACCGCCACCGGACCGGTACGTCCGACTCGCCGCAGCGCCGCGTGACCTGCCGCGCCCGGCAGGTCCAGCACGTCGAAGCGCAGTCCCGTCAGCAACCGCACCGGGGACGTGCCCGCCGTTTCCCAGTCCAGCTCGCGGGCGTACCACTGGGCGCGGTCGTCGGACTCCGACGACGAGCGGGGAGGCGGGACGAGGGAAGCCATGGTTGATGAACCGCCGAACGGGTCCCGGAGTTACGCCCCGTGCGTACTCGATCGCCCAGCGTGTCCGCGCCGGGGGCGTACGGAGGCATCCGGCAGCGCGAAGTTGTTCGCCCGTAGCGGAGGAAACGGGGGTGCGCCGCATGGACTGTCGGTGAGTGCGGGTAAGACATCCCTAGTGGGAAGGGGCGACACGCGGGCAAAAGCGTCTCACGTTCGCCATCGGCGTACTGGCGAAAGGGCTATCTGCCTGGCCTGCGGGAACATCGTCTCGCACCATCGGGTTGGAGCAGTTGTCGGCGTTCGGGGCGGAGATCCGCCAGGCAGCAGCGCCGGGTGTCGGCAGTTGAAATGAGCGGTCCCCGCTTGCGGGACTAAGCTGCGGAAGGACAGGGAGGGGACCGACCCCTTACTGCCTGACCGCTCTGAGGAGCGATTAACGATGTTCGAGAGGTTCACCGACCGCGCGCGGCGGGTTGTCGTCCTGGCTCAGGAAGAAGCCCGGATGCTCAACCACAACTACATCGGCACCGAGCACATCCTCCTGGGCCTGATCCACGAGGGTGAGGGTGTCGCCGCTAAGGCCCTGGAGAGCCTCGGGATTTCGCTCGAGGCGGTCCGCCAGCAGGTGGAGGAGATCATCGGTCAGGGCCAGCAGGCCCCGTCCGGGCACATCCCCTTCACCCCCCGGGCCAAGAAGGTCCTGGAGCTGTCGCTCCGTGAGGCACTTCAGCTCGGCCACAACTACATCGGCACCGAGCACATCCTGCTCGGCCTGATCCGCGAGGGCGAGGGCGTCGCAGCCCAGGTCCTCGTGAAGCTGGGCGCCGACCTGAACCGGGTGCGGCAGCAGGTCATCCAGCTGCTCTCCGGGTACTCGGGAGGCAAGGAGGCCGCCACCGCCGGCGGCCCCGCGGAGGGCACCCCCTCCACGTCCCTGGTGCTCGACCAGTTCGGCCGGAATCTCACCCAGGCCGCTCGTGAGTCCAAGCTCGACCCGGTCATCGGGCGCGAGAAGGAGATCGAGCGGGTCATGCAGGTGCTGTCCCGCCGTACCAAGAACAACCCGGTTCTCATCGGCGAGCCCGGCGTCGGCAAGACGGCGGTCGTCGAGGGCCTGGCGCAGGCCATCGTCAAGGGCGAGGTGCCCGAGACCCTCAAGGACAAGCACCTCTACACTCTTGACCTCGGTGCCCTGGTGGCGGGTTCCCGCTACCGAGGTGACTTCGAGGAGCGCCTGAAGAAGGTCCTCAAGGAGATCCGCACCCGCGGCGACATCATCCTGTTCATCGACGAGCTCCACACCCTGGTGGGTGCGGGCGCCGCCGAGGGCGCGATCGACGCCGCGAGCATCCTCAAGCCCATGCTGGCGCGAGGCGAGCTCCAGACCATCGGTGCCACGACGCTCGACGAGTACCGCAAGCACCTGGAGAAGGACGCCGCGCTCGAGCGCCGCTTCCAGCCCATCCAGGTCGCGGAGCCGTCGCTGCCGCACACCATCGAGATCCTCAAGGGCCTGCGCGACCGTTACGAGGCCCACCACCGGGTCTCCATCACGGACGAGGCACTGGTCCAGGCCGCCACCCTGGCCGACCGGTACATCTCGGACCGCTTCCTGCCGGACAAGGCGATCGACCTGATCGACGAGGCCGGTTCCCGGATGCGCATCCGCCGGATGACCGCGCCGCCGGACCTCCGCGAGTTCGACGAGAAGATCGCGGGTGTCCGCCGCGACAAGGAGTCGGCCATCGACTCCCAGGACTTCGAGAAGGCAGCTTCGCTCCGCGACAAGGAGAAGCAGCTGCTTTCGGCGAAGGCCAAGCGGGAGAAGGAGTGGAAGGCCGGCGACATGGACGTCGTCGCCGAGGTCGACGGCGAGCTCATCGCCGAAGTCCTCGCGACCGCCACCGGCATCCCGGTCTTCAAGCTGACCGAGGAGGAGTCCTCGCGTCTGCTGCGCATGGAGGACGAGCTCCACAAGCGCGTCATCGGCCAGAAGGACGCCATCAAGGCCCTCTCGCAGGCGATCCGCCGTACGCGGGCCGGTCTGAAGGACCCGAAGCGCCCCGGTGGCTCGTTCATCTTCGCCGGCCCGTCCGGTGTCGGTAAGACGGAGCTTTCCAAGACGCTCGCCGAGTTCCTCTTCGGCGACGAGGACGCGCTGATCTCCCTCGACATGTCGGAGTTCAGCGAGAAGCACACGGTTTCCCGGCTCTTCGGTTCGCCCCCCGGTTACGTGGGTTACGAGGAGGGCGGCCAGCTCACCGAGAAGGTCCGCCGCAAGCCGTTCTCCGTCGTCCTCTTCGACGAGGTCGAGAAGGCCCACCCCGATATCTTCAATTCCCTGCTCCAGATTCTGGAAGACGGTCGTCTGACCGACTCCCAGGGCCGGGTCGTGGACTTCAAGAACACGGTCATCATCATGACGACCAACCTCGGGACCCGGGACATCTCGAAGGGCTTCAACCTGGGCTTCGCCGCCCAGGGCGACGTCAAGACGAACTACGAGCGGATGAAGGTCAAGGTCAACGAAGAGCTCAAGCAGCACTTCCGGCCCGAGTTCCTCAACCGTGTCGACGACACGGTCGTCTTCCACCAGCTGACCGAGGAAGACATCATCCAGATCGTCGACCTCATGGTCCACAAGGTGGACGAGCGCCTCAAGGACCGCGACATGGGCATCGAGCTCAGTGCCGAGGCCAAGTCGCTCCTGGCGAAGAAGGGCTACGACCCCGTGATGGGCGCCCGGCCGCTGCGCCGGACGATCCAGCGCGAGATCGAGGACATCCTCTCCGAGAAGATCCTCTTCGGTGAGCTGCGTCCCGGTCACATCGTGGTCGTGGGCACCGAGGGCGAAGGGGACGAGAAGAAGTTCTCGTTCCGCGGCGAGGAGAAGTCGGCACTGCCCGACGTCCCGCCGATCGAGCAGGCAGCGGGCGGCGGCCCGAACCTGACGAAGGACGCGTAGGGCGCACAGCGCCTGAGCACCGAGGGGCTGCCCCGGACCGGTAACCGGTCCGGGGCAGCCCCTTTTCTCGTGGACACTCGCCGTGCGACGGCTGACACCGGAATCCGGCGCGCCGGCCGTCCGCCCGGCCGTCTGTCCGTCCACGCGCTCCCGGCGAGCGCGTCCAGGCGCGTCGGGGTGGGGCGACGCGGTCAGGCGGAGGGGGTGGCCTGGTGGAAGTACAGCCGCCAGCCGGTATCCGCTCGACGCCACAGGGAGCTCCGCCAGGCGCGACGCCCTCCGTTGTCCGCGAAGTACGTCAGATGCACGATGCCGGGAGCCAGCTCTGTCCCCGCCATCTCGCTGACCACCACCGGGGACTCCGGGAGGACGGAACCGGAGCTGGTCACCGTGAGGACCGATGTCGCGTCCCAGCGTCGCCCTGAAGCCCCGAACTCGGTGAACTCGGGATCCAGCAGCTCGGAGACCAGGGCCGGCGACGCACGCACGTCGGGGTTGAGGAGCCGGATCTCCGACGCGATCGCCGCTTGGACGGCCCGCTCACTCTCGCTCTTCATGCCTGAACCGTACGGATGTCCTCCGCCCCGTCACAGCGAATACCTCTGCGGGCCGGGCGGCGGGTGGAAGCGGCGGGCTGGGGGAGGCGCGGCGGGTGGAAGCGGCGGGCTGGGGGAGGCGCGGCGGGCGGAAGCGGCGGGCTGGTGAAGGCGCGGCGGGCCAGGGGAGGCGCGGCGGCGGGCGTGGCGGCAGCCCGCCGGACCACGCGCCCGTGAGCGCTCAGGGGCTTGAGGGATGTACGCAGGCGGCGCCCGGCTGGTCCGCGTGCGGGGCGGTGACGCCCTCGCGGCACCGGCGTCCCCCACCCCCTCGTCGGCCCGGTGCCGAAGGTCCCGAAACGGACAGGCCTCCGGCCCACCGGCGGTGACAAGGCGCACAGGCCCTCGGAGGCCTACTAGACGCGTTAGGAGCGGCCGCGATGACGGGTTGGAGGACTTTCGGCCCGCTTCGGGAGAGGCTTTTGAGGTTTAGGGGGATATAGCCGTAATGCAAGCCTCTGTCCAGGAACGATGCGTTTGGAGCTGGGTCTGAACCCGCTTCCCGAAGGCGGTCCGGACCGGCGTCCGGGGCTGCCGAGGTGGTCGTCCGAAGCGAATTCCCCACCCCCCGGCTACGGCTTTTGATCGTAGATGGGGGGTTTGAGTGTTGCCCGGGGTGCGGGTTACCAAGGTGGAGCAAGCCCGGTCGAGCACCGGGTCCAGTCACCCCGGAGGTACTCACCGCATGTCGAAGCGCGTTACGTTCCAGCACTCCCGCCGCCCGTCCATGTCCCGTGTCAGTGGCGCCGTCGTGGCAGCCGGCCTGGGTGCGTCGATGGTGTTCGGCGCGGGCGCGGCGTTCGCGTCCGGCACGACGGGCACCGCGGACAACGCGGCCCTCGCCGGCGCGGCCACCGCCAACTCCGTCGCCAAGCAGGCGACGGCGCAGAGCAAGGCCGCCGCCCAGGCGAAGGCCGACAAGGCCGAGAAGGCCGACGCCAAGAAGAAGGCCGCTGCCAAGAAGAAGGCCGCCGCCAAGAAGAAGGCCGCCTCGTGGGAGGCCCCGGTCAACCACTACGAGCTGAGCGCCACCTACGGCACCGGCGGTAACCGCTGGGCCCACAAGCACTCCGGCCAGGACTTCGCGGTGCCGATCGGCACCAAGGTCGAGGCCGCGCACACCGGCCGTGTCGTCAAGGCGGGCCCGAACGGCGGCGGCGACGGCCCCGCGTACGGCAACGCCATCGTGATCAAGCACGCCAACGGCAAGTACTCGCAGTACGCGCACCTGTCGCAGATCGACGTCAAGATCGGCGACCGCGTGAAGACGGGCGACAGGATCGCCCTGTCCGGCAACACGGGCAACTCCAGCGGTCCTCACCTGCACTTCGAGATCCGGACCACGCCGAACTACGGTTCCGCCCTGGACCCGGTCTCGTACCTGAAGACCGTGCACGTCAAGGTCTGACGCGCGACCACCCGTAGCCGCTAAGCGGCGGGCCCCGGGTCATGGGCCTTGGTCACCAGCTCGACGGCGACCTCGAGAGCAGCCTTGCGCTTCTCCTCGGGGTCGCCTTCGGCGTCTCTGAGGGCCATCATCCCGGCGTGCATCGCGAGGAGGGCGCTGAAGCAGCGCACCTGGTCGGTGAGCGGGGCGTCGGGATCCTTGATCAGGTCGACCAGGGCGATGACCCGGTGCTTGATGGTGTGGCCGATGCTCAGATCCCGCACCGTCGCCTGGTTCTCCTGCATGAAGACGAAGAGCGGCTCGGCGGCCCTGAGCGCCTCGCTGTAGCGCACGAGGATCTCCACCTTCGTCTCCAGGGTGCGCGGCTGCTCCTTGCCCCACTCCAGAAGGGCCTCCACGGGCCGGTTCAGGTCCTCGAAGATGCTGACGAGGATGTCTTCCTTCGTCTTGAAGTGGTAGTACAGCGCCGCCTTGGTGACCTGCAGGTTCTCGGCGATCTCGCGGAGCGAGGTCTTCTCGTACCCCTGTTCGGCGAAGAGCTCCAGGGCGACGTCCTGAATGCGCTGGCGGGTGTTGCCCCGGCGCGGCTGCGGCGTGCTGCCCATGCGACTCTCCCAGAACTTACTTGACGACCGGCTAGTTACGGGTCTACTTTCCTCAGTGTAGCCAACTAGCCGGGCGGCAAGTAAGTGCCGGGTCGGCGGCGGACCAGGCATTCAGGGGATCAGGGGAGCACGGCATGACGGACGTGAAGAAGGCGGTGGCCCAGCCGGCCGGACCGCAGGCGCGAAGCGTCAGGGTGGTGGTACTCGCCCTGATGATCACGATGCTGCTGGCCATGCTCGACAACCTGATCGTCGGCACCGCGATGCCGACGATCGTCGGCGATCTGGGCGGCATGGAACATCTGTCCTGGGTGGTCACGGCCTACACCCTGGCCACCGCGGCCTCCACCCCCATCTGGGGCAAGCTCGGCGACCTGTACGGACGCAAGGGAATCTTCCTCACGTCCATCGTGATCTTCCTGATCGGCTCGGTGCTGAGCGGCATGGCCCAGGACATGAGTCAGCTGATCGGATTCCGCGCGGTCCAGGGCCTCGGCGCGGGCGGCCTGATGGTCGGAGTCATGGCCATCCTCGGCGACCTGGTGCCTCCGCGGGAGCGCGGCAAGTACCAGGGCATGATGGCCGGCGTCATGGCGATCGCCATGATCGGCGGGCCCCTGGTGGGCGGCGTGATCACCGACCACCTCGGCTGGCGCTGGAGCTTCTACATCAACCTCCCGCTCGGCGCCGTCGCACTGGCCATGGTCACAGCGGTGCTGCACCTGCCCCGCAAGGAGCGCTCGACGGCGAAGGTCGACTACCTGGGAGCCGCGCTCCTCACCGTGGGCATCACCGCGATCGTCCTGGTCACCACCTGGGGCGGTACGGAGTACGCCTGGGGCTCGGCCGTGATCATGGAGCTCATCGCGCTCGGCGTGGCCTCGCTCGTCGGATTCCTCCTCGTCGAGACGAAGGCCGCCGAACCGATCATGCCGCTGCACATCTTCCGCAGCCGCAACTTCAGCCTCATGTCCGTGATCGGCTTCATGGCGGGCTTCGTGATGTTCGGAGCGGTGCTCTTCCTCCCGCTGTACCAGCAGACGGTCCAGGGAGCGAACGCGACCAACTCCGGACTGCTGCTCCTGCCGATGCTGCTCGCGATGATGATCGTCTCGCTGGTCGCCGGCCGGATCACCACGAGCACCGGCAGGTACAAGGTCTTCCCGATCGTGGGCAGCGTCCTGATGGTCACGGGCCTGTTCCTCCTCTCCACCATGGACACCGGCACGACGCGCTTCACCTCCGGCGTCTACATGGCGGTGCTCGGGGCGGGCATGGGATTCCTGATGCAGATCACGATGCTCGTCGCGCAGAACAGCGTCGAGCTCAAGGACATGGGCGTCGCCTCCTCCGCCACCACCCTCTTCCGCACCCTGGGCAGCTCCTTCGGAGTCGCGATCATGGGCGCCCTGTTCACCGGACGGGTGCAGGACGAGATGGCGGCCCGCGGAGGCGGCGGGGCGACCGCGCGGTCGGCGCAGCTGGACGACGCGAGCCTGCGGCAGCTGCCCGACGCGGTGCGTGACGCCTACGAGTACGCCGTGGCCTCGGGGACGCACATCGCCTTCCTGGTGGGCGGTTCGGTCGCGGTGGTGGCCCTGCTGGCGGCGCTGTTCGTGAAGGAGGTCCCGCTGCGCGGCGCCGCGAAGCCGGAGGCCGGCTCCGACGACCCCGCCGGAAGCGGGTCCGCCGTCACCCCCGGGGCGGCCAAGGAGTCGCAGACCGTCTGAGCGAGCGAGCCCCTGACGCGAGTGGGCCCCGGAGACAGGACGTCTCCGGGGCCCAACCCTTTCCCCGGGGACAGGACGTCTCCGGGGCCCAACCCTTTCCCCGGGGACAGGACGTCTCCGGGGCCCACCCCTTTCCCCGGGCCGTTCACGCCTGCCGCAGCACGGGGAAACTCCCGGTGCTCGTCGGCGCGTGCTCGGGCAGCCACAGCACGGCGACCGCCCCGCCGGTGCCACCGGGACCCCCCGCGGGCCCCGCGTTGCGGAACGTCAGCCTTGCCCCCAGGACCCGCGCCTGGCCCGCGGCGATGGTCAGCCCCAGGCCGTGGCCGCGCCCGGACCGGTCGCTGCTGCCGGTACGGAAGCGGCTCGGCCCCTCCCGCAACAGCGCCTCGGGGAAACCCGGCCCGTGATCGCGGACCCGCACGACCCTGCCCTCGACCGTGACCTCGACCGGACCCGCCCCGTGCTTGGCGGCGTTCCCCAGCAGATTGCCCAGGATGCGCTCCAGCCGCCGCGGATCCGTGGACACCCAGGACTCGTGCACCACCCGTACCGTGATCTCCGGATCCAGCAGCCGCACCCGCCGCCCGACGAATTCGCCCAGGGGCAGCTCCTGGAGCTCCGCCCGCTCCGAGGCGCTGTCCAGCCGTGCCACCTCCAGGACGTCCTCGACCAGCGTCCGCATCGCCTGCGCCCGGTCCCGGACGAGCTCGGTGGGCCGGCCGGGGGGCAGCAGCTCGGCCGCGGTGAGCAGCCCGGTCACCGGGGTACGCAGCTCGTGCGCGATGTCCGCGGTGACCCGGCGCTCCGCCTCGATCCGCTCGTTCAGCGCGTCCGTGAGGGCGTCCACGGCCCTGGCCAGCTCGTCGGTCTCGTCCCGTACGACACCGCCGACGGCCTCCCGTACGCGTACCTCCGTGTTGCCCTGGGCGACCTTGCCGGCCGCGGCCGCCGCCTTGCGCAGTCTCCGGGACAGCTGGCCGCCGATCAGCACCCCCAGCGCGCAGCCCCCGAAGACGACCGAGACCGAACCGATGACCAGGGCGCGGTCGAGGTCGCCCATGACCGTGGCGTTGCGGTCGGCGAACCGGGTGTGCAGCGACAGGACGTCACCGTTGGCCAGGGGCACGGCCGCCCACACGTCGGGCACCCCGTCCTCGTACTCGTCGACGTGGGTGGCCCGCCGGTCGTCCTGGATCCGGCTGCGGAGGCTCGCCGGGAGCGAGGGGTCGTTGATCTTGGAGCCGAACTTCGGCGACGGCTTCTGGGTGTTCGTCGCCTCGTACAGCCGCTGGGCGAAGAGCAGCCGCTCCAGCTGTACCTCGCGCGCGTTCTCCAGCATCGAGACGCGGGCGGCGTTGTGGACGACGAGGCTCAGCGCCAGCGCGATGAGCGCGCCGACGGCGGCGATCGCGATGCTGATCTTCCAGCGGACCCCGGTCCGCAGTGCCAGCCGCCTCATGCGCGGAGCTTGTAGCCGAAGCCGCGGACCGTCTCGATCCGGTCCTGCCCGATCTTGGTCCGCAGCCGCTGTACGTGGACGTCGACGACGCGGGTGTCCCCGCCCCAGCCGTAGTCCCAGACCCGCTCCAGGAGCCTGTCGCGGGAGAGCACCGTGCCGGGCGCCGCGGAGAATTCCAGCAGCAGACGCATCTCGGTCGGTGTCAGGCCCACGTGCGAGCCCTTCCGGCGCACCTCCATGCCCTCGGTGTCGATCTCCACGTCGCCGAAGACCAGCACCCCGCCCGCCTCGGCCGGGGCCCCGGCGGCTCCGCCGGGATCCCCGCCCGCACCGGCGGCGTGGCCGAAGCGGCGCAGCACGGCACGGATGCGGGCGACGAGGACCGCCCCGTCGAACGGCTTGGTGACGTAGTCGTCGGCCCCGGCCTCCAGTCCGAGCACCACGTCGATCGAGTCGGCCCGCGCCGACAGCATGATCACGGGCACGGTCGACTCGTCGCGGATGCGCCGGCACAGACTGACCCCGTCCAGGCCGGGCACCATCACGTCCAGCAGGGCGATGTCGGGACGGTCGGCCCGGAAGGCCTCCAGGCCCAGCAGGCCGTCCGGTACCGCGGTGACCGTGAAGCCCACCCGCTCCAGTGCGAGCTGGGTGGCCTCGCGGATGACGTCGTCGTCCTCGACGAAGAGGACATGGGTGTCGGCCATGCGAGCGGCTCTCAGTTCTGCGTCGGCTGCGGTGCGGGGAGGTCGCCCTCCCCGCTGCCGACGGCCCGGTTGAAGTCGTTGTGCACCCGGTCGGTCTCGCGGAACCGGCCGGAGGCCCACCGGTAGGTCACGACGTCCTCCCCGGAGGGGTACGCGACGGAGTCCTTCGACCCGTAGACCTGTGTCGTCACCACCAGGTCGCCCCGGTCGATGGTGCCGTAGACCGCGGGCACCTCGGCGGCGAAGACGTTCTCGTACCTGCCGTCGGCCCCCTGCCGGTAGGCGTAGGTCCCGACCCCCACCGAATCGCCGCAGGTCATCACGTTGACCACGACATCGGCCGCCGGGCCGTCGGTGAGGGTGCCGTACGAGGTGTCGACCGGGTACTCGTCACCGGTGCAGGGCTTCAGATCGTCCTTGAGCCGGCCGCTGACCTTCGGGTCGCCCTTGACGAGTCTCACCGCGTCGACCCGCGGGGCGGGTTCGGCGGTTCCGGTGGGGGCGGCGCTCGACGGCACGGCGCGGGCGACCTGCTGGGTGGCGGCAGGGCCCTCGTCGCGCGTGCCCGTGCCTCCGGAGGAACAGCCGGCGCACAACAGCCCGAAGGCGGCGAGCCCGGCAACCGCCGCGCCTCCCGCCGCCAGACCGGCCCCGAGTCCCCCGCGGCCGGTGTCCGTGCCCGTTCTGCTGCCCGTCAGGCCGCGCACCGCTCCCGCCCCCGCTCGTCACGACGCCTGTCCCGCTGTGCCGGGACCCGCGCCAGTACCCCCTCGGCCTCATGGCTCCGGGCCGCACGGTCCTCCAGCTCCTGGCGCAGGCGTGCCAGGGCGCGGTGCAGCGTGCTCTTCACCGTACCGGCGGACATGCCGAGCGCCGCGGCCGTCTCCTCCGTGCTCATCTGCTCCCAGTGTCGCAGCACGACGACGCTGCGCTGCTTCGGAGCCAGCACGCCGAGGACGTCCATGAGCAGGGCGCGGTCGGCGCGCTGCTCGGCACCGTCGTCGACGCTCGCCTCGGGGAGCTGCTCGGTGGGGACCTCGTCGAGCCTGCGGGCCCGCCACCACTCCGTACGCGTGTTGATCATGACGCGGCGCAGATACGCGTCGGCGAGGGACTTGTCGGCGATGCCGTCCCAGCGGCCGAGGGTCCGGACCAGGGCGGTCTGCAGCAGGTCCTGCGCGTCCACCGGGTCGGGCACGAGCCGGCGGGCGCTGCGCAGCAGCGCGTCCTGCCGGGTCCGCACGTACTCCTCGAAACCGAGCACCTCGCCCTGCGCCATGACAACCGCCTCCGAACCCCGTGAATCCCCGTGTACCGCCGTCGGCCGGATGGTCCCGTTCGCCGACGCCGGTGACGTTACGGAGGCGTTGTCACGAGGATGTGCGGAGGAGCCGTACGCGGACGCACGGCTGTCCATCGGTTGTGTAACAGCCGCTGGACAGCCGCCCGTCGGTGCGCCGTCAGGTCAGAGGCAGCCGGTACCGGCCGTTCGCCAGGGGCTCGACCAGGCCGTCCGCGACGAGTCCGTCGAGGGCCCGCGCCCGCTGCACGGGCTCGTCCCACACCGCGTCCAGCGCGGACTGCGGCACCGGTGTGATCGCGTCGCGCAGTACGGCGAGCAGCCGCCCCCGCACCTGCCGATCGGTGCCGGCGTAGGTCTGGCCGCGGCGCGGCGGTCCCTGGTGGGCGGGCTTTCCGGCCAGCCGCCAGGCGCACTGTCCGGCGATCGGGCAGCGCGTGCAGTCCTCGTTCTTCGCGGTGCACACGAGTGCGCCGAGTTCCATCGTGGCCGCCGCCCAGCGGGCGGCGCGCTCGTCCTCCTCGGGGAGCAGCGCGCGGGCGAGTTTGCGCTCGGCCGCGGTGGTGGCGTTCGGCGGGTACTGGATGCCGGTGGAGGCCCGGGCGAACACCCTGCGGACGTTCGTGTCGAGCACGGCATGGCGCTGCCCGTACGCGAACGAGGCCACGGCCGCGGCCGTGTACTCCCCGATCCCGGGCAGTGCGAGCAACTGGCCGTGCTCGCTCGGCACGTCGCCCCCGTGGCGTTCCGTTATCGCCTGCGCCGCCCCGTGCAGCCGGAGCGCGCGCCGCGGATAGCCGAGCCGGCCCCAGGCGCGGACCGCTTCGCCCGGTGCGTCGGCGGCCAGGTCCGCGGGGCGCGGCCAGCGGGCCACCCACTGTTCGTAGACCGGGAGGACCCGGTTCACGGGGGTCTGCTGCAGCATGAACTCGCTCACCATCACACCCCAGGCACCCGCTTCGGGGCGGCGCCAGGGCAGGTCGCGGGCATGCTGCTCGAACCACCCGATGACGGGGGTGTGGAGGGAGTCGGGGGGCGTCTGTGTCGAAGTCGTGGCAGTCATCGCACCTACGATCCTGGCACGGAAGAGGAGTCATCGCGCACGGCTGCGGGGGTGTCGGCCCCGCCGGAGGCCCAGGGGGTGATAACGCCACCCGTTCTGTCCCTTCGTACGGGGCGGACGATGTCCGAGCCGGCGCAAAAGGGCTGGAAGCGACCGTGAACGGCCTCTCCATGATGATGATCCGGAAAACTTGTCGATCAGAGCGGCGGTTGGGGGCCGGAGTTGGCCTGGATCTCTCGTAGAGTTCGGGCCGTGGGATCTATGCGCAATCCGGTCGGGCCGCTTCCCTCCAGCATCTACTGGCGTCGGAGATCAGTGGCGGTGCTGGTGATCGCGCTGCTCGCGGCCGTGATCGCGTGGGCCGTCACCTCCGGGGGCGGCAGCGGCGGCGGGAAGGACGACGGGAAGCCCGGGGAATCCGCTCCCCCTCCGTCCATCACCCCCGGGCCCTCGAGCTCCGGCCCGGTCGTCGGCCAACCACCCGGCGGGCGTGATGAGTCGGACGGACCCGGCGGTGGTTCGGACGCGGGCTCCGGGGGAGCCGGCGGGGACGCCGGGACGGACGGCACGGGTGGATCGGGCACCACGGGAGCAGGCGGCTCCGCCTCGTCCGGCGCGGGCACGAGCGTGGGCCCGGGCGGCGGTGGATCGGGCGGCCAGCAGGTCCCGGCCGGCTCATCCCTCCCCAACTGCGCTCCCCCCGCGCTCCAGTTGAGCTTGAAGACGGACCTCAGCTTCGGACCCGACGACAAGCCCGAGTTCCGGCTGAGCGCCAGGAACACCTCGGCTGCCGACTGCAAGGCCGACTTCGGCCCGAAGAGCGCCGTGCTCACCATCACCGAAGCCGGTGAGGAGGACGAGCAGGTGTGGTCCTCCAAGGACTGCCCGAAGGGCGGCGCCTTCTTCCTGAGGATCCCGGCGGGAGCCACGGTCGTCCACACCGTGGAGTGGAACCGCAAGGAGAGCGCACCCCGGTGCGCGACGCCGTCGGCCGGCACCGCCGCCCCGGGGACGTACCTGCTGGAGGCGAAGGTCCCGGGCGAGACCGTCCAGCGGGCCTCGTTCGTCCTGGCCAAGGACTGACCGCGACGGCCGGGAGGCCCCGCCGGACATCCGTGTCCGGCGGGGCCTCCCGGCCGTCGCGTGCGGAGAGTCAGGGCCTCCGGGGAGTGCCCCGACGGGTCGCGCCGAGGTGATACCTCACACGTACCGCTCGAGAATCGACGACTCCGCCAGCCGCGAGAGCCCCTCGCGCACGCTCCGGGCCCGGGCCTCGCCGACGCCGTCCACGGCCTGGAGGTCGTCCACGCTCGCGGCGAGCAGCTTCTGCAGGCCGCCGAAGTGCTCCACCAGCCGCTCGATGATCGCCCCGGGCAGCCGTGGCACCTTCGCCAGCAGCCGGAAGCCCCGGGGAGAGACCGCCGAGTCGAGTGTCTCGGGTGAGCCGCTGTAGCCCAGCGCCCTCGCGACCACGGGCAGTTCGAGCAGCTCGGTGTGGGTGAGCGTGTCCAGCTCGGCCAGCGCCTCCGTCACGGTGCGGGACCGCTTCGCGGTCGGCTCGGGGACGTAGTCGCGTACGACCAGCTCCCGCTCCGGCTCCACGCCGGCGATCAACTCGTCGAGCTGGAGCGACAGGAGGCGGCCGTCGGTGCCCAGCTCCACCACGTACTCGGCGATCTCGGTGGCGATCCGGCGCACCATCTCCAGCCGCTGGGAGACCGCCGTCACGTCCCGGACCGTCACCAGGTCCTCGATCTCCAGCGCGGAGAGGGTCCCGGCGACCTCGTCGAGCCGGAGCTTGTACCGCTCCAGGGTGGCGAGTGCCTGGTTGGCGCGGGACAGGATCGCGGAGGACTCCTCCAGGACCCGCCGCTCCCCGTCCACGTACAGCGCGATCAGGCGCATGGACTGGGAGACCGAGACCACCGGGAAGCCGCACGCCTTGGAGACCCGGTCCGCCGTGCGGTGACGGGTGCCCGTCTCCTCGGTGGGGATGGAGGCGTCCGGGACCAGCTGCACACCCGCCCGGAGGATCTTGGTCATGTCCTTGTCGAGGATCATCGCGCCGTCCAGCTTGCACAGTTCGCGCAGGCGCGTCGCGGCGAAATCCACGTCGAGCACGAAACCGCCGGTGCACATGGATTCGACGGTTCTGTCCATGCCGAGGACGATCAGCCCGCCGGTGTTGCCGCGGAGGATGCGCTCCAGGCCGTCGCGGAGGGCCGTTCCAGGCGCGACCGCGCTCAACGAGGCGCGCATCAGCGCCTCGTTCCCCGTGCCTTGGCCGGACTTTCCGGGCGATGCTGCCCGGTCGTTGGCTGCCACTGCACTCCTCCGGTCACAGGTCGGCGGTGCCCTTGCGTCCCTCGTACCGTTCGTACGGGCGGGCGAGACCAGGGCAAAGTCTACCGGCGTGCGCCGTCCTCCTGTGGTCCGTCCGGCCGAGTGCGGCGGGGAAGGACTCTCAGGGCGTCGCCCATGTCAGCCACTTCTGTGACCTTCATACCGGCCGGGACCTGTCCCGGGTCCCTGGGGACCAGGGCGTGCTTGAACCCGAGACGGTACGCCTCCGCCAGCCTGCGCTGGACCCCCGTCACCCTTCTGACCTCCCCGGCGAGACCCACCTCACCGATCGCGACCAGGTTCTTCGGGAGCGGTGTGTCGCTGGCCGCACTGGCCAGGGCCAGGGCGATCGCGAGGTCAGCGGCCGGTTCCGTGAGCTTCACGCCGCCCACGGTCGCACTGTAGATGTCCCGCTTGCCGAGCGCGCTGATCCGGCCGCGCTGTTCCAGGACGGCCAGCATCATCGACACCCGGGAGGTCTCCAGGCCCGAGGTGGTGCGCCGGGGGGAGGGGATCTGCGAGTCGACCGTCAGCGCCTGGACCTCGGCGACCAGCGGACGCTTGCCCTCCAGGGTGACCGTGAGGCAGGTGCCGGGAACCGGCTCGTCACGGCGGGTCAGGAAGAGTCCCGAGGGGTCGGCGAGCCCGGTGATGCCCTCGTCGTGCAGCTCGAAGCAGCCGACCTCGTCCGTGGCTCCGTAGCGGTTCTTGACGCCGCGCACGAGACGGAGGCGTGCGTGCCGGTCGCCCTCGAAGGACAGCACCACGTCGACCAGGTGCTCCAGGAGCCGCGGCCCGGCGATTGCGCCGTCCTTGGTCACATGGCCGACCAGGAGCGTCGACATACCGCGCTCCTTCGAGGCCCGGATGAGCGCTCCCGCGACCTCGCGCACCTGCGCCATGCCGCCGGGCGCGCCGTCGATCTCCGGCGAGGCGACGGTCTGCACGGAGTCGAGGACGAGGAGGGAGGGCTTGACCGCGTCCAGATGCCCCAGGACGGCGGAGAGGTCGGTCTCGGCGGCCAGGTACAGGTGATCGTTGATCGCGTTGATCCGGTCGGCCCGCATCCGCACCTGGCTGGCGGACTCCTCGGCCGTGACGTAGAGGGTGCGGTGGTCGTCGCTCGCGGCCTTGGCCGCCACGTCCAGCAGGAGCGTCGACTTGCCGACGCCGGGCTCGCCCGCGAGCAGCACCACGGCTCCGGGCACCAGCCCTCCGCCGAGCACCCGGTCCAGCTCGCCGACCCCGGTCGAGCGCGCGGTGGCCTGCCGGCTGTCGACCTGGCCGATGGGCAGGGCGGCGGTGGAGACACGGCCCGCCGCCGTCGTACGGACCGCGGGGGCGCCGCCGAACTCCTCGACCGTCCCCCACGCCTGGCACTCCGGGCAGCGGCCGAGCCATTTGGCGGTCGTCCAGCCGCACTCGGTGCAACGGTAGGACGGCCGGTCCTTCGCGGATTTCGTACGGGCAGCCATGGCGTCACCGTATAGGTGAGCTCTGACAGCACCGGTCGCGGGCACGGGGATCGAACGCGCGGGCGATGCGGCATTTCCGTCGGAATGCGGGATTCCTGTCTCCTTTCGAGGGGGAGTGTCACCCATAAGGATTAAATGTAGGAAAGTGCTGCAAGGGCTCCACCCGCGTCTGCCTACGGTCGCCCCGTGATGAGCAGCAGGCTGGAGACTCCCACGCACACCACCGGCGCACACCGGGCGCACCGCCGCGAGGCCCGGTCTGCGGCGCGGCGCTCGCCCGCACTCGACGAGCCCTACCTCGACGGCCTGTTCACCTACTGTCTCTCCGTGCTCTGCGACCACGAGGCGGCCACCGAGGCGCTCGGATCGGTCCTGGCGATCGCCGAACGCCAGGACGCCCGGTGCCCCCGGGCCGAGGAGGAACGTAAATCCTGGCTGTACGCCCTGGCCCGGTGGACGTGCCTGCGGGCGCTCACCGCGCAGGGGCGGGGCCGTCAGGCGCACCGGCGCACGCCCGCCCGGGGCGCCGCGCCGCACGAGGCGGACCGGGCGGTGGGCACCAGGGGGACGCCGGAGGAGGCATCCTCCGGCCCAGGCGGTTCCCCGGAGTCCCCGGCGGCCGAAGCGCATCGGCGGGAACTCGCCCGGCTGGCCTGGCCCGAGGCCGCCGGCACCACCCCGGAGCAGCGTGAGGCGCTGGAGCTCGCCGTGCGCCACGGGCTCACCCCGCGGGCCGTCGCCGCGGTCCTCGGCCTCGATCCCGGAAGCGCCCGGGAACTGCTGGCCGGCGCGGCCTGCGAAGTGGAACGGACCCGGGCGGCCCTCGCCGTCGTCGAGACGGGGAACTGCCCCGCCGTCGCCCGGCTCACCGGCTCCCCCCGGATGCTGCTCTCGGCCGCCCTGCGCCGGGAGCTCGTCCGGCACGTCGACGACTGCCCCCGCTGCCGCCGCGCCGCCGAGCGGTCCGGCGCCTCCGGGCCGTGGCCGGGTGCGGCCGTCACCCCGGCCGCGGCCCTGCCGGTCGTCGAGGCGCCGCGTCCCTCCGTGCGCGTCGCCCTGACGCATGCCAGGCGGTCCCGGTCCGGTGCCCCGCGCTTCGGCCGGACGGGCTTCCCGCTGGACCCCAAGGACCATGCCGCGCGCCGGGACAGACTCCGTGCCCGGGTCGTGACGACGACGGTCGTGGCGACGGTCGTCGCCGCCCCGGTGATCGCCCTGTGGGCCGCCTACCGGGGCGCACCGCTGACCGGGGAGGGCCGGGACACCTCGGTCACCGCCACGGAGCTGGACGGCGAGCCGGGCCGCGACGGCGATCCGTACGACCACTACGAGAACGCCGGCAACGCCGGCCCCGACGGCGACGACACCTTCACGGACGGCGTCCGGAGCCCGGACGTGTCGGCCGAGGTCGTCAGCGTGGGCCCGGGCCCCGGCGGGGACGCGCTCGCGGTGTCGGCCCGTCCGGACACCTCGGGCGGCCGTACGGCGATCACCCTGACGGCGACCGGCGACGAAGCCGTCGCCTGGTCGGCCCGGGCCGACGCCCCGTGGCTGCGCCTCAGCCGTTCGTCAGGCACTCTCGCCCCCGGCCGGAGCGTCGTACTCCACGTCTTCGTGGACCACAGGGCCGAGCCGCGGGGCCCGTGGAGCGCCCGCGTCGTGCTCACCCCGTCGGGATCCGCGGTCGCGATCACCGGCTCCGGCGTCACGGCCCCACGCCCCGGAGGCCCGGCCCCGTCACCGGATCCGTCGTCCGGACCCCCGAGCCCCACGCCGTCCTCCCCGGCCCCGTCCCCGTCCCCGTCGACGGAGGAGCCGACGCCGGACCCCACGGAGCCCACCGGATCACCGGACCCGACGCCCACGCCGACGGACTCCCCGGACCCCACGCCGTCTCCGACGGAGGGGACCACCGGCCCCGGCCCGTCGCCGGGCCCGACGACGGCCTCCGGCGAGGCGTCCGTCCCGGCAGGCTGACGCGGAACGGCGGCCCGGTGTGCGGCGGAACGTTTGTCCGCCGCGCACCGGGCCGCCGTCAGGAGCCGGGCCGCTCCGAGGTCCCGCATCCGAGGCCTCCTCCGAGGCCCCGGTCAGAGGACCCGCCTCAGGCAGGGTCGGCCGGGTGAGGGGCCATCGGCAGCAGCGCCGCCAGCCGCTGCTCGCACAGCTCGGCCAGCCGGCCGTACGCCTCCTCGCCCATCATCTCGGTGAGCTCGGGGCGGTAGGACACGTAGACCGGTTCGCCGGCCCCGTGCGCCGAGGTCGCCGACGTGCACCACCAGTGCAGGTCGTGACCGCCCGGGCCCCAGCCGCGGCGGTCGTACTCACCGATGGAGATCTGGAGCACGCGTGTGTCGTCGGGCCGCTCGATCCAGTCGTACGTCCTGCGGACAGGCAGCTGCCAGCACACGTCGGGCTTGGTCTCCAGCGGCTCCTTGCCCTCCCGGAGCGCCAGGATGTGCAGCGAGCAGCCCGCGCCGCCCGCGAAACCGGGGCGGTTCTGGAAGATGCAGGAGCCCTCCCAGCGGCGCGTCTGGCGCTCGCCGTCCTCGTCGACACCGACCCAGCCCGTCTTGGTGCCGACGTCGTGGAACTGCCAGAGGTCCGGTGTGAGCCGTGCGACGTGCCCGGCGACCCGCTTCTCGTCGTCCTTGTCCGAGAAGTGCGCGCCCAGCGTGCAGCAGCCGTCGTCCGCGCGGCCCGCCTGGATGCCCTGGCAGCCGCTGCCGAAGATGCAGGACCACCTGGAGGTGAGCCAGGTCAGATCGCAGCGGAAGATCTGCTCGTCGTCGGCGGGGTCGGCGAATTCGACCCAGGCCCGCGCGAAGTCGAGCCCCTTCTCGTCGGGCCCGTCCGGCCCTGCTGCTGCTCCCGGCCGATGCGTCTCCTGGTTCGTCTTCTGCTGCTTCTTCGTGGCTTTGTCCGGCTTCGCCTTTTTCGTCTTTGGCACGTGCCCAGAGTAAGCCGCAGTAGCGTTCCCGTATGAGACTCGGAGTCCTCGACGTGGGGTCGAACACGGTGCATCTGCTGGTGGTCGACGCGCACCCCGGTGCGCGTCCGCAGCCCGCGCACTCGCACAAGGCGGAACTGCGGCTCGCCGAACTCCTCGATCCGGACGGGGCGATCGGCCCCGAAGGTGTGGACCGGCTGGTGACGACGGTCGCCGACGCCCTCCAGGCGGCCGAGGACAAGGGCTGCGAGGACGTGCTCGCCTTCGCCACCTCCGCCGTGCGCGAGGCCGGCAACGCGGACCAGGTACTGGCGCGCGTGCGGGACGAGACCGGTGTCGCCCTCGCCGTCCTCAGCGGGGAGGAGGAGGCCCGGCTGACCTTCCTCGCCGCGCGCCGCTGGTTCGGCTGGTCGGCCGGGAAGCTGCTGGTCCTGGACATCGGCGGCGGTTCGCTGGAGGTCGGGTACGGGATGGACGAGGAGCCCGACGCCGCGGTGTCGCTGCCGTTCGGTGCCGGACGCCTCACCGCCGGCTGGCTGCCGGGCGACCCGCCCGACGCGGCGGACGTGCGGGCGCTCCGCCGTCATGTCCGCGCCGGTATCGCCCGGACCGTCGGCGAGTTCACCCGCCTCGGGCCGCCCGACCACGTCGTGGGGACCTCCAAGACGTTCCGGCAGCTCGCCAGGATCTCGGGCGCCGCCCGTTCCGCCGAGGGGCTGTACGTGCAGCGGGTCCTCACCCGCAAGGCCCTGGAGGAGTGGGTGCCGAAGCTGTCGGCGATGACCGTCGAGCAGCGCGGGAATCTGCCGGGGGTCACGGAGGGGCGCGCCGGGCAGCTCCTCGCGGGGGCGCTCGTGGCCGAGGGGGCGATGGACCTCCTGGGGGTCGAGGAGCTGGAGATCTGCCCCTGGGCACTGCGGGAGGGTGTCATCCTGCGCCGCCTCGACCACCTGCCGGCACAGCAGGCGGCCCTGGCCTGACCACGCGGCGGGCCGGCATGGGCCTTCTCACTTTCAGCCGGGGTCCCTCGGTGACGCGTGGCGCTGCCCGTACCCTGTCCACGTGGCAGAACCAGTGGTGCGCATCCCGGATGCGAAGGTCGCCCTGTCGACGGCCTCCGTCTATCCGGAGTCGACGGCGACGGCCTTCGAGATCGCCGCACGCCTGGGCTACGACGGTGTCGAGGTCATGGTCTGGACCGATCCGGTCAGCCAGGACGTCGAGGCGCTGAAGCGTCTCTCGGACTACCACCAGGTCCCGATCCTGGCCGTGCACGCGCCCTGTCTGCTGATCACCCAGCGGGTCTGGTCCACCGACCCGTGGGTGAAGCTCCAGCGGGCCAGGGCGGCGGCGGAGAAGCTCGGCGCCTCGACGGTGGTCGTCCATCCGCCGTTCCGGTGGCAGCGCAACTACGCCCGCGACTTCGTCTCCGGCATCTGGCGCATGGCGGACGAGACCGACGTGCGCTTCGCGGTGGAGAACATGTACCCGTGGCGCTACCGGGACCGCGAGATGCTCGCGTACGCCCCCGCCTGGGACGTCAGCAACGACGACTACCGCCACTTCACCGTGGACCTCTCGCACACCTCGACCGCGCGCACCGACAGCCTCGCGATGGTGGACCGGATGGGCGACCGGCTCGCCCACGTCCACCTCGCCGACGGCAAGGGCTCCGGCAAGGACGAGCACCTGGTGCCCGGCCGGGGCGACCAGCCCTGCGCGGAACTGCTGGAGCGACTGGCCCGTACCGGCTTCGACGGCCATGTGGTCATCGAGGTCAACACCCGCCGCGCCATGTCGTCGGCCGAACGCGAGGCCGACCTCGCGGAAGCGCTCGCCTACACCCGGCTCCATCTGGCGTCCTCGGCGCGGGCGCCCCGCCCGTGACCCCCGGCGCGGACGGCCCCGCCCCCCGGCGGAGGGGCCGGCCCTCCCGCACGGCGGGCGCCACCGGCCCGGACGCCAGGACCCGCATCCTGGAGGCGGCCCGCACGGAGTTCGCCCGCCGTGGCTACGACAAGACGTCGGTCCGGGGCATCGCCAAGGAGGCGGACGTCGACGCCGCCCTGGTCCACCACTACTTCGGCACGAAGGACGAGGTCTTCGCCGCGGCGGTCGAGGTCTCCTTCGAGCCGACCCTCGTGATCCCGGAGATCCTCGAAGGACCCCCGGAGGACATGGGGGAGCGGCTGGCCCGGTACTTCATCGGCGTGTGGGAGAACCCGGTGACGCGGGCGCCGCTGCTGGCGATCGTCCGCTCGGCGCTCACGCACGAGGCGGCGGCGAAGGCGCTGCGCGGCTTCGTGCTGCGCAGGCTGCTGGAGCGGATCGCGGCGGGGGTGGACGTGCCGGACCCGACGCTCCGCGCGGAACTGGCCGCCTCGCACATGATCGGAATCGCGATCCTGCGGTACGTGATCCAGGCGGAGCCGCTCGCCTCGGAGGATTCGGAGAAGATCGTCGCCATGGTGGCGCCGACCCTCCAGAGGTACCTCGCCGACCGGTGAGCGGACAGAGGGTTTTGCTTCCGCGACGGGCGTCGCGGTTGCTTCACAGCGATGTCGCGGAACGGTCCCAGGCACGGCCAGGAGGGATTCCTGGTGGTTGTCTGTGCGCAACGAGTGAGCCGTCGATACGGATCGCGAACGACAACAGCGGGGGAGCCGGACCGTGACGACCCGGAGTGGACAGAGAACGGACGGCGGCGCTGCGGCGCCTTCGCGCAGACGGCTGCTGCGGATGGCCGGTGCGGGGCTCGGCCTCGCGCTGACCGGAGCGCTGACGGCCGCCTGCGGACCGGAGGCGGCGGACCCCTCCTCCCGTGGCACGGGGACGCCGAAGCAGGGGAAGGGCGGCGGCACCGCCACGCCCGCGGACGGAGCGCCGCGTCCCCTGTGGCGGGAGAAGGCCTCGGTGGGCACTTTCGGCAACCACGAGGTGCTAGCCGTCGTCGGGAACGTGGTGCTGGTCGCCGGCGACCCGCTGGTGGGCCGGGACCTCGCCACCGGCAGGCAGGTGTGGTCCCGGACGGGCGTCGCCACGCCGGGCGCACGCCTGATCATGGGCGGTGACACCCTCTACCTGGCCAGTGGCGAGTACGACGGCGACGTCGTGGGTCTCGATCCGGCCACCGGGAAGGAGACGTGGCGCAGCCACCTGGGCGGGCGGTACGCCCAGCCCAGGCCCGTCGGTGCCGACGCGGAACGCGTCTACGTGATCGCCGGGATCCTGGAGAAGGACCTCAGCTCCCGCACCAACGTCCTCGCCGCCATCGACGTACGCACCGGCAAGGCCGTCTGGAGCGAGCGGCGCGACACCGGGACGGAGGAGTCCGGCATCACCTCGGTGGTGTCGGGCAGCCGTCTCGTCTACACGGACCACAGGAAGAACCTGACCGCCCGTGACACCGCGACGGGCCGTCAGCTGTGGACGAAGAAGATCAGCAGGTCCAACTTCGACAGGCTCGCCGTGCAGGGCGGCACGGTGTACGTCGCCGACGGTGCGCACATGCGCGCGCTCTCCCTGGAGGACGGCGGTGAACGCTGGGCGCTGGAGGCCGGGAAGTTCGCCTCCTTCAACGGCCCGACCGTCCTGGACGGAGTGCTCTACGTCTCGGACAGCACCCATGCGCTGTGGGCCGTCGACGCCAGGACGGGCGAACAGAGGTGGCGCAACACCGACCTGCTCGGCCTCTCGTCGCCGGTCCAGTTCGCCAAGGTCGGCGACACGCTGTACGGCGCGACGGAGTTCGACGAGGACGGCGGCGTCCAGGCCTACGACGCGGCTGACGGCAGACTCCGCTGGACCTACAACGACGGTGCGGGCACGACGGAGCAGTGGTACGTCGCGGCCTCCGGTGAGCGGCTGGCGGCGCTGCACGGCAAGTGGATCCAGGCGCTCCCGGCCGTGTGACCATGGGGTGGGCGGGCCCTCCATCTGCCCGCCCACTGAGCACCTCGTCCCGCATAACGGACAGGGTGTCCAGATCTTGGCACGGGGGGCGTACGCTCGAAGACAGTCTTTTCTGTCGAAGGAGCGAGAGACGATGCCCCAGCTGAGGTCCCGCACTGTCACCCACGGCCGCAACATGGCGGGCGCCCGCGCCCTTATGCGGGCGTCCGGCGTAGCCAGTGAGGACATTGGCAAGCCGATCATCGCGGTGGCCAACTCCTTCACCGAGTTCGTGCCGGGCCACACCCACCTCGCACCCGTCGGCCGTATCGTCTCCGAGGCGATCAAGGCCGCGGGCGCGGTGCCCCGCGAGTTCAACACCATCGCGGTGGACGACGGCATCGCCATGGGACACGGCGGCATGCTCTACAGCCTGCCCTCCCGTGACCTGATCGCGGACAGCGTCGAGTACATGGTGGAGGCCCACTGCGCCGACGCCCTGATCTGCATCTCCAACTGCGACAAGATCACCCCCGGCATGCTGATGGCCGCGATGCGCCTCAACATCCCCACGGTGTTCGTCTCCGGCGGTCCGATGGAGGCGGGCAAGACCACCCTGGTCGACGGTACGGTCCGCACCCTCGACCTCGTCGACGCGATCTCGGACGCCGTCAACGACAAGATCTCCGACGCGGACATCCTCCGTATCGAGGAGAACGCCTGCCCGACCTGCGGCAGCTGTTCGGGCATGTTCACCGCCAACTCGATGAACTGCCTCGCCGAGGCGATCGGCCTGGCCCTTCCGGGCAACGGCTCCGTCCTCGCCACCCACACCGCCCGCAAGGCGCTGTACGAGAACGCCGGCCGCACGATCGTCGACATCACCAAGCGCCACTACGAGGAGGACGACCACTCCGTCCTGCCCCGCAGCATCGCCACCCGCGAGGCGTTCGAGAACGCCATGGCCCTCGACATCGCGATGGGCGGCTCCACCAACACGATCCTCCACCTGCTGGCCGCGGCCCAGGAGGCCGAGCTCGCCTTCGGCCTCCCGGAGATGGACGAGATCTCCCGGCGGGTCCCCTGCCTCGCGAAGGTCGCCCCCAACGTGGCGCCCGGCGGGACGTACTACATGGAGGACGTGCACAGGGCCGGCGGCATCCCCGCCCTCCTCGGCGAGCTGCACCGCGGCGGGCTGCTCAACGAAGGCGTGCACGCGGTCCACTCCGGCAGCCTCGACGAGTGGCTGAAGAACTGGGACGTCCGCGGCGGCTCCCCGTCCCCCGAGGCCGTGGAGCTCTGGTACGCCGCCCCCGGCTGCGTCCGCAGCGCGACCGCCTTCTCGCAGTCCGAGCGCTGGGACAGCCTCGACACGGACGCGGCCGGAGGCTGCATCCGGGACATGGAGCACGCCTACTCCGAGGACGGCGGCCTGGCGGTCCTCAAGGGGAACCTCGCCGTGGACGGCTGCGTCGTGAAGACGGCGGGCGTCGACGAGTCGATCTGGACCTTCGAGGGACCGGCCGTCGTCTGCGAGTCGCAGGAGGACGCCGTCGACAAGATCCTTCGCAAGGAGATCACGCACGGCGACGTCATCGTCATCCGCTACGAGGGCCCCAAGGGCGGCCCCGGCATGCAGGAGATGCTCTACCCGACGTCCTTCCTCAAGGGACGGGGCCTCGGCAAGACCTGCGCGCTCGTCACGGACGGCCGGTTCTCCGGCGGTACGTCCGGCCTCTCCATCGGGCACGCCTCGCCCGAGGCGGCGTCCGGCGGCACGATCGCGCTGGTCGAGGACGGCGACCGGATCCGGATCGACATCCCGAACCGCTCGATCGAGCTGCTCGTCGCCGAGGACGACCTCGCCGCCCGCCGTGAGGCGCTGAACGGCGTGTACGCGCCGAAGAACCGCGACCGCAAGGTCTCCCAGGCGCTGCGCGCGTACGCGGCGATGGCGACCAGCGCGGACAAGGGTGCCGTCCGCGACGTCTCCAAGCTCGGCTGATCCCAGGCTGTCCCGTCCGGCCCCGTCCCTGGTCTCACCAGTGGGCGGGGCCGTTCGCGTCCACGGCGAAGACTGACCCGTCCGGCGCGGTGCCGATGACACTCCTGCCCAGGACCACGGGGGCCGGCAGCGACGCGGCGTGGCCCAGCTTCCCCTCCCTCAGCCGCGGGCGTGTCTGGCCCAGCAGTGTTCCGCGCTCCGTGTCCACGGCGAGCAGCCGCCCGTCGGCGGCCGAGAAGTACAGCCGCCGGCCCGCCCCGAGGACCGGTGCCGAGGTCATCCCGACAGCCGTCTCCAGCCGCCAGCGTTCGACCCGCCCGGCGCCCGGACGGACGTCCACGGCCAGCAGCGTCCCGCCGCGCTCCAGCAGGAAGGCGGTGTCCCCGTCGACCACGGTCTCCGGTCCGTTCATGCGGAAGGGCAGGGAGACGCGGGTCGTGCTCCGCCGCTCCGGGGCGTAGCGGACGAGCCCGGTCGTCTGGGCCTTCTCGTTCATGGAGGTCAGCAGGAGTGCGCCGTCCGACGTCCCGGCCGGGGTGAGCATCCCGTCCAGCCGCCGCTGCCAGGCCGTGTCGCCGGTCTTCGCCTCGACGGCAGTGATCAGCGTGCTGGACCCCTGCGCCGAACTCTCGAAGGCGTACGCGAGCCCGGTGCCGGCGTCGTACAGGCCGTAGCCCGGCCGTTCGTGGCCCGGGAGGGTGCGACGCCAGCGGGACGTCCCGGTCTCCGCGTCGAGCGCCTGGAGCGAACCGTCCTGGCGGACCGTCAGCAGCGTGTCGCCCGCGGGCAGCGGGTCGTCGAGGTACGCGGAGAGGTCCGTACGCCAGAGCCGGGCGCCCGTGCCGGGGGCGTACGCCCGGAGATCCTCGCCCGCCATGACCGCGTAGGCGGCCCTCCCGGACAGGGTGCTCCCAGGCGGAGCGGCCTGTGCCGACGTGTCCCGGTGCGACCAGAGGACCCGGCCGTCCGAAGGGTCCAGCCGGGCGGCGCCGAACCCGGCGGAGACGCAGAGGAGCGCCGGGTCCGTACCGGCTCCCGCGGTGCACGACGGCGTCGAACCGCCCTGCGACCGCAGGGGTGTCTCCCACGGTACGAAGGCCGCCGCGGACCCCTTCGCGGCGCCGGCCCCGGTCTCCGGCACCCCGGACCCGCCCCAGACCCCGGCCGCCGTGAGACCTCCGGCCAGCAGCAGCGCTGCCACGGCCACGGCCACGACCGCGAGCCGCCGCGCCCGGCGGTTCCTCACCGGACCCGGCCCCGGGAGAAGCCCGGCCGCCGCCCGCACGTGCGTGGTCCCCTCGTCCGCCTCCACCGACTCGGCGGCGACCGGCCTCCGCTGCACGGGGATGAAGGCGGCCGCCTCGTACGACGGAGGGTGCAGCGCGGCCATGATCTCGTCAGGGGTGGGACGCTCCGCCGGGTCCTTGGCCAGGCACCGCCCGACCAGGGGCGCGAGATCCGCGGGCACCCCGGCCAGATCGGCCTCGTCGTGCACCACCTGATAGGCCACGAGGTACGGGCTGTCCGAGTCGAAGGGCCCCCGGCCCGTCGCCGCGTGGACCAGCACCGCGCCGAGCGCGAACACGTCGGCGGCCGGGCCGACCTCGCGGGGGCGCTGGAACTGCTCGGGCGCCATGTACGGGGGTGAGCCGATCAGCTTGCCCGTCTCCGTGCGCAGATCGCTGTCGTAGGGCCGGGAGATGCCGAAGTCGATGACCTTCGGCCCCGAGTCGGGGAGCAGCACGTTGCTCGGCTTGAGATCGCGGTGGATGACACCGGCCCGGTGGATGTCGCGCAGCGCCTCCGCGAGCCCGGCGGTGAGCCTGCGCAGCGCGGCGGGGCTCATCGGCCCGTTCCGCTTCACCTGCGCGGAGAGTGTGGGGCCGGGGACGTACAGCGTGGCCATCCAGGGCAGGGCGGCAGCCGGATCGGCGTCCACCACCGGCGCGGTGAACGCCCCGCTGACCCGCCGGGCGGCCGCGACCTCCTGCCGGAAACGCGCCCTGAACTCGGGGTCCGCCGCGTACTGGCGGTGCACCACCTTCACCGCGAGCTGCAGCCCGGAGGCGGAGCGCGCCAGGTGTACGACACCCATGCCGCCCGCGCCGAGACATGCCTCGAGCCTGTACTGCCCGGCGTACTCAGGATGCTCCGCTTCCGGATGTGATCCGGTCCCCTGCAGCGGCGGCATCGCCCACCCCCGTGTGTTCGTGCGCAAGCGCGACGCACGGAGCCTAGTCGATGGTGCGTGCGAGCAGCGTGGGGCTTGTTAGCCTGCGCGTCACACGCATCGCTTTCAACGGGGGAGGCCCTCATGGGTGTTGAAGAGAACGCCGCCGGCACAGTGACCGCGGACGCGGACGCGGACGCGGAGGCCGCGGAGGAGGTCACGACGCTCGCCGCGGGCACGGTCGTCTACCCGATCGCTCCGGGCTACCGCGTCAACGTACGCCGGGGACCCGGCACGCAGTACGGGATCGTGCGCACGCTGCCGTACGGGATGAGCGTCCCGGTGTACTGCCAGAAGCCGGGGGAGCGGGTGACCGGCCCGTACGGCACGTCCAACCTCTGGGACAACATCGCCAACGGGCAGTTCGTGGCCGACGCCTACGTCAAGACGGGCAGTGACGGATACATCGCACCGCGCTGCGACTGACCGGACCGTCGCGCACCCGGGGATAATCGATTCCGTGAGCGAGAACAGCGAAGCCCCCGGAACGTCCTCGGCCGCGCCTTCGGGCGGCACCACGCCAGGGCCGCAGCCCGAACCCCTCCGTTTCTTCGGTACGACCTGGGTCGACCACGACGGCGGGTACGGGCTGCGGCGCGCGGCCGTCACCGCGGGCTCGCTGGCCGCCGCCGTCGCCTCCTGCCTCGTCCTGCGCTTCGCCTACCAGGGCCTGGAGATCGCGGAGGTCGACAGCCTCGTCGGCGTGCTCGTGGTGCTGATGTTCGCGGTCTGCAGCGCCATCGCCTTCCGCAAGACCTGGGAGGGCTTCACGCGGCGCCCCGCGGACCCGTCGGCCGACGACAGGCTCCGCGGCCTCAAGTCGATCGGCTTCATCGGATCGCTCCTCGCCTACTTCATCCGCTCCTTCCGCGAGGCGCCGGGCGAGAAGCTGCGGCGCACGGAGTACGAGACGGCGCTCGCCCGGTACACGAAGCGCCGGTCGTCCCGCACCGGCAACCCGGCGGCCCGCAAGGGCGCCAAGGGCAAGCGAGCCGGGCGCCGGTAAAGAAGCGGCGATTCCCGCCCGCGCGGGCCGGTCCGGACGCAGCATGGACCCATGTCCGCAACCGTGCCCCGCGCCCTCTCCTTCGACAGCTCCGCCGCCCTGTACGCGGCGTTCCGCCCCGGATACCCGCCCGCGCTCCTGGACACCGTCGAGGAGCTGGCCGCACGCCCCCTGAGGGGTGCCCGTGTCGTCGATGTCGGTGCCGGGACGGGCATCGCCACCCGGCTGCTGCGCGACCGGGGTGCCCGGGTGACGGCCGTGGAGCCGGGTCCCGGGATGGCGGGTGAGCTGCGCCGCGCGCTGCCGTCGCTGCCCGTCGTCAGGGGGGACGGCAACCGGCTCCCTCTGGCCACGGCGTCGGCCGATCTGATCACCTACGCCCAGGCGTGGCACTGGACCGACCCGGCCCTGGCGCTCCCCGAGGCGCTCCGTGTCCTGCGTCCGGGCGGCGCTCTGGCGCTCTGGTGGAACGTCGCGGACCAGTCCGTGCCGTGGATCGCCGAGCAGGACACCCGGCTGCGAAGTCACTTCGGAGTGGAGGACAGTGCGCACGGCACTCCGGGCGGCACCGACTCGCGCAACCTCCCGCAGCTGTCCGGCGGCGGCTTCGCCGAGCGGCTGCTGCCGTGGTCCCGGACCGTGCCGGTCGACGCCCACCTCGCCAACCTCTCCAGCCACTCCGCCTTCCTGGTGCGCGGAGGGGCGGACGCCGAGCCCAACCGCCGTTTCCTGGACGAGGAGCGCGGACACCTGGCCTCCGTGTTCCCCGACGACATGGTCGAGGAGCACTACGTGGTCGAACTCGCCGTGCTGACGCGCTGACGGACGGGCCCGGCCCGCCGCGTCCCTTGACGAGGCCCGCGGACGGCACGCATATTCATCACATGATGAATTCCCCGCGCGCCACGGGCGCGAGCGCCGTCGAGGCCCGCTCCCTCACCGTCGTACGGGGGCGCCGCCCGGTCCTGCGCGGACTCGACTTCACCGTCGAGCCGGGCAGGATCACCGGTCTCCTCGGCCCGTCCGGCTGCGGGAAGTCGACGTTGATGCGGGCCGTGGCCGGCACCCAGGCCAAGGTCACGGGCACCCTCGACGTCCTCGGGCGCCCCGCGGGCCACCCGTCCCTGCGGTCGCGCGTCGGCTACGTGACCCAGGCCCCGTCCGTCTACACGGACCTCACCGTCCGGCAGAACCTGGACTACTTCGCGGCGGTGCTCCGGCCGGGCCGCACACACCGTGCCGCACGCGAGGAGTCCGTAGGCCGAGCCATCGGCGACGTCGACCTGACCCGCCACGCCGACGTCCTCGCCGGAAGCCTCTCCGGCGGCCAGCTCAGCCGCGTCTCCCTCGCCGTCGCCCTGCTGGGCACCCCCGGACTCCTGGTCCTCGACGAGCCGACGGTCGGCCTCGACCCCGTGTTGCGCCGCGACCTGTGGAACCTCTTCCACACCCTCGCCGCCGAACGGGGCACCACGATCCTCGTCTCCTCCCACGTCATGGACGAGGCCGAACGCTGCCACCGGCTGCTCCTCATGCGCGAGGGCGAGATCCTCGCCGACGACACCCCCGGCGCCCTCCTTGCCCGTACCGGCTCCGCCACCGTCGAAGAGGCGTTCCTCCGCCTCGTGGACGAGGCCGCCACCTCTTCCGTCGCCTCTTCCACCGCCTCTTCCGGCGCCGACGACGAAGCCGCCTGCCCCCGCCAGGAGACGACCCGATGAGCAACGAAGCCCCCGCGCTCTCCGCGGCCCGGACCCTCGCCACCTCCGGACGTGTCCTTCGCCAGCTCCGCCACGACCCCCGCACCATCGCGCTGCTGCTGGCCGTCCCGGTCCTGATGATCACGCTGCTGCGCTACGTCTTCGACGGCGACCCGCGGACCTTCGACTCCATCGGAGCCTCACTGCTCGGCATCTTCCCGCTGATCACGATGTTCCTGGTGACCTCCATCGCCACCCTCCGCGAGCGCACCTCCGGCACCCTCGAACGCCTCCTCGCCATGCCACTGGGCAAGGGCGACCTGATCGCCGGGTACGCGCTGGCCTTCGGAGCCGTCGCCGTCGCGCAGTCCCTCCTGGCCACCGCGATGTCCGTCTGGGTGCTCGGCCTCGACGTCGTCGGATCGCCCTGGCTGCTGCTCCTGGTCGCCCTGCTCGACGCGCTCCTCGGCACCGCGCTCGGACTGTTCGTCTCGGCGTTCGCCGCCTCGGAGTTCCAGGCGGTCCAGTTCATGCCCGCCGTGATCTTCCCGCAGCTGCTGCTGTGCGGACTGTTCGTCCCGCGCGACCGGATGCACCCGGTCCTGGAGGCCGTCTCCGACGTCCTGCCCATGTCGTACGCCGTCGACGGGATGAACCAGGTCCTGGCCCACACCGACATCACCGCCGGCTTCCGCCGGGACGTCGTGATCGTCGCGGGCTGCGCCCTGCTCGTCCTGTGCCTGGGCGCTGCCACCCTCCGCCGCCGCACCACCTGACGGCGCGGTGCGAGGATGGCGCCGACGAACCAGTCCCGCGCACCGCCACCCGGAGGATGAACCGCATGTCCCAGACCGTCGCAGTCCTCGGCACAGGGAAGATCGGCGAGGCCCTGCTCAGCGGCATGATCCGGGCCGGCTGGCGCCCGGCCGACCTGCTGGTGACGACCCGCCGCACCGAGCGCGCCGAGAAGCTCCGCACCCGCTACGGCGTCGAGGCGGTCACCAACGCCGAGGCCGCCAAGAGCGCGGACATCCTCATCCTCGCGGTCAAGCCCCAGGACATGGGCACCCTGCTCGCCGAGCTCGCCCCCCACGTCACCGCCGACCGCCTCGTCATCAGCGCCGCCGCGGGCATCACGACCGGGTTCATCGAGGACGCTCTCGCCGACGGCACCCCCGTCGTCCGCGTCATGCCGAACACCCCTGTGCTGGTGGACGAGGGCATGTCCGTCATCTCCGCGGGCAGCCACGCCAAGGGGGAGCACCTCGACCACGCCGAATCGATCTTCGGCGGCGTCGGCAAGACCCTCCGGGTCCCCGAGTCCCAGCAGGACGCGGCCACCGCCCTCTCCGGCTCGGGACCGGCGTACTTCTACTTCCTCGTCGAGGCGATGACCGACGCCGGCATCCTGCTCGGCCTGCCCCGCGCCCAGGCCCACGACCTGATCGTCCAGGCGGCGATCGGGGCCGCGGTCATGCTCCGGGACAGCGGCGAGCACCCGGTCAAGCTCCGCGAGGCCGTCACCAGCCCGGCGGGCACGACGATCAGCGCCATCCGGGAGCTGGAGAACCACGGCGTACGGGCCGCGCTCATCGCCGCCCTCGAAGCCGCCCGCGACCGCAGCCGCGAGCTGGCCGCCGGCAAGGGCTGACCGGTCTACTTCACCGCGGCCACCAGCTCCTCGCTGCGCACCACCTTCGCGAACCCACCGCCGTGCAGTGTCACGGCGGTGGCCCGCGACAGCTCCTCCGCGCTCAGCTTCCAGCCCCACGGGCCCACCGTGTCGAAGGTGTACGTCGCGTCGAGGGCGAAGAACACCTCGTAGCCGAGATTGCCGCCCATGCGCGCCGTCGTCTCGGCGCACATGTTGGTCTGGATCCCCGCCACCACGATCTGCCGCACCTCGGCCGCCCGCAGCCAGGCATCCAGATCGGGGGTCCCGTAGAAGGCCGAGTTGACCGACTTCGTCAGGAACAGCTCCGGCCCGGTGCCCCTTCCACGCCGCTCCTCGACGTACTCCTTGAAGGCGTTCCCCGCCCAGCCCTCCCGGAGGGGCGAGTCCGGCTTCGGCGAGTCGTGCCGTACGAAGACGACGGGCCGGCCGCCCGCCTGCCAGGCGTCGATCAGGGCCGCGATGTTCCGATCGGCCTCCGGGTTGTTGCGCGGACCCCAGTGGGCCTCCTCCTCGAATCCCTGCTGCACGTCGACAACCACCAGCGCTGCGTTCTCCGCGATCTCCATGCGCATCACTCTCCTCTCCGCGGCCACCCCCGCCCAGAGCGTGGAAAGTCATCGACCGATGGTTTACTGCCACGATGACCGTGCCGTCCGACCGCCCCTTCCGTATCGCCCTGGTCGCGTTCCCCGGCGTCCGCGCCTTCGACGTCTCGGTCATCACCGAGGTGTGGGGAGTGGACCGCACCGACCGCGGCGTACCGGCCTTCGAACTGCGCCGCGTGGCGAGCGAACCGGCCTCCGTCCCCCTCCGCGGTGGCCTGTCCCTCACACCCGACCGGACGCTGTCCTGGCTCAGCCGCGCTGACCTGATCGTCGTCCCCGGCCTCGACGACCATGTGACGCCGGCGCCCGATCCGGTGCTCGAGGCCCTGTGCCGCGCCCACGACCGGGGCACGGCGATCGCCGCGCTCTGCGGCGGGGCCTTCACCCTTGCCCAGGCCGGCCTTCTGGACGGCAGACGGGCCGTCACGCACTGGAACCTCACCGAACTGCTCAAAGCGCGCCATCCAGGGGTGACCGTGGTGCGCGACGCCCTCTTCCTGCACGACGGCAACATCTGGACCTCGGCCGGCACCGCCGCGGGCATCGACCTCTGCCTCCACCTGGTGCGGGCGACCCAGGGAGCCGAGGCGGCGGCGACGATCGCGCGCTCGATGGTCACGGCACCCTTCCGTACGGGGACCCAGGCGCAGTTCATCGAGCACCCCACGCCCCACGCCGACCGCGATGCGGACGCGCTCGCACAGGCGCGCGCCTACGCGTTGACCAGGCTGGCGGAACCGCACACGGTGACGGGGCTGGCCGCCCGGGCCGGCATGTCCGCCCGTACCTTCGCCCGCCGGTTCCAGGCCACCACGGGGACGACACCGATGCGCTGGCTGATCACCCAGCGCATCGCCGCAGCCCAGAAGCTCCTGGAGAGAACCGACCTGGCCCTCCCCGAGGTGGCGCGACGCGCCGGGTTCGGCAGCGAGGTGACGATGCGCCAGCACTTCGCCGCGCACCTGGCCACCAGTCCGCGTGACTACCGGCTGGCCTTCCACGGCCGGGGGAGCAGGAGGGAGGTTGACACGCCCGCCCCGGGTCCGTAGTGTGCTCCGAGTTGTCCGACGTGAGCGCCGACTCCGGTCGGTCCCCGGACAGCCATTCCGCAGTAACCACTCGAATCGACCGACATCTGTCGCGTCCTTTTACGTGCGCACGTGCGAAATGAGGAATCAGTGTTCGAAGGTGACCCGATTAGCGTCGGGGCCGGGGATTCCGCTAAAGTCTCACTCGTCGGAACGGCCCAAGGGCCGGGAAGACAAGCCCCACTGACTGGGAATCAGGCCCGAAAGGATCTGATAGAGTCGGACTTGCCGGAAAGGGAAGCGCGAAAGCGAAGAACTGGAAAGCGAAACCCGCTTCGACCGGGAATCGGACACGAAAGAGTCTGATAGAGTCGGAAACGCAAGAACAGAAGGGAAGCGCCCGGAGGGCCCCGGTGAAACGGGACCGAAGGAAGCGTCCGTTCCTTGAGAACTCAACAGCGTGCCAAAAGTCAACGCCAGATATGTTGATACCCCGGCCTGCTTCGGCAGGTTGGTGGTTCCTTTGAAAAGTCCTGCCGGCCCTTAACGGTCCGGTAGGCAACAACAGCGAGGACGCTGTGAACGACCGGTCATATTCCGACCTGGTCGTTCCGCTCTCGTGTTGTGATCCCGATTACGGGAAAACATTCACGGAGAGTTTGATCCTGGCTCAGGACGAACGCTGGCGGCGTGCTTAACACATGCAAGTCGAACGATGAAGCCCTTCGGGGTGGATTAGTGGCGAACGGGTGAGTAACACGTGGGCAATCTGCCCTTCACTCTGGGACAAGCCCTGGAAACGGGGTCTAATACCGGATA